>CAVTPY010000007.1:0-117170 GCA_963736775.1 Vulcanimicrobiota bacterium | reverse complement strand
TCGTTTTGAATCCAGCGCACGCCGCGCCGTATCGTCGTCGACGTTCCGCAGTAATGCTGCGGTGTTTCGCATTCGACCGAGCAACGCGGGCACCATTGACGGGCCTGAAGGCTTGCGCCAACGATCGAGTCAAGTAGCGCGCCCGCGATACCGGCTGCCACAACGGGCAGCAACGGCGCGACTCGCAGCAGCGATGCGACGACGGCGACGCAGAGCGCGCCCGCGATCATCGCGCAGGTTCCCAGGAGTGTCACACCGCCGGAGAGTCCCGTTTCCATCGGGCGAAACGTGAGAATCGAAACCGGCCGGCGGCGCGCGAGCGTACCGATCTCCGTGGCCCACGTATCCGCCGATGCCGCCGCAAACGCGCCCGCGAAGGCGGCGTTAAATGGGGCGCTCGCAGCGAGCGCTGCGACCGCGCACAGCGCGGCAACGCCTCCGTTCGCCAGGACTTGCCACGCATTGCGAGGCGCCGCCTCTTGCGTCCCTCGCAGCGAACGCTTTCGCTCGCGTCCCATGCGCGTGAGCAGCGCTGACGGTAGGAAGAACGCCAGCAGAACTGCCGCGCTGTTCCATCCTTGGGCGGCGACGACGATCGTGCCGACGACAAACGCAGCGAGCGCGCCGTCGAACGAGAGTGCGCGTACGCGATACGCCGCCAGCGAGATCCCCGCGGCCAGCGCCGCGCCGACTGCGAGCCGTATCACCTGCTTGTCGCGTAGTAGATTTCGAGCGCATCGAGCAGCCCTGCCGTCGTATGGACGGGCGCCACGACGTCGACGTTTAAGCCGGCTTGCGCGGCGGCGTTCGCGGTGATCGGTCCGATGCACGCGACGCATTTGCCGCTCGCTGCCCGCGAGGCTGCGACATCGCGCAGGAGCGCGACGAAGCCGCGAACCGTGCTCGCACTCGTGAACGTGAGTACGTCGGCCTCGGAAACTTTTGACGCGAAGTCCTCGTCGGGCGGAATCAACGTCGTATACGCAGCAACGATGGTGACGTCTAGTCCGGCATCTTGCAGCATCTGCGGCAGAACGTCGCGAGCTTCTTGTGCGCGATAGAGCAGTATTCGGTCTCCCGCAGTGCTGCGTGCGATGACCTCTCGCGCGATTTCCTCGCTGATAAACTCTGCCGGCACGAGATCGGCGATTACGCCGTAGGTTCGCAGGCGCGCCGCGGTGCGTTCGCCGATTGCGGCGAGCTTCACCCTGCCGATCGATCGAGCATCGCCCTGCCTCGCGGCGAGCCGCCTGAAGAATGCGTCGACGCCATTTTGCGACGTGAAGATCAGCCACGCATACGATGAAAGGTCCTGGAACGCTCGTTCCGCAGCGCTCGTGTCGTCGACCGGCGCGATGGCAATCACCGGCGCAAGAACCGGCTGCGCGCCCCGTGCGAGCAGCGCGCGTGCGAACTCGCCCGACTGCTCGCCCGCGCGCGTGATCAAGACGCGCTTGCCGAAGAGCGCGCCGGAATCGAACCAGCGCAGCTGTCTCCGCAACGCCGCAACGCCGCCGATGACGACGACGGCAGGCGCGCCGATCTCTGCAGCCGCGACGTCGTCGGCGATGGAGTCGAGCCGTCCGAGTACGGTTCGCTGGCTCGGCCGCGTCCCGTCCTGCACGACGGCCACCGGTGTCTGCGGCGCTAACCCATGCGCGATCAGCTCGCGAGTAATCTCGCGCAAGTTCGCGGTTGCCATCAATAAGACGAGCGTGCGCGCAGGATCGGCGAGCTTCGCCCAATCCAAGCTCGAAACGGCTTTGCCCGGATCTTCGTGACCGGTCGCCACGGTGAACGATGCCGCGTACTCGCGATGGGTGAGCGGAATTCCCGCATAGGCCGGCGCGGCGTACGAGGAGCTGACTCCCGGAACGATCTCGAACGGCACTCCCGACGCCACGAGCGCTTGCGCTTCTTCACCGCCTCGTCCGAAGATAAAAGGATCGCCGCCCTTCAGCCGGACGACGCGACGTCCGCCTTGCGCTTTCGCGATCGTCAGCCGCTCGATTTCGTCTTGGGGCATCGCGTGTTCTCCGGCCCGCTTTCCGACGTAGATTCGCTCGCAGGCCGGCGGAGCGAGGGCGACGATCGCATCGCCGGCAAGCGCGTCGTAGAGCAATACCTCCGCCGACTCGAGTACCTCGGCGGCTCGTAAAGTCAGCAGGCCCGGATCGCCCGGGCCTGCGCCGACTAAGAACACGCGTCCTTGGCTCCTAATGCCCATCGGGGGTCATCGCAACCAGTGAGTCGGCGATGGCGCCGGCGATATTCAGCTCGAAAAGCTCGTCGAGCACTCGCGCGTGTGAGAGTGCCTCGGCACGATCGACGATCGCCTTATTGCGAATTTTTAGAATCACCGAATGCAGCAGCTTCGAAACGATCGTCATGCTCATGCCGGTCACGAGCATACGTTCGCGCTCGCTCAGGTTTGGACAGCGTGCCAAGAGCCGCTCGACTTCTTTTGCGCGAATCGCCTCTGCCTTTTGCGTTAGCCGCGCGATCACCGGCAACGTCGCGCGAGAACGGTACCAGCTTTCGAAGCGTTCGACGTGTTCGCCGACGATTTTCTCGACGGCCGGGATCGCCTCGCGCCGGGATTCGAGCCGTTCGTTTACGACCGATTTGAGGCCGTCGACGTCGACGAGCGCAACGTTGGCAACCTGCGCTACGGCCGGATCCACGTCGCGCGGCACCGCGATGTCCACGATAAAGAGCGGACGCTGCGCACGCAGGGCCATCGCGGCGGCCACGCGCTTTTCGTCGAGGAGAAAATGCGAGGCGCCGGTGGAGGCGACGACGACGTCGGCAACCGCAAGCGCGTCGGAGAGTTCGGGCATCTCGACCGCTTCGCCGAAGCCGGCCTCCTCGATCAGTTCGCGAGAGCGTGCCAGCGTCCGATTCGTTACGATGACTCGCGCGGCGCCCTCTTGGCGCAATCGTTTTACCGCTGCGCGCCCCATCTTGCCCGCGCCGACGACGAGAACGGACTTCCCTTCCAACGTACCGAGACGAACGCGCGCCGCTTCGACCGCTGCGGTAGCGATTGAGACCGATTCACTTCCGATGTGCGTCTTCGCGCGAGCGATTTTGCCGGCCGCGATCGCCTCACGGAAGAGACGATGGAGCGTTCTGCCGAGAGAGTCGGCTTGCGTCGCGGCGACGTACGCTTCTTTGACCTGCCCGAGAATTTCGGCTTCGCCGATTAGCATCGAGTCGAGACCGGTGCAGACGCGGAAAAGGTGCTCGACGGCCTGGTGACCGAGCCGAGTGTAAAGATAGGACTCGATATCGTAGCCGGTGGTGCCGTGACGAAAGTTGGTCAAAAACGACTTTATCTGTCCGACGCCGCTCTCGTAATCGGAGAGCTCGGCATAGATCTCTAGCCTTCCGCACGTCTGCAGCATGACGGCTTCGGTAACCGCCTCGTAGTCGCGCAGGGCGACCAAGGCTTCGGCCATCCGCGATGCCGGAAAGGCGTGCCGCTCCCGAACCTCGACGGGGGCCGTGTGATGCGAGAGGCCGATGCAGGTCAAGGGCATGAGGCAATCCTACGGCTCCGACGCTTCGCCCGACAAGTGCATCGCTCGCAACGGGCGCTCATCCGTCGCCCTCAGCTCCGCCAGCGCCGAGTCCGAGGCCGCAACCGTGCGGTCGATCTCTGCGGCGGTGTGGGCGGCGCAAAGAAAGTTCGACTCAAAGGGCGACGGTGCGAAGTAGACGCCACGCTCGAGCATGGCGCCAAAGTACTTTGCAAAGAGGCGCCGGTCGGTGGCTTGGGCTCCGCGTAAGTCGCTCACCTCGTCGCGCGCGAAGAAGATCGAAAACATCCCCCCCGCGCAGTTGACGAAGCTCGGATAGCCGTGCCGGTCGAAGCCGGCTTTCAAACCCTCCGTCAGCCGGCGTCCCAGCGCTTCGAGGCGCTCGTAGAGTGTGTGGTCCGCTGCGACAACCCCGAGCGTGGCGATGCCCGCGGCCATGGCGATCGGGTTGCCAGAGAGCGTCCCTGCTTGGTAGACGGGCCCGTCGGGGGCGAGCTGGGCCATGATCTCCGCTCTGCCGCCAAACGCCGCGACCGGTAAACCGCCGCCGATCACTTTGCCAAGCGTCGTCAGGTCGGGCCGGACGCCTTCGCGCGCTTGCGCGCCGCCGCGCGCCACGCGAAACCCGGTCATCACTTCGTCGAAAATCAGCACCGCGCCGTGCTGAGTGCAGAGCTCGCGAAGCTCGAGCAGATATCCGGGTCGCGGCAAGATCAGCCCCATATTTCCGGGATAGGGCTCGACGATCAGCGCCGCGATCGTCCCCGGATTGCTTTCGAACGCCTCCTCGACGGCCACGAGGTCGTTAAACGGCAACACGATCGTATCCGCAGCGACACCGTCGGTGACGCCGGGCGAGTCCGGCACCCCCGCAGTTAGCGCGCCGGATCCGGCTGCAATCAGGAACGAGTCGCCGTGACCGTGATAGCAACCCGCAAACTTCACGATCTTCGAACGCCCGGTGTAGCCGCGGGCTAGCCGAACGGCGCTTAATGTCGCTTCGGTTCCGCTGGAAACGAGGCGAATGCGTTCGATTGACGGCATCATCGAAACGATCAGCTCCGCGAGCTGACTCTCGGATTCGGTCGGCGTTCCGAATGAAGTACCCCGCGAAGCGGCATTGACGATCGCCCGCGTTACCGCGGGATGAGCGTGGCCAAGGAGCAAGGCGCCCCAGGACATGAGGTAATCGAGATACTCGTGACCGTCCACATCGTAGAGCATCGCCCCGGCTCCGCTCTTCATGAAGATGGGAGAAAGGCCGACCGAACCCAGCGCGCGGACCGGCGAGTTCACGCC
This sequence comes from Vulcanimicrobiota bacterium, assembly GCA_963736775.1. Lineage (GTDB taxonomy): Bacteria > Vulcanimicrobiota > Vulcanimicrobiia > Vulcanimicrobiales > Vulcanimicrobiaceae > Cybelea. The sequence continues at coordinate 112,329 of CAVTPY010000007.1, read as the reverse complement.
GCCTGCAATGACGTTGCGGGCGCGCGCAAATTCGGCGATCGAACGTTCCAGCTTCACGTCGGTTCCATTCTGCGTCCGAGGTCGGAGCGCGTGTTCACGTTGCGAAAGTAGCGGCTCTCCATCGGCACGAAGCGAGTTGCAACGGCGCCGATCAGATCGCGCATTGCCGTGCGGCTTGCGCGGCGCAGTCGAAGGCCTTCGCGGAGAAGCGCGAATCTGTCGTAGAGAGCAGCGAGCGGTTCGACGACGCCCGCATGCTCGGGCACCGCGGCTTCGTCGCCCGGCATCCACGCAGCAGCTAAACGTTCGAGCACGCTGGGCTCGAGTTGCGGCTGATCCGCCGCGACGGCAAAGATGCGATCGGCCGGAATGAATGGGCAAGCGGAGAGCAGCGCATACAGTGGACCCCGCGGGGACCAGCGATCGATCAGCAACGGCGCGCAAAGCGCCGCGTCGACCGGCGGCGCAAAGCTTCCCTTGCCGGCTACGTATACCGGCCACGGGCCGCGGGCCAGTTTCGCAAAGACTCTCACGATCATCGGCTGGCCCTCGATGTCGTGCTCGAGCTTTCCTGGAAAGCGCGTCGCGGAGCCTCCGGCCAGGAGCAGGATCGCATCAGCCATGACGCCGCGCGTAGTCTTTGGCGAAATACGTGATGACGATGTCGGCGCCGGCTCGCACGAACGACGTCAAGGTCTCGTCGATGGCACGATCGCCATCGAGCCAGCCGTTGCCGATTGCCGCTTGAAGCATCGCGTACTCGCCGCTGACGTTGTAAACCGCAATCGGCACGTCAAACCGGTCGCGTGCGGCGCGCACCACGTCGAGATAGGGCAACCCCGGCTTGACCATCACGATGTCGGCGCCTTCCGCAATGTCCAGCGCGATCTCGCGCAGCGCTTCACGAGAGTTGGGCGCGTCCATCTGGTAGCCGCGGCGATCTCCTTGCCGCGGCGCCGAACCTGCCGCATCTCGAAACGGCCCGTAGAACGCCGATGCATACTTCGCGCTGTAGGCCATGATGGCGACGCTCGAGCGCCCCTGGCCGTCCAGCGCGCAACGAATCGCCTTGACGCGGCCGTCCATCATATCGGATGGAGCGACGACGTCGACTCCCGCATCCGCGTACGTCAGAGCGATGCGGCAGAGCAGTTCCAACGTCGCATCGTTGTCGACCTCGCCCTCCGAATCGAGAATTCCGCAGTGGCCATGGTCGGTATACTCGCAGCCGCAGAGGTCGGCGATCACCAGCATCTCCGGCAGCTCCGCCTTGACGGCCGCAATCGCTCGCTGGACGATTCCGTTGCGGTCGTAACTGCTCGACGCAACGGCGTCTTTGTTTGCCGGAATACCGAAGACAAGCACGCTTTTGATGCCTAACGCAAAGAGTTCGCGCGCTTCGGCTAAGGTGGCGTCGAGCGAGAGCCGCGAGATTCCCGGCATCGACTCGATCGGGCCCGCGTCTTCGTCGCGTTCCACCACGAAGAGCGGTTGGACGAGATGCTCGATCCCGATGCGATGCTCGGCAACGAGCTCGCGCATGACCTGGCTGCGGCGCAGGCGCCGGGGCCGCACTGCAATCACGGCCGGCTCACGGTGCGGCGACACTGCGCGCGGCCAGCTCGGCGGCGAGCGCCGTTCCCAGAGCCTCCGCCTCTTGTACCGTCGCCACGGAGCGTTCGATGCGATGGCGGAGAATAACGCCGGGCTCGGCTTCCACCGCGGCGTCAACCACCATGCCCGCCGCGCCAAAACGCGCGTGAATTCCGATCGGCGCGCTGCAGCCCGCGTGCATTGCCGCAAGCGCCGCGCGTTCGCAGACGACGCAGAGTTCGCTGACGCGATCGTTTACAGCCGATCGCAGGGCGTTCGTCAACCAATCCTCTCCGACGCGAGTCTCCACGGCGAGCGCGCCTTGACCGACGGCCGGAACGACGCGATCGACTTCAAATGGTACGAGGTGCGTGGCGCGTTCTCCCAATCGATCTAACCCGGCCATCGCCAGCACGATTGCATCGTAGCGGCCGTCGCGCAGCTTCGCAAGCCGAGTGCCTACGTTACCCCTTAGCGTTTCGTATCGCAGATCGGGACGAAGCGCCGCGAGTTGTGCGCGCCGCCTCGGGCTGGACGTTCCGACGACCGATCCTAGCGGGAGGCTGTCGAAGTCGCTATAGCGCTCGCTGCAAAAAGCATCGCGCGCGTCTTGCCGATGGGAGATGGCCGCGATCTGCAAATCGTCGGGAAGCGTGCTCGGTAGATCCTTACAGGAATGAACGGCGTAATCGGCACGCCGTTCGCGCAGCGCGTTCTCCAGCTCCGCGATGAAAACGTTGACGGTGCCGAGGCGATCGATGGGGTGCTCCTTATCCCGATCGCCGCTCGTCGTGATGCCCAGCATAATCGTTGCGATCCCGCGTTCGGCTAAACGCGCCGCGATCGTGCGGCTTTGAATCATCGCGAGCGGGCTGCGGCGCGAAGCACAGACGACGGCCGCGTCCGGCATTGCGGCAAGTTCGGCAATCGGCCGCTCCGCGAGCGTGCGTAAAATGGCGGCGCCTTCCTCTCCGGGGAAGGCCTCTTTGACGTGAGCGCGCATGCGCCCCAGCACTTGCAGCGCGTCGCCGTACTCCGATCCGAAATGCTCGGATAACTCGCGCACGACGCGCTTCGAGAAAGCCGGCGAGCTGCCCGCGGAGTCGGCGCTGATCGTCAGATCTCCGACGCGAAACGTCGCCGGCATCGTAAAATCCCCTCGATCCCCCGTGGAGGCATCGCAAACGAGTATGTGCGCAGCGCGGGCGTCGGCGACGACGCGCGCGTTGATTGCATCGTCGTCGGTTGCAGCGACGACGAGCGCCGCCCCGGCGAGGTCGCTCGGTTCGTAGCCTCGCTGCGCGCACGTTCCCGCGTTCGCGCCTAAGAACTCGCGCAAGCGATCGGCGATCCGATACGCTACGACCGAGATTCGAAATCCGGCCTCGGCAAGCGATTCGGCCTTTCGAGCCGCAACGATTCCTCCGCCGATTATAACCGCTCGGCGGCCGTCTGGCCGCAATGAGATGGTCAACATGGAAACATAAAAGACTTCAGCGCCCGGCAGCCAAAAACCGCCTTTCGTCATGAAGAGAACCGCGGACGGAGCCGTTCGAGCCGCCGCCGTGGGTGCGGTCGTTGCAGCCCTCATAACCCTTCCGGGTTTGGGTGTCGGCACTCTCTGGGACAACAGCGAAACGGCGTATGGCGAGGTTGCCAAAGAAATTCTTCTCACGCATGACTGGGTGGTCATGCACCTCAACAGCGTGCCGTACTTCGTCCAGCCGCCGCTGTATTTTTGGTTCGGCGCCCTTTTCTCGCTGCTGGCAGGCCCAACGCCGCTGGCGCTGCGACTTCCGTCGGCGCTGGCGACGGTCGTCCTCTCCGCCTTTACCGGCTACGCCGTCGCGCGGCAAGCTGGATCGCGCGTCGGCATTTACGCTGCCGTCATTCTTTCGACGTGCTTGATGCAAGCGGTGATCGGCCGGCTGGCGATCATGGACGCGCTGCTCGACTTGGCAGTCGCGATGACGATCTTCTGGTGGTTTCGTGGTCTTGAGAGCGGGCGCGACCGGTACGCGATTTTCGGCTGGATTGCGGCGGGATTCGGGTTCTTGGCAAAAGGACTGGTTGCACCGGTCGTCGCGCTGTTGGTCATCGTACCGTTCTTCTTTTGGAATCGGCGTTTCGAACCAACATACGCGCCGTCGGCGCGGGCCTGGGTCGTGGGGCTTCTGGCTTTTTTTGCGATCGCTGCTCCGTGGCCGATCGCACTGGTGCTGCACTATCACTTCTTTCCGCTTCAAAAGCTCATTGGAGAGTACACGATCGGCCGTTATACCGGCGTCGTCGAGAATCAAGCCGGGCCGTTTTGGTATTACGTGCCCGTCATTATCCTTGGCTTCTTCCCGTGGATTGCGTTCCTCCCAATGGCGATTGCCGACGGCATTCGCAGGCTGCAGCCGGCGCAGTCGCAGGATCCGGGATCTTCGCGTCTGGTGCGCCTCGCATTTGCGTGGATCGTCATGCCGCTGCTCTTTTTCAGCGTAGCTCGAACGAAGCTTCCGAATTACATCGCACTCGAGCTTCCCGCCCTCGCATTGATCACCGCGCTCTACTTCGAAGCGGTCGTGCGCCGCGGCGGTACGCGTTCGGCAGTTTTTTCCGCGGCGACGGTGCCGGTGACGATCGGGGCGTTGGCTATTGCGATCTCGCTCTTCACGCGCAACAATCGCCTGACGGCCGAAATAGCGATCGCGGTTCCCCCGTTGCTGGCGATGGCGGCGGCGATCTTCGCCGGCTCGTTGTTGACCGCGCTGCTGGTCGCGCGGCGCAGTACCGTGGGCGCGGCACCCTACGCGCTGGCATTCGCCGCAATCGTCGCGACGGACGTGCTCGCTGTGACGGTCTTACCGCACGCGGAAGCATTTAAGCCGGTGCCGCGATTGGCGGCGGTTATCGAGCGAGAGCAGCGTTCGGGCGACGTCGTGGCCATCCAAAACGTTTCGGGCGGCAATGCGTTGCTTTTTTATACGCATCCGGTCGTCCGCGTGCTGGCACCGCCGAGCGATGGAGATCCGCCGACCGATGGCGTCGACCCTCGCACGATCCTCTGCGCGGCATCGCGCGCGTGGGTGATCGTTCCGGCCGCGAGCGTGCCGACCGATCCCACGTACGGCCGCGTGCGCCGCCTCGTTACCGTCGACCGCAAGGCGGCGCTACTGCTCTACGAGGGCCGCCCCTGCCGCTAGGAGGCCCTGAGTTAGCCCAGCTCTTCGTCAGCTCGGGGTTCATTTACCGTAGTAAACTTCACCCCTCGCCGATGCCTGTCCTGAGCGAGCGCAGCGAGTCGAAGGGCGATCTGGACTAAATCAGAGCCTCCTAGTCACGTTGCCCTAAGGCTTATAACCCGCTACTTGTGCTTGCGTCACGGCTGAGGCGTGATTGCTTCCGAGGCCGCCGCGAATGTATGTTATGACGTCGGCGATGTCTTTATTCGAAAGCTGACCTTTCCACGCCGGCATCTGTCCGTTGTAACTCATTCCTCCCACGGATATCTGGCCGTGCAGGCCGGCGGTCAGGATTCCAATTACTTTTTGGGGATCGCCGGTGACGACCGGGTTGTTGGCGAGCGGGGGAAACGCGCCCGGCGTGCCCTGGCCCTGCGCTCCGTGGCAGCTCGCGCAGTTGGCAGCAAAGACCTTTGCACCATTGGCGTCGGTCGCGCCACCCGCGCTTGGCGCCGCCGCGGCTCCGGGTGCGGCCGCACTCGATGCGGTTGAAACCTCCGTCGCGCTCAATACGACCGACTCCGGCGGTGAGGGCGGCGCGGCGGCCTGTTTGGCCATCGTCGTCACTTGGGCGAAGATCGATAATCCGACGATGGTGCAGACGACGATCGTAGTCGTCCACAATATGCCCGAGCGCGCCGCGAAACTCCGCGTACGGCTGCGGTCGAGCCACGGAAGCAGAAGAACCACCACCAGGAAGAGCGTCGGCACGACGATCGTCGCGATTAACTCCGTGCCGATGGTCAGCGGACCAAGATGGAGCTCGGGCGGCACGAGTGCGAGCAGGCCGAAGAGCGATAAGAAATACCAGGCGGGATAGGGGACGAAGAACTTGGTCGGATCGGCCTTCGCATCCAGATATGGCGGAAACGCAAACGCGAGAAAGCAGATGATGACGAAGACGATGAACGAGAACGCGCCGTCCATAAACATCTGATCCGGCCAGAATCGCCCCACCTTGAGCGTGCGCGGGTCTTCGACGACCGGCCCAGCCGAGCCGTTATGACGGAAGATCGCCAAATGTGCTCCGACGAGCAACACGAGTACGGCCGGCATCAGCCAGACGTGTAGTCCGAAGAAGCGGTTGATCGTAGCGGTGCCCATCGCGCCGCCGCCCTGTGCGATGTGCTGGATAACGGGACCGAGTCCCGGAGCGAGCCCGGTTATGTTGAGTGAGACCTGCGAGGCAAAGTAGGCATCCATGTCCCACGGCAATAGATAGCCCGTGAGGCCGAGTACCAAGGTGACGAGCAGCAAGAGCACGCCGACGACCCATTGCAGTTCGCGCGGCGATTTGTAGGCGCCAAAAATGAGCACTTGCAGAAGATGCAGGAAGACCAGGGCGATCATCGCCGAGGAGCCCCAATAGTGGACGGAAAGCAAAAAGTGCGTGTAGGGGTTGAGATAAATCGCGCGCGTCGATTCCCATGCGGTCGCTGCGGACGGCGCGTAGAAGAAGGTCAAAAAGATGCCGGTCGTGATCTGCACGATCATCGCGAACAGCGTCGCGCTTCCGAAGACGTACCAATAGCTCGCGCCGCCGGGCACGTCCTCGGTGAGAAAGTCCTTCGTCATCGAGACGAAGCCGGTTCGTTTTTCGATCCAGTTCAGCATCAGCGATTCCCTATGCCTGATAGGAGACGACGATACGTTGCGGTGTGTTGGACTGATAGACGATCCACGTTACCTCGGCTGCGCCGTTTTGTTCGCGAAACGGCAATGGGTCCAAGCCACGAGGCGCGGGGCCCGCGATGTGCGTTCCGTCGAAGGTGTATTGCGATCCGTGGCAGGGGCACATGAACCGGTTCTGTGCGTCGCTCCAGTTGTAGTAGCAACCCAAATGCGGGCAGATTGGGCTGAAGATCACGAAGCCCATGGTGACGGCGTCGTACGGCACGTCCGCGGCCCCGCCCGCACCGCTGAAAATGTCGGGGCGCGCGGCTTTAAACTTTGCCGGATCGATCTTAATGCCCCAGACGTACTCGGGAGCGCTCTGCTCGGGCAGATAGCCGTCTTTGTATTTGAGCGTGAACGTCAGCTTGACCGGCTTATCGGTCGCCTTCTGCAGGGCGTCGAGCTCCTGCGTGCTCAAGGGCGCCCAGCTTCCGCTCGAGGCGTTTTTGGGCGGCAACAGCGACCCCACGATCGGTACGGCCAGTACGACTCCGACGATCCCGCCGATGGTCAGCGTCGCGTTGGCCATGAAGGTCCGGCGGCTGACTTCGTCGGCGCTTTGGGCCGCAGCGTCGCTGCCCGCGCCGGCATTCGAGTCAGACAAAATAGCTTCTCCCCAAGGGCGTAGGTACGGGTGGCAGGCTCATTTGGCGACATTGTAACCTCTGCCTGCAGCGGCCCGCCAGGACTTCGATCACACCTTGTAGCTGTGCAATCCCGATATCCAGATGTTCACCCCGAGATAGCAGAAAATGATCGAGGCGAAGCCGATGACGCTGACCCAGTTCGTGCGCAGCCCCCGCCACGCGTGGCGCGTGTGCAGATGCATGTACGCGAGATAGACGATCCAGGAGAACAAGGCTGCCGTCTCCTTGGGATCCCACTGCCAATATGCGCCCCACGCCTCGTGCGCCCACATCGCGCCGGTAATGATCCCGATGGAGATCAGCGGCAGACCGATCGCGACGGCGCGATAAACGATCGCGTCGAGCTGCGGGAGGCTCGGAAAAGACGCCAGCCAGCGTGCGACCGCGCCCGTGCCGGAGCGGGCCGCGTAGTACTTCAGCAGATAGATGCACGAGAAAACGAAGGCGACCAGAAACGCGGCGTACGACGAAACGACGATCGGCACGTGAATCTTTGCCCAGTAGGATTGCAGCGATGGAACCGGCGGCATCGTTCCTTCGTACCAGGTGACCCCGTAGGCGAGAAATATCGCTGCGAGTGCGAGCACGAATCCGCCCGCGAACCAAAGCCGGTAGCGAAACGCGAAGCCGATGTAGATTGCCACCGACATCGCCGAGAAGAGCGAGAGCGATCCGTACAGGTTGAGCAACGGCCAGACGTGCGTCGTTTCGAAGCGCACCGCGAGTTGGACGAACTGCGCGACGCATCCGAGAATCGCCAGCGGAACGCCGGCCTTGCGGAATGACTCGTCTTGCGAAAAGAAATAGATCACCAGCGCGAGCGCGCCTAGCGTGTAAGCGCCCAACGCGACGCCGATGAGGATTTCGTCCCAGGGAAGGTTCATGAATTATCCGCTTTCAAGGCTACCACCAATCGGGCAAACTCGCTCTCGAAAACGTCGTAGCCCTTCACCGTGGTCGCCGCCAGACCGACGCTCGAGCGGTGCGCGCCGGCGTCGTCGACGCGTACGTACAATCGGGCCGGGACGAAGTAGAAGGAGATAATCAGGCCCGTCAGCAGCACGAACGCGCCGATCCCGACGAGCGGCACTCCGGGATCGTGACGATACTGGAATCCACTGTACATCACGTACTTCTGCGGCTCCAGTCCCCAGCCGCCCCCAAGATCGATCCGGGATCCAAGCGGTACGAGCGCCTCCCCCAGAGGCGCGCCGCCTTGCGAGACTCCCAGCACGACCGCGGGATCGTTGACGCGGGGATCGGCCGTGGGCATGCCGGTTTGCTTGTCCACCGTCGGAGCGAAACGCTCGTACAGAACGTTGCGCTGCGTTCCGGGGAGATCCAATGAATCGCCCTCCAGCAGCGTGCGGCCGGAGAGCGCCGCGTCGCGCCGTCCGTTGTGCGTTACCGAAAAACGCATGCCGAAACCGTAGCTGGCTTGATAGTAGAGCGTGTCGTCGATATCGATCGGATGGTTGACGCGCACCGTCATGCGCGCCGGGATTCCGTTCTTGCCGCTCACCGTAACGTGCGAAACGTAATCGATGGGCTGGTAGACCATCCCGCTCTTGGTTTGCGTTGGCGCGATGCGATAAGCGAAATCGTCGAGCCGGATGACGGCGCCGGTATTCGGGATCTGGGAGGTTTGGCCGTCGAGCAGCGCGATCTCGCCTGAAAAGCCGCGGGCCCAATAGAGCGTCGTACCCGCCGCGAGAATCACAAAGCCCGCATGCGCGATCAGCACGCCTCGCCGCGCCCAATTATGTTTGTCGGCGAAGCTCCACTCGATGCCGCCAAAGATTCGCTCCCGAATGCGCCAGCCGCGAGAGGCGAAGAATTCGGCGAGGCGGCTGCGCACGGTATCGGCATCTCCGGCGGCCTCGAAGTGCGCGTGGAGCGGAATGCTTTCAATCTTGACCGGGCGCAACGCGGGGAGCCGCGCCGGAACGACTCGCTTGAACGTACAGACCGCTAGAGATGCGAGGATCAGACCGATGATGCCGACGTACCACGGGGAGTGATAGACGTTGTCGAGATTGAGGCGCAAGATCGCGCGCGCGATAGGAGCCGCGTACGATTCAAAATAAACGTTCGGATCTCGCCCCTGGTCGATGACGACACCGAGCAGCGTCAGCACTCCCCAAACGACGAAAAGCGAGACGGCGAAGAGTACGCTCCCAAAGGTCCGTACGAAATCGGCGTAGAGCCCGCGCACCGCGGCCGTCACTTTGTCATCCTGAGCCCTTCGACTCGCTTCGCTCGCTCAGGACAGGCCCTGTCGAAGGACGCCAGCGTCGTTCGAGCGGTACGATCACCCAGATCGAGACCTCGTAGAGCACGTACATCGGCACCGCCAACAGAGCCATCGTAATCGGATTGCCGTCGGGCGCGGCCAGTCCGCCGGCGATAAAGAATCCGAAAATCGCATGCCGGCGGTAACGCATGAGCGACGAGGCGCTCACGATGCCCAGACGCGCCAGACCGATAAGAATGATCGGCGTTTGAAAGATGATTGCGAAGAGCGCCAGCAGGACGATGACGAAGTTGAGCGTCGAAGCAACGCCAAAGGTCGGCGTCGCCACGGCATCGGTGATTTGCAACAGTGCCGCAATGACACGCGGAATCACGACGAAGTGCGCGAACGCCAGCCCGAGCGCGGCCAGCAACACCGACGGTACGACGAATGAATAGACCATGCGGCGAGTGCGCGGATGGACCGCCGGCACGACGAACAGCCAGAGCTGCGTCAGCAGCACCGGCAGGCCAACGACGATTCCTCCCACGACCGAGAACTTCAGCTCGGTAAAAATGACGTCGGCCGGCCCGAACGCGTGGAGCTGCAAGCCTCCGAAGTAGTGCCGCATCATCGCGCGAATGACGAACTGCGAGGGCCAGAAGAGCACGACGGCGATGGCGCCGACGGTTGCAATCGAGATCAGGAGACGATTACGGAGCTCCCGTAGGTGCTCCGTAATCGGCATCTCCTTTTGATCCCACATCGCCTCTTGGTCCTTCGCTTCTTCGACAGAGCCTGTCCTGAGCGCAGTCGAAGGGCTTTGGCTACGAACTGGGCGTGCCTTTACCGGGCGTCGGCGGCGGAACGCCTTCACCGGAGAACGAGCCGGCCTCGACATTATCCATGATGTCGGCGTGCGCGGCCTCGGTCCGCAAGCGCGCCTCCTCGCGAGCCTTCGCCGCCGCTTCGTCGGCCTCGACTTGGCCCATCAGAAACTCTTTCTTTGCCTGACCGGCACTTCGAGCGAGCTTCGGAAGCTTATCGGCTCCAAAAAGAAGCGCTCCGATGACGAGGATGCCGATGATGATCGGCGCGTCGATTATCGCGAGAAGCGGATGTAAACTCATGTCGATGATCCCTTTCGCACTCAGTATAGAAGGGCGTCGGTAAGCTGTGCCAGCTCTCTTTTCGCCGGACTCGGCGCAATCGGCTCCAACGCCTGCTTGGCGCGCTCGACAAAGAGAGCGATCTGCGAGCGAGTCGCGCGTAGCCCACCTTCGCGCTCGATCCCGAGCACGACCGAGGGAATAGCGTCGTTCCCGCCTTCCTCGTAGAAGCTTCGCATCTGCGCGCGAAAATCGCCGTTGCCCGATGCCAACGCGGCGATGAGCGGAATCGTCGTCTTGCGTTCGACTAGATCGTTCGCGGCAGGCTTGCCGAGTGATCGTTCGTCCGCCGTCACGTCGAGAAGGTCGTCCTTCATTTGGAACGCGATGCCGAGCGCTTCGCCGAATTCGCGCAGCGCCCCGATGTCGACCGCGCTGCCGCCGCCCATGATCGCTCCGCACTGGGCGGAAGCCGCGAAGAGCGAGGCGGTCTTTTTACGCGCGATCTCGACGTACGTTTCGAGCGGAAGGTCGAGGTTCCCCAGCGCCTGCAGCTGCAGCACCTCGCCGTCGCAGATTTCGGCCAGCGTTGCGGAGAGCACGTGTGGCACGGGGTGAGGATAGTTGAGCGTCACGTTTTTGAAAATCCACGCGAAGAGATAATCCCCGGCTAATACGCTCACCCGATTGCCGTAGTCCACCGCCGTGGCGTTGACCCCGCGCCTAGTTTGCGCGTTGTCCACGACGTCGTCGTGAATCAGCGTCGCGACGTGAATGAGTTCCATGTACGCCGCGAGGTGAAGATGGTCGACCGGGTTCCCGCCGCAGGCTGACGCCGCGAGCAGCGTGACGCGGGGACGCAGTCGCTTGCCGCCTGCGCGGAGCATTCGTTTGACGGCCTCGGTGATGATTGAGTTGTCGGTCGAGAACCGCTCGCGAAAGAAACGCTCGACGAGCGCTTCCAAATCTCCATCGGTGCTCGACGAAGAGTGGGTGAGATTCATGGCCGCCGCCCGTAGTGAATGGCGATGGTGCCTCCCACGAGCGGCAAATAGCCGGCGTCCACAAATCCGGCACGCGTAAACCGGTCGCGCAGCTCCGGCGCGTTGGGATGGTGAATCAAAGAGTTTGGAAGATAACGATACGCCTCACGAGAGCCGCCGATGATTCCGCCCAGTACCGGCACGACGCCGTAAAAGTAGAGATCGAAGAACTGCTTGAATCGTTTGTTCGGCGCTTTGCTGACGTCGAGGTTGACGAAGCGCGCGCCCGGCCGCAGAACCCGAAAAATCTCCCGAAGCGTTGCATCGACGTCCACAACGTTGCGCAGCGAAAAGCCCATCGTCGCGCCATCGAACGCTTGGTCGGGGAAGGACATTGCCATGACGTCGCCCTCGACGAACCGCGCGTTTTCTCGAGAGACTCGCTTGGCGCGCGCCTGCGCACGATCCAGCATCGGGCGGCAGAAGTCGATTCCAATGACGTCCAGCGTCGGATCGCTGCGCAGCAGCCCGAAGACCAGATCGCCCGTCCCGCAGCAAAGATCGAGGATTCGCGCATGCGCGCGCGGCGCGAGCAACTTGATAGCCCGGCGGCGCCAGCGCTCGTCGAGACCTCCGGTCATCATTCGATTGGCGAGATCGTAGCGCGGCGCGATGCGAGCGAACATTTCGCGAACGAAGGCACCCTTCGGCTCCGCTTCGCTACGCTCGGCGTCGCTGGGGGCAAGCTCCTTGGTCGTGAAGTTCATTGCAGATACGGCTGCTTCCAAGTGATGCTCCGCTCTCCCCCTGGGGGGCTAGTTACTGGCGGATAGGCACGGAATCGAGCGGGACTGGCGTGGCCGAGCCGAATGTTGCTCTTCCCACAGCTCGGAGGAGTAAAATTATGCTTCGTCCCATGTTCTTCGGATTGCCGATCGCAATCGTCATAGCTGTCGCCCCAGTCGCGATTCAAGCTCAGCCGACGGGGGCAATGTCAGACTCGGACTACATCGCAAAGGTTATGACCGCGGCGCCCGCGTCCGTCGTTAAAGGCGCGACGATCGTGCAGATGCAAGCAGGCGGCACCATGCGGGCCCTTCAAACGGGCTCGAACGGCTTTACCTGCATGGTCGCCGGTGCTAACGCCATGTGCTTGGACAACAACGCCATGCAATGGGCGCGCGCGTGGATGACGCACACCGCTCCGCCCGATGCCGTCGGCTTTGTATATATGTTGGCCGGCGATAATGGCGCAAGCAACACGGATCCCTACGCGACTGCACCAACCGCCGGCAACCATTGGGTGAAGACCGGACCCCACGTGATGATCGTCGGTCCCTCTGCCAAAACGATGGGCTACCCAACCAGCGCCGATGCGGATCCAACGAACCCGTATGTGATGTGGTCGGGGACGCCCTACGCCCACCTGATGATTCCGGTAAGCGGTCAACAACAGTGATGTAGCCTCGCCGCGCTTCGCGAGGCTCGTCATCGCAGCTGCGCCGGCGCTGCAGCATAGCCACCGGGCCGCTTAGCTCCGGCTTCGATCGCTCCGCGGCCTGGCCGCGGAGGGGGCGCCAGCCACTAGCTATCGTCCGCCTGCGTCGTGATGGCTTGCGCCATGGCGGAATTGAGTTCGACGGCGCAAGTTTGCCGGGCACTATGCCGGGCCCATCGGATCGATCTTCAGGCATACACGGTGTGGGGTCCGGTTTTGAAGGCCGTTAGAGCTGCGGCGCAGCGCGGGGCCGAGGTGAGCGTTGCGCTCGAGGGCCATCCATTCAACAGCCCCCATTTAGCGAAGGAAAACCGGAACGTCGCCGCCCAGCTCCGGGCTGCCGGCGCCACGGTGACGCTGGGGCATCCGCTTCATGCGAAGGTGCTTGCCGTCGACGGCACGCTCTATCTGGACGAAAAGAACTGGCATCCCGGCGATCTCGTATTGAAGGTCGACGATCCGGCCGAGGTCGCGAAGATTCCGATGATCAAGCACGAGGCGCTCGCGCGCGAAGGCCGGCTGATCGACCGCGCGACCAGCGCCGACCGCGTGATCGTCGAAAGCGAATCCTTCGGCTGCTGCAACAAGGTTTACAGCGAACTTCGCCAAGCCGCCCTCGCCGGCGCCGCTCCAAGGCTGCTCGTGTCGGCACGCGACCTGTCCGGAAAAGCGCGCGAACGCGAGGTTATCGAAGCGCTGGTTCGAGATGGCGTGACGGCGCGCATCTGCGACGACTCGGAGAAACTCGCCGTCGCTGGAACGGCCGCGTGGTTAGGCTCGGCCAACGCGACGATTGCGGCACCCGGTTCGGATAGCACCGATTGGGGCCTTGATACGCGAAATGCCGAGATCGTCGCGGCCGTTCGCGCCCGGCTCGAAGCAGATTGGCAGACGGCCAAACCCTTCAAATACCAAAAAGCTTGAACGCGTTGGCATCGGTTGCCGAGACGACTTCGTCGAGCGGGAGTGCGAGGAGCTCCGCGAGCTTGGCGGCGGTACGCGTCACGTATGCCGGTTCGTTGCGTTTGCCGCGATTGGGCACCGGTGCCAAGTAGGGAGAATCGGTTTCTAGGACGAGCGCGCCGATGCCGACGTCGCGGACCGCGTCGCGTACGGACTGTGCTTTTGGAAACGTCAGGACCCCGCCGATGCCCAGAAAGAGACCGAACTCGTCGCAGAGGACTCGGGCTTGAGCGGGCGTGCCCGTAAAACAGTGCACGACGCCGCGCATCGCCGACTTCCATTCTTCGCGTAAGGTCCGCGTGAACTCGTCGAACGCATCGCGCTGGTGAAATATCACCGGGCTCGCGTTGTCGCGCGCGATGTGAAGCTGTTCGCGAAAGACCCTGACTTGAACGTCGCGAGGGCTGCGATCGTAGTAATAATCCAGCCCGATCTCGCCGAGCGCAACGGCGCCCTCCTCCCGCAAGAGCGGGGTCAGTTGGCGGGCGAGGTCCTGCGGCGCGCTCGCCGCTTCATGCGGATGAATCCCTACCGCCGCGACGATGCCGTAGCGGCGCGCGACGTCAACGGCCGCGAGGCTGTCGGCCAAATCTTCCCCAACGGTAAGCATCGCGCGAACCCCAGCCTCGCGGGCACGCTCGACGACTTCCGCGCGATCGTCGTCGAAGGCGCGATCGTGCAAGTGACAATGGGTATCGATCACGCTAGAGCCGGCAGCTCGACGCGCGGAAAGAGGGGCGCAGCCAATGCCGTCTGCGTGATCGGAAAGAGACCACCCCATGCGCGCAGGGACGACGACCAATCCTCGTCGATCTCGCCGGGACTGCCGAGCTGCTGCCACATCTCACTCATGCGTTCGGGCATGAAGGGATGCAGCAGGATCGCAATCCAGCGCAGTCCCTCACAGAGATCGTAGAGCACGGCATCGAGCTCGCCGGTGCGCCCCTCCTTATGGAGCGTCCACGGCTTGCGCTCGTCGATCGCTCGGTTTAGCGCCGTAACCAGCTCCCAAACCCCCTCGAGCGCTTCGCGAAAGTGCAGATCGAGGATTCGTTGCCGAACGACCATCGGCAATGGCGCGAAGCGGCGCACGAGCTCCGCGTCCGAGCCACCGGCGGGATCCGGCACGATGCCGTCTCGATAGCGTTGCAGCATCGAAAGCGTGCGCTGCAAGAGATTGCCGAGATCGTTGGCGAGATCGCTGTTGTGCCGTTGCGCGATCTTCTCTTCCGAATACGAAAAATCGCTGCCGAAGGGCGCCTCTCGTAAAAGGAAATAGCGCAGTGAATCCGCGCCGAAACGTCGCGCCAGCGCAAACGGGTCGACGGCGTTGCCGACGCTCTTGCCCATCTTTTGGCCGTCAACCGTA
The DNA here is from genome assembly GCA_963736775.1 of Vulcanimicrobiota bacterium. Classification (GTDB taxonomy): domain Bacteria; phylum Vulcanimicrobiota; class Vulcanimicrobiia; order Vulcanimicrobiales; family Vulcanimicrobiaceae; genus Cybelea. The sequence continues at coordinate 97,030 of CAVTPY010000007.1, read as the reverse complement.
ATCCAACCGTGTGCGAAGACGAGATCGGGAACGCTTTCCCCAAGAGCCCACAAGATCGCCGGCCAGATGATCGTATGAAAGCGAGCGATCTCTTTGCCGACCAGTTGCGTTTGTGCGGGCCACCACGCATTGAAACGCGCGTCGTCCTCGCTCCAGCCGATCGCCGTGATGTAGTTGAGCAAAGCGTCCAGCCAGACGTATATCACGCCGCCGCCGTCGATCGGAACGCCCCAATCGAAGCTCGTTCGCGAGATCGATAGATCGTCGAGGCCCTCGTTGAGAATCGACATCATTTCGTTATAGACGCTGCGCGGCTGGACCCACTGTGGGTGCGCAAGGTAATGCTCCAGCAACCGATCCCGGTAGGCGGAGAGCCGAAAGAACCAGTCGTCTTCCGATATCCACTGCACCTCGCGGCCGCACGTGGGGCAGCGACCTTCGACCAGTTTCGATTCGAGCCAAAACGTCTCGTCGTTGACGCAGTACCAGCCCTCGTACTTACCGAGATACACGTCGCCGCTGAGCCGCAATCGTTCGAAGACGCGTCGAACCTTTTCGACGTGGCGGGGTTCCGTCGTTCGAATGAAGTCGTCGTAGCGCACGTGGTACGCGGCAAACAGCTCCTTCCAACGCGGCACCAGCTCGTCGCACCATTCCTGCGGCGTCTTGCCGGCGGCCGCTGCAGCGTTGGCGACTTTCTGGCCGTGCTCGTCGGTCCCCGTCAAGAAGAACGTTGGACGATACGTGCGTGCGGTGCGCGCCAATACGTCCGCGACGATCGTCGTGTAAGCGTGGCCGATATGCGGGCTTCCGCTGATGTAGTAGATCGGCGTCGTGACGTAATAGGAGCGTTCCATAGGCTTCATCGCTGTCTTTGCGGTGTTTTCTGGGCGGCCTTCCGCGCCGCGGCGGCCGCGTAGAGTTGGCGCCGGTCGCCGAGGCCGCGCGCCGCCAGCTCCTTTGCCACGTCGCCGACTCGTTGACCGCTCTCGAGCAGGGCGTCGATGGCGTCGCTTACCTCTTCGTGCCGGTCGCGCTCGACGGCCGCGACACGGTATGGTGCGATCGCGAAGGCCACCTCACCACGCGGCGGATCGGGGATCTGCGCCGCCACGCATTGCGGAGTTCCCCAATAATGCGTTTCGTGAAGCTTGGTATATTCCCGGACGACGAAAACCTGTGCGTCGGCGGCTACTGCTGCGAGGTCGGCGAGAGCAGCGTGAATCCGTTGCGGCGATTCGTACCAGATCGAAGTGGCGTTCGACTGCAATGCGGCGGCAAACCGCGCGCGCCGCGCCGAGGCGGCGCGCGGCGGAAATCCCTCAAACGCGAAACGGCGCAGCGAAAAACCCGACAAGAGCGCGACGCTCGTGGCGGCGGAGGGGCCCGGCAGAACGTCGATCGGTACGCCGGCGAGACGCGCCGCCGCGACGAGGTCGCTTCCCGGATCCGAGACCCCCGGCATCCCGGCATCCGTGGTAACGGCGACGATCCCGGTGCGCGCTCGTTCGAGAATTCCTGGCGTCACGTGGGCGGCGTTCTGTTCGCGATAGCTCCAAAGTTCTCGGACCTCGATCTGCAGCGCCCGCAGCAGCCTGCGCGCGACGCGCGTATCTTCGGCGACGACAATCTCCGCCTGGCGCAAAACGTCGATCGCTCTCAGCGTGACGTCTCGCAGGTTCCCCAGTGGCGTCGGTACGAAGATCAGCGGCATGGCATTGCAGTTCGACGCAGAGCACCTTCCTCCGGGCGCGAAGCTGGAGCTTTATATTTCTCCGAGTTGTCCCTATTGCAAGAGCGCCATGGCCTACTACGATTCACACGGAACCTCGTACGAGCGCTACGACGCCCAAAACGATCGCAAGGCGCGCGAGCGAATGTTGGCCTATAGCGCCGGCGATCCCACGGTGCCCGTCATCGTTGTCGATGGCGCGTATTTGCAATCCGGGTGGGGCTCGCCGCCGCGAGGTTGAACTGTGCACTGACGTGCCGGTCCGGCACGATCGCTTCTTCGAACGTTGCTACGAATGGAGAGTTTCAAGCATGAACGATAACTCGGCTACTGCGGCCAGTTTCATCGCGACGATGATTGTCGTGTACGGCATCGTCATCGTTGGCCTCGTCGTCTTCACGATCTGGATCTACTGGCGAATCTTCGCCAAAGCGGGATTCAACGGAGCCCTGTCGCTGCTCAACTTAGTTCCCGGAGTCGGCCAGCTGATCTGTATGGTGATCTTGGCGTTCGGTCGTTGGCCCCTTGAAGACGAGCTAGACGCCTTGCGTCGAGGCGGCCTACCTGCTGGCCCGATGCCACCGCCGGGCCCGACGCCTCCGCCGGGCACATCGGTCATGCCGACGCCCTAGGAGCCCGTCGGACTCCTAGCGAGCTAGCCAGGCTTCGACTTCGTCGGCTTTCGAGGGTATGGCGCCGGAGAGATTCTCGGCGCCTTCGCTCGTGACGGCGATGTCGTCTTCGATGCGGACCCCAATGCCGCGAAAGCGCTCCGGAACGGTTCCGTCATCGGGCTGAAAGTAAAGTCCGGGCTCGACGGTGAGCACCATGCCCTCACGCAAACGCCCGTAACGATACTCTTCTTCGCGGGCATTCGCGCAATCGTGGACGTCGAGGCCGAGCATGTGGCTGACGCCGTGAAGCGTGTAGCGCCGGTGCAGCAGCCGATCCGGATCGAGCGCTTCGTCGAGCGAAACCTTGAGAATGCCGAGATCGATCAGGCCTTGCGCGAGTATGCCTGCCGCGCGCCGGCCGGGCTCGAGAAAGTCGTTGCCCGGCGCAACGGCCTCGATGCCTGCGCGCTGCGCTTCCCACACGAGATCGTAGATCGTCCGCTGCTCGGGCGAGAATCGTCCCGAGATCGGGAGCGTGCGCGTGACGTCGGCGGTATAGAGCGAATCGCATTCGACGCCGGCATCGAGTAAAAGCAGTTCGCCCGGCGACAACCGGCCGTCGTTGTGAGTCCAGTGCAGCGTGCACGCATGATCGCCGGCGGCCGCGATGGTCAAATACCCGACGTCATTGCGCTTCGATGCGCGCGCGGCTCCAAAACGCGGCTTCAATCGCGCGCTCGCTCTTTGCGGTCCGCATCGCTCGCGCCGCATCCTCGAACCCGAGCTTCGTGATTGCGCAGGCTTTGCGAAGCTCGGCAAGCTCGTACGCGTCCTTGATCAGCCGCGTCTCAGAGAGAGCCTCGGCGAGTTCGGCATCTCCGTCGCTGCGCTCGAAGACGCGATCGATCGCTTCGTCGTGCCCGCGCATGACGCGCAGCGGATACTTCGCGTCGCGCAGCTCGTGAAGATAGCCGGCGAGCCGTGTTAGCGAACGGCAATCGTCAACCTCGTAATAGCTCCGGCTCTCCGCGACGCCGCGGTGGCGCCCGACCCACAGCTCTCCAACTTGGCGATCGGTGAAGAACTCGGGCGTTCCGCGATTGTGATCGAGAACGAAAAGCAGGCTGCGATGCCGCGCGCCGTCGGGCTCGAGCACCAAAACGGCGCCCGGTTCGCCGTTACCGACGAGGTACGCGAAGTCGCTGGAAGCGCGAAATCGAAAGAACGTGTCGTTGGCGCGGACTCGCTCGAGGCCGGCCGGAACGACCACGTAGGTCCCCCGGTTGGCTTGCGAAAGTGCCGCCCGTCGCTGCGCGAATCGCTGCGCTTGCGGGTGCGGCTGCGCGACGGAGGGTCGATCGATCCAGCCGGTCGCCATGAATTCGATCAGCTGCGCAGGGGGTATGAAGGCTTGATTCGGGCGCTCCGCTTCGGCCGGGAGCGGGGTGTTTTGTTCGGCAGACATGGTTCGAACGGATTTCGCCTAACGCCGCAGGGGTCATGCTGGAGAAGGAGCGGGAGAACCCTACGATGGTCGCCGTGCGCGCTACCGACTCCTTGGCCAACGAACGAACCTACTTGGCCTACGTTCGGACGGCGCTCGCCTTCATCGCCTTCGGATTCGTCATCGCCCGATTCTCGCTCTTCGCGCGTGAGTTCGCCACGCTCGTTCACGAAAAAGGCGAGGGGCCCGGAGTTTCAACGAGCTTCGGAACGGCAATGGCGATCTTCGGGATCTTCGTGGCATTATTGGGCGCCCGGCGCTATTCGGATACGGATCGCGGACTGCGCGAAGGGCGAGTCGCCGCGCTCTCGAGTCTGACCGGCTACATCATCTCGCTTTTCGTGGCCGCCATCGGGGCGATCGTGGCCTTCGCCCTCTTACTGTTCCACTAACGCGTTTCGATCTCTAAGGAGAGATCGAGCGCGGGCGCACTATGAGTGAGCCATCCGACGCTAATGACGTCGACGCCGCTTGCCGCGATCTCGACGACGTTCTCTTTCGTCACGCCGCCGCTTGCCTCGGTGAGGACTCGCCGCCCGACGATGGCGACCGCGTCGGCCAGCTGCGCCGGCGTCATGTTATCGAGGAGAACCGCGTCGATCGGCTCCGCCATCGCTTCGCGCAGTTGTTCCAGCGTGTCGACCTCGACTTCAATTTTCACCATGTGGCCCACACGAGCGCGCGTCGCGGCCACGGCCGCGCGAATCGAGCGCGCCAGCGCCAGATGATTGTCTTTGATCAGCACGCCGTCGTCGAGACCGAAACGGTGATTGGCGCCGCCTCCCCGCCAAACCGCATAACGCTCTAGGGCGCGCAGCCCCGGCGTGGTTTTCCGGGTATCGGCTATGCGGGCCGAAGTCCCGCCGACGAGCTCCACGAGCGTGCGAGTCGCGGTTGCCACTCCGCAAAGCCGGCCGAGCAGGTTGAGTGCGGTTCGCTCGCCGGTGAGAATCGCGCGCGCACGGCCCTCGATCTCCGCGACGGTGGCGCCGGCTTCGAAGCGATCGCCCTCCGCCGCGCACCTCACGATCTCAATCTCCTCGTCGAGCAATCGAAAGGCAATCGCAGCGAAGTCGAGGCCGGCCAGAATGCCGCCGCGCCGCGCGATTATTCGGGCGCGCGCACGACGCTGCGGCTCGACGATGGCATCGGTCGTTAGATCTCCGCCCCGGCCGATATCTTCGAGCAGCGCCGCCCGCACGATCGGTGCGGCGACGAGCTCAAGCGACGCTGCGTAACCGGCTGAAGGAACGCTTTGCGAGGGATTCATCGGTTTTCGGGTAGTCGCTTCGATAATGGCTGCCGCGGCTTTCGTGCCGTTCCAACGCGGCTTCTGCGATCAGTCGTCCGGCGACGAGCAGATTGCGCAACGGCCCTTCCTCTCCGGCGGCGGCTTCGAGCTCGGCGATGCGCGCGAGCGCTTCACGCAGCCCGCCGGCATTGCGCACCAATCCGACGTTGGCGTACATGACGTTGCGCAGATCGTTAATCGCTTGGGCTTGCGCGGCGCCCGTGCGCGCAACCGGGATCGAACGCGCTCGAACCGGTGGAGTATAACCCGAGGGCTTCCAGGGCCGAATGTTGGCGACGTCGGTGGCAACGCGCGATCCGTAGACGAGCGCTTCGAGCAACGAGTTGCTGGCGAGCCGATTTGCGCCATGGACGCCCGTCGCGCTCGTCTCGCCACAGGCCCACAGGTTTTCGAGCGACGTCCGCCCCCACTCATCAACGGCAACGCCGCCCATAAGATAGTGCGCCGCCGGTGCGACCGGAATGTTCTGCACGCGTGGATCGATGCCGGCGTCGATGCAAAATCGAAAAACCGTCGGAAAGGCTTGCGGGAAACGCGCCCCTATGGCGGACCGGGCGTCGAGTCCGACGGTGCGGCCGCGTTGCTGTTGCTCGAAAATTGCCCGCGCGACGACGTCGCGGGGCGCAAGCTCGGCATCCGGGTGGATCGCCGTCATGAAGCGCTCGCCGAGGTCGTTGACCAGCGTTGCGCCCTCTCCGCGGACGGCCTCGGTCACCAGCGGCATTGGATCGCGCCCGATCGCGAGCGCCGTCGGATGGAACTGAACGAACTCCATGTCGGCGAGCAGCGCTCCCGCGCGGGCCGCCATTGCGATGCCGTCGGCGGTCGCCTCTACCGGATTGGTGGTGAAGCGGTAGAGGCGTCCCACTCCTCCCGTGGCCAGTACGGTGGCGCGAGCGCGGAGTTCCATCCGCTCGCCGGTTGCGTTATCGCGCGCCACGACGCCGAGGACGCGGCTTCCGTCGACGATCAGATCCTCGGCCGCGACGTTCTCGACGATCTCGATTGAGGAGCGAGCGCAAACGGCTTCGATCAGCGTCTTGAGAATCTCGTGGCCGGTCGCATCGCCGCCGGCTTTGACGATGCGCCGGCGTTGATGCGCGGCCTCGCGACCCAGAGCGAGCTCTCCGGCGTCGGTGCGATCGAACGCCGCTCCAAGCTCGAGGAGTTCTTCGACCCGCGCGGGCGCATCTTGCGTGAGGATCTCGACGATCTTCGAGTCGCTGATGCCGGCGCCGGCGCGCTGCGTATCGATGGCATGCAGACGCGGTGAATCGTCCGCGCCCATTGCCGCGGCGATCCCGCCTTGTGCCCAGTCGGTCGCCGAGCCCTTGCCCAACCGAGTCTTGCACAAGACCGTCACGTTGGCGGGTTGAAGTTTGAGCGCCGCAACCAAACCGGCGATGCCGGCGCCGACCACGAGCGCATCGCTGCGCGAACTTTCCACGTAAAAGAGCCTAATCTCGCGGTTGGCGGCTGAAATCGAGCATTCGTTCGACCGCGCGACGGGCGCGCTGCGCCACCTCGGGAGCCACGGTCACCTCGTATTCCATTGCCTCGAGCGAGTGCAGCACCTTGGGCAGCGTATTGCGCTTCATATGTGGACAGAGATTACAGGGCCGCACGAACTCTACGTTTGAATAGCGCGCCGCAACGTTGTCTGCCATCGAGCACTCGGTCATGAGGAGCACGCGCGCGCCGCCCGCCTCGCTGAGGCCGCCGACATACTCGGTCATCCCCTGCGTCGAACCCACGAAATCGGCCTCCGCGAGCACGTCGGGAGGGCACTCGGGGTGAGCCAGCACCGTCAGCGTCGGATCGCCTTCCCGAAACCGCCGAACGTCGGCCCCGCTGAAACGCTCGTGCACTTCGCAGTGGCCCTTCCAGGCGATGATCTCGACGTCGGTCTGCGAGGCGACGTACTTGGCAAGGTATTCGTCGGGAAGAAAGACGACCCGCGGCGCGTGGAGCGCTTCAACGATTTGCACCGCGTTGCCGCTGGTCACACAAACGTCCGATTCGGCTTTAACCTCCGCCGAGGTATTGACGTAGGTAACGATCGGCGTGTCGGGGTAGGCCGAACGAAGCAAGCGCACGTCGGCTGCCGTGATTGACTCCGCGAGCGAGCACCCGGCTCGCAGATCGGGAACCAGAACGGTCTTGCTCGGATTAACCAACTTCGCCGTCTCGGCCATGAAGTGGACCCCGCACATCACGATGACGTCGGCGTCGGTCTCCGAGGCCTTCATCGCCAGAGCGAGCGAGTCGCCCACGATGTCCGCAACCGTATAGAAGATTTCCGGCACCTGGTAGTTGTGGGCGAGGATCACGGCGTTGCGTTCGCGTTTGAGGCGATTGATTGCCGCCACGTAGGGAGCATGCAGCGGCCACTCGACTCGTGGAATGATGCGTTCCACGCGTTCGAAAATCGGATCCGTTTCGGCCGCGACGCTGCCTGGCAGGGCTAAATCGATGACGCCCATCCCTTCATAATACCCATCGGCCCGAACCTGGTTTGCACGCCCTCTCGAGCCGGGCCTGGCGTTAGGGGCGGTCAGTCCCTGGGTAGGACGCCACAGGAGACCAGAATTTCAGCAACCAGTAGGAGGGAATCCGCTCATGAAACGTTGGTTCGTCGGCCTTGTCTTCGTCGGAACGTTTGTAGCAAGCGCCTCGGCGCTCGCCGCGACTGCCCAACCAGTGCCCACGACGTCGCCGTCGCCGATGGCATCGCCGACGCCGATGTCGACAATGCGGCCCTAAGCGTCCCGCGCGTGTCGATAAACTGTGGGTAACCGCAATTTGTTGTGGAACCCTTGTGGACGACGCGTCGAACGTATTGCAATCGTCTTCGCGTTTTTGCTAGCATGCAAAGACTTCGTGTAATGACGAAGTGCGGACCGTATCGAGCCGCGATTGGAAGCACGTTGACGAAGCGTTGCGGATACGCAACAAATCCGAGTGAGGCCGATCGAAAACCGGATCGAAACGTCGGTGAGAAGCGGGAAACCGCTTCAAACAGGCGAGAATGACCGGAGATACGCAGAGCCCGTAGCGAAAGTTACGGGCTTTGCTCTGTGCTTCAAAAAGGCCGTGCGCACGCGGCCGCGCAAGAGTAGGCGTCGTGAACGATCGAGTGGAGCTCACCGCGCGCAGCCTGCTCCTGGGCGCCGCCGTGACGCTCGTGTTCACGGCTGCAAACGTGTACCTCGGCTTAAAAGTGGGGCTCACGTTTGCGTCCACTATCCCCGCCGCCGTTATCTCGATGGCCGTCTTGCGGGCCTTCAAGAACTCGTCGATCTACGAAAACAACATCGTGCAGACGGTGGCGTCCGCCGCGGGAACGCTCTCGGCCGTGATCTTCGTGCTGCCCGGACTGATCATGATCGGGTGGTGGAGCGGTTTTCCCTTCGCGCAATGCTTCGGAGTTTGCGCGATCGGCGGCATCCTGGGCGTGATGTACAGCGTGCCGCTGCGGCGCGCGCTGGTGACGCAATCGAGTTTGCCCTATCCCGAAGGCGTCGCCGCGGCCGAGGTGCTGAAGGTCGGCACCGCCGCGGGCGTCGCCGATGAGCGCAATCGAGCCGGGTTGCTGGCGCTCGTTGGCGGAACGCTCGCCTCCGCCGGCTTTGCCGTAATCGTCGCCACGCGAATTTTTGCCGGTCAAATTGCCGGCTACTTTCGCGTCGGCAGCGCAACCACCGGACTGGGGTTCTCGCTCTCGCTTGCGCTCGTCGGCGCGGGGCAACTGATCGGTCTCTCCGTCGGTCTCGCAATGCTGACCGGACTCTTCATCGCCTGGGGCATCGCGACGCCCGTTCTCACCGCGCTGCATCCGGCAGCCGGCCCCGCAGCCGACGTGGCGACGACGGTCTGGTCGCATCAAGTGCGCTTCATCGGCGCGGGTGCGATCGGCGTGGCGGCCTTGTGGTCTCTCGGGCGCCTCGCGCGCCCCGTGGCCGCGGGAGTCGCTTCGGCACTGGCGGCTTCTCGGCGTCGACGCCTCGGAGAGACTCAAGAGGAACCGAGAACCGAGCGGGACTTGCCGATTGGAATAGTCGCGCTCATCAGCGTTGCCTGTTTGATCCCACTGGCATTCCTGCTTGCGAACTTTCTTGCCGGCGGCCGGCTGACGCCGATTGCCGGCTGGCTCACGCTGGCTGCCGTGATTTACGTCGTCATCGCGGGGTTCTTCGTTGCGGCCGCCTGCGGCTACATGGCGGGCCTGATCGGTTCTTCGAACAGTCCCGTCTCGGGCTTGGCGATTCTGGTCGTGATCGGCGCGTCGCTGATGCTGCTCGTTATCGCTAGGTTCACGGGCGTCACCGCGCCGTCGGAACTGATCGCGTACGCACTCTTCGTCACGGCGGTGCTCCTTTGCGTCGCAACGATCTCAAACGACAACTTGCAGGATCTAAAAACCGGACAGCTCGTCGACGCGACGCCCTGGCGACAGCAGGTCGCGCTCGTCTTCGGCGTCGCCGTCGGCGCTTTGGTGATTCCGCCGATCCTCAATTTGCTCAATCGAGGCTACGGTTTTGCGGGTGCGCCGAATCTGCACAACGCGATCGCGCAGCCGCTGCCCGCGCCGCAAGCGACGCTGATCTCGGCGCTTGCCAAAGGCGTGATCGGCGGTCAAATCGATTGGTCCCTGATTGCAACGGGCGCACTCGTGGGTGCGATTGTCGTTGCGGCCGACGAGCTGTTGCGCACGACCAAACGCGCGGCGCTGCCGCCGCTGGCCGTCGGGCTGGGCATTTATTTGCCGGCATCGACGACGGCGCCGGTCGTCGTCGGCGCCGTAATTGGGTGGTTATACAACCGCTGGGCCGCGCGCGCCGGCGACGTCCGCGCCAAGCAAATCGGCGTGCTGATCGCGTCGGGATTGATCGTGGGCGAAAGTCTTTTCGGTGTGCTGTTGGCCGGGCTCATCGTCTCGACCGGCCGCCCCGAACCCCTCGGGCTCGTCGGGGATGCTTTCGCGAAGGCCTCGACGGCGATCGGTGCCGTGGCCTTTGTCGTCGTGCTCGGCGCCCTCTTCAGGTGGGCGGGAACTCTCAGCCGAAGCTGTGCATCGTCGAAGTAGGATATTTGTTTCAAATGAGGCTGACGGCATCTCTCGCATTGATCGCGCTCCTCTCGTCGGGCTGTGCCGGCGGGCGCCAGCATCGCGGCCACGGTTTCGCATCGCCGGGCCCAGCCGCCGTTTCGGCTTCGACCGCTGCGCCGTCAACGGTCCATCCGACGGTCCAAATCGCGGGTATCGTCGCGCCGTATCAGAACGTCGCGATCTCTAGCGCGCTCTCCGAGCCCACCGATTCCGTCGCGGTCCTCGAAGGCGACATCGTCCGGCGCGGCCAGGTACTGGCGGTGCTCGATACGACCGATTTACGGGCGAGTCTCGAGGCCGCGCAACGCAGCGCGGCATCCTCGGACGCCCGCGTTTCGCAAACTCAATATCAGGCGCAGCTCAACATCGGGCAGGGCAGCGATCAAGTTCGCAACGCGCAGGCAACGTTGCTGCAAGCGCAGCAGACGCTCAAGCTCGATCAGCTCAACCTCCAACGTTACCAAACGCTGCTCGACAGCGGCTACGTCTCGCAACAGCAAGTCGACCAACAGCGCACGACGGTGCACAACGATCAACAGCAAGCGCAATCGGCGCAAGCCAGCCTTTCGTCGGCGGTGCTCAACTCGAAGGTCAACGGCAACTACCAGCAAGGGCTCCAGGCCGCCAACGTCGCTTCGGCCCAGGCCGACGCCGCCTCGGCGCACGCGCAGGCGGATCAGATTCAAGCGCAGATCGACAAGGCTCTCATTGTCTCGCCGGTGGACGGCGTGGTGGTCAATCGCAACCTCAATCCTGGTGAGTATCCGGGCTCGCGAACGATCTTCACCGTACAACAGCTCGACCCGGTCTATGCCGAGCTCAACGCGTCGTCCGAGGACGTTTTCCGCATCCGACGCGGCGCCGCGGTCTCGGTTGCCGTGGCCGGCGTCAACACGTCCCTTTACCGCGGGCGAATCAACGCGGTCCTGGGGCAGGTTCAACCCGGCTCGACGAACTTCACCGTTGAGGCGATCCTTGCAAATCCCGGATACCGTTTGAAGTCGGGAATGGCGGTGACCGGAACCATCAATCTTCCCGCAGTCACCGGCATCGGAGTGCCCTCGACCGCCTTCCTGGATGATTCGCACCAGAGCGTGATGGTCGTTAATGCCGACGGCACTGCGAAACTCGCGAAGGTCCAAGAACGCGGGAGCGACGGAAAGACCTCCGTCGTCACTGGGATTACCGCTGGTACGAAAGTGGTCTCCAACGGGCAGCTTGGCATCACGGCGGGCCAGCAGATCGCGGGCCAAAGCCCCGGGCCCCAAAGCCCCGCTCCCTAGGAAGCGATCGTATGTGGCCCACCCGTCTCTTCGTTTTACGGCCGGCGCTGGTCTTCGTCAGCCTGGCGCTGATCGGCGTCGCCGGCGCCATCTCGTTGATGACGATCGTGCAGCAGCAGTTTCCGAATATCGATTTTCCCACCATTACCGTGCGCGCGAGCTACCCGGGCGGCTCGACGACGGAAATTCGCGACGCCGTGGTGCGGCCGATCGAAGACGCAATCGCCGGCGCTCCCGATCTCGACCACATCAACACGACCGTTCAACAAGGCCAAGCGACGATCTCGGCCGTCTTTTCGCTGAACTCGAACAAGACGACCGACCTCGTTCAGGTGCAGCGCCGCCTTCTCGTGGCGCAATCGCAGCTTCCAAGCGACATGCCCGCACCGACCGTCGGCACCTTCGATCCCGCGGAAGCGACGATCCTCACGATAGGCCTCAGCTCGCCATCGCTTACGGCGGGCGAGCTTTCGGCGATCGTCACCAACAATATCGTGCCGGATCTCGAGCAAGTCGACGGTGTCTCGAACGTCAACGTTGGAGGATTGGTGACGCCGGCGATCGAGGTGACCGTCAATCCCAACTCGCTCGTCGCCTCCGGACTGACGCTCAACGACATCGTGAGCACGATATCGCAGAACAACGAGCGCGAGCCGGGCGGTATCGCCTATCTTCCGAATCACGAAACGACCATCGACGTGCGCGGCGACGTCAGCAATGCGGCGACTGTCGCGGATTTGCCGGTCTTTGCGTCGTCGCCGTTTACCTCGACTTTCGGAAACGCATCGTATAACGAGCCTGCGCTGCCTGGTTCTCCGGGCGCGCCTGCGAATTCGTCGAGCAGCGCCTCGTCGGCCGGCGCCACGGTTGCGCTGCCGTCGCCTGCGGCGCAATCCAGCGCCGCCCCCGCCGCATCGGCAGCGGCGGCCGCGCCGGCGATCGTCGTGACGCCCGCGCCGATCGCTTCGTCCTCGCCGATGCCGTCGCCCTCGGCCTCCGCTTCGGCGTCCCCGGCTCCGGCAGCGATGCCGAACTTGGCGGCGAGCGCCATCGCGCAGAGTAGTGCGACGGCCGCGGCGACCGCGGCGCCCGCGCAAACGCAGAGTACGACGGGCGCCGCATCGGGCGGTTCGAGCAGCTACGCCGGACCGGCGCTCTCGAGTCTGAACCCGTGGAGCGCTTCGGCTCGTCTGATCCGTGTCGGCGACGTCGCCGCCGTTACCGATTCCTTCGAGCCACAGCGACAGTACAGCTACGTCGGAACGGTACCGACGATTTCGCTGAGCATTCAGAAGGCGACGGGCGCGAGCGAAGTCACGGCCGCGCAGAACGTCATGCAAGCGCTGCCGGCGATCGAGCGGACCTACCCCGAGATGAACTTTCAAATCCTCAACGATCAAGCTTCCTACACGAAGCAGCAGATCTGGGGAGTCTTTCACACACTGATCGAAGCGATCGCGATCACGGCCGTGGTGATGCTCTTTTTCTTGCGGTCGTGGCGCAACGCCGTCGTGGTGCTCATCTCGATTCCGGCGTCGCTGTGCGTGACGCTCACCGCGATGAAGCTCGTCAACTTCACGATCGACACCGTCTCACTGCTGGCGATGACGCTGATTATCGGAATTCTGGTTGACGATTCGATCGTGGTGCTCGAAAACGTGGAGCGGCATCACGAAAACGGCGAGGCGCCCAAAGAAGCGGCCATCAAGGGCCGCACGCAAATCGGCCCGGCGGCGGTCGTCATCACGCTCGTCGACGTCGTGGTCTTTCTCCCGATTGCGTTCCTGCCGGGAACCGTTGGGAAGTTCTTGTCGGAGTTCGCGCTGGTCGTCGTGGTCGCGACCTTGACGTCGCTCTGCATTTCCTTCACCGTGACGCCCGCGCTTGCGGGAAACTGGTCGCTGCTCTCGCGCTGGAAGGCGCCAAAGCCGATCGAGCGGTTTGCGGAAGGCTTCGAGAACCTGCGCCAGTGGTACGCGCATCGCGCGCTTCCTTGGGCGCTGCGACGTCCGGTGCCGGTGGTCGCCGTATCGGGCGTAGCGGTGATCTTTGCCGTGCTTCTCGTGCCGTTGGGCGCGGTTGGTTTTGAGTTCATGCCGCCGGTCGATCGCGGTGAGATCTTCGTGCAAGCCACCTATCCGATAGGCACGCCGCTTACGACCGTCAATGCCGGGATCGCGGCACTAGCCGCGCGGTTCTCCAAAATTTCCGACGTCCAATCGCAGACGGCGCTGGCGGGCGGGACACAGTCGAACTTCGGCGGGCTTCTCGTCCAAGGATCCGTCGGGCAGATTCACGTCTTTCTGAAAACAAATCGCCGCCGTTCTACGAATTTTTGGGCGCCCGTGCTGGGACGCATCGCGCAGCAAGTCGCACCCACCGCGAAAGTCGTCTCCATCCCGGCGACGGGTACGGGCGGCGGCAACGCGCAACCGATCGACTATCTGATTACATCGACGGATGACCACCCTGAGGCTTACGAGGCAAAGATTGCGGAAGCGTTGCGAGAGACGCCGGGAACCGCCAACGTCAACAGCTCCGCCGAGAAACTCGCGCCGCAGGTCGACGTTTACTTCGATCGTGACCAAGCGCGCGTGCTGGGCATCAACATCGGACAAGCGGCCGGCGGAATTCGAGCTGCGTTCGGCGGTACGCTGGCCACGCAGTTCACGACCTCGCGCGGTACGAAGTACGTTCAGGTGCTCTACCCGCGGTCGTTCCAGACGAGCCTGGGGGCGGTTAGCCGAATACCGGTACGCACGCTCGGCGGGACGCTCGCGTATGTCGGCGACGTTGCCCGCTACGTGGAGGATCCGTCCGAACCGCTGATGACGCGCACCAATCGTGAGACGGTGGTTCACGTCCAATCGAACCTTACGCCGGGCGCGGTGCAGTCCATCGTCCAGCGAAACTTCACGCGCCGGCTGGCGACGCTGGGCTTGCCGTCGAGCGTGGCGGTGAAAGCGAACGTCGGCGGCCAGCAGCAGAATCTCTCGGACACGGTGCGCGGCATGAGCACGGCGCTGCTGCTCTCGTTCTTGCTCGTCTATTTGCTGATGGTTGCACTCTACGACAGCTACCGCTTGCCCTTCATCATCATGTTCGCGGTGCCGGTCGCCGCCGTGGGAGCGTTGACGTCGCTTGCGATAACCCATCAGGAGCTCAATCTTTTTTCGCTGATCGGAACGGTGCTGCTCGTTGGGCTGGCTTCGAAGAACGGAATTCTGCTGGTCGACTTTGCCAACCATATGGTCGAGCGAGGAATGGACCGCAGCGCCGCGATGATCGAGGCCGCGCGGGAACGATTCCGCCCGATCGTCATGACGACGTGCGCGATGATCGCCGGCATGACGCCGATAGCGCTCGCGCTCGATGCCGGCGCAGCCCAACGGCAAGCCTTGGGCATCGTCGTTATCGGAGGTCTAATTAGCTCGCTGTTACTGACGCTGGTGCTGGTGCCGGTGATGTTCATGTGGCTGGGACCAAAGCCGCGCGGCACGACCGAGACGGCCTCGGCGGCGATGCGGTACTCTCCGGTGGCGGGCGTCTAGTTATGTGGTTAACTCGGCTGTTCGTCCGCAGGCCGACGCTGGTCACGGTCTTCCTTTCGCTCGTGCTGCTCGCGGGATCGATCGCCGGCTTCAATCTCGTCAAACAGCAGCTCCCCAACTACGACGTTCCGTCGATTCAAGTGCTGCTCACGTATTCGGGCGCTTCGACGACGGAGATGCGCGACGCGATCGTGCGCCCGCTCGAGGACCAGATCGCCGGCGCTCCGGACTTGAGCTACATCGAAACGTCGATCCAGCCGGGCCAGGCTTCGATCGTGGCGGTCTTTTCGCTGACGTCCGATCAGAACACCGATCTCGTGCAGGTGCAGGGGCGCGTCCAGAACTCGCTGCACCAGCTTCCCAGCGACCTGCCGACACCGCAGATCTCGATTTATAATCCGAGCGAAGCCGTCGTCGTCTCCTTGAGCGCATCGTCCTCGACGCTCTCGCTCGGCGACCTCTCGGCGATCGTTACCAATACGGTCGTGCCGGCCATCGAACAAGTCCCCGGCATTTCGTACGTTCAGGAGAACGGCGCCGTGACCGCGTCGATTCAGGTCAACGTCAAGCCGCAGGCGCTGCAATCCTCGGGATTCACGCTGACCGACGTCATCAATGCCGTCGCGAACAACAACGTCCGCGCGCCGGGCGGCATCGTCTATCAACCGAATCGCGAAACCAACCTCGACATTCGCGGCGACATTACCGACGTGCCGACGGTTGCCCAACTCCTGCTCGGCAACTCCACGACCGCTTCGAGTACGAGCTCGAGCGGTTCGGTGTACCCCTGGAGCGCATCGGCGCGGCTCTACCGGATCGGCGACGTCGCCAACGTGCAGGATGCCTACGAGACGCAACGCGTCTACGCGTACACCAATGGAAAGCCTACGGTCGAGCTAGACGTGCAGAAGGCCGCCGGCGCGAGCGAGGTTACCGCCTCGAATGCGGTTCTTGCGGCGTTGCCGGCGCTGCGCGCGCAGTACCCGGACATCAACTTTTCGGTGCTCAGCGTACAGTCGACCTACACCAAGGAGCTGCTCTCGGGCGTGACGCGAACGCTAATCGAAGGAATTATCTTCACGGCGATCGTCATGCTCTTCTTCCTGCGCTCGTGGCGCAATGCCATCGTGGTAATGATTTCGGTTCCGGCGTCGTTTCTCGTGACGCTGGCAGCGATGCGAGTGGTAGGATTTACGCTCGATACCGTTTCTTTGCTGGCGATGACGCTGATGATCGGCATCCTCGTCGACGATTCGATCGTGGTGCTTGAAAATATCGAGCGCCATCACGCCGAAGGGGAAGAGCCCCGCCTTGCCGCGATCAATGGATTGACTCAAATCGGCGTGGCGACGATCGTGATCACCCTGGTTATCGTCGTCGTGTTTGCGCCGATCTCGTTCTTGCCCGGCTCCGTCGGTCTTTTCTTGCGCGAGTTCGGCCTCGTCGTCACGGTCGCGACGCTGACCTCACTCTTCGTTTCGTTTGCCGTCACGCCGGCGCTGGCCGGACGCTGGGCGCTCTACTCGAGGTGGAAACCGTGGCGGATCGTCGACCGGTTCGGCCATGGATTCGATCGAGTGCGTGGCTGGTACACGCAGCGCGCGCTCCCGTGGGGCCTCGAGCACCGCGCGCTGGTCGTGTGGATCGCGTTCGGCAGCCTCGTTCTCGCGTTACTGCTTATTCCGCTCGGAATCGTCGGCTTCGAGTATATGCCACCGGTCGATCGCGGCGAGATCTTCGTGAACATCGGCTTTCCAACCGGAACGCCTCTAACGGCCACGCAGCAAGCCGTGCTGCGAGCGGAGCGACTCGTCGACCGCGTTGCCGACTTGCAATCGGAGACGTCGATAGCCGGCGCCTATCAGGGCGAAGTAAGTGGTTATATCAACAATGGCGCGATCGCTCAGATTCATCTCTTTCTGAAGGATGGCCGGTCGCACTCGACGTCCTATTGGGTTACGAACTTGCGATCGAGGATCGGCCGGCTCTTGCCCGGCGCGAACGTCGTCGCGGTGCCGGCGACCGATCCGTCGGGCGGCATAGCGCAACCAATAGCATACGTCGTTTCCAGCTTGACGGCCGATCCGGGGCCCACCGCCGCTCGAGCGTACGCCGCACTTGCCGGGACGCCAGGTGCAATCGACGCAACGACGTCCTTGACCGACAACGCGCCGCAGGTCGAAGTGGAGTTCGAACGCGGCAACGCGCGCGCACTCGATGCAAGCATCGGGACGGCGTCGACGGCCGTGCGCGCCGCCTTTGGCGGAGACACGGCGACGCAGTTCACCGGGCCGGAGGGCCTCAAAGACGTGCAGGTGATCTATCCCGAGAGCGATCTGGTCTCGCTGGGTCAGATCGCTGCGATTCCGATTCGCGCGAACAATGGGTCGATCGTCCGCGTCGGCGACATTACCAAGCTCGTGATGTCGCCGGCCCCGCCGCTGATCATGCGCATCAGCCGGCGCAACGTCGTGCTGATCGGAGCGAACGTCGCACCTGGCGCGATTCTGTCGAACGTGCAGCGAAGTTTCGAGCGGCGCCTGCGCGCGCTCAACCTCCCCAAGAACGTCACCGTCGCGCCAGTCGCGGGCGGCAATCAGGAGAATGTTAACGATACCGTCACGGAGATGGGCATCTCGCTGGCGCTCTCGATCCTGCTCGTCTACCTGTTGATGGTGGCGCTCTACAACGGCTACGTGACGCCCTTCATCATCATGTTCACGGTGCCCGTCGCGGTCGTGGGCGCCCTAGGCGCCCTAGCGCTGACGCACCAGACGCTGAACCTATTCTCGATGATCGGCGCGATCTTGCTCGTCGGGCTGGTGGCGAAAAACGGAATCCTGCTTGTGGACTTCGCAAATCAACTGCGAGAAGCAGGGATGAGCAAGCTGGAAGCGATCAAAGAGAGCGCGCACGCAAGGTTCCGCCCGATCGTGATGACGACCGTAGCGATGATCGCCGGCATGCTGCCGCTCGCGCTCGCGCTCGATCCCGGTTCGCAGGCCGAGCGACCGCTGGGGATCGTCGTGATCGGCGGTTTGTCGAGCTCGTTGATCCTCACGTTGATCTTGATCCCGATTATGTATCTGCGCTTCGCTCCACAGCACTTCCGGCCGCCGTCCCTCGACGGCGAGGCGGATCCTAACCAGATCGAGCTGCCGATCGTGCCCGCGCAAAGCTAGTGGTTACAGGCCACTAATTGTGATGGATCGTTGGCCCGCACTCGAGTACGACGAGTGGAAGGACACGCTTGCGACCCTGCATCTCTGGACGCAGATCGTTGGCAAAATCCGTCTCAAGCTGGAGCCGCTGGTCAACCACTGGTGGAACGTCGCGCTCTACGTCACGCCGCTCGGTCTGACAACGGCGGCGATGCCGTATTCCGGCGGCCGGCGGCTGTCGATCGACTTCGATTTTCTGGGGTCACGCTTGCAGCTCCGCGGTTGTGACGGCGAAAGGGGCGGCTTTACGCTCGAGCCGATGTCGGTCGCGGAGTTCTATCGGCGCGTCATGGATGAGCTGCGAGCGCTCGACTTCGACGTCCGAATCAACACGATGCCCAACGAAATCGCCGATGCGGTGCGCTTCGACGAAGATACGGTCCACGCGTCGTACGACAAGGCCTACGTCGAGCGCTTCTTCCGCGCGCTGCTCCAAGCCGACCGGCTCTGCAAGGATTTTCGCGCCCCGTTTCTTGGTAAGGCGAGTCCCGTGCATTTCTTTTGGGGCAGCTTCGATCTGGCGGTCACGCGCTTCTCGGGACGCCTTGCGCCGCCGCATCCCGGCGGCATTCCGAATTTGCCCGACTGGGTTACGCGCGAAGCCTACTCGCGCGAAGAGCAGAGCGTCGGCTTTTGGCCGGGCGGTCCGGGAATCGAGGCGTCGTTCTACGCCTACGCTTATCCCGAGCCGCCGGGCTTTGCGCAAGCGAACGTCGCGCCGCCGGGATACTGGACGGATCGGCTGCGCGAGTTTCTGCTACCGTACGAGAGCGTGCGCACGTCGACAGATCCGGATCGCACGGTGCTCGATTTCTTTAACTCGACGTATGAGGCGGCGGCGAATCTCGCGAAATGGGACCGCGCGTCGCTGGAACGGCCCGATTAACTTTTCTCTGGTAACATGGTCGAGACCGCGATGTTCGCTCCGTCGGTGATAACCGTAACCGCGCCATCTTCGTCGGTGCGAAAAATGCGTGTGCCGAAACGTTGCAGCGTTGCCACGGTCGACGGTGCGGGATGCCCGAAGAGGTTGTGGCGCCCCACCGAAATGATCGCATAGCGCGGGGCGACGGCGGCGATGAACTGCGGCGACGAGCCGTAGGCCGAGCCGTGATGTCCAACTTTAAGAACGTCGGCGTGAAGATCGACTCTCTCTCGCAGAAACCGTTTCTCCGACTCGCTGCCCGCGTCGCCGGTGAAGAGCATGCGAAATCGCCCGTACTCAAGGACGAACGCGACGGAGTTGCTGTTGATCGCGTTGCCGCCTTCGATGAAGGGGAGTGAGGGCCCGATAAATCGCAGGATCACGCCGTCGTCGGTACGCCATTGCATTCCGGCGCGAGGATAGAGGATCGGCACGCCTTCACGCTGAGCCGTTGCGACCGCGTCGCGATAGGCGTGGCCGGCGTAGCGCTGACCGCCGTCGTCGAACTGTGCGACGCGCAGATGCCGAAGCACCGGCGCCACACCGCCGGCGTGGTCGCCATGCGGATGCGAGAGGATCAACGCATCGACTGCATGGATGCCGTGCCGCAATAGAAACGGCACGACGGTTCGCTCGCCCACCCGCTCGGCGACGGAGTCGTCGCCCTGCGAGCCGCGCTCGAGCCGTCCGCCGGCGTCCACGATCAACGCGTGACCGCGCGGTGTTTGAATGACGATCGCATCGGCCTGCCCGACGTCGAGCACGGTCACGCGCAAGCGTCCGTCGAGCGCGCGCGGCGGCCACAACACGTACGAGGTCGCCAAAACGAGCGCCGCGATCGCAACGGTTTGCGCGTTCCTTCGCCATAACGCCGGCGCTGCGAGAAGCGCGACGTCGTAGGCGGCGATGCACCAGGCCGGAGCCGGCGTCATCGGCAGCACCGCGTAGGGAAGCTGGCTCACCGTTTGCACGACGCCCAGCATCCACGCGAGCAGCCACGAGTTGAGATTCGCGCAGGCTTGGGCCACGGGGGCGCACCACCACAGTGCGAGAGTCGCCGCGCCCAACGCCATCGTCAGCGCCACGCACGGGACGATCGCGAAGTTCGCTGCGAGCGCGTACGGCGCAAACTGTAAGAAGACGGCCGCGCCGAGCGGCCACGTCCCGAGCTGCGTCGCGAGCGTTAGGGTTAGCGCTTCGCGCACACGCTGCGGCAGGGCGACTCGTGCCTCGATCCAGTGCTCCAATGGGCCGGCACACGCAAAGATCGCGCCAACGCATGAAAACGACAGGGCGAACGACGCTGTGGCGACGCTCTGCGGGCGCAGGAATGCGATGACGCCGGCGGCGATTCCCAACGCGTTCCACGAAAAGGTCGCGCGTCCGCAGGCTCGCGCGGCAAGCACCGCAGTTGCCATTGTCGCGGCGCGCTGCGCGGGCAGCTGTGAACCGCTCCACCAAACGAAGCCCCAGACAAGCGCGATGGCGATCAGGCACGTCGACCAGCGCGGCAGACCGAAAAAGAGCAGTACGAGAAGGCAGAGCGCGGTCACCGCGCCCATGTGCAAACCGGCGGTAACTAAGATGTGCACCGTACCGGTTTCCTGGAACTCCGTGCGCAGCGCCGGCGGCAACGACGACCGCTCCCCCCAAAGCTCGCCTGCCAGGACGGACGCGGCAGGTTCGCCGAGACGCTCGCGCAGCGCAACGTGAGCCCATTCGTGCGCGCGCGAGAGCGCGATGCGAGCGTTCCAACTCGTTCCAAGAACAGAAACGATGGCGGCCGAATCGAGGCGGCCATCCAGCCCGCGCTCGCGCTCCATTTCGCGTTCGCTTGGCTCGCCGGGATTTCGCGCCTCGTCAAACGGCCCAAGCCGTCCGCGTACGATCAACCGCGCGCCGGCCGGAGGAACCTCGTCGCGTACGCGCGCCTGCACTACCGCGCCGTTGTCGAGTGCAAGCGTAAGCGATGACGAACCATCGCCTTCATCCTCGCGTTCCAGGAGCGTCGCGCCATAGCGCGCCGTGCGGTGCTCGGTGAGATCCTGTTGGTTGCGCTGATGGAATGCGGCGTTGCCTGCCGCGGCGACCAGGGCAACGAACAACGCGGCGCGAAATCGCGGCGCTTCGCGGCCGAAAGAAACGTAAACCGCAACCGCGACGAAACCGAGGCTTTCTAAGGGACGAGCCTCGGGACCCAACGGCATAACGGCCAACGTTCCCAGCACGCTAACGCTCGCAAAGCAAAGGAGCCCCCACAATGGCATCGGCGCTTCGACTCCGCTCGGCACGAGCGTTCCCCTGCGACGACTCGCCGCCGTGGCTAGCTCGCGCGATTTAGAGAACGCGAAATGCGTATCGTCGTAACCGGAGGGGCCGGCTTCATCGGATCGCACGTCATCGACGCCTATCGCGCGGCCGGTCACGACGTGCTGGTGATCGATTCGCTTTGGGAACACGGCGGCGGCCGCCGCGCGAACGTTCCCGAGAACGTCTCGCTCGTTCACATGGATGTTCGAGATGAGGCGATCGGCCGGGTCTTCGCCGATTTCGCTCCGGAGGTAGTCAGCCATCACGCCGCGCAGCACTCCGTCGCGATCTCCGTGCGGGATCCGCTCTATGACGCTCAAATCAACGTGATCGGGCTGCTCAACGTGCTCGAGTTCGCGCAAAAATCCGGCGTAAGAAAGGTCATCTTCGCCTCGAGCGGTGCGACCTTCGGCACGCCCGAACGGCTGCCGATTACGGACGACACGCCGCAACATCCGAGCTCACCATACGGCATCACGAAGATGGTCGGCGAACACTATCTGCGCTTTTACGAGGCCTCTCGAGGCCTCGACTTCACGGCGTTGCGTTACGGGAACGTCTACGGCCCCCGGCAGGATCCCAACGGAGAGGCCGGTGTAATTTCCATTTTCATCGGAAAATTTCTCGCGGGCGAGCCCGTCCGCATCGATTGGGATGGCGACCAGACGCGCGATTACGTCTTCGTGGAGGATGTCGCGCGCGTGAACCTCGCCGCGCTCGAGCGGGGTGCCGGCGGCTGTTACGTGATCGGCACCGGAGTGCGTACGAGCGTCAATCAAATCTATCGCCGCTTGGTCGAGATAACCGGTTTTGAAGCGCCGGTGATACACGCCCCGCCGCGTCCCGGCGACGCGCGCGACGCACAGTTCGACGCGACGCGGGCTCGTTTGGAGCTCGGGTGGACACCCTCGACGGATCTGCCCGATGGAATCCGTGCGACGTACGAATATTTCAAGCGTCTGAGCGGGCGCGGCGGGTAACCTTCAAGCGCCACGATGGAGCGGTTTGCTCAGACGGCGCAGCGGATTGCGTCGAGTCCCGGAAAACTCGAAAAGATCGCGGTGCTTGCATCGTATTTTCGCACGCTCGACGATGCAGACTTGATCGCAGCGGCGCGCTTCTTTACCGGAAATCCCTTCGCGGCTCGCGATCGCCGAACGCTGTCGATCGGTGGACGGACGATCGTCGAGGTCGCTCGACGCGTCTGGGGCTTCGACGACGCCGCGCTGGGCTCGAGCTATCGCGCGACGGGCGATCTTGGGGCCGCGCTCGGTCCCCTGGTGCGCCCGCCGGTCGATGCGATGCTCTTCTCCGATCGCCTGACGCCCGCAATGCTCGACGTTTTGTTTGGCGAAGTCGCACAGGCGTCCGGAAAACGCGCGAACCGGCAGCGCGAGGCAGTCCTCGAGCGCATCCTGCGCGCCTGCGACGATTCGTTGGTCGCGACCTACGTCGTCAAGATCATCACCGGGGATTTGCGCGTCGGATTACGCGAAGGGCTCGTGCTCGATGCAATTGCGCGTGCGTTCGACGCCGATGCCGGTGCAGTTCGCCGAGGCCTAATGGCCTCCGGCGACGTTGGAGCCGTGGCGTTGGCGGCGAAGAACGGCTCGCTCGACGAGCTGCGCGTGGAGTACGGCACGCCGATCGGCTTCATGCTGGCCACTCCCATTTCGTACGGCGAAACGTATGCGGAGCTCGCTGGCGATACATGGCTCGTCGAGGACAAATTCGACGGCATCCGCATTCAGGCGCACCTGCGCGACGGGCACGTCGCCCTATTTTCACGCAGGCTCAACGACGTGACCGCCGCCTACCCCGAAGTGGCCGCGGCGCTTGCAACGCTCGCGCGGGATGCGATCTTCGACGGCGAGATTGTCGCGATCCGCGACGAACGCGTGCAGCCCTTTCGCACCCTCCAAGCTCGTCTCCAGCGCAAAGTCGTCGAGGAGTCGCTGCGCGCGGAGGTGCCGGTTGCCTACATCGTCTTCGACCTCTTGGCGCTCGACGGCGATTTGCTGGTCGACGAGCCGCTCTCCCGGCGCCGCGAGCGGCTTGCGGATCTCTTCGCCGCGGGCGCGCACCTGAAGCTATCGCCATTCGACCGCTTCGACGAGTCGACGCCGGCGCAGGTGAACGAGCGGTTCGAAGCGGCGCGTGCGCGCGGCAACGAGGGGCTCATGCTCAAGCGCGCCGCCGCACCGTATTTGCCCGGACGGCGGGGAAAGTGGTGGCTCAAACTCAAGCGTGAGCTCTCGACGCTCGACGTGGTCGTGGTCGCCGTGGAATGGGGGCACGGAAAGCGATCGGCGGTCCTCTCCGACTACACGTTCGCGGTGCGCGGGAAACGCGGCGCCCTGCTTACGATCGGTAAGGCGTACTCCGGCCTTACCGACTCGGAGATCGCCGCGCTCACGCCGTGGTTTCTCGATCACCGTCTGCCGATCGATCGACAGCGCGCAAAAGCGCGCTCGCACGAGATACCTGTCGAGCCGAAGATCGTTCTCGAAGTCGCATTCGACATTATCGCGGAGAGCGATCTGCACGAGAGCGGTTTTTCGCTGCGCTTTCCTCGTATCGTTCGGATACGCGACGACAAATCGTCGGCAGATATCGACACCATCGAACGAGTGGGGGAAATCTATCGTGAAATGCTTACCAGAGAAGGGTAAAGTGCCCGCTTCTAGGAAAGCGAACGGACGCACGGCCTACTCTTTGCAGGCGTAGATAAGGAGCTCGAAATATGCCTCTTTCTAAACGGTGCGCCGCCGAACTCATCGGTACGTTTTGGCTCGTTCTGGGCGGGTGCGGCAGCGCCGTACTTGCGGCGGCCTTCCCTAATCTTGGGATCGGGTTCGCGGGCGTCGCACTGGCCTTTGGCCTTACGTTGCTCACGATGGCCTTCGCGATCGGCGGCATTTCGGGTTGTCATATCAATCCGGCCGTGACGGTCGGGCTTTGGGCGGCGCGCCGCTTTAGCGGCCGTGACGTCATTCCCTACATCGTGGCACAGGTAATCGGCGGTATCCTCGCCGGCGGCGTTCTCTATATCATTGCGAGCGGCCAAGCCGGCTTCACGACCGCCAACGGTTTTGCGAGCAACGGCTACGGCGAGCACTCTCCGGGACACTTTTCCTTGCTGGCCTGCGCAGTCTGCGAAGTCGTGATGACGCTGATGTTCATCTTCATCATCGCGGCCGCCACCGACAAACGCGTCGTGGCCGGGTTCGCTCCGATTCCAATCGGTCTAGCGCTCACGTTGATCCACCTCGTCAGCATTCCGGTTACGAATACGTCGGTGAATCCCGCCCGCTCGACGGGCGTTGCCATCTACGTCGGCGGATGGGCCGTTGCGCAACTCTGGCTCTTCTGGATCGCGCCGATCGTCGGCGGCGCCATCGGCGGCAAGCTCTACGACGCGCTCTTCACCTCAGACGCATAGGCGTCGCGCGTGCGGACGTGTTCGGGCTGCACGCCGACGCCGATCAGGCGCGCGGGGAGGCGACGGAGGAACGGAAACTCGTCGAAGAGCCGCATAACCAGCGGCGCTCGGTCGATTTCCTTTCCCTGCAAGATCGGATCGATCGCCCGGTCCTGCACGAAAACTTGAAAAGCTTGCGTTACCTTCGTGGGGAAGGTTCGCCGTTCTTGAACGCGACGTAGTTCCGCCTCGCTCGGCGTTTTTCCCGATGCCAGCGAATCGGCGAGGATGTTCGCCGCGGCGACCGCATCTTGGATTGCAAGGTTGATTCCGATGCCGCCGATCGGCGACATCGCGTGGGCCGCATCGCCGATGCAGAGCAGGCCCGGACGGTGCCAGCGTTCGAGCCGGTCGACGCGAACCTCGAGCATCGAGACCTTCGACCAGTCGTCGAGCGCCGCAACGCGGTCGCTCAGCGAAGGAACGAGCTCCACGATGCCTCGCTGCAGCGCTTCGATGCCTTGCGCCTTTAGTTCGTCGAAGGAGCCTTTGCGAATGATGTAGGCGCACTGCCAATAGTCGCCGCGGTCGATCATCACGAGCATATGTCCGGTAGCGATGTTGCCCAACCGCTGCTCGGCTTCTCCGGGGTGCTTGGCGATACGCATCCAAAGCACGTCCATCGGCGCTCCGAGATTCTCGATCGTCAGACCGGCAAGCGCGCGAATCGTGGAATGGCGCCCGTCGGCTCCGACGACGAGCTTTGCTTCGATTACGATTTGCGCGTCGGACGTCTTCGCGCGCACGCCCGCCGTTTCGCCGCCGCTTTCGACCAAGCCGACAGCCTCGGTCTGCATCATCAAATGAAAGGTTGGATAGCGGCGGCCGCGCTCTGCCAAAAAGCGCAGAAAATCCCATTGCGGCATCAACGCGACGAATTTGCAGTGCGTCCGAAGATGACTGAGGTCGGCAAGCTCCACGGTTTCGCCGCCGATCGTGGCGCCGATGGATCGAATCTCGTCGTGCGGGAGCGCGAGAAACGCATCGAGCCAGCCGAGCTCGAAAAGCAAATCCAGGGTCGACGGGTGAATCGTATCGCCCCGAAAGTCGCGATAGAAATCCTTATATTTCTCGAGTACGACGACGTCGACGCCGGCCCGGGCCAGCAGCACGCCGAGCATCATCCCGCACGGGCCCCCGCCCACGATGCATACCTGGGTCGAAATGATTTGCGGTTGGGATCATACGACGATGTTGAGCAGCTTACCCGGAACGTAGATCCGTTTACGCACCTCCTTGCCGTCGAGGTGACTGCGAACGTTCGCTTCCTCGAGTGCGAGTGCGAAGGCTTGCTCCTCCCCGATGCCCGGCGCAACGACGATGCGCGCTCGAACCTTGCCGTTGACTTGCACGACCAACGTAACCTCGTCGACCGCGAGCGCGCGATCGTCGGGCTGCAGATACGGCTCGAGGTGCACCGAGGTCGTGTGACCGGATCGTTCCCAGAGCTCCTCCGCGATGTGCGGCGCGAAGGGCGCAATGAGGATCGGCAACGCCCGCACGGCATAGGCTGTTACCGCCGATTCCGCCGCGGTACCCGACGATACCGTTATCGCGTTTACCAGCTCGTCGAGCTTTGCGATCGTCGTATTGTAATGAAAGCGCCGCGATAGCGTCTCGTCGATTGCCGATTTGGCCGCGACGTGCACCGCTCGCAGCAACGCCTTCTCCGCGGCGTTTCGAGCCGGCGGCAGCTCGCGCGCGCCGCTTTCGAGGGGTGCCTCGAAGAAGGGTTCGCAGGCGCGCCAGATGCGGTTCAAAAGACGCACCCGCCCGCTGATGCCCTCCTCGCTCCAGTCGCTCGTCTCTTCGGGAGGCGTGACGTAGAGTAAGAAGAGCCGCATCGCGTCGACACCGGTCTGCTCGGCGGTCTCGTCGATGCCGACGACGTTGCCGCGCGACTTCGACATCTTCTCGCCGTCGCGCAACAGGAGGCCCTGGTGGAAGACGTTTTCGAAGGGCTCGTCGGGGCCGCGCACCCCGCCGCGATCGTGAATGAATTTGTAGAAGAAGCGCGAGTAAAGCAGGTGAAGCACCGTGTGCTCGGCGCCGCCGATATACTGGTCAACGTTCATCCACTGCGCGGCACGCTCCGTCGACCACGGTAGACGGTCGTTGTGCGGATCGAGGTAGCGCAGATAGTACCACGACGATTCGAAGAACGTATCCATCGTGTCGGTCTCGCGGCGCGCCGGGCCGCCGCATTTCGGGCAGGTCGTCTCGACGAACTCCGCCACCGCGGCTAATGGCGAACCTTCGCCGCGCAGAGGCACGCCCGGCGGTAACAGAACGGGCAGTTCGTCGTCGGGAACGGGCACCTCGCCGCAAGCGCCGCAGTAGACGATTGGAATCGGGGTTCCCCAATATCGCTGGCGCGAGATCAGCCAGTCCCGCAGCTTGTAGTTGACGCTCGTCTTCCCGCGGCCAAGCGTAGCCAGGCGCTGCGCGATGGCATCGCGAGCGCGCTCGCTCGACATGCCGCTAAACTCTTCACTGGCGATCAAGCGCCCATCTTCCACGTAGGGTTGCTCGAACGCGCCGTCGGGCTGTGCGGTTGAGGGAACGACGACCGTTACGACCGGCAGCGCGTATTTTCGAGCGAACTCGAAGTCGCGCTCGTCGTGCGCTGGAACGCCCATCACCGCACCCGTTCCATACTCCGCAAGGACGTAGCTCGTGACCCAGATCGGAATGCGCTCGCGAGAGAGCGGATGGATCGCGTAGGCGCCAGTGAAGATTCCGCGCTTCTCCATCAAGCTGGTTCGTTCGAGCTCCGATTTCGACTGCAGGCTCTCTGCAAACTCCGCGATCTGCGCGGTATGCTCGGAGGAGACGATTTGCTCGAGCGATTTGAGGACCGGATGCTCCGCGGCGATGGCAAGAAAGGTTACGCCGTAAACCGTGTCGAGCCGCGTCGTAAAGACGTCGATGCCGGCATCGAGCCCTTCGACGCGAAAAGCGAATGTGGCGCCTTCGCTGCGGCCGATCCAGTTACGCTGCATCGTCCGCGTGCGTTCCGGCCAGCCCGTGAGCTTATCGAGGCCCTCCAACAAGCGGTCGGCATAGGCCGTGATGCGCAAGAACCATTGCGACAGGTTGCGCCGTTCGACGAGATGGTGGCAACGCCAGCAGCGCCCATCGATGACTTGCTCGTTGGCGAGCACGGTTCGGTCGTGCGGGCACCAATTGACGGGAGCCTCGCGCTTATAGGCGAGCCCTTCTTCGTACAATCGCAAGAAGAGCCACTGATTCCAACGGTAGTACTCGGGCTCGCAGGTCGCGATCTCTCGCGACCAGTCGTATCCGGCGCCCAGCAACCGCAGCTGGCGGCGCATGTTCAGAATGTTCTCGGTTGTCCAGGCCGCTGGGTCGGCCCCGCGCGAGATCGCCGCATTCTCGGCCGGCAAACCGAATGCGTCCCAGCCCATTGGGTGCAGCACGTTGTAACCGAGCATCCGCCTCATGCGTGCCACGGCATCGCCGATCGTATAGTTCTTTGCGTGCCCGACGTGCAGATCGCCGGAGGGATACGGCAGCATTTCGAGCGCGTAGTACTTGGGTTTCTGGCTTTCGTTGGGCGCGCGATAGAGTGAGTCGCGCTCCCAGCGCGACTGCCATTTATGCTCGATCGTGCGAAAGTCGTAGCTCCCGGCCATGAAGAGCATGGTACATGCTGGAGCGGCCCTGCGCTACCCTTTGCGACGCGCGCCTCGCGCGTGATGGGAAACCATGATCGCACGAATTGCTTTGGTCGCCGCCGCGACGGTCGCCCTTGCCGCCTTCGCGCTCCGGCATCCGGCGCCTCGGGCCGCGGTGCAGTCGATTTCGGTGGCGACGCCGAGCTCGAATCCCAATCCGGTCGCCGCCGGCGCACGTCGCCATCGACGCTTCCATCGCGATGCGCCGGGCGGCGAGCTCGTCGTCTACGTGGCCGGCGCCGTCGTACGGCCCGGTCTCTATCATCTCCATCTTGGCGACCGGTACGCTCAAGCGGTCGCTTCGGCCGGTGGACTACGAGCATCGGCCGATGCCGCGGGCGTCAACCTCGCGCAGCATGCCGCCGACGGTGAAGAGATCTACGTACCCGCGGCCGGTGAAGCGCCGCGCACGCGGGTGCACGAGACGCGCACGCGCCGGCACCGGGCGACGCCTCCACCAGATAGCAGCGTCGACGTGAACGCGGCCGACGCCGCGGAACTCGCCGCGGTGCCGGGGATCGGGCGAGCAGTTGCCGCACGCATCGTCGAGTTGCGCGAGCGCGAAGGCAGCTTCGCATCGCTCGACGAGCTATTGGACGTCGCGGGAATGACGCAGAGCCGTCTCGAGCGAGCTCGCTCCTATCTGCGCGAACCTTAAAGTTCATCGATCCTCCGATCAAGAATACGCGCCGGCGTGGGAGAACATCGAGAAGGCCCGAGGCCCTGCGTCGTTTTCGACCTTGACGGCACACTGATCGAAAGCGAAGGGATCTGGCGTGACGTCCGGCGAGAGTTCGTCGAGACGCACGGCGGCCGCTGGCGCGACGATGCGCAAGCGGCGATGATCGGCATGCGCACCGATGAGTGGGCCCGCTACATCCACGACGACCTCGGCGTCGCGTTGCCGCCGGCGGCGATAGCGCAGCAGGTGGTCGCCGCGGTCGTGGCGCGGCTGCGGCGTCCGCCCGTGTTGCTGGGCGCGGATGCGGCGCTCGAGCGGCTCGAGCCGGCGTTCCGGCTCGGCCTTGCAACCTCGGCGTCGCTGCCGGTCGCGCAGAGCGTGCTTGCAACTACGGGGTGGAATCGGTTCTTCAACGTCGTCGTCTCGGCCGACGCCGTCGCGCGCGGGAAACCCGCGCCTGACGTCTACCTCCGCGCGCTCGAGCTGCTGCACGCCAAGCCTGCGCTAACGGCGGCGATCGAGGATTCTGCCAACGGCATCCGCTCGGCGCACGCGGCGGGAATCGCCGTCATCGCAATACCGAACAAAGAGTTTCCACCCGATGCCGGCGCGCTCGCGCTAGCAGCGCGCGTCATCGAGAATCTCGACGCTCTCGACGATGCCGTCGTTTGCGGCGTATTATCGTAGAGCCCAGAAGGGCTGCTCTATGCGGGTTGCGCATTGGGAATCTCCTCATGAGTGTGGAGCCCCTGGCAAAGACGCTGCCCAGTCTTATCCGCACGGCACTTGCGGAAAGACGAGACGAGGCGCTGGTCGAGCGCGTCGCGGGAGAGTGGACGCCGACCTCGACCGCGCGACTGCTCGAACGGGTTGAGAGCGTGGCCTGCGCGATTCGCGATGCCGGCGTGGAAGCGGGCGATCGCGTCGCGCTGATCGCGCATAATTGCGTCGACTGGGTCGTCTGCGATTTCGCGACGATCTTCGCGGGCTGCGTCGTCGTGCCGATCTATCCGACCCAAGCGCTCGATCATACGGCGTACATTATCGAACACTCGGGCGTTCGGTTGATCTTCGTCGATGGCCCGGAGACGCTGGCACGCCTGCGCGAGGCGACTGTGGTGCTGCCGCGCGTCGTCGTTCTAGGTTCGAGCGGCGAAGACGGGCTGCAACCGTTTGAAACGCGCGGCGCGGCGCTGCGCGTTTCGAATCGGGATCTTCCGGCGACGTATGAGTCGACGCTCCGGCCCGACGACCTCGCGGTCCTCATCTATACTTCCGGGACGACCGGGCCCCCTAAGGGCGTCATGCTCTCGCACGACAATCTTGGTTTCGATGCTCAGGTCGCACTCGATTGCGGCTTCGAGGGCATCGAAGGCGGGCGTGACGTGCTCTCGGTGCTGCCGTATTCACACATTTACGAGCACACGCTCATCTACATCTATCTGCTGGCGAAGGTGCGTTACTTCATCTGTCACGACCCCAGCGAACTGCTCAAGGATCTCAGAGACGTGCGTCCGGTCGAGATGACGTCCGTTCCACGCATTTTCGATCGCGTGCTTGGCGGGGTGAAGGGTCAGGCGCTGGCAGCCGGCGGGCTCAAGGGACGGCTCGTTCCTTGGGCGCTTGAAGTCGGGCGCGAGTACGCGCGCGCGAAGGTCCTCTCCAAGTCGGCGGCCGCGCCGTGGACGAGGCTGCAATACATCATCGCCAAGGCCGTCGTTCTTCACAAAATTCCACGCGCGCTCGGCCTGGATCGCGTGACGTTTCTCACCAGCGGAAGCGCTCCGCTTCATATCGATACCGCGATGACGTTCCTGGCGATGGGCATTCCGATCATGCAAGGTTATGGCCTCACCGAAACCTCGCCGGTCGTTTCCGTGAGCCGTCTTTCGGGCAACGAGTACGGTGCGGTTGGCCGGCCGATCACGGGCGTTGACGTCGCGATCGCGCAGGATGGCGAAGTGCTCGTCCGCGGTCGCAACGTCATGCTCGGTTACTATCGCGACATCGAGGCGACGGCGGCCGCACTTCGCGACGGATGGTTGCATACCGGCGACGTAGGAGAAATCGACGCCGCGGGCTTCCTGCGCATCACCGATCGCAAGAACGAGATCTTCAAGACCGACACGGGCAAATGGATTTCGCCGGCTCGGGTCGAGGCCAACATCAAGCGTTCGATCTTTATCGCGCAGGCACTGGTCGTGGGCAACGGGCGGCCGTATCCGCTCGCGTTGATCTGTCCGAACTGGACGCTCGTGCGCCTCGAGCTGCCGCAGCTGCCTACCGGAGCTGCCCCCGAAGCGCTCGCCGCCCGCGACGACGTGCGCGCCTTCTTGACCCGGGAGGTGCACGAACAGACGCGCGCGCTGGCTAGCTACGAACAGGTGCGCCATATCATCGTGGTGCCCACGGAGTTTAGCGTCGAAGGCGGCGAGCTTTCGCCCTCGATGAAAATCAAACGGCGCGTCGTCGAGAAAGAGTATGCAGACGAGATTGAGCAAGCGTACGGTGGCATGGCCGGCTTAAACCAAACAGGCAGGAGCCCGGAAACGTACCGAGCATAATCGGCGTGCACTGGAGGTCCCGATTGCACTTCAAATTACGCGTGTTCCCGATCGCCCTTGCGGCGCTCTTCATCGCTTTGCCGGCGGGGGCCGCAAAGCCGCCGGCGATTCCGGCGTTGACGCCCGACGGTATCACGCACCACCGTCTTGCGCTCGGCGGCCGGACGTTGGCGTATACTGCGCGCGCGGGAACCATTACCCTACGCAACGGCGACGACCAGCCGATCGCTCGCGTCTTTTATACCGCCTATACGCTCGACGGTGCCGACCCATCGAAGCGCGCCGTGACGTTTATCTACAACGGCGGCCCGGGCAGCTCGACGATGTGGTTGCGAATGGGTTCCTTCGGACCGGTTCGCGTGCAGACCGGGGACGGACAACCAACGGGGCCTCCGCCATACCGGATCGTCGATAATCGCTACTCCCTGCTGGACAAGACCGACATGGTCTTCATCGACATGCCCGGAAGCGGATTTGGCCGGATTATCGGCGCCGGCAAGCGCGACGATCTCTGGGGCGTCGATGAAGACGTTGCCGCCTTCGGTCAGTTCATCCAGCGCTACATCACGCGGTTCAACCGCTGGAACTCGCCGCGCTTCCTTTTCGGCGAGTCGTACGGCACGACGCGCTCCGCCGCGCTCGCGAAGTACCTGCAAGACGAGGGTATCGGCCTCAACGGCGTCGTGCTGCTCTCGTCGTTCTTGAACTCGAACATCGACTATAACGACGGCGCGCCGATCGGCGGCGGCGATTGGGGTTTTATCCTTTACCTGCCGACTGAGGCCGCGACGGCGTGGTACCATCACGCGGTCCCCGACGCACCGGCGCTGACCGCGCTGCTCTCAGAGGTGGAGAACTTCGCGCTTACGGAGTATCTCGACGTGCTCGCTCAAGGCGCGCGGGCCACGCCGGCTCGTTACAACGACGTCGTTGCCAAGCTGCACCGTTACACGGGCCTCTCCGAACGATACATTCGCAGCTCGGACCTTCGCATTCCCTACGATCGTTTCGAGAACGAGCTCCTGCGCGAGTCCGGGCGGACCGTTGGGCGTATCGATTCGCGCTTCGAAACCTACGTGTTGGATAGGCCGGAGGTCTCGCCCGACTGGGACGCCACCGATGCGGCGATCGATTCGGTTTTCACGTCGATGTCGAACTACTATCTGCGGCAGGTCCTGCACTACAACACGCCGCTGCTCTACCGTGCGAACATCTACGATTTAATTTATGGCGACGGCCAGAGCTGGGACTTCAAACACGGTCTCAACGCTCAGATCCTCAACGTAACGCCCGACCTGGCGCAGACGATGACGTACAATCCGAGCCTGAAGGTTTTTTCCGCGAACGGATATTTCGATTTCGCAACGCCCTTCTTCGCAACGGTCTACGCACTCGACCATCTCTATCTGGCGCCGGCAATCCAGCGAAATATTACTTACGGCTTTTACGACTCGGGGCACATGGTCTATCTTCATCCCGAAGCGCTCGCGCGCTTCCACGACGACCTAGAACGCTGGTACGCGGAGGCGCTGCGAAATGTTTAGCATCGTAACGACCTTGGCCGCCGTCGTGATGGCGGCTACCGCTGTCGCCGCCGCACCCGGCGGCGGAACCCCCGATGCGGTCACGCAGCACGTCATCGCACTCGGCGGAAAGAGCTACGCCTATACGGCGCGCGCCGGAACGATTACGCTTCAAAACGACAAGGATCAGCCAACGGCGCAGATTTTCTACACGGCGTTCACCCTCGACGGCGCGGACCCGCGCACCAGACCGGTCACGTTTTTCTATAACGGCGGTCCGGGAAGTTCGACGATTTGGCTGCGAATGGGATCGTTCGCCCCGATGCGAGTGCAGGTCGGCGACGGAGTTCCGACGCCCGGCGCGCCGTTCACTTTGGCGGAGAATCAGTACTCGTTGCTCGATCGCACGGATCTAGTTTTCATCGATGCGCCGGGAACTGGTTTCGGCCGAATCGTCGGCGCAGGAACGCCGAAGGAGTTTTACGGCGTCGACCCCGACGTGGCGGCCTTCGGCCAGTTCATCTCCCGTTACATTTCGACGTTTGGGCGCTGGAACTCACCGAAGTTTCTCTTCGGAGAATCCTATGGGACGCCGCGCTCGGCGATGCTCGTCAACTACCTGCAGCAGCGGCAAGGCATCGGCGTCAACGGCGTCGTGCTGCTCTCGTCGGTTCTCGATTTTAGCCTCGACTGGGACGTGAACTTCTCGGCGACGGCAATCGGCGGCGGCGATTGGGCGTTTCCGCTCTATCTTCCGACGGAGGCTGCAGCGGCCTGGTACCATCACGCCTTGCCGGGTCCCCAAACGACGCTGGCCGACCTCCTGCCGCGCGTCGAAGCGTTTGCAATGAACGAGTATCTCAACGCGCTGGCGCAAGGTGCGAGCCTTTCGCCGGCCACGTACGATGACGTCGTTTCGAAGCTGCACGAGTACACCGGGCTATCGGAGCGTTACATCCGCGATTCGAACCTGCGCATTCCGTACTGGCGTTACTCGTCCGAGCTCTTGCGCGACAGCGGCGTGATGCTAGGCCGCTACGACGCGCGCTATACCTCGTATATGCTCGATCGTTTACAGGAGCGCTCCGACTTCGATCCGACCGATTCCGCCATCGACGCGGCCTTCGTTGCGACCGGCAACGCCTATCTGCGCCAGACGTTGGGATATCGAACGAGCTTGATCTA
This sequence comes from Vulcanimicrobiota bacterium, assembly GCA_963736775.1. Taxonomy (GTDB): domain Bacteria; phylum Vulcanimicrobiota; class Vulcanimicrobiia; order Vulcanimicrobiales; family Vulcanimicrobiaceae; genus Cybelea. The sequence continues at coordinate 62,335 of CAVTPY010000007.1, read as the reverse complement.
TCTTCCGGAGATCAACGTCTTCCGCCAATGGGATTGGAAACACAACGGCGCGCTCCCGACCAATACCGCTCAAGACCTGGCCAGCGCGATGACCTATAATCCAAACCTGCGCGTCTTCTCGGGCAACGGGTACTACGATTTTGCGACACCGTTCTGGGCGACGGTCTACACGCTCAATCACCTGGCCCTCTCACCGCAGCTGCAAGATCACATCAGTTACGGATTCTATGAGTCCGGCCACATGGTCTATCTTCACACGCCGGCGTTGGCGCAGTTTCACGACGATCTCGAGCGATGGTACGTCCAAACGCTGCAGGCCGGACGTTAGGAGCCCGTAGGGTCCTAGGGCTCTACCGGCCCATCGCTTCGACTGCGTGAAGGCGCGCAAGCGTTTCGCGATAGATGCGGTCGAGCTTCGCGAGGCCGAGACGCATATCGGGCGTCGGCGGGGCGTCGGCGCTTTCAACGGCGCTCTCGAGATAGTCGAGCTGGTTCTCGAGGAACAGGAAGCTCGTGAAATCGTGCGAGTAGGCGCCCATCGAATCGTCGGCGTCGTCGGGCGGCTCTGTGCCGATGACTTCACCGCGTAGTGCCTGCTTTTTAGCGACGGCGAGGTGCGAGCTCTCGCCGAGCGTCTGCGCCTTCGCGCGCGAGGCGGCTACTTCGGCTCGCAGCGCGATGATGCGTTCCGCCAGCTCGTACTGCGCGACGAGGTCCGTGTCGGTCGCGGCGATGCGCGGATCGCGCAGCACACGCGCGGCGCGGTCGTACGTCTTTCCGTCGACGCTCAAGCGCACGGTGTAGCTTCCCGGCGGCAATAACGGCCCTTTTGAATCGGTTTGATGGAAATTCCAGACGAAGCGATGCGCGCCGGCCGACGTCTCGGGCACGGGGTGCTGCTCGATCCAGTGCGTCGTGAAGTCGACCGATTTGGGATCGGCCGCTTTCGCCGGCTCGGCGCTCGACCAGCGGCGCACGACGCGCGCGTCCGCGTTGAGAATCTCGATCGCGACCGGCGTGCTCGCCTCGCGCGCGAGATAATAGTCGATGTAGAGGCCGGCGGGCGGGTTGTCGACTTGCGGCTCATCGAGCGGCAGCGGCGTTCCCTCCTGATTGCCTTCGCGAATGCGATACGCGGCCGCGGGCACGAAGAGATAATCGCCGCCGGCGGCGCGCGCGGCGGCCATCTGCCGCAACGACGCAACGTCGTCCATCACCCAGAACGAACGCCCGTGCGTCGCGAGCACGAGGTCGTCGCCGTGTACGGCGATGTCGCGAATGGAGGTGACCGGAAGATTGAGCTGCAGCGCCTGCCAGTTCGCACCGTCGTCGAACGAGACGTAGATGCCGCGCTCGGTACCGGCGTAGAGCAGTCCGCGGCGCTTCGGATCCTCGCGAACGGCGTTGACGAACGAACCGTTCGGAATGCCGTTGACGATGGGCGTCCACGTCGCGCCCCCGTCGTCCGTGCGATAGATGTACGGCGCGTAATCGTCGAGGCGGTGGCGGTCGACGGCCGCGTACGCCGTCGAGACATTGAAGTGCGAGGCCTCAATGATGCCAACCTTGCTCCACGACGTCAGCTGCGGCGGCGTCACGTTGCGCCAGCGAACCGCCGGCGCACTCGCGGTAGCGTTTCCGCTCACCCAGATGTAGCCGTCGTCGGTGCCCGCCCAGACGAGGTTTGCGACGATCGGCGACGGGGCGATCGCGTATACCACGCCATGGCGCTGCACGTTGTTGCTATCGGCTAGCGTCGGCGCGTCGAGATTCGACGGCGTGCCTTCGTTCGGGCGCGAAAGATCGGGGCTGACGATCTGCCAGCTGTCGCCGCCGTTACGCGAGCGAAAGACGTTCTGGTGCCCCATGTAAAGCGATTTGGGATCGGCAGGCGAGAACGACAGCGGCGCCGTCCACGTGTTGCGCCAGAGCGTCGACGGATAGGCGATGACCGGATCGACGTTCAGCTCCCAGCCCGTGGCGGGGACTTCTTTCGTCGCGCCCGGGCCGCCGGCACCTCCGGCACTGCCGTAGACTAATCCCGGATGCTTGGGATCGGGCGCGAGATAACCGTTCTCGCCGCCGACGTCGAGCGGCCGAAAATCTTGCTGCGAGAGCGTCCCATACTTACTCCACGTTGCTTGCATGTCGGCGCCGGAGTCTTGCTGCGCGCCGTACGCGGAATACGGAAACGCGTCGTCGGTTGCGACGTGGTAAAACTGCGCCGTCGGCTGGTTGTACCACGAGCTCCAGGTCTTCGCCCCGTTCATGCTAACGACAACGCCTTGGTCGCTGCCGAGAATCATGCGTTTGGAATCTGTGGGATCGACCCACAGCGTGTGGAAATCGTCGCCCGTCGGATCGCCGAGAATTGCGTCGAAACTCTTGCCTCCGTCGCTCGACCGATAGGTTGCCGTATCCATCACGTACACGACGTCGGGATCGTGCGGATCGGCAGTAATACCGCTAAAATACCAGCCTCGCTGCCAAAGCCGCCGTTCGCTATTCTCGTGCGTCCAGGTTGCGCCGGCGTCGTCGGAGCGGTAGATTCCACCGAGACCGGCAGTGCTGTCGACGTTTGCATAGACGCGGCGCGGCGCAGCCGCCGAGATCGACAATCCGATGCGCCCCACGTTCGCCGGCAGGCCCTGCGTTAATTTCGTCCAGTTGCGTCCGCCGTCGATTGTCTTATACAGCCCGCTGCCGGGGCCGTTCGAAGGCGGATAGACGTTCCACGGCGGTCGCCTCGTCTGCCAGAGCGCTGCGTAGAGAACGTTTGAGTTACCCGGCTCCATGGCGAGCGCGGTTGCGCCGGTGTCGGCGTTTTCGTAGAGAACCTTGTTCCACGTCCGGCCGCCGTCGATCGTCTTAAAGACGCCGCGCTCCGTATTGGGAGCATATGGATGGCCAAGTGCGGCGACGTAAGCGATGTTGGGATCGCCCGGGTCGACGACGATCGCACCGATCTGCTTGGTATCCGTTAGACCGAGATGCGTCCAAGTGCGGCCGCCGTCGGCCGATTTGTACATTCCGTCGCCGTAGGCGATGTCGGAACGCATGTCGGCTTCGCCCGTTCCGACGTAGATGACGCGCGGATTACTGGGCGCGACCGCGATCGATCCGATCGAGCCGATATCCTCGCGATCGAAGATCGGTTTCCAGGTTCGCCCGGCGTCGTCGCTCTCCCAAACGCCGCCGTCAACCGCCCCAAAGTAAAAGTGATTCGGTTCGCCGGGAACGCCGGTTACCGCAAGGGCGCGGCCGCCGCGAAACGGCCCGATTAGCCGCCAGTGCAGACTACCAAAATACGATGGATTGACGAAAACCGCGGCGAGAACCAATGACAGCAAGCGCACCATAGACGCCTACCATCCGCCACCGCTGTCGCCACCTCCCCCGCCGACGTCGCCGCCGCCGCCCGAATTGTCAGCCTGGCCCGCGTCGCTATGTGAGCCTCGCGAGTCGTTTGCGATCTGGCCGGCCTCTGCCGGCGCTCCGCCTTCACTGCGGAAGAACTCGTTGCCCAGCCACGCGCCGCCCAAGCCTCCAAGCAGGCCGCTCCAGAAACTGCCGCCGCCGCCGAAACCGCCATAGCCGTACGCCGGCGGCGCGGCTCCGCCGGAATGGCGCGAGGCGACACCGGCGCGGACGATCGAGCGCACGATCAAAAAGCCGGCAACGATGATGATGACCCACCAGAACATTGCGACCGGTCCTACCCGCCCGCGAACGGCGAAGTTTCGTAGCGGTGGGGGAACTCGCGACCCCGTCGCCGAGCATCGGATTCTATGGATGAGACGGTTGGCGCCTCGAGTTCCTTACGGACCGGATCGCTAACTTTCGTCGAGGTGCTCGCAACCTCGATCGCATTGATCGGGCCGAGCATGACGCCGATCTTGATCGCGCCGTACATGTTCGCCAACGCCGGCAACGGAACGTGGCTGGCCTATCTTTTCGGCGCGGGCATGCTCGTTGTGGTCGCCCTCAACCTGAATCAATTCGCTCGCCGTTTCACGGGCGCGGGTTCGATGTACGAGTATGCGGCCGAAAATCTTGGCCCCACCTTAGGTGCGCTTGCCGGATGGAGCCTGCTCTGGGCGTACGTCTTCGTGGCGGCGGCCGTCGTCGGTGCGATGTCGCTCTTCGTCGGCTTGCTGCTCCACGATGCCGGCATTCTCGCGGCGCCCACCCCGGCGATATACGTGGCGATCGCCATCATTCTCGGTGCGGTGTGCTGGCAAGCCGCCTACCGCGGCGTGCAGGTTTCGGCAATCGTCATGCTCGTGCTCGAAGCGATCTCGGTAGCGATTATCCTGCTGGTCGTTGGAATCGTTCTGCTGCGTCACGGCCCCGCACTCGATCCGAACCAGCTGACGATCAAAGGCGGCGTCCCCAATTGGGGTCTTGCAGTGATGACCGCCGTTTTCAGTCTGGTCGGCTTCGAAAGCGCGACGGCATTCGGTGCCGAAGCCAAGCGGCCGTTGGTCGCGATTCCGCGGGCGGTGATTGCGAGCGTGGTCTTTGCAAGCGCGTTTTTCATCATCGCCACCTATGCCGAAATCGTCGGATTAGAGCACGCCGCAAAGCCGCTGGACCAGCAAACGTTTCCGCTCGGAACCCTGGTCGGTCTCTATCACATCGGCTACTTGCGCGTTCCGATTGCGATCGGTGCCCTTTTTAGCGCGTTCTCGGTTTGTTTGGCATGCATCACGACCGCCGGCCGGATCGCCTACGCCGTCGCGAAGGCCGGGCTCTTCCCGCGGGCACTGGCCGCGATCGAGCCCCGGCACAATACACCGCACGTCGCCGTGACGCTGATTACCGTCGTCGTGGTTTCCATTGCGGCGGCGTCGCTGGCAGCCGGCGTCCTACCGATCGACGTTTTCAATAACTGTGGAACGCTCAGTTCGTTCGGATTCATCGTCGTCTACGCCGCGATCTCGATTGCCGCGTGTCTGTACGTGAAACGTATCGGGGCGCTGCGCTGGATCGACGTCGCGATTTCCGCGCTGGCGGTGGTACTGCTCGGTGTGCCGGCGGTCTCGCTCATCTATTCCGTTCCGGCGCCGCCGCAGCGCTGGTTCGGTTACTACTTTGTCGGATTTATGGTTATCGGGTGGCTGTGGTTTTCTCGCGCTGCGTCAGCGAGCGCGCAGCGAGGAAGAGACAACGATCAGCCCGCCGGCGACGCTAAGCGCAAAGAAGACGATAAAAACCCAGACGCCTAGACGCTTGAGGAACTCGCGCCGGGCGCGAGCCGCTTTGGTAATATGGGTCGTCTTTTTCCGTTTCACGACGCGCTGCCACTCGCAGCATTGGGGGACCCCGGCTCTGCCGGGGGGCGCGCAGCGTCAGCGGAGCGCCTGTTGGAATTCTCGGGGCCCCCAATGCTGCTCGCAGCATTGGGGAGGGACCAGAGTCGTTCCAGGTTGTAAAACTCTCGCTGCTCGGGAGTGAACACGTGGACGATCACGTTGCCGAGATCGATGAGGATCCACGATCCGTCGCCATACCCTTCAATGCGTGAAACGCCGTAGCCGCGTAGGCGTGCCGCTTCCGTCACGGCATCGGCGATGGCGCGCGTTTGTATTCTCGATCGTCCGGTCACGATCGCAAAGGTGTCGGCCAAAATCGTTCGACCGCTTACGTCGAGTGCCGTGAAACCCTCTCCCTTCTTGTCGAGCGCGCTCTCGCGAACGACGTCGATCAACTCGCCGATGCGCCTACCTCCGGCGAAACTCCGTCCGCAACCGTCAGCCCGAAGCTTTCGGCGGCCGCCAGCGTTGCCGGAACGGTCGCAACGCCTTTGCGGGCATTATGGCGCATCGTCAAAAGGAGCACTGCCCGCATAGCTCCGGTGAGATCGCCCAGTGCGAGCCTCCAAAGATCGCCGCGCTCGGGAAAAGAGCGGTTCGGTTCGAGCGAATCGGCGAGATAGACGATGCAGTCCAGCGGCGACATCTCGCGCGCGCCGGTCGTGTGCTTCTCGATTGCCGATAGCACGTGCGGATCGTGCACCCCAAATCGCTCGCTCGCAATCGCGGCACCGAGCTTCGCGTGTAAGAGCGTTGGATGCAGGCGCTCGGCGATGTCGATCGGAAGACCACGGGCTTCGCATTCGGTAACGAGCCGCTCGGGCGAATAGAGCCGAGCGAGATCGTGCAGGAGCCCCGCCAGCCTCGCCTTTCGCGGATCGGCGCCATGCCGTTGCGCGAGGAGGTCGGCACAGCGAGCGACGCGCACGCTGTGCGCGTACCGGTCCCGTTGTCCCAACTCTTCTTCAACGCGCCGTACCAGTTGTGCAAACGAGGGCATCAATCCCCTAAGCTCGCGCGCAGGGCGCCTAACCTGTTGCGGTAGAGCTCGCTCTTGAGGCTGCCGGCCCACATGATCAGCGCGCTCTCATTGTCGTCGCTGTAATATCCGGCGCGCATCGTCACGGTCGTGAAACCATACTTGCGGTAGAGCCGTTGCGCGACCGTGTTGCTCTCGCGAACCTCGAGCGTCATCCATCCGGCACCGCGGTCGATCGCTTCGTCGATCAGCCTCAGGAGCAGCACTTCGCCGAATCGCCGGCCGCGGTAATCAGGATCGACCGCCAGCGTCGTCACGTGCGAGTCCTCTAAGACCACCCAAATGCCGCCGTAGGCGACGATGCGCTCTTCGAAACATCCGATGAAATAGTGCGCCAATTTATTCGTGCTTAGCTCGTTGTAAAAAGCGTCGTTCGGCCAGACGGTGGAAAAGCAAGCGCGCTCGATGCGCGTGACCGCGGCGACGTCGGGCGTCGTCATCGGTGCGATCGAGAAGCGATCGGGCCGGTGCGCCGGCCGGTGAAGCTCCATCTTCACGCGAGCGGCACCCTACGCGATTCGGAGCCTTAGCGGCGGGAAGCTCGCCGTAATCGGCGCGCACTTCGTGCAGGCTCCCCGGTGGCGTGCGCGAGCAGGCTGCCAGAGCTGCGGCTGCGGCTGCGGGTGTGACGGCCGGATTGACGGAGCGCACCGAAATACCGCGTTCGGCGAGTGCGTCCAGCACGTCCTTCGACGCGCCCACGACGTCGAGCGATTTGAGTCCAACCTCCGACGGCGGCAGCAGCTCGTTGAGTACCTCGGCGATTCTTCCCGAGGCACGCTTAGTTTCGTCCTCGCAGCGATACCGTGCCGAGATGACGCCCGGCCGGCCGACGACGACGGCAAGAGAGCATTCGAAGGAGCTTCCGAACTCGAGCAGATCGAACGACGAGATCGGGACGAGCGATAGTTTCCAAGCGGCGGCGAGCGCTTTGGCATAAGCGATCGCAATGCGCAAACCCGTAAAGCCCCCGGGCCCGACGCCGATGGCGAGACGATCGAGTCTTCCGGCCGGCATCCCGGCCTCGTCCAGGACCTTCTGCACGAGGACGAGACCGCGCTCGAGTGCGACGTTCCCGCTCTCCTGTGCGCTGGAGGCCACTCGATTTTCGCTAGCGACCGCGGCGGAGAAGCCGCCCAGCGCCCCGTCCAGGGCAAGAACGTTCAATACGGCTCGCGAAGAGAAAGAATGCGAGGATTGTCGCCGGCGCCTTCCATTTCTATCTCGTAGCGGCGCGGCGGGAGAATATTGGGCGCGTTGCGCCACCATTCGACGAGCACGAGCGAGTGGCCGTGGAACGCTTCTTCAAGGCCTAGCTCGACGACTTCGCGTGGATCGTCGATCCGAAAAAGATCGATGTGGTCGATGGGCGGATCACCATCGTAGCGGTGCCAAAACGTGAAGGTTGGGCTGAGGGTTTGATCGGAACCATGGAGTGTCTGCACGATCGCTCGCACCAGCGTGGTCTTGCCCGAACCCAGCGGGCCCGAAAGCGCGACGATGTCGCCGGGCTGCAGGCGCCGCGCGAACGCTGCGGCAAATGCGTAGGTCGCCTCTTCGGAGTGAAGAGTTAGAGTGGAGTGGGGCCCGGAGCCGAGTCGAAGGGCATTATTCATGAATACAGGTAAGTATTGAACAACGATACCGTAACGCAGGTCAATGTCGAAGATGAGATGCGAGAGAGTTATCTCTCGTATGCGATGTCGGTCATTGCCTCACGAGCCCTCCCCGACGTTCGCGACGGCCTCAAACCGGTTCAGCGCCGGATTCTCTACGCCATGCGCGAGATGGGGCTCGACCCCAGCAAGCAGCATCGCAAGTGTGCCGGCGTCATCGGCGACGTGCTCAAGAGCTATCATCCCCACGGGGACAGCTCCGTTTACGATGCCCTGGTGCGCATGGCACAAGATTTTACGCTTCGGTATCCGCTGGTCGACGGTCACGGAAACTTCGGCTCGATCGACCCCGATCCGCCGGCTGCCTACCGCTATACCGAGGCGCGGTTGGCTCGGACGGCACTCGACGTCCTCGCCGACATCGACAAAGAGACGGTTCCGTTCGTTGCCAACTTCGACAATCAAGGCGTCGAGCCAAGCGTTTTGCCGGGGCGTTTGCCGCAGCTCTTGATCAACGGCTCCAGTGGAATCGCGGTCGGTATGGCGACGAATATTCCGCCGCACAACCTCAACGAAATTTCCGACGCGATTGCCACGTTGATCGACGATCCGCAGACGAGCGACGACGCTCTCTGCGACATCGTCAAAGGGCCGGATTTCCCAACCGGCGGAACGATCTTGGGCCACGAGGCAATCCGCGAAGCATACAAGACCGGTCGCGGCTCGATTGCGATTCGCGGCAAGGCCGAGATCGTCGAGGAGCGCGGGAAACACAAGATCGTCATCACCGAAATTCCCTATCAAGTCTATAAGAGCCGCATCCTGGAGGCCGTTTCCGAGGCCTATTCGGAGAAGCGGATCGTGGGCATCTCGCGGATGGACGACGAGTCGAATCGCAAGGGCATGCGCGTCGTCATCGAGTTATCGAAGAACGCCACTCCAAAGATCGTACTCAATCAGCTCTTCAAACACACGCCGCTGCAAGCGAGCTTCGGCTTCAACATGCTGGCCCTCGTACCGGTCGGTGCGCCTCGTGCCGACGGATCGGTGGCGATCGAGCCGCAGGTGCTCAGCCTCAAGCAGCTGCTCGAGCACTTCATCGCGCACCGCAAGGACGTGATCGTCAAGCGGACGGCCTACGATCTTCGCAAGGCCCAAGAGCGCGCGCACCTTCTCGAAGGCTACCGTATCGCGCTCGACAATATCGATGAAGTCATCGCGATCGTTCGCGGAAGCCAAACGACCGATGAGGCCAAGCAGCGGTTATCGGCACGCTTCGAGCTGGACGAGCTTCAGGCGCAGGCGATCGTCGATATGCGACTCCGGACGCTCGTCGGTCTCGAGCGGCAGAAGATCGAGCAAGAATACGCCGAGCTGATCAAGGCGATTGCGGAGCTGGAAGACATCCTGCGTAGCCCGCGCCGCGTCGCGCAGATCGTCAAGAGCGAAGCGCTCGAGGTAAAGAAGCGCTTTGGGGACGAGCGCCGCACGAGCATCGAGCCGGCAGAAGACGAAATCTCGATCGAGCAGATCACTCCGAACATCGACGTGGTCGTCACGTATACGGTCGGCGGCTACATCAAGCGCGTCACTTTGGATACTTTTAGAACGCAGAGCCGCGGCGGACGCGGCGTGACCGGCATCTCGAATCTCAAGCGCGAGGATGTCGTGCGCAACTTTTTCATCACCAAGACGCACGACCACGTCCTCTTCTTTACCAATAAGGGCCGCGTCTATCGCTTGCGGGGGTACGAGATCCCCGACACGACGCGACAAGCTCGCGGCACTGCGCTCGTGAATCTCTTGACGCTTCCACCCGGCGAAGAGGTGACCGCGGCATTTCCGATCGACCGGTTCGAGGGCGAGAAGTACCTCGTCATGGTCACTAAGCACGGCGTCATCAAAAAGACGAAGCTCGAAGAGTTCGCAAACGTTCGGCGCAACGGTCTCTTGGCAATCAATCTCGATGCGAGCGACGAGCTCTTGGCCGTCGACCTTTCCAACGGCTCCCGCGATATCATCCTGGCGTCGTCGCGTGGCATGGCCGTACACTTCAACGAGAAGAACGTGCGGCCGATGGGACGGCCGGCGCGCGGAGTCAAGGCGATGACCATCGACGAGGGCGACACGATCGTCGCGATGGACGTCGTGGAAGACGAGCGGAGGGAAGTCTTGCTCGTGACGTCGCTCGCCTTTGGCAAACGGACGCCCATCGAAGAGTATCGTCACACGTCGCGTGGCGGCAAGGGCGTGAAGGCGTTCGCGCGCCAGCGCGACGACATCGGACAGGTCGTCGACCAGATTCTCGTCGCGCCCGACGATCAGGTCCTAATGATCACCTCCGGCAACCAGGTTATTCGCCTTAAGGTTCGCGACATCCGCAAGACGGGGCGCGATGCGAAGGGCGTGCGCCTGCAACGGCTCGGCGGGGGTGAGGAGGTCATCGCCATCACCAACCTTGGAAAGCAGGCCGCGCAGATTACCGAGATCACCGGCGAGCCGCAACAGCCCGAGCTCTAGGAGTGTTAAGAAAGACATGAGCGCATTACCAGAGGTTACGCAAACCAACTTTGAGACCGAAGTGCTGAACAGCACCCAGCCGGTTCTCGTGGATTTCTGGGCACCGTGGTGCGGCCCGTGCCGCATGCTCGGGCCGATCGTTGAAAAAGTCGCCGCCGCAAATGCCGGCAAAGCGAAGTTCGTCAAGCTGAATACGGACGAGCACCCCTCCGTCGCCGGACAGTACCAAGTCTCGGGCATCCCCTGCCTGATTCTCTTCAAGGCTGGTCAACCGGTAGATCGCATCGTCGGCTACGTTCCGGAAGCCACCGTGACCTCGATGCTCGGCAAGCATGTAGCCTGACGGCAATTACGCGCAGGGGTTTTTGATTTGGCCAAATCGGGAACCCGAATCCCGGCGATGCATCGGATTCTAGAAGATGAAAGCATCGCGGGGTACGAGGTGGAGCTGGGACGAGAACGGATCAGACGCGCGGCCGAAGAGGTAATCGGCCGCGCGCGGCTTTCTGGTGACGGACATGGATACGATGCGATCGTCGCTGCGGTCCGTAAACGGCTGGAGGATTTGCGCGGCATGTCGCCGTCGCCCGTGATCAATGCAACCGGCATCCTCCTTCATACGAATCTCGGGCGCGCGCCTTTGGGTCCCGATGCGGTAACGGCAATTGCCGATCTCGGTGGCCGTTACTCAAATCTGGAGTACGATCTGGAGACCGGCGAGCGCGGCTCGCGCCACGCGGCCATCGGGGCGGCGTTGCGTGCAGTTACCGGGGCAGAAGACGCGCTCGTGGTCAACAACTGCGCCGCTGCCGTGTTCCTCGTGCTCGATACGTTTGCGAAGGGCCGCGAGGTTATCGTAGCTCGCAATCAGCTCGTGGAAATCGGCGGCGGATTTCGTCTGCCCGAAGTGCTCGAACGCAGCGGCGCTAAGCTGGTCGAGGTTGGAACGACCAACCGCGTTTATATTGAAGACTTCGAGCGGGCACTCTCGCCGCGAACGGCGCTGCTGCTCCGCATGCATGCTTCAAACTATCGCATCGAGGGTTTCACGCACGAGCCGAGTGCGCGGCATTTGGCGATGCTTGGGCGACGTGCGGGAGTCCCCGTTATCGAAGATCTGGGCGGCGGCGCGCTCTGCGATCTTGCGGAGTACGGAGCAGCTCACGAGCGCACGGTGCAAGAGGCGATCGGCGACGACGTCGCGCTCGTGACGTTCTCCGGGGACAAACTGCTCGGCGGCCCGCAAGCCGGCATCGTCGCCGGGCGCGCGAACCTGATCGCTAGGCTTCGAAATAATCCCCTATTGCGAGCGCTGCGCGTCGGCAAGCTGACGATTGCGATCCTCGGCGCAACGCTGCGGTGCTACCGCGATCGCGCCACGCGCGAACGTTTGCCGCTCTATCGACAGCTCGCCGCAACGCTCGACGAGCTACGCGAACGAGCGAAGGCGTATGAAGAAGCGCTGCCCGGCGCATCGGCCGGCGAGAGCGTCGCGTACATAGGCGGCGGCGCGCTTCCCCAGGCAAGCCTCGCATCAATCGCGATCGCGATTCCGTCGGAGCGGCCGCAGCGACTCGCGGCGAGGCTGCGGGCCGGAGAACCGGCTATCGTCGCTCGTATCGAGCGCGGGCGGCTGCTGCTCGACCTCCGTACGATCGCTCCCGAGGAGGATCACCTCGTCATCGCGAGCCTGCTGAGACGGGGGGCCGCCAAGCCGCAAAGCGAAAGCTAGCTGGCATGCGCTTCTTTCATACAGCCGGCGCTGCGCTCCTGATTGCTTCCGGACTTCTCTGCGGATGTGCAACGTCGCTCGATCGAGCCGGCGTTCCAAACATTGCGCAAGGGACTATCGGCTTTTTACAGTTGCGTCAGCTCGAAATGGCTGGAAAAATTTCACCCGCCCTGGAGCGCCGCATGCTCGAACGGATGGGCGCTCGTCCTCGACCGCACGTGGCCGTCGACAGCCACGCAGTGGTTGGTTTGTGGGCGATCGTTGCCTCCGCGTACACGTTCATATTCGGAGAGAACGCGAAGGGCAATAAGACCGTTACCGCCATCGACGTGCAGAGCAACGGCTGCGTGGGGCCGTCTAACCTCAAGGTGGATCACGCGGAAAACCTCTGGTTGGCGTGCGGCAGCTCTCCATCAGACGCCGGGGTGATCCAAGCGTACCCGCCCGGTTCGAAGAAACCAACGGGCACATTCCCCGATTCATTCACCTGCGGCGAGGGTTGCTATTTTGATGCCAACGCTAACGACGTAGCAACCGACTCGAGCGGACACGTCTTTGCGGCGAACCCTTTCTCCGAAACGTGCGACCCTAGCTGCACCGACTGGACGTATCCTTTAGTCTGGTGGAATGCGAAGTCTCCCAGCTCACCGGCCACGGGCATAGCGGAGCCCGACATGACGAACGGCGACTACATCGACGTCGATCCTTCGGGGAATCTTTACGTCGAAGGCTACGGCTGCATCGATAGCCAGTGCGGCGCGATGCTCGATGAGATCAGCGGTCCGACGACCACTTCCCCAAAGATTACGCACCTTATAGCACCGTCGTACGCGAGTTCGAGCGTCGGCGCCCTCTATGTCAGCAACAAGGGCCAGGTACTTAATCTCGTCGACTCAGGTTCGCGTACGATGTTGCAGTACGCCCTTCCGTGGGTGTCCCACGAGTCGCCCTTCAACGTTCTAGGTCCGACGCCGACGAACTACTACGGCGGCGGCTATCCGATCGCCGGCGGCTTCGACCGCGGCGACAAACAAGCGGTGCTGGGGGACGCTTATGGCTGGCTCGACGTCGGCAAGGTCGCCAAGAATCGCTGGTCGGCAGTCACGAACGTCAACCTTTTCCCGGGCGTCTTGGGGGCTGCCTACGTACCGTCGGACAAGTAATCTAACCGACTACGCCTTTAGACTCGGCGATCCGCGAACCAGCCGGACGGCGCAACGTCGAGGTTCACGTTGATCTGTTTGACTTCGGTGTAGGCGTCGTAGCCGTAGGTGCCGAGTTCTCGTCCGATCCCCGACTGTTTGTAACCACCCCAGGGCGCCTCGTTGTAGGTCGGATGATAGGTGTTGATCCACGTGATTCCGGCACGGAGCTTGCGAATCACGCGATGGGCCTTGGCGATATCCCCAGTGAAAACGGCTCCCGCTAAACCGTAGACCGTGTCGTTGGCGACGGCGATGGCTTCCGCTTCGTCGTCGAAGGTTTGTATCACGAGCACCGGCCCGAAGATTTCTTCCTTCACGACGCGCATGTTCGGGGTCGTACCGTCGAAGATGGTCGGCGCGATGAAGTTTCCGGCGGCAAGCGGACCGCCGAGACGCTCTCCGCCGCAGAGCAGTTTCGCTCCCTCTTCAATACCGGTTGCGATGTACGCCTCGACTCGTTCGCGATGCAACGGCGAGATGATCGGTCCCATCTCCGTTTCGGGATCGAAGCCGTCGCCGACGCGAATGTTTTGCGCGCGTTCGACGAGTCGCTCGACGAAACGATCGTGGAGGGATCGCTCGACTACCAGCCGCGAACCGGCCGAGCACACCTGCCCCGCGTTGGCGAAGATCCCAAAGAGCGCATAGTCGATCGCCGTTTCAAAATCGGCGTCGGCGAAGACGACGTTGGGCGACTTGCCGCCGAGCTCGAGCGAAATCTTCTTGAGGTTCGACGTGGCCGCTTGCATGATGCTCCGGCCGGTCTTCGTGCCGCCGGTGAAGGCAATTTTGTCGACGAGCATGCTGGCCGCGAGCGCATGCCCGACCGTGGCGCCGGGTCCCGGCACGACGTTGACCACGCCGGGCGGGAACTCGAGTTCCTGAAAGATTGTCGCCAAAGCAATCGTCGAAAGCGGCGTCAGCTCAGACGGCTTGAGAATGCAGACGTTTCCCGCAGCCAAGGCCGGCGCGAGCTTCCACGCCGCCATGAGCAGCGGGTAGTTCCACGGTACGATCTGCCCGCAGACGCCAATCGGCTCGCGAACGGTAAACGTCTGCGATGGCGCCGCCACGTCGAAGGTTTGTCCGTGGGGCTTCGTCGCGAGCCCGGCGTAGTAGCGAAAGCAGTTGGCCGCGTCGGCGGCATCGTACTGCGTTTCGCGCAGGGGTTTGCCGTTGTTGAGGGTGTCGATGCGCGAAAACTCGTCGTGACGGGCGTCGATTGCGTCGGCCACGCGAAACAGCAGAGCCGCGCGATCCGCGGCGTGCATCGCGGCCCACGGGCCCTCGTCAAAGGCTTTGCGCGCCGACGCGATTGCGGCTTCGACGTCGCCCTCGGTCGCCTCGGCGATCGTCGCAATCGGCCGCCCGTTTGCGGGGTCGTACAGCTCGCGCGTTGCGCGGCCGGCGGCGAGGCGCCACTCGCCGTCGACGTACATTGGAATGACCCCGCCGATGCGCGGAAGATTCCGAAGAATCTCCTTAGAACCAGATTCGATGTCTGACGTAGCTTGCATAGAACGGTACTCCTACTTCTTGTAACCGTTCGACCCGGCCGAAGGAGATACTGTTGAGCCCTCGTTTCCTCGGAGCATCGTTCATAGCTGCGGTTCTCGTCGCGTGCAACGAGATGAGTACGGGCATTGCTCCCGCGCCGCCGCCGACGCGAGCGGAATCGGCAGCAAGCCGCCAGCAGGCATCGGTTGGGACGATCGAGGTGCTTTGGACCTTTACGAACGGAAGCGACGGCGCAGATCCGCGCGGAGGCGTCATCGCCGACGCTGGGGGAAACCTCTACGGCGGCGCGAGCGCCGGCGCACACGATGACTTTGACGGGACCGTTTTCGAGCTGACGCCATCGGCAACGGGCTACCACGAGCGGACGCTGGTAAGGTTCAAGGGTCCCGATGGTGACAGCCCGAGCGGAGGTTTAGTAATGGATGCAGCCGGACAGCTCTTCGGGACGACCGTTTGGGGAGGCCGCTACAAGTACGGCACGGCGTTTTACGTCACGACCCAAGGCCGAGTCCAGCAGCGTGTTCTTTGGAGCTTCGGCGGCAACTCTTTTGACGGCGCGGTTCCCGACAGCGGATTGGCGATCGACGCGCACGGGGCGCTTTACGGAGTGACCGAGTACGGCGGCGCCCTGGGCTACGGAACCGTCTTCAAGTTGACTCCGGCCGGACGGGAATACCGCAAGAGCACCATTTGGAACTTCGGTACGCGCTTTGACGGCAAGTATCCAGATGGCCCGCTGACACTGGGACCGCACGGCGTGATCTACGGAACCGCAGGCGGAGGCGGAAACGGATGCAGCAACGGGTGCGGCATCGTCTTCGAACTGATTCCCGCGAAGTCAAGGTTTTCCCAGAAGATCCTATGGAACTTCAAAGGCGGTCCCAGCGACGGTTCGTCGCCGGGTTCGAGTTTGAGTTTCGATTCGGCCGGCGACATCTACGGTACGACGTATTTCGGCGGCGACACGTCGTGCGCCGATGGATATGGGTGCGGAACGATCTTCAAACTGACGCCGTCGTCCGCCGCCTACACCGAGAAGGTCGTTTGGAATTTCGGAAAGGGTTCGGACGGCGATTATCCGTTGAGTAGCGTCCTCATCGGCCCTCACGGCAAGCTCTTTGGAACTACGCAGCAGGGCGGCTCCCACCTCGGCGGGATCCTTTACGAGTTGACGCGCAAGCGCCGTGGCTACAGTGAGCGCATCCTGTGGAACTTCGCTCGCGGACCCTATGGGTACGATCCGGAAGGCAACCTCATCATGGATGGCGAGCGTAGAATCTACGGCACGGCCTACGCCGGCGGCTCAACCGGAGACGGTACCGTATTTAGATTCACGCTCTGATCGACGATCCAAGGCCGCCAAGCTTTCTTTCAGCGCCCCGCAGACATATTCGGCTTCTTCCTCGCGAATCGTCAGCGGGGGCTCGATGCGGATGACCTTCGCGTTGACCAGCGTGCCGGAGACGAGCACGCCGCGGTCGAGCATTTGCTTTCCAAGCTCGAAGCCGGTCGCGTGATTGTGGAACTCGAGCGCGATCAAGAGCCCTTTGCCGCGCACGTCCGCGACGAGCGCTTCGTGTCCGGCAACGGCGGTCCGAATTCCGGCGAGTAAGTGCTCTCCCAGTCGCGCCGCACGTTGAGGCAGCTGCTCCTCGATCAGCACGTTGATGGTGGCCAGCGCCGCCGCGCAGGCGAGCGGGTTTCCACCGAATGTCGACGTGTGGAGAAACGGATTATCGAAGAGCCGCGAAAAAATCTCCCGCCGCCCGATAACCGCGCCCGCGGGCACGACGCCCCCGCCGAAGGCTTTGGCCAAGCACATGAGATCGGGCGCGACGCCGTAATGCTCGCAGCAAAACATCTTGCCGGTGCGCCCCATGCCGGTCTGCACTTCATCCAGAATGAATAGCGCGCCGAACTCGTCGCAGAGCGCGCGCACGCCCGGCAAGTAGCCGTCGTCGGGGATGTTTACGCCGCCCTCGCCTTGGATCGGTTCCAAAAGAACCGCGCCGACGTCCTCGCCGACTGCGCGGCACGACGTCATCATGTCGCGCAATGCGAAAAGATCGTTGAAGGGCACGTGTTCGATGTTCGGCAGCATCGGCCCAAACGGACGCCGAAACTCCGCTTTGGCGCTCGCGGAGAGCGCACCGTAGCTCTTGCCGTGAAAGCCTTTGGTCGCCGCAACGATCGTCTGCTTTGGCAGGATTGAAGGCTCGCGCGAGTTTGAGCGCGCCTTCCACGGCTTCCGTGCCGCTATTGCAGAAGAAGCTGAAGTCCAGCCCCGCGGGCACGAGCATCGACAGCGTCTTTGCGAGCATTGCGCGAAGCGGATCGAGCAGATCTTGGCTGTGCAGCGGCTGCCGCCGCAGTTGATCGCTAACCGCTTTGACGACCTTTGGATGACGGTGGCCGACGTTAAAGATGCCAAAGCCGCCCAAGCAGTCCAGATACGTGTGTCCGAATACGTCGCGGTAGGAGTTAGGCCCGGCATCCGACCATTCAACAACCGCGCCGGCCTCGCGCGCATCGGTCGCTTTCCGGTATTCGAGAAATCCGGGATTAATGTGATCGCGGAAAGAGTCGACCGTTTCGCGAGTGATCCACGTTGCTTCGGCGGGAGTGATGTCGGCTTTCGCGATCAGCGCCAGAATGCGCTCCGTGTATTCGTAGACGGCTCGTTCTCGCTCTCCGCCGGCGATCGTCATCCCGCGAAAACCTGCGCGGCGGCCGCTCCTAATATCGCCAAGCCTTCGTCGAGCTCGCTCGTCGCTGACGACCAGCGGAACGAGTATCCGAATAACGTCGCGCTTTCCCGCCAGGAAGAGCAGAAGTCCGCCCCGGCGAGCCTCTTGCACGATCGCTTCGGCGCCGCGCGAAAGCTCCATCGCCATCATCGCTCCGAGTCCGCGAACGTCCGTCGATTTCCTTGAACTGCGACTGCATGGCGCGCAGCGCGGCATCGATGCGGGCACCGATCGCGCGCGCCCGCGCAAGAAAACTTTCATCCATGATCTCGAGGATTGCGAGCGCCGCCGCGCAGGCGACCGGATTGCCGGCAAAGGTACCGCCGAGGCCGCCGGGCTCGGGCGCGTCCATGATCTCGGCCCGCCCGACCACCGCCGCCAATGGAAGGCCGCCGCCAAGCGATTTCGCGATCGTGACGATGTCCGGCTCGAGATCGTAATGCTCGCAGGCAAAAAGTCGCCCGGTACGGCCGAATCCGGTTTGGATCTCATCGGCAACCAGAACGATGCCGTGCTCGCGAGCGATGCGTGCCAGCTCTTTGAGGAAGCGTGCGGGCGCCGGCACGAAGCCGCCTTCACCGAGGACCGGTTCGATGATGATGGCGGCGACCCGATCGGGCGAGATCACGCCTTCAAAGAGCTCGTCGAGCGCCGTCAGCGCATCCTGCGTGGAAATGCCGTGCCGTTCGAATGGGAACGGGGCGTGATAAACCTCGCTGCAAAAGGGACCGAAGTGCTGCTTATACGGCGCATTCTTGCCGGTCATGGTAAGCGCCAGCAGCGTGCGTCCGTGATAACCGTGCGTGAAGGCGACGACGGCCGGACGGCGCGTATACTCGCGCGCAATCTTGATCGCGTTCTCGGTCGCTTCCGCCCCGGTCGACAACAGCAGCGTCTTTTTGGGAGCCGCGCCGGGCGCTCGCCGGTTGAGCTCTTCGGCCACGCGAAGATACGGCTCGTACATTGCGACTTGAAAACAGGTGTGAGTGAAACGGGAAGCTTGTTCGGCGATCGCCGCGACGACTTTCGGATGTGTATGGCCGGCGTTGAGCGTGCCGATTCCGCCGGCAAAGTCGAGGTAGCGATGCCCGTCGCGGTCCCATAGCATCGCACCGGCCGCGCGTTCCACCCAGATCGGATGGGCGGTCGCGACGCCGCGCGCGACGTTGTCGTGGCGGCGCTGCTCGAGCGATAACTGCGTAACGGTGTTCAAAGCCTCACTGTGTTTCTGGAGGTGGCGAGGAAGTTACATTCGGCGCATGTAAAGGCGCTCTTCTTTAGAGGCCCTGGTTGGCCGTCGAGGAGGCACGTGCTCAAGCGAATCGTTGCGCTCGTCATCCTGGTTGCCATGCCTATCGGAGCGAGAGCCGGAACGACGGGTACCTTGCGTGGCCGGGTGGTCGACGCGGCAACCAGTGCGCCCGTTGCCGGGGCAATCGTTACCGTCGTCTCGCCCTCGCAAACGGCGCAAGCCGCTTCGGACTCTGCCGGCGCGTTCTCGTTCATATCGCTGCAGCCCGACACCTACACGGTCAACGCGTCAAAGCCCGGCTACGACCCGCAATCCCAGCCGGGTATCACGGTCGTGGCCGACCAGTCGGCGACCGTCGCGCTTACCCTGCAAAAGACGCTACGGACGATCGCGCGGACGACCTCGCGTTCGGTACAGTCGTTGGTGCACTCGGGCGTAACCAGCGACGTCTTTTCGATCAACTCTGCCGGGCAGAAGGCGGCCTCGACGCTCTCGGGCTCCGGTTCGTTGACGCAGGCGTACGGCGCGATCGCCAGTGCCCCCGGCGTCAACATTCCGTCGAACCAGCAAGGCTGGTACCAAAGCGTCTACATTCGCGGCGGCGACGTCGATCAAGTCGCGTACGAGTTCGACGGCATATCGACGACGCGTCAGTCGGACCTCGCGCCGATTGCGACGCTGACGTCGCTAGGTAATCAGGAGGTGCAGGTCTATACCGGCGGCACGCCGGCGACCTCAAACTCGTCCGGACTCGCGGGCTACATCAATCAAGTCATCAAGACGGGAACTTTTCCCGGCTATGCGAGCGCCGACTTCGGCGTCGGCGGGCCGGCCTTCTACCATCAAGCCACCGTCGAAGTCGCCGGAGCGACGCCCGACCGCATGTTCTCCTATTACGTAGGCTTGTCGGGGACGAATCAAACGTTCCGATACGGAGACCAGTTCGGCGGCGTCAGCGAGCCGCTCTATTTCTATCCGCTCCAAGTTCCGACCAACAACAACGTCTACAATATTCTCGACGGCTCGGGGGGAAAAGCGCCGAACTATGGTTTTATCGCGCAGCCGGGATACAGCTACGCGCAAGCGGCAGACTTCGATCGCGAGAACGTGATCAATCTGCATATCGGCATTCCGCACCGCGACTCGGGGTTACGCGACGACGTACAGATGCTCTACGTGACGGGCGGCATCGCCGCGCAATTCTATAGCTCTGCAAACGACATCGGTTATACGCCGCTCGTCGGCAAAAAGACCGGCATCGGCTATCCGATGCCATACCTGGACTCGCTGTATTATGGCGGCGCGCTGATGCAGGCTCCCGACGCCAAGGACGTCGTGACCGGCTTCTTTCCAAGCAGCCCCGCCGGCCGCGCTCCCGGATCGCCGGTCGGCCTCAGCGACCGCGACGGCAACTACAACGGGTACTCGATCGAAAAGCTGCAATACCAAAAGAACTTCGACTCCCACTCGTACCTGCGCGCGCTCGTCTACGGCGCGTATTCGGACTGGTTCATCAACGGGCCGGACAGCGCGCAGCTCGTCTTCGGTTCGGATCCGGCGGATTACGAGGTGCTCGAGCATGGCTACGGTACGACGGCGATTTACTCCAATCAACTCTCCTCGAAACATCTGATCACCGCCGAAGCGTCGTATCTGACGCAAAAACTCCAAACATACAACGCGGGATTTTCCTCGACCGATCCCGCTACGACGAGCCTCGCGCCGACCGGACTCGGCACGATTCTTTCGAGTTACGGCACGCCCAACGGCAAGTGCTATAACTACAAGACGGGTCAACCGTGGAGTTGTTTCGATAAGGGGAGCCAGGGCGGGTGCTTGTCGCCGGGCGGCTGCTATCCGGGTGAGGGTTCGTACCATTTCAACTTGACGCCCGGGTACGCAAAGCCCGGCACACCGGCAGCTCGTGCCGGCGCTCGCTGGATGATGACGGAGAACGGCGTGAGCGCGCAGGTCGACAACGTGACGCCGAAGTTCGGCTCGGCGGCGTTGACCGACGTGTGGGAGCCCAACGATCGAATCGTCGTCAATATCGGCGCGCGCTTCGACCGTTTTGCCTACGATACCAACAACTTGGAGGATGGCTATCCGGCGCGCCAGTTCTGGTTCGACGCCTATAACGACGAGCATTGCGGCGCCCCCGGCCAAGCGCCGCAGTGGACTTGGAATCCCCAAAAGAAAGACTTCGGCGGCTGCGCGCCCGGTTTCGAAGCGATGAGCGTTCCCGGCGCCGGCCTCTACAACGTCGGCGCGGGCACGCAGGTCGCCAACGTCTTCGAACCGCGCGCCTCTTTCACGTACACGCTCGACCCCGACACGGTCATTCGCGGATCGGCGGGCAAGTACGCGCGCGCCGAAGGCTCGTCGTACTACCAGTACAACGCCTATCAACAGAATCTGGCGTCGTTCATCGCGCAGTTTTATCCGTACGGGTACCACACGCCCGACCACGACATCTACCCGGATACGTCGGACAACTTCGACCTTTCACTCGAGAAGCACGTGCGCGGCACGAAGCTCTCGTATAAGGTGACGCCGTTCTATCGCGATACGAGCAACCAGCTTCAGTTTCAGGCGATCAATCCGGTGGAGGGAACGTTAGCGGGCCTCAACGTCGGGACGCAGCGTTCGTACGGCGCCGAGTTCTCGCTGCAATACGGTGACTTCAGCCGTGACGGTCTCTCGGAGATTCTCTCCTATACCCACACGGAGAACCAAATCCGTTTCAACCCGATCAACGGCGTGAGCGTCATCGACGCGCTCAACGCACAGGTCGAGCTCTACAACTCGTACACGTCGGCGTGTGCCGGTGTGACGAAAGGCTCGGCGAACTGGCAGGCCTGCGGAGACGGTACCGATTCCGGCAATGCGGCGCCGATTTTGCGCAACACGCAGTCCGGCACGAAAAACCAAGGCACGTTAAAAATACCCAACCCTTACTACCACGCCGCCCTGCAACCGCTCTTCGACACCGGCGCCTGGTACACGCCGTACGACGTAATCCCGAGTGCGTTCAACGCAGCCAACGGCTATGAGGTGCCCGACGTTGCCTCGTTGATCGTAAACTATCGCCATGGGCGGTATGCGCTTACGCCCTCTCTGCACTATGAGAACGGCTCCAACTACGGGTCGCCGCTGGTCTGGCCGGGATACGTGCCGCAATCGTGCTCGTCGCAGCCCGGCAAGACGCCGTTGACGCCGGGAGTCAGTTGTCCGGGGGGCGCGATCGGCGCGATCTTCCTTCCCGATCCGTATAGCGGGCATTTCGACAATCTCGGCGCCTTCATGCAGCCGGCACAGCTTTCGCTTAATCTGCAAACCAGCTACGACTTGACGCCCAACGTCACGCTGACGCTGCAAGCCGTCAATCTCTACAATCATTGCTTCCAGCACGGCTTTGTTTGGGACAACTCGGTGACGTGCGTCTACTCAAATCTTCCTTCCAATATTCTCGCTCCGTCGGGAAACTTCGTCAAGAATCCACCCGCGCAACTGCGCTATCCCTATGGAACGTTCTACAACATTACCGAGGTCGGCATCTCGTCGGTTCTGCAGCCCTTCGGTTTCTTTGCCGACCTGAACGTCAAGATATAGGCTCTATGGAAAGCTCGGCGTGAAACGGCGCGACTTCGTCGTAAAGCTGGGAGTCGCCGCGCTTGGATCGGCGGCGGTCCCGGAGTTTGCCGCTTGCGCGACCTCCGCGGCGCGCGACCGCGAGCGCGTTGCGATCGTGGGTGCGGGAATTGCGGGATTGGTGACGGCGCTTCGGCTACGCGACGCCGGAATCGACGCCATCGTCTACGAGTCGGCTTCGCGCGTCGGCGGCCGAATGCATTCGGAACGGCGCTACTGGGCACAAGGCCAGCATACCGAGTGGTGCGGAGCGATGGTCGACTCGCTCCATCTCAACATTCGCGGCCTCGCTCGCCGATTCAATCTGCGGCTGCTCGATACATACGCCGCTCGCCCGCCCGGTGCGCGCGATACGTGCTATCTTGACGGGCGCTATTATCCGATGACCGAGGCCGACCGGGACTTCGCCAAGATCTATCCCCATACTGCAGGCGCAGCTCGCTCGCGTCGATCCGCTGACGACCTATGCCACGGCAACGCCGACTGCTCGCCGGCTCGACGCGATGAGCATGCGCGAATGGATCGAACGATACGTTCCAAGCGGTCTGGACGGACAGCTCGGGCGGTTGATCGCGCAATCGTATCGCAACGAGTATGGTCGCGAAATCGAGGAGCTCAGCGCGCTCAATTTGGTGATGCAGCTTGGCCAGCAACGCTGGTATGCGCAGAATCACGAGCTGAACGTACTCGGCTATTCCGACCAGCGTTACATTTTAGCCGACGGAAGCCAGGCGCTTCCAGAGGCAATTGCCGCATCGCTTCCGGCCGGAAGCGTTCGCCTCGAACGCCGCCTTCTCGGCCTTCGTCGCACCCGCACTGGATCGTACGAGCTCCGATTCGATCATCTCGGATCGACCGAAACGGTCTCCGCCGATCGGGTCGTCCTGGCGCTTCCGTTTATTGCATTGCGCGCTCTCGACTACTCCGGCGCGAACTTCGATTCGCCGAAGATCAACGCCATCGAGAACCTCGGCTACGGTTACCACACGAAGCTTCATTTGCAGTTCGACACGCGCGCGTGGATGCGGCCTTCCCACCCCTGGCCCGAGCCGACGACGGGACAGATCTGGACGACGCTGCGAGTGCAAAGCTCGCTCGATTTTTCCCTGGGGCAGCGCGGCTTCGACGGTTTGATCGAAGCCTTCACCGCGGGGGCGCCGGGAATGCTCGACACTCCGCCGATGCCGTACGCGCGCATCGAGGACTCGGCCGCCGTGGGCCGTCACGCGCGCGAGTTCTTCGAGCAACTGGATCGAATCTGGCCGGGTGTCGCCGCAGCCTGGAACGGCAAAGCGACCTTCGGCAACGCGCAAGCCGATCCGAACATCCTCGCGAGTTACTCGTGCTGGCTCGTCGGTCAATGCACGACGATTGCCGGACACGAAGCACGCCCGCAAGGGCGCGTGCACTTTGCCGGCGAGCACACGTCGGTCGCGTACCAAGGCTTCATGGAAGGCGGCGCGGAGTCTGGTTTTCGCGCGGCCGGCGAGATTCTGGCGGATTACCGCATCCGGGCACGTTACCCGACCGGTTCCTAGTCTCCTAATGCACGTCGTTGGAACGGCGGGACATGTCGATCACGGAAAATCTGCACTCGTCGAGGCGCTCACCGGAACGAATCCCGATCGCTGGGAGCAAGAGCGAAGACGGGGCATGACGCTCGACCTTGGCTTCGCCCATCTGCGTTTCGGCGATGGAGCCGAGGGCGGCATCGTCGACGTGCCGGGGCACGAGCGCTTCCTGCACAATATGCTGGCGGGCGCGGCCGGCATGGAACTCTTGCTGCTCGTCGTGGACGCCGGCGAAGGAGTCATGCCGCAGACGCTCGAGCATCTCGCCATCCTGCAGTTTCTCGACGTGCGGCGCATCATCGTCGTTGCGAGCAAGATCGATCTGATAGAGACCGCGCAGCGCGAAGATGCATGCCGGCGCATCGAGCAACAGCTCCGTGGAACCATTGCGGCG
The DNA here is from genome assembly GCA_963736775.1 of Vulcanimicrobiota bacterium. Lineage (GTDB taxonomy): Bacteria > Vulcanimicrobiota > Vulcanimicrobiia > Vulcanimicrobiales > Vulcanimicrobiaceae > Cybelea. Next base: position 37,775 of record CAVTPY010000007.1, on the reverse strand, counting down.
GGCGTGCCTATTTTGCCGGTCTCCGCTCTGAGCGGCGAGAATATCGACTCGCTGCGGCGGCTGTTGCATCGAGAGCTTGCGGAGATGCCGCCGCGCAATTACGCCGCGCCGGTCTATCTGCCGGTCGATCGCGTGTTTACATTGCCTGGCCTCGGAACGATCGTCACGGGCACGCTGATGCAAGGTACCATTGAGACCGGCGACGCGCTCAAACTCGAACCCGGCGGTGCGTTGGCGCAGATTCGCAGCATCGGCGTTTTCGGATCGGTTCGAAATCGAGTTGAGGCCGGCTCGCGCGTCGCGTTAAATCTTTCGGGCATCGATCGCCGCGAGATCGCTCGAGGTCAGGCCGTCGTCGGCCAAGAGTTCTCGGCGGCCCAGAGCTTCGCCGTGCGTTTCACTCCGTTGGCAGGCGCAGTACCGCTGTTACGCGGTCGTCGGACGCCGGTACGGGCCTACATCGGCTCGGCCGAAGTGCTCGGCACGCTCGTCGCGGACGAGCCGATGGAATCCGGCCGGGAGGCACGCGCCGCGCTGCAGTTGCGGGAGCCGGTCGTCGCGTTTCCCGGCGTTCGGTTTGTTTTGCGGCGTCCGTCGCCGATGACGTTGCTTGGCGGCGGGTACGTCGAAGGCGCGGAGTCGCCAAACGCCGGCGAAGAAGAAAGCCCCGACGAAGCGGTGGTACTCGGAGTGCTGAACGATCGCGGCCTCGATGCCGTCGAGGCGACGGAGATTGCGGTCGCCGCTAATCTGCGCGAAGCGGCCGCGCTGCGCACGCTCGAGCAACTCGTCGAACGCGGCGACGTCGTCGCGGTTTCGAGGCCGCGCGCCTACATGAGCGCAGCGGTCGCGTCGTCATTACTCGTTCGCGCGCTTGCCCAGCTCGACGAAGCGCATCGCGACGAGCCGTGGGCGATGGGAGTAACTTCCATCGCGCTTTCTCGCGCGCTTGGGGTGCCCGAAGCGCTGCTCGTGCGGGTCCTCGGACATTTCGTCGAAGAGGGAAGGCTCGTCAATCGCAGCGGATACTATGCGGCGCTGGGCCATCGGCCGTCGCTGTCTGCGGAGCAACGAGCGTTTTTCGACGATCTCGTTACCGTCGACGAAGGTCACCCGTTCTTGCCGATTTCCTTTGCGGGTGCGGTGGCTGCCGTCAAGCTCGCCCACGTGACCGGTATCTCCAAAGCATTCGATACGATGCTCGCGCGCGGGGCGCTGGTGAAAGTCGGCGAAGATCTCTATAGCGGTTCTCAGATTGGCAGCATTCGCGCGCGCGTAGAAGCCCACTTGAACGAAAATGGGCACATGACGGCCGCCGGCTTTCGCGATCTTCTCGGAACGTCGCGTAAGTACGCCGTTCCGTTGCTCGAATGGCTCGACGCCGGCGGCGTTACGATCCGCAACGGCGATTATCGCACCTTGCGGAAAAAAGGCGCGCCGCAAGAGCCTTAGAGTTCGAGCGCTTCGAGCGTCGCCTGCTGTTCGGAGAGCATCGCTCCCTCCGCGCTCAGCCCGTCGATCTGCGACTCGGAAAGCCGTTCGCGCAGGGCCACCATCAACATTTCGTAGCCGCGCGCCTCGGCGACGTCGGGTTCGCAACCCTTCGCGCGATACCATGCATCCACGTAGCCGCGCAGGCGCGCGGCCGGCTGCACTTCGCCGCGCAGCGCCGCGACGGTTGCGAGATGTTGAACCGCGACGATCGAGCCCCACGGGTAAGCGCCCTGCGCGAGCTCGAGCGCATCGTGAGCGGCCTGCCGGGCGCCGTCAACGTCGCCGAGCGCTAACGAGCACGCCGCCACATTCGTCAGCGAGATCGACTCGAAACGACTAAAATGCATGCGGCGCGCGCCGTCTGCGGCCGCGGTTGCGAGTTCGAGTGCCCGCTCGGTGTTCCCGAGAAGTAACTCGAGCTCTGCCAGGTTGTGGCGCATGCTCGTCGCGCCGACGGCGCTACCAAAACGTAGCGTCAACGCGAGCGCTTCCGTATACGACCTCCTTGCTTCGTCGAAGCGTCCCCGTCGCACGGCGACGAATGCACGCACCTCGGCGGCCGTGGCATAGCAACGCGTCTCGAGCAGGTCGTACTCGCGACAGATTGCCATTGCCGTCGCGTTTGCCGATTCGGCCTCGTCCAGGCGCCCCGCATCGACGAGACCGTATGCAAGCAGACAGATCCCGGCAACGCGGTCCGCCGGCTTTTCGCATGCCGTCGCCAGCGCGATGGCCCGCTCTGCCGCCGCGATCTTTTGCGTTCCCTGCCGTAGCCGCGCGAGCGAGCGCCACGCGTACGCAGCGATCTCCGGGTCGGCGCGCATGTCGAGTTTCGGGATTAGCGCTTCGAGCCACCGCCGTGGTTGCGCATCGCCGCGACTCGTGCGCCAGATCGGCGTGAATCCGCAGGCTATCCGGGTGGCAAGCGACGCTTCGCCGGCCGCGATCGCCCATTCGATCGCCGACCGCGCGTTTTCCAGCTCCGGTTCGACGTCCTCCGGATTCCAATCGTGTGCGCGCTCGAGCCGTTGCGCGACGGCGAGCGACGCGAGCGCGTGACGGCGGGCAACGGCCTCGATACCGCGGGCGACGAGCTTCTCGTACGCGTGCTGCCGAAACGATTCGAGAAAGCGATATCGCGGGCGAGCTCCCGAAAAATCGACGGTCAGCAGCGACTTGTCGACCAGCGAGGAGAGGAGATCCAGCATCTCTCCCTCCCATTGCGGTTCCGGCGGAGCAACCGCGATGGCGCCCTCGAGCGTGCAGCCGCCGGTGAAAACCGAGAGCCACTCATAGAGTTCCCGCTCGCGAGGCGGAAGGAGCTCGTAACTCCAGTCGATCGTCGCGCGCATGGTCTGCTGGCGCGCAAGCGCGGTGCGATCGGCGCCGGCGAGCACCCGGAAGCGATCGTCGAGCTGCTCGGCGAGGGTCTTTACCGACAAGAGATTGATCCGCGCCGCCGCCAGTTCGATCGCTAGGGGAATGCCGTCCAGGCGCCGGCAGATCTCGCCGACCACCGGCTCGTTTTCAGCAGTCGGCGTGAACGAATGGTCGACGGCGCGGGCGCGATCGATAAAGAGCGCGACGGCTTCGTCGATTCGCAGCGACGGCAAACGAAAAATGCGTTCGCCGCTTACTTTGAGCGGCTCGCGGCTGGTCGCGAGGACGCGGAGTCGCGGGCAGCCGGCCAAAAGCACAGCGGCGGCGGCAGCGGCCCCGTCGATGACGTGCTCGCAGTTGTCGAGCACCAGCGCAAGGTTCTTATTGCGAAGATGCGCGATCAGCACGTGCTCTAACGAACGTCCGGTCTCTTCTTGCACGTTCAAGGCCGAAGCGATTGCGGCGATCACCGCGCCGGAACTGTCGAGGGACGCCAACCCGACGAAGCGTGCGCCGAAAATGCCGCTGCCGCGCAAGTCTCCGGCTACGCGAAGCGCGGTCTGCGTCTTGCCGACGCCGCCGCTACCGACGAGCGTAACCAACCGGTTCTCCCGCAGCAGCGCGCTGATTTCGGCGATCTCGTCCTGACGGCCGATGAACGTGGAGAGTGCGACGGGCAAGCGCGCCTCGTCGCTGGGCTCGGCAAGAGGCTCCGTCTCGGTCCGCTGCGTGCTCGCCTCGAACGCGCGCCGCGCGTCGCCGGCTAAATCGAGGGCGTCGGCCAAGGCCGTGACCGTTTGGCGCTGCGGTGTCTGGCGATAGCCGCGTTCGAGAGCACTGACGCCCTCAACGCTCATCCGCGCGCGTTCGGCCAGCGACTCCTGGGAGAGCCCGGCAGTTGTGCGGTGCTGCCGCAGCAACGCTCCGAAGCGCGACATGGCCCGCGTGAGCTTCTCCCAGCGGCACGGCGACCCCTCAGCCTGCACGGAGGACAACTTGTGCGGGTCGCCTCTCGTGAGCGTCCGTTCTGCCCGCGGCGTTGCCGCGCGATACTGCGCTCAGCCGCGCTAGCGGACACTTTTCAAAGAAATGGAGCACTGAAATGACGAACTTGAACACGATCTCCCACGCCGCGAGTGCGACCTTCGCGGCCCTGTTACTGGCCGGCTGCAGCGCCGGCGCCTCCTCGGCCTTCGGTCCGCCCGCCGCGTCTAGCGGCGCAGCGAGCCCGAGCCGAGTCGCCCTTCCGCAGAAGAACCTCCGGCTGGCGCACTTGCGCGCGCGCCCCGACCACTGTGCCGGCAACGCGCTGTATTTCTCCGACTATCAGAATTCGGTAATCGACAGCTTCGGTGCGAGCGGCGGCAGGATCGCCTGCACCGTGACGACCGCCGGCGTCTCCAATCCGATGGGCATCTGGGTGCAGCCGGTCTCGGGCACTTACTACGAGGACTTGTTCGTGGCGAACTCCGGCAACGGGACGGCCGTCGCGTTTAAGACGCCGTTGACCAGCGCGTCCGTGCCGATGTGGCAGTTCAAGGTGGGCACTGCGGCCTCCGACGTGGTGCAGGACATGTCCGGCAACGTCTACGTCGCCGCATACGGCACGCCCAACATCGACGTGTTCACACCGCCCTTCGATGCGTGCGACTATCCAAACGCGTGTGCCCCTTCGTTTACGATCACCGATCCGTGCGGCAGCGTCTACTGGCTGGCAACCGACGGCAAGGGCAACGTCTACAGCAACAACTACTGCGGCTACGTGACGCTCTTCCTCCCGCCCATCGCTTCCGGCGAAGTCGGCACGGTTCTCAGTGGCATCAGCTACGGTTCACCCGGCGGGATGATCGTCGACAAGAAGAACGAGCTCGTGGTCAACGATCCCGCGTACGGCAAGATCAAGGTCTACGGGCTGAATCCGCTTGACGGCGAAGCGTCGCTACGCTACGGACTTGCGCCGTACGGCGGACAGATCTTCGGCATCGGCCTCGACAAGACCAACAAGTTCCTGTGGGGTGCCAATGTCTCGGCGGCGCAGGGACAACGGTACACCTTCACGTCGGGCGGAACCGAAGGAACGACCGCCACGGACCCGACCCTCGTTCTGCCGATGGGTGCGGCGGCTCGTCCATCGAGCGCCGAATAGCCGAACCTCGGCGGCTCGCAGCAACGGCCTCGCCTACGCGAGGCCGTTTGCTGTCAGCGTCAAAGATGCAGCCGCGTGAGGATGCCGTAGAGCATGGAATCGCCGGCTTTTGCTCGACCCAGCGGTACGGTGACGTTTCTGTTCACCGACATCGAAGGAAGCACCCAGCGATGGGAACGCCGGCCCGATGCGATGGGCGTCGCATTAGCGCGTCACAATGCTCTGGTGCGGGACGCAATCGAGGCGCATGGCGGCTACGTTTTCAAGACCGTCGGCGATGCGTTTTGCAGCGCGTTTGGGATGGCGACTACCGCCTTGGCGGCAGCACGCGCCGCACAGGAGGCATTGTCCGAAGAGGATTTCTCGAGCGTCGAAGGCCTGCCGGTGCGCATGGCGCTGCATACCGGGCACGTGGAAGAACGCGACGGCGACTATCTCGGGTCTGCCGTTAATCGCGCGGCGCGCCTGCTGGCAATCGGTCATGGTGGTCAAGTGCTCGTTTCACACGCAGCGGCCGACCTCGTCCAGGATGCGATGCCCCCGGAAATCGATCTGCGCGATCTCGGCGCGCATCGGCTCAAGGATCTAACCCGCGCCGAACGCGTCTATCAGCTTGTTGCGCCCGGTCTGATCGAAAGCTTCCCCGCGCTTCGCTCGATCGAGCATATGCCGAATAACCTGCCGCAGCAGATCACTTCTTTTGTGGGCCGTGAGAACGAGCTTCAAGAGATCGAAGCGCTGCTGGAGCAACACCGTCTGGTGACGCTGGTCGGAATGGGCGGCTCGGGCAAGACGCGTTGCGCGATCCAAACCGGCGCGGAACTTCTCGACCGTTTCATCGATGGTGTCTGGCTGATCGACCTGGCGCCGCTTTCCGACCCCTCACTGGTCGTTGCCGAGATCGCGCAAATGCTCGGCGTGCGAGAGCTGCCCAATCACCCGCTACTGGAGGCCCTGCTGGCATTTCTCGAACGGCGGCGACTCCTTTTGATTTTGGATAACTGCGAGCACGTGATCGGCGACGTGCGCCGCGTCGCCGCCGGCATTTTGCGCGGTGGCGCGGGCGTCAGCGTTCTGGCAACCAGTCGCGAAAACTTGAGCATCGCCGGCGAACACGTCTTCCGGCTACCCTCGCTAAGTCTCCCGGCGGCGACGGCGCTCTTCACCGATCGCGCACGTGCTGCCGACGCACGCTATGTGCTCGCCGATGAAAACGGGCGCTTCGTTTCGGACATCTGCCGCCGGTTGGACGGCCTTCCCTTGGCGATTGAACTCGCCGCAGCACGGGTCAAAGTTCTCTCGCCACAGCAGCTGGCGCAGCGGCTCGACGAACGTTTTCGCATACTCACCGGCGGCGACCGTAGCGCGCTGCCGCGCCAGCAGACGCTGCGGGCCACGATCGATTGGAGCTTCGATCTGCTCGACGAGCGGGAGCGCGCACTCTTTACGCGTCTGTCACTTTTTGCCGGCGGCTGGACGTTGCAGGCCGCGGCCGCAGTCTGCGGCGATGAAGGCGTCGCCGACGATTTGGACATGCTCGACTCGCTCTCCGCACTCGTCGACAAATCGCTCGTGTCGACCGAGGAGCACGGTGACGACCGGCGCTATCGGATGCTTTTTTCGATACGAGAGTACGCGCTGGAGCGCTTGCGCGAGGCGGCCGAAGCGGAAACGACTGCAGGAAAGCACGCGCGATTCTATGCCGGGTTTGTGCGAGAACTTCAGCCGCTCGTCGACGGGCTGGAAGACGCGGAGTGGCGGCGGCGGCTTGGCCCAGAGATCGATAACCTTCGCGCCGCGATCGACTGGACGATATTTCAAGGGAACGACCGGGCAGCCGGGCTTTCACTGCTGGCCGATATTGAGTGGCCGGAGCTCATAACGAATGCGCAGGAGGCACTTCGCTGGTACGAATACGCGGCGGAGCTCGTCAACGAGATGCCGGATTCGATCGTCCACTCGCGCATTCTTCGGCATTACGCGGTCCTCGAGTATCAGATCGGTCGACCGGTCGCCACATGCGAGCAAACCGCACTGCGAGCCGTCGATGTCGCGCGCGCGACGAGCGACGCAAACGAGATCGCTCGCGCGTTGGCTACGCTGGGCGCTTGTTACCGATCGGCGGGGCGCTTCGACGAAGCCGAGCGCAAGCTGAGCGAGGCGTATGAAAGCCCGAAGTCGCTTTCGCGAATCACGGCAAATACCGTTCTGCGCATTTGGGCGGTGACCGATCTCCAGCGAGGCGAAATCGATCTTGCGCGCCGGCGGTTCTCGGAGGTCGTACGGTTGGAGCGGCCGGGAAGCGAGGCGCATGCCAGCGCACTGCTGAACCTCGGGGAGCTCGAGTTTGCGACCGGACACATCGAGCGCGCGCGCGCGGCCGCGCGTCAGGCCGAGAATACGTACGCCGCTCTCAACTCCGTTTATCTCGTTCTGCTGTCCTCAAATCTTGCAGCCTACGCCATGGCCGGCGGAGACGTCGACGCGGCTCGCGACCATTTGCGCGACGCTCTTGACCTGCACAACAGATCTCACTCCGGGTGGCTGCACATGGCGCTCGAGAATCACGCTTTGCTCGCTGCGCTGCTTGCAGACCACGAGCGCGCGGCCGCGCTAGCCGGCTTCACCGACGCCGCGTACCGTTCGCGCGGTGAAGTGCGGCAATATACGGAGCGCTCCGGGTACGAGCGCCTGATCGCGCTACTTCATGAAGTCTACTCCGCCGACGAGCTCGCGCGCCGGATGAACGAAGGCGCGTGCCTGACCGAGGAGCAGGCGCTCGCCCATGCCGCGGCGATACACGAGCTTACGAGCAACCGGGCGGCATCGCCGCCGAAAGGAGTAACGTAGCATGTCCGATGCAAAGGCAGACGCGGCCGCCGCTCTTGAAGCGCACAAACGCTCGATCGACGACCTCCATCAGAAGCTGATGGCGCTGCCGGGGTGCGACAAGGCGCGTCTGGCGCAAGCCGTCGGCAAGTACAAAGCCGCGGCGCAGGCATTCCATGACGACGCGCTGGGGTGCGTCGGCATCTAGCTTGCTAAGAGCCGGGTCCCCCGAGGGCCCGCTCGATGACGCTGCCGATCGGGACGCCCAATCCGGCACAGGGATTCCATCCAGCGTTGCTATGGTATCGGTCGTTGCCTCCAGCCGTCACGTCGCGAAAAAGCGAATCGCCCGCCCCGTAAAGTAGCGGCGCGAAGAATCCGATTGAATGGCCGAGGCGCTGGTTGAGCCGCGCAGCAAGTGCCGCCCACATCGGCGCGACCGTGCTCGTCCCGCCCATCGCGAACTTGGTGCCTTCAAAGAACACCGCGTAACCCGGCACGACCTGGGCAGCGAAATCGGGAACGCCCCGTCCAGGGCTGACTCGGTAACCGGCGGCAACCGAAGTTGCCACGCCTTGCCAAGGTGGAACGCCGAAGCGTTCGCTGAATCCGCCGCCCGTTTTATTCCAGGCGATCTCTGAGCCGGTCGAGATATCCGTCGCGCCGCAGGCATGCGCGAACGGACTCGACGCGGGAGCGAGGACGTGGGGCTTGCCGTCGTAATCCATCTCGGCTCCGTTGTCGCCCGACGCGCAGAAAATGCTGACGCCGAGCAGCGCGGCGACCGTGAAGAGTTCGTCGAGAATCGCCAGTGCCACCGGCGTCCACAAGAACTCGGGAAATCCGAAACTGATCGAAAGGATCGACGGGCGGTTTTCGTCATCGAACAGCGCAGTGCGGATCGCGTCGAGCACGCCGCGCTCGTCGTCCGGTGCCGCATAGATGACGATCTGCGCCGCGGGTGCCAGCGCTCCGACGATCTGCGTGTCGATGGCCGACTCGACGTCCTTCGCGGTCTCGACGTCGTGCGTAAGCTCCGCGTTATCGGTGCGTCTAACGGTCGGGAGCTTCGCGGCCACGCCCTGATCTTGCATGCACTTCGTGAAGTCGCCGGGCCGGAAAGCTCCGCGCAACTGCAAAACGCCGACGGTTTGGCCCGAGCCGTCTGCGTCGGGAAGCTCGTAGCGGGCTGCCACCTCCTGCGCGGAGAGCGGAGTCACGTCGCCGTGCAGCGTGCCGACCGCGTGCGAACGGGGCCACTGGTGGATGCCAAAGAGGCCGCGAAGTATTGCAGCGATCTCGGGAGGCGCGTGCAGGGATTCCGTGCGAAGCCGGAAGCGCCGCCCGTCGGGGGTTTCATAGATTGCGGCCGTCACTCCGAAAGCCTCGATGAGTTTGCGTATCGGTCCGCTCAAGACGATCGATCGCCAGTGCGTCGCCACAACTTCGATACCGTACCTCGCGCAATAGCGCTGTAAGACGTCGACGTCTTTTGGGTCGGACGTCGTTTGCGCCGCAAGGTCGGGCCGGCTGGCGTACGCGCGCCCCGAAGGCAACGTCGCGCCGAGCGTGCGCGCGTGCTCGACATCGAGCTCGCCTCCGCTGCGCGGACGAAGCCATGCAGTGAGCCAAACATCGCCATCGGCCACTTCTGCGGCTGGGGTCGTTCCAGGCCAGACGCTGCGATGCGTATCGGGAATCGGAACCCAGGTGCCGGTGCTCACCGCGGCGAGGTTCGGCACGAGTCTCTCGAACCCTAACGCCTCCCTCGTCAAAAATGTAACAGAGTCAGGATGCCGATCACGACCTCGATCGCGACCAGCGCGACGATCGTCACCTCGAGGAACTGATCGCGCCGGCTGCGCGATTGATCGCTAAAGAAGCGGTACATCTCGCCGACGCTCGCGAGCTTGGTGTCGATCTGGCGCTGCCAATCCGATAGGCCTAACCGCGTTGCGGCCGCCCGGTAGATGCGTGCGTAGTACGCGTCACCGACGACTTTGAGCGCGTTGCTCGAGCGATCCGTCAACTCTAGGACGTCCACGATCAAATATCGCAGCGTTGCAGCCTGTTCGGCCTCCCGCTGCCCTCGCAGCGAGCGCGGCGGACCGCCGGGTTGCATTTTGTAGATGCCGTCGAGCTCCGTGTCGAGTAGCGCATCGTACGTACGCAGCTCGAGGAGTTGCGAGTTTGCAAACTCCAAAATATCGTCGATGGCGCGGGCGCTCTCTTTGCGGTCGTAGACGAAGGCGGTGTCCCACTGCACGATCGTCAAGTCATCCTCATGATAGGAAAAGCGCATTCGCAAGGCCTCTTCGGCCTCGGTCGCGGCGAGCCGTTTGCGCTCGCCGAGCAAGAGGCCCGCAAGTGCGGCGGAGTGATCGTCCAGGAGGCTCTCCGCGTCGACGGGTTCGTCGAAACGATCGATCTCGATGATGAGATAATCTTCAATCAGGGCAGCGTGGCGGTCGTCCAAGGCCTGGGCGTACTCGTCGCAAATGCGCCCGGCGGTCGATTCGGCGTAGCGCGCGATCGACTCGTCGCCGCGCGCGCGCTCGACGGTCGACAGAAGGTCGTTCCACGTGCCTTCGGCAGAAAAACTCAATCGCAGCGAAACGACGCCGTAGTCGTACATCTTCAGCCGTACCGAACAACGCAGCCCGTCGAAATCCGCCTCCGGCAAGTTCGCGACGAGCGGCGGAACCGGAAACTGAAGATATGGCGGCGCGTGTAAGCGCAGCGGCAATGCGGCAGGCGCGCGGCTCTCGACGCCGAGGGCGCTGGTCTTGGCCAGATCGATGGTGTCGGCGACGTCAAACAAGTAATAGGCGCGTACTGCGCCGCTGGCGATGTCGAGCATCCGACCGCCGCCTTACGACTTTGGCCGCCACCCTCCTTCGGTGCGACCAGGCTCCCGGCGGTCTCTCCTCCAACTACCGTGGCACCTTGGCTTGTCTTATAATCGAAACATGAACGTAGAGAAGATGACGGAGCGCGTCGGCGACGCGCTTAACGCCGCCTATGCGCGTGCTCTGCACGAGCACAACACGCAGACGGCGCCGGAACATATGCTCGCGGCCTTGCTCGAGCAAGAGCGTGGCATCGCCCCCGATATCGTGGCGAAGGCCGGCGCCGATCCCAAGGCGCTCGCCCGTCGGGTCGACGAAGCGATTGGCCAGCTTCCACGGCTGAGCGGCGCGGGCGCCGACTCGGCCCAAGTAACGCTTTCGCCGGAGCTGGCGCGGATCATGAGCGCCGCAGAGAACGAGGCCAAAGCGCTGCAAGACGACTACGTCTCGGTCGAACACGTGCTTCTGGCCATGGCGCAATCCTCCGCCGCGGCCGGCCGGCTCCTGCGAGATGCCGGTGTAACAAAAGATAAACTGCTCCAGGCGCTGCGCGACGTGCGCGGCAACCAGCGCGTGACGACCAAGGATCCCGAAGGCACGTACAAATCGCTCGAGCGATACGGTCGCGATTTGACGCTCGAAGCGGAGCGCGGCAAACTCGATCCGGTAATTGGGCGCGACGAAGAGATTCGCCGCATCGTCCAAGTGCTCTCGCGCCGCACCAAGAACAACCCGGTGCTCATCGGTGATCCCGGCGTCGGCAAGACGGCCATCGTCGAAGGGCTGGCGCAGCGCATCGTGCGCGGCGACGTCCCCGAAGGCCTCAAGAACAAACGGATCGTTTCGCTCGACATGGGCGCGCTGATCGCCGGTGCAAAGTATCGCGGAGAGTTCGAAGAGCGGCTCAAGGCGGTACTCAAGGACGTCGCCGGCTCGGAGGGCCGGATCATCCTCTTTGTCGACGAACTGCATACCGTCGTTGGAGCGGGAAAAGCCGAGGGGGCGATGGATGCCGGCAATCTGCTCAAACCGATGCTCGCCCGCGGCGAACTGCACATGATCGGGGCGACGACGCTGGACGAGTACCGAAAGTACATCGAAAAGGATGCGGCTTTAGAACGGCGCTTCCAGCCCGTAATGATCGATCAGCCCAGCGTCGAAGACACGATCTCGATTTTGCGTGGCCTCAAAGAGAAGTACGAAGCGCATCATGGCGTTCGCATCAAGGATGCGGCTCTGGTCGCGGCCGCTACGCTGAGCAATCGTTATATCACCGACCGATTTTTGCCCGACAAGGCGATCGATCTCGTCGACGAGTCCGCCGCAAAGCTGCGCACGGAGATCGATTCGATGCCGCAGGAGCTCGACGAAGTCTCGCGCCGTGTCATGCAGCTCGAGATCGAACGCGAAGCTTTGCGCAAGGAGGACGACAGCGCGAGCCGCCGGCGTTTGGAGGAGCTCGAAAAAGAGTTGGCGACGCTGCGGGAGGATCAGACGAAGCTTCGCGTGCGTTGGGATGCCGAGAAGAATGCTGCGGTCAAGCTGCGGCACCTTCGCGAGCAGATCGAAGATACAAAGATCCAGATCGAACAGGCGGAGCGTCAGTACGATCTCAACCGCGTTGCCGAGCTTCGGTACGGCACCCTCGCCCAGTTGCAAAAAGAGTTAGCGGCCGAGGAAGAGCGGCTGGCCCATAAAGACGGAGCGCGGCTTTCCAAAGAAGAGGTCGATGAAGACGACATCGCCGGAGTGATCGCGCGCTGGACGGGCATTCCGGTTACCAAACTGCTGGAAGGCGAGAAACAGAAACTGCTGCATCTCGAAGACGAGCTGCATCAGCGCGTCGTGGGTCAGAACGAGGCGGTCGATGCCGTCGCCGAAGCGGTTCTGCGCTCGCGCTCGGGTCTGGCCGATCCCAATCGGCCGATCGGCTCGTTTATCTTTTTGGGACCTACCGGCGTGGGCAAGACGGAACTAGCTCGCGCGCTCGCCGAGTATCTCTTCGACGACGAGCGCGCCTTGATCCGGATCGACATGTCCGAGTACCAGGAAAAACATACCGTCGCGCGATTGCTCGGCGCGCCGCCGGGATATATCGGCTTCGAAGAGGGCGGCCAGCTTACCGAAGCGGTGCGCCGGCGTCCGTACTCGGTGATCTTATTCGACGAAGTCGAGAAAGCGCACCCCGACGTCTTCAACGTGTTTCTGCAGATCCTCGACGACGGACGTTTGACGGACGGTCAGGGACACACGGTCGATTTCAAGAACACGATCGTCATCATGACCTCGAATATCGGGAGCCATCGGATCCTCGATTATCACGGATCCCTCGATGGCGCCGAGTACGCGATCATGCGCGCGACCGTGCTCGACGAGCTGCGCCAGCACTTCCGCCCGGAGTTCCTCAATCGGGTCGACGAGATCATCGTATTCCACGCGCTCACCGAAGACGAGCTGTTGACGATCGTCGATCTGCAACTGACGCGTTTGCGGCAGCGCTTGGCGGAGCGCCGGATCACGCTCGTGCTCTCGGACGCAGCGAAGCGGCACATCGTAAAGGTGGGATACGATCCGCACTACGGCGCGCGCCCGCTCAAACGGACGATTCAGAAGGAGCTCGAAACGCCGCTGGGCCGTAAGATTCTATCGGGCGAACTCCAACCCGGAGCGACCGTCGACGTGGGCTTCGACGAGAATCGCGGCGAGCTGACCTTCTCGGTCGGCGAGCGCGTGCCCGCGACGGCGTAAGAGAGCGGCGTGCTAGTCGCTGCTTTTACACTCGCCCAAGTTCTGAGCTATCCGTTTCCCTCGGCGCCGGTTCGCGACGCGAACGGAACGGCGATCGCGTACACCCTCGACACGCAGGGCGTGCGCACGATATGGTTCGCCCGAGCAGCGGCGCCGGCCGCGGGCCACGCACCGCTCTGGCCGCACGTCGTGCTCTACTCGTCGGGCGCGGATGACGGCCAAGAGCTCACCAACCTCGTCATCTCCAACGACGACTCGCACCTCGTCTACGTGCGCGGCGGGGACCACGACGCGAACTGGACTGTACCCTTACAGCCGGGTCCCGCGTCTATGCCGGCGCAGCCGCAGATGCAGGTCTGGTCAGTTTCGACTAGCGGTGGTGGCGCAGCGCTGCTCGGTGACGGCGACGCGCCCGCGATTTCGCCCGACGGCAAGCGCGTGGTCTTTACGAACGGCGGCGCCGTAATGGTCACGCCGGTCGACGGCAGCGTCGCGGCGCGCCGGCTCTTCTTCGATCGTGGAGAGGATTCCGAGCTGCACTGGTCGCCGGATGGTTCGGCCCTCGCATTCGTCTCGACGCGAACCGATCACAGCTTCATCGGAATCTATCGCAACGATGCGACGCCGATCGAGTTTCTGGAACCGTCGACGTCGCAAGACTTCATGCCGCGCTGGTCGCCCGACGGCATCGAAGCATCGCGTTCGTTCGATTGCCCGGCGACGGCGGGCCCCCGCAGAACCCATTTGAATTGGAATCCTACATTCCCTGGCAGATTTTGGTCGGTGACGTACAAAAGGCAACGGCGAGAAAAGTTTGGTCGAGTGGGAATACATCCGCGAGATTCGCTGCCGCAGAGTGGCGGCGGCCCGCTCTTAGAGTGGATCGGCGCGCGCGACCTTCTCTTTCGCAGCGAACAAGACAACTGGCCGCACCTCTACGCCGTAGCCGCTCCGACCGGGAAGGCGCGATTGCTCACGCCGGGCGACTACATGGTCGAAGACGTCTCGGTTTCACCCGACCGGCAGAGCGTCGTCTACTCGGCGAATACCGGGTCGACTCCCGGCGACGACGATCGCCGTCACATTTTCCGCGTCGACATCGCGGACTCATCGATCCGTCCGCTTACGAGCGGCAAGAGCAGCGAGTCTGGCGCAGTTGCGTTGACGAAAGACGTCGTGGCTTTCGATTGGACGAATGCGTTACAGCCGCCGCTCGTGACGGTGCTCGCCAACGGTTTGGCAACAGCACAGGACGGCAATCTCCTTCCGGCAGATTTCCCATCTGACCAGCTCGTGGTCCCGCGTGAAGTCTCGTTCCATGCATCCGACGGACAGAAAGTTTTCGGGCAACTCTTCTTGCCGAAGCGGCGGGGAAAGGCATCCGGCCGTGATCTTCGTGCACGGCGGCCCGTTTCGGCAGATGCTGCTCAACTGGCACTACATGGACTATTACTCGAACGCCTACGCGGTCAATCAATATCTGGCGAGCCGCGGATTCGTCGTGCTCTCGGTGAACTATCGCTGCGGCATCGGTTACGGCCACGACTTCAACTTTCCGGCGCGTTGGGGACCGACGGGCGCATCCGAATACCAGGACGTCGTCGCGGGAGCGCGATACTTGCAAAGCGACCCGCGCGTCGATCCTGGGCGCATCGGCATCTGGGGCGGCTCGTACGGCGGCTATCTCACGGCGCTGGCGCTCGCTCGTAACTCCGACATCTTCAAGGCCGGCGTCGATTTTCACGGCGTCCACGACTGGTCGCTCGACATCGACAACTCCGTCTGGGGATTGGCGCCGCAGCTCAAGCGGTACCAGCAGTTCGACACGCGCGCGATGATGAAGCTGGCGTGGGAATCGTCGCCCGATTCGGCGATCGCAACGTGGAAGTCGCCGGTCCTGCTGATCCAAGGTGACGACGATCGCAACGTCGAGTTCCATCAGATGGTCGATCTGGCCCAACGTCTGCGCCTTGCGGGCGTACGGTTCGATGAGATCGTCATTCCCAACGAGATCCACGGCTTTCTCCGCTACGCGTCGTGGCTGCGAGCCGACGCGGCGACCGTGGAATATTTCGACCGTCAACTCAAGGGCTAGGAGCCTGTCGGACTTAGGCGCATTTCCGTCTTCGGACCGAATCCGAAAAAGGCCCAAGTCCGACAGACTCCTAGGGTACCGTCTCCCGCTTGCGCAGCCGAAGGCGAGCGGTTTCGCCGAGCAGCCGCTTACGCAATCGAATGGATTGAGGAGTCACTTCAACCAGTTCGTCGTCCTCGATGAACTCGATCGCTCGCTCGAGCGAAAGTTCGTCGGGCGGAGCAAGCTTGACGTTGTCGTCTGAGCCCGCGGCGCGCATATTCGTCATCTTCTTTGCGCGCGCTACGTTGAGCGCGATGTCCTTGTCGTCGTTGGCGCGCCCGACGATCATCCCCTCGTAGACGTCGATGCCGGGTCCGACGAAGAAGCGACCGCGCTGGTCGACGCCTGCAAGCGCGTAGGCGGTCGTTCGGCCCGTTTCGCTGGCCACCAAGGCGCCGACGTTTCGCTCGGGCAGCTCTCCTTGCCACGGCTGATGATCGTAATAGGTGTGCGAAAGGACTGCGGTGCCACGCGTCAGGGTGAGGAGTTCGCCGCGCAGTCCGAAGATGGCGCGCGTCGGCATCGTGTACTCCAGGCGTTGGGCGTCGCCGACCGGTAGCATGTTGGACATCACGGCCTTGCGCCGCCCGAGCGCTTCGATCACGGCGCCGGCATAGTCTTCCGGGACGTCGACGACGACGTACTCCACTGGTTCCCAACGTTTTCCGTCGCGCTCCGTTACGATGACTTGCGGCTTTGAAACCGCCAGTTCGTACCCTTCGCGGCGCATCGTTTCGATGAGAATGGCCAGGTGCAGCTCGCCGCGTCCGCGCACTTCGAAAGTGTCGGCGGAAGCGGTCTCGGTAACGCGCAGCGCCACGTTCGATTCGAGTTCGCGCATCAACCGGTCGCGAATCTGGCGCGACGTCAGAAAGCGTCCCTCTCTGCCGGCGAACGGCGAGTTGTTGACGCTGAAGAACATCGAGACGGTGGGCTCGTCGACCGCGACCGCGTGAATGCTCTCGGGCATCGAGGCGTCGGCGAGCGTGTCGCCGATGTTCAAGTCGTCGATTCCGGAGATGCAGATGATGTCGCCCGCACTGGCTTCCTCTACGTCGACCCGCTCGAGGCCGGCGAACGTCAAAAGGGTCGTAAGCCGAAGTCCGTCCGTCACGACGCCGTCGCGCCCGATCTTTACGATCGGGTCGTTACGCCGAGACGTTCCGCGAAAAATACGCCCGATTCCAACGCGGCCGACGTACGGGTTGTGATCGATCGCCGAGATCAGCAGCTGGAACGGACCCTCCTCCGAAGGTGCTTCGGGGACTTTGGAAACGATCGTTTCGAAGAGCGGCTCGAGGTTTTCGCTGTCGTCGGCGAGCGACCGTTTGGCAATCCCGGCTTTTGCGTTGGTGAAAAGAACGGGGAAATCGGCTTGCTCGTCGTTGGCGCCGAGATCGACGAAAAGGTCGAAGGTTTGATTGACGACTTCTTGCGCGCGGGCATCCTTGCGATCGATCTTGTTCACGACGACGATTGCGCGCAGGTCGAGCTCGAGCGCTTTGCGCAGAACGAAGCGGGTTTGCGGCATGACGCCCTCGGCAGCGTCGACGAGCAGCAAGACCCCTTGAACCATTTGCAGCACGCGCTCGACCTCACCACCGAAGTCGGAGTGACCCGGCGTGTCGACGATGTTGAACTTGACCTCGCCGTGGCGGACCGCGGTATTCTTCGCGAGAATCGTGATGCCGCGCTCCCGCTCCAGCGGGTTGGAATCGAGGACGCGCGTCGCCACGTGTTGGCCTTCTCGGAAGACCCCGCTCTGCTTGAGCATAGCGTCGACCAACGTCGTCTTGCCGTGGTCGACGTGTGCGATGATAGCGACGTTACGGATATCGGAGCGGGTTTTCATAGGCGGTTGCCGTCAAGCGTAGCGCGAACCGGTGGTACATGGCAACTATAGAAACGGCACCGCTGCCGGGCCTCGGCCTTCGCCTGGGCGTGAGCCGCCTCGACGCCGGCGGCGATTTCGAGCACCCAGGATCGAAGGCCGGAGGCGGCGAGCGGAGGCTCGAACCTTAAAACCGACCATCACTATAGGAGTTCGATGTGAACGCAGACACAGCGACAAAGATCGCGGAGCTATTACATCAGGTTGGTGAGATTCACCACATGGTATTCTCCGACACCGATGGCAACGACGACGACTGGGCTACCTTTTACTCGGACTGGCTTCTCGCTCACTCCGACCTTGTGCGATTACTCGCGCGCCGGCCGGTACGCAGCCATCTCACGCGCGACTTGGTCGAGCTCGACGAACAGTACGCGAGTTCTGCACCGTCGCAACCCTGGCCGGCGTGGTACGCCGAACGTCTAGTAACAAAGTACAGTTAGAATTATCGCGAGTCCAGGTACGTTTCGGCAACGAAGCCGGCGAACGTAGCGGCCGCACCGACCGCGAGGCGAGCATGACGGGGTGAAACGCCGTGTGCACCTCGCATCTTACCCAGACTACCAACGAGGACGACCAACTGCTCGAGACATTTGCCGTCGACGCCGGCCGGAACCAGTTCGAGGGCCTCGAGCGTCGATTTGGCGATATCGACGAGGTCGGCAGTTTTCCTAGGGGCCGGCTCGCCGATGAGGCGCAAGAGGGTCCGACAAACAGATTCGACCAGCTCTTTGGCTCCGTCGATGGCGTCTTTCGGACTATCGTTTGCAAGGAGATACAGCCGTCTGCCACGGTCATCGATCGACGCCAAGTCCTCGGCACGCTTCACCGCGAAGGAACGTGTGCCGGTCGGGGCCGGCCGGAAGACGCCGTCCACGAAGACGAAACCGTCGCTCATAGCGGCCTTCACGAGGAAATCTTCCTTCGACGTGGCCGCGGCCGAAATCAATGCCCCGAGCGCATCCCCAAGCCGATTCAGCTGTTGCGGATCGTGCTGATTTACGCTGGCGACGTAACGGCGGAATTGCGTCCGGCGGTCTCCATCGGGTCCACCGGGGTCCTTGCCCAAACGAATATCCGCACCTTGAAATGCCCGATCGATCTGTCGAAGAACAATCGACGCTGACGCGTCCTCGAACTTCTCGAGCGTTCGTCGGCTGAAGACTTTCGGCATATTGCCCATGTTCGATGCCAAGCGCCCGCCTACCCGCTGGAGGTAATCGTTCCCGTTAATCTGTTAACACCAAGGGTACCGCGCTACGTTGTGTTGCGGCGGAAGCAACCTTAGGGTACAGTTAGTCGGTCGAGGGCGGCCAAGATGGGTCGACCCTTCGAGAGGAGAGAGTCTTGAACGGTCTGGAACTGCGGCGCCGCCGTGTATTGGGCGGGGTTGCCTTCACTTTAATCGGCTTAGTCAGCGCGTCGTTGTGGTCAGGTTGCGCTTCGAGGGGTCCGTTGAATGCGATTCCCCCCAACACCGTCGGAAACTCGGCTTTTGAAGCGGCCGATTCGAAGGATGGGGCGCTTCCCTCCATCACCGTGGCGGTCACGAACGTGAAGGATTCCGGAACCGGCTCGCTGCGAGCGGCGATCCAGGCCGTCAACGCGCGGCAGGCAGCGCACGCCGTCATCACGTTTGCCGTAAGCGGCACCATACGGCTTGCGAGCGATCTTCCCCAAATTCGTACGGATGTTGCGATCGATGGATCGTCTGCGCCGCAGTACGCGGGAGAACCGGTCGTGGAGGTCAACGCCAACGGTCATAGCGGCCTCGTCTTCCAATCCGGCTCGGCGGGTTCGAAACTTCTCGCACTCGCGATCGCCAATGCCAAGGGCAATGGCGTGACGCTGAACGCTGGCTCGATTACTGTCAACCTCAACTATATCGGCTTAAATCTGAAGGGTGTCGCGTTCGGAAATGGCGGCGACGGCATCTACGTATCCGCTGCGTCGTCTAACGACCGAATCGGCCTGAATCGGTCGGGAGCGTCGGGCGCCGTCGCAAACGTCATCTCCGGTAATGCCGGCAATGGCCTGAGCCTTCATGGATCGTCCGGTAATGTTATCGCCGCCAATCGCATCGGCACGAACGCCAAAGGCAAATTCGCGATTGCCAACGGCCAGAATGGAATCTGGCTAACCGCGTCGTCGAGCGGCAACGAGATCGGCGGCACGAGGTTCGTGGACAGCGTTACCGGCCAAGCGAACAATCCGACCGGAAGCAAAGGGACGGTCACCCCGGTGTTCGTGGTTCCACCCGATGGAAATCTTGTCTCGGGTAATGCCAAGAACGGCATCCTGATCGACAAAGGTTCGCTACAGAATACGCTTAACGGCAACTTCATCGGTACGACCGCCGATGGAGATGCGGCGATCGCGAACTCGGCCGACGGCGTGCGCATCGTCGGAGCGCCCAATAACTCGCTGATCGGCTGCAAGTTTCGCAACAATCCGTTCGTGTATTACAACGTCATGAGCGGAAACCTCGGGAACGGCCTCCATATCACGAACTCGGACTCCGTCCTCGTCCAAGGGAACTTCTTTGGCATCGGCGCCAACAACTCGACGGTGGTCGCGAATAACGGCGACGGCGTTCTGATCGATGGATCGTCGCAGACTACCCAGGTCGGCGGTGTAATTCCGCTCGGAAACGTTTCGGCAGGCAACGTGCGCAACGGCATCGAGGTGGCCGGCACTGCCGGCGGCTTCATAACGTTCAACACGTTCGGCGGCCTTCTGGCCTTCAAAGGTGCCGCCCCGAACGGCAACGATGGACTGCTCATCACCGCCACCGGGCGCAACCAGCTCGCACGCACCAACGTATTCTCCGGAAATATGAACAACGGTATCGAAATCGGTGGCGATGCATCCGACGTTACGGTCGGTCCCGACATCATCGGTCTCAGTACGAAGGGCAATAGTCTGCTACCGAACGGTAACGATGGCGTTCGCATCGACGGCACCGCGCACGGCAACTTCATCGGCGATTACGATCGGTCGGTCATTCCCCAAAATACGTTCTCGGGGAATCTCGGATACGGCCTCGCCATCGTCGACGGTGCCCACAACAATCACGTTCTCAACAGCTTTTTCGGTCTCGACGTGGCTGGGCTAGCTGCCCTTTCGAACCAGCGGGGCGGCATCTACGTTGGGGCTTACGCCGCGCTCAACGTCATCGGCGGTTCGAGCTCCGATACGAAGGAGCCGAAGAAGAATACCATTAGCGGAAACGTCGGCAACGGCGTGACGTTGGGGAAGGGGAGCTCCTACACCGCAGTGATCGACAACTGGATCGGCTTGAACCGGCGCGGCAAGAAGGTGTTGCCGAACTCCGGACACCCGATCGTCGTAAAACCCGGCAGCGTCCACAATAAGATCTCTGGCAACATCACCTGCTGTAACTAGCCGCCGACGAAGAGACGACATAACGCTGAAAGCGTCGCAGCAGTGACCGCTTCAAGCGGTTGGCTATTCGAAGCCTTGTGTGAAGTTAGCTCCAAACAAAGCGGCGTGCCCCATTCCAAAAGCGTTTGGGTGACGCGTTCGGTATTGCAATATCGGAAAATCGAAACTGAGCTTGCCGCTCTTCGAACACCCACCCGATGGAGTCCCGGAAGCTTGAGAGCCGGCTGACCCAGAAATCGATCTCGAGCCGGACCGTATCTCGAACCTTTCGTGAAAGATCAAGGCTCCACTCACCTTGCCCCGAGCGGTGAATGTTCCTGGGAAAGGCCCCCGCGCCTTACCAGATACTTGAAAGATCCCGGCGTTACCCGAGCAGCTCGACTTCGCTTTGCTAGATGAAAACCGTTCGGCCGACAACTTCGAGTCGATACTCCTCGCGAATGGCAGTGTCGGAGTCGTCGACAAAGGGGAGTTCATTACGTCACTTCGTCCTACCACAGCTCGCGAGCACAAAAACTGATGCGAAAAGGGCTATTCCGCTACCGCCTAAGCCGAATCCACCAGTATTGCGCATGCTCGAGCCTCCGCACTTTTCGAGGCCTTCGAGGCTCTAGCCGCGATTCCCATACGACCGTCTTTTTCGAGCCGACGTGTGAGGACTTCATCGAAGCACCGTACGCCCGGCTTGTCCGCTGGCATTGAGCCGATAACACCTTTCGTTGACAAAGCCGGCACAAAAGCGCACGCTGGCTACGAGGGAGCGCAGCCCGTCACAGCTTCCGTTTGTTGCGTGTCTCGCCGCGCGCTCCGAGAGAGGTTCAAGAACTATGCGCACTTCAATGAGCAGCCTTGTCGGCACATTTCTTAGCGCGGCGCTTTTAGCCGCATGCGGCGGCGTAAATAGTGGCCAATCTCCAACGAGCTCGGCACTGACGGCGGGCGCCAACGGCGGCACGCTCGCGGTGCCCACCGTACCGCAGAGCTTTGAGTACCCGCTCACTCAGAACGGTGCAAGATCTTTGCAATCCGTAATGCCAGATGCGATAAAGCAAATTCAGATCGCGAGCGACTCATGCTGCTACATAGCCGTAGCCCCGGCGCTTAATCACATCTACGTCAGTTCTGGAATCAATATAAAAGGTAACCATACGACTGTGGTGGACGGTGGCGGATCATCGTTTTCGATCCTTGCGACCGTCAAAGGATTCGGCGGAGCAAACAACGTGGATTCCAAAACGCAGAACGTCTGGCTTCCCGGACTTCACGGTGCAGACGTGGAAGTGTATTCTGGTACGACGTTGTCTAAAGTCACGACTGCGTCGCTGAGCGATTGCCCAATCACCAGCTGGGTAGATGGAAAGCGCCGCTATGCGTGGGTCGCGGCGCAATGCGGTTCGGGTGACGATCCTGTGTGGGCGATCAACGCAGACACCTACGCAGTCGTTGCCGGCCCTATCGGTAGCGGGGGTGTCATGGGGGGGATCAGTGTCCTCGATCCGGTAACCGGCAAGTACTACTTCGACAATAGTGTAGGCAACTTTGAAATCAATCCCTTAGCGTCGTTCACGCTTAGCCCCACCTCGTTCGGCCTCGCTCTTGGTGTCAACAGCACCACCGACGTATTGTACGCACAAGCGGCCAACAGACTGAATATCGTCAACGGACGAAGCGAAAAGATCACAAAAACCGTGCACCTTTCGTATACGCCAGGTTTCGTGGGCGTCAATCGGCACCTCAATCACATTTATCTCAGTGCAGGACAGAACTCCATCGAAGTGCGCGAAGGCTCCGCGGGGAAGTTACTGAAAACGATAACGCTACCCTCAGGGATCGGCATCGGGTCGCTCGGCGCTGACAACACCCGCTCTCGTATTTACGCAATCGGAACGTCGGGCGGCAACTATTATCTTTACCAGATCAAGGATAAGTATTAGAGCAGTTCGGATTTATTCGGGCTGGCCGCGGTTAACGATTCTCCTCAAGACACGCGTGCTCTCAGGGCCGGGGTTCACACGAAGCTCCTCAGTGAACGACTTGGGCATTCCAGCGTTGCGATTACCCTCGACCTCTATTCGCGCGTCCTGGAAGGCATGCAGGCAGAGGGCGCAGCTAAGGTCGATGAGGAGGTCCAAGCCGCCCTCGCAGAGCTGGGTTGAAGGGAGTGCTCGGCAATAAATCGCAAAACGGCTCGCGAAGCAGCCGCCACCTAGCAGTATTTTCTGAGAGTCCCTATGAAATAAGACGTTTCGAAATCGTGGGAGCGTACGGATCTGGTGGTTCGCACGGTCTTCAAAATCGCTGAGGTCGTCGCAAGGCGACTGGTAGGTTCGATTCCTACACGCTCCCGCCACTTGTTCGATCCCGCCTTATTTTACGCAGGTTTGCGGGTGGTTCTTGAAGGCCCAGACTCGGAATCGGGGCTCGCTCATTCAGGACGTCTGGCGCGGCTCGGCTAGCGACCTTGCATCGCGAAGCGCAGTCGCAATCTATCCTGTAACAGGATGGTGGAAGACCCTAAGAAGTACTGGAAACCTTGAGCGTACCGGACGCTTTTCGCTGCTTCTGAGCCTCTCGGTAGCTAATCGATTCGACATCGATCTCTACACTCCGATCGCGATCCAGGTCGGTCTTCCGGTTGTCACGGAGGTTCTTAACGAGGAGCGCCCTAGCGATGAAGACGATGACCAAGAAGATTTCTAGTAACTCTGCAAACGGCTTGGCGTCTTTGAAAACCCCTAAGCGCGCGTAGGCGTGTGCGGCGGAACCATAGCTAAACATCCCGAGATCGTTCGCGGGAACCCCATTGCCCGGGCCGCTATTGAGATAATCGCAGAACCATGAAGCCTCGGTTCGGAGCCCAATTGCAGTCACCGGTGCCGTTGTTCGTGTGCGTGTGGCTGTACCGCGTCTCGTAGTCGCGCTCATTGTAGGTCCAGCGCCCTTCCCACATTCCTAGCTTGCTTGCCGGATCGGACATCTGTGATGCATCAGGCGTTGCAGCGCGGGCAAGCACCACCGTTAGCAGCGCCGGCAACAACAATGCTATAATCGAAACTATGAGCGTACTCGCCCGGCTGCGTAGCTCCATCAGCCACCTCCGCTTGCACCTTGATGTATCACGCAATGATAGCATTGGAAACGCATGGCGTGTGACGACGAATCTGTAGCCCGCGGTTTTTCTGCGCTGAGCCGTCCAGTTTGATCGCCTGGTTGAAAACGCAGGACACGGCCAGGTTTCCGGGCTTTTGGACGTTGCAGGCTTTCGGCTTCGGCTGCTTAGCCATCTCGTCGTTTATTGAAAACTTTCCCGCGATCGGGGATATGCAGACGCTGCGGTCCAGCGGCTCGTACTTCTTTTGGACGTTTGCGGCTAGCTGCTTTCTGCGATTCGTCTGCAGGGCACTGTTACGGCGAAAATTGTCCTGGGTCGCCCTGGAGTTGTCCGCTTTTGTTTGGTGCATACCGTTCAGCCTGTGCGCCGGGTTTCTCAATACACTGACCGCGCACGGTCATCTGCCCAGTTTGTACGGATGGCTTGTAACATCCATGCAGATCATGTTCATGCTTGTTGTATGGTGCAGTCTGTACTTCAGTATCAAGATGTGGCAGCAATCCACGCAGGAGCGCGAGCGGCTACTCCGGGCAGAGGCGGAAGCCCGCGAGGCCAAGCTGAGTGCGCTGCGGTACCAACTCAACCCACACTTTCTTTTCAACGCGCTCAATGCCGTATCCACGCTCGTATTAGAGGGGAATCCACTTGCTGCCACGCGCATGCTTTCGCAGATCAGCGATCTCCTGAGGACGATCCTCGACGGTGGAACCAAGCTCGAGATACCGCTCTCCGAAGAGATGGCATTTATCGAGCAATACCTTTCAATAGAAAAGACGCGCCTGGGCTCGCGCTTGCGAACCGACGTTACAATCGCGTCCGAAACACTGGATGCGCTCGTGCCCAGTATGCTGCTGCAGCCGCTGGTTGAGAATGCCGTTCGCCACGGCGTTGCTCCGCTGATAGAGGGTGGATACATCGACGTTGCAAGTCGAGTCCAAGACGGCAATCTCCACATCACGGTACGGAACTCAGGGCCCGCTTACCAGCCGCTTCGGAAGCCCGATGTGCCGACGGGAATCGGGCTGCGGAACACCACCGAACGGCTCGAAACGCTGTATTCCGGCCAGCATACATTTGTGCTCGAGTGGTTGCCGCTCGGGGGATGCCAAGTCGTCATCGAGCTTCCCTTTCACACTAACGGGGCCGGACCGGAGTCGCGACCTTGCGCGTCTTGATTGTCGACGACGAGCCGCTGGCACGGCGCGGCGTCTTCCTGCGCCTGCGCAGATTCCCTGATATCGAAATCGTCGGCGAGTGCGGCGATGGAAAAAAAGCGGTTGAGACGATTCTTGAACTTTCGCCCGACGTGGTTTTTCTTGACATCCAAATGCCGGGCATGGATGGATTCGACGTGCTGGCCGCGCTGCCAGCGCAGAATCTTCCAGCGGTGATCTTCCTGACGGCTTACGAGCAGCATGCGCTGCGCGCATTTGATGTGCACGCTCTCGACTATCTCCTCAAGCCCGTGGACGACGAACGCTTTGCCTTTGCAGTTGGCCGAGCAAGAAAACTACTAGACGCTGCGACCAAGACGAAAGTGACGGACCGCATCCTCAGCATGCTTGAAGAGCGCGCCAAGCAGTACGCTTCGCACTTCATCGTCCGAACGGGGACGAGGATTCAAGTCGTGCTCGTTGAGGATACCGAATGGATTGCAGCAGCGGGAGACTACACGGAACTGCACGTCCATGACCGTTCGCATCTACTGCGTGAAAGCATGAACTCGCTCGAGAAAAAGTTGGACCCCGCTCGCTTCTTGAGAATTCACCGCTCCCGAATTGTCCAAAGCCGCCGCATCAGCGAGCTGCATAGTCTAGACAATGGGGAGTATCTCGTAAAGCTTTCCGACGGATCCGAGCACCGCTCAAGCCGGACCTATGCGAAGAGGCTGGAGCGTTGGCTACACGCTGCAGGACACCCAGAGGGAGCATTGGAGGATCGTAAGGCATGATTGACGGGCCAACGCTACTGCTTTATCTCCCGGCCATGCTCGCGATAACGCTACCACCCGGAGGCGACACGCTCTTCGTCGTCGGCTCTGCGTTGCGCTCCGGCTCACGAGGGGCGTGCTCGCAACCTGCGGCATTATCAGTGGCGGCATCCTTCACATCGGGTTCGCAACGATCGGACTTTCGGCGCTCATCTTGCGCTCGGCGATCGCATTTGTCGCGATCAAGTACGTTGGCGCAGGGTATCTCTACCTTGGGATACGTGCGCTGCTAGCCCATGACACCGCGCCTAAACGCCCCCAAGACGAGCCATCGGCGCACTCACTATTCGCCCAAGATTTCTTAACGAACGCGCTCAATCCGAAGGTTGCGCTTTTTGTGCTCGCGTTTCTCCCACAGTTTGTCTCACCAGCGCGCGGTCCGCTCTGGAGCCAGTTTGCGGAACTGGCGGCGCTTTGGTACATCGCCGGCTTCATCTGGCTAGGTTCGATCGGAGTCATCGTCGGTCGGGCTCGCACCGCGGGCGCGCCCTCGGTCGCGCTTCGCCGCATTTTTCGTTACGCAACGGCGTCGATTTTCATCGCGCTCGGAATTCGTGTCGCGCTTCCAGAGCGCTAGGTCCAGTAGAACTTAGCGTCGGGACTCACCCTCGAATGGAAATCGAATGACGACGAGCGGGAATCCGCTACGGATAGAGGATGGCCTCAACTGCTGACTCGTCTCCGCGACCCGCAGTGAACAAAATCGTTTTGCCGTCGGGACCGAACGTCAGGCAGCAATCCGAATCGCCGTCGTACTCGCCTCGGTAGGCGACCGGCGCGACCGGTTCCCACGACGATCCGGTCGCGCGTGCAACGTAGATATGTGCATTCGAATCGTTCGCGCCTCCGCGGCCGGCGCTGACAAAGAGTACGTATGATTGATCCGGCGCGACGAGCGGATCGGCATCCTTGGTTGCCGGCGAGCTAAACGCGAGCGGCTCAGCGCGCTCGTACGCGTCTCCGCGCCAAAACGCACGATAGAGTTGGTGCCGATGGTTTTTGGTGCTGCCGATGAAATAGATCGTTCCATCTCTTGCCACACTAGGTGCGAATGCATAGGGCGAGACGTTCACACTTGGCGGTAAATGCGCTGGCGTTCCCCACGTCTCTCCATCTCGCCTGACTTTCCAGAGATTAAGCGTCTTGTCTTTGCCGCCGGGCGTCGGTCGCCCCGATGCGAACACGAGATACGAGCCGTCTGGCCCGAATGCGGGGTCCATGTCGGGATAACGGCCCGAGAACCCGGCAGGTCGCGGTTGCGACCAACCATTCGCCGTTCGATGCGATTCCATAATGACCGACGTGTGGTCCGCCTGGCGCGTGAAGAGCATCGTCTGTCCATCAGGCGAGAACGCGGGAGAGAGTGCGGTGTCGCCGAGCATCTGTGGCTCGAATGGTTGAGGTACTTGAAGCGCTCCGGGCGCTGCTGCGATCGTCACGGCGAGAACGACCGCGAGGTAATTGGTCATGCTGTCCATTCTCGGCGGCAACCACCGCGAACTCAATGAAAAGATTCCAAAACGTCCGATGACAGGGTCCCGCCACGGGTCGTAATTGTCCCATGCGCTAGGAGGACGTACGAACGATGTCAACGCCGGCGTATACAGGAAACCCACTTAGCTGATACCGCCGGAAGCCCGCGCTTCTGCACTGCAGTTGAGGTCATTTCAAATGCGCCGAACCTAAGGCGATTTTGTAGCCACGGCCGTCGTTACTAGCGTCCAGCTCGCGCCTTGGTCGGCGGAAATCTCGAATCGTCGTTCATATCTGGAAGGCGACGTGAACGTGTAGACGTCCCTGCAATCGAGCGTCTTTCCCTTGTAAGGGATCTCGAACTGATCAGTCCAAGTATCTCCATCACGATCCATCTTCTCGAAAAGCGGCTTGTCATCGCGCGTGATTCCAAGGTGGTGGTAGGCTTGTTCTGAGTTGCTGTAGGTAAATAGCGACAAATTGTTCACGACGCTGCCGACTCGTGGATCAACCCCGTTGCTTTGAAAGTCACAGATCATGAAACTCCGATTTGGCATCCACGAACAGTCGGCGCCCCAAGAAAGCGAGAAGGCGTGGCCATAAGGCGTTTCCTTGTTCTCGGTGGCGATGGTCCAGTGCCCCTCCCAAGCGTTCAATCCGTCAAGTGGGGAGGTCGAGTCGGACGTCGCCGCACTCGCTGACATCGCAAAGCCGAACGCTAGCGCTGCCGCTGGAATCATTGAGCGAAGCAATACCGCCGCGCTTCTAGGCAGATTCGTTGTCGGTACCAGAGTTGTGAATTTCATGTCTCCGCCTTTGTGGTCAATATTTTGTGCGCCAAGGATAACACGAAGTGGGACTCATAGTTAGGGGTGAATCTGCGGCCCGAGCGTCCTACACGGTGAGGCGAAGAGATTGAACGATAGACTGAGAACTGCCGCGATTTAGGCTCGATGTTGGGACCGGCTAAGGCGACTCAAGGACGGATACTCACAAGGGGCGTTCCTTGATTTCTTCGTTCAAGAAGAGACCACCAACGATGAACGGCTGCCCATCCTTGACCGTCGCCAGCGTACTGATCTGCCGTAGGCTGATCTCGGGAACGCTTCCCTGAGACGTGGTTACTTAGGACGTTACGCTGGAAACTTCGGCGAAATGTTCGATGTAACGTATCCGTCATCCGCGACGTGCGGCTCGATCTGGAGATTCACGCCAACCGCCATATAGTTTACGCTGCTCTGCTTCAGCACGCTTCCGCCTGGATACGCGGTCGTCGTAATGATGGGGAGGGCGTCGCCGGTGAGAATTTGAGCTGGCACACCATCGGTCGCGAGGACCGTCGGCGTAGCGAGGACATTTCCGCCGCCATGCTGGAGCGTTGCATAGAGACTGCCCTGGTCCATTGGGCGCCGCTCCCAAGCCCGATCTCCGCCGCCAGAAAGGACCCTCCGAGTTCAAGATCGTGTAAGCACGGCAGTCAGCTTGAGGGACGAGCCATTGAGATACAGTTCTTCCGGATTTGGATACAGAAGCCGTATTAGATACTGCCTCGCAACGAGTATCCTGGGCCGTGACGACGCCAAACTGCGGCCGAGCGATTATGTGCGAGGATGTCAATGAGGAACAAAGCGGGCACGGCGTCAGGACGGCTGAAATCCGCGGCCTCACTTTGGCGTTCGCCGTATGCGACCCGAGAATTTCTGGCAGTGAGATCGATCTTGGGCCTCATCGCACTAAAGGTCTCAAGGTGTGGACTCGATTGGAAGGCCGAATAGAGCGGAACGGCGCGAGCATCGTAGGCTGAAAGAGCTCGCATTCCGAGTAGTATTTCGATCGTCCGTATCACGCCCACCGTGGAGTAGTGATTTCGTATCACGCCGCCAGCAGCGTATGGGGAAACAGCGTAGAGCGTCGTACGCTGATCGCTCACGTGGTCGGGCCCATCTTGCGCATCGTCCTCCGTGACAAAGATGACCGACGAGCTCCATATCTTGGAGTGGGAAATTGCCTGCACCATCAGTCCGACCGCGTAGTCATTGGTCGCGACATAGGATGCGGGTGTGGGCTTTCCCACACGGCTGCCGTAGGTATGATCGTTTGGCAGCCAGATGTATTCCAGTTGAGGGACAGTATCTGTGGACAAGAATCCGCGGAACTCTCGCTCCCATTCCTTTTCTCGATCTCGATCACTGTAATCCAGGTTCCAACTCACGTAATGCGGGTCGTAGCGATCACCTAGAGTCGGCGCCGTCGATGCGGGGTGGCCAAGGGCTGATGGTATCAAAGCCATCTCACCATAATCACGAAACGTGACGTTTGCCGCTTTGGCCGCGTCCCATATGTATCCGCCCTGTGGCGTGGCCGCGCCTGCTCCCGTGAGCACGTCGTCCATATCCCGGCGCCCGCCGTACGTGGACGGCCAAAACCGTTCGACATAATCGTTCACGAACGCGGCATCTGCCCAGTTGTGGCCCGTGTCACTCACCTCGCCGCTTGCGTAGAAATTGTCAAAGAGACCAAAGCGGCGCGCAAGTACATGCTGGTTCGGCGTTACGACGTCGCCGAACCAGGTGAGCTTCGGGTCGCCATTCCCGTCGGAGACATCGCCTAGAATCTGATCGTACGAACGATTCTCTTTCAAGATGAAGAAAACGTGGCGAATCGGGCCACCTGGGCGCACGATTGTGTCCGGAGGAGCCGCATCACCAAAGCCAACCTGCCCCTGAGGGCTCGCCGACAGCTTATCGACGTGCGCTAGCGAAAGCTCTCGAATCGAGCCATACTGGATCGCCGCGATATAATCATAGTTGCTATGTGGTCTCAGACCAGGATTCGGTTTTGTGCCTTCACCCTTTCCGTCGATGACATATGCACGATCGCCGATTGGAACAACATCGGTTGGATACCATCCTGCTGCCACCCGTGATATAACACGGTTCTGTTGGATCAGAACTAGTTCGTTGGCCGCACCGAGACTTACGAAGATGGTATTCGCATCGCTCGCGATCGCATTTGGCGACGAACCGATCTGCTTCGCTGTGGTGCCAAGAAACACGTCGTCGACGCGGGCGCCACTGTCGACGTCGTACACACCCAAGGTATCGGCATCGGCTTGTGCGACGTAGAGCCGGTTGTCCTTCACCAGCACGTCACTAGGATGAAGGTCCGTCCTGATATGACGCATGCTCCGGGACTCAACGTCAATTCTCGCAACGAAGTCCGCAGCGCGAACAGTAACGAATAACACTTGGCCATTTTCGTTAAACGCAAGATTGCCGGGGTGCTTGCCAACCGCGATAGGGCGCGCGGCCCGCAGCCCATCGAGCGCGGCGATGCGAACACATCCATCGCCGTCCGTAGCAACGGCTATCAGATCGCCTGCGACTGCGACGGAAACGGGGTACGTCTTGGGCGGCATCGAGAAGCTTCGCACCGAGCCCGAGCTCGAGTCCACGTCAAAGATGGCATCTGCATTTGCGCCAGCGACCAGGATGCCGGCGCGCGTCCACACGGGACGTCCGAACGCGCCCTTCAGGAAAACGCGGCGGATCAGATGTAGAGGGCGCGCCGCGTAGAAGGCGAGGTCGGGGGCATTGAATCCGGATTCGGTGACGACAAATTGCGACCCATCCGGCGATGCAATGGCGCCCTGCGGCATGGTACCGGTCGCTACCATCGGACCAGCAGGCTGGCTCAACTCCCAGCCGTTGGGGAGCATGGTAAAACGGTGATCGGCGACTGCATCGATCCCGAGTACGCATACGAATAGCGTCGCCACAAGCCCGGCCTCAAAAATCCTCACGCTCTCGTCGTGCTTCCCTTCAATGCTCGGTTTAGGTTCGCGAACAAACCGTGTGTGAGATGTGGGGGCCGTCTGTGCCGGGTGTAGTAAGGTCGAACGAGTACTGCTTAGGGGTAACGGTGATCACGGCTTTTCCTCCATCGGCCGGATATCCGTCTGTCCAGTGGGAGCCGCTGAACGCGGGCGATTTGCTCATGCGCGTATAGTACGAACCGGCCCGGTCGATCGAGATGATGTTCCACTGCTTTGCGTCGCTGTCGTAACCGACGAACGTCGACGAAACGTCAGCGGGTTGACCGCCCTGCGTAGGAAAAGTGGTGTCTGCGCGCACCCACACACCCCATGGATGATTCTCGCTGTGGAAATGAAATGTCGCGGTTCCGGCGCGTGTGAGGCAATTGAATGTTCCGACTATCGAGGTTGCGCTGGGCGGCGACGCTCCGAGGAGCGCAACAGCGATGACGAGCGAAAGAAGCCTCCGGCATTCAAACATTGACGTTCTCCTCCTCAACGCCTACGCTGTAAGGCGTAACCCAGCAATTTCTCGTGCTCCGTTGTAAAACGCGAACACCAGGTTCAGCAGAAAATCGACCATCGGTTCTCCACCTGCACGAGGTCACGGCCACGTCGGCGCGTCGAATGGCGGCAACGGGAGCTCGCGGAAATCGTGACGCGGTTGCGCATGGCCCATAAGAAAAGCGTCCAACCGATACGAACGTAGCCATCAGAAAGAGGACAACGGACGCGGTTGCGGGCTCACGGCCCCGGAGGTGATAGCCCATTGCGAGCAGCATGATCGCGCCGAGACCAACCGCAGCCCAGGCACTTAGTGCGGGAACAACATGGATCGACATCGGGACCACAACACCAATTGCTCCGACCATTTCGGCAATCCCAATGAGGCCGGCTAGCCCGCGCGCGACCGGCGTCTGTCCGACCTTCGTTAGGTACGTCGCGTAATAGCCATAGGCAAACACCTTAATAGCGCCGGCGTAGAGAAATACGAGCCCTAGCAGTCCCTGAACGATCCAAAGGGCAACATTCATAGGGGCAGTCCCTTCAGCGTAACATCACCGGCTACGGCCTGGTCCGCGATCCGCTGCAGCAGCCTTGTGCCCAAACCGTTTCGTTGATGATTTGACACAAAAATGCCAGTTGATGGAGTCGATGTCGCGTCATGATTACCTAGGGCACGCTTTCGCGCGGAAAAATCTGTCGGCCCATGGTCCAGGGTACGCGCTGGACGACTTGCAATCTTGCTGGCGGCGCAACGGCTTCCATGGCACGAGCAATAAAGTCCACATGCCCTATTGTGAAATACGATCTCCGCCCGTCGTTCCAGCCACGCGCGACCGGTACGATGCGGCAAATGCCAGCCCTAGCCTCCACGTAGTTCGATAAGCTAAGGTCGACCCACCCAAAGCGGATGCCTCTGCCTCGGTCTCGCGGCTTCAAAAGCTGGGGATAACGGTTAAGGGCGGAATCGTCTTCGGTATCAGCACAACCGGCAAGGAGCGCGTCTTACACAATTTCGGCAGCGGCTCCGATGGCGCAAACCCTTACGGGGCATTACTGTACGTAAACGGCACGCTTTACGGAACGACGATTAAAGAGGGCGCGTATGGCGGGAACCGTTTATGCTTTTTATCTCGCCTACTCCCTGAGAACGTAGCGCGCCGCCGGCTGGCTACAGAAACACGGCACGCGACTTAAGTTAGGGCTTGCGAAATGGGCCTTAGGGCGACATCACCGGAACTTATCGTGGCGTAAAATTCTCACCGTACCCAAACCCTTGCAACTCGTCGAGTTGTCCAGGGACCGCGTTCTTCTACTTCATGCCCGATTTGCGAGCGAAATCAACGTTACAAGTCAGTGGGACTTCATCTTTTTTGCTAACGAGCACGAGCGGCGTCCGGGCTCGACGACCTCCCTGTTCGCCAGTCTCAATACACTCGGTCCGCACAATCGTGTTGGTTGGGGCCCGCTCCGCTCAGTCCCGCATCAGAGCGGCAAGACGCTAACGTTCACGTACGATGAGCATTCCTTTCGCCCGGGACCCCTGGTGATCGCCGTCGCGTGTAGTTGAGCTCGTACGGGCCGCCGTACCGAAATGAATTAAGCCCGGATTCGCCGAATGAATGGCTGGAAATAGATCTTAAGGTCAAGGCCCCAGTTACACCCAGTCACGCAGCGTGAGCGTTACCGTTAGCGGCGTTCCGGTTTTATCGGCGACCTGAAGGTGCAGAACGGTACCAGACGGGTCGCGCAGGGCGTGCCGGACTTGCTCTAACGATTGTGGAGCGACGCCGTCGATCGAGAGAATCACGTCGTCTTTGGCCAACCCCGCTTCTGCTGCCGGCGTTCCTTGGCGCACGGCAAAGACGACGATCTTGCCGGCGTTGTTGATAAGGAGCATCCCCGATCGGTCGTAGCCGTCGCGTTCGCCGATACTTGCATTTGGCTGCAGCGCCATCGTCTCGGCGGCGTAATCAAACGTCACCGTAAACCTCTGCCAAACGCTGCCACCCAGGTTTGCCGCAATGAACGGAGAGGCGAAGATGCCTTGTTTTTGGGTGGAATAACCGGCGACGAGATCGTGCAGCGTGAACCCTCCGACTTGGAGCGAACGCAGACGTCCCATGAATCCGCGGTGGCCTCCGCCCACACCGTAGCCGTTGACGCCAACGGCGCTGTGCGTGGCCGGAACGACGGCCGGATAATCGTCGATGAAGGGCACGAAAAAGTTCACCGAGCCGCCCTCGCCGGTATCGATCGTACATTCCGACGGTATACCGTCGATCGCGCAGCCGATCTGCGGGATAGTCCCGAAGAGGACGAAGTGAACGACGTCCGCTCCGCTAGCGGACGCAGCGCCCGGCATCGCGAGCGTGATGGTTCGACCAGCGTAATCGAACGTCGCGAGGTATCGTGCCAGGACTTCGAATCCGATGAGCCCGTCGACGCGCTCGCCCGCCGCTGCGCCGAATCCTTTACGTATCGGCTCCACCGAAAAAACCTGATGCCGCAACACGGCGTTACCGATTTTTAGCGAATCGACCGTTGCATAGCTTGACGACTCCGTCCCCGCACCCGTGCCAGAATCTTGGGCCGAGCCTAAGCCCACGGCGTTGATGTCTTTCGCGACGGCCGGATCGATGGTGTTACTTCCACCGGTATCGAAAACAAACCGGTAGGGTCCTTTCCCATCGAGCATGACATCGAGGTAGACGTGGTTGTCGATCAGGTCAAACGGCACCGAGGTGCTGCTGCTCGTGCCGTTTATCGAAAAGTCGTTGACTTGCGATTTCGGTTTCACGAGCGCGGCTTCATCGTTTGTGACGATCCGTGCGGAGGTCACGTTAAGGTCGGACGAGTTGCCATCGCTCGACTTGGAAACGGCGCGATTCGGCACCAACAGCCCGTCGACCGGGCGATATTCCGAAACGTCCGTTTCATACGTCACCGGTCCGATTGGTACGACGTAGCGCGCCGGCAAATGGCTGGCCGCATCGATCCAAACCTTCATGGGAAGGAGCGATTTGCGCGGCGTTACGATAAGCGTTGCGTATTGCCGGCCGCCGTCGGCTCGAACGCCGTCCCACGCGACCGTCGCGCCGCCGCTGCCGGGAACGAAGAGCGTGTCTGCGGCGGCGTAAGCGGCGTCGATCTCTTGCGAAAGGCCGGCATCGCTCCCGTCCGCCCAGACCAGACCCGACTGATCCTGATTCCAGAAGGTCGTGCCGTCATATCCGTCCCCCGCTGCAATCGGCGGAGTCAACGTTCGTTCGGCAAGCCGCGCACCTCCGATCTCGGCCGCCGAGCTTCCGGTTCCGTTCAAGCCGCTTACGGTCGCGGTGCTTTCGATCAAGAGCACACCGCCGCGCCGCAGCGCCGTCGCGCCAAGTGCGTCGCGACTCTGCTGCAGCGTCGTCGCAATGATGCTCGTCGCGCCCCGCGCGTGAGTGCCTGCCGGCAGCGCGAGACACGCGCCGACGAACGCCACAACGGCTATCCTCGATCCTTGATTACCCTCTGCGTTCACGGCTCTGCGGCTTATGTTTCGATCTGAGGACGCATGCACCATCTAAGCTTATCTAATGCCTAATTTCTGGGGGACTCGGACCCATCACACCCGGCTCGGGCCCCGGAATCTTCGTCTCGTGCAGCAACACCGACTACCAAGTTCCGTGCTGCCAGACCAGCACGTCGGTTTCCGTCTCATGGACGTCGAAACATTTGTTGGCGAGTTTGCCATTGACTTCGGTGACGAATGTTCCCGAAGTGCTAAGGTGCGACGTGACGAGCGCGGTATTTCCATAGATGCGAACGCGCGGATCCGAAAGAGTCGCGGTTTTGTGTACGAAGTATCCTTTGTGAATCCTTTCGATGAAGCCGTCTCGTTTTCCGATGCCACCATACGAACTGATCACGATCCAATCGTCGGCAAGGAGCGGCGCGAGCGCATCGGCGTTGTTGGACAACAAGGTCTGATTGATCGCCTCGTCGGTCTTTAAAGCGCCTCGAACGGTTGGGCTCGCCTCGACGGTGGCCGGCGTCGTCAGCGCTCGAACTTGAACTGCGGTAACGAAGCCGGCTAGCGAAAGGAGGCAGGCCCCGAGAAGAGCGCGTCTCCCAACCTTGACGACCATGATTGCCCCTCAGCAAAAAAGAGATGTAAAGCTCGTTATATCGTCGCCCGCGATGTTACCGTCAATCAGAAACGCATCAAAAGACTCACGGGTGAATCCCGGTTAAGCTAAGGCCTAGTTTTGGGCATTTCATCCGGCGAATCTGGATTTGGCGCCCACGTAATGTGGACTGTATTGCTCGCTTCGGGCACAGGCCCCCGTCCACGCTGTTTCAGCGTGGCCCCATGTGATACGATGGCATCGCGTGGAGAATAGTTTCGTGAGGACGGAGCCGGTGGACATCGGCTGCGGAGTCCTTTCCCCTTTACGCTCGGCGGCCCTGTGCGCCGTTTACTCCTTCGAGCATGCGTCTCACGAGCCCGGGATGGCCGATGACAGGCCGTTTGGACTGCATGGCCTCATCGCAACGACAGCGGGGCAATGGGTGTTTCGCGGGCGCCGCGGCGTCATCGATATTGATTCGAAAATTACCGTCGCCGGAACCCAGGGCGAGCACTGTGGCTGTCGTCACGCGGTGCCTGGAAACAGCATCCTGATCGCCGTAATGTTCCCGGGCTCACTGGACGAGAACGAACCTCCGCCATTTAGCGAACAGGTTGTCGAGTGGGATCTCGCGCGGCCGCTGCGGCTCGCGATGGCGAGAAACGTGGATGATGATTTCGAGTCATGCCTCTTCGAGGTCTTCGATTTGTTTGCGCGTCATACGGGTGGCCGCGGAGCGCGGCCGCACGTCGGCTTCGGATGGAACGCGTCAGGCGCTTTATCGAGAAGCACGCGTTCGAAACGATCTCCTTGGCGACGATTGCGTCCTGCGTCAATATGTCGGCGTTCGCGCTTTTGCGACAGTTCAAAGCTCACACGGGGATCACGCCGCATGAGTATCTGACATCGCTGCGCTTCGAGCGCGCCCGAAAACTTCTTGCCGGTGACACACGGATGATCGCTGAGATAGGTGCAGACGTGGGTTTCCGCGACCAACGTTATTTTTCGCGTTGGTTTCGCAAGGAGGCCGGAATGACGCCGCGCGCCTTCCGCAAGCGCTACGCATAGGGCCTCATTAATAGTGACGTATGCCTTTTTCGCGATCGGGCTCAGCGTGCTGAGCGCGGTTGGAGCCCTTGCCGTCGCAGATCCAGCCAAAACTACGTATACGTTGCCGCAAGACATTTGCTGGTTGCCGATTACTGGGAACGGCGTCCCCCGGGGAGCGTATTATGCGTACCTGCGCGGCAACCCGAGCGATGCCTGCGGCTCGGTAGTGATTAACAGATTTCCCGACGGGTTCGTATATCCGTGGCGCATCAACCACGAATACGACCTGATCACAATACTAAAAGGAACGATGGTCCTGGGCTTCGATAGGCAGCACAAGAAATCGGCTGAGCGCGTGCTTCCAGCGGGTTCCTTTATCCAGGGCCTGGCTACGGAACCGCATTACGGCCGAGCAGTCGGAGAAACGATTTTCGAGTATTTTTCTCCGTGCCCACTGCCGAAGTGAACTCTAGTGCGTTAAGGTACCGAGTTTTTCCTGGCCCGCTTCGGCGAGTGCCTTGAGATCGTCATAAGCGGCAAACTCCGCGGCTGTCGGCCGCTCCAACGCGCCCTCGAGCGAGTTCAAGAGAAACCCGAGCTGCTGGCGAATCTTGGTTGGTTTCATGCTTGCGGCCTCGGTAGAGTG
Source organism: Vulcanimicrobiota bacterium (assembly GCA_963736775.1). Lineage (GTDB taxonomy): Bacteria > Vulcanimicrobiota > Vulcanimicrobiia > Vulcanimicrobiales > Vulcanimicrobiaceae > Cybelea. The sequence goes on along the minus strand of CAVTPY010000007.1, from coordinate 192 downwards.
CATATCAGCGTGACGAGCTCCGAAATCTCACGATCTACCTGCGCGCGTCGCGATAGGGAAAGCCTCGACCGTGTGCTCATTGCCGCCGCAATCGTGCGGTCGAGATCATCAATCGTGGCGAGAATGCGTTGCTCCAAGCGTCAGTCGTGCTCTTCGAGGTCGCCTGACGCCGGATGCAGGTTGGGGTCAAGC
>CAVTPY010000006.1:0-220078 GCA_963736775.1 Vulcanimicrobiota bacterium | reverse complement strand
GGGTAGCGGCGGGGACGTTAGGAGAACCTCCTACACGCTCCCGCCAGACCTAGCTTTGTGTCTGCGAACCGCAGCGTGCGAGTGGGTAATCGGCCCCTCCTCACCTAAGTTTCAAGTTTAGGGTATCCAGAAAGCTCTGTTCGAGACTTCCGTTTGATGGGACGATTCGGCCTCCGAGCGGACTGTCGAGATCCTTTGGGCTGAGTACGATGATACGCACGGAGACGACCACGTGCGTAGTCGACCTTCCTGCCTGCTCCTCGCCCGACTCCGTTTTGAACGTTACGTAATACTTGCCGGTCGCCCCCGCCGGCACCATTACGTGAGCCTGTGGCGGAATTGCGTTGAGGAGATCTTGGTTGGAGAGCGTGACTGCACCTGAGCTAATGAGGCCGCGCCGGGCGTCGTCTTGCACGACCGGGATTTGGCGTTCGGCTAGGTAGCTCTTGATCGTAGTACGCGCCACATCGGTGGCGACCGGGGCCGTCAAGTCAAACGTTCGCGCGCTGGGAGCCTGAGGTTCGATGGATGCGGCCACTTGTTCGCTCACGATCTTCATTGTTCCAGTGGTTGAAGCTTTCTCGATGGGCACGTTCGCGCGCGCCAGCAGGACTGAAAATCCACCGACGATCTTTCCGTCGACGACCGAATCGATGTTAACGACGAGGTCGTGCGTCAGGTGTTGCGTGACGGATGCAGGCGGACGCGTCAAGGTAAGCGTCCCTACTGCCAGCTCATTCGGTTCGAACGCCATGGTGCCCCTCGCCACCGTTCGGGCGTAAGTCACTTGAGTATTCACCCGCGTCATCGCCAGAGCGTGAATCAAGGGCACGTTCGTAATGACGGGTTTTGCGGGAACGTCGATGATCGGAGCTTTCAGCGTCGACTGAAAATCGCTCGGTATCTCAGTGACGAGTTGCAGGTTGGCCGCGCGATTATTCGGGTTGCCGATGATGAACTTGAACGGTCCCAGCGGAGCCGAACTCGTCGTAACGTCAAAGAAGTTCGTCTGGGCAGCGTTATTGCTGAGGTTGATGTCCGAAGGGTATTCGATATCCACGCGCACGCAAAAATGATTGAACGCGGAGATTGGTCCGGGCCAGATGCCGCCGTTTGTGTCGCTGAGGTTCGTCAGGTTCCAGTTAATCGGGACGATTTGCGGGGCGCCTCCGGCAGGCACGTTGACAGTCTCCGTGCCGATCAGTTCGAAGGCTGAGTCCGGGATGGACGCGTACCAGGGCGCGAAGCGAAAGCGCACGACGGCGCCAGTCGCCACGGTGTTGCCGAGATTCCTGATGCGCGCTTGAAGCAGATTGACGACGCCCAGCTGCGCGTTTTCTTGTACGCCAGAACTGTTGACGACGAAAATGTCCGGCGATTCCCATAGCGGTCCGACGCCGGTGACGTCACCCCACGGCGTGATTGCTAAGTCGGCTCCCGTCGAATCGGCTTCCATGTTGGACCAAGCGTCCTGATCGCCGCGTCCCGACGGACTGCAGGGATTCGTGGCGCCGCCGGGCGGCGCGCAAAGATTTCTCGTGTCACCCCAGGCACCGAGTAAGCCGGCCGAGTCGGCAAACGCCGACTCATAGTCGCCCATGTACGTCGACACGAGCAGCGGGTCGTAGCCGGTGGACGGCGTGAAATCGACCGCTGAAAACGAGCGATTGTACCAAGTCATCCCCGCGTCCGTCGAGCCCGCTTCGTACACGCGGATCATTTGGTTGGCGGGATCTTCCCGGCGGCTATAAAGCAGAACCTTGATGTGTCCCGTTACGGGTGAGACGGCAATTGCCGGCAGCCAATTATCGTTCGTAGTGGTATCGCCTCCGAGGGTAGCCGCTGGGCCCGAGGTGATGTTACGCGGCGCCGACCATGTCTTGCCGCTGTCGGTCGATGAGGTGAAAAATATCTCTGAGCGTGGCGTTGGCGACGAGGAACTCGGCTGGGCCTGGAAGACAACGTACATATTGCCGCGAGTTGGGCTACCCGGCGGGGTGTCGTCGATCGCGAGGTAGGGAAAGGTCCGCGTACGGACTTGGATGCTTCCGGTCGTCATCAATCCCGTGGTCGATGTAAACGAGGCCACGGTCTTGGTGGGGTTGGGATCCGATGGATCGGGGTTTCCAAAGCTTGCGCCGCCGTTGGTGGATTTCACGAGATTGATCGTCGCGCTTGCCGCGCTAATGGTGGATGTGAGCGTAGACCACGCTGCGTAGACCGAACCGTCGGGTGCGACGACCGGGATGACTCCATGCTGAAACGAACTCGCGGAAGGTGCGAGCGCGACCGTCGGGCTGAAAGTTAACGGCGATGTCGACGACGATGCCGCCAACATCGCCTGGGGATTACCGGCTCCGAAATCGGACCAGCCGACGTAGACGCGTCCGTTATAGGTGCCGCCGGTGGTATCGACCGCTAGAAATTCCTTATCCTCGAACCCTCCGGTAGTCGACGACGGTCCCGCAATCACGACGGGATTCGCGAACGTTATACCCCCCGACGTGGATGTCGACTGGTTGACGCCGATATATGAGTCGCCAGTACTTGACGACTCCAAGAGCGATGAGTAGTAGAGCGTACCGCTACTATCGAAGACCAGCGAAGGATCGCCCTCAAGCGTGTACGAGCCCGCCGGCACGAAGCCGCCGTCGGTAAAGCTTGCACCACTATTGGTCGAGTAGGCAAACCCGCTGAGGCTATTCCACCCGCCTAGGCCAAGCAGCCCAGCTTGTCGCGACGTATTGTACCCAATGACGGCTAGCGAGCCCGAACGCGCGACGTACGTCTCGCTCTCGGTCGTTTCGTTACCGAGGGTCGGCGAGTTGTTATCGACCGAGTTGACCTGCACATCGGCGCTGGCCATCGTTAAAATGCCGGCGCTAAGCGCAAGAATAATCGCTAGTACGCCACTTCGAACAAGTGTCTTCATAGCAGACTCCCATCTTTCGTTTGAAGCAGAAGATCCGGCTGTTCGTTAACAGCACCATCACGATTGGGTTGAGCAGATCGTCGTGAGCCGGGGGCAGTCTGAATGCCCTTCGGGTTGCGCGTCTAGGTCAAAGTGGCTCGACGGCATTCACTACTCCAATCGACCAGGCGATCTCATGCGGCCTAAAAGAAGCCTAAAACTTGCATGAGCGCTTGTCAACGCGCCTTGGACAAGTCGATGATACATGCGGGCGGCCTCGACTCACCGCTGTGTCGCCCGCGCAATTCGTTGTTTTCGCGTTAACGTGTGAACGGATCTAAACCTTGCAGACTCGCGTGATTAAGTCGCCTTCCGGAGTTCTCGGTAGGGAGCGGCCGACTTACCTACACGATTGCAAGCACGGCACGTGCGTGCGCGCCGCCGTCGTGGCGCGGCGTCACGTTGAAGTCCTCCGCAAGCGACCACACGATGTAGAGGCCGCGTCCGCGTTCGCTCAGCAGATCCAACGGCAGCTTTGGTGCGAACGTAAAGCCGGGGCCCCGATCGAGCACGTGAAGAACCGGTGCGGCGGCATGCGTCCAATTGAGAACGATCTCGACCGGGCCGGGAGCGAAGCGCACGACGTTGCCGAGCAGCTCGCCGAAGACGAGTTCCGCCGCATCGATCTGTTTCTGACGCAGGCCCGCATCGCGCAAGGCCTCGACGAACGAGTGGCGTGCCGCGTGCGCCCGGGGGGCGTCGCTGCTATCGAAGGTCCACCGCTGCGCGCCTTCGCCATTGCCGTCGCGAACGTTGGCCTCAGGCGCCTCGAGTCGTAACGCCAACACGACGACGTCGTCGTTCCCACCGCGCTTGAGCATCGCGCGATAAAGCGCGCCGGCTGGACTCGAGCTGCTCGCAATCTCGGGGCGAGCGAGCGCCGCCATGAGCAGTTCGTAACCGCGCACGACGTCGCGATCTGCCTCGATCAAACCGTCGCTGTAGAAAATCAAAAGGCCGGAACCGGGCAGTCGTGTCGTCGTGGCGATTTCGCCGCGAACGCGCAAACCCAGCGGCAGTCCGCTCGTGCCGAGCGCCGTCACCACGCCCGCGGCGTCGCGCAGGAACGGTGCCGGATGCCCAGCCGATGCGTGCGCGAACGTCCGCGTGACCGGATCGAGCACGCCGACGAATGCCGTGACGAACATGTCGGGATACTCGGTTTTCAGCGTGCGATCGGCGGCGTCGAGCATCGCGATTGGGTCGGCGTAGACCTGCGCGACCCCGCGAATGACTTGTCGCATCGAGGCCATGATCACCGCCGCAGACAGACCGCTGCCGGCCACGTCGCCGACCGAAATGACGATGCGCCCGTCGTTGAGACGCAGCGCGTCGTACCAGTCGCCGCCGAGCAACTCGCGATTGCTGGCCGGCACGTAGATGCCGTCGAAACGCATGCCGCGCACTTGAGGAAGCGAAATCGGTAGCGCCGCACGCTGAAACTCCGCGGCGATCTCTCGCTCGCGTTCGTAAAGGCGCGCGTGGCCGATCGAAACGGCTGCGCGCTTCGTCAGTTCTTCGAAGAGCGGTAAATCGGCGACGGCATATCGCCGGGGAGTCTGCGACCAGTATGCGACGAGCGATCCGATCGTTCGCCCGCGCGTGCGTAGCGGAACGGTGACGGCCGAGCGCGGCTCCAGTTCGCGAATCACATCGAGCAGGTGACGGGTAGCGACTTTTTCGAGGAGCTCGACGTTCACTTCGTGGATGACGATCGGCTGGCCGTTTCGCAGGGCGGCGGCAATTGCGGGCTCGTAGTGCCGATCGTGCGTGTAACGCCCGACGAGACGCTTCACCAGACGCGTCTTCTTCGGATCGGCGTGAATGGCCGCGACGGTCTTTAAGCGGTCGTTTTCGTCGAAGAGATCGATTGCGGCCCAATCGCCAAACTCCGGAACGATGATGGCGAGCAAACGGTTGAGCGTGGCTTGCAAATCGAGCGATTCCGCAAGCACTTCACCGGCTTGCGCGAGAAAGGCAAAGATTTGACCTTGGCGTTTGTAGGCGTCGATATCGGTACAGATGCCGAGCCAACCCGCTCCATCATCCTGCGCTTCTTCGAACGGAGAAACGAAGAGACGATACCAGCGGTACGTTCCGCCCGCACGCAACAACCGCAACTCGAGCTCGAAGCCTGCCTGGCTCGTAATTCCGCTCTGCAACGCCTGCCGGCAGCGCGCGCGGTCGTCGCGATGAACCGCCGCCCACCACTGCTTCTCCAGTGATGCCGGCGTCGCGTTTGGAGCGCACCTCCTCCCGTCGTGCTCGTACCATGCGCGATTGAACGAAAGCATCCGGCCGCCAGAGGTGGCGGTCCAAGCGATCTGCGGAATGTCGTCGATGGCGAGAGGCGCCAAAGCCATTGGATGCCTGGTTTTTCGCACCGACCGGCCTCAACCTCGCGCAATGGGCTCAAACCCGAGGATATCAGCGACGGGTCCGCGCAACGGGCCCGTTGTTCTCTCTTGCCGGTTCTTGGGTCACTTCGCCATGCTTACCGTCGCACCAACGTGTTCCCCGAGGCCGGTTAGCGTCTTAATCGGCGAGCCGCCGGCCGGATATTTGTAAAACGCGACGTGGGCTAAGCCGGCGTCCGGCCCGATGACCTTCTTGCCCTGGATCCAAAACTGAACGACGTCTTTCGAGCCGGTAAGCGGCGTCGAACCGACCTTGGTCCCGGTGCTTCCGCTTATGGCAAACTGATAGATCACAGCCGCGCTCTGATCTCCAATCGCCAAATGCGCGCCGTCCCACTGAACGCCGCCGGGGAAGCCGATGCTCTGGTTTAGGTCGAGTTCGGAGAAAGAACTGCTGCCGCTGCTAAGTTCGGCGTATTCGAGAGCGCTGCCCTTAGTGGTGCCGTCGATGTAGAGGTTGCCGCGATTGTCATACCCGCAGAACTCGTAGTAGTAGAAATTCGAATCCGTGTAACTGGTAGGCGTGCCGCTTGCATCCGCGTAGATCGCAACGTCGCCGGTAGTAAAGCTCGTAGACAAGCGGTTCGTGACTGCAAGATTCCCGGTGGTCGGGTCGACGGAACATCCCAGGGGATAGTAGCCCGGATCGTTGAGCGTTTTAATTGGGCTCGTGCCGCCATGGGCATACTCAAGTATCTGCGACGCTCCGAAGTTGGCGACGAAGACGTTGCCCGCTTTGTCGACGCACTGCCCCGACGGCTCGTTGAAGCCCGTCAGCTTGCCCTTCAACTTACCCTTGGGGTACGAATACACAAAAACGTCGTTGCTTCCATAGGGAAACGAATCGGAGACGTAGAGGAGGTCGCGCTTTTTGGCATCGGGAGCCATCCACGACCGTCCGCGGTCTGGACGCCCCGTCGTAAGTACTTTGCCGTTGGCGATCGCGCCCGCGCGGCTAAGCGGGGCTCCGAACTGGGGTGCGGAGCCGTTGCCGCAGCCGGCGAGTACGGCTCCAGCTGCGAGAGTTCCTAAAGCGTGCCGAGCAAATCTCGAGATCTCCATGGGGTGTGGCCTCCTTACCGTTCAGGTACTTAGCGAAACTAAGTCTCTCTATTATTGTTCAAGGCAGTCCCCCGTGCCCCGGGCTTTGGAGGTCACAAAGGCTGCGTTCGGTGGCACAAAGTGCGAGCGCTCTCCAGGTCGAGCTCGATGGAGTGGCGCACAAGAGGCCCTCGTCCGATTAGCGAACCCTGGGGCTCCAACGAAGCCGGTGGAGGGAAGCGACCGATGTCCCGGGCCAACCCTGAGAGTTGCTTCGAGGTGGCGGCACGCCATCTGTTTCGACACATCAACGATGCGAAATCGCTCTGCTACAACCCGCTCGTGCGTTCGTTGCACGTCGGCGCTGAGAAAGGCGGGGGCGATCGAGCCGTCTTGTCAGCGGTCCACGGGCGAATTCTGACCGAGGCCAGCACCCTTTGTAAGGATTATTCGGCAGCAGGCTCAAAGGCGCGCGCCGATCGGCAGTACGCAATCGTCGTGGCTCTGTGTGCCGGCGAGGCCGCGGCCGATACGGCGGCTCGACTTGGGCTCTCGAGACGGCAATACTACCGCGAACGCCGTGGCATTTGCATACGCGTGTCCCGTGCACTCGTTGCGGTAGCTCCCAGTCGGGTCACGCGTTTCGAGATCGGCGATCCGCAGCAGTTGCTGCTGGCGCGCGCCGACGCGCTGCTCGATCAAGGTTTCGCCCGCCGCGCCGTGCATTTGCTCGGCAAAGCTCGAGCTGCCCTCCCGCCAGGCGTTGCTAAGTTGGCGGTGCAGTTACGACTTGCCGAGGCGCTGATTTCGCTTGGGCTTGCGGCTCGCGCAGAGCGTCTGTTGAGCGAGTTTTGCGCGGACGCCGATGCTCGCGTACTCAGCGACCCCACAAGCCGATGGCTGTACGATCGTCGGCTCCTGGTCGGCGCACGCCTCGCAATGGAGACCGGCCGCAACGCAGACGCGGGCCGTGCACTAGCGTTGCTAGCCCGCCGGCGGATCGCGGAGGCACGTGCCGACGAGGAGGCTCTTGACGCACTGGTCGAGTGCGGAAACTGGTATTGTCAAAACGGTAAGTTTAGCCACGCCAGAAACCTGCTCGAACGCGCGCGTGACGTCAGCCGACGGCTTCCGCATGCTGCTGCGCACCGGCAAATCGCCTTAGCTCTCCTTGCCGCACACTGCGCGGAGGATTCGATCGATGAGTTTGGGCTCGAGCATCACTGGCTCAGTGAGGCGTTGGCGCTTAGCATCTCTAACGGATCGGTGTGCGGCACACTCGACGCTATGAACGGCCTCATGGGCTACTACGTGTCGACCGGCCGGGATGACGACGTATACGAGCTTGCCAAGCAGAGCCTCTCGATCGCCCGGAATACCGAGGGAACTCGGGTTCTGGCAGACGTAGGAATCGAAACCACAACCATGATGCTCAGGACGCGCCATTGGCGGGCCGTAGACCCGCTGCTCTTCGACGTTGAGAAGCTCGCGCAGCCAGGCACTCTCCGGTGGGCGATACTCAAGCACTTGCAGGGCAATTTTTTGATGCACGCCTGCCGATTCGACCGCGCGCGCGCCCCGCTTGCGGGTGCGTACGACGCGGCCAGGAGTGTCGGCAACCGCCGCCTAGAGAGCATCGTCCTACGAGACCTTGCAGTCGTACTACATCGCGGTGGCTCGGTTACCAAAGGGATCGAGTTCATGAGACATGCGGTCGAGCTCGCCGAGGGCCACTCCGGTGCGTGGTCTCTGTGGAATACCTATGAAGCCGCAGCGCGTCTGCTACCCGACCGGCGAATCGAACGACTTGCTCGACAAGCACGCGCCGCAATTTCGGCGCGTGCGAATGCATCGCACGACAGGGAAGAGCCGGCACTGGATGGTGCGCTCGCCCTGCGTGCGCGCCGCCGTCGTAACTCTGGCGGAGCGCGTCCGCGGCTGACGATCAAGTAGGGCGAGCGAACCGTAGGCACGTCGGGACCTACCGTTAGGTAATATTGACTTCGGCCAGCGCCGGTGATATAAAAGACTTGTCCTATTGAACTAGGACAACTAGGACAAACGATTGAAGGCAAGCAGCTTATCTGTTGACTTCGGGAGTGCCCTGCCTGTCTATGCGCAGCTGCGCGATCAAATTCTGCATGCTATCGCTCGCGGACTGTTAAAGCCGAACGATCAGCTGCCGACCGTCAGAGAAGTTGCGGTGCATCTGCAGATCAATCCGAACACGGTGAACCGCGCGTATATGGAACTGGAGCGGGAAGGCGTATTGGTGACCGCGCGCAGCCGCGGGACGTTCGTATCCAACGGCGCTCGAAGGTTGGATCCGCAGTTACGCCGGGCGCGTCTGGCGGATATCGCGCGTCGGGCCATTGTTGAAGCGCGGGCCGCTGGGTTCGCCGAACCGGATTTAGTCAAGGCCATCGCTTCAGTCACTCGACGAGAAAAGTAGGAGAACTATGTCTGTATCCACACCGTTGTCCGCAGGCGCAGGGACTACGCCCGCTCTCACGTCGCGCTCTCGCCTTCGAGTAAACCCCATTGCTCGGCTTCTCGGCGCGATCGTGCTACTTGCCGGCGTCGGAGCCGGCATAAGAATGAGTTCGCCGCTTCCGATTGCAGCGGGTGCGATAGCGTTTGTTCTGATCGTCCTCGGTCTGCAGATGGCATACGCGTGGGAAGCGGCGGTCGTCCTCCGCGCGGGGCGATTCTGGAAACTCGCCGGCCCTGGGCTGTTCTTTATTGTGCCAGTCGTCGACAACATCGCCATGTGGATCGATCAGCGCATGCATACTTCGACGTTCAACGCCGAGCAAACACTTACGGAAGACACCGTGCCGGTCGGCGTCGACGCCGTTTTGTTCTGGGTCGTCTGGGACGCAAAGAAAGCGGCGCTGGAAGTCACCTCGTATGAGCAGGCGATCGAGTGGGCCGCCCAAACGGCGTTGCGCGATATTATCGGCAAGACGACGCTGGCAGACTTACTTTCTAATCGGCAGATGGTCGATGAGGCGCTGCAGAAGAGCATCGACGCCCGGAGCACGCCATGGGGCATCACCGTTAGCTCGGTCGAGATTCGCGACATCAAGATCCCGGACACTCTGCAAGATGCAATGTCGCGCCAGGCGCAAGCCCAACGGGAGAGTCAAGCACGCGTGATTCTTGGGGAAGCCGAACAACAAATCGCGGAGTCGTTCGTCGAGGCGGCCAAACATTACGAAGGCAATCCGGTCGCTTTGCACCTTCGTGCGATGAACATGCTTTACGAGGGTCTCAAGGAAAAGGGCGCCATGATCGTCGTTCCCAGCACCGCGGTTGAAACCATGGGCCTTGGCACGATCGGCGGCCTGGCGGCGCTAGCCTCGAACCCACGGCAGAGCGGTCCGGAAGCGTGACGGACGTGATACTAGCGGCGTCGCTCATGTTCGAGGGGTTGGGGCATCCTTCGAGGAAGAGCCAGCACCTGCTTACTTCGCTTGCATCAGGAGCAAAAAACTAAATGAAACCCTTTGGTCGTTTACTCGTTGCGTCGTTGGTCGGTCTCGCCGCGATAGCCGCAACAATCGGAACGGCGCAAGCCGCGTATACGCCGGTTCTTATAAAGAGCTGCACCATCGTCAAGCCGAAGCCGATGAGCCACAATGCGAACGGAACAAAGATCGTTTACGTCGTCCTCGGCCACAGGACGGCTTCGAGCGTTACCTTTGCGGTAGGATACCGCAACGCATCAATGCACTATCTTCGCCGGGTTACGGATGCCGGATCCTTCGCGCCTGGCGTGACGATCGACCATACGCTACCCCTGTACAACGACGTCACCTACGCCGGTGCGCCGACGTCGACGTGCCTACCCATGGAAGTCAAGTGGGCCGGCGGTACGATCTGGATGGCGCCCTCTAAACCGTAGGACGAGCGCCAGTGGCGTCGAAGCGCCCGGGTGTGCGCCTCGGCTTTAGGACGCTTGTTTCGCTTGCCTTATGTGCTGCTGCGGCCGGGGCCGTACTTGCGCACGTCGCGATCGACGTCGTGGGCGATTATGCCCTCGCCACCGATAGTTACGACCACCTTCATCACAGCTCGCGCGAGCTGATCAGCGGCGTAGCCCTCGCCATCGCGGCCATCTTGGTCGCGCGAGGGCTGCGCGGCTGTTGCGAAATCGCGCAACGAAATCGTACGCGACTGGCTCAGACTGCCTACGGCATGCGTGAGGCCGTGGGATATTCGCTCGGCGCAGTCGCGGCGAGCTGTATGCTCGTTCCTGCGATGGAATGGCTGGATGGACGGCTCGACGGCATGGCGGTGCGCCAGATCGGCGATGCTTTCGGCGGCTCGTTACTCATTGGTCTGGTCACGACCGCCGTCTGCGCGAGTCTGGTGGCCGCGCTTATCTTTGCGCTCGCGCGTTGGCTCATCTCGTACCGCGACGCGATCGTCGCCATTCTCGAAACGCTCATGCGCTGGAGCGGCGATGCGGTTCGCCGTCTTTCGTGCGAGCTCGATCGCTACCGTTTAACCTTCCGGCGCCGCGCGTCCCACGCGTCGCGTCTCTCCAAACGCGGACCTCCTGTAACGCTCTCCGTTTAGCTCTGTTCTAAACCACTCGCTTTACAGGAGCCCCCCAAATGCGAAATCCTCGCGCTTTTACGCGCGTTGCTTGCGTGTCCATTGCTCTGGTCGCCGCGCTTTGTGCGGCATGCTTGCGCGCCGCCGCGGCGGATAACGATCGTCATTCCGACGACGATCATGATTTCAAGGTACACGGAACGGTTCGATCCAACGACGGTACGCCGATTGCCGGAGCCGCGGTCACGATTTCGATGCCCGGCGTCTCCAGCACGGACCGAACCGACGCGCGCGGCAAGTTCGACTTGCATCACGTGCGTGAAGGCACGTACGCACTGCGCGCCTCGGCCCCCGGCTATCAGCCGATCTCCCAGCGAACGGTCACGCTCGGTCGAGTCGAATTCGACGCTCTCGATCGTGCTATCGCAGGCGACGACGAACTCGTTGACGGTTATTGGGGAGGTACGTGCCTCCGCCGGCGAGACGGTCTCTACCGCATCGGCGCCGACGATTTCAATGAGCGCGCAACAAGCGGCCGCGGCGGGGACGACGTCCGTCGCGCCCATGCTCTGGAGCCAGCTTTCGACGACGCCCGTCATCCCGCTGGGCGGCGGCAGCAACGCAACCGTCAGTTTCGCCGTGCGCGGACCCGATCCAACCGAGACGGTCGTCGATATCGACGGGCACCAGATGAACAACGGCAACACCGGAGATTTCGACGTGTCGCTGCTCGACCCAGCCGCATTACAAGAGGTGCAGCTGGTCTACGGGATTGCCCCATCGTCGCTGATCGGACCGAATACGATCGGCGGCGGCGTCAACATCGTTACGCTGGAGCCTACGAGCACCGATCACACCTTGATGCGAATCTTCGGCGGCTCGTACGGAACCTTCGGCGAAACGCTGCAAAGCACCGGATCGGAGAACCGGTTCGGCTACGCCGTCTCGTTGCATGGAACGACCTCGTCGGGATCCGTCAATCAAACGGTTCTCGCTCCGCTAAACGCCGTCGCGCCACCGACCGGCGACGAAACCCTGCAAAGCGTCGGCAGCGATTCGGTCGGCCGATCGTTGCTGTCCAAGCTGCGCTATCAATTGGGCGGCGACAACGGATACGGTTACATCCAGCTCAACTTTCGCGATCAAACCGTTTATAAAGACGAGTCGGCGCTGTTGACGACGTACACGCCGCCCGGGTTCGGCGGAAGCGTTGGCGACGACGCGCTCCACGCCGGAAATGCCGGCGCGCCGCTCGACGACGCCGAATCCGGTGGCTATCAGAGTTTCGCGGGGACGAACCTGGACGCTCATCAGGCGAACTACGGACTCGACGCGCAGTTGCCGCTTGGGGAGTCAGCAGATCGACGGCGCGCCGGCAACGATCTTACAGCTGAGCCATTTGACGACGTTGAACTCGCAGTCGGTTTCCGGCCCGGGAGCCGACACCTTGCAATACTTGTATAACCAACGGGATTTGCTGGGCGACGACTGGCTCGAGCTCGATCACCGTTTCAGCGACGGCACGCTCTCGTTCAAATACGACATTAACGAGGAAAATCTCTCGACGAACTACGTCCAGGGTCAGGTAATCGCCGAGGTGCTGCCGGGCGGTCCTCCCGTAACCTCCGATGGAGACGAGGTTTCACCGGACGCGCCGACGCCGGCAGATCGGCCGCCGCCGCCCGTGCAAACCTTCCCGCTCTCCCAGACGCAGCGGTACGCCGTTTTGCGCTACAACGGCGATCCGACAAGCCATATTCACTATTCGGTTGCAGCGTACGACAGCGATTTCAGTACGTTTGGCAGCAGTTTCGACCCACGCGCAGGATTCGTCTGGACGCCGACCGGCGCGACCGCCGTGCGTGCCTCGGTGGGAACGACCTTCCAGACGCCCCAGCTTTCGGAGATGCTCGTGCCGCCCCCGAGCGAGCGCGTGCCGGTCGGGGGTGTCGTGTATATCGGCAACCCAAACCTTCAGCCCGACCGTGCCACCGATTTCGACATTGGAATGGAGCACATTTTCGGAAAGCGCAGGCCGCTGCATTTTGTAACCGACCTCTATCAGACGAACCTCCGGGCTCCGTCGAGTCAAACCAATCCGATTCCGATTCCAGGTTGTCAAACCAGACGAAACCCGACGCCGTGTCCGATCAGCATGCCGGTAAATGCCGGAAACGGAGTTTATCGCGGCATCGACGTACACGCCGACGAAGAGCTCGTGACAAACTTCCACATTCGGGCCGGCTGGGACGTCGACAGTTCCTTCCTAACCGTCATTCCGGTTTCGATTCAAGATGGAACGCTTGCAGCCGGCGAACAATCGCTCGGCCAGCCTTTGCACAAGGCGTACTTGGCAGTCGAGCAAGAGCCGCCCGATGGTCTCGGTTACGGCGCCGAACTCAACTACGAAGGCTGGTACAACGAGTTGAACCGGTCGCCGTACGCCGTCCTCAACGCGCACGTCGCCTATCGTCACGCCGGTTGGGAGTACGGCCTCTACGGGACCAACCTCACGAATGTCTACAGCAATCCGTTCACGGTCGTCGGAGGCGGCTTCGTGTACGGTGGAACGCCGGGACAGCCGGTGATTCCGACCGACGCGTACATCTTGCAGGGAGCGCAGGTGAACTTCGTTCTCACGCGCTCCATCTAGCGGCTAGAAAAGTATCGTCTGGAAGTCGCCGACGTGCTCGAAGCCGATGCGGCGATAGAGCGCGATCGCGGGGTCGTTGAAGTCGTTGACGTAGAGCGAGAGCGTCGGCGTTATTTCGAGCAGACGATCGCAAATCGCGGCCAGCGATGCCGTGGCGAGGCCCCCACCGCGCAGCTCTGGCGGAGTCCAGATTCCTTGGAGCTGCGCGGTCTGGTCGGACCAGGGGCCGATGTTGCAGAAAAAGCAGAGCCGGCCGCCGGCGATTCCGACCCACCAGAGTCTTCGCTCGATCATCTCGCGGATGCTCATGTTGAAGGTGGCCGAGTTACGCCGCGGATCGTACTCCAGTTCCTGGCGTATCATCGTAGCCGAGCTCTCTGCGACCGCGCGCCACTCGTCCATCTTCGCGTGACGGACCGTGACGGGAGGACCGGAAGCGCGAAGCCGCTGGGCGGTCGACCATCATGACGAGCTGACGATCGCGCAATAGTCGCGGCCGTCCCATCCGATCCCCGGCAATCCTCCAAAAATCCCGGACGGCATCGCGAGGGCCGACGATCATTCGATTGCCGGAGTATCGCAGTAGATATGCGGCGAGCGGCGCGACGGCGATCGGTTCTGCCGCGATGACGATTTGGCGTCCGTAATACGCGACGCCCACGATGCCGCGTTCGCCGGAGACGACGACGACGTTCTTGCGCACCGCCGTCGGCGAATCGTGCAGAAGGACGTGGCTGATGAAGACGTTGAGATACGGCGAGCGGCCAAGATAATCCAGCGCGGGACGCAGAGTCGCCTGCGAGATCGGTTCGACCCGCAGGGAGCTATTGGGAGTCGAACGCAACGCTGATCAGTGGCTTGGTCGTCGGTTCTTTGCTGCCGCCCTCGGGCTCGATCGTGACCGCGACTTCCGAGGTCGCGCGGGCGTCGGCGGGCACGATCACGAGCGCAACGCCTCGAGCATCCGGTAAGAACGTCGGCGCCGGCGACATCTTCGTCGAGCCGACCGGCCGGGTCCACACCTGATAGACCTGACCGCGCGGCGGCTCGGAGAGCTCGTGAAGCGCGAGGTCGATGCGGCTTCCCCTGGTAACGACTTCGCCGTTGCCGATGGCATAATGGTGCGCGTGACTGTCGAGCATGTCGAAGAGCGCGGTTCGCTCTCCGCTCAGGCTACGTGCTAGGGAGGTCGAGCGCTCGGTGAGATTCGCGACCTCGCGCTGCTGTTGCTTTATCTGCCCGATGAGGGAAATATTCGCGATCGACGAGATCAATGCGATCGCGACGCAGACTGCCGCTACGAGATAGGCCGGCCAGACCGCCGCGTGCTTCACGCGAGCTATCTTCCCACGAGCGTATCGAGGCCCCTCGGGCGAAGGCGTCGTAGCTCTGGCGCTATGCACCTGGGGCTCTTGTCTGCAGCGGGGCTCGCGGCGTCGTTGCATCTCGTGCCTCACCCGCAAAGCGTGGATGTACTCTCGTGTCCCGGGCAGGCTTCGGCCGTTCCGCTGACCGTGCCGCCGGGATTCGACGCGGGGGCGCGTGCCGAGCTCGACGAGCGCTGGGGCGCGCTGCGAATCGGCCGCTTGCGCACGGTCTCGGGTCGCGACGCCGGGATAACCGTGCGGCACGACGGCTCGCTGCCGGCGCAGGCCTATCGGTTGCTGGTTCGAGACGGCCGGGCGTCGATCGAGAGCTCCGACGCGGACGGCGCCTTCTACGCGGCCATGACGCTCGCGCAGTTGCCCGTTCGCTCGCAGGGTAGTTGGAGCGTTCCCTGCGTGCGCATCGAGGACCGTCCCGCGCTTCAGTGGCGAATTCTTTCCGACGACGTTTCGCGCGGCCCGCTTCCAACAATGCGCTACTTTGAAGAACGAATTCGCACGATCGCCGCATTTAAGATGAACGGCTACTCGCCGTACATGGAGCACGTCTTCGTCAGCCCCACGGACCCGTTGCCGGCGCCGCTCGACGGGGTTACTCCGGCGCAGCTGCACGAGCTGGCCGAATACGCAGCCGCGTTTCCATGTGGCGCTCGTTCCCGAGCAGCAGAGTTTCGCGCATATGCACAATACGCTGCGCCTCGAACTGTATTCAGGTGCAGCCGAGCTCCCGCACGGTTTTCTGCTGGCGCCCAATGCTCCGCTCTCCATGGAATATCTCTCACGTATCGTCGCGCAGGAGCTCGCCGCGGTCGGCCGGCCGCCGTTCTTTCACATCGGCTCCGACGAAACGGCGACGCTCGGTCTCGGGTCGACGCAAAGTTACGTCGCCCAGCGCGGCCGCTCGAACGTCTACGCAGAGCATATCGTCGCGATGAATCGCTTGATCGCACCTTCGGGCGCGCGGCTGATGCTGTGGGACGACGGTATCGAGAACGATCCCGGAATCATGAAGTTGATTCCGAGCAACGCGGTCGTCGTCAACTGGCACTATGGCGCGGAGCCGAGCTTCGAACGCTACATCCAGACGGTCGCGCGAGGCGGTCTGCAGCAGATGGTCGCTCCGGGCGCGAGCAACTGGAACGAAGTCTTCCCCGCGATCGATACCGCGCTCGTCAACGAGCGGCGCTTTATCGATGAAGGTAAGGCGGCGCACGTTCTCGGGCTCTTCCAAACCGTTTGGCACGACGACGGGGAGACGCTCTACGAAGCGACGTGGTATCCGGTCATCTACGCCGCGGCCGCGGCGTGGGAGCGCGGAGACGTCGAGCCGGAACGCTTCGCCGCCGACTTTCCCAGCGCGTTTTTCGGCGTCGACGACGATGTCTATACCGGCAATGTTTCCTCGCTTATGCTAACGCTTCGTCTGTTGGAACCGAAGGATTATTCGTACGGACAGACCGACGCGCTCTTTTGGGCCGATCCGTTTGATGTGGCGTCAACGGCCCAGATATCAGGCACCGCTTTGGGGGCCGCGCGGCTGATCGCCGAGCAAGTCGAACAATCTCGTTACTTCGACAGTCCGCCGCTGCACGCCAACGCGGCCTTCGTCATGTTCCTGGCGGCCCGCCGTTACGACGTTCTCGCTCGAAAGTTTCAAATTGCTGCCGAGGTGCGCGCGATGTACGCCGACGCGCTCGCGCACGCGACGACGGATTCGGAGACGACGCTGCGCGATCTGTATTGGTGCCGCTACTGGATGTGGGAGCTGCGCGATGCCTACGAAGAGCTCGCCCCGCTTTACGCACGAGCGTGGCGTTACGAAAACCGGGAAGGGCACCTCACGAGCAACCTCGAGCGTTACCATCTCACCGCGCAAAAGGCGATCGAACGGGCCGACGCATTCTATCGCGTGACGCGGGAGTACGTGACGTCGAAAACGCTGCCTCCGCTCGAGAGCGTACTGTCATCGTAAGCGCGCTCCTGATCCTCGTCGTCTTCGCGATCTTCGCATTGCTGATGTACCGGCGCGTGATGCCGGCGTTGATAGCGGTTCCGTGCATGGCTCTGCTGATGTCGCTGGCGGCGGGTGTGCCGTTCGCGGCGCTCGGCAACATAATTACCGGTGGCGCGGTGAAGCTTGCCCCGTTCTATGTGGCCGTCATCTTTGGCGCGCTGCTCGGGCGGGTGACGATCGAGACCGGAATCGCGCGAACGATCGTCAATCTCGCCGCCGAGTTTGGCGGCGAGCGGCCATTCGTGCTGAGCCTGGTATTCTGCGCGATCGTCGCGGTGCTCTTCGCTTCACTTCAAGGCTTGGGCGGCATCATCATGGTGGGTTCGATCGTGTTGCCGATCATGATGACGGCTGGCGTTCCACGCACCATTGCAGCAACGCTTTTCTTAATGAGCTTCGCGCTGGGCTACATCTTCAACATTGCGAACTGGACGTTTTATATGACGTTTTTTGGCGTCGCGCGCGAGCAGCTCATGCGATACGCGATCTTGCTGGCTCTGATCGATGCCGCCTTCTTGGTCGCGTACGCCGCCGTGTCGTTTTGGCGCGCGCGCGGATATGCGACCTGGGCCGTCCGAGCGCCGGAGGATTCCAACTCGCAGCGCGTGCCGGCGCGTCGCGCTCGTCACGCCCCTCATACCACTATTGCTCTTCTACACGTTTCACTTAGACGCTGCGGTGGCATTCCTGGTTGCCGCGCTGTTCGGCGTGCTCGTAACGCGCCCGGCGCTGGCCGTGCAACGCCTCGTCGCCGCCGCAATTCGCGGAGTGGAAGACGTCGCGCCGGCGGTGCTGCTCTTCATGGGAATCGGCATGCTGCTGGTCGCAACGACCCAACCGCAGTTCGTTGCCGCGCTTCGGCCGCTGGTCGCGGGGGACTGGCTGCGCAACCCGGTCGCCTACGTGATGCTTTTTGGCGTCGCAAGCCCGCTCGTGCTCTATCGCGGTCCGCTCAATCCGTTCGGCGTCGGCATCGCCATCTTTACGGTGTTGTTGACCGCGCACGTCTTACCGCCGGTCACCCTCGTGGCCGCCGTGATGGCCGTCGTGCAAGTACAGAATGTCTGCGACCCTACCAACACCGCAAACGTCTGGGTTGCAAACTTCACCGGAGTGCCGATCCAAACGATTACCCGGCGAACGTTGCCCTATCAAACCGCCGTCGCGATCGTCGCAACGCTGGCGGTCGTCGTCGGCGCTCCCGTGCTTTTCGGCAGGCCGGCATTTACGTCGTTCTATCATATGGCGGCCGCGGCCGAGACGTTGCCGGGCTTCTACTCGCCACCCTCATCCCGCGATCGAATTGCCGTCGACGACGATGGAACTGACTTTGGACGTGTGGGTGCCGACGTAGCGGCCGCCGAGCTGACCGGCGGACCCTGGACGGCGATGCGGATTCACGACGATCCGAACTCAACCGACTGTTCCACTAAACGGTACGCCGCATACCTTCGCGTCGGCAGTTCGATCTTCGCGCTAACGAGCGGCGACGATCTCGACATCGGTTTGCGTCTCGAAGATTGCGGCGGCTGGATCGTCGACGAGTGGCACGATCACGACGTGATTGCGCTGCACGCCGACGCGACTGCAGCACGCGCGCTGGCAAACCAAGGCGTGGCGCGACTGCGCGCGTGGGCGCTTTCCGATCCGGTCCGCAGCGGCAATCTTTTCGCGCTCGGCGCCGCCGTGCGACCGGGAGATCGACCGGCGTACTTCTACTCGTTGTTCCGCACGATCGACGGGAACATGCGCGTCTACGTTCGCGCCGGAGGGCCCGCCTACGCGGCGGGTTTGCGTTCCGGCGAAGTGGTCGAAAGCATCGACGGCAAAGCGTGGTGGCTCTACGGCACCTATCAGGCGCAACAGCTGGCCTATGACGGTAAGCCGCATACCTTTGAAGTTCTCCAAGGCGGCCACGCGGTCGACATCGCGCTGCGCGCGCCCTTTACGGCAACGGCTAGCGATGGAGAGTAAGCCCGACTCGACCACCCGGTTCGGAAACCGGGCGCCGTCGTACGCCGCCTTTCGCCCCGGTTATCCGCCCGAGGCAATCCACGCGGTTCTCGCGGGGCTGGGTGATCCGTCGATGCTGACGATTGCCGACGTCGGCGCCGGCACGGGAATCTCGTCGCGGCTCTTTGCGCGGCGCGGTGCGAAGGTCATCGCGATCGAGCCGAACCTGCGGATGCGATCGCAAGCGGAGCCCGATCCCAACGTCGAGTGGCGCGAAGGCACGGCGCAACATACCGGTCTGTCCGATGCGAGCGTCGATCTGGTCGTTGTGGCTCAAGCCTTTCACTGGTTTGCGACGATCGAGGTGATGCGCGAGTTCGCCCGCGTCGCGCGCCGGCGCGTCGCGCTCTTGCAGTACGAGCGCGACGAACGCGATGCGTTCACGAAGGCCTACTCGGAGGTCGTGCGAGCGTATGCGAACGACGACACCGAGGACTTGCGACAGCGCGGCCTCGCGGCCTTCGCTGCTTTTCCGGAGTCGCGGATCTCGCGCACCGAGGCATTCTCACTTCAAGAAATGGATCGGGAGGCGCTCCTTGGGCGCGCGGCCTCTTCCTCGTATTTGCCGGCTTCGGGCGCGCCGGCGGAGGCGCTGCGCCGGGATCTGAACGAGCTCTTCGATCGCTATGCAAGTGGCGGGCGTGTCGCATTGCATATGGTGACCTACGCTTTGACCGCCGACCTCTAGAGATGAACGGAGAGCGGAAACTTCGGGTCGGTATTGACGTCGGCGGAACGTTCACCGACGTCGTCGCCATCGATGCCGCCACGCGCCAGCTCGTCGCTCGCGTCAAAGTTCCGACGACCCACGCTGCGGCGCGCGGGGTCGCGGAGGGCATCGTTGCGGGCATCGAGCAGCTGCTGGCCGATTCTCACGTCGATTCGGCTTCCGTCGCCTTTATCGCGCACTCGACAACGCAGGCGACCAACGCACTGCTCGAAGGCGACCTCGCGCGGGTCGGCGTGCTGGGGCTGCTCGATGGTTTGGCATGGCTATCACGGCGGCAGATGCGCTTTCGTGCCTTTTCCGTGAGTTCGGGGGCGATTTTTGCTCCGCGGTTTGCTTTCGCGCGCGCCGGTGACGGCGACGCGTTGCGCGCCGCCGTCGACAAATTAATCGTCGCCGGCGCGGAGGTGATCGCGGCCAGCGAAAGCTTCGGAGTGGATCGCCCGGAACAGGAGTCCGCTGTGGTCGCGTATGCACGCGAGCGGGGGATCGAGGCGACCAGCGGCCACGACGTCAGCACGGCATATGGATTGCGTTCGCGCACGCGCACGGCGGCGATCAACGCCGCAATCCTGCCGAAGATGGTGCGCACGGCGCGGATGACTGCCCAGGCGGTAGAGCGCGCCGCAATCCCTGCGCCGCTGATGGTGATGCGCAGCGACGGCGGTGTGATGGACGTGCGCGAGGTCGGACGCCGTCCGATCCTCACGCTGCTCTCGGGACCGGCAGCGGGCATCGCCGGCGCCTTGCTTTACGAGCGCTTGAGCGACGGCATCTTTATCGAAGTCGGTGGAACGAGCTCGGATTGCTCGGTCATCAGAAATGGCCGCCCGCAGATGCGGTCCGCGAGAATCGGCGGATACCGCACGATGCTGCGAACGCTCGACGTTCGGACGCTGGGAATCGGCGGCGGCAGCATGCTGCGGCTCGCTGGCGGCGCCATCGTCGACGTTGGGCCGCGTAGCGCGCACATCGCCGGATGTGCGTACGCGTGTTTCGCGGCGCCCGACCTGATCGAGGAAGCGCGAGTCGAGCTCATCGCGCCGACGCCCCGAGATCGCGCCGATCACGTCGTGCTCGTCACGCGTTCCGGCCTAAGGATCGCGCTGACGGTCACTTGCGCGGCGAACGCCACCGGTGGAGTTCCCGAGGGCGCCTTCGCGCGCGGGAACCGCGAAACGGCGCGTCGTGCATTTGAACTGCTGGCGCAGCACACGGGCGGCGACGCGCTCTCCTTGGCGCAGCGAGTGATCTCGCTCGCGGTCGCGAAGCTGCGCGCGGCAACCGAGGCTTTGGCCGTTGATTACGCGCTCGACGAGCAGCGCATAACGTTGGTTGGCGGAGGCGGTGGCTGCGGCGCAATCGTGCCGCAGTTGGCTTCCGCGATGAAGGTGCCGTATCGGCTCGCGCGCGACGCCGAGGTGATCGCGCCGATCGGCGTCGCCTTGGCGCTGGTGCGCGACGTGGTGGAACGCACGATTGCGTCGCCCTCTCCGCAAGAGATCGCGCAGATTCGGCGGGAGGCGGCCGACCGCGTCATCGCCGCCGGTGCCGCTCCCGACCGGGTCGTCGTCGAGATCGAGATCGATACGCAGCGCAATAAAGTCTGCGCCACCGCCTCGGGGGCAACGGCCCTCGTGGAAGCCGCGGCCGGCGACGCGTGTGGCGAGTCCGATCGTCGAGCGATCGCAGCGCAGTCGTTTGCGTGCAACGCCGTCGAGCTCGATCGAGTCGAACTGACCGGCGCTTTGAGCGGCTACGAACGCCGTCGCGATCTTCGCGTGATAGACGAACGAGGTGTCGTCCGGCTCGCGCTGCGCGATTACCGGCTTATTCGAACGAGGGCGACCGAGGTTGAATCGCACGTACGCGACGCAGTCGAGAGTGCGACGCAGTTCGGCGACGTAGGCCGGGCCCTGCCCGCGCTTTATCTGCTGCGAGCCGCGCGCATCGCAGCGTACGAAGGCCTGACGAGCACCGGCCAAGCCGTTGCACTGGCTACCGAAGAAGTCGAAGGCTGCGCGCCCGACGAGTCGATCGTCATCCTCATCGAACCGCGCAGCGCCTAATTTACTGGTGGTTGGCGAATCGCGAGCCCTTCGGTCTCTTCGAGGGCAATCGTGCTCTGGTGGCGTCCGTACGAGAAGTAGAAGATCAGGCCGACGACGAGCCAGATTACAAAGCCGAGCCATACCAGCGGGAAGAATCCCCACACCAGCGGGTTCCCCTGCCGCAGGAAATAGATCAAAAAGAGTGCGGTAACTGCGGAGAGTACGGGAATCAGATAGGGTCCGAACGGAACTGTGAACTTACCCTGCGTCTCCGGATGGCGGTTGCGCAATATCGGTACGGCGATCGAGACGAGCACGAAGGCGCTGAGTGTTCCCATATTGGTAAGCGATCCCAGGATGCTGATCGGAAAGAGCGCGCCCGCGGCCGCAATCAAAACACCGAACAGAATTTGCGAGATCCATGGCGTGCGCCAGGTCGGATGCAATCGAACGAACAGCGCGGGGATCAATCCGTCCCGCGACATCGCGTAAAATATTCGGGTTTGTCCGTACATCATGACGAGGAGCACCGTCGTCAAACCAGCGATGGCACCGAACGAAATGATCACGCCCGCCCAAGCGAGCCCGACGCTGTCGACCGCAAACGCAACGGGGAAGTTGACGTTGAGCGTGTAGAACGGCACCATGCCGTTGAGAATCGCTACGACGATAATATAGAGAATCGTGCAGACCACGAGGCTTGCGATGATGCCGATCGGCAGGTCGCGTGCCGGATTCCGCGCCTCTTCGGCGGTCGTCGAGACGGCGTCGAATCCGATGTATGCGAAGAAGATGAAGGCGGCACCGCCGAACATACCGGCCCAACCGAAGGGGAAGAAGCCGCCCGCACCGGCGAGAGGGCCCGGCGGAAGGTGATAGTTGGCGGGATTGATGTGACCGAGACCGATCGCGATGAAGAAGAGTACGACGGCAATCTTAATTGCGACGATGACCGCGTTGACGGTACCCGATTCCTTCGTTCCGCGCACGAGCAGCGCGGTTATCAGAAAGATGATCGCAGCTGCGGGCAAGTTCGCGATTCCCGGCGTCGCATCCCAATGGCTGTGCTGCCACGCCTGTGGGATGTTCAGATTGAACAGCGTGTGCAGAATGAAATTAAAATAGCCGGACCATCCGACGCTGACGGTCGCCGCGCCGAGCGCATATTCGAGGACCAACGCCCAGCCGACGATCCAAGCCAGGAACTCGCCGAGCGTCGCATACGTATAGGTGTAGGCGCTGCCGGAGATTGGAATCTTGCTGGAGACCTCCGCGTAACAGAGCGCGGCCAGCGCGCTCACGATGCCGGCGACGACAAACGAAAACGTTAGTGACGGGCCCGCGCGCGTTGCCGAAGCGACGCCCGTGAGAACGAAGATACCGGTGCCGATGATCGCCCCGATCCCCATAGCTGTGAGCGCCCACGGGCCGAGCGAGCGTTTGAGGCCGTGCTCTTGATCTCTGCCCTGTGCCAGAATACGCGAGAGAGGCTTGACTCGTTGCATCAACATGGGCTAGCTCCTAACGCAGAAAGCGAATGGCGAACGGATATGTGTAAGGCCGGCCCTGGCTCGCCGCGACCGTCCCCGCGATGATGAAGATGAGCGAAAACAGCAAGAGCAGCAGAACCGCCATCATGATCGCGACCCAGAAAACGCCGAAGGTCAAGCCCGCTCCGGGTTCGGATACATGCCGCCCCGCGTGGCCGGCGATGAACCCGAGCATCACGCCGACCGCGGCGATGATCCCGACAATTCCCACGATGGAAACCGTGATCTGATAGTTGAGCGATGCCCGCGCGTGCTCCGCCACGAACTCCGATTCGTGCGCTTTTATCAGATAGACGACCAGCGGCCCGACGATATGACCGAACGGCAATCCTGCGACGGCGATGAGCGCACTCAAGTGCGCCGCCATTGCCCAATTCCGGTCCTGGGAAGCAATCTGAGCTTGCATCCCGCTTTATTGCCGGGCGTTTGGAAATGGCCTGCCGTGCGGGGCGACGAATTGCGCATAGATGCGAGCTTCGACGCGCTCCGACTCACCTGAGTTCGACGTGCTGGTCGTCGGTGGCGGCAATGCCGGTTGCGCAGCGGCGATTGCGGCGGCGCGTCATGGTGCCCGTACGCTTCTGCTCGAGCGTTACGGTTTTTTAGGCGGTACTGCGACCGCCGCAATGGTCGGTCCGTGGATGACCTTTCATTCCGCGAAGGAACGCATCGTCGGCGGCATCGCGCAAGAGATGGTCGAGCGGCTGATGCGCAAGGGCGCTTCACCGGGCCACCTTGCGGATTCGTCGGATTACGTTGCGACGATTACGCCGTTCGATCCCGAAGTACACAAAGCGCTGCTTTTTGAGATGATGCAAGAGGCCGGCGTGTCGTTGCTGCTGCATGCCTACTTCTTGTCGGCGCAGCTCGATGGAGAAGCCGTTTGCGGAGCGACGTTTGCGACGGTCGGCGGCACGCGCACCTATCGCGGAAGGGTCGTCATCGACGCAACCGCCGATGCGCTGGTGGCATCTTCCGCCGGCGTCCCCACGCAACAGGGCGACGAGCGCGGGCGCGTTCAACCGGCGACGCTGATGTTTCGGCTGAGCCACGTCGACCTCGCGGCCCTTGCCGCGTATCTGCGCGAGCATCCCGACGAGATGCGTAGCTCGCTGCCTCCGCAAGAGCGCGTGCCGGCCGCGCTCACGGCAGTTGCAGGTCTGAACGGCCTCTGGGAAAGAGCGCGCGCGGACGGGCTCGTCGACGTTCCGCGCGAACTCGTCTCGTTCTTTATCTCTCCGTATCCCGACGAAGTGACCGTCAACATGACGCGCGTCGTCAACATCGATCCGCTCGATCCCGATGACCTGACGCGGGCCGAAGTCGAATCGCGTCTGCAGGCGATGCAGTTGTTGGAGTTCTTTCGACGGCGCGTCCCGGGTTTCGCGGGCGCGCGGATCGCGGCGACGGGCACCCAAGTGGGAATTCGCGAATCGCGGCGCATCGTCGGCCGATACACGCTGACGCGAGAAGACGTTTTGCAGGCCCGGCGCTTCGACGATGCCGTGGCGCGCAGCGCGTATCCCATTGACGTGCACAACCCAAGCGGCAGCGGAACGTCCACGCAAAGGCTCGCGCCGGGAGAGAGCTACGAAATCCCTTACCGCACGCTCTTGCCGGTCAATCGCGAGCAGTTGCTCGTTGCGGGGCGTTGCATCTCCACGACGCACGAGGCGCTCGCCTCGACGCGGTTGACGCCGACGGTGATGACGCTCGGACAGGCGGCGGGAACGGCGGCGGCGCTGGCTTGCGCGCGCGGCGTACGGGTGGCCGATATCGATACGAACGAACTGCGAGCGCAGCTCGTCGCCGACGGCGTGGACTTGCGCCGAAGCGCATGAACGCCGTGTTTGAACTGTGCAGGGCCTATGGCGTGAGCGTGCGCTTCGCCGAACTGGGCGACTGGGGTAGGGATGAACTTCGCGCGGAGTACGATCCGGCGGGGCCGGAGATACGGATCCACAGCGGATTGGAAGCGGATCTCGTCGCGCGGGCGATCGGTCACGAGCTCTACCACCATCGCGAGGCAATCGGCGAGGTAGCCGTGCTTGGGAACAAACGCGCGCGGGAAGCGGCCGCGGATGCCTACGCGGCGCGGCTTGCGGAAGGCTCGACGTGAGTACGCTGGTTGCCGGAATCGACGGGGGTCAAAGCTCGACCGTCGCGCTTATCGCAGATGAGCGCGGGCAAGTCCTTTCACGCGGCACGTCGGGCCCCGCCGACGAAGTCGGCACCGATTCGAACTCTACGCGTCTTCGCGACGCGTTACGAGAAGCACTCGCCGATGCGTGCCGGCGTGCAGGGCTTCCGGTTGAAAGCGATTTCGCCGCGATCGTCGCGGGCGTTAGTGGTTATGAAGGCCGCGTCTACGGTGCGCGGCCGGAGATGCCGACGCAGCGTTTTACTTTGATGCACGATGCGCCGGTGGCGCATGCGGGCGCGCTCGCCGGAACGCCGGGTGTCGTCGTGATTGCGGGTACGGGGTCGGTCGTCTACGCGTGCGACGAAGATGGTCTCTCGCAGACGCTCGGTGGCTGGGGCTTTCTCTTCGGCGACGAGGGAAGTGCATTTAGCATTGCTCGCGATGCGCTCGCACTCGTGATGGCCGCGGAGGACGACGATGACCGCTCGCTCCGCGACGAAGCGCACGCGGCCCGCGATTTCTTTGGCATGGGCTCCCTTCGCCAAGTTGGACGAGCGGTTTACTCCGGAGAACTGACCCGGGCGCGGCTCGCCGCCTTTACGCCGGTCGCAATTCGATTCGCGCGCTTCCGCAAGATTGCCGACGAAGGGGCCGACCGGCTTGCGGCGCTCGCGCATCGCGTGCTGGCTGCAATGAAAGAGCCCCGAGCGGCATTAACCGGCGGACTCTTCGCCGACGCGGACTTTTACGAGCGGGTCAGGGGCGGCATTCTCGCCGCCGCACCGAGCGCCAAGGTCGGGCGCGCGAAGTACGAGCCTGCGGCGGGCGCGCTGCTGCTGGCCTACCGCGAGCTGGGGCTGCCCGTGCCGGAGCTCCAGCGATGAGACTGCTCGAAGCGCTGCGCGGCGGGCTGATCGTTTCCGTGCAGGCTTGGCGTGGTTCTGCGCTCGACGATCCGCAAGTTATCGCGGCAATGGCGGGAGCCGCCCAAGACGGAGGGGCCGTTGCCGTCCGCATCGAGGGCATCGAGAATCTACTCGCCGTGCGTCAGCGCGTCGCCTTGCCGATCGTAGGGTTGATCAAACGCGAATATCCCGGATTCGAGACCTACATTTCGCCGACGCTTGCGGAGGTGGAGTCGATCGTCGGCGCGGGCGCCGAGATCGTGGCCTTCGATGCAACCGCTCGGCCACGGCCGGACGGCAGCCTGCTCATCGACACGATCCGGGCGGTACACGCCGCCGGCCGGTTGGCAATGGCGGATTGCTCCACTGCGGAGGACGCCGCAGCGGCGGCCGCCGCCGGCGCCGACATCTTAGCGACAACGCTCTGCGGTTATACGGCACCGACCAAGAACCGCACACTTCCCGCGCTCGATCTCGTTGCGGAGCTTTCGCGGCTGGGTAAGTTCGGCGTATGCGAAGGCGGGGTTCGCAGGCCGGCCGACGTGAGAGCTGCGCTCGATGCCGGAGCCGACGCCGTCGTCGTCGGAACCGCCATCACCAACGTGGACTGGCTGGTTCGGGAGTTTGCAGGGGCGGCCGACAGGGGCTCTTAACAGCCCGTTTAGTCGGTGCGATTCGCGCGCGGAGCGCCTATATTAGGCTGAGGGAGAGCATTCTTTGGTAGAGAGAACAGCGCAACCGGCCCGGCTCGGTCGCGGATTCTGGGTGACCACTGCGGTTCTGGCGGCACTCGCCGTCGCCGCGATCGTCTTCTGTTACGTGTTTCCGCTGGAGTATTACCTGCCGGCAGCAATCGTGACCGCGCGGCAGGTCGACGATCTCATTCGCTTCATGTCGGCGACGGGCAGCGCGCTCTACATTTTCGTCGCAGGCTATTTGGTCTATTTCGCGATCGCCTTCCGCGCCAAGGCGTCGGACGCGCCCGATGCAATCGGCGTGCAAATCCACGATAACCGCAAGCTCGAGTTTTGGTGGACGGTTATCCCGCTGATCTTCGTGCTCGTGCTCTCGATTGTGAGCGTCCGAATCTGGTACGAGATCCTGTTGGAGCCGGAGAACGGCCTCGTGGTCGAGGCGATCGGCCATCAGTTCTACTTCTCGTTCCGCTACCCGCAGATCAACGGCGAGGTGACCGACGAAATGCACCTTCCGCTGAACGTGCCGGTGACGCTCAACCTCACGTCGGCCGACGTAATCCACGGGTTCTGGGTGCCGGCGATGCGGCTCAAGAACGACACGGTTCCGGGATTGGTAACGACGATCCGGTTCACGCCGCGGCTGGCGGGCCGCTATCCGATCATCTGTACGCAGTTCTGCGGCGTCGAGCACAGTGAGATGGACAAGCAGGTCTTGGTGATCGAGGATAAGGCCTCGTTCGACCGTTGGTACAAAGGCTGGCAGCAGAAGAACGCTCACGCGAGCAACGCGTTGCCGGGGGCGGGCGGACAAGCGATCTCGCTTCAGGGAGGCGATGCGGCGGCCGGCAAGGCGCTCTTCAGTCAAAAATGCACCGCCTGCCACAAGCTCGCTCCGTTCAACCAAACTCTCGTCGGCCCGGGCCTCGAGGCCGTTCTGCACGATCCGGCACATCCGGACTTGGTCAACGGCAAGGCGGCGAATCCCGCGGACGTTGCGGCGATCTTGGAGAACGGTTACACCGGCAGCATGGGTGCGATGCCCAGCGCGAGCTCCAACGGCCTCTCTCCACAAGACATCGCAAATCTCGTGGCATTTCTCAACACACTGAAATGAGATACTTGAAAGCAGTATGGCAGTAGCAGCGGTTCACTCGGGCGGTATCGCCGAACACATTCATCCCGAACCTCAAGGGTTTGTCCGGCGGTACGTCTTTTCGCTCGATCATAAGATCATCGGCATCCAGTACATCATCACGGCCTTCGTCTTCTTCATGCTCTCAGGTCTGTTGGCCGAGGCGATCCGAACGCAGCTGCTCAACCCCAACGGCGGCTTCGTCGCGCCCGGTACGTACAACGAGGTCTACAGCGTACACGGCAGCGCGATGGTGTGGCTCGTAATCATTCCGCTGCTTACCGGCGGGTTTGGCAACCTGGTCTTTCCGCTGCAGATCGGGGCTCGCGACGTCGCATTTCCCTGGCTCAACATGCTGAGCTTCTGGATCTTTCCGGTCGCCGGCTTGATGCTGTTTTCGTCGTTTCTCATGGGCGCGCCGACTGCGGGATGGATGGAGTACCCGCCGGTTTCATTGCAGGGCGCCGCCGGAACCTCGATGTGGTGTGCCGCGATCTTTTTAGTCGGCGTCAGCTCGACGATTACGGGAATCAACTTCGTCGTAACGATCTTGAAGATGCGGGCCCCGGGCATGACGTTTACGCGCATGCCGCTCTTCGTGTGGGGGCAGTTCGCGACCGCACCGCTGCTGATGATCGCGACGACGGCGCTGGCCGCAGCGCTGGCGGCGCTCTTTATCGAGCGGCAGTTTGGCGTGCCGTTCTACGACCCGACCAGAGGCGGCAGTCCGGTCATGTGGCAGCATATGTTCTGGTTCTATTCGCATCCGGCCGTCTACATTATGATTCTGCCCGCTTTCGGCATCATCTCCGAAGTGCTGCCGACCTTCGCACGCAAGCCGGTCTTCGGCTACAAACTGATCGCGTTCTCTTCGATGGCGATCGCGTTGGCCGGGTTTATGGTCTGGGCACACCACATGTTTACCTCGGGTCTCGCGCCCTTCTTACAGCTCCCCTTCATGATCATTACGTACCTGATCGGCGTGCCGACGGGGATCAAGATTTTCTCGTGGACGGCGACGCTATGGGGCGGAAAGATCCACTACTCGACTGCGATGCTCTTCGCGATCGGCTTCGTCGGACTCTTTACGATCGGAGGAATAACCGGAATCTTCCTCGCCGCGATTCCGTTCGACTTGCACGTACACGGGACGTATTTTATCGTCGCGCACCTGCATTACGTGCTCGTTGGAGGGAGTCTCATGGGCGTCTTCGCCGGCATGTACTACTGGTTCCCCAAGATGTCGGGCCGGCTGCTCAACGAAACGCTCGGCAAGATCCACTTCTGGCTCTTCTTCATCGGTTTCAACTGCACGTTTCTTCCGATGCATTGGCTGGGTATGCTCGGGATGCCGCGCGAGGTAGCCACCTACGATCCGCAGTTCACGTTCTGGAACCGTTTCGAGTCGGTCGCGTCATACCTCATGACGTTTGCGATCCTGATCTTCTTCGTCAACGTTCTCTGGAGCATCCGTAACGGCCGGCGGTCGGGCCCCAATCCGTGGGGAGCGCGCACGCTGGAGTGGCAAATTCCATCGCCGCCGCACTACTATAACTTCAAGCACATCCCGACGGTCTACGGCCTGCCGTACGATTTCAGCCAGCCGCTCCCGTATAAGGGGCTGGAAGAAGAGCTCACCGATTCGCCGCCGCCGGTTGCGGCGGGGGCCCACTGATGTCGGTCGCGGCGATCGGGGCCGACGCGCACGGGCACGTCGACCAGCTCTACGTCGAGACGCGCGAGCTGCGCCTGCAGGGCTTCCTGCTCTTCCTGGTCAGCGATTGCGTACTCTTCTCGTCCTTCATCTTCGCGTATCTCTATCTGCGCAACAGCGGACAGGGCTGGCCGCCGCCGGGAATTCAGCGTCTCGACGTCGCGTTTGCGGCCTGGAACTCCGTCGTGCTTTTCGGTTCCGGCGCGACGATGCATTACGCGCTCGAGAATTTCAAGCACGGGAACTTCATGAAATACATGTGGTTCCTGCTGGCGACGATCGTCTTAGGGGCGGGATTCCTCGGAGGTCAAGCCTACGAGTACAACCACTTGATCTTCGGCGAGCACGTGACGTGGTCGGGAAGCGGGATCTTCGGCGCCTCGTTCTTCACGTTGACCGGCATGCACGGGCTGCACGTCTTTTTCGGCGTCTGCTACCTCACGGTGCTCGTGCTGCAGTCGGCGGCCGGCGTCTACACAAAAGGCAAGTTCTTCGGGATCACGGCGGGTACGCTCTACTGGCACTTCGTCGACGTGATCTGGGTGGTGCTCTTTTCCATCTTTTACCTGATATGAGGAGACGTTGATGAACGCGCAGTTCGTCGAACGGTTGGGAGCGGTGATCGCAGGCATCGCCGTCGCCGTAGTAGCCTTCTACGCGCTCTATAAAGACTGGCAGTCGACCGGAATCGAAAACCAGGTCTTTAAGCTGATGCTCGCGCTACTCGGGCTCGGCGCGGTTCTCGCTCTGCTGGCCGGACTCAACGTGATCGGCTTCACTCCCCCGAAAGGCGCGTACTGATGATCGTAAGCGACGATGAGTATCTCGACTTTAAGAGCGTCCCTGAGAGCAAGGGCATCCCACCCTCACTCGTTCGTGTGGCCGCCGTCGGGCTTGGTCATCATTTTCCTGATCGGTGCGTCGGTCTGCTTGATGTCGGGATTCGGGCACCACTGGCCGGCCGATACGACGTTGCGCGTTCCGCTCAACAACGACTCTCGTAGCATTTTAACCGCGGGCGCGGGGCCGATCTTACATCGGGCGAGGACCGTCTGACCGAGCGCCGGAGCAGGATAGCGGAGGCGCGAGGCAGCCGATAGGAGCGCCACACGGATGTGGCGCGAGGAATGTGTCCGAGTCCGATGTAAGATCGGCCCCGCGCCCGCGGTTAAAGGTCTGCTCGCCTTCCGCGGCGCGTCGCGATGCCGATCGCCAGCAGCGGGAGCTCTTCGTCGGGGAGCAACCCGGTCGACTTACCGTCGATTTTGTGGATTCCGGCGTAGCGCGAGAACTCGACGAGCGCTGGAATCGTCGCGTTGGGCAAGCGCCGCCGGCCGAGCCACTCCCATTCGCCGGCGACGGTTCGATTCGCAAAAAGCACGGCTGCATAGCCGCAGGCATCGGCACGCGAGCGTTCGTCGGGTTCGCGGTAACGCACGTACCCGTCGACGATGTAGATCGGTGCAAATGTTTGAAGGTACGCGGCGAACGGTGCGACCAGCACGGCCACGAAGTATCCCGCAAAGACGACGGTACCGAGCGCGAAGATCCACGCAACTTTGATCAACGTCGCATCGGAGGCTACGTGATGCGCGCGGTAGACAATGCCCCAAGTCAGCAGAGCCATAAAGACCATTCCGATCAGCGGCTCGATCGCCAGCGCGAAGCGCCCGGTCAGCCCGCGCCAAACAATTCTCCGTTCGGAGGACGTCCATCGCCGGCTCGCGAGGTCACGGCTGCTCTCGAGCACGGCAGCTACGCGGCCTCCTCGATGGGGCGCGTGCGTTCTTCGTCGCGCGACTTCAGCGATGCGGCCAGTAGCAGCGCCACGAAGGCCACGGCGCAAAACGCGAGGTAGGCATGGCGGTAACCGGCCAGTTCGGTTTGCGCCGCGCTCATCAGGCCGCCCGCCAGCGAGCTGCCGAGAATTTGGCCGACGATCAGCGCTTGGCTCAAAAAACCTACCGCCGTGGCCCGTGCGCGCGCAGGCGTCTCGTTCGTGACGATATAACGCGTCGGCGCACCGAGCAAGGCGCCGAATCCGGCGCCGGCTATCACGATCGCGAGTATCGCGACCGGCGGCGAACTGAAGCCCAGCGCGAAGAGCGCCAGGCCGACTTCAGTAACGATCGTTCCAATCAGGAGGACATCCCGGCTTCCTATTCGGTCGAGAGCCCGCCCCGAGCCCGGAATGACGAGGACGAACATGAACGCACCGAGCGCGGCAACGAAACCCGCGGCCGCGGACGACAGCCCTTCTGCGGCGATCAGTACGGCAGGGATGAAGAAGAGCGAGCCTTCCAAGATGCCGATTACGATCTCCAGCACGTACGTTTTGACGAGCTGCGGCGTGCGCAGAATCTCCAGCGGCACGATCGGGTTGCGCGCGGTTCGCTCCCAGAACGCAAAGCCCGCGAGAATCGCAATGCCGGCGAGTCCCGTCGTAACGCTCGCTGCAATCAGTCCGTCCATCAGCGCCAGCAGCCCGGTGCAGAGCAAGGCCAGCCCGAGAACGTCGAGCGGGTCGCGTCGCCGCGGCGCGTGCGCCGGGAGCTCCTTGAGCGCCATCCAGAAAACGATTGCCGCGAGGGGCAGGTTCACGACGAAGATGTAGCGCCACGAAACATAGTGCGTGATCAAGCCGCCGATGCTCGGACCAACTACCGCCGCTACGCCCCACGTTGCGGCGACGATGCCCAGCGCCGCCCCGCGCCTCGCCGCCGGCACGACGTCGCCGATCGCCGCAGTGGCGACCGGAAAGATTCCACCGGCCCCAAGCGCTTGAATTGCGCGCGCGGCGAGAAAGATTCCATAGTTTGGCGCGACGATGGCGACAACGCTGCCGGCTGCGAAGAGCGAGATGCAGATCAGATAGATCGGACGCCTTCCATATCGGTCGGCCATCGAGCTGGCTACAGCAATAGAGACGACCGTAACGAGAAGATATAACGTGAAGACCCAGGCCAGGTCGCCCGTCTGCACGGTGAAAGTCCGTCCGAGTGCCGGAAGTGCGGGCGAGAGCACGCTCAGGTCGAGGGCTCCGGCAAAGACGCCGAGCGCGAGCGTCCAGAGTAGGCGAGTCACGAGATGATTCGGTCGATCACCATCACCGCGCACATCAGCGCCAGGTACACAAGTGAGTAGCGAAAGAGCTTGCGCGCTTCGTGCGTGCCGGTCTGTTCGCGCCACGTTCGCCAGGCATCGAGCAGAAAGAGCCCGCCCAGCACGGCAGCGGCGGCGAAATAGAGCGCTCCCATGACGTGAAAGGGATACAGGAGGAGCGATGCTGCAACGAGCACGAGGCTGTAGTACACGATCTCGCGTTTGGTGCGTTCTCGTCCGTAGACGTTGGGCAGCATCGGGATGTTGGCCTTGCCGTAATCCATTTCCGTCATCAACGCGAGCGACCAAAAATGCGGCGGCGTCCACAGGAAGATCAATGCGAAGAGGCCGAGCGCCGGCGCACCGATTGCGTGCGTGACCGCGGCCCATCCGACGAGCGGCGGAACGGCACCGGCGGCCCCGCCGATCACGATGTTCAGCGGCGTAATACGTTTGAGCCACATGGTGTAAATCAGGACGTAATAGGCGTTTCCGGCCAGCGAGAGCCAAGCCGCAAGCGGATTGACCAAGAGATAAAAGAGCGCAAAAGATATTCCGCCCGCGAGGATCGCATAGATCGTCGCGCTGCGACGAGAGATGCGCCCTTGCGGGATCGGGCGCGATTGGGTGCGTTTCATCACGCGGTCGATGTCCGCGTCCCAGACGCAGTTGAATGCGCCGGCCGATGCCGCTGCGAGCGCCCCCGCTACTAGCGTCCAAAAGAGCAGGCCCAGCGGCGGCACTCCGCGCGCGGCCATTACCATGGACGCGGCAGTCGTAACTAGCAACAGCGCGATGATGCGCGGCTTCGAGAGCTCGTAATAGTCGCCAATTCGTCCGGGCGCGATCATTGGCGCGCGCCGCTCGGGGTCAAGGGAAATGCCGGCTGGTTCGCCATCCCGTCGAGTGTCGCGAAGAGCGTAGCGATAAAGAAAGCCAAGAAGACGAAGGCGGCGTTGACCGCATGCGCTTCGCGCAGCTCGATCGGCAATCGCAGCGTTACGTTGAGAAGGCCGAGTAGCACTTGAATGGAGACCAGAGCCGCTCCGACGGCCGCCGTTCCCCTCACGCGCCTCGAGGCTGGACCGGCCCAGGCGAGCGCCAATGCGGCGGCAGCAAAGATCAGCGTCGCGGCGGCGGCGGCGCGATGCAGCATTTGCACGTATTCGCCCGGGGTATGAACGATGACGTTGCCGGCGCATTGCGGAATCGACAGGCAGGCAAGGCCCGCGCCGCTGGAGCTTACATAGGCCCCGATGCACATCGTGACAAACGCGATCGTTGCGGTTGTGAGTAGTACGAAGCGAAGGCGGCCCGACGACCCGGAAGCATCGTGCAACGGCGCAATCCCGGCGGGCGGCAACGCCGCGGCAAACACCGCCATCGCAGAGAGAGCGGCAATGAATGCCATCGCGGTAGCCCAATGCAGGACGACGGAGAACGGCGCATTCCCAAGCGCGACGGTCGCCGCTCCCAGCAGCACTTGAGCCAAAAAGAGGGCAACGATGACGGCGAGCGTTGGGCCGACGAACGGAGAACGCCGTCGCGCCGGCCAGGCGGCAGCCACGAGTGCGAGCGTTAGCGGCGCCACCATGAACGCAAGCAAGCGGTGCGTCCATTCCCACAAGGTGCCGTCGGTCATGAGAGGGATTATGCGCCCGTGGCAAAGCGGCCAATCGGGGCATGTGAGTCCGGCGCCGTTGATGCGCGTCCAGCTGCCGAGCACGACGGTCATCAGGGCAACGAAGTCGGTGGCCAGGCAAAGGCGGAGGAGTCGTTTCATCCGAGCCTTAGCGTAGCTTCGCGCCGGCCGGATGGCAATGACAAATGAGACGCGCGGCGAAGCGGTCGGCCGTGATGCGCTGGTCGACCCTGGCAGGTCTAGCCTTGGGGCTCATTGTGCTGGTCGGATGTCGTGAGGTGCGCGTGAAGACGCTCGCAGCAGGCACTACCACCGTTCTGGGGGGCAATCAGATTCTCATAGTACGCGATGAGGTTACCTTGGGCAAGCTAGGAATTCATGCGCCCGTTCATTTTAGAGGCGAGTTCGGCGTCGTCTTGCTCATGGGACCGCACGACCGGACCGGCTACAAACAGATCGTCGAATCCATCGGCGCGAATTCGCAACGCGTTCGCGTCGTGGCCTTCGAACAGGCACCGGCCGACGCAGGTGAGCCGTCGCCGCAATACCGCACGTACACGCTCTGGATCGTTCCCAATCGGGTATATCGTCGAGGCGTTCGAGTCGAAGTCGTGACGCCCAGTGACGAACCGATCGCGACGACCTACTTGCCGTAGGGATAGCCGTGCTCTCTCCCAAGCAGCCGAAAACGCCGGAAGGACTCGAGCGGCTCCAAGTGCGCGTCGAGCGGTTGGGCCTCGTCCTTGCGCCCGACGGCGAGCCGACCGAGGCCTTCGGAGTTTTGAACCCCGCGGCAACGCGCGCTCCCGGTGGCGAGCTGTTGATTTATCCACGCTGCGTTGCTGAGGGAAACATTTCGCGGGTGCGAACGGTGCGCGTCGCGCACGAAGACGATAAATACGACTGCGAACGGCTCGATTTCGCACTGGAACCGCAAGCTCCGTACGAGTTGCGCCCCCATCCAGGATTCGGGTGCGAAGACCCGCGCGTCACCTACATCCCGGCACTCGAATCGTATGTCATGGCGTACACGGCGTTTGGTCCGGATGGACCGCGCATCGCGATTGCGATATCCAGCGACGCTTTTCATTGGGACCGGCTAGGCCCGGTTCGGTTCGCCGGTTCGGCAAACGTCGTCGGCGACGACAAAGATGCGGCGTTCTTTCCCGAACCCGTGCTTTCGCCGACGGGCCGCAAGTGTTTAGCCTTTTACCATCGCCCGATGCTGCATCTCTCCAGTGTCGACGGCCGTGCCGCGATCCCGATGATCGAGCGCATGCCCTTCGAAGACCGCGAATCGATTAGGATCGGATACGTGCCGCTCGGCCCCGTGCTCAAGAATCGCAGCAATCTCTGCAACGTCTCGGAGAGCCGTCAGGTGCTCAGCCCTAATGAGAACTGGGGATCGATCAAGATTGGCGCCGGCACGCCGCCCGTTCGAATCACGCTCGGAGAAACGTCGGGATGGTTGGCGCTTTTTCACGGCGTCGATGCGATCGAAGGCGAGGGGCACGGTCCTTCACTGCAGTACAGCGCCGGCATCGTGATCCACGACTTGGAACGGCCCGATCGCATTCTCTACCGCTCGCCGCGGCCGGTTCTCACGCCCGAATCGAGCGAAGAGCGCAAGGGAGTCGTCGATAACGTCGTTTTCCCGACCGGACTCGATCCGCGGCCCGATCTTGGCGACCACGTTTACGACGTCTACTACGGGATGGGCGACTACTCGATTGGAGCCGCGCGCCTGCGGATTGATGAGCCGTCGACCGACGCCACGTGATAAAATATCTCGCAATGTCGGCCGTGATCGTTCTCGGTATCGGCGTCGTCGTAGCGGCGTGGGTGAATCGCGACCTGATTCGCATCAAGATGGCCTCAGCTTACGCGCACGTAGCGCCGAAGCCCGGCGCGTCGAGCTCCGTGGCCGGCGGCGTGGTTGCGTCGATGAGTGGCGACGCGCCATGGGCGCTGTCGGCGCTGCCCGAGTGTTTGACTCAAGTTTCGAAATCCAGCGGCTCCCGGCGTTACGTGCGTGCTCATCTGCCGCGCAGCGCGGTCCGGGTCGTGCCGCCGGCGCGCTTATCGTTTGCGGATTGCACGATCTCGATCGACGGTGACGAGGCGTTCGTACGGCGAGGGGCCGACCGGTTTCGGATTCCTCCCAGCGTCCAGTTCTACCGCGCACGAGGAGAGGTCGCGATGATGCGCGAGACGCCCGCGAGCGTGGAGTTGCGCGTCTATCAGCCGGTGCGGCCGTGACGGAAAACGCGAAGATCCTCGACGAAGTGCGCAAACGGCGCACCTTTGCGATTATTTCGCATCCCGACGCCGGCAAGACGACGCTGACGGAGAAGCTGCTGCTCTACGGCGGAGCCATCCACATTGCGGGGCAAGTCTCGGCGCGCAAGCGGCAGCGCCAGGTAACCAGCGATTGGATGGCGCTCGAACGCGAGCGCGGCATCTCTATAACTTCAACCGTTCTACAGTTCGAGTATGCGGGCCATACCCTCAACTTGCTCGATACGCCGGGTCACCAAGACTTCGGCGAGGATACCTATCGCACGCTGCTGGCCGCCGATAGCGCCGTGATGCTCATCGATGCCGCTAAGGGTGTAGAACCCCAGACCAAAAAGCTCTTCGCAATCTGCGCCGAACGCGGCATTCCGCTCTTCACCTTCATGAATAAGCTCGACCGGCCGAGCCGCGATCCACTCGAGCTGCTCGACGAGCTCGAAAGCGTTTTGGGCATCGGAGCCTTTCCCGTAAACTGGCCGCTGGGGAGCGGAGAAGAGTTTAAGGGCGTCTACGATCGTCGTACGAAAGCCGTGCACCTCTTCGAGCGGGCCGCGCATGGCGCGACGCGCGCCACCGTCTCCGTAACCGACGCCGCGGACCCGGCGTTGCGCGCGCTCGTCAACGAACACGTTTACGAACAGTTTCGCGAAGCGATCGAACTACTCGATGGTGCCGGAGAGCGGTTCGATGACGCCGCGATGTTGCGCGGTTCCACCACGCCGGTCTTCTTCGGTAGCGCGGTTACGAACTTCGGCGTTCAGCTCTTTCTCGACGAGTTCGTTGCGATGGGGCCGTCGCCGTCGGTGCGCGCCGGAGTCGACCCCTCCGACGACGCGTTCACGGGTTTCGTCTTCAAGATTCAGGCGAACATGGATCCCCGTCACCGGGATCGAGTTGCGTTCGTACGCGTTTGCTCCGGCGAGTTCGCGCGTGACATGACCGTGCGCAACGCGCGTACCGGCGACCAGGTGCGCCTCTCCAGGGCGATGCGGCTCTTCGCCGACGATCGCGAGTCGTTGGAGGTCGCGTACGCCGGTGACGTCGTCGGACTCGTCAACCCCGGTGCTTTTGCGATCGGCGACACGCTCTACGAAGGCCCCCGCGTCGCGTTTCCCCCGATCCCGGCCTTTGCCCCAGAACATTTCGCATCGGTGCGCAGTATCGACGTGTCGGGTTATAAGTCGTTCGGCAAAGGCATCTCGCAGTTGCGAGAAGAGGGCGCAGTGCAGGTTTTCTATCCATGGGGTACGCCGCGGATCGAACCGATTCTCGGAGCGGTGGGAGAGCTGCAGTTCGAGGTTGCAAAATACCGGCTGGAATCCGAATACAACGTCAAGACGCTCGTGTCGACCCTGCCATACACCTTAGCGCTCTACGTCGACGGCGACCGCGAACATCTCGCGCGCGCGCACCTGCCGTCCAACGCTAGGCTCGTCGAGGACTGGAACGGACGAGCTGCGGCGCTGTTCGAAAACGAATGGAGCGTACGGCTCGCCCGCGAATGGAATCCGCAACTGACGTTTACGAAGTTCTCCGCAGAGAGCGATACGGAGGCCTTGGCATCGTGATCCTTCGGTTTTTGATTGTCGCGGCGGCGATCGCCGGTTTGGCCGGCTGCTCGTTTCAAAATCAGGACGAGCGCCAAGCGGACCGGATCACGCAAGCGGTCATCAAGAATGACTTGAAGCCCGTAGAAAGCGACATCGCCAAGGGCATTTCCATAACGCGGGTCAAGGTCGCGGAATGGTCCGACGAGCTCAATGCGCAGGGCAAGCTGCTCTCCGTTAAGGAGACGACCGTCAACTGCTCCCCGGGATGGCACTGTTTCGACGTGAAGTTCGCGAAGCGCGCATACGTGGAACGAATGCGATTCGACGAAAATCACAAGGTGGTCGACTGGAGCTTCCACATGGCGCAGGAGTAAGCTTGACGCGACGCGTTACGCTTGCAGACGTTCGCGCGGCGGCAGAGCGCCTTGCCGGGGTGGCGCACCGGACTCCGGTGCTGCGTTCCGCGACGCTGGATGCGCGTTGCGGCGCGCAAGTCTTCGTAAAATGCGAGAACCTGCAACGCATGGGCGCCTTCAAGTTTCGCGGCGCCTATAATTTCTTGGCAACGCTGTCGCCGGAGGAGCGAAAGCGGGGCGTCGTGGCCTACTCGAGCGGCAATCACGCGCAGGGCGTCGCGCTGGCTGCGCGGCTGCTCGGCATTCCGGCAACGATCGTCATGCCGACGGACGCGCCCGCGGTCAAACTGGCGGCGACACTTGAGTATGGCGCCGAAGTCGTCAGCTACGAGCGCGCGCATTCGCACCGGGAAGAGATTGCGCAAGGCCTCGCAGCCGAGCGTGGCGCCGTGCTCGTCCCTCCCTTTGATGACGAGCGGATTGTCGCGGGCGCCGGCACCGCAGCGCTGGAGCTCCTTGAGGATGCGAATCCGCTCGATGCGATCGTCGTTCCGGTCGGAGGCGGAGGGCTGATGTCCGGAACCGCTATTGCCGCGCACGGTCTCGACCCGGCGATCGCCGTCTACGGAGTCGAGCCGGCGGCCGGCGACGACTTCGCGCAATCGCTCCGGCTAGGGCGCGCAATCTCGATTCCCGTCCCCAAAACGATTGCCGATGGCTTGCAGACGACGGCTCCGGGCGAGCTGACCTTTGCGATCGCCCGAGAGCTCGTGCGCGCGGTCGTGACCGTGAGCGACGACGAGCTATGCAAAGCGATGCGCTTTGCGTTCGAGCGCATGAAAATCGTCATCGAGCCCAGCGCAGCGGCGCCGCTTGCCGCCCTCCTGCAGCAGCGAATTCCTGACGTCGCGGGCAAACGCGTCGGCGTTATCGTTACCGGCGGAAATATCGATGCGGCTCGCTATGGCGAGCTGATTACATCGAGCTCGCCGGCTTAACGATGTTTGCGCACGCGACGTAGTTCCCCATGTTGTCCGTACTCTTGTGAACGTTGATCGCGTACTTACCGGCCAACAACTGGTCGATCGTGATTCCCTTGATCACCGTCGTCGAGTTTCCGTTGGCGAGACTGGTTAAACCGTAGGCGACTCCGAGGATGCCCGCGCAGGTTCCGTCGTGAATATGCGCCGGTTGAGGCCCGGCCGGACCGTTCGGAATCGAGATTACGACGTTCACGGCTCCATCGGTTTGCGTGAGCGTGGCGGTTCCGTTCTCTCCCGAACCGTTTTGCGCGTTAAGCTTGAGGGTTAGCGTGCTGGTAGCGGCCGCCGCCGGCGCGAGATAGGCCGCGCCGAGCCCGAGGCACGCGAGTAACGAGATAACTGTTTTCATGAGCGAGCGTTTCTGCGTGCGCCTGCTCGGCCCTCGCGACTACCGCCGTTTGAGCGCGTCGAAGCGTCGTTCGAGGTCGCCGACCGCGGCCGTGGCTTGCTGGGTTGGGGGAGCGTCGGCCCCGTCAACGGTGTCCAGCAAGGCTGTGGCAGCTTCGTTGATTTTCGTAAAGGCCGCCGTCGCGACCGCGTTGCCTCGAGCCTTGGCGGCGGCATCGTAGCTTTTATCCGCCAGCGACGTTAGCCGCGCGGCGAGGAGGTATTGGGTCGCGAGCGCTTCGTTTGAAATGACGACGCGAGGATCCATGACGACCGAGAGCGGGCGCTGCAGCGTGTGGCCATCGACGTCGAGGCGCACGCTGTAAACGCCCGGAAGCACCAGCGGGCCTTCCGGAACGCGCGGCGTGTCGTGCGGAACCGCCGAGATCGGCAGATCTTGGCTTGTCGCCAACGGTGGCGGCTCGCGCAGATCCCAAACGAAACGATGCATTCCCGCTGCCGTTGAGGGCGTCACGAAGGGGCGCTCCCAGTACGCGGGCTTGTCGAGATGCGGGATCGGAGCCGGCGCAGCGTCGTCGCTCGCATATCTTCGCACCAGTCGGCCACTGCGATCGTAGAAGGAGAGGACGACGCGGCGCGCCGGCCTTGCAAGCGCGTAGTCGACGATTGCGCCGTCGGGTGGATTCTCGCCCATAGGCTCTTCGGGCGGCAGCGGAGTGTCGGAGTTCGTGCTGCGCCGGACGCGATAGGCGCGCTCGGGCGCAAACAGATAACTCGCGCCGTCATCCTTCGGGGTGTCATCCTGAGCCTGTCGAAGGACCGACGCCAGCTCGCGCAGCGGCTCGATATCGTCGAGAATCCAGAATCCGCGGCCATGCGTCGCGACGATCAAATCGTTATCGTGCACGATGATGTCGCGCACCGACGTGTGCGGCAGGTCGTTCTGCAGTGACTGCCAGATCGCACCGCCGTCGAACGAGACGTATACGCCGTTCTCGGTCGCCGCATACAGCAGAGTTTGAACGACCGGATCTTGGCGAACCGCGTTGACCGGTTGCTCGGGCAGACCGCTGACGGAGAGTTTCCACGTCCGTCCGCCGTCGTGCGTCACATACACGTACGGATGCAGATCGTCCAGGCGAAACCGATTGACGGCGACGAAGGCGGTATTGTCGTCGAAGCGCGAAGCGTCGATCTGCGCGATCTTGCTCCACGGCGTCAGCCCGGGCGGTGTAATATTCGTCCACGGAGCTTGTGCTGAGTCGTCGAAGCATGCGTGATCCAGACGAGGCCGTCGTCCGTTCCCGCCCAGATCGTCCCGCGATGCACGTATGAGGGCGCGAGTGCGTAGACCACGCCGCGATGCGCACCTTTCTGCGGATCGTCATTCTCAAACGCGCCGAGCACCGGCGGTACCCCTGGATTCCGACGCGTCAGGTCGGGGCTGATGGCGTGCCAGCGTTGGCCTCCGTCGTCGGTTGCGAAAACGACGTTGGTGCCGAAATACAGGCGGTGCCGGTCGAAATGGTCGAACGCGATCGGTTCGGTACGCACCGTACGGTACTGTTTCGAGGGCAGCGCGAGCGGCGAGACTTCTTGGGTCTGGTCGGTGCGCTCGTCGTGTTTTTCGAGCTTTCCGCCGAACGTGATGCCGGGGTGCAGCGGATCGGGGACGACGTAGCCGTACTCTTGCGCGCCGACGGGATGCCAGTCGCGCTCCGTTACTTCACCCCAGTTGCCGCGGCTGATCACGCAAGCCGAGCCGCTCTCCTGTTGACCGCCGCAAATCCAATACGGAAAGCGGTTGTCGGCGTTGACGTGGTACATCTGCGCCGTCGGCTGATTGTACCAAGAGCTCCAGGTCGCGCCGCCGTCGACGCTGATCGTCGCACCCTGGTCGCTTGCCAAGGCGACGATCTCCGGATTGCGTGGATTGATCCAGACGGTATGATAGTCGTCGCCGCCCGGTGCGCCCTTGATTGCGACGAGCGTCTTCCCGCCGTCGGCGGAACGATAGGTCGACGTGTTCGTGAGATAGACGATTTGCGGATTCATTGGATCGACCGCCAGCGAGACGAGGTCATCGCCGCGCTGCGCGATCTCGTCGGCATTGTTGACGAGCGTGAAGT
Organism: Vulcanimicrobiota bacterium; assembly: GCA_963736775.1. Taxonomy (GTDB): domain Bacteria; phylum Vulcanimicrobiota; class Vulcanimicrobiia; order Vulcanimicrobiales; family Vulcanimicrobiaceae; genus Cybelea. Next base: position 177,636 of record CAVTPY010000006.1, on the reverse strand, counting down.
GAGCGCCGGCGTCATCGCTGCGATAAAGGGCTCCGGCGTCGTCCCCTTTGGCTTCGACGTCTGCGTAGACGTAAACCACCCTCGCGTCGCTGGGTGCAACCGCTATTTCCGCGCGCCCTATGCGCTCGGGCAGGCCGGTACTCAACTGCGTCCAGCTCGTGCCGCCGTCGCTCGACTTGAAGACCCCGCTTCCCGGCATCTCGAACGAGGCGCCGATCTCCCACGGCGCTTGGCGAGCCGCCCAGAGGGTGGCATACACAACGTTGGGGTCGCTGGGATCGATGACGACGTCGAAAGCGCCGACGTTCTCGTTCTTATAGAGAACTTGCGTGAACGTTGCGCCGCCGTCCAGGGAGCGATAGACGCCGCGTTGCGCGTTGGGGCCGTACGGATGGCCGAGCACGCCGACGAACAGCCGGTTTGCGTTCCTCGGATCGACGGCAATCGAAGCGATCTGCTGGCCGTCGCGCAGACCGAGGTGCGCCCAGGTATCGCCGCCGTCACCGGACTTGTAAATGCCGTTGCCGACTGCAAGGTCGGGCCGCTGCAAGCCCTCTCCGCTGCCCGCATAGATGATCCGTGGATCGCTTGGCGCTACCGCGAGCGCTCCGATCGAGCCGGTTGGTTCTCGATCGAAGATCGGGATCCAGGTCCGGCCCGCATCTTCACTCTTCCAAATTCCGCCGTTGACCGCGGCGATGTAAAAGAGATTCGGTCGCGTGCCGACGCCGTCGATCGCGACGGTCCGTCCGCCGCGCAACGGGCCGACGAATCGCCAGTGCATTCCCTGGTAGAGCGTCGCCGTAACGGCGAGAACGGCGAGCGTCAAAGGCGCTTGCCGTTGGGGCTGCGGCCCCGCCGCTTGGGCTGGAACGCCGGTCCGACCTTCCAGGCGGTCTTTCGCGGCAACGCCGTGTCCACGTCGCCGCAGCCGATGGGCGTAAAATCGCGGCAGTCGTGCGGGCGCGCCTCGTAAATGCCGCAGTAATGCCGGCCGCTACGGGATCCCATCAGAAAGACGCATTGGTCGGCGATGTCGTCGCCAACTTTGCGCAGCCATCCGACGTGAAAACCGTCGGCCGAGGGACGCTCGACCACATACCGGCGCAGCGTTTCCTCGTAGCTCATTCCGAAGTGGGCGGCGATGCGTTCGACGTCGGCCTTGCTCACGAAGGGCTCGTAGCCGCTGCAACACTCCGCGCAGCCCGGCGGGCACGCGATGTTCTCGGGTAGGTCCTTAAGGTGCTCTGCGGGCGAGCTCGATCACTTTGCCGACCGCCGCAACAAACTCCGGATCGTCGTTGTACTTATAAATCCATTCGCGATGGGTGATCTCATTCGCATTGTAAAAGCGCGTGATTTTTTCGTCGTACTCCACCGTAATGTGCTCTTCGTCAATTTCGATCTTGTTGACGTGGTCGAGCGGGCGAGCGTCGAGCAGATCCGGGTGCGTCGCTTGCCCGGTACGGCGAGTATAGTTTCGTAACGTGGTAAGGTCGATGGTCTCCATAAGGCTTCTTCGATTCCCGCGCCTTGCGGGTACGGCCTTCGCCGATATCAAAAGAGCCGACCCATGCAAACGGCTATCGGCGTCGACCTCGGCGCATCTCACGTCGCGGCTGCGGTCGTTACCGACGACGGAACGATTCACGTCCAGCATGAAGAGGATCTCGAAGACCTTCGTTTCGAGGCCGTCGTCGCGGCAGTCGAAGCGATGGTCGGACTGGCGCTCAAAGATGCCGGGAGCGTTGTCGGCATCGGCATCGGTTCACCCGGCAATATCGATGCCGCCTCCGGAGCCGTGCTCTACAGTCCCAACTTCGGCTGGACGAACGTGCCGCTGGGCGAAGCGCTGCGTAAGAAGTTCGTTCCTCCGGTCTTCGTCGCCAACGACGCCCGCTGCGCGACGCTGGGCGAGTTTACGTTCGGTACCGGCGTGGGCTGCAAAGACTTCGTGCTCCTCACCCTAGGAACGGGCATCGGTGGAGGGATCGTTGGCGGGGGGAAGCTGCTGCTTGGAAACCGCTGGGGTGCAGGCGAGATCGGGCACCATCAAATTCGGCCGACCGACGGGTTCATCTGCGCCTGCGGAAAGATCGGCTGTTTCGAGGCTCAGGCCTCCGGCACCGGATTGATTCGACATGCTTTCGCAGTCGCGCCCTCCTTTCCGCGCAGTTCGCTGCTCGACGTGGCGCGCGACAAGCTCAGCTCGAAAAAGATCCGAAAAGCAGCGCAGGCCGGCGATGCTCACGCCCTTGCCGCCTGGAACAATTTCATCGGCGATCTTGCAATCGGGTTGGCGAACGTGATCGCGTTCGTCAATCCCGAGAAAATAGCACTCGGCGGCGGCGTCTCGACCGCCGGTGACTTTATGCTTGAAGCCGCGCGGCCGCTCACCGATGCGTTGACGACGATGGTTCCGAAGGGCACGACGGAGATCGTCATCGCTGCGCTCGGCAACGACGCCGGACAAGTCGGCGCGGCGACGATGGCGTTTCGCGGAGGATTGACTGCCGTTGCGGTATAGCCGTTTCTTCCTCGCGCTCGTGCTGGCGGTGGGAATCTCTCCCGTGCGCTCCCAGAGCGGCGACTCGATTCACAAGATTCGCCACATCGTGATCATCATGCAAGAGAACCGCTCGTTCGATTCGTATTTCGGGACGTTTCCCGGGGCTGACGGCATTGCGATGAGCGACGGCGTTCCGACGGTCTGCGTTCCCGCCCCGGCCGGCGCGTGCGTCCGGCCCTTCCACGATTCCGACGACCTCAACCGAGGCGGTCCACATAATGTCAAGGCGGCGATTACCGACGTCGACGGCGGAAGGATGGATGGCTTCGTAAGGGCCGCCCAGCGCCGGAGGCGCACAGTCTGCCGCGATCCCGACGCGCCCAATTGTGGCGGCACCGTTGAGGTGATGGGATACCACGACGGGCGTGAGCTTGCGAACTATTGGAAGTATGCGCACGATTTCGTGCTCCAAGACCGCCTCTTCGAGCCGAATGCATCGTGGAGTTTACCGCAGCACCTCTTCATGGTCTCCGGATGGTCGGCGTGGTGCAAGCAGGTCGGCAATCCCATGAGCTGCGTCAACGAGCTGGAGTCGCCCGATTTTCCGCCGGATTTCCGTTCCGCCAACCCGCGTTTCCGGCCGCCTGGCCCGGGGCGGCCCGACTATGCATGGACCGATCTGACCTATCTCTTGCACGCGCACCACGTCAGCTGGGCGTACTACGTTATGGCTGGAAACGAACCGGACTGCGCCGACAACGAAGAAGACTGCGGTCCGGTTCAGCAAAAAGCCCACACGCCGGGCATATGGAATCCGCTGCCCTTCTTCGATACCGTGAAGCGTGACGGCGAGCTCGGCAACATTCGCGACCTGCGCGATTTCTATGCTGCTGCGGCCAACGGTACGCTGCCGAGCGTGGTTTGGATTGCGCCGGCGGGATCGTTCAGCGAACATCCGCCGGCTCTCGTTAGCCGCGGTCAAGCCTACGTCACCGGGGTCATCAATGCACTGATGCGCAGCCCGGATTGGAAGAGCACCGCGATTTTTCTAAGTTGGGACGATTGGGGCGGCTTCTACGATCACGTCGTCCCGCCGCACGTCGATGAGAACGGCTATGGCCTTCGCGTGCCCGGAATCGTGATCGGCCCCTACGCGCGCCGCGGTTTCATCGACCACCAGACGCTCAGTCACGACGCCTACATCAAGTTCATCGAGGACGACTTTCTCGGCGGAGTGCGCATCGATCCGCAAACCGACGGGCGGCCCGACCAAAGGCCCACCGTTCGCGAGAACGTCCCGATCCTCGGTGACCTGCGCAAGGATTTCGATTTTAACCAAACGCCGCGCGAGCCCGAGATTCTTCCCGGCGGCATCATCTGGAACGGCTTGTGACCCTGAGCGCATTGTCGCCCTTCGACAGGCTCAGGGTGACAATTCGGGCTAAACGGCGGCGGCGGTTTGCAGCAGCGCGGTTTCCGTAATTTCTGAGATCAGCGCGGCGATGCGGCGCGAGCTGCGGCGCGGCGCGACGACTTCTTGGTTGTGACGGATCATCTCGAGCCGGTCGGGAGCATCGATCAGGGTTTTGACCGCGCGAACGACGGCCGCCGCGCCGTTGAGCGCGATCAACCCGAGGCCGTTGGCGCGCACGAAGTCGACGTTGCCGCGCTCCTGTCCGGGAATGTAGTCGTACACGATGATGGGAAGCTGCGCGGCATTCGCCTCGGCGAGCGCTCCAGGGCCTGCCTTGGTAACGAGGAGGTCGACGGCGCGAAAATACTCGGGAATCTTGTCGGTGAAGCCGAGGACGTGCATCGGCGTCGGCAACGATCGAGCGAGCTCCTTGAGCCGGGCTTCGAGTGGTTCGTTGCGGCCGCAGACGACGACGAGCTCGATGGGAAGCTTGGCCTTCGCGAGAGCGAGCGCGGTCGAAAGAAGTTTCCCGCCCCCTTCGCCCCCCGCCATCAGCATCACGACCGGCGTCTTCTCGTCCGGCAGATTGAGGTGCTCGCGCAGGCTCGCCTTGCTTCCGGTGACGTCGTCAAACTTCGGATGGATCGGATGGCCGAGCAGGTGCAAACGCCGCGTCGGCACGGCGCGCGAGAGCGCGCGCTGATAGACTTCGCGGGCCGGAACGACGACGGCATCGACGTTGGGGACGAGCCACGACTCGTGAACCTTGCCGAGATCGGTAATGACGGTGATCACCGGCACGTGCTGCATGTGCGCGTCGTCGCGCGCACGCATCGCGGCGTGGTTGAGCAGCGGATGAACCGAAACGATGACGTCGGGCTGGTAACTGATGAAGAGGTCGCGTAAGCGCTCGCGGTAGAGCGGCTCGCAGAAGCGCACCAGGGCGCGGTAGCGCCGGCGTCCGTTCGTGGCGTAGTAGAGCGCGCCGTAGACCGGGGGAGCGTAGCGCAGGGCCATGCTGTATCCGAGTCCGAGTTGCGTGAGCGGGAAGGCGCAATGGGCCGCGACATCCTCGATCCGCGTTTCGAACGGATCGTGGGTGCCGGACTCTTCCAGGGCGGCCACAATCGCGTTCGCGGCGCTGCGGTGACCGCCGCCCGTGTCCGAGATCAAAAGAAGCGCCCGTTTGGCCATAGGACCCCCGATTAAGCTCTGGCCGGAACCCTCCTCGTCGTGCGCCGGCCGGCATTTCGCGCTCGGCGGCCCGTTGGTGCGAGCCACGCCAAAAGCGCTCGAGCTGGCGCGTCGTAGAAGCGGAAGATATCGCCAAACTCGACCTCGGGGTTTCGGTGGTGCCCGTCGTGGTCCTCGGGAAGGACGATTCCCAGAGGCCGCAAGAGGGCGCGAGCCCGGTCTGGGGTGCGCCAGCCGAGCTCCGTCGTATGCCGCCACCAGACGTGGAGCTGTCCTAAGCCGAGACCGGCAAGGGCACCAGGCCACGAAAGGCGACAGAGGAAAGCGGCGACGATTATGTATGGAACGGCGCCCAGAAAGCCGTCGAGCAAGACCGCCGGATCGGTCGATAGCACGGCGTGATCGAAGTAGGGGCGCCGGCGGTCGTGATGCGTGCGCAAGTGCAGCGTGAACCATAAGTGCTGCGGAACGTGATAAAAGAACGTGGAACCAAAGTCTCCCACGACGAGCGTGACGATGAGAGCCGTAATAAAGAACATGCGTTTCGTCCCCTTATGCGGCGGGTTCCTGATTCATGGTGTCTCGTTTGCAGCGGCTATAATGCTGTCCGGATGCACGTTACCTACCATATACCATACCAAGGCCCGACCAATCGCGCCGCCCCAGCTACAGCGGGCTTTTAATATCGCGTTAAGCTGGCCGTCGCCCGCCGGCGTCGACGCACTAAAAGGCGCCTTCTTGATTCGCGACGGGCCCGCCGTCGATGCTGCAGAACTCGCGATTGCGCGCGCGATTCTACGGACTAATCCTCGGCTGCAACCGGCCTACGCGTTGCTGTTTGCGGGCGCAACGACGCGCGCGGCCCGCAGCCATTTGCTTCCTGCGGAGTTCCTGGGCGCAACGCTCTTGCAAGAATCGGCGTACGATCCGCAGGCCCTATCCGCGGCAGGCGCGATCGGCATCGCTCAGTTCATGCCGGAGACGGCTGCAGACGTCGGCGTGAATCCATACGACCCCTTTGAATCGATCGAAGCGGCGGCGACGCTCATCGCCGGCTACGTCGATGCGTACCGGGGGCGTTACGCCGATCCCTATTCGGCCGCGCTGGCGGCATATAACGCCGGGCCCTTCGCCGTCGCCCGGTATGGCGGGGTGCCGCCGTATGCGGAAACGCGCGAATACGTCGCGCTGATTTACGATCGCTGGGCCCGCATCGTCTCGTACGAGCGCACCGGCGGAGATTGAGATGGGAGGTGGAAGCCTATCCGCCACCAGGAGGTAGTCGAAATGCGTTCGCCCCTACGTGTCGCCCTCGTTGCGATGCTCGCCGTCACGGTGGGCGGATGCGCGCTGCAGGCGAGTCCGGCCGATGGGTTGCGATTCGAGGCGCCTGCCGGCTGGCGAGCGTCGCCGGGGATATTGGGTTACATGCAGTTCTGGCGTCCGCCGAATAACGACCGGGAAGTGCTCCTGCTCTTCAAGTCGCCTCGGCCGATGCAGACGAACGAGATCTTCTCAAAATCCAACTTGCAAGACACGATGAAAGACGTAACGATCGTGGGACAGCAAACGATCAAGATTTGCGGTACGCAGCCCGCAAAGTACGTCCAAGCACGAGGCTCTTCTTCTGAGGGAGGTCCGATCGATATCGAAACCGTGGCCACGATTATAGGAGGCTCCAGCTATTTCGCGGTTTACGTACGTCCGATCGTCGTCCGGCCCAACCCCATAGCCCTCGCGGCGTTGCGAGAAGTCTGCCCGAAACCCTAGGAGCCGGTAGGGTCCCAATCGCTTGGCTCGCCTCAATGCGTTAAGACAGCTCGTCGCGTGTCAGCCGCTCGGTTGGACCGCACCTCCGTCCTCCGGTCCTCCGTTGCGGCGAGTCTTAGGCTGGCCCGCCTTGACCGGCATTGGGCTGGGGACCATGCTCGGCGGAATATTCCCGACTATCGGCGCCGGTGCGCACGCCGCGGGGCCGGCCGTCATTCTCGCGTACGTCCTCTCGGGTCTCGTCAGCCTGTGCGTCGCGCTCTGCTATGCGGAGTTTGCCTCAATGGTGCCGGTCGCCGGCAGCGCCTACACGTACGCGTACGCGACGTTGGGCGAACTGGTCGCGTGGGTGATCGGCTGGGACCTGATCTTAGAGTACGGACTCTCTTTGGCGCCCACTGCGTCGTCGCTTTCGGACTACTTTCAACACATGCTCGCCAACGTCGGCATCGCGTTTCCCGCGTGGGCGCAGACTGCAAACGTTCACGGAATCCATCCGCAAGTCGATCTCCTTGCGTGCCTCGTCACGCTCGGTATCGCGCTGCTCGTTGCCAGCGGCATACGCGAGTCGACGAGCGTTAACGGCGCGCTGGTCGTCGTGCAGATCGCATCGATGCTCGTCTTCATCGCCGTCGTCGCGCACGCGATACACCCGTCGAACCTGCGTCCTTTCGCACCAATGGGCTACCACGGCGTGCTCGCAAGCACGGCTTTGGTCTTCTTTGCCTACATCGGTTTCGACACGGTGACCGTCGCCTCGGAAGAGGCAAAGCGGCCGGAAAGAAACGTGCCGATCGGAATCATCCTCGCCCTCACGCTCGGGGGCATACTCTACGTGGCGTTGACGCTTTGCACGGTCGGCGTTCTGCGTTTCGATCGCCTTTCCGACGGAGCGGCAATGCTCGATGCGCTTGGATCGGTCAGCAAGAGTCACACGCTGTATTGGATCGTCGCAATCGGCGGTTTGGCCGGCAACGCCACGGTCATGCTCACGTCGCTGCTGGGGCAAGTTCGCATCTTCTACGTCATGGCGCGCGATCGAATGTTGCCCCCGGGCGTCGCGCGCATCCATCATGTATTTCGTACGCCGGCTCGCATGACGATTATCACCGGCGCAATCGTCGCAGTTTTCGCCGCAGCTGTTGCCGCTGACCGATCTACTGACGCTGGTGAATATCGGTACGCTGGCCGCATTCGCAATCGTCTGTGCGGGCGTGTTGGTGCTTCGAATCGTCAACCCTACGGCGCCGCGGCCGTTTCGGGCCCCACTCCTGCCGCTTTTCTCGGTCGCGGGGGGCGCAGCGTGCCTTTATCTGGTCAGCGGCCTGCAGGTAGCGACCTGGATCCGGTACGGTATCTGGTTCGCCGTGGGGATCTTAGTCTACGCCCTTTATGGTTTTCGCAACTCGCGGCTGCGGCTCAAGCTGATCGAGCCCTAGGCTCTGGAAAAAGTGCAACCCGACAAAGGAAAGCCGTTTATAAGAGCACGTACTCGGGCATGAGGGGGGCACGTGGCCATAGATAGCGCGGTTTCCGACCGCTTCGAACTCGTTACCGTGCCTCGCGCGAAGGGCGTTCCTTCGTTCGCGCAGGAGGTCGCGGCAGGCTTGAGCGCGGCGCCGAAGCGCTTGCCCTCGAAGTTTCACTACGACGACGTAGGCTCGGCGCTCTTCGAGGCGATTACGCGTCTGCCCGAATACTATCTGACCCGCGCCGAAACCGAGATACTCTCCGAATGGGGCTGGCAGATCGTTCGATTGCTGGATGCACCCCTCGATTTCTTGGAACTCGGAAGCGGGAGCGCAGTCAAGACCCGTCTGCTGATCGGCGAAGCGTTGCGCGTGCAGGACGAGCTGCGCTACAGTCCGATCGATATCTCGACGGAGGCGATATGCTCGTCGTCGTTAGCGCTCGTGGAAAGCTTTCCCGGATTGCATGTGCGCGCCTACGCCGGCGATTATTTCGACGTGCTCGAGTCGCAGGCCGTGCTTTCGGATCGCAAAATGCTCGCCATGCTCATGGGATCGAACATCGGGAACTACGAGCCGGATGAGGCGCGACTGCTGTTTTCGTTGCTCGGCTCTGCGTTGCGCCCGGGTGATGGTCTCCTGATCGGAACCGATCTGCGGAAAGATCGCGCGACGCTCGAAATGGCATACGACGATCGCATCGGCGTAACTTCGGCTTTCAACCGCAACGTGCTCGCGCGGATCAATCGCGAGCTCGACGCAGACTTTGACCTCGGGAAATTCCGGCACGTCGTGCACTACGACGAGCGGCGCGGGTCGGTCGACTCGTTTCTGGAAGCGCAGGAGCGCATGCCCGTTCGGATATCCGGCGCAAATCTTCGCATTACCGTCGAAGCCGGCGAACGAATCCACACGGAATCGTCGTACAAGTTTACCGATGAGGACGTGGCGCGGCTGGCTGAAGGCGGCGGTTTCCGGCCGCAATCGGTGTGGCACGACGACGGGAAAAGGTTCAGCGTTCACCTCCTCGTTCGCTAGCCAGTTCGGGCTTTTGCTTCTGCCAGGCGCAGCGTTGCGTCGACGGCGATTGCGAGCGCGCAGGCAGCGAGGCTTCCGGCCACGATCATTTGCGGCTGATGCAACGTCAGCCCGTTGAAAATCAGGACGCCCAAGCCGACGCCGCCTACGTAGCCGCCGAGGGTAGCGATCGAAATCATCGCGATCGACGCGATGCGCACGCCGCCGATCAGGACCGGCAGCGCTTGAGGAAACTCGACGCGGAGCACTATCTGCAGCGGCGACATTCCCAGGCCTCGCGCGGCGTCCACCTGGGCACGATCGACGCCGTTGATGCCGGCAACGATGCTGCGCGTCAACATGAACTGCGCATAGACGACCAGCGCCACGAAGATCGGCGCGTATCCGAGCCCTAACCACTCGACGAGCACCGCCAGCAACGCGAGGCTGGGAATCGTGTAGATTGCGCCCAGCGTGCCGAGCAGCCACGGCGCCACCTTTGGGCGCCGCGCCGCCCATAGCCCCAGCGGTACGGCGACGAGCACCGCGGCGGCAAGCGCGACGCCGACGATCTCCAGATGCGCGGCGGCCAATGCTGCCACGCGTGCCGGATGGGCTGCGAAGTAAGTCATCCGATCGCCGTTCTCAGCAGCTCGCGAGCATGCACGAAGTAGCGCCGATAGACGTCGTCGCCGGCGTGGACGAGGTCGCGAACGTATTCCGTGGCGGGCTGGTCGAACAGCTCCAGCGGCGTGGCTACCTGCTCGACGCGCCCGGCGCGCATGACCACGATCCGATCCGCTAGTCGAAACGCCTCGTCGACGTCGTGCGTCACGAAGAGCGTCGTGGTCTCGAGTTCGCGCACGATCCGCACGAGCTCACGCTGAAGTGCCGTACGAGCCAGAACGTCGACGGCTCCGAACGGCTCGTCCATCAGCAGCGCGCGAGGTCGCGCGGCAATCGCGCGCACAACCCCAACCCGCTGCGCCTCTCCGCCGGAAAGTTGACTGGGGCGACGATTGCGATAGGCCGCCGGCTCGAGACCGACCAGCGTAAGCAGTTCGTTCACACGTTGGACGATTTGAGGGCCGCTCCAGCCCTGCAGCGATGGGACGACCGCGATATTTTGCGCGACGCTCATGTGAGCGAAGAGTCCGACCGCTTGTATGACGTAACCGATGCTGCGGCGCAGCTCGACCGGGTCGAGTTCGGTGACGTCGCGCCCGTCCACCACGACCCGTCCCCCGGCGAGCGGCACCAGACGGTTGACGGTGCGCAGCAGCGTCGATTTGCCGCAGCCCGACGGGCCGAGCAGCACGACGAGTTCGCCGCCGTGCAACTCGAACGAGACGCCGTCGACGGCATTGCGATCGGTGCCGGGGTACCGAACCACAACGCTCTCAAAAGTAATCTGTGCTGGCTTCACGATCGGTTCGTGCGTCCTCCGAGCGATTTTAGAAAAGCGGCCGCGACGTCGGCCGGATCCGCTGCGGAGTTTTCGACCGCCGCGTTCATCGATCGAGCCGCTCGATCGGTGATCGCGGGCGAGACGCCATTGAGGACGCGCGCAATTGCGGGGCGTGTCTGCAGCGTTGCCTTTCGAACCAGCGGTGCGACGTTATAGGCAGACCAAAGATGCCGGTTGTCGCGCAAGATCACGAGACGATCCGATTCGATCGCGCCGTCGGTCGTAAACGCGCTGGCGACGTCGGCTCTGTTCTCGAGCAGCGCCCGGTACTTTAGCGCGATGTCGTACGTGCGAACCTCGCGAAATCGAAAACCTCCATAACGTGCTTGCAGCCCGGGTAGCCCGTCGGGCCGCGCGAGAAACTCTTGAATCGTTGCCAGGCGTAAATGGGGCGCCGCAGTTGCGACATCCGAGAGAGTTGCAAGGCGCTGCGCCGCTGCGATTTCCCGTGTCGTCGCCAGTGCTTGCGAGTCGTTCATCGGCGATGGACGCAGCCACACGATGCCATAACGTTGCGCGAACAGCCGAGCGACGACGTCGTATGCGGTTTGCGAATCTGCAATCGGCGGCAGGTGCAGAACGTCGATGAGCGCCGTGCCCGTATACTCCGGATAGCAATCGATGTTGCCGCGCTGCATAGCCGCCATGGCGATCTGCGTCGAACCGAGGTTGAAGAGCCGTTCGACGCGCATGCCGGCGTTCTCCAACGCCTGGGCGTAGATCTCGGCGATCAGGAACGACTCGGTGAAGTTCTTGGACCCGACGCGAACCTGCGACCGGTCGAACGCGCAGCGCGCTAACGCGGGCGTTGCGGCGATCAGCGTCAGCGCGCGTGCGCGCGAAATGCTCATTGCTCGGCCATCAGGCGCCCGGCCGCGCCCAACGCAAGATCGGCGCCCAAGGCAAGAGCGGCGACGAGTCCTGCCGCGACAAAGAGCAGCGTCGCATTGTCGGTTTGGAGACCGCGGACGATCTCGTCGCCCAAACCGCCGGCGCCGATGAACGTCGCCAGCGTGGCGCTGGCAATGGTCTCAGTGGTCGCGGTGCGCAGACCGACGAACGAGACGGGCAACGCCAGCGGCACGACCACACGCGTAAAGCGTTGGAAGGACGTCATGCCCATCCCGGTCGCGGCATCGACTGCCGCGCGAGAAACGCCGCGGATGCCGAGGTCGACGCTGATCACGATCGGAGGCAGTGCGAGAAGCGCGAGGGCGATAACCGCCGGCGTCGTGCCCACGCCGAGCCACGGCAGTAAAAGCATGAGAACGGCCAGGCTCGGAAGCGTTCGCCCGACGCCCGCCGTGGCGAGCACTGCGCCGCGCAGCCAGGCAGATTGCGTAGCCGCCACTCCTAACGGCAGGCCCGCGGCCAGCGCGATGGCCAGCGCACAAAGAGCCAGGGCAAGGTGTTGCGCGACGTGCGCGGGCAGGTCGTAAAAGGCCACAGGCAAGTTTTTGGCCGTTTGGGAGGCGAACCCCGGCCCGAACCGCTAAGCACTAGAATCATCGTGATAACGCAGCCCCGCGCCCCGCAGCCGGCGATTCCGGTCGCAAGCCTCGACGATCCGGCTTTCTATATCAGCCGCGAGTTGTCGTGGCTCGAGTTCAACGACCGGGTTTTAGAAGAGGCGCTCGACGAGCGTAACCCCCTGATGGAGCGGCTTAAATTCGTCGCGATCTACGGGACGAACCTCGACGAGTTCTTCATGATTCGCGTCGCCGCGATCAAGCAGCAGATCGAGGCCCAAGTCATGCGCCGGTCCGAGGAGGGCCGCACGCCGACCGAACACCTCGCCGCCATCTCGCAGCGGTTACGCGCCTCGCTGCCGCTGCAAATGCGGCTGCTCAACGAACAGCTTTTACCTGCGCTCGAACGCGAGGGCATCCAGTTGATGCGCGTCGCCGAGCTCGACGAGGAGACGCAAGTCGCGCTCGAGCGCACGTTCGACGATAGCGTCTTTCCGGTGCTGACCCCGCTGGCCGTCGATAGCGGACATCCGTTTCCATACATTTCCAATCTCTCGCTCTCCCTTGCCGTCGAGCTGGAGGAGGCGACGAGCGACGGTGTCGAGCTGCACTTCGCGCGCGTGAAGATTCCGCCGACCCTGCCGCGCTTCGTCCCCGTCGAGGGCACGAAGGAACGCCGTTTCGTCTTGCTCGAGGATTTGATCGCGCATCACCTCGACGGGCTCTTTCCGGGCATGCACGTCCGCGAATCCTATCTCTTCCGCGTCACGCGCGACGCCGACCTCGACTTGCAGGAAGACGAAGCGGACGATCTCTTGCGCGCGATCGAGTCCGAGTTGCGGCGGCGGCGTTTCGGCGAGCCGGTGCGCCTCGAGGTCGAACGAGGAATGCCCGAGTACATCCGCGATTTTCTCTGCAGCTCGCTCGAGCTCGAGCCGGTCGATTGCTACGAAACCGAAGGGTTGATGGCGTTGAGCGATCTTTGGCAGATCGTCAACCTTCCCGGATACGAGCAGCTGCGAGACAAGCCGTTCATGCCGGCTATCCCCAAGCGCTTGATCGGCGTCACCGACATCTTCGCGCAGATTCGCGAAGGCGACATTCTGCTGCATCATCCGTACGAATCGTTCGATCCGGTGATTCAGTTCTTGCAGCAGGCCGCCGAAGACGAAAAGGTCCTGGCCATCAAAGCGACGCTCTATCGCACTTCGGGCAAGAACTCGCCGATCGTCAGAGCGCTCTTGACCGCTGCCGAGAACGAGAAGCAAGTTGCGGTAGTCATCGAGCTCAAGGCGCGCTTCGATGAAGAGAACAACATCGAATGGGCCAAACGGCTGGAGCGCGCGGGGGCGCACGTCGTCTATGGCTTTGCGAATCAAAAGGTGCACGCGAAGACGCTTTTGGTCGTGCGCGAAGATGAAGACGGGCTCCGGCGGTACATGCACTTCGGAACCGGTAACTATAACGAGAAGACGGCGCGCCTCTATACGGACTTGAGCCTCTTTACTTGTCGTTCCGAGCTCGGCACCGACGACGCGCAACTGTTCAACGCGCTTACCGGCTTTTCGAAGGTCACCGATTACGAAGATCTGTGGGTTGCTCCGGTTACGTTGCATCGCGAACTGATCGCTCGCATCGACCGGGAGACCGAACACGCCCGCGCCGGCCGGCCCGCAGGCATCCGCGCCAAGATCAACGCAATCACCGAGGGCGACGTCGTGCGTGCGCTCTACCGCGGATCGCAGGCGGGCGTACCGATCGATTTGATGGTGCGTGGAATGTGCGTGCTGCGGCCCGGTATTCCGGGAGTGAGCGAGAACATTCGCGTCCGCAGCATCGTCGGGCGCTTTCTCGAGCATTCGCGCATCTGGGTATTCGAAAACGGTGGAGAGCTCGAAACGATAATCGCGAGCGCCGATTGGATGGGACGCAACTTAGACCGGCGAGTCGAGCTCGCCGTCCCCGTCCTCGACCCGGTGATGGCCGAAACGCTAGCGTCGCAAATCCTTGCCGTGCTGCTCGCCGATAATGTGAAGAGCAGGGAGCTGCAGGGCGACGGCACGTACACGCGCCTGTCGCCCGGACCCGGCGAGATGCCGGTTGATGCGCAACGCGTTTTCTTAGCGCAAGCGCAGGGTATCTAAGTAATGGCTTAACGGCGTAAGCTGCTTATTAGGCGCTGGATTTCGGCTGAAGTAATGCGGTATCCGTAACCTGGGATCATCACCCGGGGTAAGGAGTTAGGGCCTAACAATTGTGCGCCCCCCTCCGCTACGCTGCTGGGCCCAGCGATCGAAGCCGCGGCGATCTAAGCGGTTAGGATTGCGAGACTGCGAGCCGCAAATCTCGGAGCTGCGAGCTGCGGCCCTGCAGCGCGCCGCGAGACCGATCAGGAGGCCGAAATCGTCACGCTACCGCTTCCCCCTGGGACAAAAAACTTTGATTGGCTTCCCTCCCTTCGGATAGGTGTAGTAGTTCAGTGAGTTCGTTTCATCGACACCGCAGGAAAGCGCTAGTTCTGAGCCGGCAATCGAGAAGCTCGGCGGAGCGTAGCCAGGCGCACAGAGCTTAACCGAAACCTTCCCTACGGCCTCACCATTTCCGTTGTGTAGCTTATAGCGTGTCAGCGGCCCGGTGCCGCCATCTGCAGGCCCGATTACGAAGTATCGACCATCCCAGCCATAAAAGCCGAGTTCAGTGATGTAGAATTTTGTGACCGAAGCCCCGCCTTTGGGAAGCCACGCTCCGGATTCACCGCTGGCGAAGCTTCTCATGTAAAGATTTCCCATGCCGTCATAAGCGACCGTTTGAACTTTCTTGAAGAACGCGCTGGTCGAAAACAATGTGGGAGAACCCTGGCCCTTCTTCCATATCGCCACATTTGAATTTAAAGTTGCGGCGGCAAGGTTACCGGTGCTAGGGTCAACCGAACAAGCATCGGCGCGTTCATCTAAGCGCAAACTAGCTATGGGATCAGAACCGCCATGCGCGTACTTGAGGAGTGTGCTTCGGCTGCGGGAATCGGAGTCTATCACCCACACATCGCCACTCGAATCGGAACAGACCGCGACCGTGTTCTTGAAGCCTGTCAGCGTTCCAACTCGTTTGCCGTCCGGATAGCTGTAGACGAAGACCTCGGGATATTCATAAATGGCTAGATAAACGAGATCACCGGAGGTGCCACGACCAGCGTGCTGCGCGATCGCGTGCATTTGCGGCATCGCGCCCGGCGCGACGATCCGCGGCTGCGATCCACCGCATGCTGTGAGCAATGCAACTGCCACGGTGGCGCATAGCGCATTCCGGCTCGACGCTGAAACGTTCATCTTTATTACTTGTCCCCTTACCAAGAAATTGCAACTTGGCCGTTACCCGGCGGCGCGGCTCCCTTTTTGTTTTTAACGCTGCTTGCTCCAGGCTCAACGTAAGACGAGCCACCGCCACTGCCGCCGCCGGCGCAGCCGTCCTCGCCACCGCCGCCGCCACCGCCCCCGCCGCCGCCGTAGTAACCGCCGCCGCCTCCACCGCCACCGCCGCCGGGCCTATCGTAGCCGGGCAGCGACAAGCCGCCGCTCCCGCCCTGGCCGCCCGCGCCTCGCGAACCGTGATCACCGGGCTGCCCGGCCTCGGGCGGTCCGTAGTACGGCGAAGCTGTACCGCCGCGCCCCGCGCGCTTCTGAGTTCCGCCGCCGCCGCCTCCGCCAACCGGCCCAGGACCGTATCCGATGCCTCCCGCGCTGCCGCGGGGACCTCCGCCTGCGCCGCCCGTGCCGCCCCAATCTGAGGCGCCTTGGCCACCGCCGCCGCCGGCGACGAGGATCCGATCGCTCAACGCGGAGCCTCCCTCCCGCAGGTCGGACGCGCCGCCTCCACCGTCACCGTTGAAGCTATAGCCCGACGTACCGCCGTTTCCGCCACCATTAAAGCCACCGCTGCCGTCGCCGTACTCACTGCCGCACGCCGCGCCGATCGTGCCTTCGCCGCCAACGAACACCGCCAACGTCTCTCCTGGAGTTACGGCGATCGTTGCTTGCGCCAAACCGCCTAAGCCACCGGTCATTTTGCAGGAACTGCTGACTGCGCCATACGGGCCGCTTGCGCCAGCAGCGTCAACGGTGATCTGCGTTACGCCCGAAGGCACAATGAACGTTTGTTCTCTTCCCGTGTAATGAAAAGTTCGATGGTGAGTCAGCGGATGAGTAACACTGGTGGCGCCCGACGCGGCTATCGGTGCCTGAGATCCGCCGCACCCTGCGAGCATTGCCGCGGCCGCGCAGCAGCTGAATGCATAACGACTAGCAGCGCAACTTATTCATTGCCAGCTCAAGACGACGAGCCCGTTACCCGTTGCGTTCTTCCAACCTTGCCAAAAATGCACGTCGGTTGCGCTCGGCTCAGCATAGGACGAGCCGCCGCCGCCGCCACCACCACCGCCGCTGTAGCTGTAGTCTGCACCGCCGGCGCCGCCACCGCCGCCTCCGTAGAAGCCGCCGCCACCGCCGCCGCCGCTACCACCCGCCGAATGGCGGCTGGTGGTGCCGTACGAGCAGCCAGCGCCCCCAGCGCCGCCACGCCCGAGCGATCCGTTGCTCCCCGATTCGCCCGAGCCGGCCGTGCCCGAGTTGCCGTCGCCGCCTGATCCGCCCTGATCTTGCGTACCTCCGGTTCCGGGTAGACCGCCGTTATAGCTACCGCCCTCAGCGCCCACGCCGCCAATAGTGCCGCCGCCCCTGCCGCCGTCGCCGTGGGGGCCAGAGCTCGTATATGCGTTGAAGGCGCCCGCGCCGCCACCCCCACCGGAAACCAGGATGCGCTTTGCCAACTCTGGGCCGACACGCCGAACATCCGACGCGCCTCCTCCGCCGCCGCCGCCGCATGCTTTCACGCTGCCGCCGTCTGCACCGCCGTTGAAGCCGCCCCTATCCCGAACACCCGCGCCGCCAACGAAGATTAGCAACTTCTCTCCCGGAGTGACGGCGATTATGGCATAGACCCGGCCGCCGCGGCCGCCGTGCGAGTCCGAGCGGCCGCTTGCGCCGCGCGCGCCGCGTGCGATGACCTTGAGGTATCGCGCGCCCTTCGGCACGGTAAAGTTCTGCGCTCCGCCGGTGTAATAAAACGATTTATGGTACGAAAGATTGTCGGGCGCACCGCTGATCGGCACGACGCCGCTATTGGCGTGGCCCCCGCAGCCCGCTAGCATTGCAGCGGCTGCACAGCAGCTAAGAGCGTAACGGCCACCTGAAATCCTCATCGCGTGCCCCCTGAAGCTCGAACGGATCGGCAGCCGACTATGTTCGGCGCGGCGTCTGGCTCGCCCCCATCGAAGCGGCCGGCGCCGTTAAGTTGAGGCTGTCGAAGAACTAGCACTCGTCGACCGTGCGCCGAACAGTCCGGGAAAGCATCGTTTTCGCGAGAGGCACTTTTTATGTCGTTAGAGCTTATCAATACGTTTGTCACCCTCGGTACGTTCGTCGTCATCGCCGCAACTGCCATCGCAGCCATCGTGCAACTCCGCCACGCTCGCAGCAGCAATCACATTGTCGCCCTCAACGAGCTGCGCGAAACAACGGAGACGCCCGACTTTCAAGCGGCACTGTACTTTGTTCAGGGAGAACTGTCGGCGAAGCTGCAAGATCCGGTGTTTCGCTACCAAATCGCGACGCGTTCGGCTAGGAGCGACGAAACGCGACCACTCTTCGCAAAGATCAATGCTATCGGAAACTATTACGAGAATCTCGGAGTGCTGGTGAAGACCGGGCTCGTCGACAGGGAACCAGTCTTGCAACTATGGGCCGGCATCGTTGCACAGAGCTGGGAAAATCTCGCGCCGATCGCAGCAATCGCTCGCCGCGGACGCGGCGATCTGGTGTGGGAGAATTTCGAATACCTGACGGTCTTAGCGCGCGACTGGACGGCCGCGCATCCGAAGGGAACGTATCCCGCCGGCGTCCGGCGGATCGATCTCAAGGACGAGTGGCTCGACGCCGACCGGCAATACGTCGCCTCGCTCGTGCCGGCATAATCCCCACTAAAGATTCGACCCGCTTGGATGAGCGGAACCGCAAAAGGAGCCTATTGGCTGAGGCGCTCTCGGAGTGTGCACTTATTCGTCGCGATTCGGCTTACTTGGGTCGTGCCTGCGGTGTGATTTTGAAGATGGTACCGCAACCGTGCGATTTTTTGCACGCGGCCGCGCGGTAACTGCCGCCATAAGCGGTCGTGCCGTACAAGTTGTGAGCTTGGTCAAAGATCATGCCCGAATAGGGATCGGCGCCGTCCTTTCCTTTTCCGAAGTTGTGCAGCACCTGTTCCTCCCATTTGTTGTTAGAACCTCGGATCAATCGGAAGGCGTTGCCGGCACCGTAAAGACCACCGAAGACCGCCGTACCGTACATAGCCCCACTATCGTCCAGGACCAGGTCGCCTCGGGGCAGATTTCCATCTGTTCCGGTGCCGAAATCGTGAATAATCCGCTCTGTCCACTTATCCGTCTTCTCGCGCAGTAACTCGAAGACGGTTCCACATCCGTAAGCAAAGCACGGATGTGGCAACGCTGCGCCGTGCGTACCGCCCTGGGCGGTGACACCAAATAGGTTTCCGCCCGAATCGATGCTGAGGCCTGAGACGGGGTAAGCACCGTCACGCCCTTTTCCAAAACTGTGCAAGACCTTCAGGGCCCAAATGCCTTTCGTCCCTGGCTTCAATTGAAACGCGGTGCCGCAGCCATAGCCGCCACAGGCAGACCGATATGCGCCTTCAAAATCGGTCGTGCCGTAAAGGTTTCCAGCATTATCGAATACCAGCTTACTCTCCGGACCGTCCCCCTCATCGCGGGTGAACGAGTGCAAAGTCCGTTTTGCCCACGAACCATCGCTTTGGGGGAATAGCTCAAAGATCGTGCCGTCGTCCTTATCTCCGCCCCCTACCGTCGTGCCATAGAGATTTCCAGCCGCGTCGAAGGTAAGGGCGCCTTCCGGACCCGACCCGTCGGTCACGCCCCTGAACGCGTAGAGCACTTTCTCCGTCCACTCACCGTTGTTCGGTGACAGCTCGAAGACAACACCGCAACCCACGCTGCCACTGCAGTACGTGCCACCAGAGGAGGTTGAGCCGTATAGGTTTCCATTGGCATCGACGATCAAGCCGGCGCGGGGAAAGAACCCAAGAGAATCGCTCGAGAAGAAGCTGTGCAGCACTTTCTCTTTCCACTTGCCTTTTGCGGCAGGCGTCAACTCGAAGACAACACCGCAGCTTTCGAGAATGTTGCATCCGTAGTTGCCGCCGCTTTGTGTGGTACCGTATAAGTTACCGGCAGCGTCGAAAACCAATCCTGCGTAAAGATTGTAAGCTCCGTCTGCGTAGTTGAAGCTGTGCAGCGAAGTTTCTCTCCAGCGACCTGGAGCGGGAAAGACGGTGATAGGCGCGCTGCGTTCCGAAATAGAACCGGTAGTGACCGGAATGCCGCCGCATGCCGCGAGCGATTGCGGCGGCCAAGCCGCTTAGCGCGTAGAGGCTAACTCTGGAATCCTCATGGCGCGCCTCCTGTCTGCGCGAGCTCTAAAACGATCTTCCATTCGTGCGGCATCACGGGCTGCACGGAGAGCCGTTGTCCGCGTCGCAGGAGGGCCATGCCAACGAGCCGCGGTTCGGCGCGCATACGCGCGAGCGTGACCGCGTTCTCGAACGCTTCGACGTACGCGACGTCGACCATAAACCAAATCGGTTTGTTGGGTTTCGCGCGTCCGTCGAAATACTCGCCGTCCCGCTCGAACTGCGTGAAATCGGGATAGGCTGTCTTGACGACCTTACAGATGCCGACCGCCGCCGGCTCCGCAACGCTCGAATGGTAGAAGAGTGCGAGATCGCCGAGCCGCATCTCCATCATATTATTGCGCGCTTGAAAGTTGCGCACTCCGGTCCAGGGCGTCATGCCTTCGTGGTGTAGCCGTTCGAATGAATAAGCGCTAGGCTCGGTCTTGAGCAGCCAGTAACGAGGCATTACCGAGCTAGGCTGACGGTTATCGCCTGGCTTGGATCGGAGGGATGCAAAACCTTGAAGGCCCTCCCGCCGGCGGGATACTTCCAAAAGTTAATCGCGTTATTGGGTGTCGCGACGAGCGTGTCGCTCTGAATCCACGATTGGCCGGGATTTTTTTGGAGCCAGTCGTCGAAACGGCTGATGCCGACGATCTTCCCGGTGGTGCCGGAAACTTGCACGCGATAGTAGTGCTCGAAGATTTTCTCGCCGTTGTGCCTGGTAGGCGCGTAGGACTGCAGGGCAAAGTACTTACCGTCCCACTGGGCGTGGGCGACGTTCCCGATCGTTTCGGTCAGCGTTATTTTTTCAAGCCGTTGCTTGCCTTTCGGGAGCAGCGCGGCCACGTTTCCACCGCTGGTCACGAGAAGATCGCCGCTCGCATCGTAGGCCGGCTGCGGGTTCGCGCCAAGCTCCTGGCTATGAAAAAGCCTGGGCTCGCCGCTGCCGCCGGTGTAAATTTCGACTAGCGGAGCGTAGTTGCGAAAGTCGTAGCTCGTCACCGCCAGGTTTCCCGCCGTCGGATCGCTCGAGCAGTTCACCGGAATCTCATGACTCGGAACGTCGAGCGTAGCAATGGGCGTTTTACCGCCATGCGCGTATTCGTAGACATACCCGGTGCGCGCGCCCGACTTACTCTGAATCTCTGCAGTGATAAAGACATCGCCTTTGGCATCCGAGCACATCGCCTGAATCGAAAACGAGGTCTTAAATGAGTCTGCAAACGCGCCGTCGGGATACGTGTAGACGACGACCTTCTGATGGACGCCGGCATAGAGCAGACCGATTTGAGATCCTGCGCCGTGCGCGAGAAGGGCCTCGTGCAGTGGTGCAACCGCGGTCGCGCCGGGCGGAAGTCCCGCGCAACCGGCGAGCGCGCCGGTAAGCACGCAAAGACTCGCTGCATAGCGCAACGCGTTGATTGGCCCCAGCATCGTTGCGCTGTTCGCTCAGAGCCCCCCACACCCTGGCTGCAGGGCTGCCGATGTGCTATCGTAAGGCAGCCATGCAGCAACGAATCATTCGTGCCTCTGCGCACGGTTGGCAGGGCGTTGAGCCGGCCGGCTACGCGGCGCATGCGCCGGACACGGGCGTGACTCGCCACACGATCGTGGGGAGCCGGAAAAACGACCCAAGCGAGCCGGGGCCAAAGATGGAGCTTCGCTATTTCGAAGTCCAACCCGGCGCCGCGTCGCGATTAGAAAAGCACGAGCACGAACATTACGTCGTCGTTCGTTCCGGGGTTGGTTACGCCGTAATCGGCGACGAGGTTAGCGAGCTAGAAGCCAACGACGTGGTGTACGTCGGTCCGCTGATACTGCATCAGTTCGTCAATCGCGGCGAGACGCCGTTCGGCTTCTACTGCTTCGTCGACAGCTGCCGCGATTTTCCACAGACGCCGACATCCGAAGAGCTCGCGCGCCTGCAAGCCTCGCCGGCCGGTGCGATCGCTAAACCCTTCGCCGTCCCGCCGCCGGTCAGACGCCCTTAGCGACCGGTCGCGCGGGATCGGAGACCCATTCGCTCCACGATCCGTTGTAGATGCGCGAGCCTTCGAGGCCCGCGTGGACCATGGCGAGATGATTGACGGCCGACGAGACGCCGGAGCCGCACTGGTGCACCGTTCGTTTGGAGTCGAACCCGTTCTCCGCGAACTCTTCGCGCAAACGTTCGGGTGACTTAAATCTACCGTCGGATTCGAAGTTGTCTTTGAACCAGCGTTGTTTCGCGCCGGGAATGTGCCCGCCGACCGGATCGATCGGTTCGGTTTCGCCCGAAAAGCGCTCGAAGGCGCGTGCATCGACCAGGTGCACCTCCTCGCTATTGAGATGCGCAAGAACGAAATCCGCCCCGACCACGAGCTCCGGACGCAAGGCAATGGTGAGACGGCCTTCACGTCGGGGCTCCGGCGGTGCGGCGGTCACGGGAAATCCGAGCGCATTCCACGCGGCGAGCCCGCCGTCGAGAACGGCGGTCGCGTCGTGGCCGATCCACCGGCAAAGAAACCACAGTCGCGCCGCAAACATATCCGCTCCGGCGTCGTAGGCAACGATTTGCGTTGCGTCGTTCACGCCACGCTCGCTCAAAAAGCGCGCAAAGGTTTGCGGGTCGGGCAACGGATGGCGGCCGTTCTTCCCGGTCTTCGGGCCGGCCAGATCCTCCTCGACTCCGACGAAAAAGGCGCCCGGTATGTGCGATTCGTCGTAGAGCCGCCGTCCGAGCGCGAAATCGGCTAAAGAGTGACGGCAGTCCAAAATGACGAGATCGGAGCTACCGAGGCGCTCGTACAGCGCCTCCGGGGAGATAATGGTTGTAAACAACGCGAACGTCCGGGACGCTATCGAAGGTTGATCGTTGCTTTGGGTGCGGGAGCCGCCCCGCCGAAGGCTTCCTCGAGCGTTGCTTTCAACTCGCCGCTCGCCGCCATCGGTTGGAGAATGTCGGTATCCCCGTAAAACTTTCCGTTGATGAAGACCTTCGGCAGCGTTGGCCAGTCCGTCATTTCCGAGAGTGCCTCGCGCTTGGGCAGATTCTCTAAGACGTCGATCACTTCGAACGGGTAGCCGAGGCCGTTGAAGAATTCGACGGTCTCGAGCGTGAAGCCGCATCGAGGCGCAGCCTTCGTCCCCTTACCGTAAACGACGATTTTCGTGCTCGCAACTTCGCGAGCGATCTGTTCCTTTAAATCTTCCGGCATGATACTTCCTTAGCTTTCGGCGACGATGGTGGTGAGTTCGACGGCATGAACGCGCCCGTCTGCAAGCGCGCCTTTTAGCGCGCGGTAGACGAGCTGATGTTGCTCGATCAGCGTCTTGCCTTTGAATGCTTGCGAGCGAACGGTTACGTTGAAATGATCCATCGTGCCGGTCCGGTCGTGGATGCGCACCTCGGCGTCGGGCAGTCTGTCGACGATGAGGCCGGTCAACGCGTTGTCGTCGATCACGACTTCAAGCGTGGCGAGCGGGCATTGAGCGCGTCGGCCAAGTTACGCGCTTCGCCCAGGGTTTCGGGAAGGCGACTCGCTCCCTTAGCGAGCGCGGCTGTAACACCGCTGGCCAGGATAATTCCCGTGACGCCGAGCAGGATGGCGGGAACGCCGCTAGCGCGCAATGGGCCGACTTCGATCGTGAACGTTCGCTGCACGCGCGCGACACCGCGCAGGATTGCGCGCAGCATGCGCGCTCGTTTATTCATCAGCGCGTTTGTACGTCGCATCGCGCCGGAAGGCCTGGTGCCTCGACGGACGAAGGACGTTTCACGAATGGCGGCTGAGATGGAAGCGGTACGGCTTCATGAAACGGGCGGACCGCAAAGCCTTCGCCTCGACCGGATTCCGACGCCCGCGGCGGGAGATGGCGAGGTTTTGGTGCGGCTGCGAGCCGCGGCGCTCAATCATCGCGACGTCTTCATCACGCAGGGACTCTATCCGAATATCCGGATGCCGGTTACGCCGGGATCGGACGGTGCCGGCGAAATCGAAGCAATCGGTGCCGGCAGCTTCGAGGGTGCGGTGGGCGACGAAGTCGTCATCGATCCGCTGCTGGGATGGGGTGACGACCCGCGCGTTTGGGATACGGCGACGGCGAACATCCTCGGGATGCCGCGCGACGGAACGTTTGCGCGATACGTCGCGGTTCCATCGGCGAACGTCTATCGCAAACCCGAGCACCTCTCGATGGAGGAGGCCGCCGCGATTCCATTGGCCGGGCTCACGGCATACCGCGCCATCTTTACGCGCGCAGCGTTAGTGCGCGGCGAGACGGTTCTCATCACCGGCGTAGGCGGCGGAGTTCAGACTTTCGTATTGCTCTTTGCCAAGCATGCAGGCGCGCGTGCGATCGTGACCTCGGGCAGCGATGAAAAACTCGAGCGCGCCAAAGCGCTCGGGGCCGATCTCGCAATCAACTATAAAACGACGCCGGAGTGGGCCAAGATCGTACGCGCGGCCGGGCCGGTCGATCTGGTCGTGGATTCTTCGGGCGGCGAAACGTTGGGCAAGGCGCTCGACGTCGTGCGTCCCGGTGGGCGCATCGCGATTTACGGCGGCACGAACGGCGATCGCCACGATCAAACTCTTTCCGCTCTTTTGGAAACACGTAACGATCTTGGGAACGTCGATGGGAAGCCCGCAAGACTTCGCTGCTATGCTCGAGCTCTTCCGCAAAGGTTTGCGCCCGGTCGTCGACCGGGTTTTTTCGCTGCAAGATACCGCTGCAGCGATGCAGCATCTTGCGAGCGCGGAGCAGTTTGGGAAGGTCGTCCTAAGAATAGACTGACGAGAAAACGCTTAAAACGGACTACCCTCCGGTTTGCCGTCGCAAGTGCCGTCGGGCGGCGGTTGGTTGCCGTAAATCGGTCCGGGATATGCGACCGGCATGCCGTCCTTCGGATAGAGAATAACGTCGACCTTACCGTTGGGCGTGAGCTCGCGTTCGCACTTGATCACCGCATGCGCCTTGGATTCTCCCGTTCCGCCGATCCATAGGTCGAACCACAGCCCCTTGCAGCCGTTGCTGCCGCTGCCTTTGTGAGGCCCCGACGCGGCACAGAGATCTTCGCGAATGAAGTACTGTTTGATAAACGGCACGTAGATCTTGATTCCATAAGGGATCGTTGTGTCGTTCTTCTTTTCGGTTGCAAAGGTCGTCGGATTGCAGTACGTTCCGTCGCCGCCCGCGCGCTTGTGGATGATTCCGTGCGCGATCTTGTTTCCGGGCGGCGAGTTGTCGGGCCACCCGTAGAACGTAATCGTCGCCTGCACGGTCGTGGGATCTTGTTTGATCACATAACACGATGCGTTGTGCGCGGCGTTGACCAGCGACGGAAGCGCGGGGCCGCCGGATCGGCCGCACGACGCCAACGCCAGCGCGGTCGCGAGCATAAGGAATCGAAACGCAAATCGGCTCAGCATACGAGCGTGTATTCGTCGAGGCTTTCTAAACGCATCTCCGCGCCTATTTCCGCAGCCAGCGCCGCCGCTTCGTCGGGGCCGGCGATCGCTTCGAGGTCTGGATTGAGCATCGCGTACTCTTCCGCGCTCAGGCCCTGCTTGCGAGGTCGCGCGACCACGCGTCCCTCCGCTTGCAGCGCCAGGAGATGGGCGAGGATCTGCCGCCCCATGGCCGCCGATAGCGCATGCGGCTCGGCACCATAAATCCTTCGTACGAGATCTGGAATCGTCTGGGCTCCGTCGCGCAGCGCGGCAACGATCTGCTCTTCGCGCATCGCGCGATGGGCGAGGTAGTCGGCAATCTTCGCTTGCGCGTCGTCCACGACCGGGCCGTGTCCGCCGTAGATCCTTCGAGCGCCGGCGAACTCTTCAGCGAGCCGTCGCAGCGTATGCTGATACGGGCGCATGGCGCCCCCCGGCGGCGCGATTACCGTCGTGCCCTCGCCGAGAATGGTGTCGCCGGTAAAGAGCGCCCGCTCCGCCGGCAGATAGAAGATGACGTGGTCGAAGGTGTGGCCGGGTGCGTCCATTATGTGTAAGGCGAGCTGACCGGCGGCGAAACCGGCTTCGAGCGGAAGGTCGGCGTCGCGAGCGATTCTGCTGCGAGGGTGCGCGTAGATGGACGCGCCGGTTGCGGCTGCGAGCGCGGGAGCGGCCAACGTATGATCGGGATGGCCGTGCGTCAAGGCGATGCGGCTAATCGTGAGGCGCTGCGCGGCCGCTGTCTCGATCAACGCGCGGACGTGACGATCGATGGCCGGACCGGGATCGATCACGAGCGCCGTTCCGTCGCCGCAGTCGAGCACGTACGAGTTCGTGCCCGTGAGCGTCATCGGCGAGGGATTGGGTGCACGGACGAGCGTTACCATGCGTTTTCGAGCGCCGCGGGGATCGCAAAGTTATCGGTATCTGCCGACGGCATGATCGTCAGAATCGGTTTCGTACGCGCGTAGCGCAGCGCGTCGTCGACGGAAGCGAAGGAACGGAGCCGCTCGAGATGCTTGATCGTCGGATAGACGAGATGCAACGTTCCCGCGCGCTGCAGTTCGAGCGCTCGGGAGGGTGCGATCCATATTCCGTCGTGCGTCTCGTGCGCGTCGGCATCTGCCACTTGATTCGGCGGAGCGACTGCGAAAAAGAAGTGCGCGTTATAGCGGCGCGGCTCGCTGGGCGGAGTGATCCACTGCGAAAAGAGCGTCAGCGCGCGCGCGTCGGCGAACCAATCGTGAGCGCGCAAAAAATCCGCGAAGGTCAGCTCGCCCTTGCGAACCGCGATGCGATCCGCGGCAACGTGCGCCCAGTCTGCGTCCGTCGCTACGGGCCGTTGCGACGGATCGCACGCGAGCAGGACACCGGCCTCCTCGAAGAGTTCGCGGAGCGCGGCCACCAGCAGGCTCCGAGCGGCATCTTCATCGACCGCCGGCTCGCTGCTGGCCAACGCCGGGGAAATCGTCGCTCGAAACTCTTTACGGAGCCGATCGCCGTCGAGCCCGACGGTTCGGGCCTGCGCTTCCGGCGTGGCGTCCTGCGCCTCGATCGTTCCGCCCGGAAAGACGAAGGCATCGGGCGCAAAGGCGCTGCTCGCGCTCCGGCGCGTCAGATAGACCTCCAAGGGCGAACGAACGAGGATCACCGTCGCCGCCAAGCGCACATCGCTCACGAGCCAGTAGCGTCCTGTCACGCCGTGGCGAAAACCTCTCGATGCAAATAGCACTGGGCAGCGATATGAAGGCCGACCTTCCCGAAGCGATCGACCGATGGTTGCGCGCCCACGGTCACGTGGTGCGTCGGTTTGGCGCGTTCGCGCCGGAAGCCGACGAGGCTTGGTCGTCGGTGGGGCGGAGCGTGGGCGCGGCCGTCGCGAATGGCGAGGCGGACTTCGGGATACTCTGCTGCTGGACCGGGACGGGCGTGAGCATCGCGGCAAATAAGGTGCCCGGTGTTCGCGCCGCACTCTGCGGCGATGCCGCGACCGCTCGCGGCGCGCGCGAGTGGAACGATGCCAACGTGCTCTGCTTGAGCCTCCGTGCAACCTCGGCGGCCGTAGCGGACGAGATGCTCGAAGCCTGGTTCGCCGGCAAGGTCACCCAGGACCCGATTTACCGGCAGATGATCGCCGAAGTGAGCGAACTCTAAGAGGCGCTCTTTTCGGGGGCTTTTTTCGTCTTGGGCTGGTCGGGCGCTAGGAGCGACGGCCCGACGTGAACTAGTCCGTTCATGAGGGCCGTCGCGACAACGCGAACGACTAGTCCAAGGCGAAAAAGAGAAAGCAGAGGGGCTGCGCGCTCGCGCAACCCCATTAATAGTCTGCCGTTCGCCGGGGCGCAGAACTGATGCTACGCAGCCGGTACTCGCTCTCGGGCGGTTTCAGCGACAGTTCGCGCCGTCCTGACCAGAGAGGGCGATTCTACCAAATCAAATGCCGCGACTCAATACGTCGGGCACGAATAACCAGCCGCACAGGACCAGGAGCGCCCAATTGATTGCGTGCGAGGTCCAACAGAACGGGCACTCGCGGCGCGTAACAAAAAGCAGTGAATAGGCCAAGACGACCGACATGGCGGCAGCAGAGAAGGCCGCCAGGAGCAGGACGACCGCAGCGAGCTGGGAGCGGACGAACCAGACGGCAACCGCCACGGCGGGGTAATAGAGCGAGCCGAGCAGGGAGTTAGGCACGCCGAAGAGGTGAGCGCGGGGCGTTTTGACGACGCTAGGGCCGCGAATCTCTCCTCGCGCGGCGCGGATGCTCTTGCGAAGCATGAAAAGCGAGGTGTAGAGCCCAACTCCGCATAGCACCGTGATCACTGCGCGTACGATCATCGCTTGAATCGCCTCCTTCGACGGGGTGCGGCTCTTGCTCTATTGGCCGGTTCCTTTGTGCTGGCGTTCTTGGTCATTCGCCATCAGCCGCGCGTCGAGCACGAAATCCGGATCATCGGGCCCTTTGCCTATCCCCTGGCCGTCGCGATCTTCGCGGTCGTCGCATCGGCACCGTTTTCCGTGACGGACGCGCTGGCAATCATGAACGGCGCCATCTTCGGACCGATCGTCGGCACGATCGTCGATACGGTTGGACTAATTCTCGCCGCGTTACTCGGCTATTGGATCAATCTCCACGCGTCGAAGCTCTTCAACCTGCAGGAGTCGCTGCACCGCCTTCCGGCGTGGGTGAAGCGCTTCCCCGTCGGCTCTCCCGCCTTCTTACTGGCCGTGCGCGTCATTCCGGGCTTCGGCGGAACGGTTGCGACCGCGACCGCGGCCACCTTTCGAGTACCGATTTGGGTACACGTCTGGACGATGTGCGCGATCGCCGTTCCTATTTGCGCGCTGCTGACGGTCTTTGGGGATCGCGTTACCGTTGCCGTGCACGGTTATGAGTGGCG
The DNA here is from genome assembly GCA_963736775.1 of Vulcanimicrobiota bacterium. Classification (GTDB taxonomy): domain Bacteria; phylum Vulcanimicrobiota; class Vulcanimicrobiia; order Vulcanimicrobiales; family Vulcanimicrobiaceae; genus Cybelea. Next base: position 148,954 of record CAVTPY010000006.1, on the reverse strand, counting down.
GGCTCGCCGCTACGCGCATCACTATTGCCTGACGCACCGCTGTCCGCACTTTCACTTCCGCGGGCGAGCCACGTCGTCGCCTTCGCCGTGACGCCGTCAATCGTTGCCGATCGAGCCGGTCTCGACGAGCTTTGCGCTCGAGTTCGCGATGCGGCGCGCGTCGCGCTGGACACCGAGTTCCACGCCGAGCGCACGTACTCGGCGAGGCTCATGGTCGTGCAGCTCGCATTCGACGACGGCGCCGTCATCGTCGACGCGCTCGCGCTGACCGACTTACGGCCGCTCGTCTTAGCGCTGACCCAAACGACGGTCGTCGGCCACGCGCTCTCGGCAGATTTGAAGATCTTCGCCGATCGCTACGGTCTGGTGCCGTCGCGCGTTTTCGACACGCAGGTCGCGGCGTCGTTTTTGGGCTACGGCATGCAGATCTCGCTGGCCGACCTCGTGCGGAGCGTCTGCGGCGTCAAATTGGCAAAGTCGCAAACGGTCAGCGATTGGTCCGCACGGCCGTTCTCCGAACGTCAGATCGAATATCTCGTCGACGACGTCGTGCATCTGCTTCCGGTCTACGACGCGCTGCTTCCGCGTTTGGAAGGGAAAGGACGCTACGAATGGGTCTTTGAGGAGTGCGCGGAGCTCGGCGACATCGAGCGGTATCGCATGGACGAACGCCGGGCTTATCTGCGCATTCCCGGCGCGATGCGAATGAGCCGCCGCGAGCTGGGCATTCTCAACCAGCTCGTAAAGCTGCGCGACGCCGTTGCGCGCGACCGCGACCTTCCGGTGAGGTACGTACTCCCGGACGATGTCGTGGCGGGGCTTGCTGCAACAAAGCCGGCGAAAACCGACGATTTTGCCCAGCTCCGCAGGTTTGACGGCGGAATGAAGCGGCAGCTCGGTGCGGCCATTCTCGAAGCCGTGGCCCGCGGGCAAGCACTCTCCGAGGACGAGCTCCCGGAACGGCCGGTCAGGAACGCGGCGCCGGCGCGCGATGCGCTCGTTTCGCTGCTTGGTGCGGCGATCGCGGAGATCGCGCGCGAGGCCGAGCTGCCGTCCAGCTTGCTGGTGCCTCGCGCGGCGCTCGAGCGTTTGGCGCGCGAGATTCCGCCGGACCGTGAGAGTTTCGAACGCGTCTTGGCACTGCAGCCCTGGCGGCTGTCGCTTGTCGCCGAACCGCTGTGGCGGATGCTCCGTGGCGAAGCGGTGTTAAAGATCGAAGGCTACGCCGCCGGCGATCCCAAAGTACGATTGGTCGATGAACCCCCATCCCAACAGCTTTAGCGCGCTCGATTCGCTGCGCGCCGGCGATCGTACGTATGGTTATTTCCGCCTGGACGCGCTGGAAAGCCGCGGAGTCGGAAAGCTTTCGCGCCTGCCCTTCTCGCTCAAGATCTTGCTCGAGAACTTGCTCCGCTGCGAGGATGGACGAACCGTGACGCGTGACGATATCGAAGCGCTCGCGCGCTACGACGGTCGTGGCAACGAGCGCGAGATTGCCTTTACCCCAGCTCGCGTCTTGCTTCAGGATTTCACCGGCGTGCCGTGCGTCGTCGATCTGGCGGCGATGCGCGACGCAATGGCAGAAATGGGCGGCGACGCTCGAGTCATCAATCCTTTGCAGCCGGTCGAGCTGGTGATCGATCATTCGGTACAGGTGGATTACTTCGGCGCCGGCGGCTCGTTGGCGAAGAACACCGACCTCGAGTTCGAGCGCAATCTCGAACGCTACGCGTTTTTGAAATGGGGACAGTCGGCGTTACAGGATTTCCGCGTCGTTCCGCCCGGAACCGGAATCGTTCATCAAGTGAACATCGAGTATCTCGCGCGCGTCGTGTTCGGCTCGGCGAACGCTTCGGAGGAACCCACGCTCGCATTCCCCGACACCGCCGTCGGCACCGATTCGCATACGACGATGGTCAACGGCTTGGGCGTGCTCGCGTGGGGCGTCGGCGGCATTGAGGCCGAGGCTGCGATGCTCGGTCAACCCGTTACGATGTTGATTCCCGAAGTGGTCGGCTTTCGTCTGGAGGGCGCGATGCGCGAAGGCGTGACTGCGACCGACCTGGTGCTTACCGTCGCGCAAATGCTGCGTCAAAAAGGCGTCGTCGGAAAGTTCGTTGAGTTTTATGGGCCTGGACTCTCCGCGTTGCCGGTCGTGGATCGTACGACGATCAGCAACATGTCGCCGGAGTTCGGATCGACGGTGGCGATTTTCCCGATCGACGATCGCACGCTCGAGTATCTTCGCTTGACCGGACGCTCGCACGAACAGGTCGATTTGGTCGAGGCGTATGCGAAGGCGCAAACCCTCTTTCGCACCGACGAGACTCCGGATCCCGTATTTGCCGATTCGCTCGCGCTCGATCTTTCGACGGTCGTGCCGAGTCTTGCAGGGCCGAGCCGTCCGCAGGACCGCGTGCCGCTGGGCGAGGTCAAGCGCTCCTTCGAACATGCGATGGAGGAGTGGGTCGCGCAGCGAGAGCGCGCCAACAACGCGGTCGAGCGCTTCGAGAACGAGGGCGGCGGCGGAACGGCGACGATTGCGAGGGCCGACGCCGAGCTCTACGACGGAGCGGTGGTTATTGCCGCGATTACCTCTTGCACGAACACGTCGAATCCGTCGGTGCTTATCGGTGCGGGTCTGCTCGCGCGTAACGCCCTGGCGCGTGGTCTCCGAACGCAACCGTGGGTGAAAACCTCACTCGCGCCCGGCTCGAAAGTCGTCACCGACTATCTCGAAAAATCCGGGCTGCAAGAGCCTCTCGATCGGCTCGGCTTCAATGTCGTCGGGTATGGATGCACGACCTGCATCGGCAACTCCGGACCGCTTCCGAGCGAGGTCGCCGAAGTCGTCTCCGACCAAGACTTGATCGTTGCGGCGGTGCTCTCCGGGAATCGAAACTTCGAAGGCCGCATCCACGCGCAGGTTCGCGCAAACTATCTCGCGTCACCGCCGCTGGTTGTCGCCTACGCGCTCACCGGGCGAATGGACGTCGATCTGACGACCGAACCGTTGGGCACCGGCAGCGACGGGCTGCCGGTTTTTCTCGCAGAAATTTGGCCCAGCAACGACGAGATCGCCACGACACTGGCGGGGTGCATCGGACGGGAGATGTTCGAACGCGAGTACTCGCATGTCTTCGACGGCGATGAGAACTGGCGGAATCTGCAGGTCGCAACCAGCGAACGGTACGCCTGGGATCCGGAGTCGGAGTACGTGAAGAAGCCGCCGTACTTCGATGACATGCCCGAGCAGCCGCGGGCGCTGCAGGACGTGCATGGCGCTCGTGCGATTGCCGTGCTCGGCGACTCCGTGACGACCGATCATATTTCGCCGGCGGGGAGCATCTCCAAGATTAGCCCGGCGGCGAGGTACCTGATGGAACGCGGTATCGAACCTGGCGAGTTCAACTCGTACGGCGCACGGCGAGGCAATCACGAGGTAATGATGCGCGGGACCTTCGCCAATATTCGGCTGCGCAACGCATTGGCCGAGGGCGTCGAGGGCGGCGTAACTCGCTATCTGCCGAGCGGAGAACGCCTATCGATCTTCGACGCGGCGATGCGCTACAAGGCCGAGGGCACGCCGCTGATCGTGCTCGCCGGCAAGGAGTACGGTTCGGGCTCGTCGCGCGACTGGGCCGCGAAAGGACCGTATCTCCTGGGCATCAAGGCCGTCATCGCGGAGTCGTTCGAGCGAATTCACCGCAGTAACCTCATCGGCATGGGCGTCTTGCCGCTGGAGTATCTCGAGGGTGCGGATCGCTCGACGTACGGACTGACCGGTGAAGAGATCTTCGATATCACCGGCATCGCGGCGAAGCTCGAGCCGAAGATGCGCGTGCACGTCAAAGCGACCGATCCACACACCGGCAAAGCGTTGCGCTTTGACGCGCTCGTGCGGATCGATACTCCAAACGAAGCCGAGTACTATCGGCACGGGGGCATTCTGCAATACGTCTTGCGTCAGCTACGATCGGGCTCCCGAGAGGTCGACTCGGCCTAGCTTATTGGCAGTGCTTTCGACGAACCACATGTTGTGATCGGGGCCTTGCACGATCGCGGTCGGTCCCGAGGTCGAGCTAATATTCGAGTACTCCGTGACCCTGCCGCGCATCGTTATTCGGCCGATCTTCGCCCCGTAGTAAGAGTACGTGCCTTCGTACTCGGTGAACCACATCGCCCCGTCGGGACCTGCGGCAATGCCGACGGGCTGTTCGCCTTCCGTAATGCCGCTCGTATATTCGGTGACGCTACCCTTCGTGGTGATGCGCCCGATGCGCCCTCCGCTCATCTCGGTGAACCAAAGCGCGCCGTCGGGACCGGGGGCGATCGAGGTAAGGTCCGCGCCGGCCGAAATTCCCTGCGTGTACTCCGTGATCTTCCCTGCGGTCGTAATGCGCCCGATCGCATTTTTGCTCTTCTGGGTGAACCAGAGTGCCCCGTCGGGCCCGACGGTAATGTCCTGAACGCCGAGGTCCCACACGGACGTCATCTGCCGGGGACTCGTGCCGTAAATGGTGATCTTTCCTGCGGTAGTGATCCGGCCGACGGCATCGCCTTCGGCAAACCACAGCGCCCCATCGGGACCGGCGACGATGTCCGAGAGATCGCTGTTGCCCTTGACGACGTACCTTTTCATCTTTCCGTGCGTGCTCAATCGGACGATCACGCCGTCAGCCCAATCCGTAAGCCAATAGGCGCCGTCGGATCCCTGAGCGATGCCTTCGAACGACGGGCTGGCGGAGTTATAGTAATAATACGTGCCGGTTAACTTCCCGGAAGTCGCCACGCGCGCCACTACGGTCTCGCCGTAATCCTGATCGACGTCGTCGGCGATCCAAAGCTGACCGTCCGAGCCAGCGGTCAAGGCCGTGGGGGAATAGTACCCATCGTTGCCGGGAAGATCCGAGAACTCTTCGATCTTGATGTGTTTAACGGCCGAGAGAACTCCAGCCGCCGGCGAGGGCGAGCTGCCGTACTGGGAGCAACCGCAAACGACCGCGGCAAACGCAGCGACGAGGATAAATCTCATGCAAGTCATGTCCTCTCCTTGCTATAAGGCAATGCGGCCGGTGCGATCCGCGTCGCTTTCGACAAACCACATGTTGCCGTCGGGTCCGGCAACGATATCGCCCGGACCGGAACCGCCGGAAAGACCCTTCGAGTACTCCGAAACTCTGCCGCTCATCGTGATGCGACCAACCTTCGAGTCGCGTATTGTGTAGGAACCATACGTCTCGTATTCGGTGAACCACATAGCACCATCCGGGCCGGCGGCGATGCCAACGGGCTCTTCGGTCGGAGTAATTCCGCGGGAGTATTCGGTCACTTTGCCGCTCGTGGTGATGCGTCCGATACGCCCGCCCGTCGCTTCGGTGAACCAGAGTGCGCCGTCGGGTCCCGGGGCGATCCAGTAAGGACCGGCTCCACTGCTGATGCCTTTTGCATAGGTCGTGATCTTTCCGTGCGTCGTGATGCGCCCGATCGCATTGCCGGTCAGTTCGGTAAACCACAACGCGCCGTCCGGGCCTGCCGTAATGTCATCGTCGAAGCCACCGGCGGGATAGATGGTAACGCTGCCTTTCGTCGTGATGCGCCCAATTGCACCGTCCTCCGTAAACCAGAGCGCCTTGTCGGGACCGACGGTAATCCCGAGCGGAGCGGTGTTCAACTTAAAGGTTGAAAACGTGCCATCGGTCGTCATGCGCACGATCTGCCAATTGTAAAAGTCGGTGATCCACAGCGCGCCGTCGGGGCCCGCGGTGATGTCCACAAATGAGGATCCTTCGGTCGACAGCCCTTGATAGTAGAACGTCTTTTGTCGCGTGCCCGACGTGTCGATTCGAGCGACCAAATTTTCGCCGTAATCTTGATCGACGACGTCGGTCACCCAGAGGGAATGCTCCGGCCCTGAAGCGATGGCAGACGGCGAATAGTCGTCGCTGTACTGCGGAAGATCGGCAAACTCTTTGATCTTCACCCGCTCTCTGGCGAATGGAAGACCCATGTCTCCATGTACCGCAGGCGCGAGGGCAGTTGGCACCGTGTTGCCCGCGCCCGAACACGCGGAAAGGCCGGCGGCAAGAACCGCCAGCACGATCGTCACCGGGAAGCGAGAGCCACCACGTTCGTTCGTCATCGGATCACCCCAATCGATCACCCAATAAAAGATGATTTATGTTATCAGAACGGCGGAAGAAAAGTATGAATTTGGCGTCCCGGATAGTTGACACCGGTTGTCATGTTTCCGTAGTCTCATGGGAGTGTGAAGGCCGATCGCCTCGTAGCGCTCCTCCTGCTGCTCCAGTCGCGGGGTCAATGCAGCGCGCGCATTCTGGCCGATCGCCTCGAGGTTTCGGAGCGAACGATCTACCGTGACGTCGACGCGCTCAGCGCGGCCGGCGTTCCCGTTTATGCGCAGCGCGGATCGAGCGGGGGTATCCTGCTCGCCGACGGCTACCGTCGCGCGCTGACCTATTTTAGTGAGGACGAGGTCCGCGCGCTCTTTGTCTCGGGGGCGAGTCCCCTCGCCGACCTCGGGCTCGAGCGCGGTCTAGCCCAGGCGCTCGAGAAACTGCGAGGCGGCCTCGCCGACGTGCATCAGCGGGCCGCAGATGAGTCGCGTTCGCGCATTCACCTCGATCAGCGGCGCTGGAATCAGCCCGAACCGCCGCGCGAACTGCTCACTGCGTTACGCCGCGCGGTCTGGGACGATCGCCGCCTCCGAATTCGTTACGAGGATCGAAATCGAAAGTCGACCACGCGCACGATCGAGCCGCTGGGCTTGGTTGCAAAGGCCGGCGTTTGGTACCTGATCGCGCGCTCGGAGGGCGAGCTTCGCAGCTTTCGCGCCGAGAGGGTTGCCAGCGCGCAGAAGCTTTCCGAGCGCTTCGAACGTCCGGCCGACTTCGATTTGGAACGCTATTGGGCCGAGTCGTCGGCACGCTTTGCGGAGGCGTCCCGCGGCGCAGACTGCGTTGTAACCTTCCACGCTGCAAACGATGCTCTCGAACGCGTCACCTACTATTGGCCGGCCGAGATCGTTTCAGAGGGGGCGTGTGAATCGATCGTACGAGTGACGTTTCCCGGACGAGAGGTCGCGGTCTTTCAAGCGATCGCGTGGTCGGACGTTGCGACGCTCGTCGAGCCCGATGAGTTGCGCGAGGCGATCTCGCGCCGGGCCCGACGAGCGCTCGAGCGTCACGCCTTGCGTTGATGGATGATGAAGCCGTTGCCTTCCGGGTCAGCCGCGAAGGCCATGTAGCAGACCGGCGACTCCACGACGTCGCTGAGCTGCAAGCCGCGCGCTCGATAGTGCTCGACGGCTTTCTTCGCATCGTCGACCGCGAACATGATGGCGCCGCCGGTCTCTTCACCTTCGGGCTTCCAGACGCCGAACGTCGAACCGTCGGCGAGGGTGAACTCGGCGCCGCGCCCTTGATCGTCGATCTCGGTAGGCTTCATGCCGAGCACGTCGCGGTAAAAGGCGATCTGAGCCTGCGGGTCGCGCACCAAATACGCGGCGATATCAATCCCTTTGATCATCGGATGTCTCTCCTTCGATTTTGAGCGTTGTATTCTGACAGGATCCTATCAGCCGATATATGACACGCGCTGTCTGCTTTAGAGCATAACGCGGCGGAAATCCGCCAAGAGCTCGGCGATGTAGACGAGGAAACGCGCGGCGCCCGCACCGTCGATCGCGCGGTGGTCGTAACTGACGCTGATCGGCAGCATCAGTCGCGGAACGAATGTCTTGCCGTCCCACACCGGTCTGGTTGCCGCGCGCGTCGCGCCTAAGATGGCGACCTCCGGGGCGTTGACGATTTGCGTGAAGGCCGTGCCGCCGATCCCGCCGATCGAGGAGATCGTGAAACTCCCGCCCTGCATCTGGGCGAGCGTCAGTTTTCCATCGCGCGCTTTGCCCGCGAGTTCGACGGCCTCGCGTGCGATCTCGATCAAGCCCTTGGTATCCGCATTCTTGATAACGGGAACGATGAGACCGCCGGGCGTATCGGCTGCGAATCCCACATTATAGTAGCGCTTGAGTATCAGCTCGTCGCCGTCGAGCGAGGCGTTGAACTCCGGATAGCGCTGCAGCGCGGCGACAGAGGCCCGAATCAGGAAAGCGAGCATCGTGAGCTTGGGTCCGCCGGTCTTTGCCTGTTCGGCGTTGACCTCGTTGCGAAGCGCTTCGATCGAGGTGACGTCGGCCTCGTCGTAGTTCGTGATGTGCGGAATCTGCACCCAGTTGCGATGCAGGTTCGGTCCGGAGAGCTTCTTGATGCGCGAGAGCGGCTGCCGCTCCGTGCTGCCGTATTGCGCGAAATCGAGTTTGGGCCACGCCGGTAATCCGGCAAACGGTGCGGCTCCGCTGCCGCCGCCGCTGCTTTGCAACGCGCTTTTGACAAAGCCCTGAACGTCTTCGCGCGTGATGCGACCGTTCGGACCGGTTCCACGCAGCTTTTGAAGATCGACTCCGAGTTCGCGCGCGAATCGCCGTATCGATGGACCTGCGTGAACCATGCCGTTGCCGATCGGTGCCGGCGGCGCCGCCGCCACTGGCACTGGCACTGGCACTGAAATCGCCGCCGGAGAGGGCTTTGCCGGCGCCGGAGGCGCGGGCGAAGCGGCAGAATCCGTCGCGAGCACGACGATCGGCATCCCCTCCGAAACTTTGTCGCCGACCTTTACCTTGACGTCCTGCACGACGCCGTCGGCCTCGGCGGGCACCTCCATCGACGCCTTCTCGCTCTCCAGCGTGATGAGCGAGTCGTTCTTCTTGACGCGATCGCCGGGTTTGACGAGTACTTCGATGACCGGCACGTCTTTGAAATCGCCGATGTCCGGAACGCGTACCTCGATGGCCTGCGCCGGCGATGGCGCTGCGGGTGCCGCAGCCGGTGCGGTTGCGGGCGCGTCCGTAGACGTCGCGAGCACGACGATCGGCATCCCCTGCGAAACTTTGTCGCCGACCTTTACCCTGACGTCTTGCACGACGCCGTCGGCCTCGGCGGGCACCTCCATCGACGCCTTCTCGCTCTCGAGTGTGATGAGCGAGTCGTTCTTCTTGACGCGATCGCCGGGCTTGACGAGCACCTCAATGACCGGCACGTCTTTGAAGTCGCCGATGTCGGGAACGCGCACCTCGATCGTACTGCTCATCGCACTCCAGCTTTTCGCAGGAGAGTGGAAATAACTTGCGTGCGGCCGCCGGCCGCAAGTTCTTTACACATCGATCGGGTTGGGCTTGTTTGCATCGATCTCGTACTTCTTGAGCGCTTTTTGCACGGTCGAGGCCGGCAGCGTTCCCTCCTCGGCGAGCGCGTGTAGCGCCGCGAGCGCGACGAAATGGCGATCGACTTCGAAGAAAGCGCGCAGCTTGCGGCGGAAATCGCTGCGGCCGTAGCCATCGGTTCCGAGCGCGACGTAGCGGCGTCCGACATAGGGACGAATCTGCTCGGCGAAGGTCCTGATGTAATCGGTCGACGCGATCCCGGGGCCCTGACGATCCTGCAGGCATTCCTCGACATATGAGAGGCGCGGCTTCTCTTCGGGATGCAAGAGATTCCAGCGACGCGCCGCGACGCCGTCACGCGCAAGCGCGTTGAAGCTCGTTACGCTCCAGACGTCGCTGCTCACGCCCCACTCGTTGGCGAGCAGATCGGCGCCGGCGAGAACTTCGCGCAGTATCGCGCCGGATCCGAATAACTGGACGCATGGCGTTTTCTTCTTAGCCTGTCCCGAACTCGTCGAGGGGCGCAGCAGGTACATGCCACGCAAGATTCCGTCGCGAGCGTCGGCGGGCATCGCCGGGTGAAGGTAGTTCTCGTTCATCAGCGTGATGTAATAGTAGACGTCTTCCTGCTCGGCGAGCATGCGGCGCAATCCGTCTTGGATAATCACCGCTACCTCGTAGGAGTACGTGGGATCGTAGCTGCGGCAGTTTGGAATGAACGAGGCCGCGACTTGGCTGCTGCCGTCCTCGTGCTGCAGTCCTTCACCGTTGAGCGTCGTTCGACCCGACGTCGCGCCGAGCAAGAATCCACGCGTGCGGCTGTCACCGGCGGCCCACGCGAGATCGCCCACGCGCTGAAAGCCGAACATCGAGTAGAAGATGTAGAACGGAATCATCGGAAGGTCGTGGTTGGAATACGCGGTCCCTGCGGCGATCCACGACGAGATCGCGCCGGCTTCGTTGATGCCTTCCTGGAGAATCTGACCGAGTTTGTCCTCGCGATACCACATTAGTTGCTCGGCATCTTGCGGATGATAGAGCTGTCCGACCGACGAGTAGATCCCGAGCTGGCGGAACATCCCCTCCATGCCGAACGTACGCGATTCGTCGGCCACGATCGGAACGACGCGCGCTCCGATTTCACGATCGCGCGCGATCGTATTGAGAACTCGCACGAACGCCATCGTGGTGGAGATGCTGCGATCGCCCGTCCCCTGCAGCTGCGCGTCAAAGGCTGCCAAGTCGGGGACTACTAGAGTTTTCGATTTGCGGCGGCGCTGCGGCACGCTTCCGAGCGTTTCCATTCGCTCCCGCAGGTAGCGCATCTCCGCAGAGTCCTCGGCCGGCTTGAAGAACGGAACCTTGTCCGCGGAGATCGCGTCGTCGGAGATCGGCAGCGCGAAGCGATCGCGGAATGTTCGCATCGCTGCAAGCTCCATTTTCTTGGCTTGATGCGCGATGTTCTGTGCCTCGCCGGCCTCACCCATGCCGTAACCCTTGATCGTCTTGGCAATAACGACCGTCGGCTGACCGCGGTGTTCGCAGGCCGACTTATACGCGGCATACACCTTGACCGAATCGTGGCCGCCGCGCTGCAGCGCCCAAATCTCGTCGTCGGTCCAGCCTTCGACCAGTGCTTTGGTTTCGGGATAGCGGCCGAAGAACTCGTCGCGCACGTACTTGCCGTTGCGCGATTTGAACGTTTGATAATCGCCGTCGACGCACTCGTTCATCAGCTGCACGAGCTTGCCGCCCGAATCCGAGGCGAGCAGCTGGTCCCAGCGGCTGCCCCAGATAACCTTGATGACGTTCCACCCGGCGCCTCTGAAGACGCCCTCGAGCTCTTGAATGATCTTGCCGTTGCCGCGCACCGGACCGTCGAGACGCTGCAGATTGGCGTTGACCACCCAGATCAGATCGTCGAGCCGCTCGCGGCCCGCCAGCGAGATCGCGCCAAGCGACTCGGGCTCGTCCATCTCGCCGTCGCCGACGAAGGCCCAGACCTTGCGCCCCGTCGCGTCGATGAGTCCGCGATCGTGCAGATAGCGCATGAAGCGCGCTTGATAGATGGACATGATCGGTCCCAAGCCCATCGAGACCGTCGGGAACTGCCAGAAATCCGGCATCAGCCAGGGATGCGGATACGACGAAAGGCCCTTGCCGTCGACCTCCTGGCGGAAGTGTTCGAGCTGCTCTTCGGTGATGCGACCCTCGAGGAACGCCCGCGCGTAGACGCCGGGTGAGGAGTGGCCTTGGAAGAAGACGAGGTCGCCGCCGAACGTTTCGCTCGGCGCGCGAAAGAAGTGGTTGAAGCCGACGTCGTAGAGCGTCGCGGCCGAGGCAAAACTCGCGACGTGGCCGCCGAGTTCGGAGCTGACCTTGTTCGCACGCACGACGGTCGCAAGCGCGTTCCAGCGCACGATATGGCGCAGCCGCGCTTCGAGTTCGCGGTCGCCGGGCATCGCCGGCTGCCGTTCGACCGGAATTGTGTTGACGTAGGGCGTCGTTGGGCCCAGCGATACGTGCGCGCCGGCCCGCTGCGCTTCATCGACGAGCGCCGAGAGCAGTTCGCGGGCGCGCCCGGGCCCTTCGACGGCGAGTACGCCGCGCATGGCCTCGAGCCACTCGCGAGTCTCTTGAGGATCGGGGTCGGGGGCGAAGCTAGTCATCGCTGCCGTCATTTCCGTCCGGCGAGCCCATCTCTTCCAAAGGCACCCGCCTGCCTGGGAAGAACCGCACTTCCCGCGTATAGAGTCCCTGCGCGGGAGCTGAGTTTGGCTGAGAGGGCGGCCGCGAGTCGCCGACCGCACGTAACCTGATCCGGATAATGCCGGCGTAGGGAGGATGGAATGAAGGTTTACGTTGGGGGCAGCGACCCCTCGATTCGCGTTCCGCGCCGTGCGGTGACGCTGACCGATGGAACGGTCCACACGCTCTACGATACCAGCGGTCCGTACACCGATTCGGAATCGTCGCTCGACATCCGCCGCGGCTTGCAGCCGCTGCGCGAGCGCTGGATCGCCGCCCGTAACGACACGATCGAGTTGGACCGGCCCACCTCGCTCTATCGCCGCGGTCGCGAGGCGATGTCCGAGCTCGACGTCGTGCGCTTTCCGTCGCCGCGTTTGCCGCGGCGGGCGAAGCCCGGCGGCAACGTGACGCAGATGCACTACGCTGCGGCGCGGCGAGATCACGCCCGAGATGGAGTTCGTCGCGCTGCGCGAGAGCGTAGAGCCGGAGTTCGTGCGCGATGAAATCGCGCGCGGCCGCGCGATTCTTCCCTCGAACGTCAACCACCCCGAGAGCGAGCCGATGATCATCGGTCGGAACTTCCTGGTGAAGATCAACGCCAACATCGGCAACTCGGCGGTGAGCTCGTCGATCGACGAAGAGGTAGAGAAGATGACGTGGGCGACGCGCTGGGGCGCCGACACGGTGATGGACCTTTCGACCGGCAAGAACATCCACGAGACCCGCGAGTGGATTCTGCGCAACTCGCCCGTGCCGATCGGTACGGTCCCGATCTATCAGGCGCTCGAAAAGGTCGGCGGTAAGGCCGAGGACCTCACGTGGGAGCTCTTTGCCGATACGCTGATCGAACAGGCCGAACAGGGCGTAGACTACTTCACGATTCACGCCGGCGTTTTGTTGCGATACGTGCCGCTGACCGCCAATCGCATCACCGGCATCGTTTCGCGCGGCGGCTCGATTCTCGCAAAGTGGTGCCTGGCGCACCATCGTGAGAACTTCTTATACGAACACTTCGAAGAGATTTGCGAGATCATGAAGGTGTACGACGTCGCCTTCTCGCTCGGCGACGGGTTGCGCCCGGGCTGCACCGCCGACGCGAACGACGCGGCGCAGTTCGCAGAGCTCGAGACGCTGGGCGAGCTGACGGACGTCGCATGGAAGCACGACGTGCAAGTGATGATCGAGGGGCCGGGCCACGTGCCGATGCACATGATCGAAGAGAACATGCGCAAACAACTCGAGGTCTGCAAAGAGGCGCCGTTCTATACGCTCGGACCGCTCGTCACCGATATCGCTCCCGGCTACGACCACATCACCAGCGCCATCGGTGCGGCGATGATCGGCTGGTTCGGCACTGCGATGCTCTGCTACGTTACGCCCAAAGAACACCTCGGGCTGCCCAATAAGAAGGACGTCAAGGACGGCGTCATCGCGTATAAGATCGCGGCCCACGCGGCCGATCTCGCGAAGGGCCATAAAGGCGCGGCGCATTGGGACGACGTGCTCTCAAAGGCGCGTTTCGAGTTTCGCTGGGAAGATCAGTTCGATCTTTCGCTCGACCCCGAAACGGCGCGTGAGTTCCACGACGAGACGCTTCCGGCGCCCGGCGCGAAGATCGCGCACTTCTGCTCGATGTGCGGCCCGCACTTCTGCTCGATGAAGATTACGCAAGAGGTCCGCGAGTACGCGCAGCAAGGGATGGCCGAAAAATCGCGCGAGTTTATCGAAGCCGGCGCCGAAGTCTACGTCCCCGTCCCATGACGAAGGCAAGACGAGTGGGTATGCCGCCCGAGCGTTTAACCTGAGAACAAGCGAGGGCGGCATACCCCGAGTTTGCGCAGTACTCTTCGATCGCGACGAGACGATCGTGGTTGACGTGCCGTTCAACGGCGATCCGCAGCGCGTCGAGCCGGCGCCGAATGCGCGCGCGCTGCTCGACCGTCTGCGCGCCGCCGGCTTGCCGCTGGCCGTCGTGAGCAATCAGAGCGGCATCGGTCGCGGACTCATCACGCACGAAGCGGTCGATGCCGTCAATCGTCGCGTCGATGAGCTGCTTGGCCCCTTCGCCGGATTCTTCGTGTGCCCGCATTCCCCGGAGGATGTGTGCGACTGCCGTAAGCCCAAACCGAAACTGATTCTCGATGCGGCGCGAGCGCTGGGCGTGGAACCGGCCTGCTGCGTGGTCGTCGGCGATCGCGAAAGCGACGTCGAGGCGGCGCGCAACGCCGGCGCAATCCCGTTACGGGTCGATGGAACCGACGGTTTGGCCGCGGCAGTCGAAACGATTCTCTACTGGGTTGGGGGGCCTTCGAGCCAATAGGCGAGGTCGGCTCCGCGAACTGGTGGCGCGACGGCGTAGGCGTTGGCCGGAAGACGAACGGTCTTCGAAAGGCGTTGCCACGTTTCCAGCACGCGCACGACGTAGTTCTGCGTTTCGTCGAACGGCGGAATGCCGCCGTACTCGCTCACCGCTTTCGGCCCGGCGTTGTAGGCGGCGAAGACGAGGTCGTAGTGTTTCGTTCCAAACCGCCCGACTAAGCCGCGAAGATAGCGCGCGGCACCGGAGATATTTTGCGCTGGGTCGTGCGGATTAACGCCGAGCCCTGCCGCCGTACCCGGCATCAGCTGTCCGAGCCCGATGGCGCCGGCGCGCGAAAGGGCGTGCGTGTGCCAGCGGGATTCGACCGTGACGATGGCCACGAGCATGTTGGCATCGATGCGCCAGCGTACAGCGTTGAGGAGCACACGGCGCGCCAGATCCCGGCTCTGCCAGCGCGGGAGCTGCGGATTGATGCGGCTCAGAACGCCGGCGTAGACGGCGACGGCAATGGGCGTGGCAGGTACCGCTCGATTGGCCGCCTGCGCCGGAAGCAGCAGGGGCCCTACAGAAAAGCCGAACGTAGCCAGGAGGCTCAGAATAGTCCTGCGCATATGGGGCCGGTGGGTTCGCGTCGCGCTCTCGCCGTCCTTCTGTTCCTGTTCATCGTAATGTGTGGAATGATCGCGTGGTCTCAGTGGTATGCAGTTCACGTGAACGTTCCGATGTATCAAGCGAAGAACCGGGCCGCACCCCCACATTGATTCGCGATGCTTTGATTTAGAGAAGAGGGTTTGGAGTTGATCGTTCCCTTGCTGCTTGCGACGTCGCTTTACGCGGCAAATCCCGTCGCATCACCTTTGCCGGCGTCGCCGCTGCCTCCGAGGCCGGCGGCATCGGTTTCCCCGTCGCCGTCACCCTCGCCCACGCCGACGCCTGGGCCTCCGTTTGCAAACATGACCTGGCGTGAAATCGGTCCTGCCAGCGGCGGAGGACGCGTTGCGGGGGTTGCCGGTTCGGCGACCGATCCCAAACTCTACTACGTCGGCGCCGCGGGCGGCGGAGTTTGGAAATCGGCCAATAGCGGGCAAACCTGGTCTCCCGTCTTCGACGATCAAGACGTTGCGGCAATCGGTGCGGTGACGATCG
The DNA here is from genome assembly GCA_963736775.1 of Vulcanimicrobiota bacterium. Lineage (GTDB taxonomy): Bacteria > Vulcanimicrobiota > Vulcanimicrobiia > Vulcanimicrobiales > Vulcanimicrobiaceae > Cybelea. The sequence continues at coordinate 133,496 of CAVTPY010000006.1, read as the reverse complement.
ATCCAACCGACAACGACACGGTCTGGGTTGGAACGGGCGAAGGTAATCCGCGCAACGACGTGAGTTATGGCAACGGCGTTTATAAGACGACCGACGGCGGCGACCACTGGACCAATACCGGCCTCAAAGAGACGAAGTACATCACGCGGATCGTGGTCGACCCGCGCAATCACAACCACGTCGTCGTTGCCGCACTGGGCGATGCTTTCAGCGATAGCCCGCAGCGCGGCATTTACGTTACCGACGATGGTGGGAAAACCTGGAAGCAGACGCTCTACGTCGGGCCGGAAAGCGGCGCATCGGACCTCGCCATGAACCCCCAGAATCCGAGCGTGCTCTACGCCGGCATCTGGAAGTTCCAGCGCCGGCCGTGGACGTTCGTCAGCGGCGGAGAAGAGGACGGCATCTACAAGTCGACCGACGGCGGCGCCACGTGGACCGAGCTCGTCGGACACGGTCTGCCGGCGAGTCCGATGGGACGCATCGGTTTAGCGGTCGCGCCGAGCGACGGCAATCGCGTCTATGCGGTGATTGAATCGAAGGCCGGCGTGCTGTGGCGATCCGACGACGGCGGCGCCAACTGGACGATGGTCAGCGACAATTCGTCGGTCGACGCGCGCCCCTTCTACTTCTCGCACCTCGCGGTCGATCCGAAGAACGCCGACCACGTCTACGCCGTTTCTTTTCAGCTGATGCTGAGCACTAATGCAGGAAAAACGTTCAAAGCGATCGCGCAGTCCGTGCACGTAGACTATCACGCTATTTGGATCGCACCGAACGACCCGTCGCGCATCATGACCGGCGAGGACGGCGGCTATGCCCTTACGCTCGACGGCGGCGACAACTGGTTCTTCTCGGCTAACTTGCCGATCGGCCAGGCCTATCGTGTCGGACTCGGCAACGATAATCCCTATACGGTTTGTACCGGCCTGCAAGACAATGGCGCCTGGTGCGGGCCTTCGAACTCGCTCGATCCTTCCGGCATTCAGAACAAGGCGTGGATCGCTTCGTCAGGCGGCGACGGGGAATGGAGCATTCCCGAACCCGACGATCCGAACTGGCTCTGGTCGGACTCTCAGAACGGCTCGCTTACCGTTTACAACCGCGTGACGCAAGATCAGTGGTCGGCACAGCCCTACCTTCAGACGGGTAAAGAGTCGTGGGAACTCGCGACGAGCAAGTATCGATTCAACTGGGAATCGCCGCTCGCATTCGATCCTTGGCGCAAGAACGTTGCCTGGTTCGGCGGCAGCGTCGTCTTCCAAACGACCGATCGCGGAAGATCCTGGCGCACGATCAGTCCCGACCTCACGCGCAATCTCAAATCGCACCAGCAACCCGCGGGCGGCCCGATCACGAACGACGTCTCCAGCGCGGAATACAGCGACACGATTCTCGACATCGAGGGCTCGACGAGAACCAGGGGCGAGATTTGGGTCGGCACCGACGACGGGCTCGTTCAGTTAACACGCGATGGCGGAAAGCATTGGGTCAACGTCACGCCTCCCGGAGCGCCCGAGTTCGCGCGCTTTGCGACGGTCGCGCCCTCGACGCTCGTCGCGGGGACCGCGTACGCGATTGCCGACGGACATTACACCGGCGACAATGCCCCGTACGCCTTCGTCACCCACGATTACGGCAGCCACTGGACGAAGATCGTCGCCGGCCTGCCGGCCGATCAGTGGGTGCGGGCGATTCGGCCCGACATCAAAAATCGCAACATCGTCTATCTCGGAACCGAAGAGGGGATGTGGATTTCCTTCGACGGCGCAGCGAGCTGGCAATCGTTTAAAAACGGCCTGCCCCCGGTCTCCGTTCACGACATTCGGTTACAGCCGCAATACGACGACCTCGTCATCGCGACACACGGGCGTGACGTCTTTATCATGGACGATATGACCCCAGTGCAACAGCTTATGGAGGCGGTCGCGCAAAAAAGCCGGCTCTTTGCTCCGCCAGTCGCCTACGAGTGGTCGTTGCATCCCAACGACGACGGCGTCTACACGAACTACGCGGCGGACAATCCGCCGTACGGCGTAACGATCACCTTCTATCAAGCGCAGCCTCAAAAAGATGCGCCGAGAATCGACATCCTCGACAGCTTCGGCCGCGTGATACGCACCATTTCCGGGACTCACAAAGTTGGCGGTAAAGACCGCCCCTACGTTCCGAACAAGGCCGGCTTGAACCGTTACACCTGGGATTTCAACGTCAACGGACCCGTAAAGTGGAGCGGCGCGGCGCAGGACTTTCTCAACCCCGAGACCGGACCGGGGGTCGTACCGGGCGCTCTACTCCGTGCGCTTGACGCTTTCGGGACGAACGTACGTGCAGCGTGCTAGAGTCGAGCCGGACCCGCGTTCGGCGTTCACGCAGGCCGAGTATCAGCGCAGCTTCGACGAGTCGATGCGTCAGCTGTCCCACTTGTCGCAAATCAACACCGTGCTCAATACGCTCGACGACCTCAAGAAGTCGATCGACACCGCGGTCGCCGCTGCAAAAAAGGCGAATAACGTCGCGTTGACGGCCAAGCTCGAGGACGCGTCGAAGGCGCGGCAGACGCTCTTTAGTTCGCTCGCCGTGAACCTTCGAGGTGAAGGTACGGAGGACGAGACGGCGTTGCACGAAGACATTCTCGGGGCGTTTCAGACCGCGCAGGGCCTCGTGACGCCGGCGGTTGTGAACATGCTGTCGCGCATCGACGTTGAATACCGCAACGGTATCGACCGCTACAATGCGTTCGTAACCGGCGTATTGCCGGGTGTCAACACGGCATTACAACAGGCCGGCATGAAACCGCTGTCCCCCGTCAAAGAAGTAAGGGCGCTGTAATGTTCATTTCGACGATACTCTTCGCGGCCGCAGCATACGCGAATCTGTCGTGGCGCTCGATTGGACCCGCGATCGCGGGCGGCCGCGTCGCCGCGGTGGCGGGAACGCCGCAAGACGACCAGCTCTACTATCTGGGAACCGCGGGCGGCGGCGTGTGGCGCTCGCGCAATGGCGGTGCGACGTGGCAGCCCGTCTTTGATAAGCAGTCGGTTTCGGCGATCGGCGCGGTCGCCATCGATCCGACCAACGAGCGCGTGGTCTGGGCGGGAACCGGCGAGGCGAACCCGCGCAACGACGTCAGCTACGGCGACGGCCTCTACAAATCGAGCGACGGCGGAAAGACTTGGCGGCGTGCCGGCTTGGCCGGCGTTTGGAGCATCTCGCGCATCGCAATCGATCCGCGCGATTCACGCCACGTCGTCGTCGGCGCGTTCGGCGATCCGTTCAAAGATTCAACGAACCGCGGCGTCTACGTCACGTTCGACGGCGGAGAAAGCTGGAACAAGTCGCTCTATCTCAGTCCGGCCAGCGGTGCGAGCGACGTTGCGATCAATCCGGTAGATCCAAAAATTGTTTACGCAGGCATGTGGCACTTTCGCCGCGTCCCTTGGACCTTCACCAGCGGCGGCCCCGACGGCGGACTCTACAAATCCACCAACGGTGGCCGCACGTGGAGAAGGCTCGGCGGCCACGGATTGCCGCAGGGGTTTACCGGTCGTATCGGCTTGGCGATCGCGCCTAGCCGTCCGAGCCGGATCTTTGCGCTCATCGAAGCGGCGGGTGGAATTCTATGGCGTTCCGACGACGCCGGCGCGCGCTGGAAAATGACCAGCGACGATACGCTCGTCGATCAGCGTCCATTTTATTTCACGCACATTGCGGTCGACCCGAAAAATCCCGATCACGTCTACGCGGTTTCGGAGATGCTCTCCGAGAGCAAAGACGGCGGCCGCAAGTTCAAGGAGATCGCCAAGGACGTTCACGTTGACTATCATGCGATCTGGATCGCGCCCAACGAACCCAAGCGGATCATCACCGGTGAAGATGGTGGATTCGCGCTTACGACCGACCTCGAACACTGGTCGTTTTCGCGGAATCTAGCGATCGGCCAGATCTATCACGTCGGTCTCTCCAACGAAAACCCGTATACCGTCTGTGCGGCCTTCCAGGATAACAACGGCTTTTGCGGTCCGTCGAACTCGCTCGACGACGAAGGCATCCTCAACCGCCATTGGATCAACGTCGTCGGCGGCGACGGAATGTGGACGATTTCCGACCCGATCGACCCGAACTACATTTGGGCCGATTTGGAAGATGGAGCGGTCACTCTCTTCGATCGCAGGACCGGCATCAGCCGCTTCATTCGTCCATACGACTCATTTCCAGGAAGTTTTCTCGGACCGTTCGACCTGAGCAAAGCGGCGTACCGCTTCAATTGGGATTCGCCGATTGCGTTCGCCCCGTGGGACGGCCACGTTGCGTGGTTTGGCGGGAACGTCGTTTTTCAGTCGACCGATCGCGGCGAAACCTGGCGGCCGATCAGCCCGGATCTTACGCGCAATATTACGGAGCACCAACTGCCCTCCGGAGGGCCGCTGGCGAAGGACGTCTCGGGGGCCGAGTACTCCGACACGATCCTCTACATCGAGGGTTCCTCGATAGACCAGGGCGAGCTTTGGGTTGGAACCGACGACGGCTACGTGCAACTGACGCGCGATGGCGGGTCGCATTGGCAAAACGTCACACCGCCCGGAGCGCCGCAGTTCGCACGCTTCGAAACGGTCGCGCCGTCGCCGCTGGTTGCCGGAACGGCGTATGCCGTTGCGGATAACCATCGCATGGGAGACTACGCTCCCTACGTCTACGTCACGCACGATTACGGCGCGCACTGGACGAAAATCGTCGATGGACTGCCGGGCGATCAGTATGCCCGCACGATCCGCCCCGATACTCGCAACCCGTATCTGCTCTACGCTGGAACCGAGAACGGTCTTTGGATTTCGCTCGACAACGGGGCTCATTGGCAGGATTTCCGAATCAATCTGCCCTCCGTCTCGGTGCGCGACATCCGGATCCAATCAGAATTCAACGACTTGGTCATTGCGACGCACGGACGCGACGTATGGATTCTCGACGACCTCGACTCCGTGCAGCAGCTCGGCAACGCACAACGCGCCGGAGCCATGCTCTTCGCGCCGCGGATGGCCTACGAGTATCACTACCATTCCAACGATCCCGGAATCTACACACAGTTCGCCGGCGACAATCCGCCAAAGGGTGCGATTGTCGATTTTTATCAGACGGCGCCGCAGAAAAAAGCGCCTTCGTTGCAAATTCTCGATGCCGGCGGCGCCGTCATTCGTACCGTGAGCGGTACGCATAAGGTAAAGGGCAAAGAAGAGCCCTACGTTCCCAACAAGGCCGGCATCAATCGTTACGTTTGGGATTTCACGGAGGACGCGCCGGCGAAGTGGCATGGGGCCGCGCGTGAGGAGTACCAAGGGCCCAAGACGGGGCCGACCGTCGTACCGGGAACGTATACGCGTGCGCTTGGCGATGGGCGCGCAAACGCTGACGCAAAGGGTTACGGTGAAGCCCGATCCGCGCGACCAATGGACGCAAGCGCAGTACGAATCCGGTTATGCCTTCGCGCGGAAGTACTCGACGATCTACGGAAAGATCGACGAGGTTCTCAACAACCTGGACGCGATCAAGAAGTCGCTGACGCGCGTCGCCGCATCGGCGAAGAACGATGCAGCGATTGCAAGTCAGGTTACCGCCGCGCAGCAGAGCTGGGGCCCGGTATTCGCCGCGTTCACCGCCGACTACAAGAACGACGAGGATTCGATCCAGCGTGCGGGTTCGTTGCGCGAATCGATTCCGCGCACCGGTTTTGGCGGTCCGCAGCTTCCTCCTACGGCAGAGCAGCTCGATTATGCGCGGCGCTTCGATGCGGCATACGCCGCGGCGGTCGCGCAGTACAACGACTACGTCGGACTGCTTTCGCCGCTCCAGACTGCCTTGAAGAATGCCGGCATCAAGCCGGTCGACGGCGCAACGCCCGTGTCGCCCTGATCCTTCGACCGCGCTCAGGACTGCGCTTCGCGCAGACCACTATCGGAAAAGCCGCCGCAAGAACGTTTCGTGACGGAACGATGCGCTCGCGCCAAAATGTACGACCGTCAGATCGAGTGACGGCACGAGGTAGAGCGCTTGGCCCGCGGAGCCGCTCGCGTAGACGAGATCCTTCGGCGTCCTGAGCGCAGTAATGTCATCCTGAGCGCAGTCGAAGGACGAAGGGGGAGCGCCCAGCCACCAACCCAGGCCATAGCGCGCGTTAGCCGGAGAGCCCTCGAAGCAAGGCGCGAGACGGTCGGCCTCGCGCGCGACGCAGCGTCCGTATGCGAGCCAGTCCATGGCGCCGAGAGATGCGCCGGTTGGCAGGGGATGCGTTCCGTCCTTTAGGCCGCGCCAGCTCGCCACCCGGACTCCTGCGGGCTCGAGAATCCGCTGGCGCAGATAGTCGTGCGGGGTCAGCTTGCGATCGGCGAGTTTGCGCGCGAGCACGGCGCCAAAGACTTGAAACGGAATGCCGCCGTAGGTAAACCGCGAGCCCGGCTCGCTTTTCAGCGGCGTTTCTAAGGCGCGCTCGTACTCCGGAACGGCCGCGCCTAAGCCGCCGAAACCAAAGCCGGCCGTAAGCGAGAGCAGCATGCGCAAGGTGACGCGGCGCTTCCATGGATCGTCGCGCCACGCGGCAAATGTCGCGGCGACGGTTTCGTCGAGCTCGAGCAATCCGTCCTCGCGCGCACAAAGCGCCGCGGGCCCCCAAAAGCTCTTCGTTCCGCTGTAAAGCAAATGCGGTTTTTTCGCATCGAAGCCGCCGCCGTATTCCTGCGCGACGATCTGGTCGCCGAGCGCGATGACGATCGCATGCAGCGCGTGCGTGCGGGCGTATGCGAGTGCGGCCGGAATCTCGATCTCGAGCGACATTGGAGGAGCGTTCGCACGCCGCTTGCAAAAGCGCCTGCATGAGAGCGTACGTTTTGCTCGTAGCGTCGATCGCAGCGCTGGGGGGCTTGCTCTTCGGCTACGACACCGGCGTGATCTCCGGCGCGATTCTTTTCATAAGCAAGGAGTTTGCGCTGGACAACCGGCTCCAGGCCTTTACGATTAGCGTCGTCTTGATCGGCTGCATCGGCGGCTCGGCCGTCTCGGGGTCGGTGGCCGACCGCATCGGCCGGCGGCCGACGCTCTTCGGAGCCGGCGTTATCTTCTTGCTCGGCGCGCTGCTCTCGGCGTTAGCGGGAAACGAGGCGATACTGCTCTGTGGGCGTTTCGTCGTCGGTCTCGGGATTGGCTTGAGCTCCGTCGTGGCGCCCCTCTACATCTCCGAGGTCGCGCCCGCGCCGGTGCGTGGCGCGTTGGTTTCGCTCTACCAATTCGCGATCACGATCGGCATTCTCGCGGCATACATCGTCGATTACCTGTTCGCGGGCGTCGGGCAGTGGCGCTGGATGTTAGGCCTGGCCGTCATTCCGTCATTGATCTTGATGGGTGGAATGGTTCGCATGCCGGAGAGCCCGCGGTATCTGTTCAAGGTTGGACGCGACCCGCTCGCTCGTGAAGAACTGCAACGCATCTACGACGACGAAACCGCGAGCGAACGGGAAGAAGCTTCCATTTTAGAGAGCCTGAAAGTTAAGCGCGGCGGACTTCGTGCACTGCTGAGCCCGGCGATCCGGCCGGCGCTCTTCCTGGGTGTCTCGCTGGCGGTTCTGCAGCAGATCACCGGCATCAACTCGGTCATCTATTATGGACCACGCATCTTCGAGATGGCAGGCGTCGGATCTGCAGCAGCCTCGATTTTGGCGCAGTCGCTGGTCGGTGCCGTAAACTGCGGGATGACGCTCGTCGCGATCTTCTTCGTCGATCGAATCGGACGTAAGCCGTTGCTCTATGCCGGGCTGACCGGCATGTTCGTGGCTCTGAGTGTTATGGCGTACGCGTTCTCGCAGCCGCACCTCTCCGGTTCGCTAGGCACGATCGCACTCGTCAGCATGATGGTCTACGTGGGATGCTTTGCGTTTAGTTTCGGCCCCATTCTCTGGCTGCTGATCTCCGAGATCTTTCCGCTGCCGGTGCGCGGTACCGGGATGTCGGTTTCGACGCTGGCCAACTGGGTGGGAAACTTTGCGGTCTCGCAGTCCTTTTTGACGATGGTCGAGCGTCTCGGAAGCCCGGCGACGTTTGGGGCTTATGCGGCGCTCTGCATCGTGACGATCATCTTCGTGCGCGCGATGGTCCCCGAAACGAAGCTAGAGCTGCTGGAAGAGGTACACGTTGGCGCGGTGTAGCTCCCAATGTCATCCTGAGCCTATCGAATGTCATCCTGAGCCTATCGAATGTCATCCTGAGCCTATCGAATGTCATCCTGAGCCTATCGAAGGATGACAGCACTGCTTAGCATCGTTATTCCGGTCTACGACAACTGGTGGCTCACCGCGCGGTGTTTGAGGGAGCTGGACCAACTGCACCGATCCGGTTCCGCGCCTTTCGAAACCGTTGTGGTCGACAACGCTTCGACCGACGAAACGCCGGAGGCGATTGCTGCATTCCCGTGGGTGCGCTATCTCCGCCACGAGACGAACCGTAACTTTGCCGGAGCGTGTAACGCAGGCGCGCGCATGGCCGAGGCGCCGCTCGTGCTCTTTCTCAACAACGATGCCTATCCGCTCGGCGACGCCCTGACGCCGCTGGTTGCGGCCTTCGAGCGGCCCGAAGTCGCCGTCGCGGGCGGAGCGCTTTTCTTCGAGGACGGCGTAACGCAAGCGGCGGGGTTCGTCCTGCTGCGCAACGCGCACTGGCACTATTCGTGTCGCAATCTGCCTTCATCGCTCGACGGCGTCACCACTTCGCGTGACGCGTTGGGCGTCTCCGGCGCGGCCATGGCCGTGCGCACGGATTGGTTCCTCGACGGCGGCGGATTCGACGAGTCGTTCGTCAACGGCTTTGAGGACGTCGACCTTTGCCTGCGAGCGCGCGAACGAGGCGCTGCAATCGCATACGTTGCCGAGGCTCGTTTCGCCCACTACGAAGGCGCTTCAGCGGGTCGATTCGATCGCGAACGCGAGAACGAGGAGCGCTTCTACCGACGGTGGGGCTCGCGCCTTGCGCCTCTGCCGCGAACGCAGCGGGGCGAGGTCGGAGCGATAGCTATTCCGGAGAACGCGCGTACAGAGCCGTTGCTCGCGGCGGCGCGCGCGGACCTCGCGGCGGCACTGCGCTCCTTCGGCCACCCCCTCGTGCGTGGTCCGTTGCGACGCCGGCGCTGGTTCGACCGGCGTTTTCGTCCGGCCGCTTCGATCGAGTGGTTTTCGCAAGAAGTTTCGCAGCCGGGAGTCACGATCGAGCGAGGTGCGAAGGCCTTTCCTTCGATTCGCACGTTCGGCGCGGTCGACATCGAGGTTCCGTGGCTTCCTTGCGCTTCGGCCGATAGCGTCGCCGCTTGCGGGGTAAGGCGCTCGGACGATCCGTCGTGCACCACCGTCGGACTCGCGGGCAGCGCCGACGATCTACGCGACGCCGACCTGGGCTATCCAGTCGTGCGCATTACGCCGGAGATGTTGCTCGGCGGAGAACGCGTGCCCGTTGCCTGCGTCGTTCATTGCGGGCTAACCGACGACGCCGCGTTCGGCAACGTGCTGTTAGGGCAAGCAGGGATTCCGGCCGTCGTGCTTCCTCACGACGGGTTGCGGGCGATCTTCGCCGCCGACGTTGTGATTTTCGCGCAGCGATCGGAGTTACTTAAGGCAACTGCGCGCTTCGTCAACGACGCGGGTGCGCGAGATTCCTACGGTGAGCTCGTCGCCGCCGACTCGCGACGGCGCTTCTCACCCCGCCGCAGCGCAATCCGCGTCGTGGATCTGCTCTGTGCGGCTCGCTTCGGTTTGGAGCGGCCAGTCAACCGAACTCAGTAGTCGTCCACCGGCAAGCCCGACGGCGGCTGCTTCAAGAAGTACGCCTTTGAGTATTTGCTGACAATCGGCGTGAAGGAGCGCGGCGGCTGCGTGAAATCGAAACAGTCGAGGAGGCTATTGGCGCGCTGATCCGTCCTGCCGAGCGTTCCCAGATCCCAGTTGCCCTCGATGAGCTTGAGAATGCTGCCGAACTCGTATTGCGTATGCGAGACGTACCCCGGTTGGCTCGGCGAGGTTTCCTTCGCGTACGCGGAGACGAGCAGCATCGGAACGCGAATGCCCAGCCCCTGGCCGTCGAGCTGCGGAGGCGGCACGTTGTCGTATTCTCCGCCCCAGTCGTCCCAAACGACGATCACCACGGTGTTCGGCCAGTAGGAACTCTCGCCGACCGCGTTCACGACGCTGGCCACCCATGACGGCCCGGTATCTCTGTGATTCCCCGGATGATCGGAGTTTATCGCATCGGGTATCACCCAAGATACGGCGGGCAGCGTGCCGCCGGAAACGTAGCTGAAGAATTGCGTTTCCGGCTTTATGATGTTCGTCGACCACTCTGGACCATTGCGCACGGCATTGATTGCCTCGTACGCATCCCAGGTGCCGCCGTGCGCCGTGCTCGTAAAATAGAGCCACGACACGTCTTTCGCATCGAGGAGATCGCGTATGGTCGAGTACGCAAAGCACGGAAAGGGTCCCTTGCCCCGGAGCTCTTTGCCGGCTGGAGTAATCAGCGACGTTACCGTTCCCGGCGGCGACGCCTCGCATCCCCACGAGGCCGGCGTCGGGAAATCGATCACGTTATCGCCTTTGTCGCCGACCGGCGTCCCCGCGGCGATGAGGTCTTGATGGGCGGTGAAGCTGTCGCTGCTTTGGGTCGTGAACATATGATCGCCCAGAACGTATTGGTTCGCGATGGACCAATACTCCGGGATGTCGCTTGGATCGACGTATCGGTAGGCATACATGCCCGCCCGCTCTTTCGTGCCTTTCTTGAGCGCGAGCTGTACGTTATTGAAGCCGTCCATCTTTCCTTTATCGTACTCTTTCACGAACGAATAATGCTGGTGTCGCCAAGCTCAAAGAGTCGAGAGGAGCAGACTCGAGTGGTATGTATGTATCGCCACTCGGACACCCGTGAGAGGTCGTCTCGGATCGCAGGACCAGACTGATCGAGGCTTCATGCATCCCCCGGCTGCTCCATCGGCGCCGGGAAACGTCGCGAAGAAGTCGTCGAAGCTGCGGTTCTCTTGAACCACGATGACGACGTGCTGGATGTACGCAGAAGTACCCGAGGCCGGCGAGACGGTGCCAAGTGGTGGAACGCCGGTGCCCGAGCCCATCGAGCCTCCGGTGCACCCGGCCATCAGCAAGATGGCCGTCAGTCCAACGGCCGAAAGCCCGCTCGCAATACGGATTCGGTTATCCAATGTGCAGCTCTCTCTCATGGGTCGGCAGGTGTAACATTCTCTCATGGGACGGTACGTCTTGCCAAGTAGAAATGCAGGGCGCCGCGGGCCGCATTTCGAGCGAGCCTCCGCCTCCTCGCGTCTACGGGCGCTTACTCACTTGTACTCGGGTTAGGCCCGATCGCACCGTAGCCGCCGCCACCCGGCGTTTGAATCGTCAGAATGTCTCCAGGCTGGAGCGGCAGGCTCGTCTTTGCAGCGATGTGCGTCGTGTTTCCATCGCGCGTTAGGGCGTGCCGTCCGCAAGCGCCCGGCTCTCCGCCGTGCGCACCCGGTGGCTGCAGTTTATGGCGATCTGCCAGCAGCGTTGCTTGCCCGGTGCCTTCAGTGAGCTCGATCGCGCGGATCAGACCGTTGCCGCCGCGGTGCCGGCCCGCACCGCCGGTGCCTTCCGCGATTTCGTAGCGCGTGATGCGCAACGGAAACTCGCGTTCGACCGCTTCGATCGGCGTGTTGAGCGTATTGGTCATGTGGCAGTGGATGGCGTCGATGCCATCGGCGTTCGGACGCCCGCCCGAGCCACAGCCGTTGGTTTCGTAGAAGGCCCAGGTTCGCCCGTCGGGCCGCGTTCCGCCGAGCATCACGTTGCTCATCGTGCCGCCGCTGCAGGCCGGCACGCGCTCGGGGACGGCGCATGCCAACGCTTGCAGAACGACCTCGGCGTTGCGCATGCTGGTCTCGACGTTGCCGCCCGAGACGGGTGCGGGACGGCGCGGATTAAGCAACGTACCTTCGGGCACGCGCACCTCGACCGGACGAAAGCAGCCCTCGTTCATCGGAATCATCGGGTCGGTGACGGCACGCAGCGCGTAATGCACGCCAGAAAGCGTTACGCCGAACACGGCGTTAAGCGGAAAGCTGCACTGTGCGGAGGTTCCGGTATAATCGAGCAGTGCGCTGCCGTCGCGCAGCTCCAGCCGCAGTGCGATCGCGATGCTCGGCTCGCCCCGGCGATCTTCCAGATAGTCCGTCGCGTGGAAAACGCCGTCGCCGATCTTACGAAGGGCAGCGCGCATCGCGCGCTCGCTGCCGTCAAGCGCGCGTGCGACTGCCTCGCCGAACGTTTGCGCGCTGTAGCGATTCACGAGCTCGAGCAGGCGCCGTTCTCCGGTGTAGTTGCCGGCGATTTGCGCCCGGAGATCGCCGCTGCAGGCATCAGGCGTTCTCGAGTTCGCGCGAAAGAGCGCGACCGTCTCGGCAACGACACGATCTTCGCGCATCAAACGCATCGGTGGAACGACGACACCTTCCGCAAAGAGGTCCGCTGCATCGGCCGGCATCGAGCCCGGCGCTGCGCCCCCGACGTCCGCGTGATGCGCCTTATTGGCGGCAAACGCGGCCAGTCGCCCGCCGTCGAAGATCGGCCGCAACACCGTGACGTCGTTGAGATGCGTGCCCGTCACGTAGGGATCGTTCGCAACCCACATCTCGCCCTCGCGAACGCCGCCGTGCTCGCGCGCGATGATCTCGAGCATTCGTTTGAGCCCCCACGGCAGCGAGCCAAGGTGCACTGGAATGTGCTCCGCTTGCGCGATCAAACGGCCGTCACGGTCGAAGAGCGCGCATGAGTGGTCGAGTCGTTCTTTGATGTTCGGCGAATAGGCGCTATTGCGCACGGCGAGGCCCATCTCTTCGCTCGCATATACGAGCGCTGCGCCGACGATCTCTGCGACGATCGGATCGATCATTTCGCCGTCTTCTCCAAGACCAGTACGTCGGCATCCGCCGTCAACGACCACTGCGGCGCGACGTACGTCGTGCAGTCGTACTCTTCGACGATCGCCGGTCCCTCGATACGCTTGCCTTCCTGGAGCCCCGCACGTTGCAAAACGGCAACGTCGATGAAAGAACCGTCGACCCAGGCGCGGCGCGTGCCCTCGCTTCGTCTTTCGACGGAGTTTATCTCCGTCGAAGGGCTGAAATTGACGCTGGGGGGCAGCGCGCCCACGCCCGTTAGGCGCGCGTTTATCAGTTCGACGACCTCGCTGCGAACGTCGTAACCGTAGCGAGCGCGGTGCGCGTCGTGAAAGCGCTGCGCGATCGATTCGGCCGAATCGGCGTGATCGATCGTCAGCTCGAAACTCTGTCCGCGGTAGCGGGCGTCGTATTGTCGCCGAAAGGCAATCGTCTGCCGTTGCACGCCCTGTTCGATCAGCGAGGCCGCCGCGCGTTCCTCGCTCTCCTCAAACCAGCGTTGCAACGCGCTTTGATCCACCTCGCCGGTTGACCGGAGCACGGCAAGGACGTCGCTGGTGTGAAGGTCTGCCTCCAGCAAACCGCGCGCGGAGAAAAGGCCCGGATGCTGCGGGACGACGATGCGCGCAATCCCCAACTCGTAGGCCACCGCGCAGGCGTGCAACGGCCCCGCGCCTCCGAAGGCGACGAGCGCGAACTCACGCGGATCCAAGCCGCGCTCGACCGTAACAATCCGCAACGCTTTCGCCATTGCGTGATCGATTAGCCGGACGATGCCGTCGGCCGTCATTTCGACGCTCAATGCCAGGGCCGGCGCGAGGCGTTCGACGGCGGATCGGGCGCGTGTTGCGTCGATTGGAAATGCTCCGCCCAGCAACGCCTCTTGATTCAAACGGCCGAGAACGACGTTCGCGTCGGCAACCGTAGCTTGGTCGGAGCGGCCGTAACACGCCGGTCCCGGGTCCGCGCCCGCGGAGAGCGGACCCACGCGCAGCGAACCGGCATCATCGAGCCACGCGATGGTACCGCCTCCCGCGCTGACTTCGGCCAGGTCGATGAAGGGAAAGCGAACGGGATAGCCGCTGCCTTTGATCGCGCGGCCGCTGTGCGTCGCGCCGGCGGCTTCGAACTCTCCAACGACTTGGGCTACGCCATCCACGATGGCGCCGGCTTTCGCGGTCGTTCCGCCCATATCGAACGAGAGCAGGCGCGTAATGCCGATTCGGCGGCCGAGTGCCGCCGCGGCCATTGCGCCGCTTGCGGGGCCACTCTCGATCAACGCGGCGGGTCGGGAGAGAATATCCTGCGCTGCAAGGCCGCCGTCACTGCGCATAATGTAGAGCGGTGCCTCGATGCCGGCAGCGCGAATCGCGGCGCGTAGCCGTTCGAGGTAGCCTTCGACGATCGGCGCGAGCACCGCGTTGACGACCGTGGTCGAGCAGCGCTCGTACTCGCGGTACTGGGGATCGACCTGCGACGAGATCGTCACGCGTAGTCCCGGAAGGGCGGCAGAGAGTGCCTCGGCGATGCGCCGCTCGTGCGCGTCGTTCGCATAGGAGTGCAGCAGGCAGATCGCGGCCGCCGCCACCTCGCGTTCGCGCAGCTCCTCGCACAGGCGCTCGACGTCGCTCTCGTCCAGCGCCTGGAGGACGTTCCCGCGAAAATCGACGCGCTCTCGCACGGTCAACCGGTCGTTGCGCGCAACCAGCGGACGCGGCCGTTCGACGAACAGGTCGTACAGCGCGCTTCGATTTTGACGGCCGATCTCGATAAGGTCGCGAAAGCCGTGCGTCGTGACGAGCGCTACTCGCGGAAGCTCGAGATTCATCTGGCCGAGCAGCGCGTTGGTTGCAATCGTCGTCGAATGCGCGAGCAGCTCGATCTGTGGCGGCTCTTCATAATCCGTCAAAATCGAGGCAATTGCGTCGACGACCGCGCGATGGGGTTCGCGCGGAGTGCTCGCGACTTTGCGCGTGACGATTCGTCCGCTCCAGGATTCGGCGGCGGCGAGATCGGTGAACGTTCCGCCGACGTCGATCCCGATGCGGAGCGTGTTTGGCATTAGCCCATGAGGTTACGTCGCGGGGAAGCGGATCACCGTTAGCGCCATGGTGCTAAAACCGAAGGCTAAATGTGTCGTTTCCGGAGTTACAGTCCTCGTTTCCGGGCGGCGACGGCGAAGTCATCCGAAGTCGAAAGTCGAAGGTGGTCGTGTTCTTGCCCGCATCCGATGCCCGCTGCCAGACGTACGAAAACGGATAGGATTGACCGGGCGCTAGCGGCGGCACTCCGCGGTCCTCTAACCGGGTTGCGTCTTGATAGATGTCGACGAACTGCAAGACGTTTGATGCCTGCCTCTGATTTCCGAGGTTGGTGACCCGGCCGACCAGCGTGTAGTGGTTGAGCGAGCCATCGTTGGTGACGCTCTGCACGCGTACCGATGTGATCGCGGGGTCGGCCCCGGCGCAGCCGGCCGCGGCGGCGTTGACGGAAAGCTGAGCGAGAAGGACGGCCGTTAAAATGATTATGCGCATGCTATGGAACCTACCCCCGCCCGCGGGTGGGCGAAACAATCCTCGCTCGACACTCGTAGGAGCCGTCATGAAACAACGAGCTCTCGCCGCTCTCGTGGCGGTCGCATTTCTGGTTGGCCAGCCGCTACCGGCCCCCGCTCAAAGCTCGCCGAGCGCCCAAATCTCGGCCCTTCAGCTCCAATCGGTCGCCGATTTCTTGGCCGCGGACCCCGAGGCCGCGACCTTCCTCGGCGACTATAGCCACGACGGCGACTGGAGCGATCCGACGCCCGCCGGCATCGCCCATATGAAGCAGCTGCTCGCGACGTACAGAAGTAAGCTCGACGCCATCGACATGACCGGCGCGACACTGCAGGACCGCAACGACGTGAGCGTGATGCGCGCTTTTGCGGTGGGGCAACTCCGGCAGTTGGCCGAGCTGGAGGCGGGAAAGGACCCGTCCGGACCCCCGCTGACCGTGCTCGGCGCGGTTTTCACGATGATCCTCCATGCGGGCGAACAGGACCAGGCGGCTTGGTGGGATCACATGATCTCGCGGCTGGAAAAGGCCCCGGCATGGATGGCCGCGCAGCGCCCGCTGATTACCCATCCGGGACGTCTGCAAGCCGAGGTCGCCGTTCAAGAGCTCGCGATGGCGCCCGCCCTCTTCAACTATATTTTGACCCCGATGGCCGCGCAGCTCCCGGCCGATAAAAAAGCGCGCTTTGAAAAGGCGCGCGACGCGGTGGTTGCCGCGATGACCGAGTGGACCAAATGGATGAGCAATAACGCGGCGAGCTGGCCGATCAACTACGAGATGGGGGCGACGGCCTACAACGCGATGCTCCGCGACGAGCTGCTCTTGCCGTACGATGCCGATCAGATTGCAGCCATCGGGCGCAAGACACTCGACGCAGCCGTCGCGCAGGAGCGCGAAATTCAAGCCGAGGCGAAGGCTAAAGGCGTCAACCTCTCGGATCCAACGCAGGCCGCGGCCAACGGCGGCGGCATGACGCCGGCTACGAAAGATGCGCAGTTTGCATTCTTTCAGGCGCAACTCGATACTCTACGCGCCTTCATTGCCGACAAACACATCGTGACGGTGCCGGCATACGTCGGCCAGATGAAGATCGAAGAGACACCGGCGTTTCTTCTGCCGATTCTCCCCGGCGCATCGATGAATCCGCCGCCGATACTTTCAAAGCAGGTCGACGGCGTCTATTTCGTTCCGCCACCCAATCCCCAGATGGCAAAGGCCGCGGCAACCGGCGCGATCTTCGAAGACTTCGATCGCGATCGCGTCCTGATGACCAGCGGACACGAAGGCTTCCCAGGGCACTTCTTGCAGCTTTCGATCGCCAAACACAATCCCGATCCGGTCCGCCGCTTCTCTTTCGACGGCGTCTTCGCCGAAGGCTGGGCGTTCTACGAAGAAGCATTGCTCGAACGTGACGGCCTGTACGGTAACGATCTCGACGGACGCTATGCCGTGGCGCAGTTCGAGCGGCTGCGAGGTGCTCGCGCCATCGTCGATACGAAACTCGCAACGGGAGAGTGGAGCTTCGAGCGCGCCGTTGCATGGTTCGAGGCGAATGCCGGCGTCGATCACGCGACGGCGCAAGGAGAAGTGAGCCGTTTTGCACTTGGTCCGGGGCAAGCGTTCGACTACGCCGTGGGCAAGACGCAGATCGAGGCGCTGCTCGTACAATACAAGGCAAAGAAAGGCAGCGCGTTCGATCTGCAAGCCTTCCACGACGATCTGCTCTCGCACGGCACGGTTCCGGTGAGCATCGTCGCAAGCGAAATGCTGGCCGAATAGGAGAAGCGGCGATGAGGAGTACGCAACTCTTTGCGTACGAACGTTTTCGTTCGTTGCACGAACGCCAAACGGCGTTCATCATGCCCAATGCGTGGGATGGCGCGTCGGCGGTTTTACTGGCGCGCGCGGGATTCGAGGCGCTGGGCAGCACGTCGCTTGGCTTTGCCTTTTCGCTCGGCCGTCAAGACGGGATTCACGCCGTAACGCGTGACGAGGCCGTCGCGCATGCCGCATTCTTGGGACGCGTCAGCGGCCTGCCGGTCAACGGCGATCTCGAAGATGGATTCGGTGCCGATCCCCAGGAGTGCGCCGCGACCGTTCGCGCCGGCATCGAGGCGGGTCTCGCCGGTCTTGGCATCGAGGACACGACGGCCGACCCAGCGCGACCGATTCACGATTTCGACGATGCCGTTGCGCGCGTTCGCGCCGCGGCGCAGGCTGCGAGGGGCCGCATCCTGTTGACCGGCCGCACCGACAACTATCTTCACGGTCGTGCCGATTTAGACGACACCATTCGGCGTCTTGTCGCCTTTGCCGAAGCGGGCGCGGACGTGCTCTATGCCCCGTGTTTACCGGACATGGCGGCGATCCGCGCCGTCGTCGCGGCTGCGGCGCCCAAGCCGGTCAACGTGCTCATCGGCCCGGGCAAACCGGTACCGCTGGCCGAGCTGAGTGCGGCCGGCGTGCGACGCGTGAGCGTCGGCGGCGCACTCTATCGAAGTGCCATGAGCTCGTTGGTCGAAACGGCCCGCGCGTTGCGCGACGGAGACCTCAGCGTCTTTAGCGGCGCGATCTCCGGCGGCGAGATTTCGGAACTCCTGCCGAAAGCCTAAACCTCGCTTCCGATTCGGACGCCCCGCAAACGGGGTACAAGCCGCTCCAATGGTCAGCAGAATCCGTAAATTCTTTTCAAATTCTGGGGCCCGGCCTCATAACGGGCGCGGCGGATGACGATCCGTCGGGAATCTCGACGTATTCGGTCGCCGGCGCGACGACCGGATATTCGATGCTCTGGCTCACGCTGATCTCGACGCCGATGATGGCCGTCATTCAAGGGATGTGCGCTCGCATTTCGATGGTCAACGGCGAGGGAATCGCCGCGCTCATGCGCAAGCGGCTGCCGCTCGCACTCGTGTATCCGTTGGCGGGCCTCGTCATCGTCGCCAATACGTTCAATCTGGGCGCGGATATCGGCGGCATGGCAGCCGCCACGCGGCTCGTCGTTCCGGTTCCCGTCGACGCGCTCGTCTTTCTCTTCGGTATCGCAATGCTCGTCGGGCAGGCGTGGATGCCGTACGCAACGCTTGCGCGAGTCTTTAAGTGGCTGACGCTGTCCCTCTTCGCCTACGTCGTGACGGCCTTCATCACGCATCCGCCGTGGCTCCAGGTGTTGGAGCAGTTCGCGGTTCCGCGAATCCATTTCAACTCGCTCTGGCTCTCCACGATGGTGGGCGTGCTCGGAACGACGATTACGCCGTACTTGTTTTACTGGCAGTCGTCGCTGATGGTCGAAGAGGACAAAGAGGCCGGGAAGGCGACCCTCGCCGCCCGACGTGGGACCGATCCCCGTTCGGTACGAAATATGCACGCCGACGTCAACGCCGGCATGATCTTTTCGAACCTCGTTGCATTCTTCATCATCGTTACGACGGCGTCGACCCTCGGGGGGGCCGGACGGCACGACATCGCCACAGCTCAACAAGCCGCGCAAGCGCTGCGCCCCTTGGCCGGTCCGTTTGCCGAGGTGCTCTTTGCGTTGGGAATGGTGGGAACTGGAGTGCTGGCGGTGCCGGTGCTCGCGACGTCGTCGGCCTACGTCGCCGCGCAGACCTTTCGTTTCCGGGAGGGTTTGAGCGAGCCGGTGCGGCGCGCTCCGCGCTTCTACACGATCATTGCGGCGGGCATACTGATCGGCATCGCAATGAATCTGCTGCGCGTCGACGCAATCAAGGCGTTGTTTTGGTCGGCCGTTCTCAACGGCGTCGCGGCCGTGCCGTTAATAGCCGTCATCGTTTGGCTCGCTTCGAATCGAAAGATCATGGGCGATTGGGCGAGCTCGGGACTTGCCAGGGCGTGGGGCTGGGCAACGTTCGCGCTGATGGGCGGCGCGACGGCCGGAATGTTTTACTTCATGGCCCGCGGTTTGTGAAAGGAAAGCCGGTCCGCATCGTCAGACTCACTTAGAACGTGCAGCCACTGTTTACCGGACCACATTCACTGCGAGAGCCGTCGGAGCGGGTCGCCTTCTGGCTGACCGGGCTGGGCGCGTTCCCCGCGGCGCTGCTGATCGGCTACGTGCTTCACGAATCGATCGGCGCCTCGCAAGTCGCGCTCTTTATCGTTATTGCGATGCTCTACGTGACGCTTGCGCGCGGACGGCTTCTCGGCTCGAGCGTGCGCATCCATCAGACGCAATATCCGCGCGTCTTCTCGATCGTGCAGAATGCCGCTGCGGCGCTCGAGATTCCGACGCCGCTGATCTTCGTGCGCGAGGACAACTTCGTTCCCGCCGTTGCGCTTGGCCTGGGGCAGCCCTATGCGCTCGTGCTCTCGAGCCATTGGATCGAGCTCTTCTCCGACGACGAGCTGGCCTTTGTGATTGGTCGAGAGCTCGGACATATCGCGGCCGGTCACACACGCTTTCACTCGTTGTTGAGCGTCAACGGCAACGAAAACCCGTTGATCTCGCTGATTTTCGGCGGCTGGCTTCGGCGCTGTGCGCTCACGTGCGACAAGGTCGGACTGCTCTGTTGCGGCTCGCTCGATGCGGCGATAGGGGCGCTGGGCGTCGCAACGTTTCACGCGTTCGGCCGGCAGGTCGATTATCAGGCATTTGCCGAGCAGCGCGCGGAAATTGCGACCGACTCGGTCCTGCGCTGGGGCGAGTGGCTGAGCAGCGAGCCCTATGCAACGCAGCGAATCGCTTCGATGCGCCGCTTCATCACGTCACCGTCCTATCTGGATGCGCAAGCCTGGTTCGTTCGCGAGCGCGGCGAAGCGCCGCCGGCGCTCGTGCTTCCGGGCGAAGCGACGGTCGCTCCCCGGGATTGCGCCGGCTGGTGGCGGCGCTTCGCCGCCGCCGGCATCGATGCGGTCGTGGTTATCGCGATCGTTACATCGTTTGGCGGCAGTGTCGCACCGGCCACGCGCCAGTCCGAGACAAATATATCCGTCACCCCGGGCAACGTTACCGCCTCGGCACCGGGGCTGGGCGCCATTACGATCCGCGGTAAAACGCACGCCGTCGCGACCGGCGGATCTCCATCTCCCCAGCCGAGTACTAAATGGCGTTGGGAAAATCCGGCAGAAACGATTCTCGGTGGAGACGGCCTCAGCCGCTCCATCGACACGATATTCACAATCGTGGGGCAGGCAATCCGCCATCTCGGCTTCTTCTTCTGGTACCCCGTCTATCTAACGCTGCTCGTAGTCTTCGCGGGGCAGACCTTTGGAATGATGATTACCGGTTTGCGCGTGGTAACGATCGACTTTCGCAAACCCAGCGTCGGGCGCACGATTTGGCGCTACATTATCGTATTCTTGGTTTGGTGGCTTATCGTGGCGCTGAGTTTCTTCTGGCGCCGGATTCTGCTGCACGATCGGTTGACGAAGACGCGCGTCGTGAAGGTCGAGCGCGTCATCGCGCGGTCCACCACGCCGGTCCCAGGGGCTAGTGGCCTGTAACTAGGGTTCCGACGTAACCGTCAGTCGTACCGCGGCGGTCCCGGATACGACGTGCCCGACCGACGCGGTCGGACTTACCGTGTCGATCTGCAGCCGGCCGACATTTTCGTCGACGTGCAGCGACGCATGCGTCGTGGGATCGATGAGCGACTTCACCTTCACGATATCGAACGTTTGGCCCACCTGTACGCCGGCATTGGAGCCGATGTTGATGATGATGCTCCTTCCGTCGACGGCGGCGATCTGTCCCCGCAGCGCCGCGGCCACCGGGCCCGAGTTGAAGCGGCTGGGATCGATTGTGGAGGCGATCTTCGCAGCCTCGTCGTCAATGAGATGGCCCATGTCGCTGTTGACGAACTGCGTGTTGCTATAGGAGCCCGCCACGGAGCCCGAGAACCCGCCGGCGTTCCAGGATGTGCCCGAGCGCGACTCCTCGTCAGAGAAGCTCTGAACGATCTGGCCGGTCTTCGCGTCGATCACGCGCACCGCGACTTTGATCGTCACGCGATTGGTCGAGACTCCCCCCGCAGCCGCTCCAAAGACGCCAGGGAGTAGACTTCCCGCATTCGCTCCGCTCGCACCGGTCTGGTCGAGCTGGAGGATATTCCCCGTTATCAAGTACCGCGAGCCGACGAGCCGCCCAGCCCTAATGGCCGTCTCGGGATCGACTTCGCCGCTGGCACCGAGTTGCTGCTCGCCCAGGGTCGAGCTGAGGTGCGTGCGGTCGACCACGTTGAAGCGTCCGTCGTTGACCATCCGGTCGGTGAGGAGGTCGCTCAGCGCCACGCCTGCCTCGAAGTTACCGTACTGATCCGAACTCAGGCCATGCATCGAGAAATCCAGGACCGCGATGGAGGGTCGCGGACCCGCTCCGGCTTGCTGGGCTAATCCCCAGGCCGGGACGCACGCCAAGGCGGCGGCAATAAAAAAGGGCGGCAGATGTTTGAGCACGACCCCATTATGCCACAACGGCGGCTCGTTCGGATATGGCGAAAGGGAAGGAAGTATGTGCGGCAGATTCACCCTCACCAAACCGCAGGCGCTTCCCGCCGCGTTTCCGCAGTTTCGCCACCCGGAGTTCAGCGAGACGCGGCTTCCGCGCTATAACATCGCACCGACGCAGGACGTGCTCGGCGTCCGCAACGACGGGCTCGACACCGTCGAGGTGATGCGTTGGGGTGTTCGCGGTCGCATCAACATTCGCGCCGAATCGATTGCGTCGCGGCGCAGCGCCGTCGCGCGACGCTGCATCGAGTTTGCCGACGGCTTCTACGAATGGCGCGAACGCCGGCCGTTCTACTACACGCTGCGCTCGGGCGAGCCGTTCGCCTTCGCCGGTCTTTGGGAGCCGAGCAATGGTCTGGCGGCGTGCGACGTGGTGACTTGCCGCCCGAACTCGCTCGTCGCTGCGGTGCACGATCGCATGCCCGTCATCCTTTCGGGAGACGGCGTCGCGCTTTGGCTCGATCCCGAGCCGCTACCGCCGGACGCGGCCGGCGCGGTACTGCGCCCGCTCGACCCGGCGCTGATGACCGTGCGCGAAGTGTCGAGGCGGGTCAATAACGCGAACTACGATGCGGCCGACGTTCTCGCGGCACCCGAGCCGCGTTTGTTCTGAATGAGCACGACGCCGGTTGCAATCAGCCAGGCCGCCGCAGGCAGGGCGCCGACGATACCGGGGCCGGCGCCGCCGGGCGCCATCGCACCGTACGAGAAAAAGATCGAAAAGGTCGCGAGCGTCGCCCCAAACGACGCGACATATCCCAGCGTTGCGAGCCACTGCGGCGCGAAGTCGTGACGTCGGATGCTATGCGCCGCCGCAAACAGGAAGATCGCGACGGGAGCGTAGCCGAGACCACCTTGCACAAAGACGAAAGCAACGAAGATACCGGCGAGTCCGTTGGCAGTAAATGCGTCGGGTGGAAGATAGACTGTCGCAATCTCCAAGCACGCCGCCCACAGCGAGCTCGCCGCCATCACGACGCCCGCGATCAACGCGAAGGTGGGAAGTCCCTCTTGACGCCCGGGCGCGGCAATCAGATAGCTGCGCAATCCTACCAAAAACCAGAGAAAGAAAGCCACTGCGGGAAAGGTGAGCCACGCTCCGCACAGCAGCGCAAACCGGTGTTGATCGAATGCCAGCGCGGCATCGGAAGGCTTCAGGTCCATCCCCGGCATGCCGCTGTTAAGGATCGTAGCGATGACAAGAACGGCAACGTAACAAAGGACGGACCAGCCGGCAGAGCGCTCTGCGTGCACGTTTTCCATAGGCGCCTACGTCACGCCATAAATGAAGGAATTCCTTCCTTCCCTACACGCTCCTAGAGGCCGTAATACTTGAACGCCGGCCACATCGCGGCCAACGGAACGCGAGGGCGCGTGCAGAGATAAATCGGCAGGGGACCCTCGAGCATCCAGCGGTAATCGTTGCGGTAGACTGCGATCTGGCGAACGTCGCCGAACCAGTGCAGCAGCAGCCAATAATCGGTTGCGCCGACGGCTAAGACCGAACGGCCGCTATAGCCGCGCGTGCCCCAGAGGTAGTAGGAGTTATTCGGGCTGATGACCGTCGGCAAGCCGTAGCGCGGCCCGTAGTAATCGAGGGCGCCGGCATAGGCGTAGCGATCGGCAAAGACCGCCGTGATCCCGCGTTGCGATGCGGGCAGCGACCAATACGCGCCGGCGACGGTTTGCGTCATCGTCTTCCAGCCGAGCTGGTCGGCGAACATCGGATTGATCAGGTGACGCTTGCCGTCCGGAGGCGCGGGGCGGCTCAAACCGATTGCGCGCTCGTAGGCCATGTACTCGGGAAGCGGCAGGATGGGAAGCGAGAGCGGAAACATCGGCAAGCCGGCGACGAAGACCGCCGCAAGGAGTGCGATCTTTAAGCGCAAAGGCCTCGCGCGCAACGCGCCTTCAATTGCTACCGCACCCGCTGCGAAGAGCGCCGGATAGAAACCTTGGATATAGTAGCCGCGGCCGATGCTCGCAACGAGCAGCCCCAACAGCAAGAGATAGGCAACCGTTAGATACCGGTACGTCTTTTCACGCCACAGCCAGATCAATCCCCAAACCCATACTGGTGCGAAGAGCGGATTTTGGTACATGAACTGGAGCGCGAACATGTAAAGCGCGTTGATCCACCGGTTCGGCGATTCATCGGCCATGCCATTACGAAGCGCGTGGCGGTTGAGTTGATCGTTGTGCAGCACCTCGAGCATGGGGAAGCCGTGACCGATTTGCCAGAGTGCGTTGGGCATTACGAGCAGTGCGGTCAACAGTACGCCGAACGCTAGCCAGCGCGACCGCAGCAGATTGGCGTGGCCGGTCAACAGCAATCCGAGCACCAGAGCAAAGGCACACGCAGCGATCGAATATTTCGCATACATCGCGAGCGTCACGACCAGCGCGATCGGGAGGTAAAGCCGAGTGTCTCGCGTCTTGACCAGCCGAATCGTTAAATAGATCAAAACCGTCCACGCCGCCGGCGAAAGAAGCTCCGTGGAAAGGCCGTAAGCAATCCCGATCAATCCCGGGGCCAGGACGATCGTCAGCCCCGTCAACGCTTGCGCAAAGCCGCCTCCGCGCAGCTCGCGCGCAATCGCACAACCATAGAGCACGGTGACGCCCGATAGTATCGCGGGGAGCAAGCGCAGCCCCCACACCGGATATCCCAGCGGTGCCGTAAGCCATGTGACGAACGGCGCGAGTGGCGGCTGGTCCACGTATCCCCAGGCCAAATGCTTCGCGCAATCGATGAAGTAGAGCTCGTCGCGATAGTATCCGAAGCGGTGACAGACGGCGAGATGCAGCGCGGTGGTGGCAAGTGCCAACACGTACGCGCTCGTATGAAGCCGGAGCTTCATACCGTATTCGTAGCGGTTTGCGATCCTGCGAGAAAGAGCTGGCTGATGCAAAGGCCGACGATCCCAGCTTCAACGATCGACCCAAAGACGAAGCTGGCGTCCCACCACGTTCCGCCGAACATCGGAACGGCGAACGCAAAGTACGCCGCCAAATACGCCGAGGGAACCGCGAAACCCAACGCTCGAAAGGCGTTGGGATTACGGACCGTTGGGCGCAGCTTGGCAACGAGAAAATCTCCGACGAGCCCCGCGGCGATTGAGGCCACCACGACGAGCAGAAGCTCTTTGAGATCGCTGCTGAGCTCGCCGCCGATCCACAGTTTTTCGACCACGCACAGAACGATGAGGGCGCCGAAGGCCGGGCGCCTGCCCGCGCAGACGTAAAGAACCGCCGCCGCGAGCAGCAGGCTCTGCCAAATCACGATCGCGATTTCGAGCGCCTGCTTGTAGAAGAGGAAGACCGAAAGGACGAACTGCTCGCGCTGGAATGCGACCTGCGGCAGCGGATGATCGCGCATCAACGCTTCGGGATAGAAGCCGTACTGCGTGACGAACTGAATGATTTCAAAGGCGAGCCCGAGCGAAATCAGCATCGGAAGCTGTTGGATCAGACGCGTGCCTTGCGGCCGCGCGAGCGCGCTGCGCACGGGGCCGGTAATTAAGAAGAAGAGGCCGGTGAGCAGAAAGAGATGCGGAGGGCTGAGCAGCAGATCGAGCTGGTGCTCGAACCCAAAGATCGAGTGCCAGACGAAGTCGAGCGCGCCTCCGACCAACAGTGCTGCGACGCCGACGACGCTCTGTGAATAGCCGGCGGGAATTGCCTTCCAAAAGGAACCGGCACGCCGATAGTTACTCCAAATAGTCGCGCTTAAGACTACGGCTGCAAAGACGGCGCCGCTGTACATCGTCATATGCCACGGATTGAGAAACGATTCGACGGCGAGAAAAAGATGCTGATGCGCATCGATGAAGAGCCCCGTCAGTATCCAGAGGCCCGCGAAGGTCGCCAGCCAATCGAGCCGGCTGGGCGAACCCAACGGCTCGACGACGACGTCGAGGCGGGGTAGGGAAGGCCCGGCTTCTGCTCGAGGGGAAAGCAAATCCATCAGCTTCATGTATCGGGAGTCATCCTTCGACTCGCCTCGAAACCCTTTTCATAGCGCTCTTCGCGGATTGGTGATCGGGGCGCTTTGTTGTGTTAATGCGTGTTCGTCCAAACCAGTTGCCGTTCCGCCAAATCTCATCGTTTCAAGCAAGGCACCGCGGGCGCTGCCGACCGCTCCGGTCGCAACGCCGAACGCCCCACCCCGGATCGTGCGCGTTTGGTTTTCCACGCTGACGCTTCGCCCCGGTACGTGGTTCGACGGGACAATCGTGGGAAGCAGCAACGTAGCGTCGGTCGAAGTCCGCACGGCCGCCTTCTCGATCAACAGCAGGCAGATGGCGCCCGGCATCTACCATTTTCATATGCGCGTGCTCGAACTGCCGCCGCTCTCGCGCCGGCATTCGTACGAGCTCTATATCATCGCGCGAAATACGCCGGGTGACGAAGCGGTCGAAGAGGCTCCGCTGCGCGTGGAGTGACTCGCCCGCTCGAAAGCGGCCGGCCATTCGCCCGGTCTGAAACACCGAGGTACGCGTTCGACCGATGAGGCGTCACGATTTTGTGCGGGCCGCCGCCGGCACCCTGGCGGTAGTTTCAGTGCCGGGGGTGACGCAACGCGCGCTAGCGAGCGACGTCGTCGATGTTACGCTACGCGCGGCGCCTCTTCGGTTTTCGCCCGGGACGGGCTCGCACTTTTCGGGGCTGGCGTACAACGGTACGATTCCCAGACCGCTGCTGCGGGTCACGCACGGACAACGCGTCCGCGTTCGCTACGCGAGCGACGTCGGAGTACCGACGACCATCCACTGGCACGGGATGCTTCTGCCCAATGCGATGGATGGCGCCGCGGGGATCACGCAACCCGCGGTGCCGTTTGGCGGCGAGTATCTGTACGATTTCGTGCCGGGACCGCCCGGCACGCGCTGGTATCACGACCACGCGTTCAGCTTGGCCTCCAGCCGAGGGCTCTTCGGGATGTTCGTCGTCGAGGATCCAAACGACGAGCCGGCCGACCGCGAGTTTGCGCTCGTCTTTCACGACGTGCCGAAGTGGAGCTCGCTGGTCGCGGCGCAGCGCGGCGTCAGCAACGCGCCGATGACCGATCCGATCGTATCGGGCGATACCATGCGAATGATGCGTCGTAGCATGGGCGATGAAGTCGCCTACGTCGCCCATTGCATCAATGGTGCGAGTTATCCGCACGGCAAGGCGCTCGCGATCCGCAGCGGCGATCGCGTTCGTCTGCGCATACTCAACGCGAGCCCGACGCAGACTCGCTACGTGCGGCTTGCGGGACACGAGCTCGTCGTGACGCACGCCGACGGCAACCCTCTCGCGCAGCCAACGACCGTCGACGTGCTGCGAATCGGTGCCGGGGAACGATACGACGCGTATTTCGAAGTGCGCAAACCGGGGGCGTTCCTGCTGCAGGGCATTTCTGGCGATCCACTCGAGTCGCAGCAGGCCGTTCTCCTGTATACCGAAGGCATGGAGAATGCCCCGCCGCTCAGCGAGCCGCAGACGCTCGAGGGTTTGCGCGTCTTTAGCTACGAGGCAGCCGGCGGTGTTGGAGCGCAAACGAAGTCCCCCATGGGTGTGACCCCGACATATGATCTCGCGCTCGGCGGAGGGGGCTGGGAAAATCCGCGATGGACGATCGCCGGCGACGTCTGGCCGAACACCCCAAAGCTGCGCGTGCGTCGCGGCGAACTCGTGACGGTGCGTTTTCGCAACACCAGCGACATGGACCATCCAATGCACCTGCACGGCCACATCTTTGCACTGACGGAAGACAACGGTGTGCCGTTGTTGCGCCCGCTCGCCAAAGACAGCTCGCTCGTTTCCTCAGACGGCGGCACTGCGACGTGGCAGTTTACCGCCAATTCTTCGCCGGGGCGCTGGCTGCTCCACTGCCACAACGAAGTCCACATGGTCGGCGGCATGATGGCGGAGGTCGTCTACATAAACTAAAAGGAGGTATCCAGTGCCGAAGTATTTGATTCACGCGTCCTACACGGCCGAAGGGGCAAGAGGCCTATTAAAAAGCGGCGGCACCGCGCGGCGCAGAGCCGTCGAAGAGCTGCTGGCGCCGCTAGGGGGAAGCTCGAAGCCTTTTACTTCACGTTCGGTGACGAGGATGCGATCCTCATTATCGATCTTCCCGATCAAGTCGCCGCCTCGGCCATCGGTTTGGCCGTCAGCGCTTCGGGTTCGATGCGGACGAGGTCGACCGTCCTCATAACGCCCGAAGAGGTCGACGAGGCGATCACGAGGCCCGTCAAGTTCCACCCACCGGGGCAGTAAATAACGGTTGAGGTGCCGCGGCGCTCGGTTTCCCCCAGACACGTGCAACCTTACGACAGCGCGGCACCTCAAGCCGTATCAACCGATGCTACCCTCAAGGCATGAAGAAAGCGTGAATCGCCCTGCTCGAGGCGGCGCCGCCGCGGCCGCCCTCTTCGTCGCTGTTCGTAGCAGCGTGCTCGGGCGGTCTGCCGGGCGGTGCCGCATTTTCGCCGGCTACTGCGGCCGTTCGCGGCTCCGTTCGTTCGGGAAGCGTCGCGAAGGCATACCAGTTCCTTCGTCTGATGATGGACGAGTACGCAACAGGTTCTACGAGGCGGCTCGTGCGCAGCTACGCCAACGGCAAGCTCGAGACCCTGCCCGATGCCTTTAGCTACGACGATGCACTCTTTATCGATGCAATGCTGGCGGGGACGCCAGCCGACATCGCGCGAGCGAAGGTTGTCGGCGACGCATTTCTCTACGTTCAGGCGTACGATCCGGCCGGCGACGGCCGCGTGCGCGCCGCCTACGGGCCCAGACCATTAAGGAACCCGCGCGACATCAAGGTTGACGGCAGCGCCAGCGATGTGGGCGACAATGCTTGGGTTGGGCAAGCGTTGGTTCGGCTCTATGCCAAGACGTCCGACGCTGCATATCTGAAAGGCGCGCTCGAGATTGCGACGTGGATAGAGAAAAACACCTACGATACGCGCGGAAGCGGCGGTTACACCGGCGGCTACACCTCTAAGGGGGAGAAGATCGAGTGGAAATCTACCGAGCATAATATCGATACGTACGCGTTCTTCACGATGCTTGCGACCGAATCGGGCGAGCGCCGGTGGACCTCCCGCGCAGCCTGGGCGAAGAGATTTGTCGCCTCGATGTGGAGCGAGCGCGCCGGCCGCTTCTACGTAGGGACCCTCAACGACGGCATCACTCCGAACGAGCCCTTCAAGCCGGAGGATGTGAACTCGTGGAGCTATCTGGCCTTCCGGAACCCGGCATGGGCTGCCGCGCCGAGCTGGGACGTCACCCATTTAGCCGCAAGTAAGAACGGCTTTAGCGGTGTCAGCTTTTGCAGCTGGCGATCGCTCGGGCGTGTGGTTCGAAGGCACGGCTCATCTCGCGGATGCCCTCGAACTGCGCAACCAATCCGGCGACAAATCTCAAGCGCGAACCTATCTCGACGACATCAAATACGCACAGACGAACGGATTGAACGCGGATGGTCTCGGTATTATCGCGGCCTCGATAAACGGCTTGAGTGATTGCGACGGGGATAAGTATTTCGCATCGCTCCATGTGGGCGCGACGGCCTGGTACGTCATGGCGACCAGCGGCGCCAACCCCTTCGTGATCCTCCCATAGCCGCCGTGCACCAGAACGTTCGCGTGCTGCACCCAGCGCTAGCGCAAACTGCCATACACCTGGCACTCAGGCCGGCGATGA
The DNA here is from genome assembly GCA_963736775.1 of Vulcanimicrobiota bacterium. Lineage (GTDB taxonomy): Bacteria > Vulcanimicrobiota > Vulcanimicrobiia > Vulcanimicrobiales > Vulcanimicrobiaceae > Cybelea. Next base: position 103,801 of record CAVTPY010000006.1, on the reverse strand, counting down.
TGGCATCATGGAGCGGGAGCAATACGCGGTTATTGACGTTGAGACGACCGGATTTAGCGCCACTCGCGATCGGATCGTCGAGGTTGCCTGCGCGCTGATCGACGGCGAGCGCATCGTGGGGCGCTGGGCGACGCTCGTAGACCCGGGAATCGCCATTCCATCGTATGCGACTGCGGTCCATGGCATCACCGACGACATGGTGAGTGGTGCACCGCGCCTTGGACGGGCTCTCGAGCATTTGCGGCGGCGGTGCAAAGGCCGCGTCGTGGCGGCGCATTGCGCGCGATTCGACCTGTCCTTCGTGGGGCCATCATTCGGACGGAAAGGTCTCTGTACGATGCTGCTTGCACGAGCGCTGTTTCCCGAAGCGCCAAACCATAAGAATCAGACCCTGCGGCGTTTCCTCGACATCGATCGGGCTGCCGAGGAAGAATTTGAGGCGCATCGTGCGCTCAGCGACGCGCTGGTAAGCGCGCACATCCTCATCGCATGCCGGCGCCGCTTTCGCGCCCGCTACGCAGATGGATCCTGGAAACGCTTCACTCGCAGAAACGCTTTCGTCGTTATGAAGTCGCGCTGATTCCGGTTTAGAGCTTGCCCGCTTTGGGAAAGTCGAGGCGGGGGGTCCCTTTGTCTGTGCGTTACGCTCTTTGTTGCTTCGCAGCCGCGAACCGGTGACTTTTTTCGCCGGCTCGCCGCGACGCTGATGCCCCAGCAGTCCCGAGGCTCCGCTATGGACCACGAGCGCATGCTTCGTATGCTTGCCGACTCCGTGCCGCAAATCATCTGCACGGCCGGTCCCGACGGCAAGATCGACTATTTCAATCGCCGTTGGTTCGAGTTCACCGGTTTGGGCGAAGCGCAGACGTTTGAGAACGACGGCTGGCTGCAGGCGTTTCATCCCGACGACCGCGCCGCCGTCGAAGCCGGATGGCAGGCCGCCGCTCGAGACGGCAGCGATTTTTCGGTTGAGGCTCGAGTCGGCTCGCAAACCGGAGAGTACTATTGGTTTCTCGAGCGCGCCGTGGCCGTGCATGCGAAAGACGGTTCCGTCGTTCGCTTCTTCGCGACGGCGACGGACATTAATGACCGAAAGCGCCTGGAAGAGCGCGAGAGATTTCTCTCGCACGTGAGCGAGGTTCTCGCCTCGACGCTCGATGGTCGAGAGGTGCTGCAAAAAATTACCGAGCTCTGCGTGCCTGAGTTTGCGGATTGGTGTCAGGTGCAATCGATCTCCGCTGAGGACGAACTGGTTGTGGAAGCGGTGCGCCATAGCGATCCCGAGTTGAACAAACGTCTGGAGAACTTGGTCGGGCGCAGCGTTATTGTTCGAAACTCGTTCTTCGGGTCGCCGCAGGTGCTGCGCCAGGCGCAGAGTCGAGCGCTCGATCACGACGCGACGCTGCGCGCCGTGCGCGAGAACGTTCTCGATCCGGAGGATCGAGCGATCTACGAAGAGGCCGGCCTGGGCACCGCGCTGATCGTGCCGATGGTCGCGCACGACCGCACTCGGGGCACGTTGCATCTCGTTAATATCGATCCAGTCTCGTGCCGCTCTGGGCTCACAATCGAGGTCGCCGAAGAACTGGCACACCGCGCCGCGCTCGCCATCGACAACTCGCGGCTTTACGAGCAAGAGCAACGCGTCGCCTCGACCCTTCAGCGCGCCTTGCTGCCGGCTCATCTGCCTTCGCACCCGCGAATCGAGCTGAGTTTCGCATATCGCCCGGCCGAACGCGAGTCGCGCGTCGGCGGCGACTGGTACGATGCATTTGCGATATCCGATGGAAGAATGGCCATCTCCATCGGCGATGTCGGAGGACATGGGCTCGAAGCGTCGGTGGCAATGAACGCCGCGCGCCAAGCCCTGCGCCTCAGCGCGTTGGAAGGTTTATCGCCGGCGCGAACGCTGCGCCGCGCCAACACCGCGCTGATGCTCAATGACGAGCATCCCTTGATCACGGCAATCCACGGGATCCTCGACATCGAGCGCTCGACCTTCCGTTATTCTTGTGCGGGCCATCCGCCACCGGCAGTCGCTCCGCTCTCCGGCGTTGCGCGTTATATCGAGGGTGGCGGCATTCCGATGGGCGTCGAGCTGGACACAACGTTTCCGACACGCGAAGTCAAACTCGAGCCGTACGCGACGCTGCTGCTCTATACCGACGGCTTGCTCGAGTTCGACCGTAACATCGAACGCGAATCCGCCCGTCTTCTCGAGGCGCTGAGCGAGCGCGTCCACGACACGAGCTCGGACGGCGCGGGTAGATTGCTGCGCCACGTGCTCAATAACCGCCAACTCGACGACATCGCCGTGCTCTCCGCGACGATTCTCCCCGCGCGGCCCGAAACGGTCGAGCTCAAACTACCGGCAGCTCCGTCCTCGGCGACGATCGCGCGGCGCTTCGTTTCACGATACGCGCGCGTCGCACTGCTGGGGCCCGAGCGTACCTTCGATCTCGTCCTGGCCGTCGGCGAAGCGGTCGCCAACGCCGTCGAACACGCCTATCGCGGTGCGGCCGGCGATTTCGTTCTTCGTCTCTCCACGAGCGACGGCAAGATTCTCGGAGAGGTGCAAGACCTCGGCACGTGGCGTGAGGGACGGCCGTCGCCGGAGCGCGGCCGCGGCCTGGCGATCTTACGCGCGACCACGCGGCGCCTCGAGCTCAACCGGTCGAGCCACGGAACGATCGTCGCCTTCGCCGTATAAGAGCCCGCACTTCGCGCGCTCGACGAACGCACAGAGAAGGTTGGCCAGCGCCATCTCTTCGGGCGAGCGGCACGAGATGTCGAGCAATCGCGGGCTACAAACCAGCACGCTGACCGCGCGCGCTCGCGAGATCGCGACGTTGAAACGATTGCGCTCGAAGAGGAACTCCATGTTGCGCGGCATGTCCTCGCCGCTCGACGTTGCCATCGAATAGAAGACGACGGCGGCCTCTTGGCCTTGAAATTTGTCGACGGTGCCGACCTGAACGCGCCGCCCGGCACTCGCGAGCTTGCCGGTAATCAACCTGCGCTGCGCGTTGTAAGGCGTAACGACGATGACGTCGCGTTCGTATCGGTAGAGCGCGGCGATTTGCCGAACGATTTCATCGGCTTCTTCATCCGATCGGGAGCTGTTGCCGGCGTGTTCGACCGGAACGAAGTAGAGCCCGGCGAGCTCCCGAACTCCCATCGTCACGCGATGTTCACGAGCCCCTTCAGACGGCTGGAGACGCCCCTCGTACATCGAATCGGAGATGAACGCGCAGATCTCGGGCTGCATGCGATACGACAAGTCGAGGAAGATGCCGCGATCCTTGGGCACGGTCTGCTCATCGCCCAGTAGGTGCTGGAGCACCGAATCACCTGCGTGCAGCGGTTGACGCCCTTGGCTCACTTGCGACAGTTGGGACGGGTCGCCGAGCAACACGACGTTCTGCGCGCAGAGCGAGAGCGCTAGCGCGTCGGCGAGCGCCACCTGTCCGGCTTCGTCGATAAACAGGTAGTCGAACTTGCCGTCAAACTCGGCGCGCGCGAGAAGCCATACCGTACCACCGCAAAGTTGGTAGTCTTCGCCGTACAAGTCTTCGTTCGCGCCGACCGATTCGATCAGCGGCGCGGCAAGCTTTGAACGGAACTCCGAACCGGCGTTCTTGCCGCTGTGTTTGTAAAGCCCGCGGAAGGCTCCGCAACGCTTAGCCATGCACTCTTCGACTTTATGCAGCAGATTATGAATCGCCGCGTGGCTCGTGCTGGTCACGGCGACGCGCTTCCCGCGCTCGAGCAGATCGCAAATTAACTGCGATCCATACGTGCTTTTACCGCTGCCCGGAGGGCCCTGAATGAACAAATAGCTCTTCTCGAGGGTAGCCATCGCCCCGAATACCGCTTCGGCATTGATGACCGGCGGTTGTATGACGCGCTGGTGATCGATTGACGACAAGTGCGGCGCCCGGCGCGCCAGCAGATCGTACGTCGCGGGGTGTTTTTCAAAAAGGCCGCCCGCCAGAAAGGCGCGCGCGATGCGTGCGAGTGCGCCGCGCTGGGGCTTGGTTTCCGGCGGCCCGGATGGTATCAGCTCAGTGATTGCGCGCGCGGCTTCAATGGAGGCCGTCGTCTTGATTTCGAGCAAACCATTCTCGTCGTCGATCGAAACGATCGTCGCGGACTTCTTCGTGCGCGGATCGACGGCATCGCCGGGCGACATCTTGTGATGCTGCTCCGGAAAAGCATAGGTATAGATCTTGCTTTGCTTAATCGCTCGCGGCGGGACGTCTTCACGCAGAACGAGCCCCGCGATCGCTTCTCGATCGAACTCGAGCAGCCGATCGATATTTTCGCAGCGATCGAAGTAGGCCCACCATTGCGGCTTCGCTTCCCTCCCGTGATAAGCCAACAGACTGCCGAGCAAGTATCGAGTGCGGCGATCCTCCCCCATGAGCCCGTACTCTTCTTCGGTTTTCGGCATCAGCACGTTGGCGAGCAGCGCTCGCGCGAGCTCGTCGCGCTCCTCTTCCTCGGCTTCGGCCCCGGCGCGATCCTTCGGCGCTCCGAGCGGACGAAACGGAAAATCGATGCCAAACTTCGCCGCCGCTTCGAGGCGACGCGCCAATAGCCAATCGCGTAACCGCTGCGTCGAACGGCAGTCGTCTCGGTTGTACGCCTCGATGTCATCGAGAATGCGTTGGTCCCCGGCGAGCACCCAGCGCTCGAACTGGACGATCGAATCGTCGCCTTTCTTGACCTCCGTCTCGCGCTCGAGGTCGTAGAAGCGCTCGAGTTTCTTGAGCCCGTAGCCGTCTTGAGAGATTGCGAGGGCCTGGCGCACCACGGCAAAGAGATCGACGAGCACCTCTCCGCGAAGCAGGTTGTCGATCTCGTTTTCGCGCGTAGAATGCTCTTGGGCCAGGCGGCGAAGCGCCGACTTCTCGTAGTTCGCGTAGTGATACACGTGCAGCGCGGGAAACCGGCTGCGCCGCGCCGTCACGAAGTCGACGAATTGCTCGAAGGCACGCTTCTCTTCGGCGCGGTCGAGGCCCCAAAAGGCGCGAAAAGGCGGATCGTCGTCGGGCATCCAGCAGCCGAAGAGATATTCCAAACCGCGGCCCGGCTCGTAGAGCGGGTCGCCCTCCATATCGAAGAAGATGTCGCCGGCTGACGGAGGCGGCAGAAGCGAGAATCCTAGGGGAGGCCGGCACTCGAGTAACTCGTAGATCGGCTCGGGGCTGTTCCGTCCGCGGACCTGCAGCGACGCCTGACGCCGAAGCGTGATAAAGGTCTCGGGACTCATTCCGCTGGGCCGTCGATCGTCCGTGGCGAGGGCGAGTTCAGTGACGCGCTTTATACCGCCCGTCTCGAGTTTCGCGACCTGGTCGTGTCGCATCCATGCGACCAAACTCAAATGGTCGTCACTTTCGCGTTTGCTCGTGCAGGCTTCGTTCCACGTGCAGAATTTGCAATGATTACACTTGCGTGGATACTCACCGGCCTCGTCCATCTGGTCGAAAGCCGAATTGTTGGCAAAGTCCAAGAACGCTCTTTTTAGATGGCGGTAGTACGCCATGTAATCGTTCATGCGGAAGCGCTGCTCTTCGCCGTTGCCGAAAACGACGTGCCCAAACTCCGGGAGCCGCCCCTGCAGGCGCTCTAAATGCTCGCTGTAGTTGCAGAGCTGCACCAAGTAATATGCCTTGGGTGCCAGCGCGAGCTTCGTGTCGACGACCTCGTAACCGTAGTCTCCCAAACGCGACGGCGCCTCGACGCGCCGGAGGAAGTCCGCGTGCCCGATGAACTCGCCGTCGAAGAACGTCGCCTGGTAAATGACGCGTACTCCGCGCTGCATCGCCTCGAGCGTCCGCGCCTCGGCTTGACGATACTGCTCCACGCCCGGCTGCGCGCGATCGAACTCCACGACCTCACCAGGGTAGCGCTCGATCAAGGCGTGGAGGTGCCGTTGCTCGTGCTCTTCGCCCTTACGGCGGATCAGCTCGGCGCGTTCGTCTTGCGAGTCGGGGCGAAGGAGTCTCTTTCGCGCCACCAACGCCTCGAGCTCGGTGAGCCGTTTACACTCGAGGTAGTCATTGAGATCGCTGGCGGAGTAAACGAAGCGTCCTTCGAGACGTTGCATATTGGCGGAGCGGTATTCGAATTTTGCAAGGATGAGGCCTTTGACGTGAACGAACGAATCGCACACGCATGGAACGCAGCCCGACGTCAAAAATAGCCCTGCGCTTCGTCATCATCATGGGAGTGGTCAATCTCTTCGCGGATATGACGTATGAAGGCGCGCGCGGCGTGGCGGGCGCCTTTCTCGGCCATCTCGGCGCAAATGGTGCCGCCGTGGGCATCATCGCCGGCGGTGGCGAGTTGGCCGGCTACCTCATTCGCTCGGTGAGCGGAGCGATCGCCGATCGTACCGGACGATATTGGATCAACGCGTGGGTCGGCTACGCCATCAACATGCTCTGCGTTCCCGCGCTTGCTCTCGCCGGAAGCTGGCCGGCCGCGGCGGGTCTTCTGATTGGCGAACGCGTCGGGCGCGGCATTCGGAAACCCGTCATCGCGGCGGCGCTCTCGGAAGCGGGCCGCCTTGTGGGAGGCGGTCGCGCTTTCGGCATCAACGAGGCTCTCGATCAGATCGGCGCGACCGCCGGCCCGCTCATCGTCGCCTTTGCCGTGGCGCGTGGGGGCTACGCCACGGGGTTCGGTATTCTCATCGTGCCGGCGTTGGCGACCTTGGCGATTCTCGGGGTTGCCGCGTCGGCAGGACGAACCGTCGTGCCACGTGCCGATGAAGGCGAAGCGTCGATCGTGCGCGATTGGCCCGCGCTCCGGCGGTATGCGATCGGCGGAGCGCTCTTCGCCGCCGGTTACGTGGATTTTGCTTTGATCGCCTTTCACTTTCAACACAACCGCGTGATGAGCGTGCCCGCGATATCGGTTTCGTTTGCCGTCGCGATGGCCGTTGGAGCGCTCGCCGCCCCGATGCTGGGTCGCTTCTTCGATCGAGTCGGCAAGCCGGTGATCGGGCTTGCGTTGGCGATCACGGCGCTGGCGACGCCGCTCGCGTTTCTCGGGCATGGGGCGCTCGCAGAGTCAGGGGCGGCGCTCTGGGGGGTGGGAATCGCGGTTCAAGATGCACTCTTGCTCGCGCTGGTATCGACGGCGATCGCGCGCAAAAAAGCGACGGCCTTCGGGCTCTACGATCTCGCCTTCGGCATCGCATGGTTCGCTGGAAGTGTAGTCAGCGGCGTGCTGCTCGACCGATCGATCTTGAGCCTAGTTCTTTTTTCGACGCTTTTACAGCTTTGCGCGATTCCGTTCTTTACCGGGGGGAATAAGGGCAACCATGCCAGGATGGCGACCAAGGGGCGGTGAAAGATTTTCGCCGATGAGCTTTCGGCGACTCGCCGTGGCAATGTCGGCGCTCGCACCGATCGTTTCGTGGTCGGGATGCGCGAGCAGCACGACCCCCGGCGCACCGCCCGCTCCGGTGCCGTTAGGCAAGTACCTTAAACACGTTGTCATCATCATCCAAGAGAATCGCAGCTTTGACAATATGTTCAGTGGTTTCCCCGGCGCCGAGGCGCCGCAATTCGGCTACGAGGGCAAGAAAAAGATTGCCCTTCATGCAACCCCGCTCGAAGATCCCGGAAATATCGAGAACAACTGGCGCGACTCGATCAGCGGCTGGAACGACGGCAAAATGAACGGGTTTGCCCACGAACATTTCTACGGCGGCCCGCGCGATTACGCGTATGCTTATGTGCCGCGCGCCGAATCGGCGCCGTACTGGGCCATGGCGCGCCAATTCGTACTCGCGGATCACATGTTTCCGACGGAGTTCGGTCCGAGCTTTACGGCACATTTGAGCTTGATCGCCGGAAATACGGACATCGAGGAGGAGCCTGTCCTGAGCCCCTCGACTGCGCTCGGGATAAACTCCGTCGAAGGGCCGGCCGAAGTCGACGCCCCCAATCACATAATCTGGGGATGCGATGCACCGCCGGGCACGCGATCGTTTACGCTCAACGTCCGTCGCGTCGAACGGTTCAACGGACCGTTTCCCATGTTTTACGCACTTCCCGACGCTCGCCGACGTGCTCGACGCCCCCGGCGTTTCGTGGAAGTATTACGCGTCGCCGCTGAGCCGCATCGGCGGGAAGGTGTGGTCGGAGTTTAGTTCGATTCGAGCGGTCCGCTATGGTGCGGATTGGAAGAACGTCATCTCGCCGCAGACGCGAATTCTCGACGACGTTCCCGCCGGCGCCCTCGCCGACGTGTCGTGGATAACGCCGGACTGGAAGGACTCGGATCACACGGGCAGCGGCTACGACGATGGCCCGTCGTGGGTCGCTTCGATCGTCAACGCCATCGGAGAAAGCTCGTATTGGGACTCGACGGCGATCGTAGTGCTCTGGGACGATTGGGGCGGCTGGTACGATAACGTGCCGCCGCCTCAACTCGATTTTCGCGGCCTAGGCATTCGCGTCGGGTGCATCATCATCTCTCCGTACGCGCGGATCGCGCCCGGCGCGAAAGCGGGCTACGTTTCGCATACGCAGTACGAGTACGGCAGCATTCTCAAGTTCATCGAACAGGTTTTCAACCTGCCGCCGATCGGACCGCCATCGGCGGGCTTTACCGATACGCGCGCCACCAGCATCCTGGACAGCTTCGATTTCACGCAAGCGCCGCGCACGTTTACCGCTATTCCTTCGCGCTACCCGGAATCGCACTTCCGCTCCGAGCGGCCATCCTTCATCCCACCGGACAGCGACTGATGCACGCCTGGATGTTTGCTTCCGAAGACGCGCGTACGGCGGTCGACGCGCGGACCGAGTTCGTCGAATTTCTGCGCAGCATTGGAACCGGCGACGAGCTCGTCTACAAGGCCGAGCTCGTCTTTGGCGAGCTGCTCGGCAACGTCGTTCGCCACGCTCCGGGCCCCGTGGAGATCTCGTTCGACTTGGCTCCCGGCGCCGCAATCCTTCACGTTATCGATTCCGGCCCCGAGTTTCCCGTTGCCCAGCCGCATCTCCCCGACGACGTGCTCAGTGAGCTCGGCCGGGGCCTATTCATCGTGCAACAACTCGCAACCGACGTGCGCGTCGAACGTATTCCCGACCGCGGAAACCACACGATCGTAACGCTCTAACCGTGATGGGTACGCGCCTCGCTGCGCTGTTGATGGCCGGTGGCCTCACCGCCTGTGCCGCCAGGGCCGTCCGGCTGCAACCGCGACCTTCACGCCACGGCAGCGTGCGCAGGTGGTGGAAATTCTGCGGGACGCAATGAAGAGAGACCCTAGCATCTTGCGGGACGCCATCGTCGTGCTTCAAGCGGACAACGATCGACTCGAAGGGCAAGCCCAGCACGCCGCAATCACAAATCAAAAGAATACCCTGTTTGACTCGAGCGATCCGTCTGCGGGTAACCCTCGTGGCAACGTGACGATCGTCGAGTTCTTCGATCCGCGTTGCCCGTACTGCCGCCAGGTAGAACCGATGCTTGCGAAGTTCGTATCGAAGGATGGAGACATTCGGGTCGTCTACAAGGATTTTCCTATTCTCGGACCAGCGAGCGAACTCGGCTCGCGCGCATTGCTCGCCGCACGGCTGCAGGGACGCTACGAAGCGCTGCGCCAGACCCTTATGGGCAGCGCATCAAGCGATTTTACCCGGGCCTCGATTCGCGTCGCCGCCGAGAAGGCCGGCCTTGACTGGCGGAGCCTCCAGCAGGATATGAACTCGGCCGGCGTCCGCGAGAAGTTCGTGGAAAATAAAGCATTGGCGCAGGCGCTCGGGATCGACGGCACGCCTACGTTCGTGATCGGCGAAAAGATCGTTGAAGGCGCCGATATCCCTACGGTCGCCGCCGCAGTCGCAAACGCTCGGCACGATCGTTCGCACGACCAGTCGAAGCCTACGGCAGGCTTGAGCACGAGCACGCAGCAACGATGAGCGTATATCGCGATGAGCTGTTCGAAGCCGAGCGGAAGGGCCTAGCGGCATACGAGGCGATGGAACGTTGGGTGAGCCAGCCGCCGGACGCACACGACGACACGCCCGGCGCCGTGCTGGAAGGCTACGCGCGGGACTTGCGCGAGAGCCGCGAACGGTTGCGCAACCTGCTGGCCGATCACGGAAACCGCGACGACATCGCGGAGGCGCTTGCGAAGAGCGAACGATATCATCGCAGTCTTGGGCTGTCGATTCGAGACATACCGGAACCGATTGAACCGGAGTGAAAACGTGCATAAACTACAAGAATATATGAAGCCTTTGATTGGTGTAGTCGCGGTTGCCGGACTCTTCGTCTTCGGGGGCTGCGCCTCGAGTACGCAGGGAGTTCCGGCGACGCCGTTAGCCGCGCGCTCGTCGGCACCAAGCGACGCACAAACGCAATCGAGCAGTTCGTTGACGCAGCTGGTCAACCTCGACTACTCCAATGGCACGATATCGGTTTTTTCGATCAGTAAGGACCGAGCGCGACTGACGAAATCGTTCGCTCCCGGGCAGGGAGTCGCCCAGGGCCTTGCCGTGGACGCTCAAGGCCGTATCTACACGACGATCACGGCAGCGAGCTCCGACCCCTGCGCCGCATGCGTCGAAAGTTTTACAACCGGCGGTAAACTCGTAGAGAGTCTTCCCGCGCCGATCTTGTCGGGCGCCTCCGGAGCGCCGTCGCTGACCGACGTTTCAGTCGATGCGCATCGCAACGTCTACGTCAGTGATTACGGCCAGCAAGCCGTTTACTTCTATCCGCACGCCAGCAAGACTCGCAAACCCACGATCGTCGTGCAGAACTCCCAAAACGCCGCGTCGGTTCTGGCGACGCCCGATGGCGGCACCGTCGTGGTCTCCGGCGGCTGCGGATTTGCCAGCGTGCGTCCGTATACGCGCGTCGGCCGGGGAAAATACACCGCCGGCTCGTGCTTCGGCATCGGCACGATCGCGCTCATCGGCGGTTCCGTCGACGGCGAGATCGACGTGATGACCCCGGTTGACGGCGTACCTGCCCTCGTATCGGTGTCGTCGCCGAGCGGCGGCGGAAGCAGCTTCCACACGCCGGGCCGTCTCGCATCGATCAGCGGCGTCGCTTTCAACAGCGACGCCTCCATTGCGTACGTCGCAAACGCCCGAAAGGAGTGCGTGTACGCCTTCGCGCGTCCGGCAAAGGGCTGGCTCTCAGGCGCACAGCCGAAGCTGCTCGCGACCTACAGGGGCTTCAAGAACCTCGATATCATCGCCGTAGCACCGTAAGGCAGCACCAACGGGAATCGACGGGCGCGTACGTCGAGCGCGTTAGAAGAACGTGCTAAGGAACTTCGCCGCTTCGTCAGAGATGCCGACGATCTTGTTCGTTGCCTGACGATAGAATTTGAAGTTGACCTCGGTCTCGGGCCGACCGTCATGCCAATCCGCGAACGCTTTGAGTTCGCTGCGCCCTAGCCGCCGCTTCGCCAGCGCGGTGCACTGGATCGTGAGGCTGACGCGCGGCGTCTGCCTCACGATGCCGCGTTTCTTCGCGATCGCTTCGGCGGAGGTGACGATGCCGCGCGCGATAAGGCCTTGCCCGCCCTCGTTCTCGCTAGCGAACACGAACACCGTGTCGCCTTCGGCGATTTGCTTACCCCCATACATCGTCTTTTGCGCCGTGAACGCCAACGTTTTCGTGTCCGGATTGCAAACCTCAGCCTTGATCGCGAACGCCATACCTCTCCCTCGAGAATTTTGCGAAGATCGATATCCATCGATCGGATGATCCAAATGGATGCCTCGCAGCGCAATTCTGGCCTAAAGGATCGTCCATTCGGAGGATGTCGTGGCGCGGGCCGCGCGCGTAGTATAGGGCCGTGTTTATGCCCGATATCGTTCCACACCTTGGCCGGTACTGCGAGGCAGCCACGCGAAACGGTCGCCTCTTTGGCGAGCTGGTCCGTCTGTCAGCCGTGTCGTTCCTGGTCCGCTCGAGGTGGCCGTCCATTGCGGCAGCGCAAACGGTCGAAGCGTCTGAGATCACGGAGATCATGGACCTGCCGGATCCTCACCTGTAGCGTAACGCACTAAGTTAGCCACTAATGACGGCGCGTGGCTACTCGTTGAACGAGGATGCGAAATCCATCGGCTCGGACCGGTTTTTCGTAAGCTCGTTTTAGCTTAATGGCAGCAGCGGGCCTCGTCGGACCGGGACGCTGGCACCCGGATTTCGGCCCGTAGGTGCACCGTCGATCGCTCGAGCACTTACGCTCAGTCAATTCTAAGTTTTTCGCGCGTTCATGCCGGCTTCGCGATCGCTCGTGGCGGAAAGTCGTGCGTCGCGCTTTCCCATCGTTGTCCTGGGGTATGATAGAGATTGTCGATGAAAATTGGAAGGGTCCGCGGTTATATTGGGTCGGCAGTAGTGCTTCTTGCGATCGTTGCGCTCGCACTCTGGCAATGGAAGGCGTTGGCGCGCTTTGCCATCACGGCGGCCGCGGTCCTCAATTGCGCACGTCCGTCTCTCGCTCGATCCTGTAACGTTGACGCTCGATCGCGCCGTCTTCGACAACGTCCTTGTCACGTCGGTGCGTGGCGAACCGATCGCGCGAATCGATCGCATCGCTCTTACGTATGATTTGCGCGATCTTTTGCCCGGCGGCAAGCGCCTCTTCGGGCTGAAAAGTGTCGACGCCAACTCACCGCACGTGACGATCGTGCGCCACGCCGACGGTAGCTACAACGTTCCAAGCCTTCGGGCGCCGGCGAACAACGGCGGCAGGCAAGTACCGCTAGTCCTGCGAGCGAGTGTGCACGATGGCTCGATCGATATCGGTAATGAGAGTCCGAACGCGCCTGCGGACAAGAGGCATCTCTACGCTGAAAACCTCCAAGTCGACGCCGCTGTTTCGTCGGCCGCCCGTTCGTTCTATACCGTAGCGCTGAAATACGGCGAACGGCCCGGTGATCTCTACCCGGTACGCGGTCGCGGCGACATCAACGCGCCCGCCGGATATATCGATCAGCGCTGGACGGCTCCCGCGCTTCCGATCGCCGCGGCGGTCGATTTCATCGTCGACTCGCCGTCCCTTCGGCTCGATGTGGCGAATGCTCCGCAACGTCGATGCGCGCTACTTCGCGCTAAGCGATCCGAGCAGTACGCTATCGCCGCATCTTACGGCGAGCGCCACGTTGGCCGGCGGACGCCTCACGATTGCGGGCCTCGCGCAGCCGGTGGAAGATCTGCGCGGTCCGGTCGACGTCTACGATGACGGACTCCTGACGCCGCGGCTGCTAGCGAGCGTGGCCGGGGCATCTGCACGGGTGAGCGGCGGAATCTACAACCTGCGCAATCCGCATCTGCGCATCGCGGTTCGCGGCGCCGGGGATCTCGCGAGCTTGCGCTTCGCATTCAAAGCTGCGCGACAGCTTCCGATGCACGGTTTGCTGCGGTTCGGGCTGCTCGTCGAAGGCGTTGCAACGAAACCGCTGACGTGGATCGACTTGCGCGCGCCCGCCGTTAACTATGCCGGCGTCGCGCTCGAGCGCATGAGCGGCCTCGTCGCGTTCGACGGGCAGCGAGCCGACGTGATCGATCTCTCCGCCCGCTATCGAGACAGCGATCTTGGCGTGAGCGGGCGCGTGGAACTGCAGAAGAAGCGCGACGCGATCGAGATGCTGCTGCGCGCGCATACCTCGACCGTGGCGCTGCCATACCTCAACACGATGCTGCCGGAGATGCGGCTCGACGGCATCGCGCTTGCAACCGCCGACGATCCCAAGGCGATCGCGCTGCGCGGCATCCTTTCGGGCGCCGGGCCCGGAGAGGCGCTCGACGCGCTCTTCAACGTCGATAGCCGCGGCTATGGCTCCGTCGGACCGCTGCACGTGAGCCGAAATGAAGGGTCGCTCTATGCGCGCATTGCGCTGGACCGGCCGCACGGGCTCGCCATCGGTCTCGCACGCGTCCGCAATCTTACGATCCCGGGTGTCAGAGCCACGTTGAACGCGACGCTCTTTGGCGGCCAAGCAAACGCGGCAATCGGCGTCAACGGCGTGGCGCGCGTCGAATCCGCATTGGGAACTGCATCCGCGCAAACGCGCGTGGTGTCGAAAGCCGGTGCGCTCGAAGGCGGCGTCTTCGGGCGTTTGGGTGACGAGGCTGGCTTCGGCGCGAGCGTTGCCGGAACGCCGAATTCGCCGCGCATCGCTGGAACCGTCGTCGTCGCCGGCGGGCGCTATCGGAGTTTCGAAGTCAATGGTAACGCCGGTTTCGCCTTCGCCGGCGGCACGCTGCGCGTTAGCGATGCCGCGGTCGCGTTGGGCCCGCTCTTCATCGGAGCGTCGGGAACCGTGCGGAATCTCTTAAACCAGGGCACCTTTGCGCCCCACTACGATCTCGCTACCGAGTTACATTCCTCAGACGTGAGCGCACTGCTTGCCGCCGTGCAGCCGCGAGCGGCGCCCTTCTTTCAGGCCAGCGTCGACGCAAAGCTCGCCGTCAACGGCACCGGCATGAGCCCGGCCTTCGCCGGCACGCTGAGTGCTCCGGAAGGTGCCGTCAACGGTCTGTCGTTTCGAGATTTCTACGGCGGCGTCCGCGGCGACACTTCGGCGCTCTCGTTAACGGGGGGGCGCGTGACCGTCGGTTCCACGAACGTGGCTTTGAGCGGCCGCACGACCGAGCACCTCGACGCGAACGTCGACGTCCGGGCGCCGCAAGCCGACCTCGCCGATTTCAACGATCTCTTCGACCGAGGCGATACCTTTGCGGGAACCGGGCATCTCGGGCTCTCCGCAACGACGCGCGGAATGCAAATCATCTCGAGCAATGGCGACGCGTCTTTTGCGGGCGCGCGCTTTCGGCAGATCGCGTTTGGCAACGTCGCGGCGAACTGGCGGCGCAGCGGCGACTCGATCACGACGAAGTTGAGTTTCGCCGGGCCGGCCGGAAGCGCACGCGCCTCCGGGAACGTAGCGCCGGCAGCGAAGGCGATCGATATGCACGCAACGGCGAGCGAGATCGATCTCGGCACTTGGCTACCGATGCTCGGTTACGGCGTGCCGGTAACGGGGCGCCTCAACGCAGAAACGAGCATCTCCGGACGCTATCCCGACATCACGATGAGCCTGAGCGCCGCCGTCTCCGGGGGCACCGTCGGACGTTTGCCGGTCGAGCGATTCGACGTGAGCGCGTCGGCCGCGCACGGTCGCGGAACGATTGCGTCCGCGACCCTGGAGCTGCCGTCGCTGCGGACGGTGGCGTCGGGCACGTTCGGCTTGCGCCAGACCGATGCGCTCGCACTTGCCGCACACTCCACCAGCCCGAATATCGGCTCGTTTCTCAAGGAAGCCTTCGGTAAAGACTTCGCACTGAGCGGAACGCTCGATTCGCTCTTGCGCGTGAGCGGCACGCTCGCGCACCCGCAACTGCAAGATATGCTGACACTGCAATCGCTGCAGCGCGGCAACCTGGCGATCCCGCGCGTCTACGGTGAAATCGACGCAAACCGGCGTTACGTTATGGTGCGCGACGGCGAACTCGACTTTGCGCGCGGCAAAGCGCTCCTCGCCGCGGAAGTCCCGCTTCTCTTCAGTGCTTCCCGGATCGCCGTCGGCAGGGGTTCGATCAAGGCATCGCTGACCGCCGATGGCGTCGAGCTCTCGAACTTCCTTCCGCTGCTGCCGAAGGGGACGCAGATGGCCGGCCGCATCGACGGCAGCGTCGTCGCCGGCGGTACGTTCGATGCGCCACAGATCGACGGTTCGTTCGCGCTGCGCGACGGCACGTTTGTCGGGCCGATGGAGAAATCGCCGATCACCGGTATCGGCGCCGAACTGGCTCTGCGCGAAAACCGCGCGACGCTGCAAGCGCGCGCAACGGTCGGCGGCGGCTCGCTCACGGCGCAAGGCATGGCGGCGCTCGCGAACTTCCGAGAACCGGCCGGCTCGACTTTTAACCTCCAGGCTCGTGCGACAAACGTGCGCCTCGACATACCCGACTATTTTGCGGGCGAGCTCAATGGCGGCGTCGCCGTCGAACGCGCTAGCGCCGCCACGCCGCTGGTGAGCGGCGAGGTGTCGGTCACAAACGCCCGCATCCCGCTCAATACGTTTGTCAACCAAAAACGTGGCGCCAACGAAGGTCCGGCTTTGCCGAATCTCGCCTTTGAAAGCTTGCAGATTACGGCGGGAAACAACGTTCGGATTCAGAGTGCGAACGTCGATATCGGCGCGACGGGAGAGGCGACGCTCGGCGGAACGCTCGCCGCGCCGTCCCTGGCGGGCAGCTTCAGCTCGACCGGTGGGTCGCTGAACTTCTACCGCAGCTTCAATATCGAGAGCGGAAAGGTGACGTTCGAGCCCTCGAGCGGGTTCGTTCCGGACGTGGACGCGGTTGCGACGACCTTCGTTCCGAATCCGGCAACCGCGATTCGTCTGCACGTGACCGGCCCGGTCACGAGTATGAATCTCGAGCTCGCCTCGGACCCTTCATATAGCCGCGAGCAGATCCTCGGGCTGCTCGTCGGCGCGCAGCAGTTCGGCGCCGTGCGCGGAGTGAACTCCACCGGCGGTCAAGGGTTTTCGGCGGGATCCGCTGCGACGCAGTACGCGCTCGGTCAAGTCAATACGCTCTTTACGCGAAACCTGTTGCAGCCGCTCTCGGCCTCGCTTGCAAGTTCGCTGGGCTTTACGAACGTGCAAATCACGAGCGACCTTCAAACCGGACTGGGTATCAACGCCGTCAAAGCATTCGGAAAAAACGTCAACGCCATCTTTGCGCAGACCTTCGGATATCCGAGTACGCAAAGCGTGACCCTCGAGGTCAATCCAAGCGTCGGCACCGGCCTGCGCGGGACTTGGTACACGACGAGCGGCCCCACGCTCTTCGTCTTACAACAGCCGCAACTGGTTGGAATGAGCGTGCTGAATCTGAACCCGATGACGCAGCTCCCGCCGCCGACCGGCACGAACGGCGTTAGCTTTTCATTCCTGAGAAAGTTTCCGTGACGTCAAGCGACGCAGCGTTCTTCCGTATGGCTTCTCCTCGCGGTGCTGCTGACCGGCGGCGCACCCGGCAGTGCGTCGATCGGGTTCGCCGACCTTCCACGACTGATTGCCGGCCATCCATTGCACGGCGTACTCGCGGCGTACGATCGAGAGATCGCCGCTTTGCGCAGCACGCAAACCGTGCCCGGTCTGGACGACCCCGCCCGCCGGGCGCGCAGCGGCGCCGCGTCGCTGCGCAGTCGTTCCGGCGCCGCTCGATCGCGCGCGCAAGCAATCGCGGCCCGAGATACGCGGCCGGATTGGCTGCAAGAGAATACGGCCCTCTCGACGATCGTCGCTTCGCGCGGCGCGAGCGAGCGCGCGGCCTCGCACTATAGCGACGACCTCAATCGTGAAGTCGCCGCGAGCCTCCTTGCATTCGAGCGCGCAACGGCACAGCGGACCGGCCGAGCGTTGCGAGCTCGCGGTGAGCAGCTGCGCGAGAAGGAGCTGATGCTTGCGTACGATCTTGCGCGACGGGATGCGCCGCAACGCCTCCTCCTCCGACTCAAGCTCAGCGAGCTTCATCTTAACGCTGCGACGCGCACGGCGCTAGAGTCACAACTCGCCGGTCTCAACGAGCGCGAGAGGGCTGCGCTCGCCGTTGCGCGGCGCAGGGATGCAGCCGTCCTCGGGAGCTATCGGCGTCAGTTGCAAGATGAGGGTGCCAACGCGAACGCTCGCATGGCGTCGCAACTTCGTGCCAAGGGCGCTGCGAACGACGCGATACGGTTGCATGCGTTCCAAGCCGAATCGAACGCGGCGGCAGCCCTTCCGGACGTTCCGTCGCAACTCGCGCTCTTTCGGTCGAGCTATCGCTCCGCGGCCGACGCGCAGGCGATTGCCGAGGGCTTCGGCGCCGCGGGCGTCGACCTATCGCGTCGTTTCGGCGAGCTTAGTGACGTCGACGACGGGTCGCGCGCGGCGACGGCCGCGCAGATCCGAAGGCTGACCCTCGATCGCAGCAAGCTCTATCGCTCGATCGTGGCGCAGATCGAGCGGATTGCAGATCGGCTCGCCCGCACGCGCCATTTGACGAAAGTCCTGGTGGCCAACTCGCGGCCGAAAGGAAGTATCGACGTCACCGGCGCGATCCAAGCCGCGTTCACGCCGCGAAACATCTTCGGCGCCGGCCCGTAGATGGAGCGACGACCGAAGGAGGTCCGATGGTACGCTTTGATGACTCGCCGGCGCGTCTCGCCCGCGTCTTCTTGACTGTGGCACTCGTCGCGACGACGACGGCGACCACGCGTCCGACTAAGAGCTTCACCACGACCTTGGTGTCGGCTCAGAAGGCGTACGATCGCCAAGAATACCATGCGGCGGCGCTCCTCTACGAAGTCGTCGTCCGCGATAATCCGGTGGCGATGCCGTCTCGGGAATGCGGTGGTTGCGCCAGGCAATGCAATGGGGCTACGCCAATTTGGAGGACGCGCGCAGCGACGATGCTTTGAGTTCGCTGCGCACCCAGCCGGGCTTCAACGATCTTCTCGGCATCGTGGACGCGACGCGTATGACGCGCGCGCAGGGCTGGCGCTACGATCTCGCGTTTCTCGCGCGATGGGCGAAAGCCAAGGCTTATCATCCGTTTCGCACCGAGACCGGCGACCGGCTCGTGTCGAACGCCATCTATACCGAGCCGGAGTTCGACGCCCAGGTGCAGCACTTGGATCGCGCCATCCCCTCGATGTCGGATGTCGACATTGAACTTGCCATGATGCGCTTGCTTCAGAGCTTGGGCGACGGCCACACCGAACTCGGAGGAGGACCGCGCATAGAGTACGCTCGGACGTTGCCCTTGAAGTTCGAGCGTTTCCAGGAGGGCCTGTTCGTCACGGCCGCCGATCCTGCGTATCGCAACCTCTTAGGGGCGCAAGTGCTCGAAATGGACGACCATAATATCGCAGGGATAATGGCGATGGCTGCACCCTACATCAGCCGAGACAACGATTACTGGTTGAGCGCGGTCGAGCCGTACCGTTTGCGTGCCATTCCGTTTCTGCATGCCCTGGGTATAACGACTTTTGACGACCGCGTTAGGCTCCACGTGAGGACTCTCGACGGAGCGCTAAGCGATGTCTCGGTCCGCACGACCCTGGATCATCCAGACATCTGGAATGACTTACCGAGCCCACAGGGTTGGATCAACCTCTACGAAGTGCTAGCGAAGTCCCCGCCATCCTATCTAACGCGTACGAACGAACCGTACTGGTTCAAGTACGATCCCTCACAGAAGGTCGTGTACCTTCAATACAACAAGATCGTCAACGGCTCTCCAGAGAGCCTCGCTGCCTTCACGGCGCGGCTGGGCAGCTTCCTAGCCTCGCACGACGTCGACAAGCTTGTCATCGATATGCGATGGAACAACGGTGGCGACACGTTCTTAAATCAGCCGCTATTGCACATGGTAGCGAACGCGGCGGTGAATCGCCGAGGTCATCTCTTTATCATCATCGGACCGCGCACGTTTTCTGCAGGCGTCAACGCGGCGGCCTATTTCCAACGCGAGACGCAGGCGCTTTTCGTGGGAGAGCCGACCGGCGGAAAGCCGAATTCGCCCGGCGATGAAACCTTTTTTACGCTGCCGTACAGCAAGATTGCCGTAAATTTCTCGCACGTCTATTGGGAGAGCGGATGGCCATACGACGCTCGATGGTCGATAGCTCCCGACATCTACACGCCGCGAACCTTCGCGCAGTACGTCGCCGGCGACGATCCGGCGATGGATGCCGTCCTTAATAGTTAAGGCGTCCGCGAGATTTTCTCGAGCGCCTCCGCGGCGTAGCGCCCGCGCCGCCGCCCTTCCTCCGATGCGTGAAGGAACTCGATTTCTACCTGTGAGTCGGGATGCACCGCGGTGACGATCGCTTCCTCGTCCTCGCCCTTCACGACGACATGATCACCGAGCCGAATCACCGTACAACTCCATTACATCTCCTAAGCAATGCTTGTGGTTCAACGGTACCCGAGAATGGCTACTCTTGGCAATGGCCGACGACTAAGGTTTCAGTGCTTCTCGGAGGCGTACTAGGTGATCGAGCACGGCGCATAGGTCGTCGCGGTCAAACGTGCTTAACAGCATTTGGGTGACGCGCGAAATATCGAGGAGCCCAGGCTCGGTTCCGGCGCGCCCGAGTCCCTCAGGATCGCGAAAGCCGCTTTCGTCTAAGCTAAGTGTGGCGGCTTGGGCCCAAGTCCAAGGTTCCCTCTGCAAACCGCTCTTTATCTCTACCGTAGCGTTCAGATCGCTGGTACCCATATTGGCCTCCTTGAAAGGGTGTCGAATGTGCATATATTGTGCGCATTCTGAATACCTGCGTGACCCCGTTGCAACGGGGATCGAAGGAGTAGGATTGCTGGGCCGCGCAGAGCGGACCTTGAAATCAAAAACAAGGGAGAGATTTGATGCAGGCCGTGGTACTCACGAACCCCCGACAGATTAGCATTGAAGAGGTCGCCGAGCCGGAACTCCAGGCTGCGACCGACGTGCTTCTGCGGTTATCATCCACCGCGATTTGCGGCACCGACCTGCATATCTACGAAGGGCGCCTCGGTGGCGGCGAGCGGATGGTGATCGGCCATGAACCCCTTGGCGTCGTCGAGCGCGTTGGAAACGACGTCGTGAACGTGCGGGTCGGCGACCGCGTTACCGTGCCGACGCACATTTGCTGTGGCTTCTGCCCCAACTGCGTACACGGCTATTCGGCGCAATGCCTCACGACCAATCCAGGTAAAGCAGGCGCAGCGTACGGATACCCCGGCATGGGCGGATACACGGGTGCCCAAACCGAGCTTTTGCGTGTGCCGTTTGGAGATGCGAATTGCTTGCGGCTGCCTGGCGAGCCCGGCGATTCGTGGGAACATGACTTCGTGTTGCTGGCCGACGCGTTGCCCACGGCTTTTCACGCGACCGAGCTTACTCGAGTGCGCGAAGGCGACATCGTTGTGATCTATGGCGCCGGCGCGATCGGACTCCTTACCACGATGTGCGCGTACATGCGGGGCGCGGCCCAGGTGTTCGTCGTCGACGCCATTCCGGAGCGCCTCGATAAGGCCGGAGAGCTCGGCGCCGTACCGATCGACATGCGCGAAGGCAATGCGGCCGATCGTATCCTCGAGCAACTCGCACGCGAGCGAACCGGGATCGCGTGGCGGGGCGAAGAGGCGAACCTGGGCGCGACCGTGGGCATCGATGCGATTGGATTTCAGGCGCGCGATCCACACGATTACTCCGTGGAAAAGCCGACGGCCGTCATCGACGATCTTGCCCGAATCGTCGCGCCGAAGGGCCGTTTGGGTATTATCGGGGTCTTTCTCGACAGCGATCCACGCGCAAGAGCCGCGAGCGCGCAACATGGCGAGTATCTTATCCCCTGGGGTACGCTGTTTAAGAAAGGTGTCACGATCGGCATGGGTCGAGACGACGACAAGCGCTACAACGACCACTTGCGCGACGCGATCGTCCGCGGTCGGATCAAGCCCAGCGCCATCGTGTCACAGCGATTGCCGCTTCGCGAGGCTGCAGACGCATTCGCAAAGTTTGACGCGCGTAGCGACGGCTACATTAAGGTTGTGCTCGAACCTTGAGCTACCAGCCGGCCGAGTGATGCGCAACGCCTCGGACGCCCGGCGGCGCGCCGGCGAGCGTCTCAATATACGCTCGCCGGCGAGGACTCCCTGACCGGCCCCGTTGGTATCAGATGCCCTTTTGACCGGGGTAGAATGCAACGCCCTCGTTGACTTGGAGGGGTGGACCGATGCGCGAGCAGCAGGTGTACACTTGCAGTTGCTTACCGCTAGGCCAGGACCAGGAAATGCCTTCGGGCCCTTCCGCCGTGGTGTCCGTCGCACCGAGGACGATCCCGCCCTCCCTGGTAACGGCGATGCCTTCCGTCGGAGTTACGGTTGCGATTGACTGACCGGTCGGCGAACCGTTTTCCGCGTATTCGGTGATTGTGTGGTCAATTAGGTCGGTGACCAGTAAGTTGCCGGCGTTGTCGGGCTTGATTCCGCCGGGAGATTGCAGGGACGATACCGAGACTTTTCGCGCCCTTCTGCTTGCCGTGTGGAAACTCGATGACGAGGCCATCACCTTCGTATTCGCCGGTCAAGAGCGCCACAAAGACGTTGCCGGCGGCGTCGCACGTTAGGAACGGATTTCGGAAGTCGGTCGCATAATCGAGGTTGCCGGTCGGCGTGGTGCTGCCATGCGCGTAGACTTGGATGCTGGCGTGGTTGCTGCTACTGTTGTCATAAAGGTCAGCTACATAGGCCGTGCCGTCCGGACAGACCGTTACGTCGGTTGTAATACCAACCGGATCCGAGAGCGTCTTGCTCGGAGATAAACTGCCGCGTGGATACACCAGGACGTTGCTCCCGTTTGCGACCCAAAGGCTCCCTTTCGCGTCGACGAATAGTCCCTGAGGCTCCGCTAAGCCGTTCGTAATCTGGCCGACCTGCCGCCCCTTCATCGTTAAGACATCGACGACGGAGGCAGTGCCCCAACTGGACATGTACGCGACCTGCGTCCGAGCGTCGATCGCCTGCATGAAACCGTGGCTTGTGTTCGCCGCGAACGGTCGAAGACTCGTGGCAGAGCCGGATAGCGCCGGTGTTTGCGAGCTACCGCCCGAGCAGCCCGCAAGAAATGTTACGAGCGCCGCAATGCCCAAGGCGTTGCGAGTTAACGTTGATTGGCGCACTTAGTTGTTCTCCTTCGAGAGCGGTGGGGTCACCGCGATGCCGATCGGCTGGCCGCCGACGGCGATGGTGTTTTCGGCCGCGCCGCCGGCTGTGTACTTATACTCCTCCGCAAGTCCGGAACCGCCGGGGTCGGCAGTGTAGAGATTCGTTCCCGAAGCAAGTATTGCAATCCCCAATGGGGAGGTCGATCCCGTTAGCGGCGTCGTCGACACCGGGCTTCCGAAAGCACTGTTTACGGGTGGGGCGAACGTATCGACAACTTGGTTGACCTGGTCGCAGAAGGCGATATTGCCCGCCTTGTCGATCTGAATCCCACCCGGGAAGCTAACCGTATAGACGTAGTCGAGGTTCGCAATGCTCGTGGCACCGCAACCGCCAGTGACGAGACCGAACGACGTCTGGTATCCGCCGTTCATGCCGTCGATGTAAAGCACGCCCGTACTGTCGAATTCGGCGAACATGACGCGCGTGAAGTTGAACGCCGAATCGGAAACGGTGGCACAGCTCTTCGTACTGCCCGCCGCATACAACACAACGTTGCCAGTGTTGAGGCGGCACTTCGGGGCATTGCAGAGGTTCGTGACCGCGACGACGCCGGCACTGGAGACAGCGACGTCGGCCGGAAACTCGTGGGCGTCGCTAATCGTCATCTTGGGCTTCCCAGTGTAGGGTGGCGCGTACACGAGCACGTTTGAGCTGTTGGTGTTTGCGACGTACAGGTCGCCCTTCTTGTCGGTCGTGATGCCCTGCGGCTGCGTCAGCCCCGTGATTTGGCCGACCATCTTCTGGCTTTTACCGGACTGGGGATAGATGTCGATGACCCCGTCGGCCGCGTCGGATACGAAGATCAGCGGCTTGCCTGCGGCACCTGGATCCATAAAGCTCGGCGTCGTCACCGGCGCGTGCAAGACTCGGGCGATGGTCGGGGCGAGCAGGCTGTTGTCGGCGCGACCGCCCGGTCCACCCGGAGAGAACGCTGACGGCGAACTACCGCCGGAGCATCCCGCAAGCATCGCCAGCGTAGCCGATGCGGCGAGCGCGGCACGGATTGTGCGAAGAATAGCCATAAAGTTGGCCTACCATTTCTGCTCCCTTTGGTCTGCTCCCAGGAAAGTATCGGTCATCTAACTGGTGAAGCATTCGCACAACGAGGGTCGAAAACGAGGCATCAGCAGAAGAAACAAAGATCTTGAGGGTCGCCTCCAACGAGATTCTAGCCCTGGAATTTTAGCAGTCCGAGGCTCATGTCACAATCGTGGAAACCCCTAGTCTTTAGCAGCGTACCGATTCGAGCAGTTGGTGACGAGACCGTAGACCCATTCGGCGTAAGATCGAGGTCATATGACACTCGACCGTTCGCGCCGAGATCGAGAGTCTTTCGCCGATCTCGCGATTCGACAATCCGACGATCGCCAGCTGGGCAACACTTTGCTCTCGCAGTGTCAACTCAGAGGGGATCGACGCTGGCGGATCCGCAGATCCGTCGGCCGCGCTACGGGTGCGATGGGCGGAGGCTCCAAGCAGGGTCGCGGCCAACTCGTAACTCGTCCATCGGAGTTTTCGAAATAACGTGGCAGCGGCCGTTGCTTCACGCATACATCCGTCTGCATCGCCCTCGCGGTCTAAAACGAGGGCGTCGAAATAGTGTAAGTGCGCGCTCGCCACGTCGGCGTTCGGCAGCAGCGTTCGGCTTCGCAGGACCTCGCGTGCCCGCCCGAAGTAACTACTGTCGCCAAACTGCGCGACCGCAAGCGGCAAATCGCAAGCCTGATCTGCGTTTTTCACATACTCTAGAGCTTTTGTGAGCAGCTCTCGAGCTCTGTGCGGCTGACTCATTCGATGGAAGTAGCGGGCGAATGAAGATGCGACGGGTCCGAGGCGCGGCGGTTCGCCCGACCGAAACGCGAACGTCAGAGCATCCTCGTTCGCGCATTGGCTGAGAAGATACGGGTCGTTGCACTCGATGGCGATCGGTATCCCGATTTCTGCTAAAGCTTCGAGTAAGACCGGCGGAGGATTCTCAACCGTTGCCGCTTGGTTAACGTAGGCATGGGCCAAATGCCGGTTGCCCCGGCGGCTGAGTACTCGCGCGTACTCGAGCGAAATACAGGCAACGTTCCACCCGAGATTCCGATCGCGCGCCGCGCTCAACGCCTGCAAAAACAAGGTGGCGGCGAGTTCGGTGCGGCCGAGCATACTGGCGGACATAGCGTGCGAGTGGAGTATGCTTGTATAGGCGTATGGATCTGGATCTTGCTCGGCGTAATGGAGCGCCTTTGCAAAGCTGTCGGACGCCATCTGGGCGTTGCCGGAAGATGCGTACATTAATGCGCACACACGGTGGTACTTGTAGATGACTTTGGGATCTTTGGGCAGTGCCTGTACGCTGATCGCGTGCAGGTAGCGCTGCGCTTCATCGTACCGCGACAACAAGTGAAGAACCGTTGCCAACGATAGCCGTGTCGCAAGGACCAAGTCGGCATCGTTGGAAGCAGTTGCGAAATCGAGCAGACGTTCGGAAAGTGGTACGATGTCGGCAGTTCGCGAACTTGCCCAGAGGGTCCGTATCTGCTGCATGTGCAGGTGGGCGACGCTAATCCCCGTGCCGGGAACCGTCTCTTCCAGCGGAATATTGAACCAACCGTCGGCGTCGGTTGCGATTCCGCGATGAAACGCGGTGTCGCCTACCTTGACCGCGAGTCGCGCGTGAGCGCCGACGTCGCCTGCGGAGAGATCGAAGGCGCGTTCATAGCTCCTTAGAGCTGCGCGGTAGTCGCCGTCTGAAGAGTAAGCATCACCGAGCGTTTCTAGGGCCGAGACATCGCGCTTCATCTCGCTCTTCGCCCGAATTGCCCGTCGTCGTCGAATGGTGCGCGCGGAGGCGTCTGCCGAACACTTCGGACATGTGGATCGCCCCGGGGCAACCTTGACGGCGCAGCATGTGTGGCATAGGCCATTTGCCGCGGCGTGCCGGCGCTGCTCCAGCTTGTACTCGGCCCCCGACCTCGCCACGCGGCTTGTTTGGACAGAGACAGCGCGCTACCTCTGTCAAGGGATGGCAGCGCTAAGTGAATGGTCGGAGATCGTCGCCGCGTTGCGCGCGATCTCGACGCTGCGATAGCCCAGCACGCTCAGTAGCTTGCTCTGCGGTACTTGAAGCGGCCCGGGTTTGTCCGCGGTGCCCGGTGCGGGCTGCGGATATGCGGTGGAGGCGGCGGTTGCGAACCGGATGTTGCCGTCGGTATGCTGGACGATCTGATGGATGTGTCCGTTGAGCACCGTTACTGCGTTGAAGCGGCGCAGCGCGGCCAAGACGCGCGACCCGTCCTCCGTCGTCCAACCCCACGGCGGAAAGAGCGCGTAGAGCGGAACGTGCGCGAAGACGACGATCGGCGTCGAGCTTTTCTGCGCCGCGAGATCCTTCTCGACGAAATCGAGTTGCTCGGTGCCGAGCTTTCCGTCGATCTCGAAGTTGAAGACGTTGACGAGCGAGAGAAAGTGCACGCCGCCTTGATCCCAGGAAGACCAGCCCTTCGGGGCGTCGCCTTTGCCGAAGGCTGCAAAGAATGCCCCCGAAGTCCCGATGACGTCGTGCTCGCCGGGAAGAACGACGAGCGGCGCCTTGAGCGTCCCGAGTATTTGTTTCGCGGTGTCGAACTGTGCGGGCTTAGAGAGATGGGTGACGTCGCCGGTATGGACGACGAAGGCCGGTTGCACGGGCATCGCGTTGATCGCGTCGATGGTCTGTTGAAAGGTCCCGGCGACGTCAGGGTTTTCGGGGTGCGAGAAACCGATATGACTATCGCTGATCTGCACGAACGAAATTCCGCTACCCGCGGCTAGCGCTCTTTGCGCATTGAATAATCCGCTGCTCGACAAGGACCACGCTATGCCGGTCCCGGTCCAAGCAACGTGCTTGAGGAAGTCGTCGCGTTTCATCTTTTAGCTCCTTTACTTTCCTGCAGCGGCAGGACGACGATCGTCGCCTTCATGTATGGATGCAGCTCGCAAAAATAGTGGTAGGTGCCGGCTTTGCTAAACACGTGCTGCCACGTACCGGCGGTGTCGAGCCCCTCGGAATCGAACGATTTGTCGGTGGCCGTTACGGTGTGCGCCTCGTCGTCGTCGTTGATAAACGTGACGCGGTCGCCCACGTGGATGGTCAGGGCCGGCGGATTGTACTTGAAATCTTTGATGTGAACCGTCGCGACGGCCGGAAGCAGTGGTGGGACGGCGGCGTTGGCGCCGGCGGTGAGGGCGACGGCCAGCAGTGCAACGCGCAGGCCCGTAAATAATCTATTCATGTGGGTGCATATGCCGCCGCGGGTATGTGCGGATGGGTCGGGTCATCCGAGACCGGCCTCGGCGGTATACCAAGGTTGTGAAATCCACGGGGCCGTATGTCAGCCGTTAGATGGACGAGCTCGTCGAGGCCTTTGTCGCGCGCAGGCCGTCGGGCCTCGAGCAGGTGTATGCGCTGTGGTCGCGTCTATTCTTCAGCGTTGCTCGCCACGCCATTACCGATAGCGGCCAGGCCGAAGACTCCGTTCACGATGCGCTCGTGCGCGTATGGCGTTCGCCCAACCGCTTCTCCGGGAACCGAGAGATGTTAAAGGCGTACTTGGTTACCTGCGTGCGCAACGAGTCACTCGGGATGATTCGGCGTGAGGGCCGCCGAGACGCACGGGAGTTGAAAATGGCCCGCCTTGCGCCCGTAACGTCGGTCGATCCGCCGGTGGTCGATCCCGTCGAGACGCAGCGGTTGCAGGCCGCCCTCGGGAGGCTTCCCGAGGAACAGCGGACGGCGCTTACGTTCGCGTACTATGGAAACAAGACGCATGTCGAGATCGCGCAGGAGTTAAACGTTCCACTGGGCACGATCAAAAGCCGGATCTCGATGGCGATGCGTAAGCTGCAGGCGGAGCTCGCCAGCACCGAAGGGGACCGCTCGTGACGGAACATCTCGGCGAAAACGCGGAACTCTATCCGCTGGGCCTGCTCGACGACGATGCCGCGCGCGACGTCGAACGCCATATCGCGCTCTGCTCTGCGTGCGCGGGGCGCGTCACGCAGGCACGGAGCGTCGCGGCTTCGCTGGCGGCAGCGTTGCCCGTGGCCTCGCCGTCGCCCGCGCTGGAGCGCAGGCTGCGTGATTCCGTACGGCCGCAGCTTGGCGCGCTAAAGACCGCCCGAGCATCTTTCGCTTTGCGCTCGCGGCGGCGATCGCGCTAATCTTCCTCGGCCTCGGGTGGCAAACGCTCGTTCTCCAGCAACGACTGAAGGCCGACGACGTCGCGCTCGTCACGATGGTCCACAGCCATTTCAACCATGTCTCCATGGCGCCGGAGTCGGCAAACCCCGTCGCAGCGAAGATTCTCTACGCGCGTGACGGGTCGTGGATGTACATCATCGCCGATAAGCCCGGCGGCTCGTTGCACGCGATCGGAGAAATGCCGACGGGCACCATTGATCTCGGCGTCTTGACGAGCACCGGCGAGACGGCGTCGCTGCTGGTGCGTCCGCGCGAGCGCATTACGATCGGTGCTCTTGCAACGCGCCAACGCGAATGTCGCCTCGGCTAGGCTAACGTATTAGGATATCGGCGCAGTGCTAACCGTGACGAAAGTCGCATTTAGGATTTTTTCATAAGTGGCAGGCAGAATGCTCGAATGAATCGCTTATTGATATTACCAAGCTCCTGTCTCGTATTGCTTGCGCTCTGCGCGTGCGCCGGGACGACGACCCCAGCCGGAGGAGTTACTCCGGCCACGCATCTCACGGCTGTCCGTGACGGCGGCTCGCTCGGCCCCGTGCTGACGGCCTCCGACGGCGGCCAGATCTTCGGGTTCGACATCGATTCGAACGGAAACGACGGCGTTCTCGCTGCGGCAGGCAGCCAAATCTCCGTGCAGACGTTCGACGAAACGACCGGCAAAATAACGAAAACCCTCGGCGCGATTACGGGGAAGAAAGTCGGAAAGGGCGACGACTACGTTGCCGACGGCATCTTCGCCGGCGACGTTGGACTCGTGGATTTTCAAAAGGCCGGGATACCCGGCCAGACGCCGACAAAAGACATGTACCACCTCCTGAATCCATTGACGAAGAACCGCCTCAACGGCAGGTGGATTCCACCGCTCAAACTCTTTAACGTGCTCGAGTGGGCTCCAAATCAAAGTACGGACACCAGCGTCGTGTTCGGGTACCAGCGCGAAGGATCCGATCCGTTGGAGCTCATCGTCTCCGACGTCGGTAAGAATACGTTCGGTAAAGTCATCGGTTTAAACGAGACCAACTTCGCACTTGGCACGCAGCCGCAACTCGCGGAGGATACCGTCAACAATCTGGCCGTGATGGCGACCTCGCCGAGCTTTGGCGCGGCCGGCGGACCGCCGCCGGTCATCTGGACGGTTGGCCTGAAGTCGGGCAAGATGACGCATTTCTCCGGCGTCAACTGCCCCGGCTCGGTCGGGTGCGGCTACGCTAACGGCATCGGCATACGACTCGAGCACCGGCATTGCGTGCACGACCACCGAGCTCGATGGCGGCGTGGAGTTCTACAACGTGGCCAAGGAGACGGGCAACCGCGTGCAGCTGCCCAACAACGCCGGCCAACTCGAGGCAGGAGCCTTCGTCGCGAACGACGCGGTCAACGGATTGTTTCTCATCGCCCAGCCCGTCTCGAGCACGTCTCCCAGTGGCAGCAGCATCCAGGTCTACAACGAGAGCGGAACGCTCGAAGAGTCCATCAATGGCTTCAGTTTCTCCGACGCCAGCAGCGTCATTCCGGTGCGCATCTCGATCAACCCCACATCACGGAGCGGCTGGGTGAATGGGCCGCAGGCCGACCAGCTGCAGGGGTTCTATTACTAGGAACTCCGAGGCCACGCTGCTAGGGATTCCCGAGGCTACCCGGCGTCGGGAATCCCGCGGTCGAGCGGTGACGGAGAAAGTAACCCCGCAACTTGCGCGGTTTTTCGGCGGTTTCGTGGCTCATGAAAACCGTGAAGATCCCGAATTCCGAGCACCCCATTACAATCGAGCCAAACAGATCGCGCGTTAGGATTACCGTCGCCGGATGGGTTGTCGCCGATACCGCGCGCGCCTTGACGTTGCGCGAGAGCGACTATCCGCCCGTCCAATACGTCCCTCGCGATGACGTGGATATGTCGCTGCTGGAGCGAAGCGACAACCAAAGCTACTGCCCGTACAAGGGCGACGCTGCCTACTACAGCATCGCGGTTGGCGGTGGTCGCGGCAAGAACGCGGTGTGGACGTACGAGGCTCCGTACGCCGCCGTCGCCGAAATTAAAGACCACCTTGCCTTCTATCCCGATCGAGTGGACTCGATCGAGCAAACGCCGGCCGGGTAATCCAATCGGAAACGGCTTCGAGGATGGAGTAATCCTCGCGGTCGCGAGTCTCTACAGTGCGTGGGTGCTCCTCGACCTGCGCTAAGGGCGAAGTCGACGCACGAGCTCGGCCGCCGGCATCATCCCGACGATCGCGCGCCGATGCGGCCACCCCATGGCCGGGACGCCGGTAGCGCCGGCCGCGTGGGCCTCTTCGATGAACCCGTCGACGGCAGGAGAAAACCGGCGATCTCGCCATGCGGCTTCCACGTCTGAAGCCGAGATGCCGAAGCGTTGCGCGATCGGGACGATGATCTCGGGTTTCGAAATATCGGCGCGTTCGGCGAAGAATGCTCGCGAGACGACGTGATAAAAGGCGCCCGCCGGGTCGTCGCCTTTTTGAAGGCGCACGAGTTCGGCCGTCTCCAGCGCGAAACGCGAGTTGACGTTACGTTGCGGCGGATCGATTGGAAGTCCGACTTCTCGCGCTAAATGTTCGAGCCTCGCGCGAACCCGCGGCCAGTCCTCCGGCGGAAACGGCTTCGGTGCTCCCTCGGGCGGCGTATCCGGATGGATCTCAAAGGGAAGCCAACGCAGGTCAGCTTGCAGTTCTCGCGCCGCCTCTTCGGCCCAGACCGAGCCGAGATAGCAGAACGGTCAAATAACGTCGGCCCAGATGTTGATTATGCGACTCATGACCTGATAATCATAACACGCGCCGTACACAACGAAGTGTCTGAGGTCCGGGGAGCGCCGCCCGTGACGCGGAAACAGGGAGCATGACGCTGTCGATCCTCTTGACGTCGCCATGGGATGTGCGCGTCGATGCGATGCCGCGCGGCCTCGATGTTCCGAAGGTGGCGGCGCATCGCTTTTCCTGGAAACGAGCCGGAATGGTCGGACATCCGCGCGGGCCCTGGCAGGTTTTTCCTCAGCGCCCGGAAGCCAGCGACGACGGCGGCGCCTCGGACGAGGCCGAAGTCATCGTGCCGGGCAGCGACGAGGAGCTGTTCGCGAGCCTCCACGGCGTGCTCGCGCGGGACGCCGACTACGATGCGGTCGCCGTCCGGACCGGGAGAGACGTCGGCTACGCGGGCATCGTCGACGCGCTGCGCGCGATCGGCGCGCAGCATCCCGATGCGATGTGGCTGGTGCACGCGTGGTGGGTCGATAGCGTTGCCGAGTAGTGAAATCACTCGTCCACGCACGTGAAGTGCATGAGGCGGTAGCCCTGGCTTTCGATGGTCGCCGTGACGCTCGTCACTTCCTCGCGCGCGATAACGGTTTCCCTCTCCCAAGCGTCGCTTTCGGAGTTGTAGATGCTTAAGCGATACTTCGCGTCCGCCATCAGGATCGACGAAAGGTCGACCGGAACGTTGATGGACGTCGTGGTAACGTTGCCGACGAGCAATATGGTTTCGTGTTCGCGCTCGAACGCGACGACGCGAGCGTTTCGCGAAAAGATCGGGATGTCGTCCGATGCATCGGTTGTATATACCGAGTGTCGATGGCCGGTATCGATCTCGCACGTCGTGTAGAGATCGAACGTGTTGCGCGCCCGGACGGCGAAGTAGCTTATCTCTTCACCGTGATACGGTACGCGGCGAAGCGCCAGCCATCTCCAGTCTACCGGTACGAGCGGTTGAATCTGCGGCAAATCGCCCGTGAGTGTTAAGCCGCAAACCCCTTCAATCGCCGCCCATAAGAAGCGTGGCGGTTCCCACGGCGACAAGCGCATACCTCGATTGACGAGCGATTCGCCGTCAAACCATTCGCTGAACTGCCCCGGGACCGTGTTGTAACGGCGCGGATTTTCGGCGTAATGTTCGAACGACGAACGCAGCGCCTTGACCATGAACTCCGGGTGGAATGGTGCAGCCGCGAATGCGTACCACCACGTCAGACCGGGCCACACTCCGCCGATCGAGTCCCGAAAACGCGGCCGGATCGTAGCGCGGATCTAAATTTGACGCGGTTCTTAGGCCCGCCGAAGTCCAAAAATCCGGGGAGTTTAGACGACTGATGATGCGGTAAGCCGTTTCCTCGTCGCATGCGCGGAACATAACCGGAAACACTTCGTCTCCGGTCAGATCGGTGTGGGCCTCCCCCTCGACGCCGATGTTGAGATAGAACATGCGGTTGTCCGGGTTGATGAGATGCTTCGCCATGGCGTGCCGAATGCGATTGGAATAATCCATGAAATATCGCGCGTCCGCATCGCTCCCGGGAATGCGTTCCGCAAGATACGCGAGGTAGCGAAGTGCCGCGACGCATTCCGCATTGATCTCCGTCACGGCTCCGTTGATACTGTAGTTCGGAATCACGTTGCGCCAGCCGGCAATTGCCCAGACGTAGCCCCGCGGATCGTTCGCACTGCAATAGACCAAATCGCGCGGGTCCATCTGCGAAACGATATGCCGACCCGCCTTGGCAAGCGATGGATAGATCTGGCGTAACCAGTCCAGGTCTCCCGTGGCACGGTAATAATGGTCGGCTGCCATCACGTACAACGGCGTATCGTCGTTGATGTTCAGCCCATCGTCTTCGGGTTGGTCCGTCAGCGCGTTGACGAACTCGGGAAGTTTTCCGTCCGGGTACTGCAGCGTTGCCCATTTGTCTAAAAGCGACCGCGAGAACTGCGGCATGAAGTAGTTGTTACCGACGACGAACCAAGCGCAGTCGCGGCAGACGACGTTGGACGAGACGCCGGGGTCGTTGGTAAAAAGCCAGCCTGTCGGATACTTCGCCATGACGCGCCGCATGTTGACCTTGCTCCACAGCGCGCCGTCATTAATCACCGGATCGGGTGTTATCACCTCGCTGCGGTGGATCACGTCTTCAAGATGTGCGATCGTTAAGTCGAGGGCATCCGCGCCGGACGTCATCGATTGAAACGTCGCTCGCGCTTCGTCCGCGTTGCCCTCAATAACTCCGATCGTAAATGCAAACAGTTTTCGCTCACCGGCCTTGAGATCGAGCTCGACTTGCAGAGCGCCGAGGATATCACCGCTTGCCTCGCATGAGTTCGAAAGCGTGCGCATCTGCGTGGCGTCGTACACGTGGCCGAAGTCGAAATGCGTTTCGTGCGCCACGGGCTTCTCCGTGCAAGCGAGGGTCCGTGTCGGTCTTAGCTCGTGCCTGTTCGTTGCAACGAGTCCTTGAAGTGAGGTGTCGTACTCCGCGATCACGTCGTCCGCGGTCTCGCCGCGCAAGCGAGCGGACCCAACGATCCGGACGTTGTGATCGCGGGCGCTGCTGTTCTCGATGTCGATGAGATAATACAGAATCGGCGGGTCGCTCTGCGCTTCTTCACGCGCAAGGAGCGGGAGGAAAACCGTTTCGCGCACGTTGAGCGCGGCGGCCAAAACGAAACGGCGCCGTTGATAGGCCGGATGAATATCGAACGTGACTTCGCCGTCCGTCGCGTCGAGCGGTGTGTACGATTTCTCGCCGGGGTCGTGCTCGTGTCCAAGCCGGAAGTCCCACAGTGGGCGCCCGACCAAACCGTAACGCACCGAGAAGGAGCCGACCAGCGTCTTGCCTGCCGCGACGGAGAAGATCCGTTCGATGTCGCCGGTGTTCTTCGTATTGACCCAAAGCGCCGAATTCCCCAGGCTCGAGCCCATGCCGAGCCGGCTCGCCGGAACGTGATAGCTCGGAAGCCGCTTCATCTTCATTTGTGGCCGCCGCCTCCGCCTGGAGCGTGGGAGGCCAAGCCCCTTATCATCATCTATACAACTCCTGCTCCCGTGCCTTTCCACCCGCGGTTGCGAAATCCAGCAACGTTGCCTCGCGTGAGCAGACGGAACCTTTGGCGGTCTGCTACGCCAAGGCTTTCCGTGGGTAAGGTCCAAGGTTTACCTTACGAAGTCGCACCGGAATGACGGATTCGGAGGGTTTTGAACAATATTTCGCCGCTAGTCCGTAACCTGTAATGCGTCAGACGCTTGCGCGAGCGCTCCTGATAATCGTAACGCTCTTCGTCGTCGTGATCTATTACGTGCCGATCGGGCACGTCGATTTCGCGGAGAACTGGGGCGAAGGCACGTTCGGGATCGCGCTTCCGCCGCAGCGATTAATCGTTTCGGCCATTGAGCCCGGCTCCGTCGCAGACCGCGCGGGAGTGCGCACAGGCGATATTCTGGTCGCGCGCGGTAACCTCGAGCTTCCGACGCGCGTGCGGTCGGCGTATCCGGGCGAGCGTGAGACGCTGACATTCGAGCGCGGGGGCGTTGCGCGCACCGTAACCTTGACGGCAGTACCCGATCGGAGCTTCAGCATGTTGGGGCGCATCGGAGGTGTACTCGCATATCTGCCGCCTACGGTCTTTCTCGTCGTGGCGTTCTTGCTCGTCTTTTTGCGGCCGTCGATAATGTCGTGGGCATTCTATCTTTTTGCCGTTGGCTACTTTGGTACGGGCCCTGCGTTCATGTATTGGTCGCACGTGTTGCCACAATCAGCTTTTTTGGCGCTCAGCTTCGTATTAACCACGGTCTTCGGACCGTGGAGCGTCCTGCCGCTGCTGCCATTCGTGCTGCGTTTTCCCAACGGTGACGTGCTCGGGTGGCGCCGCCGGATCGATCCTCTCGTGTGGGTGTTTCTCAGCCTGTCGTACGTGGTCTATGTCGTCGAGTGGCGAATGTTTTTCGTCAGGGATTCGCTTCCGCGTTGGGACATCGTTCCGAGCGCCATTATTCCGCTCAGCGCCTTTCTCCTCGCCGGATTGATCGTTGCAAAGAACGTCGCGATGGCGACGCCGAGCGACCGGCAGCGCTGGGGCTTTCTGGCAATCGGGACGATCGCATCCTTCGTCGCATATGCGATCTACTTCGTCCCAGGAATACCGTTTGTCGTCGGGCAGGTCGTCGGCTTTGCCGTCGTCCTCATGCCGATCTGTATTGCGTATGCCGTCTTTAGGCTTCGCGTGCTCGACGTAAATTTCGTGCTGAACCGGGCCGTGGTGTACGGCGTTTTATCTCTGGGCGTCGTAACGATGGTCTCGATTTTGGATTGGGTGTTTTCGCGCGTGGTCGCGATCGGACGCCTAGCGATCGGTTTCGAGCTGCTGACCGCGATCGGCATCGGCTTTCTGCTAGATCGCATCAACCGCAGCGTCGAGAGTTTCGTCGAATCGGTCTTCTTTCGGCGACGACGGCTCGCCGAGAGATACCTGCGACGGGCGGCGTCGGCGCTCCCCTATGCAACCGACGAAGCTGCGATAGCGGACGGCCTGGTGCAGGTACCGGTTGACGCGATCGATCTCGCGGCCGCCGCGCTTTACCGGCGGTCCGCTGGAGGAACCCGTTTCGAGGGCATTGCGACCGCGAGCCAAACGATGGTAGCGCCGCCAGGATTCGACGGGAACCATCTGCTGGTGCGAATGCTGCTCGCCGACGAAAAGGTGGTCTGGCTCGACGATCTGCGCGCGCAACTCGATGCCGCAAATGCGGCGATCTACACCCTTGCGATGCCCGTGACGGTGCGCCACGAACTCGTTTCCTTTACGCTATATGGCGCGCACGCGAACGGCGCGCAACTCGACCCCGATGAAGTGGCCTTGTTGGAAGAACTTGCGCTCGAAGCCGCGCGAGCGTACGACCACGTGGAGGCCGTACGCGTGCGCGAACGGTACGCGCAGTTTGCTGCGCAACCTCTGGCTAACTCCTAGGTGCCTTTCACCGTGTCGCACGAGGCTTTGCCGTTGCTCTTGCTGCTCATGGTGAATTAGCGAAACCCTAAGTTGGTCAAATGAAGCGAAGTTCAATGTTACCGCAGTCAGCTTCGAACTAAGGAGTACCATTATGGATCGACGTACGTTTTCGATAAGCCTTGCTGCCGGAGCCGCCGGCTCGGTGCTCGGCGTTTCCAAGCAGGCCCAAGCCGCCCTGAGCGCTCGACGTATCGTGTTTCTTCACGGCCTTTTCGCCGACGGATCGTGCTGGTCTGAGGTGATCGACCGCCTGCAGCCACTAAGTTTTCGTATTACGTCGGTGCAAAATCCGCTGCGCTCGTTCGAAGACGATGTCGCCACGGCACGCCGGGCAGTGAGGGCACAAGACGGGCCAACCGTGCTCGTGGCTCATTCTTACTCCGGGATGATCGCTTGCCAAGTCGGAATTGATCCGAACGTTTCAGCACTCGTGTTCGTGGCCGCACGCGCGCCCGACGCGGATGAAGACTATACCGCGCTCGCTGCAAAGTATCCGAGCCCTCCGGCAAGCGCCGGCATCGTCACATCGGATGGTTTTTCGCAGCTAACCGAACGCGCGTTTCTAGCCGATTTCGCCAACGGGGTCGAGCCCGCGAAAGCGCGTGAACTGCACGCGGTTCAACAGCCATATGCCACGACACTCACAGAGACTGCGAAGACCACGGTGGCAGCCTGGCGTTCCAAACCATCATGGTACGCCGTCTCGAAGCAAGATCGGACGATCAATCCGGACTTGGAACGCTTTATGGCGGCGCGCATGAAGGCGACGACGATCGAGCTCGACTCTGGTCACCTGTCTCTTGTAAGCCATGCACCGGAAGTCGCGACGCTCATTTTGCAAGCAGCCGGATGTAGTCAGTAGCCCGGAGTTATGTCCTAAATCGTCGGAATACCGACATTGCGGACACGGCGTTCCAGGCGCAATCGTACGCAAGCATCGCGATTCTCTTTAGCGAGTTCGTTGTTTCCGACGGTCGGCGTAACCTTGAGCTCTTTCATCGAAATTCTTTGTGGGCCGATGCTAGATTACTTTGACGACGATTGCCATTTGGCTGTGATCGGCACCGCACGTCTAGAAGACGATCAGCGGCTTCAGCACGCCGTCGAGCTTGCGATCCATGATCTCGAAGGCTTTGTCCATATCTGCGAAGCTGAACGTGTGTGTCGTCATTTTTGTCGGATCGAGCTGCCGCTGTTGGAGAACCCTCAGAAGTCTTTCCAAGCGGAGGCTTCCTCCCGGGCAAAGCCCGGTTCGGATCGTCTTGTCGGCCATCCCGACGCCCCAAGCAACCCGAGGGATCGCAACGTAGTCGCCGGCGCCATGATAACCGACGTTGGAGATCGTTCCGCCAGGCTTTGTCACCTCGACACACTGCTGAAAGCTCTTCTCCGCACCCAGGGCCTCGATGGCGGTGTCGACGCCAATGCCGCCGGTTTCTGCGAGAATTCGCGCAACCGGATCCTCTTTACTAAAATCGACTACAAGATGTGCGCCGAACTCGCGAGCCAGATCGGCTCGACGAGGGTCGCTTTCCACGGCGAGGATTCGCCCGGCCCCACGTAGCCGCGCGCCGGCAGTCGCCATCAAACCGACCGGCCCCTGCGCGAAGATGGCGACGGTTCCACCGATCGGGATCTCGCCGTGCTCGGCTGCCATAAACCCGGTTGAAAGCATGTCCGCGCAGTATACGGCCTGCTCTGAGGCAACGTCGAGTGGAATCAATGCCATGTTCGCATCGGCCTCATTGACGTGAAAGTATTCCGCAAAAACACCGTCCTTGATATTGGCGTACTTCCAGCCGCCGAGAGCCCCCGACGACTGCGAAGGAAAGCCGTTCTGCGCCTCTTCCGAGCCCCAATCGGGCGTAATGGCACCGACGACGACGCGGTCGCCAGGTTTGAATCGCCGGACTTCCGAGCCGACCGCGTAGACGATGCCAACGGCTTCGTGTCCGAGCGTCAGCAACTCGCGTGGCCCGATCGCGCCGCGGACCGTGTGTGAATCGGACGTGCAAATGAGCGCATGCGTCGTCTTGACGATCGCATCGTTTGGCCCGGCCACCGGAAGCGGCTTTTCGACGAAACCCGTACGCCCGAGACCGAGCATCGCAAAGGCTTTCATCGTTCTCGTGATAGCGGCGGGCTTTGTCGGCGCAAGTTCCGTAGGCATAAAAGTATGATTCTCCTTAATGTCAGGATTTAGATTGAATAATCGCACCGTACCGCGTTGTGACGAATAAGCGGGAACGCGGTTCACGGAATCTTCGTCCAAGGAGTGTGCTTGGGGACCCAATTGCACGGGGTGTGATTGGGTTTCGATTCCGCGCTTTAGGTCTTTTAGAAGCTCGCGGGCGGTCGATTGGGCGATACGATGCCCTATTGTTTCGTCGAAGAGTTCGCCGGCAGCACCTAGCGGTGGCTTGTAGTCGCCGTCTAGCTCGATGAAGCTGAGGTCAGGATCGCCTTCCCCCCATACGACGAGCGTGCCGGCAAATTTTGGGAAGACGACGCTGCCTTCGGGAGTCCACCTGATACGTATCAGATCGTTGAGGTTCTGGTCGTCGCGATCGCGCCAGGCCTCTATCCGGACTTCCCGATCGATAAAGAGTTCCTGCGACGTGCCGGCCACCGGCACGCGCAGCCTCATTCGTGCGATGCCGTCGAGACCGCGCCGTGAAGTAAAATAAGACTCGAGACGGGCTTCCGTTTGGGTAACCCCGCCTCGAACCGACGTTTGATCTCTCAAACGGGCCATGGGTGCACTCTACTCCTCACTTTTGAACCCCGTGGGAACCGAAGCTTCCTGAGTTCTTCGCAAACCGAAGGTAGGGTTGCGGGCATGGAAACGACGCTCGCGCCCATACTTTCGCAAGCAGAACTGCAGCGCATTGACGCGTATTGGCGGGCGGCTAACTACTTGAGCGTTGGGCAGATCTATTTGCTCGACCGTAATCCACTGCTAAAACGGCCCTTGGCACCAGATGACATCAAGCCGCGCTTGCTTGGCCACTGGGGAACGACGCCCGGGTTGAATTTCGTCTACGCACATCTCAACCGTCTCATCAAACGTCACGATCTCAGCGTGATCTTCGTCGCGGGCCCGGGACACGGCGGCCCAGCGCTGGTCGCCAATACGTATCTCGAAGGCACGTACAGCGAACTCTACCCGAACGTTCCTCAGAGCGAAGTTGGATTAGGCCGGCTCTTCAAGCAGTTTTCGTTTCCGGGCGGTGTCCCCAGCCATGCATCACCCGATACGCCGGGCTCGATTCACGAGGGCGGCGAACTTGGATATTCGCTTGCACACGCCTTCGGCGCCGCTTTCGACAATCCCGATTTGACCGTGGCCGCGGTGGTCGGAGACGGCGAGTCCGAGACGGGCACGCTGGCGACGAGCTGGCACGCGAATAAGTTTCTCAACCCGCAGTGCGACGGCGCGGTACTACCGATTCTGCACTTAAACGGCTATAAGATCGCCGGCCCGACCGTCTTGGCGCGCATCCCCAAAGAAGAACTCGTGCACCTGTTCGAAGGTTACGGCTACGAGCCGTTCTTAGTTGAAGGTGACGATCCCGCGAAAATGCACGAGCTCATGGCGGCGGCACTCGAACGAGCTCTCGCGCACATTCGCCAGATTCAGCGCAAGGCAAGATCCGAGGGATTTCGTGAGCGCAGACCATGGCCGATGATCGTCTTGCGCACGCCGAAAGGTTGGACCGGTCCCAAGAGCGTCGATGGGGTACCGGTCGAAGGTACGTTCCGCGCGCATCAAGTTCCCCTGCTCGGCGTGCGCGAGAACCCTTCGCATCTTGCCATGCTCGAGGACTGGATGCGCAGCTATCGTCCCGAAGAGCTTTTCGACGAAAACGGGCGCCTCGTGCCTGAGCTTGCCGATCTCGCTCCCCGCGGTGCCCGCCGCATGGGAGCGAACCCGCAGGCCAATGGCGGTCTGCTCCTTCGCGATCTGGCGATGCCGAGTTTTTGCGATTACGCTGTCGCGGTGCCGCAACCAGGAGCAGTTGAGGCGGAGTCGACGCGCGCGCTTGGAGCGTTTCTGCGCGATATCGTGCTGCTGAATGCTGACCGGTTCCGCGTCGTTTGTCCCGACGAGACCACGTCGAACCGCCTCGACGCGCTGTTCGAGGTAACGCAGCGCTGCTCCGTCAGCGGAGATTCTACCCGAAGACGATCATATCTCGCCGACCGGGC
Organism: Vulcanimicrobiota bacterium; assembly: GCA_963736775.1. Taxonomy (GTDB): domain Bacteria; phylum Vulcanimicrobiota; class Vulcanimicrobiia; order Vulcanimicrobiales; family Vulcanimicrobiaceae; genus Cybelea. The sequence continues at coordinate 63,812 of CAVTPY010000006.1, read as the reverse complement.
GCGTCATGGAAGTGCTTAGCGAGAATCTTTGCCAGGGCTGGCTCGAAGGATACCTTCTCACGGGACGCCACGGAATATTCCCGTGTTACGAGGCATTCATTCACATCGTCGATTCGATGGTGAACCAGCACGCGAAATGGCTGAAGACGGCTCGTCAGGTCTCGTGGAGGCGCCCAATTGCGTCGCTTACATATCTACTTACCTCGCACGTCTGGCGCCAGGACAATAATGGCTTTAGCCACCAGGATCCCGGTTTTATCGACCACGTCGTGAACAAGAAGGCTGATGTCGTGCGCGTCTACCTGCCGCCGGACGCAAACACACTGCTCTCGGTCGCCGATCACTGTCTACGCAGCCGCAACTATATCAACGTCATCGTCGCCGGTAAGCAGCCGGAATGGCAGTGGCTCGACATGGAAGCAGCCATTCGCCACTGCACCGCCGGCGCCGGCATATGGGAATGGGCCTGTAGCGACGAAGATGCCGAGCCCGACGTCGTCATGGCGTGCGCTGGCGACGTGCCGACGCTCGAGACGTTGGCCGCCGTAGATTTCTTGCGAACGCACGTACCCGAGCTAAGGGTTCGCGTCGTCAACGTCGTCGATCTCATGACGCTGCAATCTCGGGAAGAACACCCGCACGGCATGAGCCCTGCCGAGTTCGACTCAATCTTTACCACCAACGTACCGGTTGTTTTCGCCTACCACGGTTACCCGGCGCTCGTCCATCGTCTCACCTATAAACGGCCGAATGCCGAACGATTTCACGTTCACGGGTACCGCGAGGAAGGGTCGACGACCACTCCGTTCGACATGACGGTGCGTAACGGTTTGGATCGGTTCCATCTGGCCGACGATGCGATCGACCGGGTCCCGCGCCTCGGTAATCGCGCCGCTCACGCGCAGCAGCTGATACGCGACGTGCTCGTCAAGCATCGCCGATATATCGAAGAGCATGGTGAAGATATGCCGGAGATCCGCGATTGGCGCTGGAGATCAACTGGCTAGCGCGCGTGCTACGGCCTCAAGAAGTTCTAGCGGCTCGGACGGCTTGGGGATGACCTGCTGGATTTCATACATCTCCATGAAGTCGCGGAGCGCCGGACTCATTGCGGTCGCCGTGTAGAGTGCGACGACGGTCCGCCCCACACGCGGGTCGGCACGCAACGCTCGAACGAACTCGGGCCCGCTCATCGCCGGCATCGAGAAATCGAGGAGAACTAAGTCCGGCTGGTGCTCCGTTATGTTCGAAAGCGCGACGGCACCGTCGGCGGCTTCGAACACTTCGTGGCCCGCATACGTGAGGAGCGTGCGTACGAGAAGCCGCGTCTCTGGCGCATCGTCGACGACGAGAACTCTTGCCATCAGGTGGAACCGGTTCGAAGAAAAGCTTCTACCTGCGAAACGAAGGTTAGGGGTTCGATGGGCTTAGTGATGTAACCGTCAAAGCCGGCTTCGTCCGCTCGCTTGCGATCGGCCGGCATCGCCAGAGCCGTGACGGCCACAAGGGGGGTCGACGCGAGGGCGGCGTCGGCTTTAAAGCGGCGCGCAAACTCGTAGCCGTCCATACCCGGCATGAGGATGTCGGCGAGCACCAACTCAAAGTTACCATTTCCGGCGCTCTCGAGGGCTGCGATCGCATCGGCTTTCCCTTCCGGGTCGTGCCCGAAAGACCGGAGCAGGTAGAGCATGAGGTCCAGGTTCACAGCATTATCGTCTACCACGAGGATGCGCATACGTGCGTCTAGCGTACCTTAGGCAGAAAGAGCCTGAACGTGCTGCCGCTACCGTACTCGCTGGTCACGCTCAACGCTCCCCCCAACAGTGCTGCAAGGTTGCGACACAGGTAAAGCCCCAGGCCGGTACCCGCGAAGCGTCGAGTGTGCAGCGGTTCGAGTTGCTCGAATGCTTTAAAGAGCCGTTGCCGGTCTTCGTGCTTGATCCCGACTCCTGTGTCGATCACTCTTACCACTATCGCCGGCCGATCGTTCCAGGTTGTCCCTCGCACGTCGACCCGAACGGAGCCCTTCTCCGTGTATTTGATCGCGTTGTCGGTCAAGTTCAATAGAATCTGCCGCAGCGCGCGGCGGTCGGTGACCGCCGATTCTCCATCTTCCGAAACGGAGCTGGTGAACTCCAGCCCCTTTTGGGATGCGAGTGCCGCCAGCGATGCTGCAACGTCTTTGACGACTTCCTGTACGGGGACCGCTTCAAAGTGCAACTCCATTTTTCCGGACTCGATCTTTGCGAGATCGAGAATGTCGTTGATCAAGGAAAGCAGATGGCGTGCGCTCGACTGGACGATGCCGAGTTGTCGTTCCTGCTCGTCGTTAAGCGGACCAGGCAGTTTCATCAGGAGCGTTCCAGTAAAACCGATGATGGCATTGAGCGGTGTTCGAAGCTCGTGGCTCATCGACGCCAAGAAATCGTCCTTTGCGCGGGCTGCCGTCTCAAGTTCGGCATTGAGCTCTTGAAGCTTCCGCTCAAACGTCTTTCGTTCCGTAACGTCGCGGATAGCACTGGCGACGAATGTCCCGTCTCTCGTGACGACCGGACTCAAGCTGATCTCCACGGGAAACTCGCTGCCGTCCTTGCGTAGACCGTAGAGTTCGAGTCCGACGCCCATCGGACGAACCCTCGGATCCGCGTAATAGCTGTCGCGCTCGCCGGCGTGCCGGCCGTGATAGCGTTCCGGGATCAGCATCTCGACCGGCTTGCCGATCAACTCTTCGCGATAGTACCCGAAGAGGCGCTCCGTCTGTGCATTGACCAGTTGCATCCGGCCGTCAGTATCGACGATGACGGTGGCGTCGGGCGCGTGCTCTAAGAGCGGAAGCCGGCTGCCGGCGATGTCGCTGAGCGAGAGAAGCAGGTCGTTCACTCATAATGAAATTCGGCCTGGTTTTCGGCAAACCCGCTTTGTAGGTCCGGGGACCGGTCATCGCGGATTAGTACTCGGTGCTGCAGACAGACGACGCACGCCACGAGCTCGGTAACCTCCTAGGCATCGCTCTGGCGAATGTCGAGGGGATGATCGATGGCCTCGTAGCACCGACGACGTCGCGCCTGGAGTCCGTCGCCGACGCGCTGCGTCGAGCCTGTAAGCTTGTTAGGCAGCCGAGCAAGCCAGAGGATCCATAGGTGGACCGCAAGCGGGTTCTGGTGGTAGACGATGAGCCGGAAATCGCCGATGTGCTGCGCATGTATTTAGAGCGCGAGGGTCTTTCGGTGGAGACCTGCGGAACCGTCGCCGACGCCTTGGCTCTCTTAGGACGCGAGACGCCAGACTTACTCGTGTTGGATGTGACGCTCCCGGATGGGAGCGGTCTCGACGTTCTGCGAGCGGCTTCGGTACCCGGGAGCCGTATTCCGACGTTGATGTTGACGGCACGTTCCGACGAGGCCGACCGCGTCGTGGGGCTGGAACTCGGAGCCGACGACTACGTTAGCAAGCCTTTCTCTCCTCGCGAGGTGGTTGCGCGCGTCCGATCGATCTTACGCCGAGTCGGGGAGCCTTCGACGCCACCGTCGCGCAAAGTAACGCGAACAACCCGCATCGCAGGGCTCGAAATCGATCACGACTTCCACGAGGTCAGCATCGAAGGCCAGTCAGCGGCCTTGACGGCCACCGAGTTCAAGATCCTGACGGTATTGGCCGAGAATCCCGGAGAGGTTTTCTCCCGGACGCACCTTCTCGACCGTCTTGGTGACGGCGGCGAAGTCTACGAGCGTACGCTCGATCGGCACATCAATAACTTACGTAAGAAGCTCGAAAAGGATCCCCGCAACCCCGAATACGTCGTCACCGTCTACGGCGTCGGGTACAAAATGCGCCGGGACTGACTTATGAAGCACTTTGGAAGCGATTTTTCGACAGTTCTTCCCACGATCTGGCTAAAGTGGTGGCATGTCACAGTTATCCGAACACCGCATTGTCCAGTGCCCGTATCACCTCGCGCAGCGTTACCTAGGCGATGAGGTTCGGGACCTGGCGACGTCAGGGAAACAAAGTCACTTAACGCTGAACATTTCGGTGCCGGGACTAGAGCTCGTCAAGGGCGTTCTCGCGACGATTGGCCCGAGCGTCGACCCGATGCACTATGACGAGCCGTGGCATATTCATTGGAAGCCGCAGGCCGGCCCCTACCCCGAATTTGATGGCGAGCTTACCGTACGCGCCGACGAGGCGTACGAGTCGGCACGTATTGAGTTGACGGGCTCATATCGGCCGCTGGGCGGTGCGCTGGGAGCCGCGTTTGATTGGGCCGCCGGCTCGCGGATCGCGAGCGCAACCGCCCGGGCGCTGCTGGCGCGTCTGGGCGACGAAATGAAGTCGCGCTACGAGGCCGACGAGCAGGCGAAACAGAGACCAATCCCGCCCTCGTAAAAAAAGACGAAGCCTCGCTTTTTCAATGTGGCACTATCCAAATGTAAGGCGTCTTCGGTTCGATGTCCGGCGGCAGGTCGGCGGGAGCTGCGACACCGTGCGGGCCGAGTTGTCTGATAAAGCGATAGATCGCGCGCTGATCCGAGGTCTTCAAGAAGCGTAAGTCGTGCCAGACCATCGGCCAGTGACCGCCGCGAGTGCGCACCATAAATAGCCAATCCTGCTCAGAGATGTGTTGGAATTCTAAGCGAACGTTAGCGGGATAGCTAGTTCCCCACGGGCCACGATACCCGAGGTTGCTTCCCGTCATCCAACGCGAAATCGCAATGGTGCCGTCGGACTCCCGCCATCCGGGAGTGTGGCAGTCGTTGCAGGTTCCAAAGCCTACCAAGTATCGGCCCCGTTCCAAGAGTGGGTCGGCTTGCGGTGCGGAACGCGCGGAGAGCATGGCCCCTACAAGGATAACCGCGGAAATTAGCGGTGCGATCCAGGCCTTCATACGGCTCGCTTTTCGGTGACCTTCGAAGCTTTTACTTTTGAGCCGTTTTGCCCGCGGGGCACGACCATGACAGGTACCGGCGAGTTTCGAACCACACCTTCGGCGACACTTCCCATGACTAATCGGTTCAGACCCGTGCGGCCGTGGCTTCCGATAACGACGAAGCCCGGTTTGATCTCGCTTGCAAGCCGTTCGATCTCTGCGATCGGCGAGCCCTCAATGGTTCGCGTTGAGACGGGAACTCGGTTACCCACGTGGTTTGCAGCTTCGGCCAGGATCGCCGCGCCTTCCGTCTGGAGCTCCTCGAGGCAGCCTGCAACCAGCTGGGCTTCGCCACCGCTCATCGTTGCGGCGCGGGCGAGGTCGATGACGTGACAGATGATGATCTCTGCGTGCAGCTCCGATGCAAAACCGCTCGCAAATTCGAGCGCTTGCAGGGAGCATTCGGAGCCGTCGACCGGGACCAAGATTCGAATATTTGGATTCACGATTGCTTACCTCGAGTTGCCGGTGAGTTCGTAAGTTGGGTCTCGCAGAAGCAAGACTGGAAGATCGCTGTGACGAGTTACGGTCTCGGCGACGCTGCCCAAAACGAGCCTGCGAAGGCCGGTGCGGCCGTGAGTCCCCATGACGATGAGATCGGCGCGTGAATCGATGCTGAGCCGTAGAATCGCGCCGGCGACGTTTCCGCGAAGCAAATGGCAGTTTCGGGCGATTTTGATCGCGTTCCCGGCAGCGATACATAGTCGATTGCCTGGCAGACGTGGATCTCCGTGCCGAGAAGCTTGGCGAAGTCGCAAGCGTAGTCAAGCGCGTGTGCCGACGCGCCCGAGCCGTCGAACGGAACTAGAATCACAAGACTGCTTCCGCCGTCAGCGGAGCGAGGGTTGTCTCCATGCGAACCGTTATAACGGGTATCTCTGAGGCACGCAAAACGCCTTCAGCGACGCTACCCATGAAGAAGTGCTTTAGCCCCGATCGACCGTGAGTGCCCATGACGATTGCGCCAGCCCCTACTTCCTTTGCATAGCGCACGATTTCAAAGGGCGGTACGCCTTCTAGGACGGTACCTGTTGTACTGATGCCGACCTCTCGCGCCTTGGCAAGCGCTTCGTCGACGATGTTTCGGGCATGAAGCTCGATTTGAAGTAGTTCGTTTTCGATCATCGTGGGCGGGCCTACGCCAAACGTTGGCCGAGGATCAGCCACCGAGCATACGGTGATTACCGACGATTCCGCCTTTGCTAAGGCAAGGGCGAGATCAAACGCGCGTTCGGCACATGCGGACCCATCGAGGGCGACAAGAAGATTTTTCAACATGGTTCCATCCAAAAGGTAACGCACATGCCGCGATCCTAGCGCGCTCGCGGGAAGGCGTCGTGAAGGCCGCTTCTCATCTTCTTCATGGGCGATCGCGTAGTCAAGAGAGGGGATTCGCCAGTATTTCTCATCGTGGACGCGACGAAGTGTAAATTCGCTTGCGCACTCGCCACCGCGTCCCGCGCGGCAGCGAGTTGCGCTACGGCCGTGCCTCGCGCGGGTCGCAGCACCAGACGGTTGCCGCGTTGCCCAACGCTCTTGGGGTATGCCCACCATTTACGCTGCGGCCAAACGGGATGACCCTTCCTGCGATAGACGAAGTCAATATTAATATGGTACTGTATCGTATTGTAAATGACGGGCAAACGCGCTTGCCCTGGGCGACCCCGGGACCCGTTCGCCGACCAGGCCATTTTGGAGGCTGCGCTTGAGCTTTTCATCGAGCGCGGCATTGAAGGTGTAAGCTTCGAGGAGATCGCTAGGCGAGCTGGGGTGACTCGGCCGACAATCTATCGGCGATGGCCCACGAAGGAGCAGGTATTAGCGCGGGCGATTGAAGCAGCGCGAGAGCGGGCCGCCCCATCGAACGAGCGGCTCAAAGAAATGCTCCGGGGTCTCGCGCCGCGCGACTTCCCGCGGGCAATTTCTCGACACCGGCGTCGAGCTCTGGGCCGACAAGAAGCTTCGCCAGCTTATCTTTCGACTGGTCGGTGCGAAGGCAACATGCCCGGCACTCTTGGCGACCTACTGGAAAAGCTACGGCGGCCCCAGATGGGAGCTATTCCTGGCCTTCCTCGAGCGCATGCGCGTCGACGGGCTGCTTCCCGAAAGCACGGACGTCGAGATGCTCGGAAATATGATTGCCGGCGCAATGATTTTTCGACTCCTTTTCGTTCCCTCTCGCGATGAGCTGAGTCGCCGGCGGATCCGCGCCTACCTCGAGCGTCTCATGCACCAGGCGGGCCTCGCCGACCGAAGGAAAGCCGAGAGGAAATGAAGCGCCGAATGCTAGCGCTGCTCGTCGTTGCAGCGATGATTATCGTCGTGTTTTTGACTTGGCACATGCTCTTTGCCAAGGGTTCTTCGGACAGCATCGTCTTTGTGAGCGGTCGAATTGAAGGCGACGATTCGGCGATTGCACCGAAGGTCGCGGGCCGCATCGTCGAGATATTCTATCGCGAAGGCGACAGCGTGCGCGCGGGAGATGTAATTGCCGTCCTGGATGACGCACAGGTTCGCGCACAGGTGGATCAGGCTAAGGCGGCCCTGCTGGAAGCGCAGGCGCGTGCCGAAGCGGCAAGCGCGCAGATCGCAGTATTGAGTCAGCAGGCGGCCCAAAGCGGCATTCAAGCGGCGCAAGCACGTAGCGACGCCGCCGGGCGAGTCGCGCAGGCAGAGGCTAATCTCGCCGCGGGCCAGGCGTCGGTTGCGCAGCAAAAGGCAGCATATGGGATCGCGGCCTTCGTCAAACGCGAATACGTGCAGCTGGCGAAGGAGGGGTACGCGTCGCAGCAACAGGGGGTCCAAGCAGTCGCCGGCGAGGGGTACGAGAAGGCGGCGGTGGCGGCGGCGGAGCGCCAGGTCAAGGCCGCTCGGGGCGCGTTGACCACCGCTGGAGCGACGTTGTCGAACACGAACGTCTATGGCGCTGCGCAGGGGGCCGTCGAGCGCCAGATCGCGGAACAGCAATCTTCGATTGCCGCAGCCGAAGCGGACGTCGCGCAGGCTAGCGCACAGTTGGCCGAAGCTCGAGCAAATCATCGCGACCTCATCGTGCGCGCACCATTCGATGGCACGATCGTGACGCGCGCCGCCGAGCCTGGGGAAGTCGTGACGGCGGGAACGGCTCTCGTCACGCTTCTCGACTTGCACAAAGTGTACTTGCGAGGATTTGTTCCCGAGGATCAAATCGGCCGCGTGAAAGTCGGTCAGCGGGCGCGCATCTTCCTTGATTCGAGTCCAAACGAGCCGATCGACGCGTACGTGCTGCGCATCGATCCGCAGGCCACGTTTACGCCGGAGGACACCTATTTTCGCGAGGATCGCGTTAAGCAAGTCTTCGGCCTGAAGTTGGCGCTGCGTGCCGGTTTCGGTTACGCCAAACCGGGAATGCCGGCCGACGGAGAGATTCTCGTCTACGGTACGCGATGGCCAAGCGATAGCCGCATGCCGTGAACTCGCAGACCGGCGGCGCGGTTTCCACGATCAATCTGCGGAAGCGATATGGAGACGTCGATGCGATCCGAGGACTGAGCCTTGAGGTCGCCGAGGGGGAAATCTTCGGATTGATCGGTCCCGACGGCGCCGGGAAGACGTCGACGTTTCAAATACTAGCGGGCATTCTCGAGCCCACCTCGGGGACGGCGACGATCTTTGGGAAACCCGCGCGGGACGCTCGATCGCGCACCGGCTATTTGACGCAAACCTTCAGCTTATATCCCGACCTGAGCGTTGGCGAGAATATCCGCTATGCCGGCGATTTGCGCCTCGCGACGCCGGCGCAGATCGCCGAGCGCGGCCGGCGCTATCTTACAATGTTCGGCATGGCGCCGTTTGCCGATCGTCCGGCAAGCCAGCTCAGTGGCGGTATGAAGCAAAAACTTTCGCTGATCTGCGCGCTCGTGGGAGAGCCGCGCGTGCTGCTGCTCGACGAGCCGACGACGGGAGTCGACCCGGTTTCGCGGCGCGAGTTTTGGGACACGCTCGTGCATCTGTGCGCCGAAGGGCTGACGATTCTGGTCGCAACTCCGTATCTCGACGAAGCCGAGCGCTGCACCCGCGTCGCTTTCATGGATCGAGGTGAAATCGAGGAGCTTGGAACGCCGGACGAGCTTCGGGCCGGGCTACACGCGTCACGGTTAGAACTGCGCACGGCCGATCTCCGCAGCGCGCAGCTAGTGCTCGTTAACGCCGAGAAGAGCACCGATGCGATCGTCGACGTGCAGCGGTACGGCGATCATCTCGACGTCCTTGGACCCGATGTGCAGAGAGCACACCGCGCCGTCGCCGAAACCATGCAGCGGGCCGGGCTTGAGATCGACGAACTGCGCGCGGACGAGCCGACGCTCGAGAACGTCTTCGTCGCCGCAATGCGCGCCGGAGGGCGGCAACTGCAGCACGTTCCTTTTCCCGCGCGAGACGACCACAGCGGGTTGCGGGGTAAGACCGCAATCGACGGCCACGCACTCACGAGACGATTCGGCGAGTTCGTCGCGGTGAGAAACGTGACGCTTCAGGTACGGTACGGCGAGATTTACGGACTCTTAGGCGCGAACGGCGCCGGAAAAACCACGACGATCAAGATGCTTTGCGGACTGCTCGACCCTAGCGACGGGAGCGTGCGAATCTCCGGTGCCGGCGAGGTGCGATCCGCCGGCACGCGACGGCGGATCGGCTACATGTCTCAAGGTTTTTCACTCTACGCCGACTTGCCTGTCGAAGAAAACCTCGAGTTCTTTGCCTCGGTCTATGGATTACCGCCACGGGAGCGTGCGGAGAAGATCGATTGGGTTCTGGGCTTCTCGGGCCTCGCCGACCGGCGTCGCCAGATTACCGGCAGTCTCCCTGGCGGTTGGAAGCGGCAGGTCGCCTTTGGGTCGGCGATTATGCACGAGCCGCCCATTCTCTTTCTCGACGAACCGACGTCGGGCGTCGATCCTCTCGCGCGGCGCGCGTTGTGGTCGCTCATCGATCAACTTGCCGACAACGGCGCGGCCGTGCTCGTCACGACGCACTATCTCGACGAGGCGGAACAGTGCAATCGGCTTGGACTGATGGCAGGCGGCGAGCTCATCGTCGAAGGAAGCCCCAACGAGATCAAGCGACGCCAGAAGGGTCATCTCCTCGAGCTGCGGGTGAACCAGCCGCAAAAAGCGGCCGACGTCCTGCGGCCCTCCGTTGAGCCGTGGCGCGTCTCGCTCTTTGGAAATCGTCTGCACGTCGTCGTGGACGAAGACATCGAAAGCAGCGCGCGCGACATTCGCTCGAAACTCGGCGCGGCGGGCATCGAGCTGCTCGACCTTCGCGAGCAGCGTTTTTCGCTCGAGGACGCGTTCATCAGCGCCGTCGAGCGCGCTGCGGGGAACGGTGCCGGAACGCGGGACGCGGCGTGAGACGCGTTCTCGCGCAGGCTCGCAAGGAAATCATCCAGATTTTGCGCGACCGTCTTTCGCTGGGGCTAGCGCTCGTTCTCCCAGTCTTTATGCTGCTGCTGATGGGGACCGCCTTTTCGTTTTCGGTGCACGACCTGCCGATCGTCGTGCAGGACTTCGACGATTCGCCGTCATCGCGCGACCTCATCAGCGCCTTTCGCGGTTCGCTCTCGTTTCGCATCGTGCCGTGGCCGGCCAACGGCGACCCCGCGCGCGCGCTGACCTCAAACGCGGCGCGTGGCGCGCTAATTATTCCGGCCCATTTCGGCCGCGATCTCGCGGGAGGCCGCGAAGCGCCGGTGCAGCTTCTTATCGACGCAGCCGATGCAAACACGGCCAAACTCGTCGCGGGCTACGCAAGTGAACTCGTAAGCGCCTACAACGGCGAGCATGGCAGTGCGGCCGTCGTGCAACCGGTTCAAGCAGCGTTTCGGCTCTGGTACAACCCGGGGCTCGATGCGAAAAAGTTTTACGGCCCAGGCATGTTTGTGCTGGTGATCACGCTCTTCCCGACGCTCTTGGCCGCCCTCGCGGCTTCGAGGGAGGGCGAAGAAAAGACGATTCTGCAGGTGTACGTTTCGAACATCTCGGCGAATGAGTTCATTCTCGGGAAGATATTCGGAACTATGGCGGTAGCTCTGACGCAAGCCGCGATCCTCGTCGCCATTTTGTTGACCTACTTTGGGATGCAGTTCGCAGGCGATTCAACGCCTTTTGTCGCATCGACGATTCTCTACGCCTTTTGCGTCGCATCGTTCGGCACTTGGGTTGGAGATGCGATCCCCAATCAGGTTGCAGCAGTACAGGCGGTCGCCTTAGGCGGATACCTGCTCGTCTTCATGCTCTCCGGCGTCCTCGTGCCGATCGAAACCATGCCCCACGCCTTGCAGTGGCTCTCGAACCTGGTTTGGGGCACGTACTACACCAGAGTGATGCGCGACGCGCTCCTTCAAGGGGGCGGCTGGCCCGCCATGTGGAGTAACGTTGGTGCGATAGCGCTCTTCGGCGCCCTGTTTTACGGGCTCGCGTGGCTCAACATGCGGCGCATGCAGGTGCGAGGTTGATTTTCGATCGCCGCCTTGCCGCGCTCGTCGTCAAGGAGTTCCGCCAGTTACGCCGCGACCCGCGCGCCGCGATGGCGGTTGTCGTCGCTCCGATTTTGCAGCTACTGCTCTTTAGCTCGTTGCTGGTAGCGACGGTGACGAGTCTCCCCATCGGCATCGTCGACGAAAGTCAAACGCCGGAAAGCCGCGAGCTAATCGCGACCCTCACCGGGAGCAAAAGCTTCAAGCTTGCCGGGTATTTCACCACGAGCGATGAGCTCGCGCGGGCCCTCAACCTTGGCAGGCTCGATGCGGGCGTCGTAATTCCCTACGGGCTGTCAAGGAATCTCTGGCGCGGGCGTTCCACCCAGTTGCAGTTTCTTCTTAACGCCTCGAATGCCAATACGGCGACGATCGCTCAGAGCTATGCCGAAGGGGTCTTGCAGAGCTATAACGCGCAGCTCGCAGGTGCCGGATTTCACGCGCAGTTTACGCAGGTTGCGGCTCCGCCGATCGCGCGCGTCGGCCAGGTCTTGCTGATGCCGGCTTTTCTGTTCAATCCCGGTCTCGTCGGGTCGTGGTTTACGGTGACGGGAGTACTAGGACTGCTCCTGGTTCTGAATGGCTCGGTGCTTGCGGCGATGACGCTCATCAAGGAACGCGAAGCCGGGACGATGGAGCAGTTGCTGATGTCGCCGGCGACTCCGACGCAAATCATCATCGCAAAGATCTCGCCGCTATTCCTTCTGCTCTCCGCAATGGCAACGTTTTCAATGCTGATGGTACGGGTTGTCTTCGGCGTGCCGTTTCAGGGGAGCATCGGCTTGTTAATCGCCGGCGAGATACTCTGTTTGCTCTGCGGCATTGGGCTTGGAACGTTCGTTGCCACTATCACGACGACGGCACGGCAGGTCCAGCTAACGCTGTTCTTTCTCAACCCGCCTCTCTCGGCGCTCTCCGGTGCTTTTGCGCCGGTAGAAGCCATGCCGGCTTGGATGCAGCCCTTCACCGTGCTCGATCCGATCCGGCACTTCGGCGTCATCTCTCGCGGCATTCTCTTGAAGGGCAGCGGGCTGAGCGTGCTCTGGCCTAACTTCTTGGCATTGTTGGCATTTACCGTTGCGCTGCTGTCGCTGAGCATCTGGCGCTACCGCCGGCAACTCAGCTAGCTCGATCCTAGGAGTCGTTGCTGGGCAACAACTAGCTGCCGCGTATGGCGTGCGATCATGAGATTCTCGTCAGTAGGCAGGACCAGGACCGCGACGCGGCTGTCGGGGCGCGATATCACTCGCTCGTTACGTTGGTTGGCAGCGTCGTCGAGGCGCACTCCAAGGTAGTCGAGCCGCTGACAGGCAGCGGCGCGAATGAACGGTGCGTGCTCGCCGATCCCGGCGGTAAAGACCAATGTTTTCAAACCGCCTAACACCGCGATCATCGAGCCGAGATGCTTGCGAAGCTGATAAACAAAAAGCTCGATGGCCTCGGCTGCGCGTCCATCCGAATCGGCCATGGAGATGAGGCTCTGCATGTCGGCAGTTGTGCCGGAGACGCCGAGCAGACCTGACTTATAGTAGAGTAAATCCGAGAGCCGTTCGGCATCGTACCCATTAGACTCCAGCAGGCGTAGAACGATTCCCGGATCCAGGTCGCCAGGACGCGTTCCCATCATGAGGCCGCCCAGAGCGCTGAATCCCATCGTCGTGTCGATGGGTTTGCCGTCTTCGAGGGCACAAAGGCTCGCACCCGAACCGAGGTGCGCGACGACGGTAGGCCCGCAAACGTCGCCTAACTCCGAAGCGACATACTCGTACGAGAGCCCGTGAAATCCGTATCTTTGGAGCAGAGGGTCGAGGTCGGGCGGTAGCGGCAGCCGTTTCGCGATCGCTCTGGACTGACGGTGGAAGGCCGTGTCAAAGCACAAGACGTGGGGAATGTCGGGAAATTTTCGCAGGGCGGCGCGGACGAGGTCGAGTTCGCTGCGCAAGTGGAGCGGCTCGATCGCGACAAACGCTTCAAGGTCTTGCAAAACCGCATCGCTTGCCCGCACCGGTGCGGCATATGCGGGCCCTCCGAAAACAATCCGATGGCCAACGGCGCCAAACTCGCCTTCGAGGCACGGCGCAACGCGGGATAGGACTCTCGTCAGTGCGGTTACGGCATCGTCGCTTGCCTCGTCGCTCCCGGCCTCCACACACACGAGCTGACCGGGCAGAGAATCCATACGGTAAGCCGCAAACTTCAGGGATGACGAACCACCATTTAAAGAGAGTATCTCCACGACTTACCTCGAAATGCGGACGACGATGCTTGCAGCGGACCGCCTGCGACTGTTGATTCTAGCAGATCGGTCGCATACCAGCTCAGACTTAGAAGGTTAAGCCCCCATTATGGCTACTAACGATGCAGCAAAACGCAGATTTGTCTTCGATGCGGCCTTGTCGACCGCGATTGCTGCCAACGGCGTTCTGTGCGTCGGCATCAAATCCGAAACTTGTCCGCTCGAAGGAAGCTGGAAGTCGGTCAACTTTCTCAACCCGGTTTCAGACGGCGCGGTCCTGCCGATTCTGCACTTGAACGACTACAAAATCTCCGCACCGACGGTCCAGGCGCGGACGAGCGACGACGACTTGAAGGCTCTCTACGTCGGTCGTGGTTATAAGCCGTATTTTGTCGAGGGCGACGATCCCGAGGTCGTTCATCAACTGCTGGCCGCCGCCATGGCATCCCTCCGGGGCGCTCCGTTTGTAGGTCCTGTTCCATTTGGCGGCGCTGGTGGCTTCCCCAGACGAGGGCCGCGGCGGGTGCGCAATTTCATGCCCGATGGGCATGAGGCGCCGCGTATGGTAAGAAGAACCTGGGAATGCACCGTTTCCTCGAAGGTTCACAATGGCGTAGAACGCTCAAGCATGGCTTGGGTGACGACGATCTAACGTCAACTCCAGCGATCGAAAAGGAGCAAGAATGACGATGCGTGGGTTAGCCATAATTGGGGGATCTGCTTGGCGATGACGTTGACGGCGTACGCAGGAACGGTGCTTGACGGCACATTTGCGTTACAGGGCGGTGTCGCAAGAACGGCCGGATATCTCGATATCGCGCCGGGCGCCCTCCCCAACGTTTGGAAGCTCGATTTCTGGATGATCCCAAAGGCTGATGGCGCTCCGATCCGGGCTTATGACCTCGACATGACGAAGCTGCTGCATGTTATCATCGTCAGCGACGATTTCAAGACGTTCATTCACGAACATCCGAAATTTTCGTCGACCGGCCACTTCGTACTCGATCAAGCGCTGCCTCGCCCGGGAATGTACCACATCTATGCGGACGGCCGGCCATCCGGCATCGGGCAGCAGGTCTTCCGTTTCGATTTCCGAGCTGGGAAGGCGGCCACCACCGCGCCTAGAGAGCCGAGAGATCTGATCGAACGTAACGCCGTCACGCAAGTCGGCGGGTATTCGGTGACGCTTTCGAGCTTGTCCCTGCGGGCCGGCTCCTCAGCTCACATCGCCGTGCGTATTGCGAAGGGCGGGAAGCCGGCTACGGACGTACATCCGTATTTGGGAGCGCTGGCGCATGCCGTCTTTCTCGATGCCGACGATCTTACGTACGTTCACCTGCATCCGGTTACCCTCGTATCGTCGATGGAGCCTGCCAGCACGACGGTGTACTCCAACGATGAAGCGATTGTGTCGCCAGACATGCTTCTCCACGTGACGGTAAGCGAGCCTGGAACGTACAAGCTGTGGTTCCAATTCCATGCCGGACCGTCGCTGCACGTTGCGTCGTTCGTCCTGACGGCCGCAAAATAGTCGACCGCGGGCTCTTTATTCTTTCGGAGACGAGGCGAGCGACGTGGACGCCGCCATTTGATAGTCCGACTCGATAAACTGCTTGATGTCTTGCAAGAAAGCGTCAGCCGTCGCCACGGCGATCCGGTGACCCAGAATTGCATCGAAGATAGCTCCCACCGGTCCGAAAGGCGCATCGTATTTGCCCGCGAGAGTCAGGCGCGATTCTCCGTCCTCCAAAATTTCGCCGGACAGCGCGCCGGTAAACCTCGGAACGAAACGGTCGTCCGGATCCCAAGTCAAGTCGATGCTACGCTGGGTGCCGGCTCCTTCCGAGATTTTGTAACGCATTCGTACGTCGTGGCGTGCCTGTACCTTTCCGGGAAGGCCAGCTTTGCGCATGTCGACCGTTAGGCTGAACGTTCCAGGTGTCTGACCGCGGCGGTGAACGGTAAAATAGCGCTCGGCGTGATGAATCAGAAAGTAGCAAGGGCATTTCACTTCAACGTGTTCTCTTAGCGTACCCATACCAGTTCCATCCTTTCGACGTTCTCGGCTGGCCGATTCGCCGGCCGTCCAGAGTGTACTGCCCCGGCAAGAAGTGGTCGTGAAGACTTCGCCGTCATATCAGCCTGTCGATACGACGTGGCGTTCCCGCTCAAACCTTGTTCTAAGCGTTGTGCGACAAATCCCAATGAGGCGATTTTCCGTCTTTTTTGCGATTGGGGAGAATATCGCAGGGACCAGGCCCCGGAGAGGTCCTTGTCGAGGCACCCTTGGCGAAGGGACCGCCGGAGGGTGCCTACGTCGCGCCGGCCGGCGGCGGGGGAACGGCGTGGGTTGAGGTCCAGATCGCCGGCGCCTCACCGATTAAGAGATCGCATCCATGGCCTGCGGCCCACGTTCCAAACCGGGGGCTAGCGCTCCGAATCCGAAAGGCCAAAAGCTGAATGTCGTACACACCAAGGCACGGTCGCCGAGCCCGATATCCGGAGGTTGAGCGAGGGGGGAACACCGGTCTCCGGCAGCTATCGCTTTTTTGCGCGCTTCGGCGAATGAGAGCACGATGGCAGCGGGCGTAGAGATTATTTTTGTCCTCGCCGGGCTCTTTCTGATTTGGATCGCGCTGCGCGACGTCTTTTTATCGGTCGTCCTGCCGCGCGCGGCGGACCGGCGGTTTCGCTTGTCGGCGATCCTGGCGCGATCGCTCTGGCGCCTCTGGCAACTGCGCGCCAAGTCCTATTCCAACGAAGACCGGCGCGAAAGCTTCCTGGGAACGTTCGCGCCGTTTAGCCTGATGACGCAGCTCGCCCTTTGGGTCGCCGTGCTTATCTGGGGATTTGGTACGCTGCTTTATGGACTTCCCAACGCATTTCATCCACACTCGATTACTTACACCAATGCGTTATATTTTGCCGGCGCGTCGCTGCTTACGATCGGGTACGGCGACATTACACCTGCCAGCGAGTGGGCGCGCGTGATCTCACTTGCCGCGGGCGCATCGGGGCTCGCCGTCGTGGCCCTCACGGCGTCGTTCTTGTTTTCAATCTTTGGTGCTTTTCGTCGTCGCGAAAGCTTCGTCGCGACGCTTGGCGCGCGTGCGGGATCGCCGCCGAGCGGCGTCGGTTTACTGGCAATCGCGGGATACGTCAATCTTCGCGATGACCTCAACGTCGTCTTTCGCCAAGGTCAAGTCTGGACTGCGGAACTCATGGAGAGCCACCTCGCCTATCCTATTCTTGCGTATTACCGCTCGAGCCACGATTACGAATCCTGGGTGACGACGCTGGGGACGCTGCTCGATGCCGCGACACTTGTTATAACAACCGTAGACCGTTCCGCGAGCCCCGAGCGATTCGATGCCTCCGGACAGGCACGCATACTCTTTAATATCGGCCGGCACGCGGCGCACGACCTCGCGCATTACTACCGCTTGCCGCTGGAAGATGTCGTGGGTTTGGAGCGCGTGGAGTTCGAGCACGCGTGCGATCGGCTGAGCACTGCCGGCTTTACGATCCGAGATCGCACGGCGGCTTGGGAATCCTTTTGCGACCTCCGCAAAGGCTACGCCGGGCATCTCAACGCACTGGCACGATGGCTAGCGGTTCCGCCTCTCCGATGGACGGGAGACAACGTTTTCATTGAAGCCGGTCACCTGCGTGGCCAGCTTCCCGAGCGATTACTGCGCCGCTTGCGCGGCTTCGACAGGGAGTTCTAGATGCTAGGCGTCCTGACGTCCGATCAGATCGAGTCCGTGCTCCACGCTGAGATCGTGGCGCGTATTGGATACGTCGATCGCCGCGGCTTGCCTTGCATCGTTCCGATCACATACGCTTACGATGGCCGAGCGATCTATGGATATAGCGTGCTCGGCGCGAAGATTGAAAGCATGAGCGCGAAGCCGCGGGTATGCGTCGAGGTCGACCGCGTGCAAGGCGCTGCGGATTGGAGCTCCGTGATCCTTCGCGGCATCTTCCGCCGGCTCGAGGGCGACGCCGCGGTCAACGCCGTCGAGCTGATATCTGCGCGCCTACGGACGCTGGGCTTGGCGACGGCCGCCCCGGCGATGGCATCGCAGACCTTCGTGGCTCGCACGGGCGGCACCGGCATTGCGTATCGTATCGACATCACGGAGAAGCGCGGCCGTTATTCGACCTCCAGCTCACGCTGACGCCGTGTTCGTCTACTTTAGAGTTTCGACGTAAGCGGCTACGCGACAGCATCGCCATGGGTCTCTGACGCGGAGATTACTCCTTTAAGTCCGCTCCTGCGTCAGAAGTCGGCGCATGAGTTCCCGGTCGAGATCTCGGAGCAGAGCGTGCATTTCGCGACTGCTTTCTTCCTCCGCGCGCATTTCGTCCGCCAAGCGCTTCACGATGCGCTCTGGATGGTCGTCGCGCAGATAGAGGCGAGCGCAGACATGGAGTACGTCTCGTGCAAAATACAATAGGCCCCCGGGCATGGCGAGATACTGGCGTGCGGCCGCTTCGGCCGTTAGCAGCGAGCATAGCCCCCACGATAACGTCGTCGCGAGCGGCTGCCGTCCGCTCAGAATGCCAAAGCTGCCGCTACCGTCGGTGCCGACGAAGCCGACTACACTTTCGATGCGCTCCCCGCGCTCCTGAGAATTCAACTCGATTGCGAACGTCCTCACGCGTCCATTCTCCCGCGCATATAACACGCCGATTCCGGAACTTCATCGTACTTGCCGGCAATGATATTTTCGCAGTCGGCAAGAGTTCCGGTGAGACTTACCGTCACGCCCTTGATGCCCGTTAGGCGAGAGGTCGCAGCGAATGGCTGCGTGAGATACCGCTGCAGCTTACGAGCCCGCGTCACGATCTTCCGGTCTTTCTCAGCGAGTTCTTCCATCCCGAGCATCGAGATAATATCGCGCAACTCTCGGTAACGCGCCAAGTGTTCGCGCACTGCTTCGGCAATGTTGTAGTGCCGGTCGCCCAGGGTTCGGCGGTCCATCAATTGGCTACTCGATGCAAGGGGATCGACGGCGGGATAGATTCCCTCCGACGCTTGACCGCGCGAAAGGATGACGGAAGTATCCAAGTGTCCGAGGAGCGCTTCGACGGCCGGGTCGGTGATGTCGTCGGCGGGAACGTAGACGGTCTGTACCGAGGTGATCGCGCCACGCGATGATGACAAGATCCGCTCCTCCACCTCCGCCACTTCGCTCTGGAGCGTCGGCTGATAGCCTACCGTTGCCGGCATGCGGCCGAGCAACCCCGAAATTTCGCTCCCCGCCTGAACGAACCTGAACATGTTGTCGACGAGGAAGAGCACCTCTTTGTGCAGCGTATCACGCAGGTACTCCGCGTAGGTCAAGGCGGTAAAGATGACTCTGAAACGCACGCCGGGCGATTCGTCCATTTGGCCGTACACCATAAGCGTGCTGGACATTAGACCGGCGTCGGTCATCTCGCGCCAGAGGTCGTGCCCCTCTCGAATGCGCTCGCCGACGCCGGCGAAGACTGAGACGCCGCGATGTAACGCAACGACGGAGCTCATGAACTCATTCATGAGCACGGTCTTACCGACACCGGCTCCGCCGAAGAGGCCGGTCTTTCCACCGCGGGCGAACGGGCAGAGTAGATCGACGACCTTGATCCCAGTCTCAAGGACCTCGTTCGAGGCCCGCGTCTCGCTCAAGGGAGCGGGTGACGCATAGATCGGGCGCATCTCGAGCGCATCGAGCTCCGGGCCACCATCGAGCGGCCGCCCGAAGAGGTCGACGACCCGCCCGAGCACCGATTGCGCTACCGGAACGCACAAGCTGGCGCCGGTATCATAGACCGGCATACCACGGCGCAAGCCGGCAGCCGAATGTAGGGCAATTGCCCGCGCCCGCCCCCGGTCGAGGTGCTGATGGACCTCGAAAACGGTGCCGTCCGCCGTCCGCAGAGCGCGGCGGATCGGGGGAAGGCGGCTGCACTCGATATCGATAACGCCTCCATTGACGGCGCGAATTTGGCCGATGAGGCCGGGTGCCGTTGCCATGGTACGGGTCATAACATGAGGAGTTCCACGAGATGTCCGCGCAGCTTCTCAGGGCCCTCACGTGGCCTTCCCCAACGGCATTAATCCGATTCAATACTCATGAGGATGCCATGGATCGTCGCCGTCTTCAGACTACCGTCGAACGCGAGATGGAGCGCAAAAGGCGCGCCCAGCGGAGTGCTGCGACCTTGCTTGCTCGCACGGCCTATCTCGGAACGTTGGGGATGATGCTGGTTCTGCCGATTGTCTTCGGAGCTTACCTCGGCAGCTGGCTGGACGGCCATGCCAAGGGCTTTTCCTTTTCGTGGACGGTCTCGTTGATCGTCGTCGGCGTCTTCGTTGGGGCGATGAACGTCTTCTTGTTCGTACGGCAAACGTGGGCGTAACGCCCAGCGCGCCCTGGCTGCACGTCGGACCGATAGCAGTCGGAGAGACGGTGGTGACGACTTGGGCGATCGTCGCGGCGATCGCCCTGGGCTCGGCGTTGGCAACCCGGCAACTCGCACTCTTCCCGGGGGGGCTGCAAACGGTTGTCGAGGGAATCGTTGACGCGATGCGCGGCGCCATTGCCGGCGTACTTCCGGACCAAGCCGACCTGGTGTTGCCCTTCATCGCAACCCTCTGGATCTTCTTGATCGTCGCGAACCTCGCGGGCGTCGTTCCCGGCGTATCCTCGCCCACGGCCGATCTATCGACAACCTCTGCCTTGGCGGTATTGACCTTTCTCTTCGTTCATTGGGCCGGCATCAAGAGCGTGGGCTTACGGCGTTATCTCGGGCACTACGTGCAGCCCAACCCGATCGTGCTGCCGTTCGAGATCATCAGCGAGCTCTCGCGGACGATCACCCTAGCGGTTCGTCTTTTCGGAAACATCATGAGCCTCGAACTCGCAGCGCTGATCGTATTGGGAATCGCCGGCTTTCTCGTTCCAGTCCCGCTGCTGCTCTTGCACATCGTTGAGGCGCTTATCCAGGCCTACATCTTTGGGATGCTCGCGCTCGTTTACGTTGCCGGCGCGGTACAAACGCAACGCGATCGCCTCGCAAAAGGAGGAACAACATGAGTCAAATGGGATCGTTCGTTACGATTTCGACCCTAGCATCGGCGCTGGCGATTGCGATCGGCGTGACGGGGCCCGCCTTTGCGATGGGGCGCTCGGTCGCGAAGGCGCTCGACGCGCTGGCCCGTCAGCCGGAAGCCGAGGATGCCATTACCCGCACGCTTTTCATCGGCCTGGCAATGATCGAGTCGCTGGCGATCTACACGCTCGTCGTGGTTTTGATCATCCTCTTCCGTAACCCGCTGCTCAGTTATCTCACCGGAAAGTAGCAACCCGTGGGCTTTAGCTGGAGCACCTTCCTCATCGAAATCGTCAACTTCATCGTTCTCGTTTGGATATTGAGGCGCTTTCTGTATCAGCCCGTCCTACGTGTGATAGCGGCGCGCCAGACGGCGATCCGTGAAGAACTGCATAGCGCAGAGGAAATGAGGAAGCAAAACGACGAGCGGGCCAAACAGTACGAGAGCAGGCTTGCGGACTGGGAAGCCGAGAAGGCGCAGCTCAGAGCCGTCTCCGACAAGGAAATGAGTGACGAGCGTGCCAAACGCGAGGCGAAGTTGCGCGGCGAGCTGCAACGCGAGCGCGAACGGGCCGCGACGGTCGCGCACGCGCGCGAGCAAGAGACGGCCCGAAGTTTACAGCAGCAGGCCGCACAGGATGCCGCGCTATTTTGCGCTCGCCTGCTCTCGCGGTTTGCGTCTCCAGATCTAGAACGAGAGCTAGTCGATGCGGCGATTGCCGATATGCGCGCACTTTCTGAGGACCAATGCATGTCGCTTGCACGATCCTTCGACGGTCGTGGCGAGGCGGTCGTCACGACGCGGTACCCCCTCGATGGTGGCCGTCGCGCCGCGCTCACGGAGGCGCTGACGCAATGCCTTGGGCGCTCACCCAAAGCTCGCTTCGAGCAAAGTGAGAATCTTCTAGCCGGGTTACGAGTCGATCTCGGAACTATGACGCTCGAAGCCAATATCGCCGGCGAGCTGCAGTGGTTTGCACAGGCAGTGCACGCGTGATTCGAACCGAACTGCAGAATTATCGCTTCCGCCTTAGCCTGCACGAGCAGGGCGAGGTGCTCTCCGTCGGTGACGGCATCGCCTGGATCGGGGGTCTACCTTCCGCCGCGCTCGACCAACTCGTCACCTTTGACGATGGGCGTAACAGCCGAGGTATGCTGTTCAACCTCTTGGAGCATCAAATCGGAGCGATCGTCCTCGACAACAGCGACCTAATCGCATCGGGAATGCGCGTCAATCTGTCCGAAGCATCCCTCGCGATTCCGGTCGGTGACGAACTGCTGGGGCGCATCGTCGATCCGCTTTGCCGGCCCCTTGACGGCCTCGCGCAACCGCGTTTGCGCGATCTTCGCGCGATCGACGTTCGCTCGCCGTCGATTGCCGACCGCGACGACGTTCACAAACCGCTCTACACCGGCAACATCGTAGTCGACACCATGCTGCCGGTCGGCAGAGGTCAGCGGCAACTGTTGATCGGCGATCGCGGGCTCGGAAAGACGTCGCTGGCACTCGACGCCGTCGTCAATCAGCGCGATGGGGACGTTTTATGTATTTACGTGCTGATTGGACAGCGACGGTCCGAAGTGAGCGGCGTGATCGAGACGCTGCGCACCTCTGGGGCTCTCGCACGCAGCGTCGTCGTCGTCGCGGAAGCTAGCGCGGCGGCCGGCCTACAGTATATTGCGCCATATGCCGGATGCGCCATCGCTGAGCATTGGATGCACGCCGGGCGCGATACGCTCGTCGTCTACGACGATTTGACGCGCCATGCGGAGACCTATCGATCGCTCTCGCTTTTGCTAAGACGGCCACCGGGGCGCGAAGCCTACCCGGGCGACGTGTTCTTTCTGCACTCGCGCTTGCTCGAGCGTGCAACCGCCCTCGCGCCGGCACGCGGCGGCGGCTCGCTTACGGCTCTGCCGATCATCGATACGCAGGAGGGTGAAATCGCGGCCTATATCCCGACCAATCTCATCTCGATCACCGACGGGCAAACCTACTTTAGCCAGGAGCTCTTTTCGTCGGGATTTCTTCCGGCAATCGACCTGACGAAGTCGGTTTCCCGGGTTGGCGGCCGGGCTCAGGCCTCGGCCGTGCGTGAGGAAGCGGGGCGCATGCGGTTGGAGTATCTGCAGTTTCTCGAACTGGAGCGATTTGCGCGGCTCGGCACGCGCCTCGAGCCGACGACAGCCGCGCGGATTCGCCGCGGGCGTCTCCTGCGCGAGATCCTTAAACAAGAGCGCCTCACTCCGCGTTCGATCGCCGCGCAACTCGGATCGATGGTCGCGTTTAACGATGGTCTGTTCGACTCGACGGAGCCGGAGGGTCTACACAAGACCCTGAAATTATTTTGAGAACGAAATCCGATCGAGCGATCTCACCCTCGAAGCCCCTCGTGCGCTGTGGAGCTCCAAACTCAGCGACTGGTTGAAAATCGCGCCATGAGCAAGCGGCGCAATCTACAGGTACGCGCCATGATGCTCGTCGATTTGCGCGACGTGCTCGAGTCGATGAAGAATCTCGCGTTGGTCGAGATGGGAAAGCTTTCCCGCACTGAAGCAGCTCGCGGTCGAATGCTGGAGGAGCTCGCGCTGGTTGCATCGGCTACGGCGCCGTATCGTGCGGCGGTCGCGTCCTCTCCTCCCGCGCAGCTGCGCGTCCTTATCGGATCGGAGCGCGCGTTTTGCGGCGACTTCAACGCCGATGTCGCACGGCACTGGGCCGTAACACGCCAACGTAATCCAAAGGCGGAAGCTATCGTGGTAGGAAGCGCTCTCGCCGAAAAAGTGGACACTTCTCCTGCCGTCGGCGCGAGGCTCGCCGGCCCGACGATCGCCGAGGACATCGATCACGTATTAGTCGAGCTTCTAAAATGCATTGCTTCAATCGAAAGGAGTAGCGGTGCATCATTCGGTTTAGTGGCAATTGCCAATGGGATCGAGCGCGTTGAAAGCATCGCCATTCTGCCATTGGAGTCACCACGAGAACCGTTGCGCACCCCAATTCCAGAACTCAACCTTCCACCAGAAGCGTTCATGAGCGAGTTCATCGATCACTACGCGGACGCCGCATTACATAGCATCTTCGCCACGTCGCTCCTAAGCGAAAATCGCGCACGCCTGGCGCGCATGACCGTGGCGATCGATCGACTCGACGAAAATGTCGCCGCACTTCGGCGGCGAATCCATCACTTGCGGCAAGAGGAAATTACGCAAGAGGTCGAGACGATTCTCCTGAGCGCCATCGGGCGTGACTTCGAGCGAGCATAAGATCAGACGGCTTTGACAGGGCGATAACGCGGCTCCCACATCGCCTCGCGAATCGCCGTTTTCAGGTCCGGCGGGTTAACGCGCGCGAGTCCTTCGCTCGTTGCCTGCTCCGCGACGGCGATTGCTACGCGTACCGAGACTTCGCGTACGTTCGCGACGGCTGGTAGAATCGATGCGCCGATTTGCGACGCGTCTACCATCCCAGCGATCGTGCGCGCGGCGGCCATAAACATTCCGTCACTGATCAGGCGTGCGCGGGCAACGATCGCCCCTAAACCGAGCCCAGGGAAGAGCATCGCATTGTTCGCTTGCGCGATTGTGTACGTCACGCCGTTGTAGATCGACCGAATCGAAGGGGCTTCCGGTCGCTATCAACGCCTTCCCGTCGCTCCACCGGACGAGGTCGGCCGGCACCGCTTCCGCGAGTGCCGTCGGATTCGAGAGCGGCAGAATGATAGGGCGGGGCGTGCCCTTTGCCATCTCGCGCACGATCGATTCAGTGAAGGCGCCCGCGATGCCCGACGACCCAATGAGGATCGTGGGTTGAATCTCGCGCACGACTTCCTCCAGGCTGATGCTGCGGTCGCCGGTGCGCCTCCACGCGGCGACTTCGGGGGCAGGCCGCGCATAGGGTCGTTGGAAGTCGCGAACGTTTGCCATGTCTTCGACAAGCAGACCGTGCCGGCCGACGCACCAGAACCGCCGAGCAGCTGCCTCTGCGCTTAGACCGTCGCTCATCATTGCAGTGCGGATGAGGTCGGCAATTCCGCAGCCGGCGGTGCCGGAACCGAAAATGACGATCCGTTGATCGAGCATTCGGCGGCCGGAAATCTTAAGCGCGGCCATCACCGCCGCGAGCACGATGCCGCCCGTGCCTTGAACGTCGTCGTTGAAGGTGCAGATCCGCGAGCGATACTTATTGAGAATCCAGCGCGCATTGACTGCGTTGAAGTCTTCCCAGTGCAGCAGCGCATTTGGGTACAAGCGTAGGGCGGTCGATATGTACTTGTCGATGAAGGCGTGATATTGCTCGCCGCGAACGCGCGGATGGCGATATCCAAGGTAGAGAGGATCGTCGAGAAGCGATTGCCGGTCCGTTCCAACGTCGAGCATGACCGGGATCGTGCGCGACGGATCGATCCCCGCGGCAACAGTGTAAACGTCCAATTTGCCGACGCAGATATCGATGCCGCCGACGCCCCAATCGCCGATGCCGAGGATCGCTTCAGCGTCGGTCGCCACGATAAGGTTCACGTCATCGGCGTCCGCTTCGGCGTTGCGCAGCGCCTCCTCGATCTCGTCCGGATGGTCGATCGAAAGAAAAATGCCTCTCGGCCTGCGATATTGGTGGCTGTACTGCTGGATCGCCTGGCCTACCGTCGGCGTATAGATAACCGGGAGCATTTCGACGACGTGCGCGCCAAGCAAATGGAAAAACAGCGTCTCGTTGCGGTCCCGCAGCGCCGAGAGAAATCGGTTCTTGGCTAAATCGCCCGATTGCTTGCGAAGCAGCTCGTAGGCGCGCTCGGTCTGTTGCTCGATCGTCAGCACCGCGGACGGAAGTAATCCCGCCAGAGCCAGCGCCTTTCGCTCCTCAGAGGTAAACGCGGTGCCTTTGTTGATCCGCGGGTTGTGCAACACATCGAAACCGCGCGCCGAAATCTCAAAGGCGCCGCTTTCGGTGACGCGATACGGCCTCTTCAGAGTGGTCATCATGTCAATCAGCTTACGCGATACCTATTTCTGCACGCCGGGGTCGCACCCTCGCGTCGTCTCCCAAATAACGATGTGAAGTGCGCACATCACGGAGCCGTGAATCGTCTACGTTCCGACTTTTGTCGGCGTAAACTTCACAGGTTTGGTGCCCTTTGCTTAGCCTGGCCTCTCGCGCAAATTCAACGTTTCAAGCGCCGCGCCAATCGACGGAAAACCGCGTCAAGCGTCTCGCAGCATCTAACATAGTCTGAAGCCGGGCTAACCGGAGACCTCTTACCGACAGAAGTCACATTCACGGGTTGTTCGCTGATGTACGGTTGGGCTATGAGAAGCATTCTTACAACACTTGTTGCCACAACATTCGGTCTCGCGCTGGGCGTCGCAGTTCCGATCTCTGCGTCCGCAGCATCCAGCCCCTTGGTCATAACCGTTACTGCGTCCTCTTCTACAATGTTTAGCCCATCCGAAATTACCGTTCACGCCGGACAACCTGTCGAATTGAAGATTGTAGGGCAGACCGGTGTACACGGTATCGAGTCAAGCGCGCTAGGGATTCCGGCTACGACGATCATGCCAGGATCCACACAAACCGTGAAGTTCACACCCTCGAAGGCGGGCACATATTTGCTGCATTGCACGATTCCGTGCGGTGCGGATCACAGCCAAATGGCGATAGTCATCAAGGTGGTCTAGGATACTTCAGTCGCCATCGTCCGAAGAAAATGTTTAAGCTTGGCGCGCGTTCGCGTGCCGAAGCGGTCATCGTCGGCCTAATGCGTTTCCACTAGATTTTTACTGCCCGCCGGGCTGAGGAACTGGAGAACGATGGGACAACGATCGATTATCGAGCCGTTTCGCATCAAGAGCGTCGAGCCAATCCGCATGACCACACGCGAGGAACGCGAGTCGTTCCTCGAACGGGCGGGCTACAACCCATTTCTGCTGCGAGCCGAAGATGTGCTGATCGACCTGCTGACGGACAGCGGAACCGGTGCAATGAGCGCCGAGCAGTGGGCTTCGATCATGCGGGGAGACGAGTCCTATGCCGGTGCTCGCTCGTTTTACCGTCTTAGAGACGTTGTCGAAGAAATCTTCGGCTTTCGGTGCGTGCTGCCGACGCACCAAGGCCGAGCGGCCGAACGCATTCTTTTCAGCGCGATGTGCAAACCGGGCGACGTCGTTCCGAACAACACGCATTTCGATACGACCCGCGCAAATATCGAATACCTAGGTGCACAGGCAGTCGACCTGCCCATTCCGCAAGGCCGCCGTCCTTCGGAGGTTTATCCGTTCAAAGGGAACATGGATATCTCCGCGCTCGAAACTTTGATCGCTGAGGTGGGCGCACAGAGCGTGCCGCTGGTCATGATTACGGTGACCAACAACTCCGGCGGTGGGCAGCCCGTCTCGATGGAGAATGTCAGGGACGTTTCTGAGGTCTGTAACCGGCATGGCATTCCACTCTATATCGACGCCTGCCGGTTCGCCGAGAACTGTTGGTTCATACGCGAGCGGGAAGAAGGATACGCCGATAAGTCGCCGCGAGAGATTGCGCGAGAGCTTTTTTCTTATGCCGACGGATGTACGATGTCGGCCAAAAAGGACGGTCTGGTCAATATCGGGGGATTTCTCGCCGGCAACGATGAGGCGCTAGCGCGGCAAGAATCGCGTCTGCTGATCTTAACCGAAGGCTTCCCCACCTACGGCGGACTGGCAGGACGCGATCTCGAGGCTATGGCAACCGGCCTCGAGGAGGTGCTGCATGAAGATTACCTGCGGTACCGGATCGAGTCGACCGCGTATCTTGGCCGGCACCTCGTCGAGATCGGCGTTCCCATCGTTGTGCCGCCTGGGGGACATGCCATCTACATCGATGCCGCCGCCATGCTTCCCCACATCCCCGCACGCATGTTTCCGGGTCAGGCATTGGTGGCTGAACTTTATCTCGAGGGTGGGATCCGCGCCGTCGAAGTGGGGACGGCGATGTTCGGATCAACCGATGCGAAGACCGGCGAAGAGACGACCGCGTCGATGGAACTGGTTCGCCTAGCCATTCCGCGCCGTGTCTACACCCAGAGCCACATCGATTACGTGTCCGAAGTCATGGGCGACGTGTTTGACCGGCGCGAACGGTTCGCCGGCCTCCGTATGGTGTCGCAGGCACCGCCATTACGGCACTTCACGGCTCGCTTCCAGCCTGTGTGAGACGCGCGGATGTTTTTTCAGCGCAAAGGAGCGTTATAAGAAATGGCAACGGCAAGCATTACGGTCGGCGCAAACACTGGAGGAGGTGCCCGCGAGTACGTCGCGGCCGCGCTCGACGTTCTCGATGAGCTGGGGGTTCACTACGAGCTTACGGCGATGGCGACGAATGTGGAAGGTAGCGTCGAAACGATTTGCGGTGCACTCGCAGCGATCCATAAACGTTGCCATGAGCTCGGGGCACCGCGCGTGGAGAGCTTGCTGAAGATCGACGATCGCATCGACGTCGAGCAAACGCTCGAATCGAAGGTGAATCATGTGATCGAAGCTCGAAAGACAACTTGAGCAGATTCCGTTGACCGCTTACTTTAGCCAACTTGAGCGCCTTATCGCTCTCGGCAATCCCGGCGTCGCCACCAAAGGACGCACGATCGCTTACGTGCATCCGACGCGCCGAGAACGCGCGGTCGTCCTCCTCCACGGCTACTCGACGAAGCTCGCGCGAACTATCCAGCTGCCGAGCACGTCACCATTGTCACGAATGCCGCCGAAGTTGCGATCAACAACTACGCCGTCCGACGGCTCTACGAAAGTTGGCACCGCCAGCGTCCCGTGGCCGTCGAGCTGATAGTTCTCGACGGCTTGCCGCTCTCGCACGACCTCTTCTCACCGTTGCGCCGCCGCCGGCTTGCCGATCGCGCCCACCCGCATATTCTGCGAGCAATCGATCCCGAAACGTCAAGGATACCGAGTCGGATGCCGGGCCACATCTGCTGCTAAGAGGCCGCGACGCCGCCTGAGCATCCCAGGTCCCGGAGGGGCCTCAAGAGCGGCGTCGCGGATGTTTGCGTTTGCCGGCTAAGCTCCCTCATGGGAAGAAGTTGTGACCGGCCCTTCGCGAGGCTTTCCAGATCACGGCCTATAGTCGGTCCATGGATCGGTCTGACGTAACGCCGCTTGTCGACTTGCTCGCGGCACCTGGAACTGGGCCGCTGCGTTCGCGCCGCCCGATCTACCGGGATTTGCTCCCACCCTGTAATCGCGCGTGCCCTGCCGGCGAGAATATTGCCGCTTGGCTGGCCGACGCGCAGGCGGCAAGGTACCGCGCAGCCTGGCTGAAGTTGGTCGAAGCGAATCCGTTTCCCGCCGTCGCGGGACGCGTCTGTTTTCATTTCTGCGAGGCGAGCTGCAACCGGCTCGAACTCGACAACGCCGTCGGCATTCACGCCGTCGAACGGTACCTCGGTGATCTGGCGGCGCGCGAGGGCTGGCGGTTTCCAATCGGAACGCCGACGGGCAAGCGCGTTCTCGTCATCGGCGCCGGTCCATGCGGTCTGTCCGCGGCCTACCACCTCGCGCGCATCGGACACAGCGTCGAGATTCACGATTCAGGTTCGTTGCCCGGCGGGATGCTGCATTTTGGAATCCCCGCATACCGACTGCCGCGCCAAGATCTGATGAACGAGATCGCGCGCATCGAAACGATGGGCGTGAAGATCGTTTCCAATCATGTCGTGCGCGACGTCCTCGCAGAAAAAGAAAGGGGAGCGTTCGATGCGGTGCTTGTCGCAATCGGCGCGCAGCTCGACCGCCGCATCGAGATTCCGGCGTGCGATGCGAGCCGCGTGCTTTCTGCGCTCGATCTGCTGCGCGGGATTGAAGAACGGCGACCACCGCAACTCGGAAGACGCGTGATCGTCTATGGTGGCGGCGACACTGCGATGGACGTTGCCCGCTCCGCGCGGCGCCTTGGCGCCGATGAACCCCTCATCGTCTATCATCGCGATCGCGAGCACATGAAGGCTCACGAATCGGAGTTCGCCGAGGCGCTGGCCGAGGGCGTGAAGGTCAGGTGGCTGACGAATATCAACAGCATCGGCGACGGAAACGTGTTGGTCGAAGAAATGCGGTTGGACGAGCACGGAGTCCCGCACCCGACCGGCAAGACCGAGCGTCTTACAGCCGACTCGGTCGTGCTAGCGTTGGGCGAGCGCGCCGATACGGCGTTCCTCCGGTCCGTCCCGGAAATCGAACTGCGCGACGACGGAAGCATCGCGGTCGATGAGAATTTCATGACCGGGTGCGCGGGCATCTTTGCCGGTGGGGATGCGACGCCGGCGGAACGCTCGGTCACTATCGCCGTAGGTCACGGAAAGAAGGCCGCGCGGGCGATCGACCGGTGGCTCAAGGGCGAGCCTGCGCCAGCGCGGGCGCAGCCGGCAGTCGTAACCTACGACATGCTGCATCTGCCCATGTACAGTGACGTTCAACCGAAGACCGAGCGCTCAGCATCGGTCCAGGAGCGTCTTAGCGGCTTTGGCGAGATCGTGAGCGGCCTGACGGAGACCGAAGCACGATACGAAGCTCAGCGCTGTCTTTCGTGCGGTAATTGTTTCGAATGTGACCAGTGCTACGCCGCGTGCCCCGAACAGGCGATCGTCAAACTTGGGCCGGGGCGGCGTTACGAATATGACTATGCGCGCTGTACCGGCTGCGCCGTATGTTTTGAAGCGTGTCCGTGTCACGCCATCGAGATGGTCGCCGAACGATGACCGTCCTCGACGCAAACGCCGCGGTGGCGCACGTGGCCTATCGAACGAATGAGATCTGCGCGATCTTTCCGATCACGCCGGCATCGCCGATGGCCGAACTAGCCGACGAGTGGTCGGCCGCCGGAATCAAGAATCTGTGGGGAAGCGTGCCGACCGTCCAAGCCATGCAAAGCGAGGGCGGTGCCGCCGGCGCGCTGCACGGCGCACTGCAATCGGGCGCGTTGACGACTACCTTCACGGCCTCTCAGGGGCTGCTCTTGATGCTACCGAACATGTTCAAGATCGCAGGCGAACTCACGCCGGTGGTGTTTCACGTCGCCGCTCGGACCGTCGCTACGCACGCCCTTTCGATTTTCGGCGATCACTCCGACGTCATGGCGGCGCGCGTGACGGGATTCGCTCTGCTTAGTTCGGGGTCCGTCCAGGAGGCGCACGATTTCGCTCTGATCGCGCAGGCCGCGACGCTGGAAGCGCGCGTGCCGTTCCTGCATTTCTTCGACGGCTTTCGCACGTCGCATGAAGTCAACACCATCGATGTGCTCGCCGACGAGCAGATCCGCGCGATGATACGCGACGAGTGGGTTTGGGCTCATCGCCGGCGGGCGCTCGACCCGGAGCGCCCGTTCGTGCGCGGAACGGCTCATAACCCCGACACCTTCTTTCAGGCCAGTGAAGCATCGAATCCATACTACGCAGGTCTGCCATCGATCGTCCAAGCGACGATGGAGCACTTTCGCGAGTTAACCGGACGCGGCTATTCGCTGATCGAGTACTGGGGCGATCCCGCGGCCGAACGCGTCGTTGTCGCGATGGGCTCGGCCTGCGAAACGCTTCGTCAGGCAGGCGCATATCTTCGTGCGCGCGGCGAAAAGGTCGGCGTCGTGCAGGTGCACCTTTACCGTCCGTTTCCGGTTGAAGCGCTGTCCGAGGCGCTCCCGCGCTCGTGCACCGCCGTCGCCGTGCTCGATCGAACCAAAGAGCCTGGATCGTGTGGCGAGCCGCTCTATCTCGACGTCGTAACCGCGCTTGCGCAGGCTGCAACGAACGGCAGGCGCAAGCGGATGCCGCGCGTCATCGGCGGCCGCTACGGCCTTGCGTCCAAAGAGTTCGATCCCGCAATGGCCTGCGCGGTATTCGAGGAGCTCAAACGCGCGCGACCCAAAGAGCATTTCACGATTGGAATCGACGACGACGTTTCGATGACGAGTCTAGCCTACGACCGCGCGCTCGACCTCGAGTCGCCCGACGTCACGCGCGCAGTCTTCTACGGACTCGGCTCCGACGGCACCGTCGGCGCAAACCGGGAGAGCGTCAAGATCATCGCCGAAGACGCGGGGCTCTTCGCGCAGGCCTATTTCGTCTACGACGCCCACAAATCGGGCGCGAGGACCATCTCGCACCTGCGCTTCGGCAAAGCGCCGATCCGCGCGCCCTACTTGATCAAGTCGGCGACCTTCGTGGGCTGTCATAAGGCCGACTTTCTCGATCGGATCGACATCCTGGGGCGTGCCGCATCGGGTGCGACGTTTCTTCTCAACACTCCGCACGGGCCGAAGGACGCATGGCGCCGGCTACCACGGGTCGTGCAAGAACAGATCATCACCAAGCAACTGCGCTTCTACGTGATCGACGCGTCGCGCGTTGCCCGCGAATCGGGACTCGGCGGCCGCACGAATACGGTGTTGCAAGCCTGTTTCTTTGCGCTTTCCGGCGTGCTGCCGCGGCAAACGGCGATCGATCGCATAAAGCAGTCGATTCAAGCACGCTACGCTCGCCAAGGCCGGAAGATCCTCGACGCGAACTTCGCGGCCGTCGATCGCGCACTGAGCGAGCTCCACGAAGTCGCGGTTCCGGCTCATGCGACGAGCACGATCGACCTGATTGCGCTCGTGCCGTCGACGGCGCCCGAATTCGTCCGCTCGGTGACGGCCAAGATGCTCGTCGATCGCGGGGACGAGCTTCCGGTTAGCGCGCTGCCCGTCGACGGAACGTTTCCTTCGGGGACGGCGGTTTTCGAAAAGCGGAACCTTTCCGATCAGGTTGCCATGTGGGATCCCGATTGCTGCATCCAATGCGGATTGTGCAGTTTCGTCTGTCCGCACAGCGTCATTCGCGCGAAGTACTACGACAAGTTGAAACTGGCCGCCGCGCCGACATCCTTCACGTCGGCGCCGGCGAACGTACGAGGCTTTCCGGACGTCATGTTCTCGCTGGCATTCTCGGTCGAGGACTGCACCGGCTGCGGATGGTGCGTGGAAGTCTGTCCGGCGCAAAACTTTGTTACGCCGGGAAAGAAGGCCGTCAATCTCCAGGACAAGGCCTCGATCGTCGAAGCGAATCGCAGCGATCTGGCCTTTTTCGAGCGGCTGCCCGTCAACGACCGCGCGATGGTCGACTTCGCCAACGTGCGTGGCGTTCAGTTCCTCGAACCGACGTTTGAGTTTTCCGGCGCGTGCGAGGGGTGCGGCGAAACGCCGTACTTAAAGGTCTTGTCGCAGCTTTTCGGCGATCGCATGCAGATCGCGAACGCTACCGGCTGCAGCTCGATCTATGGCGCAAATCTCCCGGTCACACCGTGGTCGACGAACGGCGAAGGCCGGGGCCCTGCGTGGTCTAACTCGCTGTTCGAAGACAATGCCGAGTTCGGATTGGGGTTTCGCCTTGCCGTCGATAAGCATTGCGAGCTCGCGCGTATGCTGCTAACGCAGCTGGCGCCGCGCGTCGGCGATGAGTTGGCGCGAGGAATTCTCGACGCGCGCCAACTCGAAGAATCGGAGATTCGGGCGCAGCGTTTGCGCGTGGCGCGTCTGAAGGTGGAGCTCCTGCGACTAAATGACGACGAGGCTCGCCAACTCCTCTCGGTGGCCGATCTACTGATCAAGCGCAGCATTTGGATCGTCGGCGGTGACGGTTGGGCCTACGATATCGGGTACGGTGGCCTCGACCACGTGCTTGCCACCGAACGGGACGTCAACATCTTGGTCCTCGATACCGAGGTTTACTCGAACACCGGCGGCCAAGCGTCGAAGGCGACGCCCTTAGGCGCGATCGCC
Source organism: Vulcanimicrobiota bacterium (assembly GCA_963736775.1). Lineage (GTDB taxonomy): Bacteria > Vulcanimicrobiota > Vulcanimicrobiia > Vulcanimicrobiales > Vulcanimicrobiaceae > Cybelea. The sequence continues at coordinate 30,244 of CAVTPY010000006.1, read as the reverse complement.
CAGTTCGCTTCGGCCGGCAAGCGGCTTCCTCGCAAGGATCTCGCGCTCGAAGCGATCACCTACGGCAATGCCTACGTTGCTCAAGTGTCGATGGGCGCGAACCCGCAGCAAACGCTGCTGGCTTTTCGCGAAGCCGAAGCCTACTCGGGTCCGTCGCTCATTCTTGCGTACAGCACCTGCATCGCGCACGGCATCGACATGCGGTACGGCTTACTGCAGCAGGATCTCGCCGTGGCCAGCGGCTATTGGCCGCTCTTCCGCTTCAATCCCGCGATGCGCGCGGGCGGCGAGAACCCGTTCCGGTTGGATTCGCCCAGGCCGACCGCAAGTTTCAAGGATTTTGCGTATAACGAAACGCGGTATAAAGCCCTAACGGTCTCGCGACCGGCCGAAGCGGAGGCCCTCGCCGAAGCCGCGCAAGCAGCGATTTTGATAAAGTACGCTCAGTACGAAGCGATGAGCGCCGATCGCGCTTTGACCGGGGGTCGCTAGCGCGAGCCGAGAAGCAGCGGCAACCGCTCGACGCGGCGCACGGAACGCCGTCACTCGCCGGTCGGATAGGCCTCGGGGACTTCGCCCTCCTGCCAGAGCGCGCTGCGCTCGAGCGGCTGGACCGCACGTGTGACGTCGAAGTGATAGATCGCATCGAACTGCTCGACGAGATTAGCGTGGAAGTAGTGGCTCTGCAATTCGGTTTCGGGACGATAGATCACGCCGATCGCGCGCTCAAGCGCTTGGCTTGGCAGTCCGTCAAGCTGCGGCCGGTTGGCGCGGAGCGGAATCCAAAAGCGCGGTACGCGCAACGTATGAAAGAGGTGTTCATAGCTATCGTGTCTGGCCGGCAGAACGCGCTTGCGCTCTTCGGGAGCGTGCCAATCTGAGGCCGCCGTAACGCTTCCACCATAGGTCATAAAACCGATGGCGAAGCAATCGTTACCGTAGCGGTGCCGCGCGAGCGCACCGATATTCGTTTCGCCGCCGGCGCCCATTGAGGTCGCATTGGCGTTCCCGACGTGCGAGTTGTGAGCCCACACGACCGCTTTGGGGAGGCCCTGGCTGCGAGCGAGATGGGAGAGCAATCGCTCGAGCGTATCGATCATGTGTTCGTCGCGCAGATTCCAGGTGGAATACGAATAGTCGATCATCGCGCGGTAGTAGCGCTCCGCGTTGGCAACGATACGGGCGTTCTGTTCGGCGTAGAAGTACTGGTCTTCCGCGACGCGGCCGTCCAAGCGCGCATAGAGCGAGGCTTTACGTTGGATCTCGAAGAGAGCCGCGATGACTTCGTCGCGGCACAACGGCTGCATGCCGCTCGCCGCCGCAAGGCCATAGTTTTCGGGGTGGCCCACGTACGGCTCCAAGCATGCGTAGTGGCGGCGCGCCTGCGCGGCGGCGTCGGGATCGACCCGATCCAGATACTTCAACACCGCGTCGATCGATGCGTACATGCTGTAGAGATCGAGTCCATAAAAGCCGACCTTTGGCCGTACGCTGGTTGGGCAGAAATCGTTGTATTCGCGCAGCCAGCCGATGAAGTCGAGCACGTCGGCGTTGCGCCACATCCACGTCGGAAAACGAATGAATCCGGCAAGCGACTCGACGGCTTCCGCATCGTCGTTTGCCCCCCGGACGTAACGATTGACGCGGTACGCGTCGGGCCAATCCCCCTCGATGCAAACCGCGCTGAATCCTTTCTCGGCGATCAGCCGTTTCGTGAGTTCGGCACGCGTCCGATAGAACTCGTGGGTGCCGTGCGTCGCTTCGCCGATCAAAACGACGCGCGCATTTGCGATCGCCTCGAAGAGCCGGTCGTTCGCGTGCGGATCGCCCGTCAGCGGAACGATCGCCTCCGCAAGAGCAGGGCTTACGCGACTTTCCATTGCGCTCGCTCGGTTCTCATGCAGACCGGCCTCCCGAAGAGGCTTGGGCCCCCGGTTGTCCATCGGCGCAGAGAAGCCGGGCGATGGCGACGGAGGCAACGTGCGTTGCGATGCTGTCGGCGCGGCTTGTCAACGCGACCGGAACTCGCGCGCCGAGCAGCACACCGGCGGCGCTGGCATCGGCAAGCAAAATCAGCGCCTTTCCCAGCATATTCCCCGATTCGAAATCCGGTACGACCAGGACGTTGGCCTGCCCGGCAACGCCCGAAACGATTCCCTTCTCTTGCGCGGCTTCCGAACTGATTGCATCGTCGAGCGCGAGGGGGCCGTCGAGCAGCGCGCCGTGCAACTGATCTCGCTCGGCCATCTTGCAGAGGGCCGCGGCATCGATCGTGGAGCGGATCTCCGGATTGATCGTCTCGATCGCCGAAAGCAACGCCACGCGGACCTCCGCGATGCCGATGGCGATCGCCAAATCGATCGCGTTCTGCACGATATCGCGCTTGTCGTCGAGGTCCGGCGTAATATTGACGACCGCATCGGTAATGAGCAGCGGTTGCGCATAGCGCGGGAGGTCCATGACGTAAGCGTGGGTCAACCGGCGCTGCGTGTGCAGGCCCGACTCCGGCAACGCGATCGCGTGGAGCAGTTCGTCGGAATGAAGGCTCCCTTTCATTAACGCTTGCACTTCGCCGGTTCGCGCTAACTCGACCGCGCGCGCCGCGGCATCGCGGCTGCCGGCGGCAGAAACGATCTCGCATCCGACCAGATCGATTCGTTCTCTCGATGCCAAAGAGCGCACGATCTCTTCGTTTCCGACGAGAACCGGGACGATCAATCCGGCGGCCGCTGCGGCAAGCGCACTCTCCAGAGCGAGACGATCGCAGGGGTGTACGATGGCCATGCGCATGGGGTCGAGACGTCGAGCGCGCTCGACGAGGTTCTCGTGGTGCGGGTTCACGCTCTGCCGAATCTTTGCAGCGTCCGAATAACGCTATCGGGGTTGAGGCTGATCGAATCGATCTTCAAGCCGATCAAGAGGTCGGCGATCTCCGGATAGTCCGACGGCGCCTGTCCGCAGATCCCGACGTAGCGTCCGTTGCGGCGAGCGCCGGCGACCGCTTGGCGAAGCATCTCCAGCACCCCCGGGTCGCGTTCGTCGAAATCGAAAGCAACTAGCTCCGAATCGCGGTCGACGCCAAGTACCAGCTGCGTCAGGTCGTTGGAGCCGATCGAAAATCCGTCGAAGTAGCGAGCGAACTCGTCGATTGCGATAACGTTGTTGGGAATCTCACACATCACGTAGACTTGCAGAGCGTTCTCCCCGCGCCGCAAGCCAAGCTCGGCCATCCGGTCGATCACGCGCGCGGCTTCGTCGATGCGCCGGCAGAACGGAATCATCAGAATCACGTTGGTGAGGCCCATCGTCTCGCGCACGCGCTTCATCGCCGCGCACTCCAACGCGAACGCTTCGGCGTAGAGCGGGTGCGTGTACCGAGAGGCGCCACGCAGGCCGATCATTGGATTGCCTTCCACGGGCTCGAAATACTCGCCGCCAAGCAGCTTGGCGTATTCGTTGCTCTTGAAATCGGACATACGCACGACGACCGGCTTGGGATAGAAGGCGGCCGCGATCGTCCCCACGCCTTCGGCGAGTTTCCGGACGAAGTACTCTGCGCCGCCGTGATCGGCGCACGTGAGCGCGTGCAGCTTTGATGCGGTCGCCGAATCGGTGACGCGTTCCGGATGCAGCAGCGCCATTGGATGGGCTTGAATTTCGTCGGAGGCGATGAACTCGATGCGCACGAGCCCCACGCCGTCGTTGGGCAAGAAACTGCGCGCAAAGGCGCTCTCGGGATCGGCGAGCGTCAGCATGATCTTTACCGGCGGGATTGGCAGATCGCCGACGTCGAGTTCCTTGCGCTCGAAGGGAATGCGTCCGCGATAAACGCGGCCCTCCTCTCCCTGCGCGCAGGAGACGGTCGTTTCGCCAATCTCCGCCAGTAACGTCGTCGCATCGCCCGTCCCGACGACGGCGGGAATCCCCAACTCGCGTGCGACGATTGCCGCGTGACAGGTGCGGCCACCGTGATCGGTGACGATCGCCGCCGCGGCCTTCATTACCGGCTCCCAATCAGGCGTCGTACTTGCTGCCACGAGCACCTCGCCCGGTCGAAAGAGCGCCAGATCGTCGTTGCCGTGCACGAGGCGAACGGGCCCTGCAGCGATGGACGAACCGACGGCTCGCCCCGTTACGATTGGGGCTTCGGTCGCCTGCAAACGATACTCGTCGATGACCGAAGCGGCTCTTCGCGAAGCCGCCGTTTCGGGGCGCGCCTGCACGAGATAGAGCTGCCCGTCGAGACCGTCTTTCGCCCACTCCACGTCCATCGGAAGCGGATGACCGGCCAGAGTGCTATAATGCCGCTCGACTTCGATGCATTGGCCCGCCAACGTGAGAACTTCCCCGTCGCCCAGGCAGAAGGCTTGCCGCTGCTCCTGCGAGGTCGGCGTATTGCGCGTCCTGGCTCCGAGATGATCCGCGGAATCGAAGGCTAGCGCGTTTGCTTTGGTGCCGATGCGGCGGCGCAGCACTGCACGAAAGCCTGCTTCGAACGTGGGTTTGTGGACGTAGAATTCGTCGGGGTCGACGCTTCCTGCAACGATGTTCTCGCCAAGCCCATACGAGCCGGTGATGAGCACGACGTCGCGGAAGCCGCTCTCGGTATCGAGCGTGAAGGCGACGCCGCTGCAGGCGAGATCGGAGCGCACCATCTTCATGATGCCCACCGAGAGCGCGACCTTGAAATGGTCGAAGCGCTGGTCCAGACGATAATGGATCGCGCGTTCGGTAAAGAGGCTCGCGAGGCACTCTCGATAGGCCTCGACGAGCATCGCCTCGCCGCTGACGTTGAGAAAACTTTCGTGCTGCCCTGCAAAGCTGGCCGTAGGCAAGTCTTCGGCGGTTGCCGAGCTGCGCACCGCAACGCTGACCGATGCACCGTACTGTGTTTGCAGCTCGCGATGCGCCGCGACGATTTGATCTCGAAGCTCGCTGGTTAGCGGCGCCTCGGCAACCAGATCGTGCGCCCGTTGGGCGCGCGCAGCATAGTCGGTCAGATCGCTGGGATCGAGCCCGTCGAGGGCCTCGTGCAAGGCGCTCCAAAGCCCCGCCTTTGTTACGACTTCGCGGTACGCGTCCGCCGTTACCGCGAAGCCGTTCGGTATCCTGACCCCTAACGGAACGAGGGCGCGATACATCTCACCGAGCGAAGCGTTCTTTCCGCCGACCGATGCGACGTCGCCGTTCGAAATCGTGCGGAAAGGACGGATGAAGCTTCGCTCTACTAAACGGTCCTCTCCCACGGGCGCCACACCAATCTCCATGAGCACCAACCTACGACCCTCGCGAGAAGATGTGATGAAAACTCTTCCGGAGTTCTTCATAGGTGCGCAGCGAATGAGTCGTCAACTCTTGAGTTCATGTTCCAAGACCGCATCGGCGGCAGGCTGCCCGTTGGCCTCCGGCTCTGGCGAGGTGCCATTATCACCCTCATGGTCGTGCTGGCGCTGGCGGCTGCAATAGCTGCCAAAATGATTGTCACCAACCTGTCGCCGCCTGCGACGATCCAGGCGTCCGGAACGATCGAGGCGACCGAAAGTGACATCGCTCCAAAGGTTCAGGGCCGTCTGATCGGTTTGCGCGTGCGTGATGGCGATCGCGTCACCAAGGGCGAGCCGGTTGCGATCTTGGAGCAGGTCGATCCCGGACTCGATCTCGATCAGGCACGGGCCAACGTAGCTGCCGCGGCCGCCCAAGTCGGCGTCGCTCGAGCGGCCTACGATCTCCAGCGCGACAGCTACCAAACGACGCTCGAGCAGGCAAGGGAGGGCGTGAGCATTGCCCACTCGCGTTTCGGTCAGGCTGGAGAGAATCTTGGCATCGAAACGCATACCGCCTCACTTCAGGTAGATCAGGCCGAAGCGCAGCTGCGTACCGCCACGGCGACCTATGATAAGGCCGGCATCGACCTTAGCCGCGCGAGGAGCCTGACATCACGGTTCGGGGTCATCGTTATGTTGGCGGGATGCGGGGCTGGAGAAATTTTCTTTCGGACGCGGATGTAGCGTCTGTCGTTACCTACATTCGTACAAGTTGGGGCAACCATGCCTCGGCTGTTACCCAAGCTCAAGTCGCGCGAATCCGCGGAGGTAGTTCGATCGTTACACCCTGAACGGCCGCGCAACTAAAATGTTGGCGGTGAAGCAGTTCTGGGTCTGGACGGTACCTCGGGAAAAGCGCTGCCAGCGAACCCCCTCGCCGTGAGGCACCGTGCGAAAGTGGTTTGATCAGCGGATAAACACGAACGCTATCACGATCCCGAGTACCGCTAACGATCCGAGCAGGAGGGCTACGGTTACGCTTTCGCGGTGGCGTGAAAAAGCAATTGTATAGATGGCTTTGAGCACGTTGTTCGAGGATGTCGCCAGAATGATCGCGATGGCCGCCGTGCCGAGGCCGATTGCTCCCGCGCCGCCTTGCGCGAGGCTCAGGACAAATGGATCGATGTCGGTTACGCCGACGATGCCTGCCAACGCGAAGACGCCCGCGCGTCCCCAATGGAGCTGGGCAACGGTCGCAAGCATCGAGACGACGACAAAGAGCAGAGCGAAGATGAGCGCAGTGGAGAGCTGAAGAGGATTTGCAAGCTCGCTCGTCGCCGTTGACCTCGTACGTGCGCGGGCACGCTGCACCGCAAGAAGCCCGCTTGCCGCAGCGAGCGCAAGGAGCGGACCTGCAAGTATTCGACCAAGTGAAATATTGAACAGCGAGCAAACGACGAGAATGCGCACGTACATCATTGCCGTGGCGGCCACAATTCCCGCTTGCAGCTCGGGCGTCATTCCGTCATCGCGCGATCGGCGCGACAGTACTACCGTGGTCGCGGTCGACGAATAGAGGCCGCCTAGCCCGGCACTCAGCAGCATCCCGCCGTTGGGAAAGACAAACCGTTGCAGCAAGTAGCTAGCATAGGATATCGACGAGACGGCAACGACCGCGAGCCACACGCCAAACGGCGTGATCGTCGTGTAGGGTATCGGCGGCTTTCCCGCTAGCAACGGGAGCACCACGCCGACGAGAATAAGAAACTGAGCCGCGGTGATTACTTCTTGCGTCGAGACGCGCGCTGCCCAGTCGTGCAGCGTACGCCTTCCTCCGAGCAGAAGAACGGCGACGACCGCCACCGCGACGGAAAGCCAGGGTGGTTGCGTCAACGCCAATGGTCCAAGCACATAGGCCAACAGATTGCAGACCGGCACGACGAATGCACCCTCTGCGGACGTTCCACTTTCCGTTTGCTGGCGAACGTATGCGTAGATCCAGGATCCTACAACCAGAAGACCTGCGACAAAGGCAGCCCCGTTCGAAGGGTCAAGCAGATACAGACTTCCGCCGGCGATGGCGAGGAGCGGAAAGGTGCGTACTCCTCCGGGGCGGTGCGGCAGCTCGCCGACGTAGAACTCTTCGAAGGCAAATCCGAAGAACAACGAAAGACCCAGAAGCAGCGCTACGCGTTCGGCGCCGACGTGAGGAAACACCGGCCACGTCATGCGCTATGGAGAGTGTCCGGAAGCACTTCTCACCGCGGTCGCTCTATGATAACGCGCCTTCCTGTAAATTCCACCGGCGCGACGACGCCCGTTTGCCAGAGAATCAGGGTCAGCGCATATTTTGGAAGAATGTGCGGTGCTTTCCGGCCGCAAGCACCGTGCATGTTTCATCGATTCGTCGTTTTCGCGTCTTCGCTTCTTTGGCTGAGTTTATCCAACCGATAAAGTCCCTTCGCGACATCGAGTCGAGATCGCTCCACTGAGCCTTCGCCTTCGGCGTAGATCCGAGCGCTTTGTGCAGATCGAATGGTACCACAGAAAAGCAACACGGGCGTCGCTTTCCGGCGGCAAGCCTCGAAGGAAGACTCTCGATCCGGCGCTTGCGCGTCTCCGGTTGTTTCGCGGAATCTATCCAGCTAATGAAGTCCCGACGAGCGATCGGCGTAAGGTCCATCCACTGCGCCTTCGCCATCGGAGCAGCGGCGAGGACCTCGCGAAGATCCGCCGGCGGTCGGGGCTCCGCTCCTTTCCGATCCGGCTTCGGATTCGTTTTGTTCATGATTGTCATAGCATTCTCAATTGCGTGGGACCGTTTGGTAGCGAGCAGTATCGTGGCCCGATTTGACTTGGCGTGGATGGCTGCGGATTAGACATCACGTCGCCTGACTCATCCGGCTGGCTCAAACCCGCGGAGGACCGCGTTAAGAATGATCTCTAGGGCGCTTATTTCGGCTTGCCGGTGGCGCCATTCGACCGGCCGAAGAACCGCACTTCACCCACGCGGCGATCGCGGCCTTGCCTTGCTCGTACGTATCGAAGCGCGTTTGCAAGGAGAGGATCTCGCTGTTCCTTATCTAGTCGGTCTTCCCCGGCTCGTGCGTCACGCGTTCGCTTTGAGCCTGGTTGCATGTACAGATATCGATATGCCTGGCACAGAGCAAGATTCGGAATGCGGGGGCGGCCTGGCAGCGTTAGAATGGTTTCCATGAGTAGCTTTCGCATCACCGGGCTGGACCCGGAAAAATTCAAAGATCTATTTGGCAAGACCGACGAAGAGCTGGCCCAGACTGGCGCTCGGCGGGTTGTTGCCGACGCGACGCCGGGATTCCCCGATCGCATTGAAATGCGTGATCTTCATGTTGGGGAAACGGCGATCCTCGTGAACTATATGCACCTCGACGCGCCATCTCCGTACCGCTCGTCGCATGCTATCTATGTTCGAGAGGGCGCGACGCGGGCATATGATGCGGTTGACGAAGTGCCCGACGTGCTTCGCCGCCGGCTCTTGAGCGTTCGCGCTTTCGAAGAGGGGGCAATGATGACCAACGCGGACGTCATAGACGGAACTGATCTCAAAGACTGGATCACGCGGAGCTTCGAGGATCAGAGCGTTGCCTTCATCGACGTCCACAATGCCAAACCTGGATGTTTCGCGGCACGAGTCCAGCGAGCGCCATGAACGTGATTTGTCCTGTGCCGGCCAAGAGCTTGGCGCCCGTCGCGGCGTTAAGCGCGTTGCGGATGAACGCCAAGCTCTTGCCATGACGTTTCAGAAAGGTCCACGCCATAATGGTTGGCCGCTTTTTCGATGTTGGCGAAGGCAAGCGCGCGTTCTTCATCCGAAACGTCAATGACTTGATCGAAGCGAGCGACGGCGTTGCGCACGTGCTGCGCGTCGGTCAACGGCTCTTTGCGCTCGTTCGGGAAGGTGAAGACGCTGTCGGGCAGGTCGCTCCTCATTGTAAGATCGCCGTGTTTTTCATGTGGCTCCCAAGTGGCTTTCATTCCTCGACTCCTTTCAAGCTGGTTGGTGATTTCTTCGGCTTGTTGGGCTTGATGCTCGCGGTCCAACGCCGCTGTTCTGCAACTCAGGCGGTCACGGGGATGCATCATACCGCCGGCAGGTAGCCCTCGCAACACACGGTCGCATGCTTGGATTCACAACACCGAGCCGCGGGAATGGACTTTCCCCCGGTCGGGTAGAATCGGTACGTCATGAATGACGACCACCTGCCGTACCCGGACGACGAGACCGAAGATATCGCGCCCGACGTAGCCTCGGAGAACGAACGGCCGATCGGTCCTGGTGAAGCAGTGCGACGAGAGCAGGAGAAGTACGGCGAGGCGACCGCCGACGAAAACCGTCAGGACCAGTGGGACGTCCATCACGGCGAGCCCGATGACATCGTCTAGCGACGGCGCTATCGATCCAAAATCGAAACCGAGCGGTACCGGCTGCGTCGAGTGCCTAGCATCGAACGGCTGGTGGCTGCATCTCCGTCGGTGCGCCGAATGCGGACACATCGGCTGCTGCGATACCTCGCCGAGCCAGCATGCCACGAAGCACAGCGAGCAGTCTGGGCATCCGGTGATCGCCAGCTTCGAGCCCGGCGAACAGTGGTTCTACGACTACCGAACCGGGGAGTTCATCGAGGGGTCGACCCTCGCTGCGCCGCATTCGCATCCGCTCGGTCAGCCCGTGCCCGGACCTGCAGACCGCGTTCCCTCGAATTGGAGGAATCTTTTGCACGGCTAGAAGCGCCGACGGCCTCGAGGGATTCTACGTCACAACTTGACCGAGGAATACAAGCCATGAGTACTTTCACGACCAAAGATGGCACGCAGATCTATTACAAGGACTGGGGAACCGGTCAGCCGGTCGTCTTCAGTCACGGCTGGCCGCTGAGCGCCGACGCCTTGGAAGACCAGATGTTCTTTCTGGCCGCGCGCGGATACCGCTGCATCGCCCACGACCGCCGCGGCCATGGCCGGTCGGACCAACCGTGGGACGGCAATGACATGGACACGTACGCCGACGATCTCGCCGAACTGGTCGAGACGCTCGATCTTCGCGATGCGATCCACGTCGGGCACTCGACCGGCGGCGGCGAGGTCGCTCGCTACATCGGCCGTCACGGAACGAGCGCGTTGCCAAGGCCGTGCTGATCGGTGCGGTCCCGCCGATCATGCTGAAGACGCCGGCCAACCCGGGCGGCCTGCCGCTCGAGGTCTTCGATGGCTTCGCGCCAGCGTGCATGGCCGACCGCGCGCAGTTCTTCAAGGATCTCAGCGCGCCGTTCTACGGCGCCAACCGGCCGGACGCCAAGGTTTCACAAGGGCTGCGCGATTCGTTCTGGATGCAAGGCATGCTCGCCGGGCTTCCGGCGGCGTACGATTGCATCAAGGCCTTCTCCGAGACCGACTTCACCGAGGACCTGAAGAAATTCGACGTTCCGACGCTGATCATCCACGGCGACGACGACCAGATCGTTCCGATCGCCGACGCCGGCCCTCTTGCAAGCGAAACTGATCAAAGGCGCGGAGCTCAAGGTCTACAAGGGTGCGCCGCACGGCATCTGCCCGACGCTCAAGGACGAGATCAACGCCGAGTCTCCTCGCGTTCGTCAAGGCACCGTTACCCGCACTTCATTAAACGCCGTAAGTTAAGTGCGTCTCTGGCTTGCCGGAGACGCACTTTCGCTTGCCGAGTTATGTCCTAAATCGACGGAATACCCACATTGTGGACACGACGTTCCAGGCGTCCTCCTCTCGAGCAGGGACCGGTCACCGATTTCGAAAAAGCTAACCAAAGTCATCTTTAGGCGGCGACCATGTGACCCTGGAGAGGAGCAAGCTTGGTCCTGGACCGATCTCGTTTTCTGGCGGGCGCCGGAGCGGCGCTTGGAGGCGTTTCGCTCGCCAGGGCGAGCGGTGCTCAAACCCTCGTCGATTTGCCTTTCGTCAACGGCCGGCGTCCGCTCGTCGCGTTCCCGCAGAAGCGTCCGCTTCTGCTCATGACGCCCCGGCCGCCTCAACTCGAGACGCCCTTTGCCATTTTCGATGACGGAGTGTTAACGCCGAACGACGCGTTCTTCGTCCGGTGGCATCTTGCCGATATTCCGCAGTCAGTCGATGCGTCGATGCACCGAATCAAGGTGACCGGCGCCGTCCAAAGCGAGTTGTCACTCTCCCTCGAAGATCTCGCAACAATGGCGGCGATCGAGATTACGGCCGTCAACGAATGCTCCGGGAACAGTCGCGGCTTCTTCGCTCCACGCGTCCCCGGCGGTCAGTGGGGCAACGGAGCCATGGGAAACGCGCTTTGGACTGGCGTGCGTTTGCGCGACATTCTGTCGCGCGCCGGTTTACAGCCGCGGGCAAAGCAGGTCCAGCTTCGCGGGTTAGACGGCCCCATGCTTTCAGAAACGCCGGCCTTCAAAAAGGCGCTCGACCTCGACGTCGCTAGCGGGGACGACGTGATCGTTGCCTACCTGATGAATGGCCGGCCAATGCCGCTTCTTAACGGCTTTCCGGTTCGACTCATCGTGCCCGGCTGGTATGCGACGTACTGGGTGAAAATGCTGGCGGAGATTACGGTCTTAGCTCACGCCGACGACAATTTCTGGATGAAGACGGCGTATCGAATTCCGGATACGCCAACAGCGAGCGTCCTCCCGGGTGCGACGGGATTCGCAACGATTCCGATCAACAAACTAAACGTACGATCCTTCGTTACGAACATTGCAGACGGAGCGACGATTAGCGCGGGGTTGACATCGCTTCGCGGCATCGCGTTCGACGGGGGCAGCGGGATACGGCGAGTCGAGATTTCGATCGACGGAGGACGAACTTGGCGCGACGCCACCCTCGAGCAAGACTACGGTAAGTATAGCTTTCGCCGCTGGAACACCCGTTGGGATGCCAGGCCGGGAATCTATGACGTCGCCGTCCGAGCATCGTCCAACGACGGCGTCACGCAGAGCGCAACTCCGATCTGGAATCCCGGAGGCTATATGCGCAACAGCATCGAGACATACAAGGTAGCCGTCTCATGAAAAAGCTGTGGCTCGCGCTTGCTGCAGCGGCGTTGTCGGTGATTGGCGTAGGCGTCGCAATCGCAGCAAACCCCGGGCCACCGCAGGGAACCGTCACAATCGAGATGCCTGGCGACACTGGGACGAGCTTCAAGCCCGGCCCCGGCGTCGAGGCGGCGAAACACTATTGTCTTACGTGTCATTCATCGGCGTACGTCTCGATTCAACCCGAGCTAACGACCGTTCAATGGACTGCAGAAGTCAAGAAGATGAAGAACGCGTACGGGGCTCCTATTCCAGACGATCAGGTCTCGACGCTGGTTACCTATCTGGCTACTGAGTACGGATTATAGGATGTTAGCTCTTAAATGTAAGGGATCTTAGAAAGGAGTTCGCTCATGCGTTCCATTCCGGTCGCGCTTTTCGTACTGCTTGCGGCGGTCGGCCTGACGGTTTTTGGACTTCATTCCGCTAAGGCCACGACCGTTTCACCGGCGACGAACTGGACCATTCACATCGACGCCCTCAAACATTTTCCCGGTCATCCCAACGAGGTCGCGCATCATTGGTGCCGGTCGATCGGCAACGGGATGCTCGAGTGCCAAATCTACGCGAGCGACGACGCGAGCGCCCCGCTCGTGGCAATTGAAACGATCGTTCCGACCGCCGTCTGGAAGACGTTCCCTCCGAGCGAACAGGCGCTGTGGCACTATCACCGCGTCGAAATCCCGAAGGTCAGCGCAACTATGCCTGATGTAAGTGCAGCCGAGGCAAAGAAAGTGGTTGCGTCGTTGATGGAAACCTACGGGAAAGTCTATATACTCTGGAATCCCGCCGTCTCAAAGTACCCGGTCGGCCAACCGGCGGTCTATAGACTACCCTAGATTTTCATAGCGCGAGTAGCAACGACGCTGGCCTTGAACTTCCACGGTGCCCTTTGCCTTCTTCAAGGATCCCGGCGGCGTCGAGTTCTATCTTGCCGAACGCAGCGAGTGGCAATAGCGGCTCGCCCCAAAGCAACGACGGCCTCGCATTCGCGAAGCCGTGTGCGGGGTAGCGAGGCGCCGAGCGTTATTCCGTTGCGCTAAGTCCCACTGGCTCGGAAAGTTCCGTGGCACTTCCGGCTATCGTTTGGATTGGCGCGAGGTCATGCCGAAGGGGTCGATCTTCGCGAAAGCGCTTCTACGATTTGATGGATCCCGTCAAAGCTAGGTTCACCGGCAAGTGGACGCCGCCGATCAAAGACATCGAGGTCGAGGCGGCCGGTCCAAATCAAACCACCGCCATGACGGCCATCTTCGCGATCGAGCTCAAGAAGAACGATACTCCGGTCCTGTTTGAATCGAACGTCGCGAAGAACGAGTTCGGCGAGGTGTTCCACCTCGATCCGCGCACGTTTGGGGTGGGGAATCTGCCGCAACTCGCGCAAGATACGGCGACAAACGAAGCCGTTATCGCAACCTCTCCCGACGGCGGGCGAGTCCAGGGCACCGCGCCGATCAACGTACTCGTCGATCTCGAGATCGGCAAACAGACGCAGTTCACCGGCTTAAACAACGGGGAGTTTGGTTCGGGCTTCGTCAACGGCTTAGCCGTCGATTCGAGCACCGGCATTGCGGCCACGACGACCGAGCTCAATGCCCAAGTCGAGTTTTACGATCTCGCGCAGAAGACGGGCGTGGCAGCGCAGCTTCCCTGTACCGGCGATACGTCCCAGGGAAACAGCGGCGCCGGCATCGCCAACGATCCGGTGAACGGCTTGTTCTTAGTGACCGATCCGTCCTACGGTTGCGGGAGCCAGGGCAGCGCAATCGTCGTCTACGACGAGAAAGGTAATCTGGTCGAGACGATTACCGGGTTCAAGTTTGCGCTTGGAGAGCCCGCGCCGGCGATCAATCCCAGCAAACGCATGGGGTGGACGTTCGGCCCGGGCTTCAACCAACTGCAGCAGTTCTTTTACTAGAGCCGTGTTTATGAAGCGACTACGAAGTCGCGCATTAGGAGGGCCGAAGAGCCCTAGGTTCCGCTCGGCCGCAGCGTCGGTCGCGGATCGTTCTGCCGGCTCAGCGCGCCGGCGTCGACTCACAGCCGGTTTGACGCTTGTTCCTTACGCGGTCGCCGTAGAGCCTCTTCGAAATGAAGTCGGTGAGATCGCCGAGCCCAGTAAAATAGAAGAGCTCGCCAGTTGCGACGAGCGTCACCGCGCCGCGCCATGTTGGGTCCGCCTCTCGCCCGGCTTCATGCCAAATCCGAACGACAAACACGTGTTCCGCTCGCTCAGCGTTCCCCACCTCGGCAGCATAGCGGTCGGGTGTCCCGGCAGCGTCCATGCCCGCGCAGCAGGCTGCCCCGGTTGGCACTGCGTAGTAGTAGGTGTTTTCCAGCTGGGGGTTGCACATGAGCGAAACGCTCGTCGGAGGCGAACTTCGCATCCACCTTCTGGGCCAGCCCCGGTTCTCTTGGCATGGCGAGGCGTATGCCTTCCATAGCCGTCCGCGGTCGCTCGCGCTCGTCGCGTTCCTGTTGCTGCATCGTGGGGCACATATTACTCGCGACGCCCTTGCCTACACGCTCTGGCCCGAGGATACGGAGGAAGAGGCCCGTGGCAAGCTGAGGCGTCACCTCTATCAGGCAAATAGCGCGCTGCCGCCGTCGAAGGTGCCGTACATCGTCGCCAAAGGCGATGTGATTGCCTGGAACGACGAAGCACAGACGTGGTGCGACGTCGACGAGTTCGAGCGCTGCTGCGCGAACGAGGCGCAGTGGCCCGACGCGATGGGACTTTACGATGGTGACCTCGTTCCGGCGATCTACGACGATTGGATCTTTCCGATCCGCGAGCGGCTCCGGCGCGAGTTCATCTCGACGATGGAGCGCCTCCTTATTCGCGCGAGGACTCAGCGCGACTTCGGCCACGCGATCGTGTACGCCGCGCGTATCCTCAACCACGACCCATGGCGCGAAGACGTGTTGCGGCAGCTCGCCTCCGTTCGTTACGAGAGCGGCGATCGGGCAGGAGCGATTCGCGAAATCGATGCGTTCGCGCGGCGCCTCATGGACGAGATGAGCGTTGAAGCGATGCCGGAGACGATCGCGCTGCGAACGCTGATGCTCCATGGCAAAGCATTGCCCGATGGTGGCGTCCCTCCGATGCCGCCGGAAGCTGCAAGCCGCGTTCCCTTCGTCGGCCGCTCTTCCGAGCTCGATCGCCTCGCCGGTGCTTGGCGCCGTGCGGCGTGCGGGCGCGGCGAGGTGCTCTTTGTCAGCGGCGAGGCCGGAATAGGAAAGACGAGGCTTCTCGGCGAGCTCGCGCTCACCGCGACGCTGGAAGGTGGACGCGTTTTTCGCGGGACAACGTCGTCGCCCGAAGAGACGCCGTACCAGTCAATCGTCGAAGCGCTGCGCGAGGCCCTTCCATTCCTTGAGGCAGCCGATATCCGCCCGATCTGGGTCTCGGCGCTCTCCGTCCTGCTGCCGGAGCTCTCATTGAGGCAGGGCGAACTCGCCGCACTCCCCGTCTTGGATGCAGCCCGCGAGCGTTCGCGATTACTCGAAGCCTTAGCGTCGACGCTGCACGGGCTCT
Source organism: Vulcanimicrobiota bacterium (assembly GCA_963736775.1). Lineage (GTDB taxonomy): Bacteria > Vulcanimicrobiota > Vulcanimicrobiia > Vulcanimicrobiales > Vulcanimicrobiaceae > Cybelea. The sequence goes on along the minus strand of CAVTPY010000006.1, from coordinate 14,354 downwards.
CCCGCCAACGCCCGCTCTTGCTTGTCTTGGACGATATTCAGTGGGCCGGCGAGGCGACGCTCGCGGCAATCGAATATCTTGCGCGCCGGACGGCGGCGATGCCGGCGCTTATCGTAGCCACGTACCGCAGCGATCCCGATCAGGCGCGAGCTGTCGCGCATCTGCGGCGGAAGTTGCAGCGCGAAAACCTCATCGGTCACATGTCGCTGGGCGGGCTCTGCGCCGTCGCGGTTTGTGAGTTGGCGAGAAGCCTCCCGGAGCTTGCCGGCCGAGCCGACGCGACCGGCCTGGACGTGCACGAGATCACCGGCGGGAACCCGCTCTTTGCAATCGAGTTGCTGCGCGAGCGAGCCGAAGGCGGCGATGCGGCCTCGCGCACCCTCCCAGCAATGATCGCGGCTCGAACCGCTCGCATGGGCGAGGCGGCTCGAAAAGTCGCCGAGGTCGCAAGCATCGCCGGAGCGACCGTCGACGTGGATTTACTGCGCGAGGTCTCGGCCCTTCCGGAGGACGTCGTGCTCGATGCGGTGAGCGAGCTCCTCGAGCGCCGGTTGCTGCGCGAGGTGGGACGAGTGCGGTTCGCCTTCGTCTTCGGACATCAATTGATCGCCTCGGCGATCTACGAAGAGGTCGAGGAACGGCGGCGGATGCGATTGCATCGCCGCACGGCGCTTGCGATCGAAAAACTTTTTGGCGAGCGCGACGAGTTGGCGGCGCCGTTAGCCTATCACTACGACCGCGCAGCCGAATCGGAACGCGCGGCGCGCTGGTACCTGCGCTGCGCGGAGCACGCGTTCGGGCTCTTTGCGAACGAAGAAGCGCTTGCGAGCGCAGCGCGGGGGTTCGAGCTCACGCGAGATTCTTCGCTCCAATACACGTTGCTTGGATTACGCGAACGCGTTCATGGCCGGCTTGGCAACCGCGAGGCTCAACGTGCGACGATTGATGAGCTCGAACGCCTTGCAACCGGCGAGGATGCTCGCGCGGACATCCTATGGCGCAACGCTTCTCTCGCGCACGCTCAGCGCGATTTGTCGGCGGAGGCGGAATGGCTGGGAGCGTTCTGCGCGCATGCGCTCGTGCGTGGCGACCCTGCGCGCAACGCCGCCGCCGAACGTGCGGTGGCGCGAAACCTGTTGCTTCGGAGCCGCTACGAAGAGGCCGCCCGAGCGGCCGAGTCGGCGGTCGAGGCGTACCGTGCGCTTGAAGATGCGGCCGGAGAGGTTGAGTCGCTCTGTCTGCTGGCTGAGATTGCGGTCAACCGCGGTGAGTTGAATCGAGTCGACACGGCGCTCGCGGCCGCGCACGAACGCGCGGAGCGCGGCGGAGACCGTCCGCTCATGGCCCGCGTCGCCATGGCCGACGTGGCGATCGCGATCATGCGCCGAAGATTCTTCGACGGGCTCGAGCGAGCGAAGTTGGCGCAAGCACTCTATCGCGAGGTCGGCGACCGTGAGGGCGAGGCCGAGGCAGGCACGCGCGTGGGAAGCGCGCTTGCATTCCTGGGACGCTTTGAAGAGGCGCGCGCCGAATTTGACGATGCGGCGAACATCTATCGCGAGCTCGGCTGCCGCGCCCAACTGGCATACCTCGCCTTCAATCAAACCGGAAATCAGATGCAACTCGGGCTGCTTGCCGAGGCACGTTTGTCGCTTACGGGCGCGCTCGAAATCTTTGAAGCGCTTGACGATCCGCGTGGCCGTGCTGCGTGCCTGACCAACTTAAGCATGGTTCGGCTTCTGCAAGGCGCTGCAGACGAGGCCGAAGCACTCGGATCGCAAGCGCTCCTGGGGGCGCGAGCGATCGGCAACAAGATTATCGAAGCGGGGGCTCTCTCGAACCTTGGCAACGCCGAGCGTGAGCTGGGGAATCTAGAAGCTGCACTCGGCCATATGTGCGAGGCGATCGCGATTCGAAAACAGCTGGGCAGGTCGGCGACATTCGAGGAGCTCGCCGATCTCGCGCTCGCCCAACTGAAGGCGGGCGATGCCGCGGCGGTAGCGACGGCAGACGACATCCTGGCGCGAGCCGACCGTTCCGGTGAGAACACGGTTTGGCCGCACTACTGCTTCCTGGCTGCCGCGCACGTCTACCAGTGGAAAGGCGATGCCGCGAAGGCTGCCCGAGCGATGCACCGTGCCGAGGAGCTGGTGCGCTCGCAGCTCGGCGCGATCGCTGACAAGCAGCTGCGGGCCGCATTCGAGGCGCTCGCCAGCGTGCGGGCAGTCCGGGCGGGACTCTCCGGGGACGGTGCGCTGCTACGATCCTCCTGACAGTAAGGAGGTCAACGATGAAATTTTGGATGCTCGCTCTACTCCTGGCCACCGCCGGCATGGGCCGAGCTTCGGCCGATCCGCTGGGCGATCTGGAACAGGTACGCGCGGCTTATGGCGCGACGCACTCGGTGCATGCAGAGATTACCATGCGCGACGGCATGAGCGTGTCCATCGACTGGATCGAACCAAACAAGATGCACGTTTCGGAGCCAAATGGCATGCAGATGGTCACCATCGGTAACAACCGTTGGGTGAATATGGGAGGCCACTGGACGGCGCTCCCATCCAGAGCGAACCCAATTCAAACGCAGATGGCGATGGTGCGCGGTTCCGAATTCGACCAGCAAGTCCTCAAAAGCGCTCGTATCAGCGACCGGGGAACGGACGTGCTCCACGGCATCGGCGCGCATAAGTATCACCTTGCCGGTTGGGAGGGCTCGGGTGGAGACTCTTACGACCTGTGGATCGTGAACCGTCTTCCGGTCCAAGTCGTCGAGTACGGAGCCGATGGACAGCAAAACGCCACGATTACCTATTCGCGCTACAACAACGTTCCCAACTTCGGCCCGCCGATGTAATGCGGACGCGTCTGATCGTTGCAGCGAGCGTTATCGCGGCTATCGCGATCGCGATTGCGGTGGCGCGGTTCTTCACGAACGGCTCGCCGCCGATTGTTGCGACGACGACGGCATCGCCGGCGGCAACCGAATCGACGGCCGCAACCGAATCGACGGCCGTAAGTGAATCGCCCTCGGCTTCGTCCACGCTGAGTGCAGCGGTCGCCGTCGTTTCAGCGACGCCGGCCGCCGCACCGACGACGACGGCGGCCCCGACGCCGACGCCCGACACGAACCTGCTGAGTTTTAAGAACGGCGCATTCGTCCGCCGTTGGACGACCGGCGGAGGCGCCGGCGGCAACGCGCTGGCGATGGAGAGTTTGTACGGTATCGATCCAAAATTCGCCAAGCCGCTAACGTTCGAGTTCGAAATGCCATCGGTCGCGCACCTGACGAGCGTTGTGGCGACGCTGCGCACGACGGTTCCGGTCACGGTGGACGTCGCCACCGGCACGTCCCCCGGCGACCTTCACGATGCGGGGGCGATGACGATCCCCAGCGATGACGGCAACACCGACCACACGCTAACGCTAAACGCCGATGCTCGCTACGTGCGAGCGACGTTTATGCGCAAGCCCGGCACGCAGGTCTTCATTTACAAGTTTGCCGCTTATGGCGCGCCGGGGTCCCCCGAGCAAGGCACGCTTGTCGGCACCTGGGCGGGCGCCGACAGCGCTAACGGCGACGGTGACGCGATCTTTCCGGACGTGCGAGGGTCGCTTCCCGACGCGCTGCCCGCGAAGTACAACGAGCGTCCGCAGCGGACGCTCGTCACCGGCGACGTCTTCACGCACTTCTTGTGCGATCAAATCTCTCCGGCCTGGCACGGCGTGGTTTCCAACGATATCGTAACGGGTGCAAGGGGAGCGAGACTGCAGCTTGCCGCCGACGGCAAGCTGCTCGTGGGATTCGCGCCCGACGTGTACACGTTCGGCGGCATGATCCTCATGCGAGATTCGCGGCGGGGCGGCTACTGCGACGAGAGCGACTCCGGCAAAGGCGCAATGGTGCTCGCACTGGAGCGCAACGGCCAACTCGAAGAAGAGGAGATCGACCCGTCGTACTTTCCGGGCTACCATTTTCATCGGGCCATCCCGATGCTGCTCGACCAACGTATGCTCTCGCGCGCGCAGTTTGCGATACTGATCGACGATTGCTCCGCGACCAACGATCTCACGCCATCCCAGCAGCGACTCTTGCTGAACTGGGTCGCCGCCGGGCACAAACTCATCATCAAAGACTCGGACAGATGCACGTCCTCCGACTACTCGTTCATTCCGTACAATTTTAAGACCGTCGCTACGGGCGCCCGCGGAGCGCGTGGCAACGTACTCTCGATCGCCGACCCGTCAACGCTCGGATCGGGCCCCAATGACTCGGCGCACGTTATCAATACGGTGGCGTACGTCCATGCCCAGCAACAAGACCTCGGCGACGCCGACATTATGCAGACGGATGATCCACACTGGTGTGGCCACATGTTCGCGCGCAACGTCGCCGGGGCGTCGGGTTGGGTTCACGCCTACGCGCGCTTCGGTCGCGGCCTCATCATCTACGACGGTTTCGACCACGACGATCTGGTGTCGCGGGATCCGCCCGCGCTTGCCGTGGTTCGCTACGAGTACGCGCAGCCCGTTGCGGCGCCGTTGCCGTGCAACGCGCGCGTCGCTTCAGCGCTCGCGCTCTATCCGTCGGCAGAGCGCAGCCTTGCAGCGGGAGCGCCGGTGACGCTGCGGGTGCCGATGTCGCTCACCTACGTCACGAAATCCGCCGGCAATCAGCGCATCGTGCTGACGATCGCCGGCGACGCGCACTATGCAGCGAGCGTCTCGCCGGCGGCGGCGACGATTCAATCCGGCCAGACGATTCCGGTGATCGCAGCAATCTCGCTGCCGAAAGGCTGGAGCGGCGTTCACGCCTTTACGATCAGCGCCGACGGGAACTTCAACGCGCACGCCCAAGCCGAAGTCACCATCGACGGATCGGTGGCCCTCGCGCATGCCTTCCAGCACCAGCGGCGCGTGCGCATCTACGGGATTCACTTCGATGTCGCCAGCGCCACGATTCTGCCCCAATCCGAGGCGACAATCGCGCAGATCGCGCAGCTGTTGCGGGCGAATCCTTCGTGGAGAATGCGCGTCGAGGGGTATACCGACAGCGACGGCGGCGCCGCATACAACCTCGACCTGAGCGATCGCCGCGCCCACGCGGTGGTTGCGGACCTGGTTCAACGGTACATGATCTCTACGTCGCGGTTGGTCGCCGCGGGATTTGGCTTGACGCATCCCGTTGCGCCGAACACGACGGCCGGCGGTAAGGCACTCAATCGTCGCGTCGAGCTGGTGCGACTGCAGTGAAAGGTCGAGTCTCATGAAAGTGTGGTTGATGCGTCTCCTCGGAATTGCGATCGTACTCGTCGCCGCCTACTTGGCATATTTGGCGTCGCACGACCCCGCGATCGAGCTGCTCTGCCTCGGCGCTGCGGCCGCAATCGCGGCGCTGTGCGTCGTGCTTCTCTGGGAGCGCCCGAAGATCGGCTCGCTGCTCGCCGCGGTCGCGATCGTCGTCGGATTCGCTGCGCACGCAATCCTTGTCTCAAAAACAGCGGCACAAACCCTGAGCGCCGCTCCGGCTCCTTCTGGCCTCCCGTCGCTGCAGCCGGCCAGCGGCGTCCTCTCGGCACCACAGCCGGGAGGGTTCGATTACAGCGATGTCATCGGACACGGCACGATAGACGACGGCATGTCGCAGGCGTCGTATGTGCAACACGCAACGCACGCGGTTGGTCTCGCCGCCGCGGCCTTTGGCGGACCCACGCCGACGCCGCTCGAGTCGGTGACCGCGCAAAAGCTGCTTGACGCGGAGGCGAAGCTTCCAGAATCCGAATACTCTTTATTTGCACTCGCGCGGACCCTGCCCAACGATCCGGTCGCAATCTATCGTTTCGTTCGCGACAACATCGCCACCGATCCCTACGACGGCATCATGCGCGGCCCGCTCGGCACGTGGATGAGCCGTGCGGGCAGTCCGAGCGATAAGCTTTCACTCTTGGGATGGCTTCTCGTGAACAAACACGTTCCGATTCAATTCGTCCGCAGCGCGCTCTCCGAAGACGAGCGCAATCGAATCGTCGCGTCCGCGCTATCGATGCCGACCGACGCTTCTCCGCAGCCTAGTCCGAATCCGACGGCAGAAGCCCAAATCGATGCCTATGTGAAGGACGGGCAGGCGTTTGCCCAATGGAGTTCGCGACAGCTGGCTTCTTCAAACGTCTCGCTCGGCAACGGCAACACGCCGCAAGTTTCCGCGAAACACTATTGGATTCAGATCGACCAGAACGGTAAGCTGCTTGATCTCGATCCAACATTGCCCGATATGAATGAAGGACAGCACCTGGGAACGCTCGATCCCACGTTCAAGATTTGGGCGATGCTGCCGCCGGATGAATGGCACTCCGTCAGGATCCTTCTTGCCGCTGCTTTCAAAGATGGTTCGCAGCAGAAGGTCGTTGAGGGCATGGGAAAGACGTGCGACCTGGCATACACGCCGATTCGATTGGCGATAATACCGGCGGGCGGCGGAAATTTCTCGGACATCCCGGGCGTTAGGAAACTCAACGTGTGGCTCGTTGACGGGTCCTCGACGCTTGCCCCCGAGGGCCAACTCGATCTCGACGCTCACGGCGGTATCGTTCGCGTGACGATGGAGATCGACAGAAAAGACAGCGACGGACACGTCCTGACATCGACGCGTGACGTGCTGCCACCGGGGCTGCCGCCGCAGCGTCAAGGTCCGGCGCTCGTGGGGTTGACCTCCATGCTGGTCGTTCCGGGCCTCGGTTTGAATGCGTTCGAAGTGCGTGCGTTCCTGAGTTCGATGGCGGCGCTCGCCAACGCCGTCGAGAGCGCTCAGAACGATAAGATGCAGTTTCCGCAAGTTTACCCGATCCCGCTTGCCGAGTATTTCGCTTCCGATGAAAACGTCGCCAACGCGCTTGCGGAGGGCACGAACGGCCGATTCTACCGGAATCATCCCAACGTCGTTATCGAACGTACGTGGTACGCGACGGATCAAGGTTCACCCCGCCCGGTGCTCGGCTTCGACATCGTCGACAATAGCATGGCAGTCGTCGGGATGGATGCGGCGCAGGCCGCCGTCGCAAATCTCGCTCGCGGATATGCTGACACGAAGATTGAAGGTGACGTCATTCGCTCCAGCGGCGCGTTCGGCACGATCGCCCTCTTCAAAGCCGGCGGCAATCCGGAAGTGATCGCGGCGGGTGGTAGCTCCCCCCAAGCCGGCGCTCTCGCCGACGGTTTGAGCGAAACCCTCTCCTCAGGGCATGTCGCGATCGCGCCGACGGCTCCGGTGACGGTTTCGGACCGTCGCGAATACGGATGGTGGGACATCGATCCGGTGACTGGAAGCGCGGTTGGACGTATGACGGGCGGCGCCGGAACTGAGCTGACCGAATACGGCTTCCTGCTACGTGTGTTCGGACTCGTCATGGAAGCCAACGAAGTGCTGGAGATGGAAAAAGAGTGCGGCCAAGACGCGGAAGCTTGCGAAGAAGCAATGTGCGACTATGGTGTCGGGAGTTTTCTTCTCATGCGAACGTGGAAGCACGCTTTGCATATCGAGAGCGGGATGGCGTTGTTAGGCGCTATCGCTATGGACGTGGGTATGGAGGTCTTGGCGCAGGCCTTCGTCTGCGGTAAGAGTCTAAACGGAGGCGAACACGGCGGCGGTGGCGAGCATGGCGGCGGCGGCGGTGAGGGTGGTGGTCCCCCTGAAGACGGGTCGCCGTATCCGTAGGCGCTCACGTGATGTCGCGGCTGCATGGTTGACATATAACGGTATCCGTTATATGCTGATCGTAACGTGATCAGAGGCTTCCGCGACCGCGATACCGAGCGCCTCTGGAATCGGCAACGCATCGCTCGCTTTGTCTCGTTCGAAGGCGTCGCGCGTCGCAAGCTCGTTATGCTCAACAATGCGAGGAATATTGGCGATCTTCAATCGCCGCCTGGAAACGCGCTTGAGGCGCTCAAGGGACGTCGCAAAGGCCAGCATTCGATTCGCGTCAATAAGCAGCACCGCATCTGCTTTCTGTGGAGAGATGGCGATGCGTACGAAGTTGAAATTACTGATTATCACTAAAGGATCTTAAAATGGGTAAGAGTCAGCGAATTCCACCAACGCATCCTGGCGAAATCCTTCTCGAGGAGTACATGAAGCCTTATGCGCTGAGTGCAAATGCCCTAGCAACCGATTTGGGTCTTTCGGCGACGCGTATAGGAGACATTATTCATCAGCGTCGTGGCATTACGGCCGAGACCGCAATCGCGCTCGCCGAGTATTTCAAGACATCCGCTGAATTCTGGCTTGGCATTCAGATGCAGTACGACAAGGAAATCGCCGAGGACGAAATCGGTCAACGGGTTCGATTGCGCGTTCGTCATCGGGAGCTGGTCGAAAGATAGCGGCTCCTCGCCGACTCCTCACGTGATGTCGCGTTCTGCCACCGCCGGCTTCCCTTGCTGGGAGCCGCCGATGTTGGCACGCAGACGCGCACCGAACATTGTAAGGAAGGGCGTTACACGAGGCAGGTAACGATGGCGTGTCCCTTCGCCGCCGCGTCCGAATAGAAATCGCGCAGACGGCGAAAGCCATCCAGCACCCAGTCCGCGTCCGAGGCTCGCCAACCTGGATAAACTCCAAGTTCGGACATCCGCTCGGCATCAAAGCGCGCAGCCGCCTCCGACTCGAGGTCCGGGCGGTTCAGCGCCGCGGCGAGCTCCGCCACTTGGGCTGCAGTGAAGTATCGCGGCGGACCGTACCCCCGAGAAGCCCTCATCGTCCTCACCAAGCGCGGTGCCTCCGAGAATCGGCTGGCTTACAAGGCTCGTGCCGAGATCGGACTCACTGCAGAGGATATAGTGGACGCCGTGCCACGCCTTGTCGAGCGAGAGAGTCGCGTGCGCGCTCGATGATTGAACTGCTCGGCGGGATCGCGATTCGATCAGTCTTAAGATATCGTCTCCGCCCAAAGACGCCGGCGTTTTGCCCAGCCCAAGTGCATGCGGACCGGGCGCAGTTCTTCAAAGATGTCAGCGCGCCGTTCTACGGCGCCAACCGGCCGGACTCCAAGGTTTCACAAGGGCTTCGCGATTCGTTCTGGATGCAAGGCATGCTCGCAGGGCTTCCGGCGGCGTACGATTGCATCAAGGCCTTCTCCGAGACCGACTTCACCGAGGACCTGAAGAAACTTGACGTTCCGACCCTGATCATCGCGGGAGACGACGACCAGATCGTTCCGATCGCCGACGCCGCCCTCTTGCAAGCGAAACTGATCAAAGGCGCGGAGCTCAAGGTCTACAAGGGTGCGCCGCACGGTCTCTGCCAGACGCTCAAGGACGAGATCAACGCCGAGTCTCCTCGCGTTCGTCAAGGCACCGTTACCCGCACTTCATTAAATGCCGTAAGTTAAGCAAATGCCGTAAGTTAAGCGCGTCTCTGGCTTGCCGGGGTGGACGTTCGGCCCGGGCTTCAACCAACTGCAGCAGTTCTTTTACTAGATCCGCCTTTGTGTTGCTGAGGTGACCTAGGCCCACTAGCGAACCGCTTGGCAGAGCAACCCAAGCTGCTAGAACCGTCATAAGCCTTCGCGTTCTCCATTCCACCCCGACGAGAGACGTAACGCTTACGCTGCTCTAGCTCCACATCGCCGCGGCGGAACCTGGCCGAGGATGAGCTCGCTCGGCCCCGAATCCCACGCCATCGTTGCTTACTTTCAAGGGAGGGCGTGATGCTTATCTACACCCGTCGTTGTCTCTTTTCTTTACTAGCTTTAGGCTTGGCAGCGTGCGGGGGCGCGGGCCAAACCGCTGCGACGCCTTTCGGTAGCGCCGCGCAAACGGTCCACGGCGAATCGACCACTAATGGCGTTTTCGTCTTTCAAAGGACCTCGATCCGGCCCGAAGCCGGGGCGCCGGCGCTAATGATGAATTTCGTCGCTAACGGCCCGAACCAAGGCGGCGTGCCTTGTATCAACTGCGTTTACGGGGCATCCAGTAGCGATAACATAGGGCTAACGGGCCCTTCGAGCTACGTCCTGAGTAACACTTACTGGCAATACGAAATCTCGTTCACAGACGTCAGCTACAAGGGAAAATGCAAGCTGTCCTGGACGATCACGTCGGGCAAAAAAACGGTTGACAGTTTCTCGGCGTCGTTGAACCTAACGAGTTCGGGCGGTTTCGTCATTTACGCGGTGGCCCGAAGCCGGCCGAACTATTCAGGACCCGCGACGCTGACTGGAAAATATGAGTGCGGCAAGAACAGCGCATCTACACAAGAGCCGCTCTACTTCGAGTAAGCGCTCATCGCGGTATTCGGGGACGATGACCAAGCCCGAGAACATTGTCCCCGTAGCCCGGCTTACGGCGAATAGCCATTCTCTGCGTCTGCGATAAGCCAGGCGGAGATCAGTGAGTCTTCGGCGGCGAGCGCTGCGAGGTGTTGGATATTAATCGCGGTACGCTGCCGATGTTCTAATAAAGAACGAACATGAAGAGCCGTATCGAGCTGCCCGGATTGTCGTCTACGCGCTAACCTCCGGCGAGTTTAGCCTTTCGGCCCTGCGCCGCGAACCACGTCACGATTCGATCGCGATGGTCGCCTTGAATTTCTACTGTGCCGTTCTTTGCGGTGCCGCCGGTGCCCAACTGGCGTTTCAGAGCCTTCGCGACCTCGTCGATCTCGCGCGGCTCCAACCCGGTTACGACGCTCATCGTTCCGGCGCGCCGTCTCTCGCGTAGGACGCGCACCACGCCGTCGTCGGGAACGCGTCGAGTCACTGACCGCCTCACGGGTTCCAATAGGTTACGCTGAAACTGCTTCCGTCAAAGGATAGAAACGACGGCACGGCTTCATCTGCGTTCTTGTGGCCCAAAATGGCTACTTGCACGCGTTTGCCAAAGGCCACGATCGGTCCCGAAGTCGTGGCGTCGGTCGCACCGTTAGTGTCGGTTGCTCGTGTGAAGTCCTTGCCAAAACCCACCGCGTCGAAGTCGGGGAGTCCGGAATAACCGTTCGATTCGGCAATCCATTCGGCAGACGCCAGTTTCGCTCGCGGCACCGCCCCACTGGTCCTGAAATACTTTCCAGTCGTCAAGTCCACGATGGTCACAACGAACCTCGAACCGTTGTAATGCACCTCTGCTTCCATATCTTCGCCGGGCGTTACCCGCATGTTTTTGATCGTTACTCCGGTCTTCGGCGCAAACTCATACCACGCGTAGGTTACCAGTTCGATCCCATTACATTGCGATTCCGTCCCAGTCTGCTCCACCGTATTGTTGTCCCATCCATCGATGCCCACCCAAAATGAGGCGGCTCCGTTGGGGTTCACCCTGCAGTTTACGCTAGGGACCGTCCACGAGCCCCGCGCTTCCGTGAACGCGCTGCCAACCACGGCATAGCAGGCCCAGTTGTCGCTTTCGTAAATTCCGAGGTCGCTTCTTCCCCATTGGTTGGGAGCCGGCCCAATCAATCTCATCGGCGCGTGCCGAAGCGGCGACGGTACGACCTGCGATGGGAAAACCCGTGCGATCGATATCGGCGGCCGAGCGAAAGTAGCAACGAGGGCTAATAATATCGCGAAGCCTGCCGATCGTTGGGCGCTCATGAGTTGAACTCCTTAGCTTCGGGCTGGTACTCGTAGATCGTGCCGCAGCCGAACGAGCACCGTCCCGATCCGCCGTACATCGTTACGCCGTAAAGACCTTTGCGATCGCCGACAACCGAACCGTTGGGATCCCAGCCGTCGTTCGTGCCTCCGGTAAACGCATGCGCGATCGTCTCAGTCCAGATCATGTTGCGCCGCGACGGGACGAGCGCAAAGAGCGTGCCGCAGCCGGCCCCGCGTTCGCAGTAGCCGCCGCCGCCCTCCACGCTGGTTCCGTAATAACCGTTACGTGCCGAAACGATGGCGTCGGGCCTGGCCCCGTCGGTCGCGCCGCCCTTAAAGAGGTAGAGGATCGATTCGGCCCACGCCCTTTGCTTTCCAGGCGTGGGCTTTAGGCGAAAAAACGTGCCGCACCCCGACCATGCATACCCTTGCGAATAACATCGCTGTAGCGGGCCACCATATACCGTCACTCCGTAGAGCGCGCCGTTTGACGTCAACACAAGGCCGCCGAACGGAAACTCACCATCATCTTTCGGCGCGCCGCGGGCCTGGAACGAATGCACTATCGTTTCGGTCCAGCCCGAACCGCGGCTCGGCTTTAACGCAAAGATCGTACCGCATCCCCGGGCCTTGCCACACGCCGTGGAACGGCCGCCGGCATTCGTTTCGCCGTAGAGCGTGCGGTTAGGAGCACGAATCAGGCTGCTGGGTGCCGTCCCGTCGGGGGCTCCCGCGAACGAATGTAGGATCGTTTCCTGCCATTTGCCTTTGCCCGACGGAGGCGTAAGGCTGAAGACGGCGCCGCATCCCTCAAAGCATTTGGTCGAAGGTCCGCCGTTTCCGGCAGTACCGTACATTATGCCCGACGCATCGATCGTCAACTGCATCGGAGAGGCTCCGTCGTTCGGCGACCCGCGAAAACGGTGCAGGATCGTTTCGTTCCAGTTGCCGCCTTTTCGATCCGGCGGCGTCATCTTGAAAACGGTGCCGAGACTGGCGCTTGTGCCTCCGTCCTGCGTCGTGCCGTAAAAGGATCCACTGTAGAAGAGCAGCGAATTCGGCAGTTGCCCGTCGCCTCGCGTTCGTCCAAACGAATAGAGAACCGTCTCTTGGCGCGAGGATGGATCAAACGTGAAGAACGTGCCGCAGCCGGTGCCACTGTTGCATCCGCGAGGCGGCGAGCCGCCGTAGTCCGTCACTCCATAAAGTCGTCCCGAATTGTCAGCAACCAGAGCGCTTGTCGGCACATAGCCGTCGGGGGCGCCCTGGAACGAGTGCACGATCAAGTACGACGAGGTAGCGCTCGCGGCGCCCCGGGCGCTATTAAGTGGTGACAAGGGAGAGCCGCCGGCGCCGCATGCCGCAAGACTCAAGATTAAGGCAGCACCCGCGAAGAGCTTCACAGGGGGGCTTTGGGCGGCGTGACTGACGATCATTTCACGGTGAGCACGACTTTGCCGTCGATCGTGCCCGCTTGGCTCTCTGCAAGCGCGTTCACCGCCTCGGCCAGAGGACGTTCGCTCGAGATCAAGACCCGCAAGCGTCCTTGTTCGAGCAGTTCCGCGAGATTCCGTAGCCCCGTATTCGAGGATTCGGGAGTTCGCGGCATTACGAGGTTGACCGCAATGATTTTGCGCTGCGCAAACCAGTCCACGTCGGCCGAACCGATGGTCGAAACAGCTCTACCGCCATCGCGTACCAGTTCGGCAACCAGTCTCATTCCGGGTGCATCGTCGACGAGATCGAGCACCGCGTCGACGCCGGCGGGATGTGCCGCTCCGACCTTCTGGTTTACGTTATCGCGGTTGTATGCTACGAACTCTTCTACGCCGAGGTCACGGGCGAGACTTTCGTTTGAATCGCGAGCCGTTCCGATCACAAAAGCTTCGCGATCGCGCGCCATCTGCACGGCGAAACCGCCGACACCGCCGGTCGCACCCAGCACCAGCAAGGTCGTGCCCTTTGCAACCGCCAGCGTGTCCATCGCGGCAAGCGCCGTCAGACCGGCGGTCGGTAGTGCAGCAGCGTCGGCATCGCTGACATCGTCGGGAATCTTGGCGACGGGCTGGACATGGTCGTCTTCGGGAACGACGGTGTACTGCGCGTACGCGCCGTGGTTGCGAGCGATGCCAAAAACGCGTTCACCCTCACGATACTTGCTCACGCGATCGCCCGCGGCGCTCACGGCGCCGGCAAAATCCTGGCCGAGGACGAAAGGTGGTGCGCGGTCCCCTCGATCGCGTACCTTCCAATCCATCGGGTTGACCCCCGCCGCCGTGACGCGGACAAGAATTTCATTTGCCGCGAAGTTGGGCTGCGGAAACTCTCTGAGTGACCCAAGGTCGCCCCGATGTTCGACCACTATGGCTTTCATCCGATCACCTCGCTCGTGCGTCCTCGACTACGCCCCATTCGGGTCGTCGCGAGCGATTCCGGCAGTTTTCCGAGCTCTCGGCCAACCAAAAAGTGGATGGCGACCCAACCATTTAAAACGCGACGTACCGCCGTGGCTGACGACCTTCGCGGCAACCTTGATCAGGCGAGCAGAGCCGGCATTGGACGTTACAACGGAGTCGCGAAACTGAATCGTCACGCGCCGGTCAACTAGCGACTGCGGGTTTATACGAATTCTAAGAGCCCCGTCGTCTTACTTTGCCGCGGAATCCGCCTTGGGATTGCGACGCAAGCCGTTAGCGCGCCATTTTGCTTCGTGTGCCCTGCGGAAAAAGAAAACGCCGAAATTCCTCAAGGAATCGGGCATTTTCTATG
>CAVTPY010000005.1:0-165136 GCA_963736775.1 Vulcanimicrobiota bacterium | reverse complement strand
CCGAAGCTGTGGATTACGCTCTCCGACCCCGACGGCGTGATCGCAAAAACCGTTCCCTTTTTTTGTGCGCCGCCTTGCTGCGTGGTTCCGTAGAGCGTACCGTTCAACTCCGCCAGCCCCGCAAAGGGGAATGCGCCGTCGGCCCCGCCCGTGAAGCTATAGAGAACGGTGTAATTCGAACCGCCGGGACTGATCGCAAAGACGGTTCCGGCATTGTTCGTCCCGCCCGAGGAAGTCGTGCCGTAGAGTATATTGTTATAAGCGGTCAGACTGGCGAGCGGCAACGCGCCGTCGGTTCCGCCAGTAAAACTGTGGAGCACTTGTTCGGCGCCGGAAGTGGTGATCGAGAAGACCGTTCCGGTTTCCGTTGAGCCCCCATAATACGTGGTGCCGTAGAGCGTGCCATTAAGGCTCGTCAAGCTCGCGCGCGGATCATTTCCGTCTTTTCCTGCGAAGGCATGGAGCACGGTTTCCGAGCCTGACGGCGTAATGGCGTATACCGTTCCTTTGTTGGACGCTTTGCCGGACTTGCCGCCGATCTGTGTGGTTCCGTAAAACGTTCCGTCGACCTCGATCAGCCCGGCATACGGACGCGCAGCGTCCTTGCCGGCCAGGAAGCGGTAAAGTACCCTCTCAGAACCGGGCGTGCTGATTGAGAAGACCGTCCCGCATCCATGCCCCGGATAGCACTCTTTGTTGGCGTCGCCCCCGAAGTTCGTTGCGCCGTAGAGCGTGCCGCTGACGCCGAGCACGCCGCCGGCCGGGATTATTCCATTGTGATTGCCCTTGAACGCAAGCAGCGTCTGGAACTTGCCGCTGGTGGTGTGGAACTTAGCGCCGCTAGTCGTCGGTTGACTCGTCGCGGGAAGTGACGAAGTAGCCGGCATGCGCGAGCAGCCTGCCAAAATGATAATACACAAAGCCGAACCAAGTCTTCGCATGGCGGTTGTCTCCCGAATCGTACTGGCCGCTGTTATACGTCGGCCTTCTCGGATAAGGTGCTGAGTCCTTGCTGCAAGGCGTTCCAACCGTACGGTCGAGTGAGGCTTCGAAGGGCTCCCGCTCCCAGCTTGCCTACGCAGGTCCCTTCCTTCCGGAGAGGGTCGACGTCCGGTAGGTCTGCGGTACCCGATCGGAGAAGGCAAAAAGCGCAACGCTAGTCAGGACGATCGGAAGCAACTGTCATGCGGTACGTTAGTTCGGCTTTGTGCATTATCGTCAATCACTCCCCACGGAGGTTGTAGCATGGCGCTTCGCTTTTATCGATCAATGATACCGGCAACGGTGATACTCCTGGTAACGTCGGGCTGCGGCGCGCACGCCGTCCCGGCAAGCGATGGAGCATATCCAACGCTGCAGACCACGAGCGTCGCCGCGAGCCACGGCCGGCCGGCCGACACGACATCGATTCTGAAGAAGCTCACGAAGGACGTCGTCATCGGGTCTACCGTCGATGCCAAGAATGGCGACCAGGGACCGCGCTCGATTTCGATCGTCCCCGACAATTCCCACGGGTTGTTGCCGCAGGGCGCACTTCTCGTCTGCAACTTTGAGGATTCGAACGGTGTGATCGGCAACGGAACGACCATGGAAATCCTCGAGCCGAAGCCGAACTCGACGCCGGTGCGCTTTTTCCAAAGCGATTCGATTAAGGGCTGCGACGGAGACGCGATCACGCACAAGCATGGCACGGTGTACGGCGCAGGCCTTACCAGCGGTAAGATCGTTGTTATTTCCAAGAAGGGAAAGGCCCAGAAAACCTATAGCGGCAAGTCGATCACCGATCCGTTCTCGGACACCTCCTCCGACCCCCCGCAGAACTTCTCTCCGTTATATATTTACGGTGGCACCACGGACGGCGGCGGAATCGTGAGCATCAGCATCGGGTTCTACGGCAACGGGCTGGCAACGCAAGTGGCCAAAGGCTTTGGGGTGAGCAAAGGTTCGCAGGGACTGGCGCCTTCGGGATTGCAGTACGATCCCGCCACCGATACTCTCTACATCGTTGACGGTGTAACCAATACGATCGTGGCCTTTTCCAACTCAAGCAAACTTTTGGATAAGGATGAAATCGTCGTCGAGCCCGGCGGAAAGACGTTCTCGTGCAAGTATCCGAAGACCACGTGCGCGAGCCTCGTTTACAGCGGGTCGCCGCTGAACGCCCCGATGGCATCCGCGCTGCTTCCCAATGGCAATCTGATCGTCGCAAATACACAAGGGACGGCCAATACGCTCGTCGAGCTGACGCCCCAGGGTCAGGTGCTCGATACGAAGGTGGTCGACTCGAGCTCGACGCAAGGCGTCTTCGGGCTCGCCGCCCATGGAACGAACGACTCCAACACGGTTCTCTTTTTCACCGATACGAATGCGAACAACGTTCAAGAGCTCGAGCAGTAAGACGCACTGACGCGCGCTTACGGTAGGAGCGTTTCGCGGTGCACGACCGTGCGCGAAACCGCGGCGTCGCTAAAGGGTAGCGGCCACAACCGGCCGTCGATCCACGCGGTGGCCTGATCGGTGTAGTGTCCCGAACCGGGCTCGCCGGATTCACCTTGCGGCAGCGTGATGCCGCCGGCGTCCCAGTTGCCGACTTCCCAGACCGCTCGGAAACTCTGCGAGTAGCCCGGAGACTGCATGTGCAGCGTGAAAGCGTCGCCGTTTCCGGGCAGCGTAACGCCGTCGAGAAAATCGATGCCGAGCGACGCGAGCGCATGCGGCACCGGCTCGGCGCCGGCGAAACGCCAGGGCACCGCTGGTGGCGGCGTAACGCCGACTTCGATGGGCGGTTGTGCGGTTCATCGTCGCAAGCACGGTGGGCATTCGGCCGGTATGCCGCCTCGTTAACTGCACGCGCATGGCTTCAACGACCGTCGCTGTCGACGAAGCGCCGTCCATTTCGCCGTCCCACGCAGCGAGCTGCGCGGCTAACGGCTGCGTCGCGGTTGCCGAGCGCCTTCGAAACGTCGTGCGCGAGATCGCGTTCCGGAAGCGATAGAACGTCGAGTTGCATTTGCGTGAAATACTCCACGTCGTACATCCGCCGCGCCCGAAGAAGCTGCGCTATGCGATAGGCACGATAGGGCGTCGCGAACTGGGGACTCAGTGCGAGCCGATACTTCGGGCCATACATCCTGTTGTTCGCCGTCCACACCACCGCGTCGCGTGATGGCGCGACCTTCGGCAGCCGCGCGAATGGGATCGCCGGATACCGCTTCGCAAGATCGCTTGCCGGATGAAACCATCGCGCGCGGACGGGATCGTTCGGAATGCTTCCGGCGAGGACGTAGGCCGCTCGCCCGCTCGTGTCGGCGAGGACGAAGTTCTGGGTTGGACCTGGAAACCTCGCAAGCGCGGCCGTCGCGGCTTCGATCGTCGCCGCACGATCCAACGCGATGAACGTTAGTGCCGGCGAGACGGGGTCGTCGTACGCGTTCCAACGCACGAGAACGGAGCCATGGCTGCGGGTCGTGGCGGCGAAGATGTCGCGCGTTCGGTAGTATCGCGCCCGCGAGCGCGGGCGAAAACGCACGGCAAACTCCTCGCTCTGCCAATCCGATGGATCGAGCTGTGCGGGCTCTGAGAACGCCGAGAGCGAGGTCACGGTGCCGTTCGTGGCGCCCCATGCGAGGCTCTCGTTATGGCCGAGAACGACGCCAGGGCAGCCCGGCAGCGACGCGCCGGCGACGTGAAAGTTTGGGGCCCGAAGATCGATCAGATACCACACGCCGGGCATGTGCAGTGCCAGGTGGGGATCGTTGGCGAGCAACGCGTGCCCGTGAAGAGCGCGGTTCGCACCGGCGGCCCACTCGTTGCTGCCGACCGGTGCGCGCGAGTCCGAAAGCTCGCTCACCAACGTCGCAAGATGACGGTTGCACGCAGCGCCGGGCCCGATGCCGGATAATCCAGCCATGACCGGCGCGTCGTAACACGGGTCCGTGAGCGGAAAGAGTGCGTTCAATAGGCGCACGCCGCCGAGGCGATACGCGGCATCGCGCGGTTCGATTGCGTTCCAGTCGTCGGTGAGATCGAGCACGGTCGCCATCGCAACCGCCAGCGAATCTTGCGGCGTCCATGGCCGGGGCCGATAGGCGAGCAAACGAAACTCGACGGGCAGCGGCTCACGTTCCATGGCCGCATTCACACCTTCGCTGAACGCGCCGAAGATTTCGCGCGACCGAAGGTCCAGCCGCTGCCATTGCGCTTGCGCGATCGCGCGCACCGGCACTTCGCGTTCGAGCCGATCGTGTTTGAGCGCCGCTTGGCCAAAGACTTCCGCCAGCTCGCCGAGTACGAAGCGTCGCAGCAAATCCATTTGGAAGAGCCGGTCGGCGCCTTCGGCATACCCCTGCGCAAAGAAGAGATCGTGTTCGTTCCCTGCCAGGACGTGAGGAACGCCGCGATCGTCGCGCAGAATCTCAACCGGTCCGCGCAACCGCAAGCCGGTTATCGTTCCGGCCTCTCGCGCGTGTACTCGCATGCCAATCGCTGCATCGATCACGAACCCGAGAACCAGGAGCGCGGCAAGCGCTGCTACGATGAGAACTAGCCGAAGAAGAAGCCGTCCCACCTCAGACGTCGACGAGGATGTCGTCGCCTTGGACACTCACTGGGAACGTCATCAGCGGCGTGACGGCCGGGAGCGTAAGCGCATCGCCGGTGAGCACGTCGAAGGTCGCACCGTGGCGCGGACAGACAATGCACTCGCCTTCGAGCGTCCCCTGGTCGAGTGGGCCGCCGTCGTGCGTACAGACGTCCTCGATGCCGTAGATCGTCCCGCCGACGTTACAAAGCAGAATCTCGCATGAGTCTGCGACGACACGCCGGGTGGTGCCGGGCGCAATCTCGGAAACCTTTGCAACCCGATGCTTAGCCATACGCCGGGTATCTTCTCCCAGCGTCATCCCGAGTCATCCGGTCGCGAGAGTCGAAGGAATCAAACCCCATCCAACGTCGTTGGTTCCTTCGCAGATAACGCACACGAGTGTTATTCGATCGTTCCCTATTGCTGCGGAGGCGGAATTCGCACCGTGATCGGCGGTTCTCTAAACGTGAACGCGCACGACTGGCTGACGTTGGCATCGACGATCGTGCAGCGCCATTCGTAACGGCCGGGGTTGAGCGCAAGCGGACCAATGTTTATCGCAAAGGGCGAGTCGAGCGGAGTGCCGGGAGAAAGGCCCGTCGGGCGACCTACCTCGAGGTCGGCTTGAATCAGCATCGGCTGCGGCGATTCTGGGCCTGGCACGAGCACGGGTTGCCCGTCGCTGTCGAGCAACTCGATGCGCACCTTATGCTTGCGGTTTGCGGCTTCCCACGGAACCTCGAACTTGATGGCGAGGGCGGAAGGCGTCGGAGCCGGACCGGTCATCGACCAGCCCCCGCCCAGCACGTACAGCTTACCGGCTACCGCCTGCGCGCTGTCCGCGAGCATCATGATGATCTTCCAAGAATTCGGCGAGGCTTTCCATCGCGGTCAGCTTCCACGCCGTTCGCCGTCCTACATTGTTACTTCTTTGCCAGGCTGAGCGTCGCACCGATCGGATCGGTTTCCCCCGGGATGGTCACGATCGGATAGCCGCCGGAGGGGTAATCATAAAAGAGCGTATCTTTTCCGTCCTGGTTCGGGGCGATGAGCCGATCGCCATAACGCCGCTTGGCGCCGTTGTGGATGCGCGGAATCCAGAACTGAGCCACCTCGTTGGACCCGGTGAGTATCATCGTGTTGACGGTGGTTGCCTGGCTTCCGCTGATCGAAAACTGGTAAATCGTGCTGGTGAAGTTGTGTTTAACGGCGACTTGATCGCCGACGGCTAAATACTTGCCGTCCCATTGAACGCCGCCGGGTAAGTAGATCGTCTCGTCGATGTTGACGAAGTTCAGCGTATTGCCGCCCTTCGACAACTCGCCAAGCCCGAAGACGCTGCCCTCCGTCTCGCCGTCAACGAATAGGTTTCCCTTGTCGTCGTACGCGCAGTAATAGTCGTAAAAGATATTCGGATTCGAGTATGACGTCGGAGTACCGCTCGCCTTTGGATAGACGGCGACGTTGCCGATTACTTCGCTCGGCCCCCAAAAGTCCGCGACGGCTAGATTTCCGGTCGTCGGATCGATGGAACAGCCATTCGCACGCCCGTCAGGATCGTTGAGCGTGCGGATCGGTGACGTGCTTCCGTGAGCGTACTCGGTGATTTGATACACGCCGTCGCTCGTGTCGTTGGTCACGTAGACGTTGCCCTTCAAATCGACGCACAGCCCTTCCGGATTGAAGAAACCCGTCAGCTCCCCGACGAGCTTATTGCCCTTCCCATACGTATAGATGTCGACGACTTGTGCGAGCAAGTCGGAGACGTAGAGCAAATCGGACTTTTTTGCCGAGGGAAGAATCCACGACCCACCGCGGTCGTAATGGGCGCTGCCGCTTTGCACTCTGGCAGACGGCACGAGCCCCTGCTGCGGCGCTCCGCCACCGGAGCAACTCGCAAGCGTGGCGCTCGCCACTAAAATACCTACTGCAGACCAGAAATGACGCATGGGTGACTCCTCCTAGATTTTGTTATTATAGCAAACTGTAGTTCGCGTTCGACGGCATCGGCGAAGTGCCGTCGCGCCGGCTCGTGGACGGCTAAATAGAGTCCCGGCTCGATGAGTTCCACTTCGTTCACGCAGATCCGATTCTCGTCGTCGCGTAGGAGATCGACTCTCGCATAGAGCGGCCGGCCTGGCACGGCCGCGAGTGCTCTGGCCGCGATATCGAGCTCCTCGCGTTTCGCCTCGACCAGCGACGATCGAGTCCCGACAACGAGGACGGTATCGAATGGTTTCTTGCGGACGGCGTGCGAGTAGTGTCCGCGAAAAAAGATCAGCGCCCGTTCACCCCAATCCATGACGCTGTGCAGATATGGCTGTACGAGCACGTCCTGCGTTTGCGCTAACTGCCCGAACTGCGCCTGACCTGCGGCAAACGACGCGGCGTCGCGACGTACGAGCGTTACTTGATGCGCCGCGGCACCCGTCGCGGGCTTAAGAACCATGTCATGCCAGCCGCGCGCCTCGGCCAGCTTCGCCAGATCGCAGGGTTCGCCGCGCGCCGCCCAGGCCGTCGGCACGATCGGAACGCCGACCTGTTCGAGTTCCTTAAGGTATGACTTGTGAGCGTTCCATCGTAAGACGTGCGGATCGTTTTTCAGGACGGTGAGAGAGGCCGCGTGCTCAACCCAAGCAATGAACTCGTCGTAGCGCTCGTGGTAGTCCCACGTCGAACGCACGATGCACAAACGACTCGTGCCCCACTTCGCGTGCGGGTCGCTCCAGGTCTCAATCGACACCGTCAGGCCGCGCGCTCGAAGCTCGTGCATCAGCAAACGGTCGTCAGGATCGAGGTCGCCTACCTTCTCGCAGGTGACCAGCGTGCAGTCGATCACTCCCCAGATTGTAAGCGTGCGAGCGACCGGAGAACATACCTAATGCAGCGAAAAAATGGCTCGCTGCCTTGAAATAGGAGGGATCACGGCAAAAAGCCCGCGTTTTCACGCTCTCGACTCGGTCGACTGCTCGATCCTCCGCGCGCTCCAAGAGAGTGCTCGCGATTCCTTTGCGGAGATCGGCAAGGCGGTAGGGCTCTCGGCAACCAGCGTCGCCGAAAGAATTCGGCGCCTGGAGCAGGGCGGCGTCATCGAAGGCTATCAGGTGCGGCTCTGCGCCGAGAAGCTCGGTTTTCCGGTGACCGCCTTTATTTTGGCGCGCCCTAACGGCCCGGATGCGCGCTTTATCAAGGTTGCCCGTGGACGGCCGGAAATTCTCGCCTGCTACCGCGTCACCGGCGAGTTCTCGTTCATCGTACAAGCAGTAGTTAAAGACGTGGCGCATCTCGAGGAAGTGCTGAACCATCTCGAACCGGCCTCGATTCACGTCGTCACGCTCGTCGTACTTTCCACCTCGATCGAAGCCGCGCCGATCGGCCTGAACGATGACGGCGCGAAACACCGCGACGAGAAACTTACAGACGAGAAGCTTACAAAGGAACAATGATGAGATACGACCATTTCCGATTCGGCAGATACGTATTGAGTCTCTGCGCGGCAGCCGCGATCGTTTCGGGATGCGGCGGTTCGCAGCCGGCGATGACCGGCGCAACCACACCGGAGGTTAGCGCACGGCGTGACTCGAGCGGAAACATCTACTGGAACAAGAAGAAGCTCAACCTGCCCTATCCTACGAAGCCCGCCGCCAAAGCCACCCTTACTTACTGGGGGCCCAACGGCTATTTCACGGTGCCTGTTTACTGCAAGACGAGCGGCCGAATTTCAGTGAAGCACGGCCATCCCTATGGAAACTCTTCGGGATACATGCAAGTCGTGTACGGCTTCAAGGCGCTAACCGCCGGCCCCAACGAGTGCGGCTTTAGCGCGGTTTTAAGTGGTACTGGGAGCCCACCGATAGCCGTGATCAAGTTACATGTAGAGCGCTAAGTCGGAGCGGGTCCATTGGCCGTCTCGAATGAAGCGTACCCGCGTTCTGCACGAAGCATTTCCGCCACCACCTGGTCGAGCGTTTCGAATTCGCACAGACCGGAAAGAAGTGCGGTATCGCCGACCTCGTTGCAAATGAGAAAGGTTGGAACGACGGTGACCGGCAGACTCCGAAACTCCTGAGTACTCTCGCGAAGGGCCGGCTCGACCGCGCGCATCGTAGCCTCGAACTGCGTGGGCGTAGCGCCAATCATCTGCGAGACTGCGGCGACTGCCCCGGCGTGCGAGCCCAACGGTTCGCCGCGCAGGAGTATCGCTTCGGCGACCGCGCGACGCACGTCGTGCCCCAGTTGTTGCGCTGCGGCCACCGCGAGGTTTGCATCGAGCGTGCGATCGTTGCCGCGAATCCACCTCGACGTAACGGCGATGCCCGTGATGGATTCCGATCGCTGGTACATCCACCCAAGCGATTCCGCAGTATATCCGATCGCTTCGCCGTCCTTTACCATGGCGATCCGCCACTCGACGTCGAGGTCGCTCCGGTATCTTTCGCGTAGCCGGTCCAATGTGAGGTCGCCGAAATACGACCACTGCGAACAAACGTCGTAGTAAAAGATCAGCTTCATGCTGCAGCGATTCTCCGTCCAAGCAATCGTTCCTTAGCCTGAGGCCAGCCACGCGGTGTTTGGGCGGCAAGGATTCGCTTAGGCCACGCGGCGCACGGGTACAAAAAGAATCCCTCTCGCGGTTCAATAACGACCTTCACGAGAGCGAGAAAGAGAAGCCATGCAAACCTTCTCGGTCCTGCTCGCCGCCCTCGCGCTGACGGGCCAGAACACAGCGTCCGCCGATCCGTATGCCGATATCAACGCTATGCGCGTTGCATTTACGCACGTTCGTTCGGTCGTGGCGGTCGAGCGCTTCGATACGGGCGAAACGGCAACCGTCAAATACGCTGCTCCGAACCGCTTCCACATTACGATGCCTCGCTCCGAGATCGTGCTCGCGGGCGACATAGAGTATTCGAGACGAGCGGGCGCGACCTGGCAGCGATCGTCCGAGGGCGCCGAGCATCAAGTACTGCTCATGGCGGCCTGGCAACTCGCGGGACCGCCGGAGCTCGATATCCACAAGCTCTTTACAATTACTGCGCTCGGGACCAAGAGCGTTGCCGGGAGTCCACTTCGTGGATACCGGCTTCACGACTCGTCTGGTGCCTACGCCGAAACCCTCTGGATCAACGCGGATAACCTTCCGGTCGTCGCTCGCATCGAGTCATCCGAACAAACGATCTCGATCCATTATACCAACTACAATGCCCAGGTCCTGATTGCGATGCCATAGGCGTGTTGAGGTCAGGATGGGACGCAGGCCAAATGGTTTTGCCGCGGAAGCCGTGACCGATGTTTCCGCGGCTGGAACCCTTTACCGCTTACGCGCTCGTCTTCCTTAGGCTGATGGCCGGCCTCGTCTTCGTCGATAGCGGCTACAACGACCTCAAGAGTCCCGGTACGCGAAGCACGAGCCTAGGGCTGCCGAGGGGCTTCATCGTTTTCCTGGGAGTGGCCGAACTGCTCGGCGGAATCGCAGTCATCGTCGGCTTCCTGACGCAGTTGGCGTCGATCGGATTGATACTGATCATGCTGGGCGCCCTGCAAAAGAAGATCTTCGTCTGGAAGACCGGCTTCTGGGGCAAAGATGGATTCGGCTGGAACTACGAGCTCATCCTCATTTCGATGCTGCTCGTCATCCTCTGCACGAATGGCGGCCGCTTCGTATTCTAGACAGCCTAAAAGGAGAAAGCATGTCCATTCTGTCCGACGTCAAGGAAATCCAAGCCAAAGTCCGTGAGTCCATGGAAAACGGCCCGGTCACGCCGTACTACACGTTGCCGCTCGACAAAGTCTATGACGTGCTCAACGCCGCTTTGGCGTCGGAGATAATCTGCGTGCTGCGCTACAAGCAACACTACTACATGACGACTTCAATTCATCAGGAGCAGCTGCAGGGGCTCTTCAAAGAGCATTGGCTCGATGAGGAAAAGCATCTCGAGCTAATCGCGGATCGGATCAAACAGCTCGGCGGCGTCCCGAACCTGGATCCTAACGGCATCAGCAAGCGGGCCTTTTCCACTTTCGAGAGCGGTCACACGCTCGCGGATCTCCTTCGCGAGGATTTGCTCGCCGAGCGCGTCGTCATCAAGATCTACGGCGACATCGTCACGTTCTTCGGCGACGCCGATCCGGTGAGCCGGCGAATGTTTGAAGAGATCCTCAAGGACGAAGAAGATCACGCCGACGAGATCGCCGACCTGCTCTATACGGTCGACCCAGAGACCGGCAAAACCGCCGAGCAGTTCACTGGGGACTCAGTTAGCAGACCCTTCAAAGGCTAAAGACAGGCGACCGCGCGTCTTGCGCGTATTCCGACAGTGTAAGAGCCGTAAGAGGTACGCACATGAGCACTGCATTACGTGGCTTAGCAATCGTTGCGCTCCTATCGATGGGAGCGGCATGTTCCGGAGGCGGGAACAGCGCTAAAGCGGGGCCAGATTCCGCGGCTCTGCTGCAAGCCGGCTCCGACGACGCCGACTGGATCGTTCCGGGAAAGACGTACGGCGGAAATCGCGTGACGGGTCTTAGCGAGATCTCTCCTTCGAACGTCTCGCAGCTCAAGAAGGCCTGGATTACCGACGTGAAGGACGCCGGCGAGGAAGAGGCCTCCCCGATCGCTTGGGACGGCACGGTCTACGTCTCGACTTCACACGACAACGTGCTCGCGTTAGACGGAAACTCGGGCGCGTTGCGGTGGGCGTTCGGCTACAATCCCGCCTACGAGCTGCAGTATCCGGTCAATCGCGGCGTGGGCTTAGCAAACGGCAAGCTCTACATCGTCACCCAGGACTGCCGGTTGATTGCGATCGATGCGGCGACGGGCAAACAGTCCTTCGACGTGCCGGCCTGTCACGACACGAGCAACACCTGGTACTCGACCGCCGCCTACATCTACAAGGACAAGGTGATCGTCGGCACGTCGGGCGGCGACCTCGGCGGTAGTGGGCTAGTTAGCGCTTTTAGCGCGCAAGACGGTTCGCGCTTGTGGGATTGGCATACCGTCGCGCAACCGGGCGAGCCCGGGCATAACACGTGGCCGGGCGACTCGTACGTCCATGGCGGAGCCGCCGTATGGGCCGGCCTGTCGATCGATCAGGAGACCGACACTCTCTACGCAGCACCCGGCAACCCCGGTCCCAATCTCTCCGAATACGGACGCAATGGTCTAAATCTCTACTCCGATTCGGTCGTCGCCCTCGACATCTCCGGCGCTGCGCCGCGCCTCAAATGGTATTACAAAATCGTGCCCAACGACGTACACGACAACGATCCGTCGATGCCGCCGGTCCTCTTTACCGGTAATGTCAATGGAGCCAATCGCCAGTTATTGGCCGTTGGCGATAAGGCCGGTGACTTCGTCATTCTCGATCGCACGACCGGCAAGCTCGTCAGCCGGCTCGCGGTGAGCGATCAGCAGGGCATCTTCACAACGGTTCCCACGCTCAAGGGAACCTTCGCCTGTCCAAACCACGGTGGAGGAATAGAGTGGAACGGCGGGTCGTACGACGCTGCCGTCAATTTCTTCTTCATTCCGAGCACGCAAGAGTGCGCGATTTGGAAGATCGTTTATCCTGCGACGGTGCCTTACGTTCCCGGACAGCCGTACACCGCCGGACCGCTGCCGAAGCGGCGGACCGCAACCGGAGTGCTGACGGCGGTAGACGTCGGAACGGGCAAGCCGGCGTGGGTGAAACCGTTGCCCTATTCGGCGCAAGGCGGCGTGCTCGTGACGCGCAACGGCCTGATCTTTACGAGTGACGCGAGCGGTCGCGTGTACGCGTTCGAACCAAAGACCGGCCGCGAGCTATGGCATGACGACGTCGGAGCGTCGATCGTTGCGCCGATCTCCGCGTACCAAGGCGCCGACGGCCACGAGTACCTCGTTGTTGAAGCGGGCGAAGCCGGAAACCAGCAGACGCCCAACCTGCCCAAATCGCAGAGTGCGCGGGTGGTCACGTATAGTTTGAGCACGGCGCCGACCTTGATGAACGACACGACCGGACAGCCCGCAGCAACGGTTGCCGGCACGGCAAACTCGGAGAGCGGCTCGGCCGCTCCGCCGTCTGCAACGGTCAGCGCCCCGTATACTTCCGCGCAAGCGTCGGCCGGATCGAAGATCTATGTCAAGCAGTGTCTTTCATGTCATGGCGCGCACTTGCAAGGCGTCTCCGGACCGGCGCTTAGCGGTCCGGGCTTCGCGCATTCCAGCCTCAGCGTCGCGCAGCTCTACGGGATCGTGTCGACGCAAATGCCGCTGACGGCGCCGGGGTCGCTCTCGAAGACCGACGACGCGGCCGTCACGGCATACATTCTTGCCTACGATTGTGTGAAGCCTACCGGAACTGCGCCACTCTCCGTCTCGACCGCCGTTGCGCTCTCCACGGTCAAACCCGGTGCCGCGAGTTGTCCGCCGAAGTAACTCCCAGTGTCATGGTGAGCCTGTCGAACCATGACGTAGGTGTAAGGTCGGCTCTCACAGCGTCATCCTTCGCTGCGCACAAAGCGGTTAGCGCGAAGCGGCCAAACCCGGAATCCTTATTGCTGAGCTAGGCTTACAACGGTTCCCAACAGATCGGCATCGTCGAACTGGGAACCGCCGATGCTTTTTCTCACAAGGCCGCCAGTCGGATACTTCCAAAGGCCTACTTCATCGGGACCGGTAGCCGTCTCGTATGGTTCGACGATGGTTCCTCCCTGAATCCAAAACTGCACCTCGCTGCCCGAGACCGGCCCGTCGAGGAGAGTCGTTCCCACGACGGTGCCCTTCGAGCCCTTGACCGCAACGTGATAGATAACGGTGTTGCTGTCGGCAAGCGCGATATATTTGCCCGCCCACTGGAGATTGAGCGGAGACGAGGGCGCCTGCCTAAGCTTGATGCTTTTGAAGCTGCTGCTGCCCTTGGGCATCTCGCCTAACGCAAACGTCCCCTCATGGTCGTATTGACCGTCAACGAACAGGTTGCCCTTATCGTCGTATCCGCAGAATCCCAGGTAATAGATCTTTGGATCGACGTAATTGGTCGCCTCGCCATTCGCATCGACGTAAATGGCGACGACGCCCGTGTCGCCGTTCTCCACCGAATTGTTCGTCACCGCGAGATTGCCCGTCGTGGGATCGATCGAACACGCCTCCGGATAGTAGCCGGGGTCGCTTAATGTGGCGATCGGGCTCGTCCCGCCGTGCGCGTACTCGACGATGCCGGCGGTTCCACCCTCGCCGCCGAAGTCGACCACGAACACATCGCCCAACTTGTCGACGCACTCGTGAAGCGGCTCGTTCGAATCCGCCAGCTCGCCGACCAGTGTGCCGCTCGGATAGCTGAAAACGCAGACGCCGCCGCACGCTCCGGTAACATAGAGCAGATCTTGCGAGCTTGTGTTAGGCGCCATCCACGAAAGACGATCATGTCGCGCTGCTGCGGGCACCGTTGCGGGCCTTCCGCTCGAGCTGCCGTCCGCACCGCAGCCGACCAACATCGCAGCGACCCCAAGACTCAAAGCAGCCCGAGCGCCTATTGCAACTTTCATATCGCTACCAACTGATGACGACGAGGCCGTCGCCGACCGCGTTCTTCCAGCCTTGCCAGACATGCGAGTGCGTCGCGCGCTTGCCCACATATGATGAGCCGCCGCCTCCGCCGCCGCCTCCACCGCTGCCGTAGTACGAGCTGTAGCCTGTGGCGCCACCCCCTCCACCGCCACCGCCATAAAAGCCGCCGCCGCCTCCGCCGCCGCCCGGCCCGCCGTAGTATGGTTCGCCGCCGGTTCCACCATCACCGACGCTTCCGCCGTTGCCACTATCATCGCCGCACCCGACACCGCCGGACCCGCCGGCGCTTTGTGATCCGCCGCCACCGCCCTTACCGGCGCAGTAGCGGTCGCTCGATCCGGAACCGGCGCTTCCGCTTCCGCCGGTGCTGCCGCCGCCGCCTCCGCCCGCGCCACCGGAGTAACCCCCGCTGCCACCGCCACTGCCGCCACCGCCGCCGGCGACGATCACGCGAGCGCCCAACGTGCCGCCCGCGAGGCGAATGTCGGATGCGCCGCCGCCACCGTAGCTGCAGCTCGAGCAGTAGCGGTTGGCTCCGCCGTCGGCGCCGCCGTTATAGCCGCCCTCGGTTAGGCTTCCAGTGCCGCCTACGTAGACGACGAGCTCCTTGTCGATTGACGCCGGGATGAGTGCGTAAACTCGACCGCCGCGCGCCACGTCGTTAGAGCTGCCGGCGCCACCGGCGCCTTGCACCACAACCCGCAGCCACCGCACGTGCGGCACTTTGAAACGCTGCGGTTTGCCGGTGAACTTAAAGGTTTGATGGTGGGAAAAGGTCGCACTTGGCGCGTTCACCGTGGGAATCGTGGCGCCGGCGTGGTCGCCGCACGCAGTCAGCATCGTCGCTAACGCAGCGGTGGTGCTAACGTCTAGCCAGCACTTGCCCCGACCTGCAGCCACGACTCTCTCTCTCCTTAACAACGCAACGCCGAGGCTCACTGCTTTGACTCCTTGCTCACGGTGATGCCGTAGGGATTGCTCAATCCGTCGATGATGTTGGCGAACGCCTTGCCGCCGGCGGGATACTGGAAAAACTCAACCTCGTACGGATCGTCCTCGGTGACGACGATCTGATTTCCACGTGCGCTCCCACCCCCGACGGACGCGATCCAAAACTGCGTAGTCGAACTTGTGGGCGAGAGGACCGTATACCCCTCGAGCTTCCCCTTGTTGCCGGTGATTCTGAACCAGTCCAGCGTCTGCGCACCGACTACCCAAAACTGGCCGTCCCACTGCACGAAAGTCGGCGGCGCCCACAGAAGCGTCTTCGAGAGCACCACCTGCTTCAGATCCATCATGCCTGACCGAAGCTGGGCAAACGCAATTAATTTGCTGTTGTCATAACTGCCGCCGTCAACGAGAAGATCGCCGTGCGCGCCGTAACCGAGCGCGTAGTCTCCGTAAACCTGCCCGCCGGAGTAAAGGGTAGGTGATCCGCTTGCATCGGGATAAACGGCAACGTCATCAGCATTGAGCACGGCGAGATTGCCAGTCTTCTTATCTACCGAACACGCCGACGGTTGTTCGCTGCCGTCGTCGAGGGTCTGAATCGGCTGCGTGCCGCCGTGCGCGTACTCGATTACATCGTGCTCGCCCTCGTTCGTTATCCAAACATTGCCTGCCGTATCGGCGCACAAACCGGCCGGGTTGGAAAACCCATCCAGGGTGCCGACGAGTTTGCGACTCTGATATCCATAGACGGTTACGGTATCATTGCCCGGGTTCGAGACGTAGACGAGATCGCCACTCTTAGCGTCTGCCCGCATCCACGAACCCTCGAGCGTGTGTCCCGGTGCGATCGCTGTCGCGCCCGGCGCGCCGATTGGCCGTGGCGCGCCGCAGCCTGCCAGTAATGCGACCGCAACGCCTCCACGCAGGGCGTACGCGCCAAGACCAAAGCTCTTCATACTCCCCGCTCCCCTTATTCGCGTAACGGATCAACTGGTCACGGCGTTCGGGGCGCCCCCCGCTATTCCATCGCACGAACGGAACCAACGCCTCCAACGCCAAAGTCAGCGACGCTTTGAATTTCAGCCGTCCCGAAGTGCGTCCAGCGCGTCCGGACGACGCCGAGCCGATCGCCGCGCTTATGGCCCAGTTGGGGTACGACGTGCCGGCCCCCGCCGTCAGCGCCCGCTTGCAGCGCCTGGGAGAGCGGCGCGACGTTTTCGTCGCGACCGATGGCGAGCGCGTCGTTGGATGGGCGGCCCTCTCGATTGACGAGGCGTTTGTCGAAGGCTTCGGCGCCTTCCTCGAGGGCCTCGTCGTCGACGAGGTCGCTCGAAGCCGCGGCGTCGGCCGGCAACTCCTCGAAGCGGTCGAGTCCCGGGCGCGGGAACGCGGCTGTGCCGAGATTCGCGTGCAGTCCAACGTCCTGCGCGAGCGCGCCCATTCGTTCTACGAACGCAACGGTTATACGAAGGTCAAGGCGCAGTATCAACTGCGTAAGGCGCTGTCACAGTGAAACCACCACTGAAGCTAATGCGTATAGGAATCTTATGAGAACTGCAGTTTTATCGGGCTTGGTCCTCGCGCTGTGCCCAATCGTGGCGTCGGCGGCTCCGGTGGCGCCGGAAGACCTCTTTAAGATGACGTTCCTGAGCAACGCCTTGATCTCACCGGACGGCACTCACGTGCTCGTAGAGTCCTCGCGAATGAACGGGCCGAAAGACACGTACGATCGCACGATCGATCTCGTCGACGTCGCGACCGGATCGCTGATGCATAACGTGACCAAGCACGTGGGCGACGGTGACTACGATTGGATGCGCGATGGCCGCAGCTTCGTCTTCGTTCGGACGCTCGAAAAGCAGAAACCGCAGCTCTATCGCTATACGCTGGCCGGCGGGTCGGTCGTCCAGTTGACCCACATCAAGGACGGCGTCTCGAGCCCCGTGGTCTCGCATGCGGGCGATCGCATCGCGCTCACCGTTACCGAGACCGACCCGGCCCACGATGCGTACGTCGATTTCGGCAAAGCCGGCTTTACGCCGGCCAGCTCGCGAAAGAAGAGCGACGTGCGCCTCATCGACGATCTTTTCTTTCAAGCGAACGGTGCGGGCTACACCTACCAGGACCATCAGCACATCTGGGCGATCGACGCCGACGGTTCGCACCCGGTGCAGTTGACGTCGGGCAGATACTTTGAAGGCTTCGACGCCTGGTCGCCGGACGACAAGACGATTCTTTTTGACTCGTTGCGCTACGCGGCCGTCGATAGCGGACCGAGCGACGTCTACGTAATCCCCTCGACCGGTGGAGCGATGCAGAAGCTCGCCTCGACCCTGCCGGCAAATAACGGGTTGTTCTTCGGCGCCGGCGGGCACCGTGTGTACTATTTGAGCGGCGATGTGAAAGACGCTGCGGAGCGGCCCGCGCTGGTGTCGGCAAACGGCGACGGCTCCGATGCACGGGTGATCGTCGCGCACGACACGGTTCCGTGGGGCGATTCGCTTTTGGCGGATATGAAAGAAGGCGGCGGCTTTTGCGGATCGCCGCTGCCGTCGGGAAATCTGGCTCTGCTCAACATCGACGGCCCAGGCTACGCCAACCTGCGTACCCTCGATCTCGGTAGCGGCGCGCTTGCGGACATCACGCCGCCTCGGGGCGAAGCGTGGTCGTGCTCGGTATCGCGGGACGGGCAGCACGTCGCCTACCTCTACAGCGATTTTACCCACCCCGCCGACGTCTACGTGGTTAACGTAAGCGGAGGCGCAACGCGTCAGCTCACGCACGTCAATGACGCATACCTCGCTTCGGTGACGCTGTCGCAGCCGGTAGAGTTTACCGTGAAAGATCCAGCCGGCTTCGCGGTGCAGGCCTGGTTTATGCCGGCGGTCGGTGGTATCGCGGGGGCGAAACATCCGACGCTGCTTGACATTCACGGCGGTCCGGAGACGCAGTTCGGCGACACGTATTTCCACGAGTTTCAGCTCTACGCGTCTCTGGGCTATAACGTCGTCTTTTCCGATCCCGCGGGCAGCACCGCTCACGGGTACGCTTTCGAAGAAGCGCTTGAAAATAACTACGGCGACGCGATGTTCCAGGATGTCCAGGCCG
Source organism: Vulcanimicrobiota bacterium (assembly GCA_963736775.1). Lineage (GTDB taxonomy): Bacteria > Vulcanimicrobiota > Vulcanimicrobiia > Vulcanimicrobiales > Vulcanimicrobiaceae > Cybelea. The sequence continues at coordinate 146,945 of CAVTPY010000005.1, read as the reverse complement.
TGATGGATGCGGCCGTACAACGGCCGGATGTCGACGCTTCACGTTTAGCCGTGCTCGGCGGCTCGTATGGAGGTTATGCAACGCTTTGGGTGATCTCGCATACCAATCGCTATAAGGCTGCCGTGGCCGAACGCGCGGTCAGCAACCTGCAAAGCGAAAACCTCGCGGCCGATTTTGCCGGCAAGAACGGGCTGGGCGGTGGTTATTACAACTGGGGTCCGCCGTGGGACCCGGCGAGCACCGACTATGCGAAGTTCTCGCCGCTAACCTACGTCGCCAACGTCCAGACGCCGTTGATGATTCTTCACGCCGAGAACGACACGCGCGCGCCGATCGACCAGACGCTGCAAGAGTTCACGTCGCTCAAGATCTTAGGACGAACCGTGGAATACGTGGCGTTTCCCAACGAAAATCACGATCTCTCCCGCACCGGCTCCCCGATCCACCGGGTCGAACGGCTGCACCTCATCGTCGACTGGCTGAAGAAGTACCTCTAGTCCGCCTGTCGAAGACCTTTGCCGAGTCTCATGCCGCCCAATACCGGATGCCTCAGAACCAAAGCGCTGACGCCGGCGATCGGTGCGACCGTCGAGGGCATCGACCTGCGCGCGCCGCTCGCAGATGGTGACGTGGCGGAGATTCGCAAGGCCCTCGACGAGCATCTCGTGCTGTTCTTCGAGGGACAGTCGTTGACGCCGGTTCAACAGCGCGATTTCGCGGCGCGCTTCGGGCCGCTCTACGTTCACCCGTTCTACCAGGGACACGAAGCAGCGCCCGAGGTGATGGTGCTGGAGCACGACGCGACGCACCGTGCCAACAGCGATCGCTGGCACAACGACGTTACCTACCTTCAAACCCCGCCGCAAGCGGCCGTCCTTTACGCCGAGGAAATTCCGGAGCTCGGCGGCGACACGCTCTGGGCCAACATGTATCTCGCCTACGAGACGCTCTCCGAGCCGCTACGCCAGTTCGTCGGGCAACTGCGTGCCGTGCACTCGTTCGCGAAGAATTTCACGCCGGAGCGATTTAAAGCACTCGGCATGGACGACCGGCGCGATCGGATCTACGCGGAGCACCCGCCGGTTTCACATCCCGTCGCTCGCACGAACCCCGCGACGGGGCGCAAGGCGCTTTTCGTCAATCAAGACTTCACCTCGCACATCGAAGGCCTGTCGCCGAGCGAGAGCGACGCGCTGCTGCGTCTGCTCTTCGAGCATATGGCGAGGCCCGAGTTTCAAGTTCGGTGGCGCTGGCGGGAAGGCACTGTGGCATTCTGGGATAACCGCTGGACGCAGCACTGCGCGCTGGCCGACTATTTTCCGAATCGCCGCCGCGTCCGGCGCGCCACCATCCTCGGCGAACGCCCCATTTGACGTCGGCGCTCGCGCGGCGTCTCGGCGTCTCCGACGTCGTGCTCATCGTGATCGGCAGCGTCATCGGCTCGGGAATTTTCCGCACGCCGTCGGTTGTAGCGCAGCGAATACCCATACCCGGATTGATTCTCGTTGCGTGGGCGTGCGGTGGAATCGTCGCGCTCTTTGGAGCTTTCGTGCTGGGCGAGCTGGCCGCGCGCCGCCCGGCAGGATGCGGTGCCTACGCCTACTTGCGCGATGCGTTCCATCCGGTCGTTGCGTTTGCGTACGGTTGGTCGTCGCTTCTGGCTTCATTTACGGGCGGGATCGCAGCGGCGGCGGTGCTCTTCGCCGGTTACTTCATCTCGTTGACCGGTCTTGGAGTTTCTTCGGGCGTCCTCGCGGTCGTCACGCTTGCCGCGCTCGCGCTCGTGAACTGTTTGGGCGTTCGCTTTGGCAGCAACGTGCAAAGCGCACTCACGGTGTTGAAGATTGCCGCGCTCGCCGCACTCATCGTTGCCGGCATTGCCGCGCATCCGGCCCAGGGTCACCAGCTCGCTGCACTCTCGAGCTCCACGCTCGGCACGCTCGGCGCGTTTAGCGTCGCGATGATTCCCGTGCTCTTTTCCTATAACGGGGCAATGGTTGCGAACTTCATGGCAGCCGAGGCAAAAAACGTTACGTTCACGTTGCCGCTGGGCCTGTGGTTGGGGATATCCGGTGCTGCCGTGCTCTATCTCTTGGTGAATGCCGCCTGCCTTCGCGCGCTCGGCGTCGACGGGTTAGCGAGCACGCCGGTTCCCGCAGCGGCCGTGCTGCGCGCTGCGGCGGGCCCCGCGGGAGCGCAGGTCGCGTCGCTTGCAGTCGCCGTTTCGACGCTCGGATTCATCAGCAATCGAATGCTCACGGTACCGCGGCTCTATCACGCGATGGCCGACGATGGCCTGTTCTTCCGCGCGGTGGCCTGGATCGATCCACGGACGCGCGTACCCGTCGTTGCGATCGCGCTGCAGGCAGCGTTCGCGATGCTCCTGGCGCTCTCTGGAAGCTACGAACACATTCTCAACTACGTCGTCTCGACGTTCTATGTCTTCAACGGGCTGCTGGCCCTCGCGCTCTTCATCATTCGCGCTCGCGACCGGCACGCGGGCATCGCGCAAGCCGCGCGTTTTCGCGTGCCCGGGCACCCGTTCTCGACCGCTCTCTACATGCTGGTCTCCTGGGGCGTCGCGACCGCGACGTACGTCGCCTATCCGGGCGATGCAATCGTCGGGATCGCGATTCTGCTCAGCGCCGTGCCCGTCTACTTTATCTGGACGCGCAGCTGATGCGGGGCGACATCCTCACAATGATTCTGGCTCTCGGCCTCGTGTGTGCGGCTGCGACCGCACGCGCCGATACACCGGTCCCGCTGAGGCACCTCGTCTACTCATTTACCTATGAGGCACGACAGCACGGAGCCGTACCGAATGAACCCGGGTCGACGGGAAACCGCTCCTATAACGGGACCCTCGACGACAAGGGTACGATTTCGGTTGATGTGCTACGGGAAGCGCCCGATCGCGGATTGGTAGTAGTGGTCAGCGAGCAGGGCGACTACCGCAAGGGCGCGGCAGCGACGTGCGCCGTTTACGGTAATACTGAGGTCGTTTGCGACCCAAGCGTAACGGTTAACAGCGAAGAGACTACGCTCTTGCGCTTTCTCGGTGCAAATTTCTACGATCCAAGCAGTGTTGATGCGAAGCAGCATTGGTCTGTTTCGCATAGCAGCGGCACGATAACGGCGAGCGCCGATTACACGGTCAGTCAGAACAACAACGGCGTGATGAAAATCGAGGAGTCACGCCACGTCGAGGATAAGTCGCAGGGTGTTACCACTTCGGACGCTGAGACGAAGATCGATTACGACGATACTCGCCTTCTTCCGACGCTGATTGACGAATATACCACCGAGCAGCGCCACACCGGCGCCCTCGGCAACGCGACGACGATCTACCAGACGACGCTCACCCTCGTCTCCGACTCGATGTTCGCGGGCGGTGCCCATGCCGTGATCGTGTCGTCTCTGGCGCTAACGTAGACGACACCGTTAGCAACGACCGTGCCGACATTTCGATAGTCGGAGAGCCCGACGCTCCATAGTTGAGTGCCGGTTGCCGCATCGAACGCAAACTCCGTCTTGCGTGAATAGTTGCTGACGTAAACGACGCCGTTCGCGATCGAGATTGGCGAGCGTGGCGTCTGCGCTCCGGTCAAACGGGCACCGTCGGGTCCGAACTCTGCGTTCCAAACCGGTGTCGGATTCACCGGCTTTCGCTGCAACTGCCAGCAGGGAGAACGCGCGACAAGGACGCCAGGTGCATAATAGAACCTCACACAACTGTCTCAAAACAAAGACGGAAGCATGACTTCCACGAGGCAAATGCCTGTCCTAGTCCGAACTGATAAGGCTATTCGCAGAACAACGTAAACGTCGTTGCAATGCTGCCCGGCGGGTTGGGTTAATCCGCTAAGCGTAGCTATTCTATCCCGCCGCGGCGTTGACGGCTTTCTTTGCAAGCTTCGTCAGTAACTCGTCAGTCTTGACTTCCTGCTCGAGCGTTTCTTGCAACAGATCCGGTACTTTCGACAACCGCATCTCTTTAGCCCAAGCGATGAGCGTTCCGTACCGAGAGATCTCGTAGTGCTCGACCGCTTGCGCCCCTGCAAGGAGACCGGCATCCAGCGCCGGGTTGCCCTTGAAGTCTTCCATAACCTCATTGCCCTCCTCAAGGATACCGTCGATGGCGTCGCAAGTCTTTCCACGCGCGGGCTTGCCGATAATCTCGAAAACGCGCTCGATCCGTTCGACCTGCCCTTCGGTTTCGTCGCGATGGTGCAGGAACGCTTCGCGCAGCTCCGCCGAGTTAACTGCCTTTGCCAGCTTCGGAAGGGTTCGGAGAATCTTCCTTTCCGCGTAAAACATGTCTCGAAGCGTTTCGTAAAACAGGTCGCTGAGCGTCTTTATCACGTGTAACCTTTCATTTTGGAGAAATGGTTCGGCCGCTGCCTCCAACGTTATAACCGAGAGTTGCGCTCGCTAAACCACGGGTCTGACGCTCGGTGTGTGCGTGCCAGGCTGTGGGCGCCGGAGGGGAAGCGTACCGGAAGCCGTGCATACGGCAAGCAAAACGCAAATCGATTTAGGTTGCGGTGTTTTGCTTACGTTAATTTTGGGCAAGGATAGCGGAGTTTTGTGCGGAGGACAACATGATACGAGATGAGGATCTGTACTCGCGACCCGAGACGTGGGTCGCCTGGAGCATCAATTGGGGAGCGATCTGGGTGGGTGCGCTTGCCGCGCTCTCCGCGGCCTTGATCTTTGGCCTGCTCGGCACGGCGCTCGGCGCCACATCGTTGGAGAAGATTTCATCCTGGCACACGATATCGATGATCGACGTCAGCGTTATCGTCTGCGCGGCATTCTTCAGCTTCGTGATCGGCGGGTGGGTAGCCGGAAAGATTACCGGCGCGCGACATTCCGAGCCGACGATCCTTCATGCCGCAATAGCATGGCTCGTCGCAACGCCGATCCTGGTAACGATGCTCGCGGCCGGTGCCGGTACGGCCTTCGGCGGCTGGTACGGCGGCCTGATCGCGTCGCCGATCGGCGCAGCCGTCGCGGCGCCTGCGTCACCGGAAATAATCCGCAACACCGCAATGGCGGCAATCACGTCGCTCCTGCTTGGTCTTATCGGCAGCGTCATCGGGGGCTGGATGGCCTCAGGTGAGCCTATGACATTTACATTCTATCGCAAGCGCAACGCGTATCTTGAAGCGCAGAAAGGTAAGGTACCGGTCTAATGTTTTTGATTCTTCTCTGGCTGCTCGGTGCGCCGCTTACCGTCCTGATCATCCTATATCTCTTAGGCGTAGGGCATTAACGGTAGTGAGTTACGTCGCGTCGGAGCGCGCCGAGATTTAGATCGACGACGCGAGCTAGGGTTTTCGTGGAAACACAAGGGCGCACGCAGCCGCGTGCGCCCTTGTCTGGATCGAGGCTAAACAGTCTGTCAGCGCAGTCGCTGACGACACAAGTGTCTACTAAATGCTGCTTGCTCCGACCCACTGTAGCACCCGTGCCGCGATCTTGGAAGGCACCTCGGGCCGAGGGCTCCGCGGCCGATCGGCCCCTGGTCACCGTGGAGCTGGCTCGGGTCGAAGCCAGTTCACGCGCAGGTGGTGAGCAGGTTGTCTCGGGCGTTTGTTCCGGACGTTGGAGGCCTTCTGTAACATCCCCCAGGAAAGCTACTGTGGCCATCAGGCACGCAATTATGGCTTTTCTGGAGCACTAATGATTTCGCACTTGGAATGTTCGCGCGATGCAACGCATCGCTGCTCGCCGCATGCGCTCGCAACGGTCTGTCCCGACGACGGCGCACCGCTGCTCGTCCGCTACGCCGGCGCTGCGCTTCGTCGCGAGGCGGTCGACCGCGCGGCCGTGGACGATGTGGCGCTACCGCGAGATGTTACCGATTGCCGACGATGAAGAGCCCGTCTCGCTGGGAGAAGGCGCAACGCCGCTCGTTGCGCTTTCGAACGGCGCCTTCGTCAAAGACGAAGCGCAGAATCCGACCGGCTCCTTCAAGTCGCGCGGCATGTCGGTGGCGGTTACCGTTGCGAAGCGCTTAGGCGTGCCGGCATTGGTTGCACCGAGCGCCGGAAATGCCGGCGGCGCGCTTGCCGCGTATGGCGCGCGGGCCGGCCTGCGCGTGCGCGTTTACGTTCCGCGCGATACGCCGGGCCTGCTCGTTGAGGAGATGCGAAGTTACGGAGCCGATGTCGTTCTCGTCGATGGCCTGATCGACGATGCCGGGCGCATCGCGGCTGAATATGCGCGCGAGAGCGGAGCCTTCAACGTTGCGACCTTCCGCGAGCCCTACCGAGTCGAGGGAAAGAAGACGATGGGCTACGAGTTGGTCGAGCAGCTCGGCGGCGTTCCCGGAACGATCGTCTATCCGACCGGCGGCGGAACGGGGCTCGTTGCGATGTGGAAGGCCTTCGACGAACTCGAGCAGCTCGGCTGGATCGATGCGAAGCGCCCCATCATGGTAGCCGTTCAAGCCGAGGGATGTGCGCCGATCGTACGCGCATTCGATCGTGGCGCAGAGTTCGCGCAACGGATCGAGGATGGATCGACGAAGATGTGGGGTTTACGCGTCCCGGGCGGAATCGGCGATCGTCTGACGTTGCGCGCTCTGCGCGAATCTCACGGGCATGCCGTCGCGGTCTCCGATGCTGCGGCCGATGAAGCGATGCGCGAGCTCCATAAATACGAAGGTATCGACGCGACGGAAGAGGGCGGAGCCACGCTCGCCGCGCTTCGCATCTTGCTTTCCACGGGCGCCACGCCTCCCGGCCCCGATCGTTCTGTTCAATACCGCGACATCGTTGAAATACGCACCTCGCGCGTAGGCGCGATTAACTCGCTAGCGCGTGCGCACGGCCCGGCGCCGAGAGGTCGGCATTTTCTGCGATAAAGCCGCGCAACTCGAGTAGGGCAACGGAGTCGCTCATCTTCGGAGAAGCATCGCAATACTCGAGGAACGCTTGGAGGCTGGTGAGCGCGGCGGTCCAGCGTGGATCGTCGGGCCGGCCGCAGGCATGATGGAGTGCGGCGGCAACGCTTTGCGTCGCACACGCTGCGGCGTAGGCGGCCGCCGATGTCGGCGGACGCAGCTCGAGCAGCAAAGTTGTAATAGCGCTGCGGATTCGATTACAGGCGACTTCGTATTGCATTTTTGATTACTCCTATGAATGTTTGCGCGCTAAGAGCAGCACGCCGGGTGTGACTACGAGAGCGAGGACGCCGGTCACGAGGAATGCGTCCGCGTAGGAAAGCGCCGCCGCCTGGCCGGCAATCGCGCCTGCGAGCTGTGCCGTAGTACCGTGCTGCAAGAACTGCGCGACCGGCAGCCTGGAAAGCGTCGCTTGCGCGGCGAGGATCGTTTGGTGAAACTGCAGTCGCTGGTCCAAGAACGCGACGATCGACGCCGACGAGACCGAACCGCCCAGCTGAAAGAAGAGCACGATAAACGACGCCGCCTTGGCTCCGGCCTCGGGCGCAACGGCGCGCATCGTCGCGACGAGCAGCGGCGAGTAGACGAAAGCCGCGCCGATTCCAACCAGCAGGAGCGGAGGAATAAACGTCCCGAGGTCGCTGTTGGTCGTGACGCAACTCGCCAACCAGAGCGAGCCAAGGCCCGCGACGGCGATGCCGCCGCCGATCGACCAGCGCAGATCGAACCGAGGTAAGCTCGCAAGTCGCGCAACGGGAATCGTGAGAAGAAGCACCGGCAGCGCCCGGACGCCGATGAGGATGCCCGCAAGCGTGCTCGTGAAGCCCAGATTCTCGATCGTAAACTGCGGCAACAGCAGCAGGCTTGGAAAGATGACTGCCGCATACGCGCCGGCGATCAGCAACGCGGCGGCGACGGCCGGCTGGCGCATCACGCGCAAGTCCACGATTGGTTGCGCTACCCGTAGTTCCCACCAAACGAAGGCCGAGGTTGCGAGAAGCGCGAGCAGCGAGCAGAGTTGGATCGACTGATCCGAAAACCAGTCGTCGCGCTGTCCTTGGTCGAGGACGTACTGCATGCAGCTTACGGCGACGATCAGCAGCGCGATACCGGTGACGTCGACGCGCGCCGGCTGGGGCTTCGTGTGATCGCGCATATAGCGCCACAAGAGAACGAATGCCAGAATTCCCGGAACGATATTGACGTCGAAGACCCACGGCCACGAAAAGTTATCGACGAGAATTCCGCCGAGCGTCGGTCCCACCGACGGACCGAGAATCGTTCCGAGCGCAAAGATCGATTGGCTCATTCCCATCTGTTGCGGTGGAAAGGTATCCCGCAGCACGACCTGCGCCGTGGCGAGCAGTCCGCCGCCGAACGCACCCTGCAGGACGCGGAAGAGAATCAGTGCGGTCAACGACGTCGCCATGCCGCATAGTATCGACGCGACGGTAAACCCGGCGATCGAGGCGAGAAAGTAGTTCTTGCGTCCGAAGCGCAGTTGCAGCCACGGCGCGAGCGGGATCACGACCACGTTGGCGATGACGTAGGCGGTAACGACCCACGTGCCGTCATCGACCGTCGCTCCCAAGTTGCCCTGAATGGTCGGCAGCGCGACGTTGACGATCGTGAGATCGACCGTTTGCAGCAGCGCGGCCAGCATGACGCCGCCCACGACCAGGTAGCGACGCAGCCCATACTCGGCCAAGCTGCCCTTGTCACCCTGAGCCAGCTTGCCCTGAGCCGAGTCGAAGGGAAGGGTGCGCGAGTCCTGGGTTTTTTCGGGAGGGCGAAGGGGAATAATTCCCGGGTGTCCGGGAGTCCGTTCGGCAACCGTCATGGGTGGTGGAGTGCTCTTAGGAGAGGTGGTTGCCCTTAGGTTACCGCTTGTGCCATACTATGACTAGAACCTAGTCTATCCTAGCACTAGAACGGACAGCTTAACCATGAATGCAACGATCGAACGGCGGTCGGAACTTAGCGACTTTCTGCGGACGCGCCGGGCGAAGATCGTCCCGTCGGATGTCGGCTTGGCCGACGGAGCCCGCCGCCGAACCCCGGGATTGCGGCGTGAAGAGGTCGCGCTGCTCGCGAATATCGGGACCACCTGGTACACCCGCCTCGAACAGGGGCTACCGATCAACGTGTCGGCCGACGTCCTCGACGGGATCTCACGCGCGTTGCGTCTGACGTCGGACGAGCGCCGCCACCTTCATCTTTTGGCCGGACTCACCAATATGGCGCCCGCCCAAGAAGAAGAGCACGTCAGCGATCTGGTGCGACGCGTTCTCACCGCGCTCGAACCCTCGCCAGCCTACGTTCGCGGACGGCGCTTCGACCTGCTTGCGTGGAACCGTAGCGCCGATGCGCTTTCCGATTTCTCCAGCGCGACGGGGCCCGCGCGCAATATGGTGTGGCGACTCTTTCGCGATCCCAACTCGAAGTGCCGGCTTGGCGATCCGGAGTGTGCGATGCGTCGCGTCGTCGGGCAGTTTCGCGCGGTCGCTGCGAAGTATCCGCACGATCCCGCATTCACCGAACTGATCGAAGATCTGCGCGCGAACTCCCCGGAGTTCAGGAACCTTTGGGCGCAGCACGATGTGCTCGGATCGGCCGAAGGCTTGAAGCGCTACGTGCACCCGGAGCTCGGCGAGCTGATCCTCGACTATACGCAGTTCGATGTGCCCGGGGACGGCGATATGCGCCTGATCGTTTTAACGGCGGCACCCGGCTCCGAGAGCGAACGCAAGCTGCGACAATTGAGCCCGCTCGCGGCTCACGCGTAGCGCGTGAGCGCGATGAACGACTCGCCTGGTGTCGACATCGGAAAGCGTGCGGTTGGATATGCCGCCGTCGACCAATTCGTGGAAGACGGCACCTGCATCGGCCTAGGCACCGGGACGACGACCTATTGGGCCATCGAGCGTGTCGCGCAGCGCGTCGCGGCCGGCGAGCGGATCACCGCCGTAGCAACGTCGGAACAGACTGCGAGCCTCTGCCGCCTGTGGAATATTCCGCTCGTCGGGTTGCTCGAGCACGAGATGCCCGTTGCAATCGACGGCGCGGATGAAGTTGCTTTGGACTGGGCGTTGATCAAAGGCGGCGGCGGCGCACTCTTCAGGGAGAAGGCCGTCGCCCTCGTGGCGGAGCGGTTCGTGGTGGTCGTCACGCCTCCAAAGCTAGTCTCCGTGCTCGGAGCGTTTCCGCTCCCGGTTGAGATCGTGCCGTTTGCCGAACGCTACGTCGTGCGTGAAATTTCCCGCTGGAATCCAAACGTCGAAATCGCGCGGCGGGGCGGCGACGTGCCGTTCGTGAGCGACAACGGGAATTGGATCCTCGACTGTCATTTCGGCCGGATCGAGGAACCCGGTATGCTCGATGTTGCGCTGCGGGCGATCCACGGCGTTGTCGCGACCGGCATCTTTGTAGCGATCGCCGACGTCGTGATGGTCGGAGACGAGAATGGCGAAGTCCGATCCTTGCCAAGCATATGACGCCCACTTAAGGCTCCCTTAACCAGGTGCATCATCGCGGCGCCAGAAATCAGCGTCATCTTCTTCGGAGGGATGAAAATGTCGAGACGCATGTCAACGCCGGTGCTGCTCCTCTTGGCTGGAGCACTCGCTGCTTGCAATAGCGCGAGTGCGGCGGCTCCTACTCAACCGATGGTGCCGAATGCGCGCAACGCCGCGGCGATTACAACGAAGTACGTGCAGCTCGTGATCTTTGAAAATGAGTCGTACGACGACGTGATCGGCAGCCCGCAAGCTCCCTATATCACCGGCCTCTCGAAAACGTGGGCGAATATGACGCAGAGCTTTGCGATCACCCACCCAAGCGAACCCAACTACCTCGCCCTCTTCAGCGGATCGACGCAGGGCGTCAGCTCCGACCAATGCCCGGTCTCGTTTAGCGTGCAGAGCCTCGGCAGCGAACTGCTCAAGGCAAAGATCTCGTTTACCGGCTACGCCGAAAGCATGCCGTACGACGGCTACACGGGCTGCATGGCGGTTCCGGACACGCTCCCGAGCGGCTGGCTTTACATGCGCAAACACGTTCCGTGGCCGGATTTCACCAAGATTCCCGGCTCGGTCAGCATCGTGTATCCGGGGCCGCTCAAGAAGCCGCCCTCGCAGTTCACCTGGATCACGCCGAACATGTGTAACGACATGCACGATTGCGCGATTAGCACCGGCGATAAGTGGGCGAAGAAGAACTTGCCGAAGCTGATCGCCTGGGACCAGGCGAATAACGGCGTCTTGATCCTGACCTTCGACGAGAACGACGGAAGCCCCGGGAACCAGATACCCACGATTCTTATCGGCAACGTGAACCCGGGACAGTATAGCCAAACGATCAATCACTACAGTGTCCTACGCACGATCGAGGATATCTTCGGTCTCAAGCATCTCGGCGAAAGCGGTTCGGCAACGCCGATCATGGGTGTCGTTAAGTAACGTTCCCTAGAACGCTCGTCGCCGCGAGTCTCCTCGCTTGCGGTATCGCCGGGTGCATGGCGCACCAAGCTCCGCGCAAGGCGCTGCCGGCGGGCGTTCGACACGTTGTCAGATATGATGGCACGTCGCTCTCCATCGATGGGCGACAAACGCCGATCTGGGCCGCGCAGCTCCATTATTGGCGACTTCCCGCACCAAATCTCTGGCGCGATGCATTTCGTAAAGTAAAGTCGGCGGGCTATAACGCGGTCGCGCTCGACTTCTTCTGGGGTTACCACTCTCCGCGTCCCGGAGCGTATGATTTCAGCGGAGTGCGCGACGTCGACGCGCTGCTCGACATTGCGGCGCAAGAGAGACTCTATGTAATCGCGCAGCCGGGCCCATATATTGACGACGGCGCCGAGGGCGGCGGGCTTCCCGACTGGATCTTCGCGCGAAGCGCCGTCGCAAAAACGGCGAGTTCCCGTTACGAAGGCGAACTGCGGGAATGGCTTGGCGCCATCGACGCCCGGCTCGCTCGCCACCAACTAACCGGCGGTCGCGGCAGCGTCATCCTCTACGGAACGCAGGACGACCCCGCGCCAAGCGTGCGGGCGGCGCGCCAACGAGAGGCACGCGCCGACGGAATCAACGTGCCGTTCATCGCGCAGGTCTTCGCCGTCGCGTACGAAGGCATCAAATGGGGCTGGACGGGCGACCCGTTGAGCGCCTATCGCGCGCACGACGGTGAAGGGCTCACCGAGACTCACGCGATCGCGTTCCCGGAAATTACCGGATGGCGCTCGCATCGAGACGATGCGGAGCGCGCGCGCATCTTCGACGATCAAGCGTGGCCGCCGCTGCTTACCGCGCTCCCACGAGATGCCGACGACGGACCTTTGCGCGGGGCGCCGTCGCCAAGCGGACGCAGTTCCAACAGAGAGTTTCTGAGCGTCGACGACTACGGCTTCCATCATGGAGTCGTGTGGTACCGCGGGCACTTCAAGGCAAGCGGAGCCGAACGCGCATTCGTGTTTGCCGGCATGAGCGGCCGCGCAGGCGCCGCCGCCGTTTGGCTCAACGGCGTCTACCTTGGAAGTGCCGTCGCGCGCGACGACGGCACGATCTCGGGGAGAATGAGAATCGCGCCCGCGGCGCTGCGGGTTAACGCCGGCAACGTGATCTCCGTTCTCTTCGAAAACATGGGTCACAACGAGAACCTCAGTCGCGATGCCGGTCGCGCCCAATCGCGCGGTATGCTGCGTGCCGCGCTTTCCAACGGGCGCGGAGGTATCGCGTGGCACATTCTCGGTAACGGTGAGTACAATACCGATCCGGTTCGCGGGCCGCTCAACTCGGGCGGCCTCGGCGGCGAGATCGCCGGCTGGCAGAACCCGGAGTTTTCGGACGTATCGTGGACGCCGGCGACGCTACCCGCAGCCGCCGTTCGCGCGGGCGTCACCTGGTACCGTGCGCACGTAGCGCTGCACGTTTCCGTCCCCCCGACTTCGTTCGCCGCCCTGCGCTTGGATGACGCCGGGCGCCCCGATTATCGTGCCTTCATTTACGTCAACGGCTGGCTGGTGGGACAATATCGCAGCGATCCTGGATTTCCGCACGTCTTTCCGGTACCGGCCGGAATCTTAAACGAAGGCGGCGACAACACCATCGCAGTCGCTGTATGGAGTCTCGATGGAAGGAGCGCGCTCGGCCGCGTTTCCTTCACTACCGTCGGCGCGCTGCCCGACGCGCATCGTGCCCTCGCGAATATTCCGGAAGTCCGAGCCAGCCGCGGCGTCGCGCAACTAAGCCTCGAGGTTACCGGCGACGGCAAAGCTGATCGCCCGCATTTCGTGTACCAGGGCCGCGACGTCGCGCCGACGATTCGAGTCCGTCCCGGCGATACGATCGATATCACGCTGCGCAACCGGTTACCAATCGCGAGCGATACGGCCAATGCGGTGAATCTTCATTTTCACGGACTCGACGTTGCGCCCACGAAGCCCGGGGACGAGGTGCTGATGACGTTGGCTCGGCCTGGGGAGTCGCTTCACTACATCGTGCACGTACCGAGAAGCCAACAGCCGGGAATGTATTGGTACCATCCTCACGCGCATGGCGAGACGTACTGGCAAATCACCAGCGGGATGGCAGGGGTGATTATCGTCGAGGGCCTGCGGGAACGGGTCCCAAGCCTTTCAGCGATGCGCGATCGTATCATCGTCGTTCGCGACGTTCAAGAGAGGCCGAACATCTTGGCTATTCCCTGGTACGCGCGCAAGATGACGCCTCGATCGTATACGCTCGACGCCGACGACAACTTGGGCCCGAGCAGGCCGTGCCTGCCTGAGGTTGGCCTGCATTTGACTGTAAACGGTTCCGAGCAGCCGGCGATCGATATCGAGCCGGGCGAGCGGCAGTTTTTTCACGTTCTCAATGCGTCGGCGAGCCGAGTTCTCGATCTTGCAATCGACAACCAGCGCCTGGGCGTCGTCGGGATCGACGGTTACCCGATCGGCGCTTATCCTCGAAATCCCGCGGTCGTTTGGACCGATCACGTTGTCGTGCCCCCGGGTGGCCGTGCCGAGTTCGTCGCAACGGGGCAATCGGGCCCAACGCTCCTTCGATCGCGCTGCTACGACAGCGGTTCGGGCGGCGATCGCGATCCGCAGGCCGTGCTTGCGATTCTTGCGCCAAGCAATCCCCCGCGGGGCGAGACGGCGGTCTCACGGAGCGCGTCGACGCTGCCGGGCGCGAGTGACGCGGTAATTTCTCCGGGGGCGCCCGCCGTTCGACGCACGATCACCCTAACCGAGGACGCTGCCGGATTCTACATCGACGGCCGCGCCTTTTCGATGGGCGCGCCGCCCGCGATCGTCGCTCGCTCGGGGACGCTCGAAGAGTGGACGATCCGCAACGACACCGATGAGGTCCACGACTTTCACATCCACCAAGTGCACTTCGTGGTCGAGTCGGTCGATGGCGCGCAAATCCATCCGCGAACTTGGCGCGATACCGTGCTCGTGCCCGTGCAGCGCCGCCATGGTGCGCGCACCATTCCCGGAACGGCAACCATCCTCGTGGACTTTCGAAATCCGGCAATTCGCGGAACCTTCGTCTTCCATTGCCACATGCTCGACCACGAAGACGGCGGCATGATGGCAACGATCAAAGTGATCTAGGAGTCGGACCGTCCGGAAGCCGGGCAGAACGCTTGGCTGCGAGGGCAAAAAGCGGCCAACCGAGCCGCTCACCGTGCTCTTGCTAAAAAAGTTGAAACATTTCGACGGGGGCGATGGTCTAATTTAGCATGTCGAACAAAACCAACATCGTTAAGTCTTTCGCGTGGCGCCTGCCCTTGGCCGCGCTCGCGCTTCTTCTGGCCCTCATGAGCCACCCGAGTTTGGCAATTGCCGACGACCTCGGCGGTATCGCCGGCATCGTCACGGACGCGAGCACCGGGGCGCCGATTCCAGGCGTCCAAGTACAGTTCAACGCGCCCTCTCAATCGGCAACCGCGACGACCGACGCCAAGGGACACTATGTCGTCCTTTCGTTGCCGCCCGACAACTACACGCTGACCCTGGTGAAGGCGGGCTACAATACGCAGGCGGTCTCAGGGCAAACCGTCTTTGCAGACCAAACGCAACAGTACGACTTCCAGCTCACGAAGTCCACGGGCACGTCGTCTGGATCGCCCTAACCTCCGTCGGCGCTAGATCCCGTAGAACTTCAAACGCGACCAGAGCTGCGGGAGCGGCGGATGCATGCCGCGACAGAGAACGATTGGTCGGTCGCGCTCTCGCGGCATCACGTACGGTGACGTGCCGTAGCTACCGACGACGCGCGCCGAATCGCACCACTGCGACCATTGCGCGGGGTCGACGTTGACTGCGATCACGACCGACCCGTCGAAGCCACGCGGCCCCCACAAATAGTACTGGTTGTTTCCGCTGAGCGCGGGCGGAAGGTTCTGGCCCAACACGTCAATCGCGGCGGCCTCGCCGTACCGCGTCGCGAAGATCGCGGCCTTTGCCCGATCGGTCGCGGGCAGCGATGCGTAAACTCGCTCGACTTCATTCGTTAGCTCCTGCCAGCCGAACTCGTACGAAAAGATTTGCGTGAGCGGCGCACCCATCGTCGCCACCTCTTCCGGCCGCTCTTTGAAGCCGGATCGTTCGATGACGTACTGGAGCCGGCCGGGCGGGTAGAGGGGCAACACGAACGGTAGGGCGAGCACACCGTTGGCGGCGGCCAGCGTCGCCCATATCGCGACGACCGTCTTCGGCAGTCTCGTGCACGCCGCGGCGCCCAGCGCGAATAACGTTGGAAACGCGCCGGCGAGATAGTAGCTCTTTCCGTGCGTCGCGTAGACGAGCAGGGCCGAAACCACGAAAGCGATCGCCAGAAACCGAAACTGCGCGAGCCTCGCCGAGACAAACGGCGCGATGATGCCCGTCACCCATAATGGTAAGAGCACGATATTGAGCGCGACGACTTGATCGGTCAAGAACTCAACGGGCGTGCCGGTGAGATTGCCGGCGCTGTCGTTGCGCATGACTTCCAGGAACGGAAACCCGTGCATCAGCTGCCAGAGCACGTTGGGCAGTGCGATCGCCACGGCGATGCCGACCCCGATCCATAGGTCGCGCACGCGAAATGCCGTGCGCGGGCCCGCCGCAAGAAGACCGGCCGCCAACCCGATCACCCATATAAGGATGCCGTACTTCGATTCAAACGCGCAGCCGGCGAACGCACCGGCCCACCAAAATGCGCGTCCCTCCGCGCGCAGCAGCCCGCGCGCAACGAGATAAGCGACTGCGGTAAAGTCGAAGACTTCGAAAGTCGACGTCGTGAGCGTTGACGTCATCGCCGTCAGCATCGGCGCCGACGCCGCGGCGATTGCCGCCAGCCACGCGCCGCGGGTACTGGCGCCGAGCAACTGCGCGAACCACACAACGAGCGGCACGAGCAGTGCCGCCGTCAGTACGGAGGGCAGACGCAAGAGCCAGACGTGCGCGCCGGCGAACTGTGTCGCCGCCGCAATGAGCGGCACGAGCGGCGGCTGATCGACGTAGCCGAACGCCGGATGGCGGCCACAGACGATGAAATACAGTTCGTTGACGAAGAAGCCGTAACGGCCGGCAGCTACGAGGTGGGCGATCGCCACGACTGCGGCCACGCCCCACGCCGCCCACTGCATGCTCCTATTCATAGGAGCGATAATATCACGCCCTGGAAATCATGGCATCGCTTCGGGCAGACCCTGACCGCCGGCACCGAGCCCTTCCGGCGAGCGCACGACGCCGGATTCCATATCGCTCCATGCTTGTGAAAGAATCGAACGCAGCGAGTACAAGAGATGCGTACCGTCGGCTTGTGAATAGAACGTCACGGGGATTCCCACATCGCGCAGAAAGATCGCCGTGAGGGTGGGAAAGAGCGTGGGAACGATCTCGTCTCGCGCTCCCGTCAACACGTAGAACCGAGTGCCGCGCATCTTCGATTCGATCAGTTGGGACCTCGAGCCGAGCAGCGACCCGGCGATGCACATGACCGCCGCCCAATCCTCCGGGTGCGTGGGGGCGATGGTAAACGTCGAGAACCCGCCCATCGAGTAGCCGGCCAGATATCGCTTGTGCGGGTCGATCGCAAACGCTCGGGTCGCCGCGTCGAAAGCGTCGTAGACGTCACTCTCCGAACCGCGAAAATCGTAGTAGCCGCGCCCGTACGGCGCGACGACGATCGTGCCCGTCCGCTCGGCCACGTCCTCGATGAACTGTGGTGCAATCAGGCGCGACTCGGACTCCAGCCGCCCGTGCAGGAAGACCAACAGCGGCGCCGGCGTACCTTTCGAGTATCCGGACGGCACGTAGACCGCTACCGGCTGCATCGTTCCGTCCTTTGAGGAGCGCACGAGCGTCTCGCCGAGGCCTCGAATCGATTCCATCGGTTGATACGACTGCGCCAAGAGCTGTCGCGCAAGGCTAAGGTCGAGTTGCGAAAAGCCCTGCACCGAGTGCTGCCACTGCTCGGCGGTGTAGTAGCTCGGCGGCGCTGCGTTCAAGAGATCGGCGTCGTCGAGCAGGCGCTGGTAGTAGTCCATCGTCGAATCGCGCCCCGTTATAATTTCGATCTGCCTGACGTTCGCGTAATAGGACGCCGCGACGGAGCGTAGTGTATCGCCGCCGCTCGGCGTTCCGGCAGTTGTAAAAGCGAGAAGTGCGGCCGCCGACGCGGCCGCACGGATGGTCAACACGTTAGATCAACGCACCCGCCCCGCCCAGAGTGACGCACCCTGTCATCCTGAGCTTAGCCTGCCCTGAGCTTGTCGAAGGGTCGAAGGATGACGATGAACGATCCCTAAACGGTCGGGTTATGAAGTGGTCTTTCGAGCCTGGGCACAGCGCGGCGGAGTTTCGCGCGCGGCACATGATGGTAACGTGGGTGCGCGGTTCATTCAAAAACGTCCACGGGCATCTCGAGTTCGACCCGGCGAATCCGCGACAGCTCGCTGTCGAGACGGTCATCGACGCGTCGACCTGCTGGACGGGCGTCGAGGCGCGCGATAACCATCTTCGCAGTCCGGACTTCCTAAGCTGCGAGCGCTATCCTGAGATTCGCTTCAAAAGCACCGGCGTCTCGCAGATCGGTCCGGTCGACTACCGAGTAACCGGCGATCTCACGATAAGAGAGACTACGCGGCCGGTGACGCTGGACGTGCGTTATCTTGGTACGTGGGAAACGCCGTGGTGGGAAGATGGAGTGGACAAAGGCCCGAAGACGCGCGCGGGGTTCACCGCCCGCACGCGTATCGATCGCTACGACTTCGGCGTTAACTGGAACGATCAGATGCCCGACGGCGGCGTCGTGGTCAGTCCGCAGATCGACATCGTCATCGACGTCGAGGCGGTCAAGGAAGACTAAAGCGCCTCTCTACTCGGGACAGTCTGCGGCCTGCCAGCGCTTGAAGCGGTCGCACATATCAGCGGTCCAAGGAGCTTCCCCGGAGGACGGCGGAGGCATCGCTCCGGTGCTCACGGTCTGGTATATCGCGTCCGCGTGCATCATTACTTCGTTTCGATCCGAAAGATCTATGCCCGCGATCTTCATGTGCGCGACGTCGATATCCGTGAACATCGGGCGAATGTCTTTTGCGAAACTTAGTGGATCTCCGTTTGTCATTGCAATGCCTCCTGCAAGGGTCTAAGCGCTAGTGATCGATAAAGCCGGATGCTTCGTCCATCGTCGGATCCAGCCGCAGATCCTCATAGGTGTATTTGCGGGTCTCGTGCCCCTGCGGCGTCGCAACCCGAACGACGACCTCGTGTGGATGAACTTCCTTGACGATGCCTTCTTCTTTGGTACCGTCGATGTAGACTTTATCGCCCGCCTTGAGCATTGGGGTTTCCTTTCATCGTGAATCCGCCGTACGTCAAGTAGGCGCCGAGAGCGAGCGTTACGCCCGCGTAGATGTAAAAGAGCTGCTCGTACCGCACTGCCGACACGTAAGCGGCGGCGCCCGCCGGTGCGAGAAACGTGAGAAACAGACCTTTGAGGAGCGTCAGCCAGCCGACGATCGTGACGACCACGGGCAACGCCCCGCCGGACCAAACGTTGTGACCCAGAACCATTGCAACTCCAAGGCCTAGTACGACGAAGCCGAGGACCAACAAGGCACCCGGCTCCGCAACGAGCGCGCCGACGCCGTCCAGCGTCGCCTGACGGTGCGCGAACATCGAGAGCGAGTAGAGAACGCAAAAAAGGCCTATCAGTTTGCTTAAGAATGCGGTACGTTGCGACATACTATCCTCCATACCACGGAAGCCGCACCGAACCTGGGAAGGTGACGTTTCAGGTCGAAAACCCGCTCGATGGTTCCAGCCGCCGAGTCCTATGATAGAAGGCGCATTTGGTTCACTAGCTCGGCTTCCGAGAGGCCACCCGGGAGGCTCAGCTTGCGTTCCGAGGCAAACTTGCTTCTGGACCAGCTTGCATCGGTGATGTCGTACACTTCGTCAACGTACGTGCTGAAAAACTCCCACGTCATTTTGTAGAGCGCTCCCCACGAAATCACGATCGCCCCATCGGCGTCGTACCCCGGTAGCGCGACGGCATGCCCGCCGACAATCTGCGGGCTGCCGTGAGCGACGGTCCAGATCTTTTGTGGTGGATCGGTCATAATGTTTTGAGGAACGTTAAAGCCGATGTAAGCAATTCCACTGTTGAGAATCGTCCGCTTTACGTCGTCGAGATTACGCGGATCGACTTCCACAAACGCCAGGATCTTGTCGACCGGCGGCCCGTCGGGCCCGATCGGTGCGCCCGTCTTATGAATGTACGTTAGGACGTGCTGCTCGTTTCCGCCCGGCCCTTCACCGCCCTGGCTCGGTTTATAACCGCACGCCTTTTCATACAAAAGCTCGACGTCGTCATCGGGCGCGGTTTGCGTCGCTCCGGTCGAATTGAACGTCCAAACCTGTCGCGCGTGATAGAACGCCGCGCAGGTGCAATCGCCGAGCGTGTTGTTGAGCATCATGCCGAACTTATTCGGGGCTTGCGGCATGCCCGTAACGTAGTCCACGGATGGCGGCGGCGCCGGCGGGGTCTTGCCCCCGAGGATTGCACTAAGGTGCGGGATTGCCGGGTCAAACGTTCTCGGGTTACATCCGAGTTTGAAACCTAGCGGTGTCTGCACGAATTGTCTTCTAGAACGCCCCGGCGCCATTCGGGCTGCCGAGTCCCGTCGGACCGTCCCACCCCTGACCGGCGACGCAGAGCGGCGCGCCGCACGTGCCGTTGCTCCCGGAACTGATATCGTTCAAGCTCGAGGTGTGCGAGTACAGGTTTCCCGCGGGATTCGCGCTTGCATATCCTGCGAGCGCGAAGAGTGAAGCGACGATCGGCGTGGCGACGGACGTTCCTCCAAAGACGAGCCATCCGCGCTGCTCGAACGTGTCGTAGACCGCCACCCCCGTGTGGGGATCGGCATCGGCCGAGGCGTCGGCTTGCGCCCGCATCGAGCACCCAGTGTTCAAACCGCTTTGGAAGCTGGGCTTGCCGTAAATCTTGCTGCAGCCGCTCCCTGCGCGCAGCCATGCGGTTTCCGTGCGCGGGGTGATCGACGTCAAGCTCGTTCCGCCGACGCCGACGACGCTTGGAAGTATGGCGGGCCACTGCGCGGTGGAGTTGTGACCGTGGTCGCCGGTCGCGGCCACGATCGCTCCGCAGCCGTCCTGATAGTCGCTATCGTACGTTTCCGTTCCCTCGTTGCTGCTCCAACTGTTGCTGACGTAGTCGGCCTGGGCGGTCGCGTATTTTTCAGCGCTGGTGAGGTCGGCGACGCTCGTCGACGCCGCTTCTACCAAGAGAATCTTACAGTTCGGGCAGATGGCAGAAACCATCTCGACGTCGACCGATTCTTCTTCGGCCCATCCCGCGTTCGTTTGCGACGTATACTTCTGTTTGGTAAAGCAGCTATTGGAGACGGTGCATGCCGGCAGCCCATACTGCGAGCGGTAAACGTTGAGATCCGATTCCACGTTCGGGTCGTCATATGCGTCGACGATCGCGACGGTCTGACCGCCGCCGTTAGCTTGGCTGTCGGCCGTTAGCCCGTACGCCGTCTGCAGGTCACCGGGCGCGTAGCCTCCCGGCGTGTTGGGCGCAATGGGACCTTGAATGTCGGTACGCACCCACGCTTGGCAGCGCGCAAAACCCGCTCCCACATCGCCGCAGACGCGGGCGGACGGTCCTTGGCGCGGCCAGAGTCCTAACTGCGCGGCCGTTGCAATGCGTGGTACGGCCGTCGCGTTGGGGAGTATGTTCGAAAAGGTTTGCCGAGCGTGCGGCCGGCATGATGCGCTCGCGGTTCCCGGCAGCGAGTTCGTCTCGGTGCACGCCGAGAACACGGCAACCGCAGCTATCGCGGTAACGGTCGTGAAGCGCACTGACTCCCGTTCCTTTCGCAATCCAGGTAGGCGACCAGCATGGCATGCGTTCCCGTGCAAAAGCTGAGAAACCGTGAAACCAAACGCGAATTCGAGGCCGTCAACGACTCCATGAGTACGTTACAAAAGTCCACGCAGGCCGGCCTTCGCCCCGCGGCGGCGAGCGGCACCTTTGCGATCGGCGGCGATCTTCCGGTTCATCGCCTCGGCTTCGGCGCGATGCGCATCACGGGGCCCGGCATCTGGGGCGAGCCGGCCGACCACGACGAAGCGATTGCCGTCTTGAAAGCAGCGGTCGAGCTCGGCATCACGATCATCGACACCGCGGATTCGTACGGGCCGGAAGTCTCGGAGCGATTGATTGCGCAGGCGCTGTACCCGTATCCGGCGGATCTCGTCATCGCAACCAAAGCGGGCCTCGTGAGGCCCGGACCAGGCGATTGGCAGCCCGACGGGCGGCCCGAACATTTGCGCGCGGCGGTCGAGGGAAGCTTGCGCCGGCTGCGCCTGGAACGCATCGACCTCTTGCAACTGCACCGCCCCGATCCGAAGGTACCGTTTGACGATCAAGTAGGCACGCTCGTCGAGTTGCAACGCGAAGGGAAGATTCGTCACATCGGCCTCTCGAACGTGACCGTGCAGCAGATCGAAGCGGCGCGCCGCATGGCGACGATCGTCTCGGTGCAAAACCTCTATAATCTGAGCGATCGCAGCGCGGAGGACGTCGTCGAGTACTGCACGCGCGAGAACATCGCGTTCATTCCCTGGTTCCCGCTCGCGACCGGGGATCTGGCGAAACCGGGCGGAGCGCTGGCGCTCGTAGCGCAGCGTTGCGGTGCGCTGCCGGCACAAGTTGCCCTCGCATGGCTGCTCGCGAAATCACCGGTGACGTTGCCGATTCCGGGCACGTCGAAGGTGAAGCATCTCAAGGAGAACCTCGAGGCCGCGCGACTGCGGCTCTCCGAATCCGATCTTGCGGAGCTGCAGTGAACGCAATAACATTATAATTTGGAAGTTGGCGACAACATATTGAACTACCAACGAATCGCTCTCTCCGCGATCGCAGCGACCGTCGCCAAGCCGAGGAAGCTAACTCGATGAGCCGCGCCATCGTCACGGGAGCTTCCGGGGGTCTGGGCCTCGAGTTTGCAAGGCTCCTGGCCGCCGATCGCTACGATCTTGCGCTGGTTGCGCGGTCGGGAGACAAACTCGAGGCGATCGCGGCAGAGCAGCGCGATCGTCATGGAGTGAGTGTCGAAACGCTGGCAATAGACCTGAGCACGCCTGGAGCCGCGGCCGCGGTCCTAGCGCGCGTGCCGGAGTGCGACGTGTTGATCAACAATGCCGGTTTTGCGACGAACGGGCGCTTCGACGAGATCGCGGACGAACGGATCCGCGAAGAGGTGATCCTCGACGTTTTGACCGTTACCGAACTCACGCGTGCCTACTTGCCGGGCATGCGCGCCCGCGGCGCGGGCCGGATTCTGAACGTTGCTTCGACGGCGGGGTTTCTACCGGGTCCGTTCATGGCCGTCTACTATGCCGCGAAGGCGTATGTGATCTCGTTTTCGCAAGCGGTCGCTGAGGAATCGCGCGGCACCGGCGTTACCGTGACGTGCCTCTGTCCGGGCGCGACGGCGACCGGCTTCGCGGAGCGCGCTCATGCGAAGGAGACGCTGCTCTTTAAACGGCACGTCGCCGATGCGGCATCGGTCGCGCTGGCCGGTTATCGCGGCATGATGCGCGGTCGCGATCTCGTGGTTCCAGGAGTTTCGAACAAGCTCGTTCCGCTCGCGGCGCGGTTGAGTCCGCGCCGTTTGCTGCTTTGGATATCCCGCAAGAGCGTCGAATAGCGCTAGTAGGTCAGGGCGCGGTCGGAGGCCATATTCGACAAGTGCCAGCGCACGTTGTCGAAGAGAGTCTGTTGATCGATGTCGCTCGCTCCCGTGTGAAAAGCCGGGTCCGTTTGCTTCCAATAGGCGATCAACGAGGCGGCGTAGGCGTACTCTTTGACGATGTCGGAGTGTTCGACGCCGTCGGCGTCGGTACCCAAGAGGCAGCGCACGCGTGCCTCGAGCAAATACCTCAGTGACGCGTCGCCGAGAATGCCGCCCACTTGCGCGACGTTGCTCGGATCGTTGACGAGGGTCCCGAGGAGATTGTTAAGCTCGAAGTTCGTCGCGGGATTTTCCGCGACGGGATCGATCTCGTCGGTAAGGATCCTCGCAGCGCCCAGCGGCATCCGCGCGATCGGATATGCGCCGGTTGCCACGTTGCTCTCGAGGTTGACATCGGCCTCGACCCCCTGGTCGTGCATCGCCTGCGCTTGGGCTCGCGTCGCCCAGGTATCGTGCGCTAGGCGAAAGAGAACGTAGTCGTGCACGTCGGGATGAGCTGCCTCGAACTGAGCAATCGCCGCCAAGAGGATCGAGATATTCGCCTGGGCCTGCGCCGAGTTGGTGCGCGCCGGCGGAAGTGTGGAGAAGAGCGCTTGGAACGTCCATGGTTCCGCCGGCGGAGTCGGCGCGTAGGCGATGACGGCACCTTCGCCGACGTGGGTATGCACGAGCAACTTGCCGTGCCACCCTGCCAATCGCCGGGCTTTGGCCGCGTCGTACACCGCGCCGATCAGTTGTTCGTAGTATCGCATCCCTTCGGACGTGAAGCAGGTCGTCTCGGGAGCCGCGGTATCGATACCGACGACCGTGTTGAAGTACTGCGTCGCCGCCGCGCCGGAAACGACGAGTCGCCCCGCGCTCCAGCCCATCAGTCCGTCGTAGACCATCCTCGGCGTCGTCACCAGCGCGCGAGGAAGCGAAACCGCGGCGCACGCGCCGGTCTTCGACCATTCGCTGTACTGCGTGTCCCCCGAGAGCGCGGCGAGTTGCGCGGTGTGCGTCATGAGCACGACTTTGATCGTCGGCATCGGCTTGCCCATCGCGCGCAGCGCCGCGACGAGGCCCGTATCGGACGATGCGTCGATCATGCACTCGATCGAATCGAGCGGCTGGGAACTGCCGTCGACAAACCTCCATCCGCCGACGAAAGGCACCGATTGTTCCGAACTGTCGATGTGTGTCGAGGCGAGATCGAGAATTGTTGCCTTACAGAGATCCGCGCTTAGTCGATCGTCGCTTCCGGCGTAGAAACGCGACTGAAGATACGACCAGGCCGGTCCCCCTCGGAAGGCGTACGCGCTGTCGAACTCGGACCAGGGCGTTGCGGTCAACACGCGTTCCAACGTACCGTCGAGAGCCACCGCGCTTCCGGCAACTTGGTTGCGGTAAACGAGCAGCGCGGCGCGCGCGCCTAAGGCGAACCGCTGGCCGTCGGCTGGAGAGAACAACTTGTCGTCGAGCGCGGCTCCCTTCGACGGATACCAGACATCGGTCAGGTAGCGGTAGAGCGCCAAGCGGTCTTCAACGCTCACCTGCTTGCCCGGATTCGAAAGGCTTTCTATGAATGCGGGCAGGTCCGCGTACGCGTAGTACGGGAGAATTCCGCTCAGGTGATTGTGTGCGTCGAAGTAGCGGACGCCGGCCGGCGCGGCGCCAAGCAGCGGCAGCGACATCGCAAAAAGGATGGCAGCTGCAACTGGTAAGCTCCGCATGGTGATTCCTTACTCGCAGGCGCCGTCCGGCGACGGCAGATAATCATTTCGCTGGTAACGTGGCCGATGGTGGCGCGGAGGCCGCGGGTTACCCGACCGCGCCTTCCATTTCCATTTTCACCAAGCGATTCAACTCGACCGCGTATTCCATCGGGAGTTCCTTGACGAAGAAATCGAAGAAGCCGTTGACGATCATCGCCACGGCGTCCGCTTCGGCTAAACCGCGCGACATCGCGTAGAAGAGCTGCTCTTCGCCGATCTTGCTGACGCTCGCTTCGTGTTCGACGGTCGAGCGCTGCTCGTGGATCTTCATCGTCGGTTTCGTATCGCTCGACGATTCGTCGTCCATGATGAGTGCGTCGCATCGCACGCGGGTCTTCGCACCGACTGCGCCGGCGTGTATTTCCACCAAACCGCGATACGTGGTCTTGCCGCCGTGCGCGCTGACGCTCTTGTTCGTCACCATCGACGTCGTGCGCGGCGCGGCGTGGATCACCTTCGCCCCCGCGTCCTGATGCTGACCTTCGCCGGCGAACGCCATCGAGAGGATCTCACCGCGCGCGCCTTCGCCCATCAAATAGATCGAGGGATATTTCATCGTCAAGCGCGAGCCGATGTTGCCGTCGACCCACTCGACCGTCGCATCCTTGTGCGCGATCGCGCGCTTCGTGACGAGGTTGAAAATATTGCGGTACCAGTTCTGGATCGTCGTGTATCGAATCGACGCACCTTCCATCGCGATCAGCTCGACTACGGCCGAATGCAGCGACGAGGTCGAAAACTTCGGAGCGGTGCAGCCCTCGATGTAGTGCACCTTCGCGCCCTTGTCGGCGATGATCAGCGTGCGCTCGAACTGGCCCATGTTCTCGGCATTGATCCGAAAATAGGCTTGCAGCGGCATCGCCACCGTCACGCCCGGCGGCACGTAGATGAACGATCCGCCCGACCACACGGCTGAGTTCAAAGCGGAGAACTTGTTGTCGCCCGGCGGAATCACCGTCGCCAAATACTTCTGAACGATCTCGGGATATTTCTTGACCGCGGTGTCCATGTCGCAGAAGAGCACGCCCTGCTCGTCGAGCGCCTTGGTCGTGTTGTGATAGACGACTTCCGACTCGTACTGCGCGGAAACGCCCGAGAGAAACTTACGCTCGGCCTCCGGGATTCCAAGGCGATCGAACGTCCGCTTGATGTCCTCCGGCACGTCGTCCCACGAACGCTCCGTTTTGTCGGTCGATTTCACGAAGTAGTGAATGTTCGAGAAGTCAATCTCGTTCAGCCGAGCGGTATCGCCCCACGTCGGCATCGGCTTACTAAGGAAGATCTCGTACGCTTTGAGTCGGAACTCGCGCATCCAGGCGGGCTCGTCCTTCATCGAGCTGATCCGCTCGACGATCTCCGGCGTCAGCCCCTTGTCCGACTTAAAGACGTACTTTTCCTCATCGTGGAACCCGTGACGGTAGTCCTCGATCAGTTCGGCCGGCTTCACCGGGGCTTCAAGTTTCAATGCCATTACCTCCTCAGCGTACCCCCTTCAGTCCAACATAGTCAAGATAATGAAGTGCTAGCTTGATTTTCCTGTGGAAGCGGCGTGGAAAAACCCTTTACAGGGGGGGGCGTAGGGGGTATGATTGGCGCCGGTCCCCTTCGTCCGCTTCGACTGCGCTCCGGGCTCGACAAGAGGTTTTTCGGACCACGGTAGGGGAAGGCGCGCCCTTCGCGCCATCGCGGCGAGCCGCCCGCGCACCGCAAAGCGCCGGCACGAGCTCTCCGAAAGGTCGGGGGAACGGACTGCACCGCAGCCGCCAGCCGACGAAGTCCGGAGGTGGGATTCCTCAAGGGTCAAGGAGACCTGTACAAATTGAAGGCACTCGGCAGGCACATCGTGTGCGAGCTCTCGGGCTGTCAACCATCGCTACTCGCGGATATCCACGGCATCGCAGCCATGATGATCGCGGCCGCTAAGGCCGCCGGCGCTACGATTATGGAGAGCGCATTTCACAGATTTGAGCCGCAGGGCGTCTCGGGCACGGTCATTTTGGCCGAATCCCATCTTTCGATCCACACTTGGCCGGAGAAGGCCTATGCCGCGATGGATTTTTACACCTGCGGCGACCACACCGACCCCTGGGCTGCTTGCGATTTCGCAGCGGCAACGCTTCGCGCGAAAAGCGTACTCGCTACCGAACTCAAACGCGGAATCGAGAAGAGCGACGGCGAGTTCACGCACGTGCTCAACAGCAATCAAGACGCTCGGGTGCTGACGGCGTAAGCGCGCGGTTTTTTAACCGCTATCATCAGCAATTATCACCTTTGAAACGCATTAAAGCGGCAGGCGCATCGCGCCTGCCGTCCAATTCTGTTCGGACACGGGTTTGTGCTCTCACCACCTAGGGGAAACGATTTTCATGCGTCTATCTATGCTTCGCGCCTGCATCGTCACAGCGGTCGCTCTAACGTTGGCAGCTTGCTCCGGCATGGGAATGCCGTCATCGACTGGCGGCTCCGTGGGTCAGCCGCCGCTCGCGGCTCCCGCGCAGCAGGCCGAGCCGGGCGCTCCGATGCAGCAAGACGATACGAGCGCTCCATCGCCGGACAGTCTCGCTAAAGGCGAGCTGGCTGCTCTCCCGCAACCGCTTGCAGTCACCACCTGCGCAACGAGCCCGCCGCAGTACCAATGGATATTTAAGGGCGCTTGCGAGAAGATTACATTGAAGTCGACCGGGGCCAGCTTCAGCCTGCAAGAGTGGCACGACATCACCGTTAAGGGCTCGATCGGCCCGAACAATCTCAAGGCTGCCACGACAGTCTATGTCGCCGACGCAACCGACACCGGCGGCGACATCGAAACCTACAAAGGCAAAGCTTTCGACAAATACAAAGCCGAGGGAACGACGGTCGTCTATGCGGTCGCCGTAAATCAGGGCAATACGGTCATCAAGCCGATCGTGGGGAAGAAGCCGGTTCTCCAGTACGTCATAACGGATGCCAAGGCGTTCCCCGGAACGAAGTGTGCTGCTGCGGTCCTCACAACCGGAGAAAAAGGCTCGCCCGTATGGACGACTTTGCCCGGCGGCCCATACCAAGTTAAGGGTAAGACCGTCACAATCACGCAATACACCGTTCCGCGTAACTTCGAGCTCCCTCCAAAAACGGCGCTCTACTTCGCGGTCAACTGCTATAAGTAACCCTTTCCTCCTTCGTCCTTCGACAAGCTCAGGATGACAAGGGGAGAACCCCGCCATGTGGCGGGGTTCTTCTTTTGTGCGGCCAATCTAGGCCGGACATGCCGAAGACGCAGCACTGGCAGTGGTACGTTGAAGCGTTCGCACCCACCGAGCAGCATCATCATGCGATCGAGGAGCTCTTCGTCTCGGAGCGCTCGGCGTTTCAGCAGATCGCGGTGCTGCGCTCGCCGGTCTTCGGCAAGATGCTCGTGATCGATGGCGATACCCAAAGCTCCGAGACCGACGAACGGATCTATCACGAGGCGCTGGTCCATCCGGCCCTGGCGGCGGCAGAGGATCGCAAAAATATCTTGATTCTCGGAGGCGGCGAAGGCGCGACGCTGCGCGAGGTCTTGCGCTCTCCCGACGTCGCGCGTTGCACGATGGTGGATATCGACGCGCGCGTTATTGACGTCTCGAAGACGTTTCTTCCCGAATGGTCCGCCGGCGCGTTCGACGATGACCGCGCCGAAGTGATCGTCGGCGATGCGCTCGAGCATATGCGCGCGCGTCAAGAGCGCTACGGCGTGATCCTCTCCGATCTGACCGAACCGCTCGCGGATTCGCCCAGCAATCCGCTTTTTAACGACGACGTCTTCGCGCTGATCAAATCACGTCTCGTCGAGGGTGGAGTTTACGCGCTCCAAGCGAGCACCGCGAGCGTGCACAACGCCGCGTTGCACTGTAAGATGGCGCGCACGCTGCGCCGCCACTACGCCTACGTCGCATCTTTCTTTACGCACGTGCCGGCCTTCGATACCGACTGGGCCTTCCTGGCCTGCAGCGACCGGGCCGATCTTGCGTGCCTCGACGCCGGCCGCATCGATGCCTACTGCGCGCGCCTGAGCGGCGAGAGCTTTTTCTACGACTCCGAAACGCACCGGCGCCTTTTCTCGCTGCCGCTCTACCTGCGCCGGATGCTGGCCGCCGGCGGCGATACGTTCTAACCATGTCATGCCGAGCTTGTCGAAGGGGGCAACATGAGCATTGATTTTTCAGGTGCACCGCGCGCCTGGGAGAAGGAGAAGAGCAACTTCGTTGCGCTCCTCGATCTGAGGCTCGAAAGCGTCGAGCACGGCAAAGCGGTAATGCGTATGCCCTACCGCAGGGAGATCACCAATGGCACGGGTGCCGTCCATGGCGGCGCGATCGTCAGCCTCTGCGATACGGTCTTCTACGTCGCACTCGCGTCGATTTATGGGCGCGATCAAGATACTACGACGATCGCACTGCAATGCAACTTTCTCTCGCCGGCCGGGCCGCCCCACGATCTTATCGCCGAAGCGCGCGTCCTGCGCGGCGGCCGCCGCATCGTTTACGGCGAAGTCTACGTGCGCAGCGGCACCGAGATCGTCGCCCACGCCACGCTCGACTTCCTCAACAGCTACCCCACCGAAAAACCTCCGAAGTCCGGGCACTTCACGTCGTAGGCCGCCAGTGAATAAACGCACGGCACTCCATGCCGAACACGTGCGCGCGGGCGCGAAGCTGGTTCCTTTCGGTGGTTTCGAGATGCCGGTGCAATATTCGGGCATCCTACGGGAACACGATGCGGTGCGTCACCGCGCCGGACTCTTCGACCTCTCGCACATGGGCCAGTTCTGGCTCACCGGCGATATGGTCGCGCCCTGGGCCGACACCCTAACCACGAACGCGGTCGGGACGATGAAGCCGATGCAGGCACGCTACAACCTGTTTTGCAATCCGAGCGGCGGGACGCACGACGATACGATCTTCTACCGTCTCGAAAAGCGCTGGCTGCTGGTCGTCAATGCGTCGAACGCCGATAGGATGTGGCAGCACCTCAACGCCAATCGCCCCGAGCTCGGCGTCGAGCTCGAGAACCAGCATGGCAAATGGTCGCTCGTTGCGATTCAAGGTCCGCGCTCGGTCGCCATGCTGCAGCCGCACGTCGACGTCAATCTCGACGAACTAAAATACTATTTCTGCACCGAAGGTCACGTTGACGGTGCGCCCGCTACGATCGCGCGAACCGGGTACACCGGTGAGGACGGCTTCGAGCTCTTCCTTTCCAACAACGACGCACCGGGAATCTGGAACGTGCTGCTCGAGGCCCATCGCAGCGAAGGGCTGGAAGCCTGCGGCCTCGGGGCGCGCGACGTCCTGCGCCTGGAGGCCGGCATGCCGCTCTACGGACACGAGTTAACCGAGGCGATCACGCCGGTTCAGGCGGGCCTCAGTTGGGCCGTCAAGACCTCTAAGCCGGAGTTTCTCGGTAAAGAAGCGCTCGAACGCCAGATCAAAGGCGACGACTACTCCCGCATCGTGGGTGTGGTGATGAGTGGGCGCGTTCCGGCGCGCGAGGGTTACACGGTCTGGCATGAAGGGCGCCTCGTTGGCTCGATCCGCAGCGGCTCGATCGCGCCGTCGGTCGACAACAAGAACATCGCGACGGCGCTCGTCGAAAAAGCGGCCGCAACCGAGGGCACGCGGCTGGAGGTCGAGATACGCGGCACGAAGCATGAGGCGACGGTCGTACCGCTGCCATTTTACAAGCGCGCGAAATAAGCGAAAGAGGAGAAGTCTTGGCGCAACCGGAGGACCTGCTGTACAGCAAAGAACACGAGTGGGTAAAGCTCGACGGCGAGAATGCCACGATCGGCATCACCGATTACGCGCAAGAGTCGCTCGGCGATATCGTCTACGTCGAACTGCCGAAGGCCGGCGCGGAGATCGAGCAGTTCTTCAACGTCGGCGTCATTGAATCGGTCAAAGCCGTCTCCGATCTCTTTACGCCGATGTCCGGCAAGGTCGTCGAGATCAACACAACCCTCGATGGCGACCCAGCCGCCGTCAACCGGGAGCCCTACGGCGCCGGTTGGCTCTTCAAGCTCAAGCTTTCGGATCCGGACGAGGCGAAATCGCTGCTCAATGCAGCTGACTACGAAAAAATCACCGCCGAATAACCTTCTCATTTGACCGAAGCGACGCTCTTCATCAGCAGGGCGGGTGCCGACGCCGATTTTGCGGCGGTAATCGGTGATATTCTGCAGGGCGCCGGCTACGCGGTGGTCCTCCAGCAGTGGGACTTCTCGAACCGCAACTTCATGGAGCGCATTCACGGTGCGCTCGTTTCGGGGGCGCGCGTCGTTGCGCTATTGTCACCCGAATACTTGCGCGGCGAGCATTGCCAGGCGGAATGGCAGAACGCCATCGCCGACGATCCGCTCAACACCAAATCCCGCCTGATTCTGCTGCGCGTCGCCGAGTGCGAGCCTGGCGGGCTGCTGAGCGGACTCGCGTACTGGGATCTCGTTCCCGTTCGCGATAACCGCGCGCTGCTGCACGACATCGTGCTCGATGCCGTGCGCGAAGATCGCCGGGATGCAGTCCCTAGCGGCCGGTACTGGCGCGCCCCGCGCACGATCGTCGACGCCGAAGCGATCGGCCCGGTTCCCGGCTTCAGCGGACGCGACGAAGAGCTCGGCACGATCGCGGCGGCCCTGGAGGGCGAGAATGCGACTGCTGCGGTGCACGGTTTGGGCGGCATCGGCAAGTCCTCTATCGCGCGCGAGTACGCCTGGCGAAGCCGCGAGCGGTATGCGGCGGTCTGGTGGCTCAACGCGCAGACCGAAGATGCAATTATCGATGGGCTCCTGCGGCTGGGCGGACTCTTCGTGCGCGGGCTCGATCGGCTCGCCGACCGGCGAGCTGCGGCACAGCAGGTCACTACCACCGTGCTTACAGGTTTTAGCAAGCCGGTTTTGCTGATCTTCGACAACCTTGAAGACGAGCGTCTGCTGCGCTCGTGGCTACCGCGAACGGGCTCGCGCGCGCTGGCAACCTCACGTAACGCGGCGTGGAGCCCCGACATCACTGCCATTGCGCTGCCCACATGGCCGCCCGGCACCGCAATTCGCTACCTTCGGCACGAGAGCGGACGCAGCGACCTTACCGAGGCCGATGCGCGAGCGATCGTCGAAGCCCTCGGTGCTCTTCCGCTAGCGCTCGCGCACGCAGCGGCCTCGTTGCGTGGCTTGCGGATGGTCACGCCGGAGCGTTACCTGCAACACATTAGCGAGCATCTCAAGAATGCTCCGCGCAACGCGCACTATCCGCGATCCGTCTTTGCGACGCTGCGCACCGCGATCGCGCAAGCCGAGAAGGACGCCCCCGGTGCGGCAGCCGTCCTCTGTTTCGCGGCATCGTTCGCCCCCGATGCCATTCCCGACGAACTTTTTCGCCAGCCGATCGAGGGTTATCCCGTGGGATTGCAGCCCGTTTTAGCTGAAGACGTCGAGGCGCTCGATTTAGGCTCCACGCTGCCCGATGACGCTCGTTTGGATGAGGCGCTTGGCGCACTCGACCGGCTCTCGTTGTTGGCCTTCTCGCCGGCGTCGCGTACGTATAGCATCCATCGTCTGGTGCAGCTCGCTGCGCGCGACATCGTTGGCGCCGCAGCTCTTGTCTGGAGCGAGTGCGCCGTTGCCGCTGCCGATGTCGCCTTTCCAAAAGTCGGGTTGGAAACGTGGCCGCAGTGCGAGCGTCTTCTGCCCCACGCTCGCGCCGCGCTGAAAGCGTTGCCCGGCACGCCGACAGTCCTGGCGGCGGCCCGGCTCGCCAATAACTGCGCCGCCTACCTTCTGGAACGCGGCGAATATCGCGCCGCGGAACCGCTTCAGAGACGTTCGCTGGCGATTTTGGAGAAGGCGTTGGGTCCCGACCATCCCGATGTTGCAAGGAGTCTGAACGACCTCTCGGTCTTGTGCTATCAGCAAGGACGCTACGCGGAGACCGAGCCGATGCACGCGCGCGTGCTGGCAATTTTGGAGAAGGCGCTTGGGCCGGATCACCCCGATGTTGCGATGAGCCTGAACAACCTCGCGGGTTTGTACAATCGGCAAGGGCGTTACGCAGACGCAGAGGCGCTACACGCGCGCGTCCTGCGGCTTCGGGAGAAGGCGCTTGGGCCGAACCACCCCGACGTTGCGATGAGCCTGAAGAACCTCGCGACGTTGTACGATCGGCAGGGGCGTTCGCAAGAGGCGGAGAGGCTGCACGCCCGCGCGCTGGCGATTCGAGAAAGAATGTTCGGGCCCGATCACCCCGACGTGGCGCTTAGCTTGAACTCGCTCGCGGTTTTGTACCAAGAACAAGGGCGCTTCGGAGAGGCGGAGCCGCTGCATGCCCGCGCGCTGGCGATAGTCGAAAAGGCGCTCGGGCCGGATCATCCCTATGTTGCGGCGAGCCTAAACGGCCTCGCAGGCTGGTACGATCGGCAAGGACGCTACGGAGAAGCGGAACCGTTATACGCGCGCGCCCTGCTGATTCGAGAGAAGGCGTTCGGGCCGGTGCACCCCGAGCTAGCACAGACCCTGAGCGGCCTCGCGAAGCTGTATGAGGCTCAGGGGCGTCTCGACGAGGCGACGCCGTTGCAGACGCGGGCCGTCGCGGTTTTCGAAAAAACATATGGCAGCGATCACGAACTGACGCGAGCCGGGCGCGAAGATCTAGAACGACTTCGCTCGAAGCGACCCGGTTAAGTTACCGGTCGCGTCCTCATCGTTGCGCGCACTTTTGATATCCGTCTTTAAAGACCAGCCAGAGCGCGCTCGGGAGTTTCTCTTTGCCCGGTTCGCTCGAATAGACTACGTTTCTGAACGTAAAGCCGCTTTGCACTCTTGGATAAACGACCATCCAGACCGAGTCGTTGAGATCTTTCGATGGCGAGCCTACGGCGATCGCGTACGAGCCGGTCGTGGGATTAACGAGAATCGACATGCGCTTCCCCGGCAAGTCGAAGAGATTGTAGGCGTATACGACTCGGTCGGGATTTTTGGTGCTGGCGACGCCTTGCCACCATCCCGCGCCGGGCTGTGAGACCGTCAGCTCTTCGGTTGCCTGTAGCGCGCCGGAATGTCCCCAGTAGTAAATCGAGCAAAGCATTGTAGATTTTGGCGGCGGACTGGCCGAGGGCGACGGCGTGGGTTCTCTCTGGCAGAACTGCGTCAAGTCCGGGTAACGAATCGTAAACGAATCTGCCGTCAACTGAAACCGGTAGCCTGCCAGCCTCACGGGATAGGCGATCTGCCATGAGGAGGGCGTAAGCGAACTGCCGTCACTAATGCCGACGAAATAGAAATTTGCCGAGGGATAGATCTGAATGTAGACCCAATGCGAGCCCTCATAGCCGACGTAAAAGTCGTAGACGGGCTCGGATCTGCCCTCGAGGGGGCGCGACGTTCCGTGCAGCCACGAGCCGTTTCCGATCCGCTCGATTCTGTCTTCCTCCGGCTGAATTAGCCCGCCGGCCTGCGTTGTCCGGCAACTCCAACTTCCCACCAACATTCGAGCCTCGTCGATAGCAGAAGGTCGTGCCGGTGCGGCGGCAGCGAGAGTCGTCGTGGCGCAACTCAGCGCGACGACTGCGAAAAAGCCTACGATCTGCTTGTGCATTCTCTTGCCTTTAAGGGTGTTGCGACGGCAGCGGTGAGGGAAGGACGTCTCTAACCGACTCGCCGCCCAATGGCTCCGGGCTTGGCGTTTGGGTCGCTTCCGGCGCCGGCGTCGCCGTCGGATTCGGTTCCTCACAAAACGGCGCCGAGGGTTTGCCAAAGCTATAGCCTCCGAGGCCTGGTGGCGGGTTATACGATGGTGCCCGTCTTACGCCACCAACGACGTCGTTAAACGCGATCGTCGCATGGGCCGGCGGCTGCCAGCAGTTCATTTGCTGTACGAGGTTCAGAGCAACCGCCTGCAGCGTATCCCACGTCTGTTGATCGACGGTAGGTTGTTGAGTGAGCGGAACGGTCGAATTCGTGTAGCTGATCGCGCTCGCTAAAAAGCCGCCGGCGACGCCGCCCAGCGAAGATGCATTGATCGTCTTCGCATTTGTCGTCTGCTCTTGGCTATTATAACCGCCCGGAGGTGAGGATTTCGGCACCGGGAAGACGTGCGTGGTGGTCGTGCTGGTCGTCTTGGCCGGCGCGAACTCTTCGTACGCCGCGCCGAGCGTGAGGAGCAGCGCCAGCGGCGTCAGCGGCGTTATGGTAATGTAGTGGTTTTCGGCTTTCGCGATGTTCGAAACCCAGGTGTAGGTCGGTATGCCCGTCGCGGGTGCATGGCTGTGTTTGCATTGGGCGTACAGCGCCGTGGCTTCGATCGCGCTCCAATTCTTACGGCTTACGAACTGATCGCTCGAGCCGCTGCCCGCCGCCGTGATCTGGACGACGATCGCGCCTTCCACCTGCGGCGCTTGTGCGCATTGGGCCGCGAATATATCCGGCGACCAACCGGGTTCGGGAATGAGCACCGCCTCATCGGCCAAGTAGTAGCCGCCTTGGTCGAGAAAAACCGTGAGCGACGAGACGAGTTTCCCGAGCATTGCCGGATCGCCGCCCGCACCGACCACGAAGATGATGGGCTGATTCCCGGCGCCAGAAGTTGGCGGCAGCTGCCATTTGATAATCGGCGACGCGGCTACCGGAGGATTGACCAGCGCTTCGCAGAGCTGCAGGTGCTTCCAAAGAACCGACACGTCGTTCTCGTGCGCCGCGGGATAGCACGCGGCGGCCGGCGACAACGGGGCCGCCGTGCGCCCAGAATACCCGCCGAGCTTTTCGCTGCACTGCTTAAGACGCTCGCTGAGGATGTGCGCGAGATAGCTTCGAGCCTCCGAAGGCAGCGGTACGGAAGTTTCGTGCGGAGCCGGTTTGCTCGTGTACGAGGCCATGATTTCGGGGAGCTGCGAGGTCGTGCAGCCTTCTATGGAAAGCGGCGCCTGGCTCGCCGACGGCGCGACCGCTAGGGCCGAGAGAATGCCGGCGAGCGCTAAAACGCTCAAGATCCGAAACCTCATGTTTTGCCGATCTCCCTTGAAGCTCAGCGATGCCTTTATCTAAAGGGCTTGCGGCTCCTTGCTTATCGTGCCAGTCGCATCCTATTGGGAGCCCTGCGAGCTTGCCTTAGCGAGATCGTTGAGAAACTTCTGGGCGTCGGAGGCGCCGGCTTGATTGTTGTTGGACCGATAATACTGCAAGAGCCGTGCTTGCCGATGACTGCGCCTGCCCGCGGCTTCCGAGCCCAAGCTCGAGTTTCGCCTGCAGAAGGTAGGCATCGGGATCGCCGGCGTTGCTTCTCAAATAGCTTTGTACGTCGGCAATGCCGTTGGAGTAGTCCCCGGTGTTCAAGCGAGCTAACGCGCGCCAATAGTACGCCAGGTATAGGCTTGGATCCAGCTTGATCGCCGTGCTGCAATCGCCGATCGCTTCGCCGTATCTTTCCGTGTGGACGTAAAGAAGGCAGCGCGTGAAAACATTATTCGCCGATTGCGGCGCGAGCGAAACGGCGCGCGTCGCATCGCTGTTTGCGGCGGTTAAATCGTCTAAGTCGAGGAGAGCCAAGTCGATTCGCGCGCGCTCGCGCAACGCGTAGGCCATGTTCGGCTCGATTGCGATTGCTTTGTTGCAGTCGGCCAGTGCTTCTTTGTATGCTGCGGAGTTCGATGCGATCTCGCGCCGCGACTGACACCGAGAAGCGAAGGCATAAGCGTCCAATGGATTTACCGCGATAGCCGAGCTATAGTCCGAGATCGCGGAATCCTGATCGGCCACTGTCTCATAGATGTCGCCGCGGTCGGCGAGCGCATTGGCGTTTCGCGCGTTCTGCAGCACGGCTTCGCTGTCCGCGACGAACGTCGCCATCAGCTTGCGCCGCTCCATTGCTCGGATCTCATCGAGGAATGCCTGCACGTTCGACTGATCGCTCGACATCCGGTAAAGCGCCATGGCCGTCGCCGCGCTCCTGCGCGCTCTAGCCGCGTCGCCCGCGTCCAGCTGGATCTTTGCCAGGAGGAAGTAGCCGTCGCCGTCCCGAGCGTTTGCGGCGATGTATCGTTCGATATCGGCGAGCGCGTCGCGGTACTCCGTCGCGTAGAAGTGCGCGAGCGCCAACCAGTAGGAGCTGATCGAATACCCGTGGGTCCGGGAGAAGTCTTCAATCGCCGGGCCCCACTCGTGGAGCTTTATCTCTCCCTTCCCACGCCAGTAGTGGGCCGCAACATCGCTCGGATCGCTTCGAAGGGCTAGCGACAAGTCGTCGACGGCGGCCTCGGTGTTGGAGCTGCCGCTATCGTACTCCGCCACCCCGCGATAGTAGTGCGCGTCGTAGCCGCCGGCATCGCCGCTGTAGTCCTTCGCATCGTTTTCAAGTAGGAATGACAGATCGGCAATCGCGCCGTCCAGATCTTGGATCTGCTGTTGGAGATCGGAGCTGTTAACGGCCCGTTCGATTTTCGCGCGTCCACGCCAATAATAGGCCGAATACTGCTTGGGGTCGGCAGCAATGCGCCGCGAGAAGTCCTCGACTGCATTCGACCATTCGCTCTTCCTGAACTCGGCACGCCCGCGCCAATAGTTGGCCTGCGTCAAGCCGGGGTCCGTCGTCAACGTCAAAGTACAAGACCGTATTGCCGCGCCGAACGCTCCGGAATCGAACTGCACGTCGCACAGTTCGAGCGTGCTGAAGCTTTCGCTCGGGTCGATTGCGATCGCACGCAGCAGATCGTGCGCCGCTGCAGGATAGTTGCCAAGGTCTCGCTCGACGACGGCCTCCTGCCGGAGCGCGTAGGTCATATTCGGCGCGATCTCAACGGCTCGCTTGCAGTTCTCTAGTGCATAGCGCAGCTTCGCTTTGGCCTGGTTCGGGTCGTGCATCTCGCCGGACATCAGATCGGCGGCCTGGCAGAGCGAAGCATATGCGTACGCGTATTTTTGGTTGGCGTCGACCGCTGCGCTGTACTGGGCTGCGGCCTGCGACGACTGGTTCATTTGTAAGTACGCATCGCCCAGATCGACTCGCGCGCCGGCATCGTTTGGGTGTTTCGCAACGTAACGCTCGACCATCTTCAGTTGCGACCCCTGATAGTGGACGCGTTCTGCTTCCCGCAGAGAGTTGAGGAGCGCGAGCTGCTCGTTGGACCGGCCCAAGGCAACGTTCTTCGCAGTGACGGCCGCTTGGAGGCGCTTATTCTTGCCGATCAGCGCAGTCTGGCGACCGATATAGCTTCTTTCTTTCTTGAGAAGGTTTCTCTGCACTCTGCCCAGCTGAGTCAGCGCATTTGTTTTGGCGTTGAGGTGCCCGTTGACGATCGCGAGCTGGTCTTTTCGCTCATTTAGCGTTGCGTAGGCCTTTGTGAGAGCACGTTCTTTCGCCTCGAGCGCGAAGTTTGCCTTAAGAGCCCATGCCGCCGACACCACCGCGATAACGGCGAGTAAAGCCATCGCGATTGCGGCATTTCGCGTGCGCCGCGCCCGCGCGCTGGCGAACTCGTCTTCGATCCGGCGCCGTTCTTCGATGCGACGGCGCTGCTCTTCTTGCGCCTGCCGTTCGCGCGCGGCCTCCGCGGCGGTACGTTCGCGTTCGAGGTGCGCTTGCAGAGCCGCATTGCTGTCGGCAAAAAGCTTTTCGACGAGTTCGAAACCGCCGCCGTAACGCTTCGCCCACGCGGCGGTGCGCTTGCGTGACCTCCACCAATTCCAGCGAGACTCGACTTGGTCGAGCGGCAGCGTCACGTTTCCGGCCGTCGATCCCGTCTTGACGAGATTCAAGAGCGCGCGGTACTCCCACCCGTCTTCACCCTCGGCCGCGAGCCAGCCACTCTCCCGTTGCCCATCGACCAAGGCGGGTGGCGCGCTAATCCGCTCCCAGCGCCGCAGCAAAGCCTCATGAACGACGTCGAGGCGCGTCCCATCGGCGAGCCGATGCACGCTCGAAACCGGAGGCACGATGAACGAGCAGTCGTCGGCGCGGAAACGATCGAGCACGCGTCGGAGGTCGGCTTCGGTCACGCCGGTCTCGGCGAGGAGTTGCGCGAAACGAATCGCGCGTCGCGTTGCGCGCCCATCCGCGTCGGTCTCACTGAGTGCGCGGAAGACCGATTCTACGACCGGCTCGAGCCCGCTGCCCAGCTCGTTCATCACCGCGTCGGCATGTTGCGAGAGCGCGCGACTCATGCCGCCGATGCCCTCGTACTCATCGATCCCGAGATGACGTGTGCCGTTTTCGCTCGGCGCGCATTCCCAAAGCCGGGAGAGGCAATGCTGCAAGACGGGAAGCTGGTCGATCTCGCCGCCCGCGTCGTTGAGCAGACGCTCGACCAACAATGACTCGATCGCGGCGGCCGCAATCTCGACGGGTCGCCGAATGACTTGTTCGCGCTGATCGCGCGTCAGCGAGGGTACCAAGAACTGCGCGGCGCTAACGGCCTCCGGCAGGCGTTGGAACTGCGCGCAGTCGCCGATAAAATCCGAGCGCATCGTCACGAGGACGTGAATCGGGCTGGAATGGCTGCGCGTCGCTTCCAGCAGCAGTTGCACGAAGTTGGTCGCGTCGTCGCGCCGGCCTGCGTAACGGAACAACTCCTCGAACTGGTCGACGACGAGGAGAATTTTGTGGCGCCGAAGTCCGGGAATCTCCTCGACTGCTTTCGACAACCCGAAACTCGAACCGGTCAACGCCGTCGCGACGTCTTGGGCAAGAATCTTCTCGTCGAGGTCCGCGCCGATCGCAAACGAGACGACCGCATCGGCCAGTGCGCGGATCGGGTCGTCGCCCGGATGCAACGTAGCGAACCGCCAACGTGCGCCGCCGTCGTCGTCCTCGCTCTCCTCGCCCAGCAGGGGCAGTAATCCAGCGCGGACGAGCGACGACTTTCCGCTTCCCGAACTTCCGACGACCGCGACGAAGCGGCTGCGGTCGAGCAGCCGGTAGAGCGCGTACGTCTGCTCCTCGCGCCCAAAGAAAAACTCGCGATCGCGAAAATCGAACGGGCGAAGCCCGGGAAACGGATGCTCGCGGGAGAGATCCACTACGGCTTCGTCTCCGGAAAGAGCGCCTCGAGGGCATCCGCCGGAACCTTTTCGTATTGCGTGAGATCGAGCACGATATCGATGGACTCACGCGGCGGCAAGCGTTTGAAGGTGAGCTTGTCTTTTCCCGAGGGGGGGCCGGCAACGACGCTGCGCTGCACGAACGGCTTGTCGCGCCCGAGCTGTTGCCAGTTTCGCAGTTGCTCGCTATTGCTGCGGACCCACACCGCGCCGGCCGCGGCCCAAGGAATCACTACGGCATCGCACGAGGCGAGCTGCTTTTCATGCCACGCCGTTCGCGCGGCCTGATCGTCTTCAAAAACCGTCGGGACCGGCTCGATGTTGCACTGTTGCAGCGCGTCGGCGATCTCCATGGCGTAGTCTGCGTCTCGCTCGTTGGTCAACACGTAGACGCTCGCGTTGGGCGAAAGTACGTGGTACTGCGGCACGTCGATCGGCGGCGCGTTGTCGCCGAGATGCTTGACCACGAACTCGACGAAATCACCGAGCTCGCAACCTTCGATCTTGTCGCTCTCCATCGCGCCGAAACGTTTGACGACTTCGAGCGGGTCGCGATCGCCGGTGGGCGGCACGTCGCCGTTGCCGTGCAGGGTGCGAGGTGCCCAGATGATCCGGCGAAAGCGCTGCTCCTCCGCGTTCGACGCGACGCGCTCCCCGGCCAGCCGGAGTTGTAGCGGAAGAATATGCTCTTCATCGTCGGGCGCCGGCCCGACTCGCTCTCCCACCAGATGAATCGAGACTTCCGCATCGCTCAACGCGCTTTCGATGAATGGGACGGCCGTCGAGTCGCTCGGAATCTTCAAGGCGGGATCCGGTGTGACTTCATATCCACGTCCCTGCAGCTCTTCCACGAGCCGCTCGTACGCCTCGGTCATGTCGTTCGCGGGCTTTGCGAGGAAAATTCTGCGTGCGTTGCGCACCGATGGCGGCGGCGCTTGATGCTTGAGCTGCGGCTCCTCCTCGGCCCGTTCGCGTAGGTCTTTGGCTAGGTCTTTTGCGGCCTGGTTGAACTCCCGCGGCTGCTCTTTGTCGCCCTCGAGGAAGTACTCGACATAGAAGCCGCGCCGCTCGTCGTGCTCTTGGAAAAAATTGTGCCCCTCTTGAAAGAAGTGTCCCGCCCCGTCTTGCAGCAGCTGGGGAAAGCTCTCGACGGGCAGGAACTGCTTGCCGACGATGATGATGCGCTGCTGCACGCGTTGCGTGCTCTCGGTCGAGCGCTGACTGCGGAAGAGCTCGAGCTCGTGATTGCAGTACTCCGACGAAGTCCAATTGCGAGAGAGGACGATGAGCAGCGCATCGGACTGCTGGAGATGCTGCTCGATGATCGGCGTGAAGGGGCGGCTCTTCCGAATTTCATAGATGTCGCGGAAGAACTCCGGCTTCGGCGGACCGCCCGTCGTAAGATAGTGCGCGACGCGCCGCATGAGCGCGCTGACAAAGCCTTCGCCTTCGCCGTCTATTGGAGGGGCGTCGTCGTTGTGAGAGTACGAGATGAAGATCCGATATGGCATAACCAGTCTCCCCGGCGGAAGGCGTTGGCCGCTCGCGCTCGATTTCCCGTGCCAAGCAGGTGAGCCGGCAGATGGCGCGCAATCGCGCGGCCAGGTACACTTCGTCGATGGCTGAGATACCACCCGACCGTCTTTCACTCGTGGTAGGCGTCACGGGCCACCGCGACATCGCCGCCGACGACGAGATGCCGCTGCGTGCGGCCTTCGGTCGCATCTTGGACCAGCTCGCAAAAACCTGCCCCCATACGCCGCTGCTCGTGCTTTCCGGGCTCGCGGCCGGTGCCGATTCACTTACTGCCGAAGAGGCAATTGCGCGCGACATCCCGGTGATCGCGTGTCTGCCGATGCCGATTTCGGAGTACGAAAGGGACTTTTCGCAACCCGAGCTCGAGCGGTTTCGCTCGTTGCTCGCCGCGTGTCCGCGAACGATCGTCACCTCACCGCGGCGCGAGGACGGATACGTCGCGACCGGCCGGTTCATCGCCCAATACAGCCATCTCTTGGTCGCGCTTTGGGATGGAGAGGCGTCACGCGGTGCCGGCGGCACGCACGATGTCATCGAAATGCGCATGACCGGCCTGCCCGGATCTGCCGTCGAGGACATTCCGTATCTCCCCGACGTTGGTCCGGTCGATCTCATCGCCACGCCGCGCATCAACGGACCGCGGCCGGCAGAACCCTACTCGGTACGGCGTCTCTATCCTCGGCGCTTCGCCCACGACGCAACGGTCGCGCAGAACTTCGGTACCATCTTGGCGCGCATCGACGAATACAATGTGGATCTCGCGCGGGTGCCGGCTCTCTCCGAGGAGCCGCCCCTCGAAGCGTTCGTTCATCGCACCGACGAGGTTGCCAATCGGCTGCAAAGGGAGACCGGTTTTTTTCAAATTACGCTCTTCGCCATCGCCTTTCTCGCCGCCGCAATTCAGGTCATCGGACACATTCCTCCGCTTGCGAAGGTGGTTGGTCTCGGGGCGGCCTTCCTCTTTTACGGAATTGCACGCCGGCATGATTATGAGAACCGCTACCAAGACTACCGCGCGGTAGCCGAAGGCTTGCGCGTCCAGAGTGCGTGGTACTACGCCGGACTGCAGTATCGTCTCGTCGACAATGCGTACCTGCGCATGCAGGAGGGCGACCTCCAGTGGATTCGCATGGCCCTGCGATCCTTCTACCTTCTGTATTGCGAAGGCCGAGAGGCGCCCGATGCCTCGCACGACCATCCCGCCTGTCGGGAATGGGTCCGCTCGCAGTGGCGATACTACTATCGGGCGAGCCGGCGCGAGGCCGGCCGGAAGCACTTGCTGGATCGAATCAGCATGGTAGCGATCGCGATTGGCATCGCCTGCTTCGTAGGCTCGGCGATCGTCCTCGGAAAGAACTTTCACTGTGCAGTCGTTGCGTCGTCTTGCCCCGCAGGGGTCGCGTCGTCGCACCGGTTCGAGCTGTTGCAAAATCTCCTTACCGTCCCAATCGTGCTGGCAGCCATGCTCGGCGCGATCTTTACACACTATTCGGAGAAACAGAATCTTCTCGGTAGCGCGCGGCGCTACGAGCGCATGTTTCGCGTCTTCGATCGCGCGCGGCGCGAACTGTCCGGCATAGCGAAGGGCAATCCCGAGAAGTCGCGAGAGGTGATCTACGAACTCGGGCGGGCCGCCCTGATCGAACACGCCGATTGGCTCATCATGCGGCGGGACCGTCCGATGAAGGTGGTAATGGTGTGAGCCGTCTCGACGCGCTCATCGATGCTCCCGGTCCCAAGAAGCTGCTCTCGATAGACGGTGGTGGAATTCGCGGGTTGATCGCCATCGAGTTCCTCGCCAAAGTTGAAGGCCTGCTGCGCGAACGTTTCGAGCGGAGCGATCTCGTGCTCGCCGACTACTTCGATTACGTCGCCGGCACGAGCACGGGCGCGATCGTCTCGACGCTGATTGCGATGGGCCATCCGATGGACGAAATCAGGCGCTTCTATCTCGAAGGCGCGGAGATGATGTTCGAGCCCGCGAACCTCTTTCAAAGGCTCGCGCGCAAATCCAACGGCCCCTTGGCGCTCCTGTTCGGCATGATCGGCGTGCTGTTCATGGATCCTGCGATTTTTACTCCGGCTGCGCTCTCGAACGCCATCATGGAGATTTGCGGCGAGTCTACGACGCTTGGAAGCCAAGCTCTGCAGACGCTCTTGATGATCGTGATGCGCAACGTCTCCACCGACTCGCCTTGGTGGATATCGAACAATCCTCGCGCGAAATACAACGTCGAGTCCGTTGGAGAGAACGGTAAGAGCTTTTCGAACCTCGACATTCCGCTC
Organism: Vulcanimicrobiota bacterium; assembly: GCA_963736775.1. Taxonomy (GTDB): domain Bacteria; phylum Vulcanimicrobiota; class Vulcanimicrobiia; order Vulcanimicrobiales; family Vulcanimicrobiaceae; genus Cybelea. The sequence continues at coordinate 103,141 of CAVTPY010000005.1, read as the reverse complement.
TGGAAACTTATCCGTGCGAGCACCGCCGCTCCCGTGTTTTTCCCGCCCGAGGAGATCCACGTCCCCGGCCTCGAGCGTCCCTTTATCTTTCAAGATGGGGGCGTAACCGTCCATAACAATCCGGCGTTCCAGCTCTCTCTCATGGCGACGCTCCCCGAATACCGGCTCGCGTGGCCGGCGGGGGAGGAGCATTTGCTGCTCGTGTCGGTCGGCACCGGGTTGTGCGAAAGCCAGGATCTCGATCTGAAGGTTCGGCAGATGAAACTGCTCTATAACGCGCAGGCGTTACCGGCCGCGCTTATGCGCAGCGCGACGAACGAGCAGGATTTGTTATGCCGCATTTTTGGGAGGCTTCGTCCGTGGTGCGACCTTCCCGATTGGGACTCCGAAATAGGCAATCTCATCGACAACGATTCACCGCTTAAGGAGAAGCTCTTTACCTACGTTCGCTATAACGTTGAACTATCGGCTCGCGGCTTGAGGCGACTCGAGCGGCTTGGGGTCCTGGAACCGGGGATCGACCCGAAAGTGCTGCAACCGCTCGACGGCACAAAGCGCGTTGCCGAGCTTCAAAAAGTCGGCGAGGCCGCCGCCGCGTGCGTCGTCCTCAAAGACTTCGAGGGCTTCCTCACGGTTCGCTACGGGTGAGTAAAGCGCAATGCGACAAATCCGATGGTCAACGTGACGGCGAGGAAAAGATAGAATCCGGCCATCTCGACGCGCTCCTTGCCGCTGAGGGCCGCCGAGATGATGAGGACCTGTGAGCGCCAACAAACTGCGATGATGCAGTCTGCCAGGATCGGCGCGCCGACGTGGGACGCAAAGGTCGTTGCGTACGTAACTCCGATCAAGATTTCAACCCCAACTAACAACCACGCCACCGGGCGGGGACCGTAGCTGGTGACCGTACCGTCGAACGAGAAGTGCATGGGGATCTGGTCGGGAAGCTCGCCGTAGCGCCGAAACGTCAGAGATGCGGTCGCTACGATGAGGAGGATGCCGACGGCTGCGAGTACGGCTATCATTGGAGTTTCCTACTGCAATTGTCGCAATCGGTTTCACGAAATCGGAACCTGCCCGGCGGCGCGGGCCGGGGACCGGCGCCGGCGCCTCGAAGGACTCCTGGAGATGTACGCACCCCACACTAAACGCGACGTCGAGCAGATGCTCGGCGCGATCGGCATCGAGTCGCTCGACGAGCTTCTGCGCGTTCCGAACGACATCGCGCTCAAAGCGAAGCTCGAGGTGGTTCCCGCGCTGCCGGAGTATCAAATTCAGCGGCGCTTCGATCACTTCGCCGAAAAGAACGCGGGCGCCGAGTATCGGTCCTTCCTGGGCGCGGGTTCGTACCGCCATTACGCGCCGCCGGCGATTGCGGCGCTCGCCATGCGTGGAGAGTTTCTCACGGCCTATACGCCCTACCAAGCCGAAGTCTCGCAAGGCTATTTGCAGGCGATCTACGAGTGGCAAACCTACATCTGCCTGCTCACCGGCATGGATATCGCCAACGCTTCGGTCTATGACGGAGCGACGGCGCTGGCCGAGGCCGGTATCATGGCACTCGGCGCGACGGATCGTCATAAAATACTCGTCTCGCGCGCGCTCCATCCGAACTATCGCGCCGTGCTGCGCACCTATTGCGACGGTCTCGACGTATCCGTCGACGAGATCGGGTTCGACGAAAACGGCACGACCGATCTCGCCGCGCTCGCGCGAGCCGTCGAAAGCAAAGAGTACGCCGCCGTCGCATTGCAGTCGCCGAACTTCTTCGGCATCGTCGACACGCTGACGCAAAGCGCGCTCGATGCCGTCAAGGCTAGCGGCACGATTCCGATCGCGGTGGTCGCGGAGGCACTTTCGCTTGCGGCATTCGCGCCGCCGTCTTCCTGGGGCGCGCAGATCGTCGCCGGCGAGGCTCAGAGTTTCGGCGTCGCCCAGGCATACGGCGGTCCCTACGCCGGCTTCATCGCTTCGACGCAGGAACACATGCGCCGTATTCCGGGCCGGCTCGTAGGCAAGAGCGTCGATAATGCCGGCCGCACGGCATACGTGCTGACGTTGCAAGCGCGCGAACAGCACATCCGCCGCGAGCGCGCCACCTCGAACATCTGCACGAATCAGGCGCACTGCGCGCTGATCGCCACGATCTATCTCGCGCTCATGGGGAAGTCCGGTTTACGCGACGCTGCCGCGCTCAATCTCGCGCGGTCGCGCGAGCTGGCCAGCGCGGTCGCGAACGTCGACGGTGCCACGCTCAAATACGCCTCGCCGTTCTTCAATGAGTTCGTCGTGGACGTCGGCGCTCCGGCCGCCGGCGTTCTTACGTCGCTGCAAGCGCTCGGAATTCTCGGCGGTGTGGATCTCGGCCGCTGGTACCCGGAGCTGCAATCATGCATCTTGATGACCGCCACGGAGCTCACCACGAGCGCAGACATCAACGCGCTCGCCGCCGCGCTCGATGGAGCAATAAATGTCCACGCCCACATTTAAGACGTCCAATAAGGCCTCCGAGCCTCTGATCTTCGAGCTCGGCCAGGAGGGACGCGCGAACCGCTACCTCGAGGAAGGCAAACCGCTCGAAAGCTTTCTTCCCGCGTCCGTGCTGCGTGACGATCTTCCGTTGCCCGATAACAGCGAGCTCGACGTCGTGCGCCATTACACGCGCCTTTCGCAACGCACGTTCGGCATCGACCTCGGCTTCTATCCGCTGGGCTCGTGCACGATGAAATACAATCCGCGCGTCAACGATGCGATCGCGACGCGGCCCGAGTTCGCGCAACTGCATCCGTACACGCCCGACGAGCTCGCGCAAGGCGCGCTGCAGGTGATGTACGAGTTGGAACGCTCGCTGAGCTCGCTCTTTGGCATGGCTGCCTTTTCGCTCAACCCGTCGGCCGGCGCCCACGCCGAGCTCGGCGCGCTGCTCATCGCCAAGAAATACTTTAAAGAGCGGGGTGAAACGCAGCGCGACAAGGTGATCGTGCCCGATACCGCGCACGGCACCAACCCGGCCTCCGCCGCAATGTGCGGCTTCAAAGTGATTTCGCTGCCGAGCAGCGAGCGCGGACGCGTCGGCGTGGAAGAGATCCGCGCGATCCTCGGGCCCGACACTGCCGTTTGCATGATGACCAACCCGAACACGCTCGGCCTCTTCGAGGACGACATCGCCGCCATCGCCGCGGCGGTTCATGAGGCCGGCGGCCTGATGTACTACGACGGCGCCAACGCCAACGCCATCATGGGCTACGCCCGGCCGGGCGACATGGGCTTCGATCTCATGCATCTCAACACGCACAAGACCTTTACGATTCCGCACGGCGGCGGCGGCGCCGGGCACGGTCCGCTCGGCGTGGCCGCGCACCTCGTTGAGTACTTGCCGACGCCGGTCGTCGTGGCGTCGCCCCGGCCAAACGGCGAAACGGGTGCCGCGCCGAGCGATCGCCTCACCTTCTCGCTCGACTTCGACCGGCCGAAATCGATCGGGCCGATGCGATCGTTCTGGTCGAACTTCGCGCACGCCGTGCGCGCGCTCGCCTATCTCTACGCCAATGGAGAAGAAGGGCTCAAGCGCGTTTCGCAGCTCGCGGTTCTCAACGCGAACTATCTGCGCGTCAAAATCGCGGAGTTTCTCGAAACGCCATACGTCGAGGTCTGTCGTCACGAGTTCGTGGCCTCCGCGCAAGCACTCAAGCGCGATCACGGAGTGCGCGCGCTCGATCTCGCAAAAGCGCTGCTGGACTACGGCTACATGGCGCCGACGATCTACTTTCCGCTCATCGTGCCGGAGTGTTTGATGATCGAGCCGACCGAAACCGAGTCAAAAGAAACGCTCGATGGGTTCATTGCGGCGTTGCGCGAGATCGTCGAGCAAGCGAAGAGTAACCCGCAGGCACTCCTCGATGCGCCGGTTACCACCGTGGTCGGACGCGTTGACGAGACTCGCGCCGCCCGCCAGCCCGACCTTCGGTGGCGCCCGAGTTAACGACCGCTACGCCATTTTTTTCGGGAAGACTGGAGGGGTGCGGATTGGAGTTCCAGAAAAAGGTGACCTAAGTCACTAATCCAGGGCCTGGAGGCGAATGCTTCAACCGCTGATCGACAACCTTTGCTTTATGGGGCCTCTCGAGCGGAGCACCTCTGATATGGCTGCGTTACTCGCCGCAACGCGTAGCTCTTGGTTACCCAACCGGCCGCTTCTTGTGTGTCCGGGCGGCTATACGCGTTCGTGCGCTTACTCGGGCAAGCGTTTCGAGGTGCTCCTGCTCAACTGGGCGGCCGGAGCCGTTTCTCCACTCCACGATCACGGCGGTCAGCACTGCTGGATGCAGGTGCTCGAGGGGCAGCTCCTCGTGGATGATTACCTCCGCATCGACGCGGGCGAGCGTCCGGGCTTCGCACGCGTCGAGGCTCGAGGCTCTCGTCTCCTGGACGCCGGCGATCTCGATCTCCGCTCGGGCCGTTTCGACCTTCACCGCGTCAGTGCGCCTTCGGCCGTGCCGGCAATCTCGCTGCACATTTATGCCGCGCCCTTAAAGAGTTTTCCGTCTACGATGAGATCGACTCAACGCCGTCAAACGGTCCGAAGCACCTACGACGACGTTCTCTCGGCATACGCGCCCGCGTCGCGTTAGCTAGAACGGCATGATCGAGGTGGATGCCGCCGTCATCGGGGGCGGCTTTAGCGGCGCTGCGGTCGCGGCTCAGCTGGCTCGGCGCGCACGACCGGACTTCTCGCTCGTGCTCTTCGAGCCCAACGAACTCGGCCGAGGCGCCGCGTACGGCACGCATCATGACGAGCACGTGCTCAACACGCGCGCAAGCATGATGAGCCTCTTCCCCGACGACCCTGGCCACTTCGTGCGCTGGCTCGGTGCGGGAGCCAATCCCCAGGGGTTTATCTCGCGCCGCGTTTACGGCGCGTACGTCAACGAGATCGCGCGACGCGCCTTCGAGCGCCCCCGGTTTACCCACGTTGCGGATCGCGTGCGCCGCGTCGAGCGGCGCGCTGATTGCGAGTACGTCGTAGAGTCTGGGATCGGCACGCGGTTCGTTGCGCGAGCGGTGATTGTAGCCACCGGCAATCCACCCCCAAACGGCGGGTTCTTGCCTCGTGAAATTCGCATGCATCCCGGATACATCGACGACCCCTGGCGTTGCGATTACTCGCGTATCGGGGGACACGTCCTGGTGATCGGATCCGGCCTGACCGCACTCGACGTGCTGGTTGCACTCGATGCGTGCGGCCATCGCGGCGTAGTTCACATTCTGTCACGCCGGGGGCGTTTTCCCAACGTGCACGCCGATGTTGCGCCCTATGACGTCATTCCGGCGCTCGATACTCGAGATGCTCGCGCGCTGCTGCGCAGCTTTCGCTTACACGTGAGAAAGGCGGCGCAGCGCGGCTTCGATTGGCGATCCGTCGTGGATGCGTTACGTCCGGAAGCGGAAGCGATCTGGCGGCGCCTCCCGCCCGTCGAGCAGAGCCGCTTCGAACGCCATCTCCGCATGCATTGGGAGCGCCATCGCCATCGCGCTCCACAGCAAGTCGACGCGATCCGGCAACGCTATCAAGATGCAAAACGGCTCTTTGTGTACGCCGGCACCATTGGCGAAGTGCAACGCGGAACCGTTAAGATCGCGCTGCGCGACGGAGAACGCTCGGAGTTGCGACCCGATTGGATCGTCAACTGCACCGGTGTGGGCGGCGCGGCGGCGATGCGCAAAGAGCCGCTGCTTGCCGGAATGTTTGCCGGCGGTTTGATCTCTGCGGTTCCTGGAAATCTCGGCCTTCGGACGACGACCGGTCTCGTCGCCCTCAGCCCCACGAACGCGCCGACCGACGGCCTGTGGATCGTAGGGCCGCCGGTCCGCGGGTCCCGGTTTGAGGCTACCGCGGTTCCGGAGCTTCGTGTGATGGCGGAGCTCGTCGCGAGGGAGGTCGCATGCGCCGGCCGGCCTGCCTTCACCGGCCTACAAGCAAGCCGCCGGAGTTAAAAAAGGGCGCTCCTTCCCGCAGGCGCTTCTTGGGCCGGGAGCTTATAATGGTGGTAATCAAAGGGGGCTCGAAGCGGCCCCCTTCCCTGTCTTAAACCATGGAGCGTCATGCGGATCAAGTACGAAGTGTCGGCCGGCGGGCTCTTGCTCCGCCGTCGTGATTCGACCTACGATGCACTGCTGATCGGCCGTGGTGCGCCGCCGCGCGTTTGGACGCTTCCTAAAGGTCATGTTGAAGCTCGGGAATCGGCCGAGCAAGCCGGGCTTCGCGAAGTGCGGGAAGAGACCGGTTGCTGGGGCGAGATCGTCACGAAGCTCAGCGAAATCGCCTATTGGTTTTACGTCGGCAAGGCCAAGCACCGCAAGACGGTCACCTTTTACCTAATGCGCTATCTCTCGGGTGATCCCGCCAACCACGATCACGAGGTGGACGACGCGCGCTGGTTCGACGTCGCGCAGGCGCGCAAGACGCTCAAGTATGTCAACGAAAAGCGCCTCGTCGATCTCGCGCTCGACTTCCTCGCAGCCAATCCTACGGCATTCGGGGAGCCGGCGCCCCCGGAGCCGCTCGAAGCCCAAGGCGAACGCGTCTCATCTTAGGGGCGCATAACACCTTCAACGTCCGCATCGAGGCCTTCGATGGGCCGCTCGACCTGTTGCTGACGCTCATCAAAGACCAACAGCTCGACGTTGCGACGGTGCCGCTCGCGAGCATGGCCGAGCAGTACCTAGCATACGTTCGGACGATGGAGGCGCGCGACGTCGAGATCGCGGCCGAGTATCTCGTCATCGCCGCGACGCTGATTTTCTTGAAGTCGAAGGCCTTGCTGCCGCCGATTCCTGCGGAGTTTGTCGACGACGCCGAAACGCCCGAAGAGGTCGAGGAGCACCTGCGCCGCCGCCTGATCGCCTATTCCAAGTATCGCGAGTTCGGCGAACAGCTGCGCGAACATCAGAACGAAGCCAGCTCCTTTTACTATCGAGAGTCCGGCGATCCCGCCGGCGAGATCGTGCAGCGCTACGATATCGACGCTGAGAAGCTCAAGCGTGCGTTCATCGCGATGCTGGCGCAGGCCCGTCCGGAGAAGCGCTCGATCGCCCGCGAGCGCGTTTCGCTGATTGCGTCGATGGATTACATCATGCGAAGAATCAAAGAGCGCGGCGACGCTCACTTCTCCGACCTCTGCGAAGAGTTGGGCATGACGCGCGACGTCATCGTCGTCACCTTTCTGGCGATCCTGGAGCTGATTCGCCGTCACCGCGTGGCCTTCGAGCAAACCGATGCTTTCGAAGACATCCGCCTCTTCGCGGTAACCGCGGCATGAGCGCACCGGAGCTGCAACGGCCAATCGAGGCCCTGCTCTTCGTCGCCGGCGAGGCACTCTCGATTCCGCAGCTCGCCAAGCTGGTCGACGCCGAAGAATCGGAGGTCGCCACCGCGCTGCAGCAAATCGAGGCCGAGTACGGTAATCGCGGAATCGTCGTACGTGAAGTCGCCGGCGGGTATCGTTTCGCAACGTCGCCTCTCGCTCGCGACGTCGTCGAAGCCTATCTGCTTCCGCCCAAGACGTCGCTCTCCACGCCGGCGATGGAAGCGCTCGCGATCGTCGCGCACGTTCAGCCCGTGACGCGAGGCGAGATCGAAGCGATTCGCGGGGTCAACTCCGATAGCGTCGTGAGTACGCTGCTCGACCGCGGACTAATCGTCGAAGCGGGCCGCAAAGACGTCGTCGGCCGCCCGATGCAGTATAAGACGACGCCGTTCTTTTTGGAGTCCTTTGGGCTGCGTTCGCTCGACGATCTCCCGGAACTGGAGTTGGAACCGGGACAGCCGCTCGAGTTCGACCTCGGCAGCCGCGCATTGTCATCCTGAAGGCACACCGGATGCGCGTCGGCCTGCACGTGCACGTCGCGGGCGGTCATGTGAAAGCGGTCGAGCACGCGAAAGCGGTGGGCGCGACCGCGATGCAAGTCTTTTCCAGTAATCCGCGGACCTATCGCACGACGCCGCTCGATGTTCGCGCACTCGAGGCTTTCGCAAAGCTTCGCCGCGATGCGAATCTCGATCCATGCGCCATCCACACGCCGTATCTGATCAACTTCGCAAGCGCCGATCCGAAGATCTCGCAGGGCTCGCTTCGTCTACTGCAGCACGATCTGGCCGCGGCCGCGCGCGGCGGCATGCGCTTCGTCAATACGCATCTCGGCTCGTATGGAACGCGCGACCGTCAGGAAGGCTTCGCGGCGATCTGCCGCTCGTTGGAAGCCGCGCTCGCGGATATCGAACCGGGCGTCTTTCTCGTACTCGAGAACTCGGCCGGCGCGGGAAATTTGGCCGGCGGGACGTTGGAGGAGCTCGGTGCCTTCGTACGCGCGTTGCCGCACCCGCAGCTCGGTATCTGCCTCGACACCGCGCACGCTTGGGCGTCGGGCTACGAGATCGACTCCAAGGCCGGGGTAGATCGCTTCATCGAGGAGGCATCAAATCAAATCGGGATCGATCGCCTGTTGATGTTTCACTTCAACGATACGCAGGTGCCGCTGGGCGCGAGCCGCGACCGCCACTGGCACATTGGCGAAGGGAACATCGGTTTCGAGGGTTTTCGTGCGCTGCTCGCCCATCCCGAGCTGCGCGACAAGACGGCAATCCTCGAAACGCCGGGGACCGACGAGGACGATCTCCGTAACATGCAAACGATCCTCGCCATCCTGAGCGCAGTCCTGTCCTCCTGAGTGCAGTCCTGTCCATCCTGAGCGCAGTCCTGTCATCCTGAGCGCAGTCGAAGGACGGGCGCCGGTGAGGGAACGGGATCGCCGAGATAGCGCGTGGGTTCGAGGTATAAAAGTTTCCGCGAAACGTCAAAGGTAAGTACGAAGCGCCGCAAGATCTCCATACCGACGGTAGGTACGCTGTTCGATGGGCCCCAGGCGTTGTGAACCGAGTAAGGGCCAATCGCAATCGTAGAGAATACGCCCGAGTAATCGACGTATGCCTGCCCCAGGCCAACTCCTTGGACGCTCTTTCTGCGTGTCTGGGATTCTCTCACGAGATCGTCGCTGACCGCGTCGTCGGAGCCGGTATCGATGCGAACGCTTCGCTTGGCGGAGATACCGTTCGCTAGCGACAGCCGCATCGGGATGAACAGATGGTCGCTGCGATCGGTTAGCGAAATGGCGGAGCCGCCTCCGTCGTAGCGGAAGCTCGTTGGCTCGAAGACGCTGAAGGTTCTGGTGATGGGATCGATCCGAACGACGTAACGTTTGAAGAAGTCGGCGCCCAGCAGACCGTCTTCGTGAAGTGCCGTACCCGTGTGGCTTAGGTCATAAATCCACGGGTCGTTAACATGAAAGCGAACGGTCCCAACCGCGAAGTCGATCGGGACCGCGTGTTGCCGAAGGACGGTTCCCCGCCCCGCACCCCGCGCGCGATCCGTGCGGACGACTGCGATATGCAGGCGCTTTGCCGTCGAAGCGTCTACGACGGTGTGCGGCGCGCCCGTGTCGACGTCGAACCAAAGGACGGCCCGGTCTATCCGGATCGGCACCCGTACGAGACGATCGTCGAGTTGATAGGTCAGTACCGTGAGCGGCGCGGGACGGGCTCGAGCCGTTGTTGCCAGGCAGGCCGTCATCACGAAAGCGGTCAGACCGGCGGCGACGCGACACAGGGCGGGAGCTGGTTGACGCATAGTGTAGACATGTATACACTTTAAGAGTGGCACCGTCAATTAAGGGGACCTCGGAACAGATCGCCGACGCACTGCGTGCCGAGATAGAGTCGGGCTACCTCCCGCCCGGCTCATCGCTCAATCAGGTGCACATCGCCGGTCGGTTCAAACTCAGTCGCATTCCCATCCGCGAAGCGCTCCGGCACCTGGAGGCAGAAGGGTACCTGACGTACCTTCCAAACAAGGGTGCCATCGTCGCTCGGACGCCAAACGCATCGGAAATGCTGGAGATCATCGAGCTCCGTGAAGTTCTCGAGGTGCGCCTCATCGAGCGTGCGATCGAAAACGCCGATGAGGGCCTCGTCGCACGCGCCACAAAGGCGATGAATCTAATGAATCGCGCGCATGACGAAGCCTCGTTGCGGGGCTCGCACGAACGTTTTCATACGGTGTTTTTTGGTGTCGCGCATCGGCCGCTCATGGCCGAAACGATTAACGCGTGGCGCTTCCGGCTCCAATTCGATCGCCAGCAAGCGTTCCTTCGTAGCGTGCGCGGAGTTCACAGGCAGCTGCTTACCGCCTTCGCGAACTCCGATGCCCGGGGCGCGGCGGACTGCGTCCGCGAAGAGTATGCTCTAATGCGGACGTCAGTCGTCGGGAAGGACGCCCTTAGGAGACTCGAAGGTGCGGCAGCCGGAGATTCGACTCCAAGAAGAGCGCCGAATCGGCGCGGTTGACCTTCAGACGGAGCTCGACGTCGGTGACGTCGGAGACGAGCGGGGCGGTGCGGACGGGGTCGCGGAACATGTTGTAATCCTCTTGACGAAATGGTAACCTTCAATCATTATATGGTGGTGACGGTAACTTGTCAACATCTTTTGCCGGTGATGGAGAAGTCGTGACGACCCTGCAGGCGACGCCCGACCGGGCGCCCGGCTCGCTCGATCTCGTGCGCCTTTTCGAAAACACCGTGGAGCTTCCAAATGGTCCCGACGAGCTCGATTCGCTCGAGCGCGCTCGAGCCTGGTGCGCGAGCCACGGCTTGCCGGTGCCGCTGGACGGGGCCCACGTCGAGCTCCTGCGCGCCTTCCGGGAGGCGCTGCGCGACCTGCTCTTTGCCAACAACGGCGAGGGCGAGCAGCACGCCGCCTGGGAAGCCCTGAGCCCCTTCCTCTCGCGGGCGCGACTTGGCCTCAACATCGACCCCGATCGTGGTCTCGAACTGCAGCCGGTAAGCCATGAGGCCGAAGGGCCGATTGCGTCGCTGCTTACGATCGTCTACGAATCGTTGCTCAAAGGAACGTGGTCGCGTCTGCGCGCGTGCCGCAAGCAGACGTGCCGTTTCGCCTACTACGATCAGACCAAGAATGGCTCGCGCGCCTGGTGCAGCATGGCGACGTGCGGCAATCAAGCCAAAGCGCAGCGCCGTCGGGCGCGCGAGCGCAGCCTGTCATCCTGACAAAGCAGATTCATCGCGCACTTCGATGTCGACGCATTTTATGCAAGCGTCGCGGTGCGCGACAATCCAGAGCTGCGCGGCAAGCCGATTGCGGTTGCCGGCTCGAGCCGGCGTGCGGTCGTGCTCACCGCGTCGTATGAAGCGCGCCCGTACGGCGTGCGCTCCGCCATCCCGCTCTACAAGGCGCGCATGGCCTGCCCCGAACTGATCGTCGTGCCACCCGATATGCAGAAGTACCGGTCGATCTCGCACGAAATCTTCGACATCTTTCGCAAAGATGCTCGCGCGGTCGAAGGGCTTTCGATGGATGAAGCCTTCGTTGCGGTCGGCGCGACCACGCTCGACGAAGCGCGAGCGTTTGCCGCGGCGATTCGCCGTGAGGTCTTCGAGGCGACGCGACTCACGGTGAGTGCGGGCGTCGCCACGGCGAAGATGGTTGCCAAGATCGCTTCCGACTCGTGCAAACCCGATGGCCTGCTCGCGGTCGCGCCGGGGGAAGAAGCGGCGTTTCTGGCTCCGATGCCGGTCTCACGCTTGTGGGGCATCGGGCCCAAAACCCAAGCGCGCTTAAGCGTTTTCGGCATCACGACGATCGGCGAACTCGCGGCACTCGACGACGCGCAACTGCGCGAGCTGTTCGGCTCGTGGTTTCATGAAGTACGCGATCTCGCGCGCGGCGTCGATTCGCGCCGCGTCGAGCCCGAACGCGAGACGAAATCGATCTCAACGGAAGAAACGTTCGAGTACGACGTAAGCGACGAAAGCCGGCTCATCGACCTCCTGCGGATCCAAGCCAGAGAGCTCGCCGAAAACCTAACGCTCGAAGGTAGCAGCGCCCGAACGGTCGCGGTAAAAATAAAGCGCGCCGACTTTACGATCGTGAGCCGCCAAACTCATCTCGCCGAGCCGACGCGAGACGCGCGCCGAATTTTTCGTGCAGCGGTCTACTGTTTGCGACGCGTCGCGCTCGAAGGGGCGCCGGTGCGTTTGCTTGGAACGCGCGTCGCCTCCCTTACAGAAGGCGACGCTCTCCAAACTAGCCTGTTCTAGCAGCCTGTGGGGCTTAGGCGTTACATCGCCGACGTCGACCGCGTGCAGTATCCCTTGAAGGCGGGCTTCATGCTCGTCAGCGTGGGATAACTGATAAAGTCAAAACGGTTCTGACTCGTGCGGATCGTTTCGCTGTGACCGAGGGGCGGCATGGAGTTTGCGTGATCGACCCACTGCTCGGTATTTCCGGTCCAAGCTTGGCGTAATCGACCGACCAGTTGGAATCGTTGCCCAACTGAATTTGAACGAAGCGGTGATTCTTCGCATCGTACGTCGTGACGATCTCGAGCGCGTACGCGCTCTTCATTTTGCCCTGTGGGGGAACGAGGACCCATCCGCGCAGGACGCCCGAGTCGAGCGTGTACGTGGCCGTCGCTTTACTCTGCGGTTTTCCGACCGGACCCGCCATGCAGGACCAACTGCCCACGTAGTACTGCATCGGACCCATTCCCATCGCGCTCTGCCCGCTCATCATCTGCGCGCCGGCCGGCGCGCCAAGGGCGATAATCAAGACAAAAAGACCGAATGTCTTCTTCAAACTGCTCCTACCTTTCTTGCCTGCCGCGTGATTGCGGCTTGCCGGTTACCCTACGGAGGCGAGGCTTCGGTAGCAAGCCTGCGCTACCATCCTAAATTTAACCAAGCGTACGGTTAGGCGTTGACGCGTTAACACCGATTTCGATGACATAATCCTCTTTGATGCGGTACCGTGGGGCCCGGCGATTGCTCCATATCTCGGCGCTCGGCTTGCTCCCGGTACTGTCGGCCTGCGGCGAAGCGGCGTCCTTGGGCGCCCCTCGCCGCTCGTTCGAGAGGCCGCAGCGTTTCGATGCGCGACTTTTGGCAGGCCGAAAGGCTCGACGTATAACGAGTTCCTCGGAATCAAGGAGCGCAGAGAAATTGTCGGCTATGCCGATGGGGTGGAACCCTACGAATTCCACCCAGGCAAGGATTGCCGTTCGCCGTTACTCCTGATAGAAGTACGGATCGAGCACGGATACCAGCGTAACGGTGTCGACGGGCACGCCGCTGTGCTTAGCCGCTTCCCGAATGGCTGCCTCATTGGGGCCGTCGTAGATGCAAAACGTCTTCTTTTTGTCCGCCGTGACGTAGGAGTGCACCCACGTTACGCCGTGGCTTGCGTTGTTCCCCACAATCGTAAGGCAGGCTTGAGCGCCGCTGGGGTTCGTCGGCACGTGAAGGCCTTCCGGAAAGGTTCGTTCGACCATGAATCGTGGCATCGGGCAATCCTCCAATCTTACTCGAGAAGCTTAGCTCATCGCTTTGCAGCGGGACGTAGGGCTACGCCTTCAGCATAGCCGGAGCCTTTTGAGGCCTTGCGGTCGAAGGCGAGGTGGAGCGATTGTCGCTGGCAATCCGGCGAAGAAAAGGGGAATGACCATGAAGGAATGCCATGAAAAGCGGTAGAGATGTGATTTGTCGCGCGCGCGATCTTGGCGCCGTCAAGGCGCACTACGCGGGTGAACTCGGGTTTCCGATCGTGCTCGATACCGATTCGATGGTTGGGTTCGATACCGGCGCGGTAACGCTGTACTACGAGCGCGGAGAAGCCGGTTCGCCGGTCTTCGAGTTCTTTGTCGATGACGTCGGCGCAGCCAAGAGCCGATTGACGACGGCCGGCTGCGAGATCGTTGAAGAAGACGCGTCCCTGCCGCGAGTCTACTTGCGGGATCGCTTCGGTCTAGTCTTCAACATTACCGAAGCCTAAGCAGACCGCCGCTCGCTGCCCAGCCAGCACTCCGGGCCCCGCCTGCAAGTAACCCGAGGTAGCGACCGCCATGCCGTGGAACCGATGCTGTCCCGCGTTCCGTGGGCAAACTCCGAGAAAGGTAAATAGTTAATGAAGCACACCCCCTCGATAGTGCTTAGCGCTGTCGCTCTTATTCTCGCATTCGCAGTCGTTCCGACGGTTTCGTCGGCTCAACCGGCGCCGTCGTACACCCCGGTTCCATCGGCAAAGGCCGATTTTTCCTCGATGAGTTTCTTGATGGGCACGTGGACCTGCACGCAGATGCTGCGTGGGGCCAAGCGGCCTGATACCAGCACGACGACGATGGGGATGGACGGGATGTGGATGGTCTCGCAAGACACCGCACCGCCCTTCGACAAATACCGTACTTACACGATCACGTCCACCACCTACACGGGGTACGATCCGTCGACCAAAATGTGGATTCAGACCGGCGTCGATAGCTCAGGCGGTTACTTCACGAGCACCTCGCCGGGTTGGCAAGGCAACACGATGACGTGGACCACCAAGGGTCTCGACGGCAGCTCCGGAACCGACGTCACGACGAAGAACAGCGATACCTCGACGACCGACGCGTCAAGTGGCACCGACGCGCAGGGTAAAACGACGAGTACGACAATCGCCTGCACGAAGTCGATGTAAAACAACAAGGGCCTACGTCGTTGACGCGGGCCCTTTCAGCTAGCTAGGCGCGCGTTGAGACGATGTCTCCTCCCGCTTGGTCCGCGCTTTAGATATGTTCCGTCGCCCAGCAAAAATCGCCGCTCCGGTCGGCCAGGATGCGATCGAGAAATCCGCGCGCTTCGGGATGCAGGGGCGCCATCATTAGGATCGAGCGGTTTCGTTTGCGCGTCGTACCCTTGGGCAGGAGGTCGCGGGCGCAGGCCGGCGGCAGCCAGCCTTTGATGCGCCGCAGGTCCCCCGCGGCGGCCCGCAGCAGCGCCGGGGCCAGCGCGGCCGAATCGTCGTCGGCGTAGCCGTACTCGTCCACGGCATAGGCATCGCGCTCCGGCACTCGCGCGCCTAAGACATAGGCGCGGACGCCGCGACCACGGCGTACGACCAGGTTAAACTCGTGACCGGCGGCGTGCTCGGAGCCGTGCTTGATCCGCATTGCAATCCATCCCCACACCGATTGTGTCCGTACGAAGCCGGCCGAGCGCTCCCGTTCGCACGACTCGAAGCAGCGCCGGAGGCCGCTCCAATCCCCCGGCGTAAGCTGTGCCGGCCGCACGCGCTGCGCCGGCAAAGCATCGGCACGCACCGTCAGACTTCTCGACGGCAACTCCACAAACCCAAACGTCGTGTAGAACTGCGGGCGAATATCGGAGAAGAGGTAGGCCAGTTCGTATCCGGCACCTCGCGCGCGGTCGAGCTCCGCCGCGAGCATCACGCTGGCGTAGCCGCGCCCGCGATACTCTGCGGGTGTGAAGACGGCGCCGAAGCCGATTGCGCGGAGTCGCCGTTCGCCGTCGTTGACCGAACGTTCGTAGCGCTTGAATGACGCGAGAAGCGTCGAGCCGTCATAGAGTCCGATCGTTCGATAGTGGCGCCGTCCGTAAGCGCTGCGCGCGGTTTCCAACGTCTGCGCCGCGTAGACGTCGAAGCTGCGCCGGCCGGCCCAAAGGGGAGCCGTTAACGGCAGAACGTCGCGCGCGTAAACGTCCGGTGCGATCTCTCGGAGGCGCACGGTTTGTTTCAGCGCAGCTCTTCCAGCAGCTCGGGCGCGGTGATTCCGCGCGTCGGCGCCCCCCAGGCTGTAACCAGCACGCTCCGGCACGCTCGCCCTAGCGCGTAATGCAGCGCGCGACGCTCTCGCTCGTTGTATCGCCGCGCCGCTTTCGTTCGAAACATATAGTAGCTGAACTTTGCCGTTCGGGCTGCTCGTGCGTCGCCCGCATTCTCCTTTGGAATCATTCCGAGTTTTGGGCTAAAGAGAAACGCGTCCGGTGCGTACCAGAGCGGAAAGGAGCCGGGGCGAACGTTCGCGACGATCGCGTGCTCGAACTCGCGTCCGAGCGCGGCCTCGACGCTCGTCATCTGCACGAAGCCGTCCGCCGTCACGGGCGGCTCGCACGTTTCCAGATCGCTCTCCGTGCGCTGCTGCGCGTACTCGAGAATTTCGGCCGTCGTCGCATCCGGTTTCTCGCGTAGAAAACCGCGTAAGCGATCGAGCAGCCGTTCCAGCACCGCCTGTTGCGCGAGGGCGCGCGCCGAATCCGGCTCGCCTTCGCGCGCCAGGGCATCGCGCCAAACTCGGCGCGCGAAAGCTTCGAAGGGTTGCGTTTGCATGACGTCGAGCCACTCCGAGCGCAACCGGCGAAATCGTTTGACCCGCGCCGCCGCGTCCGCGCCGAGCGCATCATCCTGCTCGCCGCGAATCACGTTCCAGCCAAGTCGCAGATCCCGTTTTGGATTCCAGCGGCTCGCGCGTGTGGTTGGCGCCGGTTCGTCGTCGAAAGCAAAGAGCGGCCGCTGAGGGTCGGGTGGTTCGCCGCAGAGCATCGCCAGCGAGGCGTCGGAGAGGCCGACGGCCGGTCCGCTCAGCGTGCGCAAGAGCCACTCGTGCGCAAACGGATCGTAGGCGTTCCACAGCAGCGCCAGCGCATCCAAAGCGCGGCGATCCGCGAAGACATTGACGTCGCCGGAGATCACGACGGGAATGTTTGCGTCGAGCAGCGCGGCTTCATAGAGCTCGACGTTGCGAACGGAACGGAAAATTACCGCGATCCGTTGGGCGCTCACGCCTTGCGCAATCCACTCTCCGACGCGTTGCGCGACGAACGCCGCTTCGTCGAGTGCCGTCGGTGGACGATACACGTCAATGCGGGGCGATCGGAACCGTACGCGCAGCTCGACGCGCGAGTCGGAGTGCGCAAAGGTCGTCTCGGGTTGGGTTCTGTGCACCATTGAAATGGCCGACTCGGGATCTCCGCAGAGCGTTACGCCGCCCAAGGCTTCCCCGAAGATCGCGCGCAGCAGTTGAACTTCGGCATCGGTCAGCTCCTGCGCGTCGTCGACGAAGACGAAGCGGTGCCGCTCGCGCAATTGCGCTGCAAGCTCGCGGTCTTCACGCAGCGCGTGCGTCGCGGCGACGATTGCATCGCGCCCGGTCATGCGGTCCGTCGCGCCGACGAGCTGCACGTATGCTTCGTACAGTTTGGCGATAATCTTCGCGAGGTCAACCTCTCGACGATACTGCCGAGCCAGCTCCTGCGCCGAGACGTCGAGCGAGTCGTGAAATGTGTTCTTGGTGGCGATCAGCAGCGACGGGTCGGTAAAGTTCGGCGGATTGGCGTAGAACTCGGTCGCTCCACTGAGCGCGAGCGAGAGAAAGAGCGCCGGATCCACGCTCGCATCGCCAAGCCGCCGGATCAAGCGAAATGCCGATTGGAGAAAGCGCTGCGGCGAGCGCAATCCGGGGACTTCCGGATCGAGTTGCTCCTGCGCGAACTCGGGCCAGCGCAGCTCGAAGAGCGGGATGCAGGCGCGCGTGAAGAGCAGCTCCGCCTCAACGTCGTCAATGAGTGCGATCTCTGGCCTTTTTTCGCAGAGCAGTGCGACGGCGTACTGATCGAGACGGCGGTGCTCGCGCACGTACAGCGGCTCGGCGTGCGGATGGAGCGCGCGGGCGCGGTTCGCCCGCTCGGCCAGTGCGGTGCTCTTGCCTGTGCCCGCAGCGCCGAGGATCGCAAGGCAGCCGTCAAACGGCGCCTCGATCGCGGCGCGCTGCTCGTCCGTCAGTTCGAGTGCGATCAACTTCCGAAACGCTGGGCTTCCGCCGGGGGTTTATTGGCACACGCCGTCTGGTATGCGCAGTACGTGCAAGCTGCAGCGTTTTTGGTAGGTTCGAAACGGCGAATCTCGCCCGACGCCAATAGCGTGCTCAGTTCGATCATTTTCTCGCGCGACCGCTCCAGATCGTCGAGCTTGATCGTTTTGCCTACCTCCAACACGACCGGGCGCACGTCGAGTAGAGCATCCTTCAGCGGAATGAGCACGAGCTTGCTCACCCGGTCGCCCGCGGCGGTGCGCGCCCAATAGTAGAAGGGTAGCTGGAAATCGCGAAAGCGGCGCACTTTCTCACAATACTCCGCCGCGCTCGTTGCGATGCTTCCCGTCTTATAGTCGACGACTCCCACAGTGCCGGTTCGTTCGTCGCGGTCGAGGCGATCGATGAATCCGACGAAAGCTCGACCATCCAGATCGAGTTCGGCAGAGACTTCGCGGCCGAGCACCTCGAACGGAGCCTCCAACTCTTGCACCAACAGCCAGTCGACGTAACGCTGCGCCGTGCGTTGCGCGCGCCGGACCTGCAACTCGAACTCCACGCGCGTCTCGAAGCCGTCGCGATTGCGTTCGAAAGCCCAAGTGACGCACTCCCGCACGCGATTGCGCATCGCCAAACGATCGGCGCCGCGCGGGCGCGGAAAGTCGCCGTGGAAATCCTCGAGCGCGAGATGAAAAGCGGTGCCGTATGCAGAGGCCGACGATCCCGGGTCTTCGACCGCGGCGCAGGCGTACCGGTAGAACCATTTGCGCGCGCATTCGGTATAGGCGTTGAGCGCCGACGCGCTGAAATGTTTCTGCCAACGCGGCACGCCGCCGGCTTCCTCGGGTTCGACCGGCTCCGCCAGCTCGACTTCACCCGCCGCTTTGT
This sequence comes from Vulcanimicrobiota bacterium, assembly GCA_963736775.1. Lineage (GTDB taxonomy): Bacteria > Vulcanimicrobiota > Vulcanimicrobiia > Vulcanimicrobiales > Vulcanimicrobiaceae > Cybelea. The sequence goes on along the minus strand of CAVTPY010000005.1, from coordinate 84,539 downwards.
CATCCTCGGGGTAAACTCCGTCGAAGGAAATGTCATCCTGAGCGCAGTCGAAGGACTGTCGAAGGACAAACGTGCTCGCGATCGCGTTGCGAAGCGTGTCCTCCGGCAAATCCTCGGCGAGCGCGCGAACGAGGCGCGCGCGCCGGACAAAGAGCAGCACGCTGTCGCGCTCCGGCGGCGGCAGCGCGAGGCGGCCGCGGTCGATCGCGTCCAGCAGGTCGCCCGTGCGCCCTGCAAGGGTGGCGTACGCGGCGCCGACGTCGTGCGGAACGCCGGAGCAACTCGAACGAATGAGCCGAAGCAGGAACGCTTCGTCTCCGGTTCTGCGCCAGCGGACGGCATCGTCAATGAAGGAACGGACTTGCGCGGCTTCCGGCACGACGGTGTGGAGTTACAGTTTCTACCAGGCGCCCCTGCAGCCAACGTATAACGGCTCTCCGATGCGGCGCATCATCATCGGCATCAGCGGGGCAAGCGGCAGTCTTTACGGCTACATGGTATTGCAAGCGCTGCGCGCCATCGGCGGCGTCGAGACGCATCTCGTCCTCACGACGGCCGCTCGCCGCACGATCGAGTTAGAAACCGAGATGACCGCCGAGGATTTCGAAAGCCTGGCGGACGTCGCGCACCGCGACGACGATCTCGCCGCCGCCGTCTCGAGCGGTTCGTTCATGACCGAAGGCATGCTGATCATTCCTTGTTCGATGAAAAGTGCGAGCGCGATCGCCTACTCGTTCAACTCGAATTTGCTCGTTCGGGCAGCGGACGTCTGCTTAAAGGAAAAGCGCCGGCTCGTACTGGTGATTCGCGAGACACCGCTGCACCTCGGTCATCTTCGTACGCTCGTCCGGCTCGCCGAAATCGGTGCCGTTATTCTACCGCCGATCCCGGCCATGTACGCAAACCCGCAGAGTGTGGACGAGATCATCGCTCACACCGTCGGGAAGGCACTCGATCAGTTCGGTATTGCCAACGAGCTTTTCAAGCGATGGCGTTCCCCGAGCTGACGAGCCGGCGCGCAAGCACGACGTCGCTCACGCGATCCACGTTGACTGCCGTTTCGGGATAGGGCGAAATCAGCGCGCGAACCGGTGCGCCGAGAATTTTCGTCGCGCGCGCCTCGGCCTGTGCGATCGACAACCGGCCAAATGCGAAGCGGGCCAACATATCCAACCCAAAGAGCGATGCGAGTTTCAGCGGATCCTTGCGCGCGGCGCCCAAGCGCTCGATGAAGCGTTCCAGGCGCGCGAGCGAGCGCGGCTTGATCGCTACCATGCCGCCCCCGCAAAACGTACCGTCGCGCATGCGAGCCCACGTATGCGGCACGTCGGGAAAGGCCCGCACGTGCACCCCTTTCTCGACGCATCCGTAGATCACGTCGGCCCCAAGCCGGCGTACGCCCGCGACGAAATCGTCGACGGCTGCGGCCGCGAGCACCGGGAGATCCGACGCGACCACTAAGACGTCGTCGTCTGGTTCGAACCCCTGCAGGCCGCTCTCCAAGCTCTCGGTAATGCGAGCGCCGTCAGGGCGAAAATCGTCGGCGGAGCGAAGGTCGTCGTGCGCCCACGTGCTGGGGGGAGCCACCACCACGATGCGTCCTACCGACGACGAACCTCGCAGAGCTATCAACACGCGTCCCGCGAGCGTTCTCCCACCGATGTCGACGAAGGCTTTGTTCGGTGCGCCAGGCTGCAAGCGCGCAACATCGTCCAACGGGCCGCCGGCAAGCAGAACGGCGTTCATCTCCACTCCGGGGTCGTCGCAAAGCGCGTCACGAAACGCTCGTACTTCGGCGGCAACGCCAAGCGTCGTGCAATCGACTCGATGTGCGACTTTTCCGGCGCGAGCGCAAAGACACACGAACCCGAGCCCGCCAGGAGCGCGTTGGTTGCGCCGGCAACCCGCAGCGCGTCGAGTGCGGCCATAATCTGCGGATTGGACGTCGCAATAACGTCGTGAAAATCGTTTTGCAGGAGCGCTTGCACGCGTGGGAACTCCGCGCGCTGCAGCGCCTCGAGCATTGCGATCGAGACGCAGTCGCTGCGGGGCCGTTGCGGACGTTTAGTCGCATCGATCTCTCGATATGCCTGCGCGGTGGAAACGTCGACGGGCGGCTTCACGATCAAGACGTTCCACGCCGGGATCGCTCCGGCCGGCGTCACGCGCTCGCCCGTTCCTTCGACCAACGCGGCCGTTCCCGCGAGAAAGAAGGGAACGTCCGATCCGAGGCTTCGCGCGATCTGCATCCACTCCCGGCGCGGCGCCGGTCCGAATGCGCCGGCCATCGCCGCACGTAAGACTGCCGCGGCGTCGCTGGAACCGCCGCCCAGCCCAGCCTGTACGGGAATGCGCTTGAACAATCGCATTCGCACCGCTGGGAGCGCCTCGCCCAGCGCATGCAACGCCGCGACGGCGAGATTGCGCTCCCCCGCGAGCTCGTCGCGATCGCACTCAAAGCTGAAGCGGGTACTCGGTTCGATCGTTAGTTCGTCCGCCAGGTCGATCGGCACCATCACGCTGCGCATGCCGTGATATCCGTCGCCGCGTGGGGCGAGCACCTCGAGCGTCAGGTTGATTTTTGCGGGTGCTCGCACCCTTTTCCGTTAGCCGCCGCGCGAGAAGGCGCCTCCGCGCCCCGCGCCGCAGTACGGAGTGTGGGCTTGAGTTACGACGCGCAGCGCAATGAGTTTTGCGCCTACGTCCTCAACGAATCCGAGACCCCCTACGGGCTCTTACTCGGAAACTTCAAAGCCTTCGCGCAATCGACCGCAAAGGGCGGCGTGCGAGGGCTTTGGGATGCCGACACCGACCAGATCATCTTCGGTACGCACCACATCGCCTATCGTCTGCTCGACCGCACGTTCTTCCCGCACCAAATCGAGCACGATCTCACCTTCCTTCCCTACGCGCAGATCTCTGAGTTTACTCTCGACCACCGCGTCCACGTAACCGAGGCCTTCTACGTGCCGCACGGGCCGGAGTTCGACCGTGCGGTCGCATTCGTGGTAGACGTGACGCTCTTCAATCCGGGCGCCGAAGCGCTAGACGTTTCGCTCTTCCCGTGGGCGATGCTGGTCGGCCAGCGGTTTTACGGCGAGCCCGAACACGAGGTCCGCGCCTGGAACGACGGACGCTTCATCTGCTCGAAAAATCTCGAGACCGGCGGCGAGCGCTGGTGGGGCGGATCGCGCCGTCCCGTCGCCGTCCAGCTGTCGCTGCGCGAGCAGGTTTTGCTCGAAGCCATGCGCCGCGCAACCTTTTCGCAAGCCGATTCGAAACCGACGATGGGCGACGTCACGCCGCAGCAAGCAGAGCTCGTGAGCCGGCGCATCTTCGGCGCCTTCGAATACCAGATTACGGTGGCGGCCGGGGCGCGTGAATCGCTGCGACTAGCCGTCGTCTACGACAAGGCCGGAACCGAACGCAGTCGCCCCGTTCTCGAAGCACTGCTCTCCGATCTGCGCGCGCTGCACGATACGCAAGGCTATTTCAACGAGCGTCTCGCCGACGCGAGATTCCTCACTCCCTCTCCAGAGATCAGCCGCGGCGTGGTTTGGGCGAAGGCCAACATGCTGCGCATCGTAAAGGAGTATCCGCACGGCTGGGGCGCGACCAACTCGCCGCCCTCCGACATCCTCGTCTCACGCGACACGTCCTGGTTCGTGCACGGCTTCGATTACTTCTGGCCGGAGTTCAGTCGCAACGCGCTCGAAGTCTTTAACGAAGCCGTCCAGGAGAGCGGGCTAATGGTCGAATACGTGCGCGGCGTCACCGGTTATAAAACCGATTACGACCTGAACATCAACGACGACACACCGCTGCATCTGATCGCGATGCTCCACCACTACAACGCGACGCTCGACGACGAGTGGGTTCGGGAACACATCGCGCTGGTGATTCGCCTTACGGATTACCTGCTTTCGCAGCGCGATTCTCACGGCTTGGTCTATTGCCAAGCCAAAGGCGTAGACATGCACGGCATTTCCTCGTGGCGCAACATCATTCCGTATTACACGCTCGACGGCGCCGTCACGGAGATCAATGCGGAGGCCGTCTACGCGCTCGAGGCGGCGGCCATGCTCTGTGCGGTTGTCGGCGATAACGACCATTGGGAAAAGTACGGCGCGCAGGCGGCGAGCATGCGTACCGCCATGATGGATTATCTGTACAACGACGATACCGGCGCCTTCGTCCTCAACTACGATCAGGACGGAAACTACCAAGACAATTTTACGGCCGACGAGATTTTCCCGGTCCTCTTCGGCGTTGCCGACGAGGCGCAGCGGCGCGCGATTCTGACGCGCTTGAAGGAAGCGGATTTTGTGACGCCGGTCGGACTTCGCACGATTTCGACCGCCGACGCTTGGTATTTTCCATCGTATGGCTTTGGGCTGCTCGGCGGCATCTGGCCCGACCTTACGCTGTGGTTTGCGGTCGCACTCGCCCGTAACGGGATGACCGACGATGCCGTGCATTTCCTCACACTGACCTATGCCGCAATGGAAGCCGGAAGCCCGCGCAATACGGTCCCCGGCGAGTTTGCCGAATGGTTCGACGGCGGCTCGTTGAGCAACCGCGGAATGTATCTCTCCCCGTGGACCAGCGCGAAGTTTCTGTGGGCGGTCGCCGAAACCGTCGGGGGCTTGGACGGCTATCGTACCAGCGGACGTCCGCACTTGGCGCCCCTGCGTCCGGCGAATTGGAAATGGCTCGCCGCCGCTCGGGTGCACTGGGGCGGCCGGCGCTGCACGTATGTCGTTGATTTGCTCAACGATACGATTTACGCGAACATGCCCGAGCTTTCGGCGGAAGAACCGTTTGCGTGCATCTACGCCGGACGCGACGTGAGCGACGAAGTAACGATATCGCCCGTGGAAGTCGGTGCGATCGCGTTCGAAGACGATGCGGGCGCGGTGCGCATCTTCGTCGGTAACCTGCTCGACCGCGCGCGCGATGTGCTGCTCGAATTTCGCGGACACACGGCTCGCGTGAACATGGCTGCCGGCGAGTTGCGCGAGGTGCACTTGATCGGCAAGCCGAGCGACCGGCGCGCGCGCGCCGCAAAACTCGACCTCGTTCGCCCGCTGGCCCGCGCGTGAGATTTCCGACGGTCGTTCTGGCAGTGGGCGCCGCCGTTCTCTTGATTGCCGTCGCCGTGGGACAGCACATGGGCGACCGGGTCATGCAACAGGCGACCGAGCAGCAGTTGCAGTCGGTGATGCCTACGCCGCTACCCTCCGGCGCCGACGCTTCGCCGCAGCCCTACGGCCCCGATTGGAAGCGCTCGCAGTCCCTTTCAGCCGCCGGCGACCCTCGTTTTCCTGATCCTCGCGTTCCGCCAAAACCGCTGCCCACGTTGCCGCCCGCGCCGAAAGCCTCGTCGCCGCCGCCGGCGCCGGCAACTCCGACGCCGAATCCGAATATCCCGATCTGGCGCCAGAAGCCGTTTCCCACCTTCGCGCCATCGCCCGCGTCTAGCGGTCCCCCGGCCTCGCCCGAGGTCGGGGCGCCCGACGGGACGCCGACCCCTCCGTGAGCACTGGGGCGCGGCGTTCTCTGGGGAACGCCTGTTAGAATAGAGGCATGGAAACTGGAACCGTAACGGTCAAGCGCGGACTCGCGCAGATGCTCAAAGGCGGCGTCATCATGGACGTCGTGACACCCGAACACGCAGCGATCGCGCAAGAGGCGGGCGCCGTCGCCGTGATGGCGCTCGAGCGGATCCCGGCAGACATCCGAGCGACCGGCGGTGTTGCTCGAATGAGCGGAATCGAACTGATTCGCGGCATCATGGACGCCGTAACGATTCCCGTGATGGCCAAATGCCGCATCGGGCACTTTGCGGAGGCGCAAGTGTTGCAGCAGCTCGGCGTCGATTACATCGACGAATCGGAAGTGCTGACACCGGCGGACGACAATTACCACGTCGACAAACAGGGTTTTAAGACTCCGTTCGTCTGCGGAGCGCGCGACCTCGGCGAAGCGCTTCGCCGAATTGCAGAAGGCGCGGCGATGATTCGCAGCAAGGGCGAAGCGGGTAGCGGCAACATCGTCGAGGCGGTTCGTCACATGCGCGCCATCGGGGATGCGATTCGCGACCTGCACGTCGCCCCAAAGGAAGAACTCGTCGCGCGAGCCCGCGATCTTGGGGCCCCCGTCGAACTCGTCAAGGGGATTGCGCGCGACGGCAAGTTGCCGGTCGTGCTCTTCTGCGCCGGCGGCATCGCAACGCCCGCGGATGCCGCGTTGATGATGCAGCTTGGCGCGGAGGGCATCTTCGTCGGAAGCGGCATCTTCAAATCGAAGGATCCCAAACGTTTCGCCCGTGCCATCGTGGACGCGACGACGCACTTTAGCGAACCTGCGATCGTTTTGGAGGCTTGCCGGTCGCTCGGCGCATCCGAGGCGATGCCCGGCCTCGACGTCCGCCAGCTTACGGAAGCGCAGCTGATGGCTCCCCGCGGTGTCTAGCCACTTGTCATGCTGAGCGCAGTCGAAGCACGACAAGTGGTCGGTGTCTTGGCTCTCCAGGGAGATGTAATCGAGCATCTTGCGGCACTCGAGCATTGCGGCGCCTCCGCAATCCCCGTAAAGACCCCCGCTGACTTCGCGCTCGTAGATGCGCTGATCGTGCCCGGGGGTGAATCCACGACGGTCATGAAGTTGCTCGAGCGCTCTGGTCTTAGGCCGCCGATCGTCGAACGCACGCGTGCCGGAATGCCGCTCTGGGGGACGTGCATGGGAATGATCGTTGCCGCGCACGATGTCGTCGGGCTGAACCAATCGACGCTCGATCTCATCGACATCACCGTGCGCCGTAACGCGTTCGGACGGCAGAACGACTCGGCACAGGTCGAGCTTGCGATCCCGGCGCTGGGCAACACGCCGTTTCCGGCAATCTTCATCCGCGCGCCGTGGATCGAGCGGCACGGGCCGAACGTTGCGGTGCTTGCGGAGCGAGAAGGACGCGGTGTGATGGCGCGTGAGGGAAACGTGCTCGCGACCTCCTTCCACCCCGAGCTCGGCACCGACGCTCGCGTCCACCAGTACTTCCTCCAGATGGTTAGGCAGCAAGGGAAGGCTTCCACCGCGGCGTAATTTCGACTCGAGATGTCTAGTGAGGCCACCGCTCCCGAGTGGGAAAGCGGCGGATTTCAAGGGCAGATCCCGCCCGTCGAGCCTTTGCTGCGCGAGGTTATCGCGACGCTTGCCCTCGCCGCTCACGCGTATTTGACCGAGCAGGAGGGACGCGCGCCCGATCATGCGTCGGCCGAAGTCGCGATTGACGTGGCGACGGCGGCGTTCGAACGGGTCAAAGAAAGGTTGCGACCGCAAGAGCGGTTAGCAATAACGCAGATGCTAACCGAGACGCGCATGGCGTTCGTTCGGAAGCGAGGCACCTGAGATGCCTCGCTTTCATAGCATGAAGGTAACCTCCGCATGAGCGAAGTGCTCGTACTGAACTTCACTTACGAAGCGCTCAACGTCACCAGCTTTCAGCGCGCGGTTAAACTCATTTTTGCCGGCAAAGCGGAAATGCTGCATGGGCGCGAGCGTATTCTGGCCTCGCCGACGTTCGAAATGCGCATGCCTTCGATTATTCGCATGCTTTACTACATCCGCCGTCCGATGCAGCGGGTCGCGTTAACGAAGAAGAACGTCCTGATCCGCGACGAACACGCCTGCCAATACTGCGGTACGCGCGGCGAACGGTTGATGACCGTGGATCACGTCGTCCCCAAGAGCCGCGGCGGCGATTCGACTTGGGAGAATTTGGTCTGCGCCTGCATGCGCTGCAACAACCGCAAGAACAACCGGACTCCACACGAAGCCAACATGTCGCTACAGCGCAAACCGCGCCAGCCGAAGTACATCCCCTGGATTCAGATCAAGCGCAACACGCTGCCCGACGAATGGGGCAAGTTCCTCTTCCTGTACAACGTCTCAATCGACGAACGCATCGAAGCGTAGCGTAACTCGCCGTCATCCTGACCCTTCGACTCGGCGCTTCGCGCCTCGCTCAGGACTGCGCTTCGCGCCTCGCTCAGGACTGCGCTTCGCGCCTCGCTCAGGACTGCGCTTCGCGCAGGCGCTTAGGTATGTCATCCTGAGCCTGTCGAAGGATGGCTGAGCGACCACGCGCCCTGTATTATCCTGAGCCCTTCGATTCGTAAGGCGGTGGTGGTGGTGGTGTATACCAAGTCCTTGGCTGTACGGTAGGAAGATTGAGCGGCGAGCCGACGCTAAAAACTTCGTGGAACTGACAGACGCCCTCGGTCGGCTTACAATCAACAACCTTTGGACTATAGACCGAGGCTTTTGCAGCATCGATCGCCGCAGCATCCGCGTCAGGATAGCCGCTGGAACGATAGATGGTGGCTTCCTTAACCGTGCCGTCCTCGCCGAGCCTCGCTTTGACCGATACGTCGAAAGGGGGTAGGTCTGGCGGGAGCGAGCGCGGATAACTTGGCGAGACGGCTTTCATCACCCACGCCTCGTGGATGCATGGAGTGTTTATCTCCGCCAGCAGCATTCGGCATCGTTAGATTTTGGCGATGAGAGGCCCTCCGATTGGCCGCCAGGGCGCAGTCCAAAATGCAACCCTGCTAAGACGGTATGCCTTTTGGCGATTATGCAAAATGTCAAAGAAGTAAACCGCCAGCAATCTCCCGGCGGCCGGCCTCAGCCGCTGGCCTTTTATGGCGGGCAGCTGTGGGTCGGCTCGTGGGATACCGACAAGCTTTATGCGATCGACACCAAAGATTGGGACGTCGTCGACGAAATCGCGGCGCCGGGAAAGCCCTACGGGCTCGCCACGGTCGGCGACGCTCTCTCCGTCGTAGTCGCGCTCGAAGACGACGATCGCTACCTTTTCCGTTTTCGCCCAGGGCGGGGCTTCGACAATAAGGTCGCGTGCCCGGACGTCACGGGCTCGCATCTTGCCGCCGATGGCTCGACGCTCTACCTCTGCCAGCAGGGAAAGCGGCGGATTTTGGAGCTGGACGCCCGCGGCGCCGTCCGGCGAGAGATCGCGTTGCCTGCGCGCTGCGCCGGCTTTGCATTCGCCGGCGCCGGCAGTGCGTTTATGATGGCCGCCGACGAGGAGTTCGAGAACCTCGAGTTTGGGCGCATCGATCTCCGACAGAGCGCTCCGACCTTCGAACCGGTCGGCGCGGTTCCGTTCGACGGACGCGCGCTAACGTTTGACGGTACGACGTGGTGGACGAGCGACCGCGACAAGGGAGAGATCGTGGCCTTTACGCCTCAATGATCGATCCCGGACCACGCTCGATAGCGATCGACGTTCGCACGTGGCTTACGGCCGCCGCCGTGTTCGCCGGCGCGTACGTCCTCTGGCTCGTCCTTGCCGGCACGCTCTCGGCGTTCGTCTTGCTCTTTACCGGGATCCTGATCGCGGTGGCCCTGCGTCCGATCGCGGATCGTCTGAGCGCGAGAATGCCTTTCGGCATCGCGGTCGGCCTTGCGTTTGGCGGGGCCATTCTGATCGCAGCGCTGATTGCCTATATCTTGATCGCGCCGCTGGGTGTCGAAATTCAACGCCTCGTACAAGCGATTCCGGGCTACGTCAACTCGCTGAAAGATCAACTCCTCGCCGCCGAGCGTTTCCTAAAGAGTTACGAACTCTCCAAACAGTTCGCAGGCGCGGTCGCCAACGGCGCGGGGGGCGCCTTTAGCTCTCTCGGGGCGCACCTGCTGGCGGGGCCGGCTTTAATTGCCGCCGTTTTCGGAAACGCGATCATAATTTTGCTGCTTGCGGTTGGATGGATGCTCTCATCGGATGACCTCGAGCGTTTTACTCTCAGTCTCTTGCCGCAAACGGCCGGGCGGGATTGGAAGGAGGCCTTCGACACGATCGGCGTGCGCCTCAGCGCCTACGTAAAGGGAATCGTCATCAACGGAACCATCGTCGGCGTGACGATGGGTGGGGCGGTTGCGATTCTGGGAGTTCCCTACGCCCTGCTGCTCGGTTTCGTGGTCGCGGTGTTTCAGGCGATTCCGATGGTTGGCGCCGTCATTTCCGGACCGGTCATTTTGCTGGTCGTGCTTGCGACGAGCGGCTGGGTCAAAATGTTGATCGTCCTGGCCATCTTCACGGTCGTGCAGATCGTCGATCAGAACGTTCTCTCCCCGATCATCTTCGGGCAGCGGGTGCAGTTGAGCTTTCTGTTGATTATCTTCTCCACGGTTGTGGGCGGCATGCTCTTGGGGATCCCCGGAGCGTTCTTAGCGGTGCCCGCCGCCGCCGTGCTGCAGGTCATCGTCGTGCACATCGTCGCGCCGGCGGTGCGCCGCGCAAATCACGTCGGCGATCCCGAGGGGCCCAAGTAGGGGGCCGCTCGGGTTGAGGCCGAATCCTCCTCTTTTACCCTCTTAGGAACAGGAGTGGTTCATGAAGGCTTTTGCAGACGTAGCCGATTCCGTTCAGGGTGCCCAAAAGCTCTGGGGTTGGTATCTCGCCGTCGGGATCGCGCTCATTCTAGTCGGCCTGTACTGCATATGGGCCGAGGGGATCGCGACGATGGCTTCGGTGATCGTGCTCGGGGCGGCGCTATTCGTTGCCGGCATCGTGCAACTGGCGGGAGCCGTCATGGCGCGCGGCGCCGGGCATATAGTGCTGCTGCTCTTAGTCGGCCTCCTCGATATCATCGTCGGGTTGATGCTGCTGGAACACCCCGTAGCGGGAGCGTTGGTCGTTACGCTTCTGCTCGCCGTGCTCTTCGTCTTCGGTGGGATCTTCCGATTCATCACCGCGCTCATGCTGCAGTTTCCGCATTACGGGTGGGTCGCGTTCGGCGGAGTCGTCAGCGTCATCCTCGGCGTCCTGCTTTGGATACAGTGGCCGTTCTCCGCTTTGTGGTTCATCGGGTTCGTCGTCGGTTTGAACTTCGTTTTTGCCGGCTTCTCATGGTCGATGATGGCGTGGAAACTTAGGCCCGCGTAGGCGCATCAGAGGCCTTTAACGAGACGCGGATCGCCTCAAGCGAACGTGCGCACTAGGTGCACCGGATAGAGCGTTTCGCTCGCACGGAACGCTCTAATCTCTTCGACGTTGGCGGATCGATAAATGATTGCAGAAGCGCCGTCGTCGTCAGTGCGCAAGATCGACGCGCCTCGAAACCCCGGTGCCGCGGCGATAGCGCTCGTGACGGCGTGGATCCGTTCGAGGCCCGACGAGAACTGCTCGAACGCAACCGCATCGGTTGACGCCGGATCGATAGCCGCGTCGCCTAGGGTCGCGGCCAGACTGTAGAGCGTCAAGGAGCGGGATTCCGCGACGTCGTGCCGCTCGGCGACGAGGTGATGATCGTCCCAGGCTGCGCAGAGGTGTCGGAATCCCTCGTGCCCGTCAAGATGGAGCAGCACGATCACGCGCCGATGATCCTGCGAGCGCAGGATCGCGGCCTCTTGCACCCGAGCTGCCGAGGTCCGCGCCTTCTCGACGAGCGTTTCGTATGACGCTATTGCGGCGTCGGCACGCTCGGCCGTGACGTGTACCACGGCAATCGCCCACCATGCAGGTGGCGCAAAGGCGATCGCCGGTCCACCGGCGTGGTGGTCCGTCGCCGTGTGATGCTGGCGATCCTCGTGCGGCCGCGACATCAGCGTTTCGATCTCGTTGGACATCGAATCTAGCTTATATCAAAAAGGCAAGACCGGCGCAACTTCGTCCCGAGAAAAATACTGACCGGCGCGTGAGGGGACCGCCTGCTGACAGCGAAAAACGGCCAAAATGTCGCATCTATGGTTGCCGTTCACGCAGATGCGGCACTTCGACGAGTACGCGCGAACGTTCGTGCGAGGCCGCGGAACGATGCTGGAAGATGCGCGCGGCCGGAGTGTTTACGATGCCGTCAGCTCGATTTGGACGACGATTCACGGACATTGCCATCCCCGCATCGTCGAGGCGATCGCGCGACAGGCGGCGACGCTCGATCACGCGACGCTGCTCGGCGCGACGAATCCCGTCGCCGAAGAGCTCGCCGAGCGGCTTTGTGCGATCGCCGGTATGGATCGCGCATTCTTTGCAAGCGACGGCGCCAGCGCAGTTGAGGCGGCAATCAAGATGGCGCTGCAATATTGGCAGATCGCCGGTCAGCCACAGCGCACGCGCTTCGTGCGCTTGAGCAACGCGTATCACGGCGACACGATCGGCGCGATGAGCCTTTCCGATATCGCACTCTTCAAGTCGCGTTTCGGCAGCGTCACGTTCGAAACGCAAACTTACGACGCAGCCGCGTTGCTCGGAGAAGACGTTGCGGCGGTGATCGTCGAGCCGCTGGTTCAAGCGGCAGCCGGTATCCGGCTCGTTCCGAAGACGGCCTACGAACGCCTAAAAGGCGTCGAAGCGCTGATCGTCTGTGACGAAATTGCTACCGGATTCGGCCGTACCGGCACGATGTTCGCCTTCGAACAGGCCGGCGTTAGCCCGGATATCGTCTGTGTCGGAAAAGGGTTGACGGGCGGCGCGCTGGCACTCTCTGCGACGCTGGTCGGTCAATCGCTGTACGACGTGTTTCTCGGTGCGCCGGACGCATTCGTTCATTTCCTTCACGGTCATTCGTACGCCGGAAATCCGATTGCGTGCGCGGCGGCGCTGGCATCGCTCGCGTTGTTCGAAGAAGAGGGCACGCTCGAGCGTGGGCGGGGTATCGCTCGACGCTCGCGCGCACACCTGGAAAGCTTACGCGCGCATCCGCTCGTGCGGGACGTGCGCCAAGCCGGGACGATGGTCGGGATCGAGCTGCGCAAAAGTTTGGGCCGCGCCTGTGCCGATGCGCTGTACGACGCGGGGCACTTCACGCGGCCGATCGGCGACGTGATTCAGTTCGTTCCGCCGCTCTGCTCGAGCGATGAAGAGGTCGACGGTTTCTTCGAAGCGTGCTTCGACAAGCTCATGCTTCGACAAGCTCAGCACGACAAAACCGGGTCATCCTGACCCTTCGACAGAGCCTGTCCTGAGCTTGTCGAAGGGCTCAGGGCTGCGCTGCGCGCAGGCGCTAAGGTATGTCATCCTGACCCTTCGACAGAGCATGTCCTGAGCTTGTCGAAGGGCTCAGGGCTGCGCTGCGCGCAGGCGCTAAGGTATGTCATCCTGACCCTTCGACAGAGCCTGTCCTGAGCTTATCGAAGGGCTCAGGGCTGCGCTGCGCGCAGGCGCTAAGGTATGTCATCCTGAGCTTGTCGAAGGATGAAGAGTGACCTACCTCCAGCGGGCGCGGCAAACGCTCGAAGCTATTCGCAGCGAACGCCGCTACCGCGAGCTTCCGCAGCATGGGCTCTCCAACGTCATCGACTTTTCTTCGAACGATTACCTAGGCTTGGCGACGGATCCGCAAGTCGTCGAGGCGCTCAAACGAGCGACACGCGTAGGCTCGGGCGGCGCGCGCTTGCTTGGAGGTCGCTACCGCGAGTACGCGCTGCTTGAAGACGAGCTGGCGGAGTGGCTCGGCCGCGAGCGCGCGTTGCTCTTTTCTTCGGGTTACCTTGCCGGTGTGGGAACGATTCCGGTGCTTGCGGAGCTCGTCGAAACGATTCTCTCCGACCAATCGAATCATGCCTGCCTGATCGACGGCATCCGTCTCGCGCGCACACCTCACGCGATCTACGAGCACGCCACGCTCCCGCCAACGCGTGGGTCCAAGAGTTTGCTCGTGGTCAGCGAATCGATCTTCGGCATGGACGGCGACGCAATCGATCCCGCCGCGCTCCTCGGATGTTTGCGAGAGCAAGACGTCCTGCTGCTCGATGAAGCGCACGCGCTCGGGATCGCCGGACCGCAAGGCGCGGGCCTCGCTCGCGCGCTCGACGATCCGCGCATCCTCATCCTCGGGACGCTTTCGAAGGCGCTTGGCTCGCTTGGCGGTTTCGTTGCGGGTCCCGCGACGGCGATCGAGCTGCTGGTCAATCGCGCGCGGTCGTTTATCTTCGACACCGCGCTGCCGCCGTCGCTCGCGCTCGCGTCGCGCATCGCGCTTCTGCTTACGCGCCGCGGCGACGATCGCCGCGAACGCCTGCGAGCGAACGCCGCGCACCTGCGCGCCGCCCTGGACTCGCCAGGGGAAGGACCTATCGTTTCCGTCCTCCTCGGTAGCGAGGAGCGCGCGCTAGGCGTCTCGGAGGAGCTATGGAAGCGCCGCATCTTCGTCCCAGCGATCCGTCCGCCCACCGTTCCGCCCGGCACGTCGCGGCTGCGCATCACGATCCGGGCCGACCATACGCTGGAACAGGTGGAAATGCTTGCGCAAGAGCTACGGCGATGCGTCGCTACTTCGTAACCGGAACCGACACCGACGTCGGAAAGACTCGGGTGACGGCCGCGCTCGCACTTGCACTGCGCCGCGCCGGCGAAAACCCGACAGTCGTCAAGATCGTTCAGACGGGAGTGAAGCCGGGCGGAGAGGGCGACGCGCAGCATGCCGGCCGGCTCGCGGGCGTGGCGCACGCCGAGATCGCCCGCTTCGAAAACGCCGGAGACCCGTGGTCCGCGGCACTCGCCGAAGCCAAGCCGCCGCTTACCGCGGAGCGGCTCGCCGATGAAGTTGACAAAATCCCCGGTACGATCGTCGCCGAGGGCATCGGGGGCATCATGGTCCCCCTTAACGCCGGCGAGAATATCGGCCACGTCGCCGCCCTGGCCAAGCTCGAGGCGGTTATTACCGTAGGCCTGCGCCTGGGCTGCATCAATCACGCCATGCTGACGCGCAGCCTCTGCCGCGAGCTGAACATACCGGTCGCCGGCGCCGTGCTGGTCGAACGCTGGGGCCGAACGGATCCGACATACCGCGACCGCGTCTATTGCGTGCTGCAGGGAAGTCTGCCGGTGCTTGGCGTTCTGGCGTTTGCGGCCGCCGAGACGCAATCCGTCGAAGCCGGTGCAAAGCTTTTCGAGTCTTTGGTGAAGCAAGAGCGCTGAGATGGCGCATTCCACTATCCGACGCGCGCGAGCCCAGCTGCTCGAGCGGGGCCGCCCCGCGGGCGCCGAGCTGCTCGCCGGCGTTGCCCAGCTTACCGCCGAACACGTACCGGCTCTCTTGGCGCTTGCCGATGACGTGCGCTCGCACTACTGCGGCAACGAGATCGCCGTCGAAGTGCTGTACAACGCCAAGAAGGGCGGTTGCTCGGAAGACTGTAATTTTTGCTCGCAAAGCGCGCGTTATGCGACCGACGTTCAAGCCGAGCCGCTTTCGAGCGTCGAGGATTTCGTCAGGGCGGCGCGCGCCGCGCACGCCCGTGGGGCTGGTGAGTTCTGCATCGTCGTCGCCGTGCGCGGCCCTTCCGAAAAACTGCTGGAACGCGTCTGTGCAGCCGTCGAGGAAATCAAAGCCGAGCTGCCGCTGACGGTCGCCGTCTCGCTGGGAATTTTGGACGACCGCCAGATCGAGCGGCTCGCACGAGCCGGCGTCGATAAAGTCAATCATAACCTTGAGACGTCGCGCCGCTATTTCCCCCGAGTCTGCACGACCCACACGTACGACGAGCGTTGGGAGACTTGTCAGCGCGTGAAGCGCCACGATCTCGAGCTCTGCTGCGGCGGCATCATCGGCATGGGAGAAGACGTCGCCGACCGCCTCGACTTCTTGTTTGCCTTGCAAGAACTCCAACCGCAAGAGGTGCCGATCAACTTTCTCAATCCGCGCCCTGGGACGCCCTTTGGAGAGCGGTCGCTGCTCGATCCGGTCGAAGCGTTGCGCTTTGTGGCAATGGCGCGCCTTGCCTTACCGAGTGCGCTCGTGCGCTTTGCCGGCGGACGCGAGGTTACGCTGCAAGCACTGCAGGATGTCGGCATGCGAAGCGGTGTCAGCGGCATCGTTCTAGGCGACTATCTGACGACGGAAGGCCGCAGCGACGCCGACGATTTCGCGATGCTCAATCGTCTCGGCTTCGAAGTCCTGGCCTAGCAGCTCCACACCCTTGGATCAAAACAGGGCGCCGTACTTCCAAGCGCTGCTCGACTACGTGGACTCGGGCGTGCAACCATTTCATACGCCGGGTCACGTGCAGGGCGTGGGGATGGACTTGGCCTTTCGTGAGTTCGTCGGCGACAACATCTGCGCGATCGATCTCACTCCGATGCCGGGCATCGACGACCTTCTGCAGCCTACGGAAGCGATCAAAGAAGCGCAGGAGCTCGCGGCGGAAGCCTGGGGCGCCGACCACACGTTTTTCTTAATC
Organism: Vulcanimicrobiota bacterium; assembly: GCA_963736775.1. Taxonomy (GTDB): domain Bacteria; phylum Vulcanimicrobiota; class Vulcanimicrobiia; order Vulcanimicrobiales; family Vulcanimicrobiaceae; genus Cybelea. Next base: position 68,342 of record CAVTPY010000005.1, on the reverse strand, counting down.
AACGGTTCGACCAGCGGCAATCAGTGCATGATGATGGCGGCGATCAACCCGGGCGAGAAGATTGCCGTCCCGCGTAACTCGCACAAGTCCATGTTGGGGGGCTTGGTGATGAGCGGCGCGCAGCCCATCTACATGGCGCCCGAAGTGGACTTGGAGCTGCGCATGGACCACTGCGTGACCCCGGAAACCGTGGCGCGCACGATCGAGCAGCATCCCGACCTCGTCGCCGTCTATCTGGTCTCCCCGACCTATTACGGCGTCGCGGCGGACCTCGAAGCGATCGAGCGGATCGTGCACGAGGCGGGTAAGGTGCTGCTCGTCGACGAGGCTTGGGGGCCGCACTTTCACTTTCATCCGGCGCTCCCGCTCTCGGCGACGAACGCCGGCGCCGATATCTGCATCAACTCCACGCACAAGATGCTCTCGGCATTCTCGCAGTGTGCGATGCTGCATCACAAGGGCCAACGCGTCGCGCTGGATCGGCTCGAAGCGGTGCTCAAGATGTTCCTGTCGACCTCACCGAATCTGCCGATGGTCGCGTCGCTCGACGTGGCGCGCAAGCAGATGGCCACCGAAGGCGAAGCGCTGCTCTCGCGCACGATCGCGTTGGCGGAAGAGACGCGCGCGCGCCTGAACCGGATTGCGGGCCTTTACTGTTTCGGCGAAGAGCTGCAGGGGCGCCACGGCATCTTCGATCTCGACCCGACAAAGGTCACAGTGACGGTCAAAGGCCTGGGTTATACCGGCTACGAGGCCTCAGCGCTGCTGCGCCGTCGCTACAACATTCAGGTGGAGATGGCGGATCTCTTCAACGTCGTCGCGCTCTTTACGATTGGAACCACCCGCGAGGCGGCCGAAGGCCTGATTTATGCGTTCGAGGAGCTTGCGCGCGACGACCGGCCGATCGACATGTTCGCACCGTCGGGCATTCTCGAGGAGCGGTTGAGGCGCGGAACGTTTCGACTTCCCGCGGTGCCCCCGATGCGCATGCTTCCGCGCGATGCATTCTTAGCCGATGCTGAGTTTGTAAAGTTTCGCGAGTCGAGCGGGCGAATCTGCGCCGAGACGCTGACGCCCTACCCGCCCGGAATCCCGGTGATCGCGCCGGGCGAGGAGATTACGCCGGAGATCATCGAGTATTTGCGCCTCGAGTTGAAGGCGGGGGTGCGCATTCAAGGCCCCTTCGACGGTGAGCTGCGAGTGATCCGCGTCGTGAAGGAGTGACTACCGAGGACGGATAACGGTGAACCCAAGCGCCTCGGAAGTGAGGAACGATTTTTGGCAATAAGAGTTCATTCCATCTCCCCTAGTTGGGAACTCTCCCAGCTCCTCGACATCTTCCCGCTCACGATTCGGCAAGCCCTCGTCCGTCTGCGTAACCTCGAAGACATCATTGAAGTCGTGCTCGATTTGGGGCGCCCACCGGAAGCCCGTTTCGAGCACGACTTTATTTATCTGACGGACGTACCGATCGGCCACGAAGACATCGCGCACGTCTGCTCGCGCGTTTCGCCATTTGGCGCCGATAATCGCGCCGGCATCGAACAAACGCTTCACCGCATCAGCGCGATTCGTAACCGGACCGGCAAGATCGTCGGGCTCACGTGCCGCGTCGGCCGAGCGGTTTACGGAACGATCGATATTCTGCTCGACGTGCTGCGCAGCGGGTCGTCAATGTGTCTGCTCGGCAAACCCGGCGTCGGTAAGACGACGATGCTGCGCGAGTGCGCGCGCGTGCTTTCCGAAGAGCGAAAGCGCGTCGTTATCGTCGATAGTTCGAACGAAATCGCCGGCGACAGCGACATCCCGCATCCGGGGATCGGCATGGCGCGGCGCATGCAGGTCGCCGACCCGGCGCTGCAGCACGCGGTGATGATCGAGGCCGTCGAAAATCACATGCCCGAGATCATCGTGATCGACGAGATCGGCACGGAGGCCGAGGCGGCCGCCGCCCGCACGATTGCCGAGCGCGGCGTGACGCTGATTGGAACGGCGCACGGCCAGACGCTACAGAACCTCTTGATGAACCCGACGCTTTCGGACTTGGTTGGCGGAGTGAGCGCCGTCACGCTTTCGGACGAAGAAGCGCGGCGCCGCGGCACGCGAAAGACCGTTCTCGAACGCAAGGCGCCCCCGACCTTCGACGTCGTTATCGAGATCCACGACCGCGACCGGCTGGCAATTCATAAGAACGTCGCCGAGGTAATCGACGCGCTGCTACGCGGATATCAGCCGCAGCCCGAGGTGCGCCAGCGCCAGCCCAGCGGCGAGGTCACCGTCGTCCAAGAGGCCGACACGGAGTCGATGCCCCGGCTGAGTGAAGCCTACGATCATCACGACCACGACGGCGAGGAGCGCGAACGGCCGCTTTCGATCTTTCCTTACGGCATTTCGCGCAACAAGATCGAGCGCGCCATCACGAACCTGCGCGTCAACGCCGCGATGGCGCGCAACTGGGACGACGCAGACGTCGTTCTCACGCTCAAGACGCTCGAGCGCAAGGAGCAGCCGAAGCTCAAACAGATCGCTTCGGACAACGTGCCGATCTACTCCATCAAAACGAACACGACGACTCAAATTCAAGCTGCCCTTCGCGACGTCTTCAATCTCGGGTCGATCGACAACGAAGAAATTGCGCTGCGCGAAGCCGAGGAGGCCGTCTATCAGGTGATGCTCAACAACAACGCGATCGAGCTTTCGCCGCAAACGTCGTACATTCGCCGCATGCAGCACCAGCTCGCCGAACGGTATCGCCTGCAATCGCGCAGCACCGGGCTCGAGCCCAACCGCCGCGTCAGAATTTATAAAACCACCGAAACCTAGGTGTTCGTTGTAATCGAAGGCATCGAGGGCAGCGGGAAAAGCACGCTGCATAAAGGGCTCGTCGAGCGCTTCGGCGTGGAAGGGCGCGACGTCGTCGTAACGCGCGAGCCCGGCGGTACCGCAACCGGCGATGCGATTCGCTCGATCTTTCTCGACCGCACTCTCACGATCGAGCCCCTGACCGAGGCTTTTCTCGTGAGTGCCGCACGCGTCCAGCACGTCGCGGAAGTGATTCGTCCCGCGCTCGCGCAGGATCGGCTCGTGCTCTGCGATCGCTTTACGGATTCGACGCTGGCCTATCAGGGATACGGCGGTGGTCTCGAGCTTGCGTCGTTGCAACGGCTTTGCGACGAAGCGACCGGCGGAATCCAACCCGATCTCGTTCTGTTGATCGATCTCCCTATCGAAGTGGCGCGAGCGAGATTGCAAGAGCGATATGTCTTGGACCGGGTCGAAAGCCGGGACGCCGCCTTCCACGAGCGCGTTCGGCAGGGTTACCTGGAGCTGGCAAAATCGGCGCGCCACCGGGTGCTCGACGGCACGCTGCCGCGGGACCGCCTTTTGGAAGATGCGTGGAACTCCATTTCGACGTCGTAGGGGCGCAAGGCCCCAAGCGTTATTTCGATGCGCTTACGCGCGAGACGCTCGCGCACGCATACCTCTTCTCCGGACCTGCGGGCGTCGGGAAGAAATTCTTCGCACGCCGGCTCGCGCAGTCGCTGCTCTGCGTGGCGCCCAAAGAACGAATCCTCGGCTACGACGGTGTCTGCTCGTCGTGCGCGCTGTTTCGGGCCGACGGCGCACATCATCCCGACTTCTTGGAGCACGAGGGAACGCTCAAAATCGGCGATCCCGATGCGCCCCGAGGCTTCTATCAAGGCGACGAACTCTCGACCCGGGATCTCGTCCGTCAGCTTTCGCTGCAGTCCTATAGTGGCGGGATGCGCGTCTTACTGCTCGGCGACGTCGACTTCGCGACGCGCGAGGCGGCCAATGCGCTGCTGAAGTTCTTGGAGGAGCCGCCGGCGGGCGTCGTAATGCTGCTCACGACGCCGGCGCCGGGCCGGTTGCTGCCGACGATTCGGTCGCGCGCCCTCGAGGTTCGCTTCCCGTTACTCTCCAAGGCGCAGGTTCGTGAGGTCCTGGGCCGGATGCATTATGGCGACGCCGATGCCGAGCTCGGAGCATCGCTGGGCGGCGGAAGTGTGACGCGCGCGGTCGCGGCGCTCGGTGGAGAAGAAGAATCACTGCGCGCGCACGTCGCCCGGTGGTTCTTCGATAGCGTTGAAGGCGCGTCGCCGCAAGACACCTGGGCGACTCGCGAGACGCTCGACGATGGGCTGGAAACGATCAAGACGCTGGTTCGGGATTGGATCGTCGCCAGCGGTCACGACGGCGTCGCCCTGGTGTCGCTCGACTATGCGCAGCGGCTCGCGCGCCTTCGACCGCTGGAAGGCAGAGAAGCCATCGCGCTTCTCAGCAAGTTGGATGAGGCACAACGCCTCGCTCGCACGAACGTTTCCCCGGCGCTGGTCGGCGAGCTGGTGCGAATGTCTCTCCCCACCTCACTGTCATCCTGAGTTCGCGCCTACAAATAACCCCTAAATGCGACGTCGTCGTACTGCCTGGCAAACGGAAAGGCGAGATACGCCAGCGCGATCGCACGCGCGCCGGCGCTCACGAAGCTCCAGATCGCGGGCGGGGCATGAATCAAGAGAAACGGTAATCCCATCGGTACGGCGACGTACCAGATCACGAAGAAGACGAGAGCGAGTATCAGCGATGCGATCGGCGCGGCACGAACGGCTCGTACGGATTGAGAGAGCGCGAGCGTTCCGGGTATTCCGCCGATGGAAGCCGCCGGGATCGTGTAGATGAGGAACAGCGCCGCGACGATCCCGAGGATGAGCCCGAGGGAACCGGCGAAAGATCCGATATAGCTTGCCGCCCACACGACGAACTGAAAGCCGATTGCCGCGAACAGAATGCCGACGAACTTGGCGCGCCCCTCGTCCCAGGCCTCATCGAACGCGCCGCGGCGCCCGCGCCAGACGGCATTCGCCTGAATGATCGTGATTCCAAAGGCCCAGAGATAGACGAGCTGCACGAGCATTTGAAAGATGCCTGCGCCCGAACCCCCGAGCGGATCGGTAAATAGATACGAAAGCTGCGTCAGCAAGAGCTCGACGACGGCGGCCAGCAGCGGCATCACGAAGATCGATGGATGCCGCACGAGTAGTCCGAAAGCCTTGAAGTAGATCGTGAGATCGACCTGTGGGAGGCTCTTCATCGATCAGAAGCGCGCGCCGTCGAGCGCGCGTTGACACGTGCAGTCGGAGCCGAGCGGGATCTTCTCGACGATTCTGCCGATCGCGCTTTTCACGCGTTCGTTGTTTCGGTTGAAGACCTCGATCACTTCGTGATGCGAAACCGCCGGCATCCCCTCGAGGCCGACGTCGTAGTCGGTGATCAGGGAGATGTTGACGTAACACATCTCGAGCTCGCGCGCCAGATAGGCCTCCGGGTATTGCGTCATATTGATGACTTCCCAGCCTTGGCTCTGGAACCACTTCGATTCGCTGCGCGTCGAAAATCGCGGCCCCTGGATTACGACGACCGTTCCGCGATCGAACGTTTCGATACCCAGCGACTTGAGGGCTTCGGACGCAATCGGCCGCAGCGTCGGGCAGTACGGGTCGGCGAAGCTGACGTGCGTCGTGATCGGCCCGTCGTAGAACGTGTCTTTCCGCCCGCTCGTGCGGTCGACGAGCTGGTCGGCGACGACCATCGAACCGGGCGGCACGCTCTTGAGCAGCGAGCCGCTCGCCGTAGGCGCGACGATCCATTTCACGCCGAGCTTTTTCATCGCGTAGAGATTCGCGCGATAGTTTATGGCCTGCGGCGGAAACCGGTGATCCTTGCCGTGCCGCGGCAGAAAGGCGACGCGGCGTCCGGCGATCTCGCCGAGTGCGACCTTGTCGCTCGGCGCCCCGTACGGCGTCTCGACCCAGGCTTCGTGCGCGTTTTCGATCAGCGAATAAAAGCCCGATCCGCCGAACACACCGATATCGGCCCGCAAATCATCATTCATACGCTTGCGATTCTAGCGTAACGAGCACGCCAAATCCTGTGGACCTTGGCCCTTGCGCCGGCGGTTACTTTGTGATACAAAGTACTTAGCTTTGCATCGCAAAGCGAACCAATGCCGCTCGAGGGGCTTCTCATGCTCAAACGCCTGATAGCCATAATCTTTATCTTCTGCTCGGCCAGCGTGGCCTGGATGATTCTGGGAGCGACGCTCGTGCAGCGCACGAGCGATTCCGGTTCGAGTCAACGAGAGAAGCTGACCACGTTGTGGGGCAGCGATCAGACGCAATCGGCGCCGCAGGTGAGCGCGCAAGTAGCGGTCGGCAAGCACGGTTACGAAACCGTTAACGTACCGATTCGAAGCAGCCGGATCAACGTAAAACTCGATCTCGAGCAGCGGCGCGACGGACTCCTTTGGTACAACCTGTACAACGTTCGGTTTTCTGCGCGTTACCGGATTCGAAACGACACGAGCAGCCGCAGGCTCTCGGTCCATTTTGCATTGCCTTCCACCGACGGAACGTACGCAGATTTCCAGGCGTTCATCGGCGGGAAGCGGGTGACCGACCCGACCGCACTCGATCAAGGCTGCGTCAATTTCACCCTTCCGCCGCATGAGGAGGCCTCGATCGACATCGGCTACCGGTCGCGTGGAATGGGGACTTGGACGTATCGCTTCGGGGCCGGCGTCGAGTCCGTCGACAATTTCGTGCTGACGATGACGACGAACTTCGACGCGATTGACTTTCCGCCGCAGACGTTGCCGCCCGACGGCGAGACGCCGCTCCGGCCCGGCTGGCGCCTGCAGTGGCGCGACGCGACGCTCGTGACCGGCAACGGCATCGGGATGGCGTTCCCCTACCCGCTTCAGCCGGGCCCGTTGGCGCAGCGGATCACATTTTGGGCGCCGGTCGCTCTATTTTTCTACCTTTTCGTGATGCTTGCGATCACGACGCTGCGCAAGGTCGATCTGCATCCGGTCAACTACTTCTTCCTCGCCGCTTCGTTCTTCGCGTTTCATCTGCTCTTCGCATACCTGGTCGACCGAATTTCGATCGGGGCCGCATTCGCGATATGCTCGGCCGTCACGATGTTTCTTACGATCTCTTACCTCCGGCTCGTAGTCGGTTGGCGATTTGCCGCCGTGGAGAGCGGGCTCGCGCAGCTCGTCTATCTCGTCTTGTTTTCGTACGCTTTATTCAACGAAGGCTGGAGCGGTCTGACGATCACGATCGGCGCGATCGTCACACTGTTCGCTATCATGCAGTTGACGGGACGGATCCGCTGGAGCGAGCATCTTGCCGAGGCCGCCGCGTGACCTATTCGTAATCCGGGGCAAAGTAGTCGCTGGTGTATTGCCGCATGAAGAACTTCGGCCGCAACGGCGCGTCGATCTTTACGAACTTCGCCGGATTCTGCGAGAAGTCGAAGCATTCGTCCGCGGGTGACGCCGCGCGTCTATCGGCAGGCGTCGCGAGGTGTCCGAGGCCGTACAGATCCTCGGCGAATTTGATCACGCTGGCCGTCTCGTACTGCTTGTGGCAAACAAAATTGTGCCTGACGTACGGCGAGAGCATCAGCAGCGGAACTCGCATCCCGAGGCTGTCGCGATCCTCGTACGGCGGCGGCACGGGATCGTAGAGGCCGCCCCAATCGTCCCACTGGATGAAGATCGCCGTCGAGTTCCAGAACTTGCTCTCGCCGACGGTATTGACGAGGGCGGCGACCCACGAGGGTCCGAAGCCGCCGGGACAGTTGACGTGATCGGAGTCGTTGCAAACCGGCGTGATCCACGTGAAGTTCGCCAGCTGCCCCTTCCGCACGTCGGTGATGAACTTCCAGTTCGGCGAGATGACGTTCTTCCAGTCGGGCCCCTTGTAGATGTGTTTAACCGCCTGATAGCTCGACCACACCGCTCCGTCGCCGCTGCCCGAGCCATACTTGCTGGCGTAGAAACGCCACGAGAGCTGCGCCTTGTCGAGCTCGTCGCCCAAGGTCTGGTAATCGAAGCATGCCGACTGATATCCGCCGATGCCGCGTTCCTTGGTGATCCACGCGACCCGCGAACCACTTTGCGTGCAACCCCAAGATCCGTAGGGAAGGTCGACGCTCCAGTTTGCCTGCGCCGCGATGATGTACTGATGCGCCACGAAGCTCTCGTCGAGCTGCGATTGGAACATATGGTCGGCAAGCGCGCCCTCGTGTGCCATGTCGAAGTACGGCTTTGAGTCTGAGTGCGGCACGTACACGTACTCCGGATATTTGACGCCGCTCGGGCCGCCGTAGGTAAACTCATTATTGAAACCGTCGTTACGGCAGTCGGTACCCGGTAACGAGCCCGTTCCGTTACAGGCTGCGATAAATGCGGCCAAAGAGTGATCGATCGTGTATTTGTCCGACAGCGGTACGGGCTGGAGTTTTACCGTCTCGCCGGTCGAGATTTTGCCGCTCGTGACGGTGTGCGCGCCGGGATAGCCGTTGAAAAGATCGTTGAAGCTCCGGTTCTCCTGCACGATGTAGACGATGTGCGTGATCTTCCCGGCGCCGGTGCCATCCAGCAGGCGCAGTGCCGCGCCACTCTGCATATACGGCAACGATGCCTGCGAGCCGGAGGTGCAGCCCGAAAGTACGAAGGCAAGCGCCGTCAACGCGCCAAGTCGTTGGCTCCAAATATTTTTTATCGGTTAAAATCCGATGGCTTTAGGTCGTCGAGGAATTTCTTGAATCGGGCCATTTCGGTGTCGTTCGCAGGTCTCTTTTCCGTAGCAGCCTCCTCGAGCACGATCTTGTCCGAGACGAAGATCGGCGCGGGGACACGCAGAGCGAGTGCGATTCCGTCGGACGGGCGCGCGTCAATTTCTTGAAGCTCGCCATTTGTGCGCACGACCAGTTTTGCGAAAAACGTCGAGTCTTTGATGTCGTGAATGACGACCTGCTCGAGGTTGGTATTCAGTGACTCGAGGATATTACGCATCAGGTCGTGCGAGAGCGGACGCGGAACCGGCGCGCCTTCCAGCGCGAGCGCGATCGCCGTCGCTTCAAAAGGACCGATCAGTATCGGTAGATAGTGCGAGCCGTCCATATCCTTGAGGATGACCACCGGATCGTGGGTCAGGAGGTCGATTCCTAGTTTGTCGACCTTCATTTGCCGCATCCGGAGCTATCCGACGCCCCCGGCGGATTCTCTTGCCGGAGCATGCAACCCGATATGACGCCGCAAGGGCGAGCAGTGCGAGCGGCCGAACCGGCGGGCTGTCGAGTATGCCACTCTCCTGCGGAATCGTCGGCCTGCCGAACGTCGGCAAGTCCACAATCTTCAATGCGCTGACGCGCTCGGCCCAGGCGCTGGCCGCAAACTATCCTTTTGCGACGATCGAGCCCAATGTCGGGGAGGTCGCGGTACCCGATCCGCGCCTACCCGTCCTCCAACGCCTCACCGGCGCGGCGCGAATTATCCCGGCGACCGTTCGCTTCGTGGACATCGCCGGCTTGGTGCGCGGCGCCAGCGCCGGCGAGGGACTAGGCAACGCCTTTCTGAGCCATATCCGGGAGACCAATGCGGTCGCGATGGTGGTTCGCTGCTTTGAGGATGACGAGGTCACGCACGTCGAGGGCGCCCTCGATCCGCGCCGCGACTGTGAGATCGTCGGTATCGAGCTGGCGCTGGCGGATCTCGCGACGATGCGTAAGCGGTTGCCGAAGATCGAGCGCGAGATTCGAGCCGACCCGAAAATGCGCGAGTATCTCGGCGCCGCGCAACGGTTGACCGCGGCGCTGGAAGAGGCGCGGCCGGCGCGCAGCTTCGCGCGCGATTCGCTCGAGGCGCAGGTCGCGGCCGACTCGTTCCTTCTGACCGCCAAACCGATCCTTTACGTTGCGAACGTGGACGAGGACCAGATAGGCAAGAGCTCCGACAAGGTGCGGACCGTCGAGGAGATCGCGCGCGCCGACGGCGGGCGGGCCATCGTGCTCAGCGGTAAGGTCGAAGCCGAGCTGGCCGGGCTCTCCGAATCCGAGGCGGTCGAGTTTCGGCGGGAGTTGGGCATCGAGCGCAGCGGCCTCGACGATTTGGCGGCCGAAACCTACGAGCTTCTCGGTCTGATGACATTTCTCACGGCCGGCGAAAAGGAAGCTCGTGCCTGGCCGATTCGCAAGGGGACGAAGGCTCCCCAGGCGGCCGCCACGATTCACAGCGATATCGAGCGGGGCTTCATCCGGGCCGAGATCGTCTCGTACGAGGATTACGTGCAGTACCAGACCATGGAGGCGTTGCGCGCCGCCGGGCGCGTCCGCAGCGAGGGCCGGGAGTACGTAATGCAAGAGGGCGACGTCGTGAACTTCCGATTCAACGTATGAATCGAGGGGCTCGGGCGGCAAAATCGGGAAAGGGTGTCGCATGACCACTGCTCTGCGCGAAACGGCGCCCTCCGTCCGCGACGTTTCCGTCTTCGGCGACGCGATCGCGTACTTCAACGAAGCCGCCGACCTGCTCGAACTCGACGGCGGCATGCGCCGCATTCTCACTCATCCGTCGCGCCAGATCATCTTCTCGATTCCGTTCCAGCGCGATTCGGGCGAGTTCGAGGTCTACACCGGTTATCGCGTGCAGTACAACTTCGCCCGCGGACCGGCAAAAGGCGGCATCCGCTACCATCCAGGCGTGACGCTCGACGAAGTTACCGCGCTGGCCTTTTGGATGACGTGGAAGTGCGCGGTAGTCGATCTGCCGTTCGGAGGCGGCAAAGGGGGCGTCACCTGCGACCCCGCAACGCTCTCGTCAAACGAGCTGGAACGCATTACGCGGCGGTATGCCGCGGAGCTGGTGGAGGTCGTGGGTCCGGACAAAGACGTTCCGGCGCCCGACGTGAACACGACGCCGCAGGTGATGGCGTGGTTCATGGACACGTACTCGATGCACGTGCGGCAGAACATGCCCGGAGTCGTCACCGGCAAACCGCTGGAGATCGGCGGTTCGCGCGGGCGCGTGGAGGCGACCGGTCGCGGCGTAACGATCTGCGCGCTCGACGAGATGGCCGAGATGGGCTTGCGCCCCGAAGAGGCGACGATCGCGATCCAAGGCTTCGGCAACGTCGGGCGCTACGCGGCAAAACTCTTCGAAGACCGGGGCTGTAGAGTCGTCGGCATCTCCGACGTGACCGGTGCCTACTATAACGAACAAGGCATCAACGTCTACGGCGCGATGGAGCACACGTCCAAGTTCGGAACGCTCGAGGGCTTTAAAGGCGGAGACAGGATCACCAACACCGAGCTGCTGACCAGCCCTTGCGACGTGCTCGTTCCCGCCGCGCTCGAAAAGGTTTTCACCGCCGAGATTGCGTCGAAAGTTCAGGCAAAGCTCTTGGTCGAAGGCGCGAACGGACCAACGACGCCCGAAGCCGACCGAATCTTCCGCGAAAAAGGCATCGTCGTCATTCCCGACATCATGGCTAACGCCGGCGGCGTCACCGTCTCGTATTTCGAATGGGCGCAAGACCGCATGGGCTTCTTTTGGAAGGAAGCCGAGGTCAACGAGAAGCTCGAGGACTTTCTCTTGACGAACCTGCGCGCGATCCGCGCGATCGCAAACTCTCGGCACGCAACGTTGCGAACGGCTGCGTACACGTTGGCCATCGATCGCGTGGTCAAAGCCTCGCTGCTCCGCGGCATTTACGCCTAAGAGCTCCCAGCGTCATGGTGAGCCTGTCGAACCATGACATATCGGTCACGCTTCCCTGGGAACCCCCACGAGGCGCGCCATCCGCGCGACCGCGTCGGCGTATGCCTGCAACCGCTCGATGATGAACTGCGCGTTCGGGCATTGCTGCGTCGTGAGCGCCGTTTCGGCCTCGGTGAGTGCCGCGGCCAGACGACCTTCGGTCGTCGCGCGACGCGACTCGCGTAGCGAGGCCGCCAGCTCGGCCATCCGGTCGTCGAGCGCATCGGCGAAGCCGGCCAAGGCACCGGCGCACTCCGGCGGAAGCGGCGTCCCGAGCTCGCTCTCAAGCGCCAGATTTGCCAGCGCAAACCGCTGCGTTACCGCGAGTATCCGAAGCGCGCGTCCGACCGCGATCGTGTGAATTCGATGCGGCTCGTGACGGCTGCGATCGATCGACGACTCGACGGTCGTGCGTATCCGCCACGCCTCGGTGCGCGCCCGCTCGATTCGCTGCAGAGCTTCTTCCGACGGCATTACGTATGCCCGCAAGATCGCATCCGCCAAAGCGCGTTGAGCGTCTAGAAGATCTGCCAGGAGAGCGCGCGTGCGCTTGCGTTCCCACGTCGGCAGCGTCAGATAGCCGATCATCGCGAGGCTGCCGCCGGCGATGGTATCGAGAACTCGCGCGGCGATCGTCGTCGTTCCCGGAAGACCACGCATGCTGAGCACGAGCACCACGAACGAGGTGATCGCTACCGTGAAGAGCGCATAGTTTGGGCTGAAGGTAAGGTAAGCGGCCGCGGCCGCTACGATAACTCCGGCCACTTGGAGAGCCTCGTGGCCTCGAACCGACGTCAGCACGAACGTCGCGACGACTGCACCGACCAACGTTCCGGCGATGCGGCCGAAACCGCGCACGAACGTCGTTTGAAAATCCGGCCGCAGTACGATTGCCGCGGTCATAGGAATCCAATAACCGCGGTCGGCCTCGAAATGCCGTCCTAGGAGCATCGCGATGCTCATCACCAGTGCGGAGCGCAAGGAGTCGGGGCTGCGCCACTCGATGTGATTTTCAACATACGGCCCCGGGTTAGGCCTCGAGAGCAGATGCAGATTTGGAAGACGCCCGCTCGAGAGCATCGATGCCGCCAGCATGGCATCGCGCAAGTTGACCCCCAAGTCGCCGGAGACATCGGGCAGCTCGACCGATTCGGGCTTTAGAGTGCCGCGCAAGATGCCGGCGATCGCGTCGAGCAGGCCGCCGACGCCCTTAGGAACCTCGCGCGTTGTCGCGAGCGCGCCCAGACGCTTGCGAATGACTTCCGAATCTTCGAGCAGACGATCGAGACGCGCGCGTTCTGCGGCGCGCGCAAATAGCTGCGGATCGGCCAAGACCTGACGCGCGGTTGCAAACGGCGTGATCGGCGGCATCGCGGACGAACCAACGGCGATGCCCCGCGCATACTCTGCGAGGTTTTGATAAACCTCCGCCAGCGCGGAACGTTCGGCGGTCAGCCGTTCCGCCGGCGACGCGAGCAGCACGAGAACTGCTTGAATGAGACCGCCGCCGAGCACGAGCGCCGATTGGAGCAGCGCGGCCGCCGGCGCCAACGGTTGGCTCGAGAAGAGTACGAAGGCCACCAATGAGTTGAGCACGACCGTCGCCGCGGCTGGGCCGAGTTGACCGATCGTTCCGCATGCATAGCCGGCGACCGCCGTTGCCGCGATGAGTCCAATGGTGGAATGCGCCGCCAATGCGCCGATGAAGCTGGTCGCGGCCATGCCGAACGCCGCGCTCAGGATCGCGAGCAGGCGCGTGCGATAGATTCCCTGCAGCGAGGTGAATCCGGTGATGAAGGCGCCGATCGCCGCGGCCACGCCGAGCGCAGGCTTTCCGAGCATCGCCGCAATCACGAGCGGGATCGCGACGCCGATCGTGCAGCGTAGCGCGTAGCCCGGCTCGAGCGCCGAACGATCGAAGGTGCCGACGGTCGCCGCGAGCTCGCGCAGCCAGGTCAGCACGGAGCTCTAGTATTGTATGTCGTTAGGGGGCGCGTAGGGATCGGGGTAGCAGTAGTTCGAGTTGTGACAGCGTTTGCCGTCGTATGCAGCTTTGACGTCGACCTGCGGGATATGCGTTCCGTACGCCTTGTTGATCGTATCGATGAACTCGTAGGCAATCAACGCGTAGCCGGTGTTCGACGGATGCAACCCATCGAAGCTCAGTATTCCATACAAGTATCCCAGCGTACAGCAGACGCCTGGATTGATCGATGCCGCCAATTTAAAGTACGGGTCGGACGGATCTCCGCTCGCAAGCCCGTGAAAGATCGCGGCAACGTCGACGAGCGGAACGTGCGAGGCCGTGGCGGCGTCGTCGATTCCCTGGTTGATCGCATCGTTGAGCGCCTGAATCTTGCCTGCAAACTCGGGCGTGATGTAGTAGTTACCCAAACCGCTACCGGGCACGGCCTTGCAGTGCGGTTTGGGTACGGCGCAATCGAGGTTGGGGTAGTTACCCTGATTATCGCCGGCGTATTGAACGATTTCGATCGCTCCTTGAAGGGTTAGATAGCCGCAGGGCTTCGTCTCCGAAGCCGGCACGCACCCGTTTGGGGTCGAGAGATGGTACTGATTCGCGATCGCCGTTACGTCCTGCTTCGTTGCGCCTATCCCGAGATTTATAAGACACCACGCATACGTCGCTAGCGGGCAATCTCGCTTAAAGCTCTTCGGATTGGTGACGCGCTGAAAATAGCCCACCTCGAGAATGTTGGGTAGATTTGCGACGACTACGTGAGCTCCCGCGTGCTCCAGCGTGGAGATTGTCGCCCGCAGATCCTCCTCCGCTTGCGCCGCGTTGCGGTCGCCGCCGACAAAGCGACCCCCGCTTCCCATGTACTTGAGCACGTCGTTTGCGCCGAGCCAGACCGTGGCCAACGTCGGATGGCGCGACGCTGCGGCATTGACGTCGGTGAGATTCGGCCCGAGTCTTGTGAAGTTTCCGAGCACGGGCCAAAACGTGCCGCTCTCATCCGAGACGACCATGCTGAGAAGACCGGGCACACCGGGGATAAATTTACAGGTGTCGGTCTGCGGCTCGTGGAGTACGTTGGCCTCGTGGAGTGTCAGACCAGGGATGCCGACGTCGCGAATTTCGGTCGAGTCGGGATCCATTCGTACCCGTGAGACTCCCTTAAGGTGGTAACCCGCCTCATTGAAACCGTTATCGTCCGTGCAGACGTCGCCGGACTTCTGCTCTTGAATTGGGAACTCCGCGGTAGCCGGTATGATCTGATTGTTGAGTCCGGGCTTTGCAATCAAAGGCAACGGACTGGTCGACGGATCGTACATTTTGGAAATCGCCGTATCGAGCGGTTCGGCCGACGCTTGCTCGTAGAGATCCGCCCACCAGCCGTTTTCCTGGCCCTGTGGAACGAAAAAGCCGCTTGGATTGTGAACGCCGACCGCTCCGAGGAATCCATTCGACTGATAGCCGGCCGTCAAGCTATCGCCGACGCCGACGATATTCGAAAGAATCGACGTCTGCGGCCGCGCGTGCGCCGCGCGCAGCGGAAGAACCTGGCTCGAGGTCGCGCCCCCTCCGCCGCAGGCCGCAAGCGCCGCGGTCGCGAGCAACGTAATGAGAATGTGAGCGTACGAGTTTTTCATAGTGTAGCCTCTGGCACTCATAGTGGAAAGACGTTAGGCGAGCCGACGCCGAACTCCAGCTGCAGTTGCGTCGCTTTTAAACCGCCGATAGCCAAGCCGCATGCGTTGTTGATCGCTTGCTGGGCCGTCAAGCACTTGATTCCAACGATGCCGTCCGGCCCTTGATTCGTCACGCCGCCGCTATTGAGCACGGCCTGAACGAAGGAGTACTTCGTCAGCCGCTGCGATACGCCCAAGAAGTACGCAAAGAGGTGTTCGGGATACGGATCGGTCGGCAGATAGTCGCGCGC
Source organism: Vulcanimicrobiota bacterium (assembly GCA_963736775.1). GTDB lineage: Bacteria > Vulcanimicrobiota > Vulcanimicrobiia > Vulcanimicrobiales > Vulcanimicrobiaceae > Cybelea. Next base: position 52,814 of record CAVTPY010000005.1, on the reverse strand, counting down.
GCTCTGAGGCTCGAAGAAGAGCGTCGTCGTGCGCGTCGGCGTGTACTCAAAGTAAAGTACCTGCGGAAGCTGCATCGAGTTGCCGACATTGGCTCCGGCGGTGTGAACGATCCACTGCGGCGCGACGGTGAAGGTGGCGAACATCTTCGGGGTCTTCAAAAACGGCAGCGTGACGGCGACGGCATAGTACTGCGCGGTACGCACTGGAATGTTCTCGACCGGCCCGTCCGGCAGGTTATACGTGAAGGGCACGACGTCGTTATGCCCCGGCGCAAATGCGATGAGGCCGCCGCGCGCCACGTACGTTGGCGTAATGACGATCGGCAACGGACCCGGTAGTTTGTCCGACTTGATCACGAAGAGCTTGTTGAGCATGAAGACGCCGAACGTGTCCTTCGTTGCCACGTTGATATTGCGCCCCGTTCCGGGGCCGCATGCATTTCCGTCGCTTAAGTCGGCGCAGCCGACCGGGTTGCGAAAGCCGGCAAGATAGACCGGCGCTAAACCACTGTTGAAGCCCTCCGGCCAATGCTGCAGCTGGAACATGCTCACCATCAAACGCGTCGACCAGTTCAGGTGATAAGCTGCGGAGAGATCGGTGCCGCCCATCAGCCAGCCCTTACCGTACGAACCGATGTTGCCGTATGGATTGGCCGCCGAAATTGCTGCGGTGTACGTGAACCGCTCGCCGGGCAACGCGATTACGGGGCCGGTACGCGGCTGCGGAACCGGCGGTGCCTGCGCAACGTTGGGGCTCGTCGCCGATGCCTGACGTCTGGCTTTTTCACGCGCCGCATGTTGTTGATCGAGGAAGTTCTTGATCGCGGTATTCGCGCCGGGGAGAATCGATTGTTGATAAACGTTCTCGGTGCCGTCGGCCAGCGCCGGCAATGCCGAAGCGGTAATCGTTAATGCCGCTACTGCGGCGAGAACCGCGCCAAATGGACGTCCGAGCATGCAAGCAACTCCCTGAAATCGCCGGTGACGGCAGTTATCAAACCGATCAGGCGTTTATCCAGAGGTTGGGCTTAACGATTGCAAATCCTTTTCTCGATGTTCGCCACTCGCTTGACCATCGCGCCCCGCGGGTTTTCCACGCAGCTCGAGTGACTTAATGATGACGTAGAGCACCGGCGTGATGGCGAGATTCAGGAACGTCGAGACGAGCATGCCGCCGAAGACGACGGTGCCGAGCGAGTGACGTGCCGCGCTTCCGGCACCGGTGGCAAAGACCAACGGAATCACCGCGATGATAAATGCAATAGACGTCATCAAAATCGGGCGCAGACGAGTTTGGGCGGCGCGCATTGCCGCCTGAACGACGCTCGCGCCTTCGCGCAATTGCTGATTCGCGAACTCGACGATCAAAATCGCGCTCTTACTTGCGAGCCCGATCAGCATGACGTATCCGACCTGCGCGTATGCGTCCTGCGCAAGACTCGGATCGAACAGTCCCGGGATCGGGATCAAATGGCGCAAGTTCATGAAACCGAGCGCGCCGAAGAGCGCGGCGGGCACGGCCAGCAAGACGATGAGCGGATCGATGAAGCTTTCGTATTGGGCCGACAACACGAGGAAGACGAAGACCAGGCCGAGCGCAAAAATGATCGTGCTCAAGCTGCCGGCAGCGATCTCGTCGAGCTGCAACCCCGACCACTCGTAGCTCATGCCTGCCGGCATGACCTTTTGCGCGATCTGATCCATCGCGGTGAGCGCCTCGCCCGAGCCGTGCCCCGGCGCGTTGTTTCCGTTGAGCTCGATATTGCGATAGAGGTTGTAATGCGTGATGATCGGCGCCGTATCTACTTGCTGCATTTGCACGAGGGCGCTGATGGGCGTCATTACGGTGTTCGTTGCGTTCGTACCGGCGGTGGGGCTAAATGGCGCCGGGGTCGCCAAGGGATTGATGGAGGCAGCGGTATTGTTTGCCGCGGAGCCGGAGCTTACGTACAAGCCTTGCAGCGAGGAGACGCGGTTGCGGAAAGGTTCGTCCGCCTGCACGTCGACCTGCCACGAGCGATTGAGAAAGGTGAAGTTGTTGACGTAGAGCGAGGCGAGATCGACCTCGAGGGTATCGAAGATGTCGTTCAACGAAATGCCGACGGCCTTGGCTTTGCTGCGATCGATATTGAGCTGGACCTGCGGCGAATTCAGGCGAAATTGCGTGAAGACGTTCATCAGCCGCGGATCCTGCGCGGCGGCTCCCATGATGGTGTAGGCGGTCTTCGTTAGGACGGGGAGGCCCGCATTACCGCGATCTTCGAGCTCGAACTGAAAGCCCCCAAAGCTTCCGACGCCGTTGATGGCGGGCGGGTTGAGCGCAAAGATCTGAGCCTGCGGAATATTCTTGAAGAACCCGTAGTTGACGCGATTGATGACCGCATCGATACCGTCATCGGCGCCCTTGCGCTGGCCCCAGGGCTTGAGCAAGCAGAACATCAGCCCGCGGTTTGGCGCCGCTCCCGTGAAGCTGAATCCGCCGACGTCGAACAAGTAGCGGACCTGCGGCTGGCTTCGAATGATGGCCTCGGCCTTCTCCGCGATCGCCGTCTCGGCGGAGAGCGAGGTTCCTTCGGGCGCCTGCACCAAGACGATGAAATACCCCTGATCTTCGCTCGGAATGAACGACGTCGGAGTTTTCACGAACATGAAGAGCGTCGCCAGCAGCGCGAGGCCGAAGATGCCCACCGCGACCCAGCGAAACCGGAAGAGCCGCGGTAACTCCGACGCATACCAGTGGCGGAAACGTGCGAGACCCGCATTGAACCACTTGAAGAAGAAGAACTGGGACTCGACGTCGCCGGTGAGCAGCCGCGCCGACATCACGGGCGCGAGCGTCAGCGCTTGGAAGAGCGAGATCGTGATCGCGGCGGCGATCGTCAGGGCAAACTGCTTGTAAAGCTGCCCGGTCGTGCCGGGAAAGAAGCCGACGGGAATAAAGACGGCCAGCAACACGAGCGACGACGCCACGACCGCGCTCTGGATCTCGCGCATCGCCTCCGCCGCGCTCGCGATGCCGCTCTGACGCCCCTTGTTCATCTCGATGTGACGGGCGATGTTTTCGATGACGACGATGGCGTCGTCGACGACGAGACCGGTCGCCAGCGTCAGCCCGAAGAGGGTGATCGTGTTGATCGTGAAGCCGAAGATCTTCATGACGAAAAACGTTCCGATGAGCGAAACGGGAATCGTCACCGCAGGAATCAACGTCGAGCGGGGATTCTGCAGGAAGACGTAGATCACGAGCACGACCAGCACGATCGACAGCAGCAGCGTGATGATGACTTCCTTAACCGATTCCGCAACGAAATCCGTCGTGTTGAAGGCGACGGTGTAGTGCAGGCCCTTCGGAAAGTTCTTGGAGAGCGTATCCATCTCGGTGAGCACGCCGTTGGAGACCTGCAGCGCGTTAGCCGTCGGATACTGCAAAATGCCTAGGCCGACGGTTTCGGGATTGCCGTTGAAACGCAGAGCCGTGCTGTAGTCTTCGGCGCCGAGTTCGATGCGCGCGACGTCGGCCAAACGCGTGAACCCTCCGTTGGGGTTGGCGCGAAGAATGATATTGCCGAACTCCTGGGGGCTCGAAAGCTGCGTCAGGGCATTGACGGTGTACGTATAGGGCTGCTTTTCCGACTCCGGAGCCGCGCCGATGCTTCCGCTGGCAATCTCGGCGTTCTGTTCTTGCAAGGCCGTGACCACGTCGCCCGCATCGAGTCCCTGTTGCGCCAGTTTATTGGGATTGATCCAGATCCGCATCGCGTACTGGCGCTGGCCGAAGACGCGGACGAGCGAGACGCCGGGGACGCGCGAAAGGTCGTTGACGATGTTGAGCTGTGCGTAGTTGCTCAGAAAGAGCGTGTTATATTTGCTCGTATCCGACGTGAGCGCGATTCCCATCACGAAGGATCCCGAGTTCTTGCTTACCTGCACGCCGACTTGCTGCACCGTCGCGGGCAGCTGGCCAATTGCCGATTGCACGGAGTTCTGCACGTCGGCAGCGGCAATATCGAGATTCGTTTCCAGCGTGAACGTGCAGGTGATCGTCGACGTGCCCTGCGAGCTGGTCGAGCTGATGTAGCGCAGGCCCTGAACCGTGTTGACCGCCTCTTCCAGCGGCGTGGTGACCTGCGCCTCGACCGCCTGGGGAGCCGCGCCGACGTAGGAAGCGGTGATGGTGACGACTGGCGGAGATATTTGGGGATACTGGGCCAGCGGCAATGTCGGCATGACGACCAGGCCGCCGATCAGGATGATTAAGGAGCAAACCGTCGCCAGGACCGGCCTGGTTAGAAAGACCTTCGTCACGCTAGCCGTTGCAACCGAACGAGGTTACCCGCGGTTGCGCCGGCGCGGAAGAATTAGAACGCCTGTTCGGCGTGATAGGAGCTGCGGGAGAGTGGACTGGAGACGACCTGATGAAAGCCCTTGCGTGCGGCCACCTCGCCGAGTCTCTTGAAGGCTTCAGGCGTGATGAACTCGACGACCGGCAGGTGCTTCTTGGACGGCTGCAAGTATTGGCCCATCGTGAAGATGTCGACGCCGGCGCAGCGCGCGTCGTCCATCGCCATCTCGATCTCGGCTTCGGTCTCGCCCAACCCGAGCATCAGCGAGGTCTTGGTGTAGCGATTCGGAGCGCGCCTTTTGGCGTGCGCCAACACCTTGAGCGACTGGTCGTAGCCTGCCCGCTTGTCGCGCACGTGCGGCGTCAAGCGCCGTACGGTCTCCAGATTGTGCGCGAAGACGTCGGGCCGTGCGTCGACGACGATGTCGACTGCGGTGAGATCGCCGCGGTAATCGCCGCTGAGAATCTCGACTCGAGCTCCGGGCACGCGCTCGTGAATCGCTCGCACGGTATTCGCGAAGATCAATGCGCCGCCGTCGGGGAGGTCGTCGCGGTCGACGGCCGTCACGACGAGATACTTCCAGCCCAAGTCGCGCACGGCTTCGGCCACGCGCAGCGGTTCGAGCCAGTCGACGGTTCCACGCGGATTACCGGTTTTGACGTTACAAAAACGACAGCCGCGCGTGCAGAGATCGCCCAAGATCATGATCGTCGCCGTTCCCGCGCCCCAGCATTCCGCCATATTCGGACAGGCCGCCTCTTTGCATACCGTATGGAGGGAGAGCTCATTGACGCGCGCCTTAACGCGCTCGTACTCCGGCCCGCTCGGCAACGAAACCCGCAACCACGCCGGCTTCCTCGTAGCTCGCGCCGCTTTGTCATCCTGAGCCTGTCGAAGGACGAAGGGCGACAACAAATCAACCTCGATCATGCGACCGCAACCGTTTCATCGCAGAAAAACGTGACGTCAAACGTTCGCGACAGTTCGCCGAGAAGCACGCTTTTGGCCTCGGAAACCGCAACGCGGCGCCCGATCTCCGCCGAAAGTGACGTTATCCCGCGATCTCGCAATCCACACGGATTGATGAGGCGATCGTAGTCGAGGCCGGTTGAAACGTTGAGGGCGATGCCGTGCATCGAAACCATGCGCCGTACAGCGAGTCCGATGGCGCAGATTTGATTGCGGCCAACCCAGACGCCGGCGTGATCGCTCCAGCGCTCGCCGGCGACGCCGAAGCGCGCGCAGCAGTCGATTACCGCGCCTTCCAAAGATCTCACGAGCGGCACAACTTCTCGGAACCGCTCGAGCCTTCGAATTGGATACACAACGAGCTGCCCGGGCCCGTGATAGGTGACGTCTCCGCCGCGCTCGATCTCGACGACCTCGACGCCGCGCGCGGCGAGCTCTTCCTTCGAAAGCAATAGGTTTTCGCGCTTGGCCTGGCGGCCGAGGGTGATCACCGGTTCGTGCTCGACGACGATCCACGTGTCGGCCTCGCGCCCTTCGCGCACGGCAGCATGGACCTGCCGCTGAAGCTCCCACACTTCGCGGTACGGCCTCACGCCGAGATCTAAAATCCGCGCGCTAGCGGTCAAGCACTCACCGGAGCCTTCGGCTTGGGATTGATTATGTGGATCGCCTTACCGTGCGAGGCTTCCGCGGCGTCCATGATTCCTTCGGTCAGCGTGGGATGGGGATGGACGGAGAGGCCGATATCCTCAAGCGTTGCGCCCATCTCGAGTGCGATCACACCTTCACCGATCATCGATTCGGCTTGCGGTGCGACGATGTGCATTCCCAGCAGCAAGTCGCTCTTTGCGTCGCCGACGAGCTTGATCAAACCCTCGGACTCGTTCATCGTTCGGGCACGGCCGCTTGCGCCCAGCGGAAACTTGCCGATGCGAACCTCGTGACCGGCTGCTTTTGCCTCCTCTTCGGATAGGCCGACGGTCGCCACCTCGGGATCGGTATAGACGCAGTTCGGCACGGCGACCGGATCGAAGGCTGCCGACTTGTCGCCCGAGATCACTTCCGCGGCGATGACGCCCTGCTTCATCGCGCGATGCGCGAGCAGCGGCGCTCCGGTAACGTCGCCGATCGCGAAAATGTTCGGGACCTTCGTACGTTGCTGAAGATCGGTCGGAACAAAGCCGCGCTCGTCAACCTGCAGCCCCGCTGCCTTCAGATTGAGGGAGTCGGTAACCGGCCGGCGACCGACCGCCACGAGCGCCATATCGAACTCGCGAACCTCGTCTTTGCCGCCCGTTCCCTCCCCGTTGAGCGTTGCCCGCACGGTATCGCCCTTCTTCTCGAGCGCGCCGACCTTCGTATTGAGCATGAACTCGACGCCCTGCTTTTTTAGAATCCGTCCGAGCGTCTTGCCGATCTCGATATCCGTGCCGGTGAGAATCTGCGGCATCATCTCGACGACCAAGACCTCCGCGCCCAGCCGCCCGTAGACGGTCGCGAACTCCAAGCCGATAACGCCGCCGCCGATGACCAAAAGTTTCTTCGGAATCCGTTCCAGCTTGACGGCGTCGTCGGAGTTGATAATGACCTTCCCGTCGCGCGGCCACGCCTTGACGTCCACGGGAGCCGAGCCGGTTGCAATCACGACGTTCTGCGCCTTGATCGTGCGTTCGCTGCCGTCGCTTTTCACAACGATCTCCGTCGGCGATTTAAACGAGGCCTCTGCGCGAACGAACTCCACGCCGTTGGCTTTGAAGAGTGTCTTGACGCCGTTGACGTTGGCGCTCACGACCTCGTTCTTGAACTTCGCGACGCTCTCGCGCTGGACTTCGGCTTTGGGAACCTTCAGTCCGATCGCGTCCGCGCGCTCGATGTGGCGGACGACCTCGCCGACGTGCAGCAGCGCCTTCGTCGGGATGCACCCCCAGTTCAAGCAGACGCCGCCGACCTCGTCCCGATCGATGCAGAGAACCTTCTTGCCCAACTGACCAAGCCGAATCGCGACGTGATAGCCGCCCGGTCCCGCGCCAATAACGACGACGTCAAACTGCTGCTCATTGCTCATACCCTTGGCTTCGCCTAATCGGGAGCGTTCCCCACGAAAAGGGCGAAGCGGCTCGCTCTATGGTCAGAACGGGACCGGGAGGCTCGGCTGGTTTCGCGGGCATGCAGCGCAGCCTTCTGCGCTGGTACCGCAGTCACGGCCGCGCCGCGCTGCCGTGGCGAACGGAGCGCAGCCCTTACCGGACCGTGGTGAGCGAGTTCATGCTGGCCCAAACGCAAGTCGACCGCGTCGTGCCGAAGTTTGAAGCATTCGTTGAACGCTTTCCGGATTTCGCGGCGCTCTCGCGCGCCTCGCTCGCGGAGGTGCTGCGAGAATGGAAGGGATTAGGCTATAACTCGCGCGCCGTGCGTTTACGCGGCTTGGCTCGAGCGGTCGTGGCGAGCCATCGCGGGACGCTGCCCTCCGATCCGCGTTCCTTGCGATCCTTGCCGGGCATCGGGCCGTATACCGTTGCGGCGATTCGGGCGTTTGCATTTAATGAAGACGATGCGCCGGTGGATACCAACGTCCGGCGAATCGTGCACCGCCTGTTTTTCGGCATCGAGCACCGGAACGCCGCCGGCTCGCGGACGTTGGACGAACGCGCTCGAGGGCTCGTCCCGCCGGGGCGCGCGCACGACTGGAGCTCGGCAATGATGGATCTTGGGGCCGCCGTCTGTACCGCGCGTGCCCCCAAGTGTCTGCTCTGTCCGCTGCGAGCCGATTGCGCGGCTGCGCCGGTCGACGCCGTGCGCCTCGAATCCGCCCGGATCGCCGGTGCGAAACGCGCCTCGCCGCAGAACGCGATTCCGTTCGAGCAAAGCCGGCGCTACGCGCGCGGGCGAATCATCGACCGTCTGCGCGAGTTGCCTCCCGGCGAGCGCATTTCACTGCTCGAGCTGCATTCCGCCGTCCCGGCCTTCTCCGTCCGGACGGTCGAGGATCTGCGGGAGCTCGTTGCGGCGCTCGAAAAAGACGGCCTGATCACGCACGACGGAGAGTGCGTCGCGCTAAGAGAATGATGCGGCGTGCCGCGCATTCCGTTTCCGGCAAAGAAGGTACCGCGTAAGGTCGCGCTCGAGGAGCTGGCGATTCTGGAGCGTACATACCCGCATGCGGTGACGGCGCTCGAATACCACGACGAGTTTCAGCTGCTCGTCGCCGTGATATTATCCGCTCAAACCACCGATGCGCGCGTCAACATGACCACGCCCACGCTCTTCGCGAAGTATCCGACCCCGCAAAAGCTGGCGCGCGCCAAACCGGCCGACGTCGAGAAGATCATTAAGTCGTGCGGATTTTTTCGTATGAAAACCAAGAACATCATCGCCTGCGCCCGCGACCTGGTCGAGCGGTTCGGCGGCCGCGTGCCACGCGAGCGCGAAGAGCTCGAATCGCTCGCCGGCGTCGGCCGAAAGACCGCGAGCGTCGTGATGGCGGCTGCCTTCAACGAAGCCGCGCTGGCGGTCGACACGCACGTCTTTCGCGTCTCGCATCGCTTAGGGCTCACGGACGGCACGACGCCGCGACAAGTGGAAGAAGACGTGACGAAACTCGTGCCGCAAAACAAGTGGGGCGACGCGTCGCATTGGCTGATTCTCCACGGCCGTCAAATTTGCAAGGCGCCGACACCGCTCTGCGACCGCTGCCCCGTCAACCACCTCTGCCCAACTCCCCGCATCATCAAGCGCCTCAAAACGCCGTCGTAGCATAGCCCTAGAAACCTAGCGAGGGAACCTCTGATTAATCGGATGTACGTGCGTGATGCTGAGGAGGCAGGCACCAGGAGCGTAGCCAGGATGGCGGAGCGACGAGCGGCTCCGAAGCACTCATGCACGTACAGCCGATTAATCGGAGGTTCCCTAGTTGTCGTCGTCCGGACTTTCGTTGCCGGCCCCCTCGCTCAAAAAGTACCGGCGGCCGAGGGGAGCCGCGATCGGCGTGAAGGTACGCGGACTGAGTTTAAAGTTGAAGCAGTCGGCGAAGTCGTCGGAGCGAACGTCGGTGGTGCCGAGCGATCCCAAATCGAAGGCCTTTTCGGCGAACTTCAAGATGCTGCCGAACTCGTGCTGACGATGCGAAACGTAGCCGCGCGGCGTGTAGGCGGAGATCACGACCGCGGGAACGCGGAAGCCGAGTTCGTACGAGTTATATACCGCCGGCGCGACGTGATCGTACCAGCCGCCCCAGTCGTCCCACGTTAGAAAGATCGCGGTGTTGTCCCAATAGGAGCTCTGGCCGATGCCGTTAACGACCGAGGCAACCCAGGAGGGCCCCGAGCCGTTCGTAATATTTGCGTGATCGGAGGACTTTGCCGTCGGCGTAACCCACACGACGCTGGCCAAATTTCCGCTTGAGATATCGGCGAGCACCTTCGACGGCGGCGCCACAACTTCGGTCGAGAACTGAGAACCTTCTTGGAGATGGAGGATTGCGTCGGGCGCGTTCCACAAACCGGCGCCGGTCTTCCACTCGTAGTAGCGCCACGTCAGCCCTTTAGCGGTTAGCAAATCCATCAGCGTCGGGCGATCGTAGCAGGGATAGGTTTCCTGGAGCTCTTGGCCGTTCTGATCGATGAGCAGCGCCAACGATCCCTTCGGCGAGTCGCAGCCGCCGGTGTAATTTTGGTCGGCCGTGAATGGGTTCTCGGCAGCACGCAGCGTAGAGCCTTGGCTGATCGTGGACGTGCCGCTGATCAGGTACTGGTGCGCGGGGAAGCTCGGTCCTTCATTGGTCTCGAACATGCGATCTGCAAACGCATACTGCCGGGCCATATCGAAGTAGGGCGCCACTTCCTTGCGGGGTACGTAACCGTAGGCGGCGAGGTCTGCCGCCGGGCAGCGCGCCTTGCCTTTGCAATCCGAATCGCGCTCCTGACTGAAGCCGTCCATCTTGCCGCTGTCGCTTTCGGTTGCGTACCCGTTATGCGTGTGCGAGAGATCGTACGGTGCGGTCAGGGGCTCGGGGGTTAAGTTGACGAGCGTCCCGGCCGAGTTGGTGCCGTACGGCTGCGTATCGGCGCCCTTCAACCCCTGGAAGAGGTCGTCGGGCGTACGATTCTCCTGAATAATAATTACGATGTGAGTGATCTTGCCGTCCGTAAAAGTGCCCGGGCTGAGCATCGCGTGAAGCGCCGGCGCCGTGGCCTCAAAGGCTCGCGAGCTTTGCGAAGGGGGCGACGCGACGTTGCATCCCGCCTGCTGCGACGAGAAGCAGTGCAAGCAAGAACCGCGCGATTATCCTCTCCCTACGAGTCCACGTGAAATCACGAGGCGCTGTATCTGCTGAGTGCCTTCGTAGATCTGCGTTATTTTAGCATCGCGCATCATGCGTTCGACCGGATAATCGGAGGAGTACCCGAAGCCGCCGAGCACTTGGACCGCGTCGGTCGTAACCGACATCGCAACGTCGCCGCATTTGAGTTTCGCCATCGCCGCCCAGAGCGTGACGTCGGGGCCTCCGGCGTCGCAACGGCGCGCGGCCTCGTAAAGCATCAGGCGTGCCGACTCTACTTCGGTCTTCATATCGGCGAGCATGAAGCCGACGCCCTGATGCTGGCCGATCGGCTTTCCGAACGCGATGCGTTCCTTGGCATAGCCGGTCGCGTACTCGAGCGCGCCCGCGGCGATTCCCAGCGCTTGCGCCGCGATCCCGGGACGCGACTTGTCGAGCACTCTCATCGCGATCTTAAAGCCTTCACCCTCTTCGCCCAGACGATTGGTCGCCGGCACTTCGCAGTCGGAAAAGATGAGCTCGACGGTCGGGGATCCGCGAATGCCCATCTTTTTTTCGAGTTTGCCGACGGAGAAGCCCGGCGTTCCCTTCTCGACGACGAAGGCGGAGACACCGCGCGACCCCGCGTCGGGATTGGTAACGGCGAAGACGCAGACTATGTCGGCAACGCTGCCGTTGGTGATCCAAATCTTTTGGCCGTCGAGCACGTAGTTATCGCCCCGTCGAACGGCTCGCGTCTTCATCGAGCCCAGCGCGTCCGAGCCGCTGGAGACTTCGGTCAGCGCATACGCGACGATATGTTCGCCAGAAGCGATCTTCGGAAGAAAGCGCCGCCTCTGTTCTTCGTTGCCGCCGATCATGATCGGGAGCATGCCCAGCTCTTGCACGGCGACGATGAGTGCGCTCGACGCGCAGGCCTTTGCGATCTCTTCGACGACCTTCACGTACGTCGCAAAGGTGCCTCCGAGGCCGCCATACTCTGACGGAATGGGAATGCCAAGCAGGTCGTTCTGCGCGAAGAGCTCTTTGATGTCCCAGGGGAACTCGCCGGTAGCATCGATCTCGGCGGCGCGCGGAGCGATCTTTTCGGCGACCAGCTCGCGCACCATCTCAAGAATCATCGTCTCTTCGTCGTTGCTTGCAATTTCGGTTGGTGCCGTTGTCATAGTCGTGCTATCTTCCACGAAGGCAGGGCCCGTTCCGTCGGCGCATTAGGCGGCATGGAGAAGGTCTTTGCGTCCTGCCCCGAGGCGGTGGCCGACATTCCCAGCGGCAGCTCCATCGCGGTGGGCGGATTTGGGCTCAACGGGATTCCGCACAATCTCATCGAGGCACTGCTCGAACAAGGAGCTTCGGGTCTCGTGACCGTCTCAAACAACTGTGGCGTGGACGGCTGGGGGCTCGGGGTCCTACTAGACAACCGCCGGATTGCGCGCACGACCGGATCGTACGTTGGTGAAAATCGCGAGTTCGAACGCCAATACCTCAGCGGCGAACTCGAAGTCGAGCTCGTTCCCCAGGGGACCTTGGCCGAACGTCTGCGTGCCGGAGGCTGCGGCATTCCGGCCTTTTTTACGCCTGCCGGGGACGGCACGCTCATCGCCGACGGCGGCTTGCCTTGGCGCTATCGTGCCGACGGCAGCGTAGCGGTCGCTTCGCCAAAGAAAGAGACGCGCGTCTTCAACGGACGCGAGTACGTGATGGAAACGGGAATCGTCTGCGAATACGCGCTGGTTCGCGCGTCGGTGGGCGATCGTTCGGGTAATCTAGTCTTTCACAAGTCGACGCGCAACTTCAACCCGCTCTGTGCGATGGCGGGGAAGATCACGATCGCGGAAGTAGAGGAGCTCGTCGAGCCGGGCGCGATCGATCCGGAGAACGTGCATCTTCCCGGCGTGTTCGTGCAGCGCATCGTACACGTCGGGCCGCAAGGCAAACGCATCGAGCGCATCACCACGAGGAAACTCCAGGTGTCATCCTGAGCCATGTCATGCTGAGCCCTTCGACTACGCTCAGGACAGGCTCTGTCGAAGCCGAAGGATGATTAAGGAAAAACTATGGCGCTAACGCGAACGCAACTTGCTGCCCGCGTCGCGCAGGAGCTGCGCGACGGACAGTACGTCAATCTCGGCATCGGGCTACCGACGCTGGTGCCAAACTACGTGCCGCCTGACGTCACCGTGACGTTGCAGAGCGAGAACGGCATACTGGGAATGGGGCCATACCCGTTTGAAGGCGAAGAAGACGCCGACTTGATCAACGCCGGCAAGGAGACGGTGACGGTGCTTGCGGGCGCGTCGTTCTTCGACTCGGCCCTTTCGTTTGGGATGATTCGAGGCGGGCACATCGATTTGGCCGTTCTCGGCGCGATGCAAGTCTCAGAGCGTGGCGATCTCGCAAACTGGATGATTCCCGGCAAGATGGTCAAAGGCATGGGCGGCGCGATGGATCTCGTTCACGGTGCAAAGCGCGTAATCGTGATGATGGAACACGTTGCCAAAGGCAACGTTCACAAGATCGTTCGGAGCTGTTCGCTGCCGCTCACCGGCAGACGCGTCGTCAACCGGATCATTACCGACCTTGGAATGATTGATGTCGGCGCTAACGGACTTATTCTGCGCGAACTGGCTCCGGGCGTCAGCGTCGACGAGATCCAAGCAGCGACGGAACCACGGTTGGAAGTCCCGGTCGAGCCGATGATCATGGAGATCCCGCCGGTTTAAGTTAAAAGCTACGCCGATAATCCGGCGAACTGGGTGCGATAGAGCCGAGAATAGAGGCCCCCGCGCGCAAGCAATGTTGCGTGGCGGCCGGACTCTACGATTCGGCCACGGTCCACCACGAAGATGACGTCGGCGGTCAAGACCGTTGAAAGCCGGTGTGCGATGACGAGGCTCGTGCGGCCTCGCATGACGACATCCAGCGCCTTTTGAATCGCTGCTTCGTTCTCGTAGTCCAGCGAACTGGTCGCCTCGTCGAGAATCAGAATCCGCGGATCCTTGAGCAGGACGCGCGCGATTGCCAAGCGCTGGCGCTCGCCGCCCGATAGCTTGTGACCGCGCTCGCCGACGACGGTCTGGTAGCCATCCGGCAATGCGGCGATGAAGTCGGCGATGTTCGCGGCACGGACGGAAGCGTCGAGCTCGGCATCGGTCGCATCGGGCTTGCCGTAGCGAAGATTGTTTGCGATCGTGTCGTGGAAGAGATACGTCTCCTGGGTAACGATTCCGATGTCGCGCCGCAGCGAGTCGAGCGTCACGCCGCGCAGATCGTGCCCGTCGATCAGCACGCGGCCGCTCTGGGGATCGTAGAAGCGCGGCACGAGCTGGGTGATCGTCGTCTTACCGGCGCCGGACGGCCCAACGAACGCCGCGACTTCTCCCGGCTGTACGTGGAAGGAGATGTCGTCGAGCACCTCGCGCGTCCCATCGTAAGAGAACACGACGTTCTCGAAGGCGATCTCGCCGGTAACCTCGGGCAGGGCGATCGCTCCGGGCGGATCGTACTCCTCCGTCGTCATGTCCAGATACTCGAAGATACGCTCGAAGACCGCGAGCGCGCTGACGATTTGTATTTGAATCCCCGCGAGCGCGGCGGCGGGACCATAAAGCCGCCCCTGAATAAATGAGACGAAGGCCACGATCACGCCGACTTGCAGTCCCGTTGCGATCGCGAGCCAGCCCCCACCGAACCAGACCAGTGCCGGCCCAACCACGACCATAGCGGTGACGGACGCTATGAACCAGCGGCCGACCATTGCAAGATCGATCTCGAGCTGCATCAGTCGCGTCCCGACGGTATAAAAGCGAGCGCGCTCGAACGCTTCGCGCGCGAACGATTTGATCAGCGTGATGCCCGAGATCGAGAGCGTTTCTTGAGTGATGGATTCGATCTCGTCGCGCTTCTCGCGTGTTTTCTTACGGATCGCATACATCCGCCGTCCAACCGGCCCCAACGGAAGGATCATCAGCGGAACGATGATCACCGAGATGAGAGCCAGTCGCCAGTTCCAGACGAACATCGCGACGAGCGTCGTTGCGATCGTCACGACGTTCGTGACGATCGTGGTCAACGTTCCAGTAACAACGTTGTCGACGTTGTCGACGTCGTTGCTGACGCGGTTCATGATTTCGCCGGTCTTCGTGCCGGTAAAGAAGTGAAGGGGCATGCGGTGGAGATGCCCGACGAGGCTCGTACGTATGTCGCGCATGATGCCTTCGCCGACGACCGAGTTGAGATAGCCCTGCAAGACGCCAATTCCGGCCGCGATCAGCGCGGAAGCGAGGATGATCCCGACGTCGATCGCCAGCTCGGCGAGGTTGTGGTGCGGAATCGCCGCATCGATGATGTGTGCGATGATGAAGCCGGGTACGAGGCCAATCGCCGAAACCGCGACGATGCAGGCGAGTACCATGGCTTGCTGACGCCAATAGGGAGCGAAGAGCGCGCCCATTCGCTTCCAATTGACGCGCCGCTTCACTTTGGGTGTCTCGGGCTGATAAATGTTCGACCACATCAGCCCGTGGCCGGCCATCACTAGCTAATGAGGGACCGTGACCTGGTGGAGGGAGACTTTGTTGCCCTCAGGATCGTCGAACGACGCAATCTTGCAAACCGGCGTTGCGTAAGGGTCGTCGATTTCCACGCCCTTGCCGCGCAGATCCGCGACCGTCTTGTCGATATCGTCCACTTCGAAAACGACGCCCGATGCACTTCCCGGATCGCGCTCGATCCACTCGTGCGTCATTACGCTGAAATAGCCGCCGCCGACGTTGGCTTCGTTATACTTTTCGACGCCCTCCTCGAGGTAGGGCCCGCTGAACTTGAGTCCGAGCGTATCTTCGTACCATTTGCGCAGCTTGCCGACGTCGGCCGCCGGATACGCAGTAAATGCAATCTCTTTAATCATGTGCCCCTCAATGCAGTCGGTAAGGTGATGGTGCTCCGGTAAACCGTCCGCCGTCGCCCGGGGTTGCCGCCGTCCCAGCCTCGAACGATTCCGCATGCGCAACGTACTTGCCGTTTTCGTAGCCGTCTTATAAGACGGCGAGCTAATCGCGAGAACGGGTGAGAGCAGCGATCGGTCGGCCATCGATAGCGAGCCGTGTTTTAAATGAGGTTCGCCGATAGTTGCCTTAAGAAGAGCTGTTGCCGTTCCTCAGCGCCGCCAGCTCTTTAAAGAGCTTTTTCTCTTTATCGCTCAAATTCTGTGGAAGCTGGCCGATCAACCGCACGTATTGGTCACCGCTGCCTTTGCTTTTTACTTTTGGGATTCCACGCCCGGCTAGGCGCAGGAGCCGATTGTTTTGCGTGCCGGCGGGAATCGTCATCGCGACCTGCCCGCTGAGCGTGGGAACGTTGACGTCGCCTCCCAGAAGCAGATCGTAGATGCTCACCGGAAGATCGACGTAAAGATCGTCGCCTTTGCGTTTGTAGGTTGGATCGTCTTGAAGCTGCACGATGAGGTACAGGTCGCCGTTTGGTCCGCCGTTGATGCCGGCGCCGCCCTGTCCGGCCAAACGAATGCGCTGCTTATCGCCGATGCCGCGCGGAATCGAAACGTCGAACCGCTTGTTGAGCAGAACGCGCCCGGTGCCGTGACACTGAGGACAAAGGTGTCCGTTTTCGGTACCGGTGCCCTGACAACGCGGGCAGAGGTCCTCGATTTGCAGCGAGACCGCCTTCGTTCCGCCTTCGTAGATGTCGCGAAGAGTCAGCTCGATCGTGGTCTCCAAGTCTTGACCGCGTCGCGCCCGGCCGGGCCCCCGCGGAGCCTGGGCGGCTTGGCGACGCCCGATCCCCGAGAAAAACGTTTCGAAGAAGTCGGAGAATCCGCTCGGGGCGCCCTCGCCGCCTAGATCGAACTCGAACTCTTCGCCGTTGATGTTGGTGCGATAGCGGCGTTGCTGCTCGGCCTGTTGTGCGGCTTGCTGCCAGTTCGGCCCGAGAACGTCATATTTCTTGCGCTTCTCCGGGTCGCCCAAGACTTCGTACGCCTCGGAGATCTCCTTGAACTTCTCCTCGGCCTCTTTGGGATTCTTGAGATTTGCGTCGGGGTGCCATTTTCGCGCGAGCTTCCGATAGGCGGACTTGATATCTTTCTCGGCCGCATTCTTGGGCACGCCCAAGACCGAGTAGTAGTCCTTAAAGTTCATCGGCATCCGAGGCGCACTCTCATTGTCACCTTGACCCTTCGACTCGCTGCGCTCGCTCAGGACTGCGCTTCGCGCAGGCGCTAAGGTGGGTCATTCGTCGGAGGTTTTGGCGACGATCACCTTCGCGGGCCGCAGCAACTCGTCGCCCAGGGTGTAGCCCTTCTCGGCGACGGCGACGACGGTATCGTCGGCCTCGCCGCTCGAGGTCGAGGTGCCGATGGCCTCAGCGACGCGCGGGTCGAACGGCTTGCCCTTGACCTCCACGGCCTTTACGCCCTCTCCCGCGAGCAGCGCCTCGAAGCCGCGCAGAGTCTGTTCGATTCCGCCGCGCAACGTCTCGCCGTCGGCATTGGATTGCAGCGCGCGCTCGAGGTTATCGAGCACCG
This sequence comes from Vulcanimicrobiota bacterium, assembly GCA_963736775.1. Taxonomy (GTDB): domain Bacteria; phylum Vulcanimicrobiota; class Vulcanimicrobiia; order Vulcanimicrobiales; family Vulcanimicrobiaceae; genus Cybelea. Next base: position 35,683 of record CAVTPY010000005.1, on the reverse strand, counting down.
GAAGAAAGCGTTCGAGCAGCATGCGCCGGCGCGAGGAGACAAGCGAATCGAAGTCGCGCTGCATGCGTTTCTTGTAGTTGTCGAAGTCGGCCACGGCCAACAAGAACTTGGCGTAGTTCTCGTCGGCGCGAGCGTTGGCCGCGGCAACCTCCCCTTCGAGAGATTGCTGCGGCCCTTGCTCGTCGATCGTGGCCTCTCCGGCCTCGGTTCTTAGGACTGAGGGATCGTCAAACATTGGTTCATTCAACGATGCGACGCCTACTGCGCTTCCTTGAACTCGGCGTCAATGACGTCGTCGCCGGCCGCTCCGGCTGCGGCGCCGTTGGACGTCGTCGCGCCGTCGCCCGCACCGGGCTGCTCGCCTTGCGGCGCTGCGGCCTTGTAGAGCACTTCGGCCATCTTGTAGCTGGCCTGCTGCAGCGCCTCGATCGCCGGCTTGATCTGTTCGACCGTACCGTTTTCGCTGACACGCTTGAGCTCTTCGAGCGCTTGCTCGACGTCGCCGCGCGGGCCCGCTTCGAGCTTGTCGCCGACCTCTTTGAGCGATTTCTCCGTTGAATAGATCAGGCTCGACGCGTTATTTCGGACTTCGGCCTCTTCGCGCTTGGCTTTGTCGGCGGCCGACTGCAGTTCGGCGTCACGGACCATGCGCTCGACTTCGTCTTTGTTGAGATTTGTCGAAGCGGTGATCGTAATCGCCTGCTCTTTACCGGTCCCGAGATCTTTCGCGCTGACGTTCACGATGCCGTTGGCATCGATGTTGAACGCCACCTCGATCTGCGGCACGCCGCGCGGTGCCGGCGGAATGCCCTCCAGCCGGAAGCGCCCGAGCGTCTTATTATCCTGTGCCATCGGGCGTTCGCCTTGCAGCACGTGGATGTCGACCGAGGTCTGGCCGTCTTCAGCCGTCGTGAAGATTTGCGATTTCTTCGTCGGAATCGTCGTATTCCGTTCGATCAGCTTGGTCATCACGCCGCCGAGCGTTTCGAGTCCCAGCGAGAGCGGGGTAACGTCGAGCAATACGACGTCGCGCACTTCGCCGGAAAGCACGCCGGCTTGGATGGCCGCTCCGACTGCCACGACTTCATCGGGGTTAACGGTGAGATTCGGCTCCTTCCCCGTGAGTTTACGAACGAGTTCCTGAATGACGGGCATGCGCGTCGCGCCGCCGACCATGATCACTTCGTCGATCTTGGAGACGTCGAGCTTCGCATCGGAGATCGCGTTGTGGAATGGTCCAACGCAGCGATCGGTGAGATCGCCGGTCAGCTCTTCGAACTTCGCGCGGGTTAGCGTGTAGTCGAGATGCTTGGGTCCCTCTTGATCCGCCGTGACGAAGGGGAGATTGATGCTCGTCTGCACGACCGAAGAAAGCTCGATCTTGGCCTTCTCGGCGGCTTCGGTGAGCCGCTGCATCGCCTGCTTGTCTTTGCTCAGGTCGATTCCCTGATCGCGGCGGAACTGATCGACGAGCCACTCGACCACGCGATGGTCGTAGTCGTCGCCGCCGAGATGCGTGTCGCCGTTGGTCGCTTTGACTTCGAAAACGCCGTCGCCGACCTCGAGGATCGAAACGTCGTACGTGCCGCCGCCAAGGTCCCAGACGAGGATCGTCTCGTTACCCTTTTTCTCCAGGCCATACGCGAGTGCCGCGGCCGTCGGCTCGTTGATGATGCGCAGCACGTCGAGCCCGGCAATTTTGCCGGCGTCTTTGGTCGCCTGGCGCTGCGAGTCGTTGAAATAGGCGGGCACGGTGATGACCGCTTTGGTCACGCGCTCGCCGAGATAGTTGCTCGCGTCGTTAACGAGCTTCTGCAGGATCATCGCCGAAATTTCTTGCGGCGTGTAATCCTTGCCGTCGATCTTGACGTGGTAATCCGCCTCGCCCATATGTCGCTTGATCGAACTGATCGTGCGATCGGGATTGGTGATTGCCTGACGTTTTGCGAGTTGTCCGACGAGACGCTCGCCGGTCTTTGTAAATGCAACTACCGAAGGCGTCGTACGTGAGCCTTCCGCGTTGGGGATAACGGTGGGTTGTGTTCCCTCCATTACGGCGACGACCGAATTGGTCGTGCCCAGGTCGATGCCGACCGTCTTAGCCATGAAACTTCTTACCTCGTTTTTATGAATTTCCGACCCGCCTGGACCAGCTAAACCGGCAACTGCGCTCGCGGCCGAGGTTACGAGCCTTGCGCGCTGCCGGCGGCGCCTTGCCGCTTACGGACGGTTCGGATTGGAACTACCGCACCATGATACACGATGCGGTAGTAAAGTTGTTTCGCTGCGTTCGACCCGCCCCCGGGACCAAGAGTTGCAGGCCCCCCCTCCCTGTCATCCTGACCCTTCGCCGCAGCCTGTCCTGAGCTTGTCGAAGGGCTCAGGACTGCGCTTCGCGCAGGCGCTAAGGATTGTCATCCTGAGCTTGTCGAAGGATGTAAGGACGACGGGCGTTACGGTTGCTGCTCTTCCTCGGGCTGCTGTTCTTGCGGCTGTGGCTGCGCGGCCGGGGTTTCGCTCAGCTTGATCGCCACCAACTTTTTGACGCCTCGCGACCAAACGTTCAGTCGAATGGTATCGCCGGGCTTCTTCGAGGAGATGTAATTGTGGAGGTCCTTGATATTGTCGAAGTCCTTGCCGTCCGCCTGAAGGATGACGTCGCCTGGTTGGATGCCGGACTGGTCGGCAGGCGATCCAGAGAAGACCTGTTGCACGGCGACGCCGCCGCTGCCGGTGTAGCCGATCTGGTTCTTGACTCCCGCGGTCAGGTCGGCCATGTAGATCCCCAAGAAACCGGTATCGGTACCCTGATGGGCGCCGGGATTCTTCTCCAGCGCCGCCACGACGTTGCGCACGGTATTCGACGGAATCGCGAAACCGATTCCCTGCGCGTACGCCGACTTGACGGTCGATTGGTTCATTCCGATCACTTGGCCGTCAATGTCGATGAGCGGGCCACCCGAGTTACCGGGATTGATTGGGGCCGACGTTTGCAGTAAGCCTTTGAAGTCGATCTCGGAGCCGTTTTCGGTCGGGATCGGTTCGGAGCGATCGAAGGCCGAGACGACGCCGACGGTAACCGTTTGCTCGAGCTGAAGCGGCTCGCCGATTGCGATTGCCCATTGACCCTGCTCGAGCCGGCTGGAATCGGCGAGTTCCAGCGGCGGAGGAAGCTTGGAGTAGTTATCCACGCGCAGAATGCCAACATCCGCCGAGAGATTGTAGGCGATGACGTGCGCCGGCATGTGGTCGCCATTGGCAAAGACGACCGTCAGTTTGGTGATCCTTCCGCCGGAGGGCGGCTGCAAGACGTGCGCGTTGGTGACGATGTCGCCGCGCGAGTCGATCACGAAGCCGGAGCCCGAGGCTTCACCGTGATAGGGCTGGACGATGCCGGGGCCGCCTTGGCCGCCGCCAAAAAACTGTTGGAAGAACGGATCGGCCGGAATGACTTGCTGGCCGTTTACCTCTTCGGTGATCGCGACCACGGACGATTTGGTCCGCTTGACCGCGCTTACGATGCGGTCTTGATCGCTGACTCCGCTCAACGGAACGGCCGCGATGGCCGGCGGCGTGCGATCCGGACCCGTCGCACCGCCGAAATGGCTGCTCGCATAAAGCATCATAAGGAAGCTGCCGATAACGGCGCCCACGAGCCCAACCATGAGCGTGGGCAAAACGCGATTCTTCATGGAGCCATCTACCCGATCTACGAGAAAAAGTTACCAAGTGAGCCGGACGTCTTCGCATCGTGCGACGGCCGTGCGTGCATTCGGGATTCCGCGCGATGGCGTCGGCTCCTCGGGCCAAAGTGAATCGGGCAGTTGGCGCCGCAGCGCCGCGCGGATGCATTCCAAGCGTTCTTCGTGGAACTGCATCACCCGCATCTGGATCAGGAGCCGCGCTCGCCTCAGTGCCCGACGCGAGAAGAGTTCCTCGGGCAGCGGCGGGGCCGGGGAAGGCCGCGCCGTGACGCGGCTTTGCGCAACCGGGCTCGGCGCCGGTGCCGTCGAGGCGAGCAGGAGCGAGATAAGAAGGAAAAGTCGCATCGTTAAATTACCTCCGCGGCGCAATTCACGGCCAGGGCGCGGGGGAGCAAGGACGCGGGGCAAAAGCACTGATCGTGACCTCAAACACCCTGACCCTGGCCGAACCGCCCTCCGAGCCGTACCTCCGGATCGTTCCGCTTGGGGGTTGCGGCGAGATCGGGCGCAACATGACCGTCATCGAGACCAACGACGACCTCGTCGTCGTCGACTGCGGCCTGATGTTTCCCGACGACGAGATGTACGGCGTCGATATCGTGATCAACGATTTCACGTACGTGCGCGAGCGCGCCCACAAGTTGCGCGGGCTGCTCGTTACCCACGGCCACGAAGATCACATCGGAGGAATTCCCTACTTCGTGCGTGAGTTTCCGCAAACGCCGATTGCCGCGACGGCGCTCACGATCGCGCTGATCAAAGCGAAATCGCGCGAGCAGAAGCTCGGAGACGTCGAGTTTACGCAGGTCAAGCCGGGCAGCCGCGTTCGTTACGGTTCGATCGAAACCGAGTTCGTCCATGTAAACCATTCGGTCGCGGGAGCCTGCGCGCTCGCGCTGCGGACGCCGGTAGGAACGATCTTCCATACCGGCGACTTCAAGTTCGATCAGACGCCGATCGACGGCAAGCCGGCCGATTTCTCTCGGATCGCGGCGATCGGCGATGAGGGCGTCCTCTGCATGCTCTCCGATTCGACCAATGCCGAGCGCCCGGGCTATACGCGCTCCGAACGTGCGGTCGGCGAGGCCTTCACGTCGATCTTTTCGCATGCGAAAGGCCGCATCGTCGTCGCTTCATTTGCATCGAACGTTCCGCGCATCCAGCAGACCGTCGACCACGCCGTAAGCTTCAACCGGAAGGTGGCGTTCTTAGGGCGTTCGATGCGCAACGTCGTTCATTTTGCCACCGAGCTCGGCTATCTGCGGGTGCCCGCCGACACGATGGTTCGCAGCGAAGACATCGACGGATATCCGCCCGAGCGCGTCGTGGTGATGACGACCGGTTCGCAGGGTGAGCCTATGAGCGGGCTGGCCCGAATGTCGGTGCGCGATTACAAGCACTTTAAGATCGTACCCGGCGACACGGTCGTGATCAGCGCGACGCCGATTCCCGGCAACGAGAAGAGCGTGCACAAGACGATCAACAATCTCTCCAAGCTCGGCGCGATCGTGATTCACGGGACCGACGGGCGCTCGCACGTGTCGGGTCATGCTTCCCAAGAAGAGCTGCTCCTGATGCTCAACCTCGTGCGTCCGGAGTTCTTCGTTCCGGTGCACGGCGAATACCGGATGCTGGCCGCCCACGCGCAACTCGCGATTCAAACGGGCGTCGAGCCCGGCAACGCCTTCATCGTGGAGAACGGCGACGTCCTGCAGTTCACACACGAGTATGGTGATAAGGTCGGCAGGACGTACGGGGGCAACGTCTTCGTCGACGGCTCCGGCATCGGGGACATCGGAGAAGCGGTACTGCGCGACCGCAAGGCGCTTTCGAATGACGGAATCATCATGGTCGTCGTCGCGATCGACAGCGAGGAGGCACGCGTGATCGGCGGCCCGGACCTGATTTCGAAAGGCGTCTTCTATCTGCCGGAAGCCGGCGGCGTGCTGGACGAACTCCGCGCCGAGCTGAAGAGGGTGCTCGAAGGAATCTCGGTCGATGCGATGCGCGACGTTACCGCGGTCAAGGAGCACATCCGCAGCGAGTTAGCCGGCGCCGTCTGGACGCGCACCAAACGCCGCCCGGTAGTGATCCCCGTGGTAATGGAGGTCTAGCTCCCGGCGTCCGATGTCATCCTGAGGTCCGATGTCATCCTGAGCCCTGTCGAAGGATGACTAAGCGATCACGTCTCCCACTGTCATCCTGAGCGCAGTCGAAGGATGACTGCGTCGGTGAACTCCGTCGTGCTCGCGTGGCCGCCGAGATCCGCAGTCGCGATTCCGGCCGCGACGGTATCGAGCGCCGCCGCGTAGATCGCACGCGATGCCTCGCGCGCGAGCGGGTCGTCGATGTACGAGAGCACCGCGGCGCCGGCGAGGATCATGGCGAGCGGATTGGCAACGTTCTTTCCTTCTAATCGCGGTGCAGTGCCGTGCGGCGCCTCCGCCATCACCGCCGACGGGTCGAGGCTCTGATCGAATGCGAGCAAAACCGATTCGGCGCCGGCGATCGAGCCGAAAAGCTGCATCACGAGATCCGAGAGGCAATCGCCGTCGCGATTGAGCGACGGAATCACCAGCGGCTTGTCGCCCGCGGCGGAGAGCAGCAGCGCATACGTAGCGTCGATGAGCTGCGGATCGTACGGAATGCTGGGATGCCGCCGCGCCGCCGCGTCCATCTCTTCTTTGAGCATGCCTTCGTAAACCGGGCTTACGGTGAATTTCGGGCCGCCGAAAACCGTCGCGCCCATTTTGCTCGCATGAACGAACGCGTACTCGGAAACGTACCGGCAGACTCGGCGCGAGATCTTTTCGGTGCGAAACGCTACCTCGTCCATACCCTCGCCTTCGCGCCACTCCTTTGCGCCGTAGGCATCGCCGACGGCCATTCGAACGACCGAGATCGGCGCGTGAATGCCGCCTACGGGGCGCACGCGCGGCAGTTTGCGCCCGGTGCGAACGATCACGCTGCCGCCGATCGCTTCGCGCAGGATGCGGTTGGGCGAACCGACGTCGCCTTGGCCTTCGGGCGTAATCGTCGCCGCTTTGAGGCCGAGATGCCGGCGTTTTATCGCCGCCGCCGCATCGAGCACGACGCGATTTGCGGTTGCGCGACGATTTGAAAGCGACAAGTCGAATCGCTCAAACGTCAGCTCGACGCCGGTAACGCTTGGATCGAGCACGCGCAGAGCTTCGAGCAGTAACTCCTGTCCGGTTTGGTCGCCCTCGAGGACGACGAGCGTGGGCTGCGCTGAGCGCACTCGAAGCTTGGCCAAAATGAACTCCCGTAATAACGAAGAAGAGATAGCTTCCATGGCGCGCAACCGTCCTGAGCGCAGTCGTAGGAGGAATGCCAGGACCCGGCTCAACCTCGAGATCGTTGGGCTCGCCGCGATCGCACTCGCCGTACTTTGCGGCATCGCCTTGGCGTTTCCGAATCATGCCGGCAGCATCGGCGGCTGGGCTGCCACGGGGCTACGCGCTCTCTTTGGAGATGCCGCTCCGCTTTTCCCCGTGCTCGTCGCTCTAATCGGCGGGATCATCTTTCTCGAAATTAACGTTCCCCGCATGATTGCCGGACTCGGCAGCAGCGCACTTGCGTATTTCTTGATTCTCGACGCGTTCTTCGGTGCCCGCGGCTGGAAGCACGGCGGGATCGTCGGAACGAATATCTGGTGGGCGCTGCATGCGCTCGTCGGCGGTGTCGGAGCGACGATCGTCCTCTCCGTTGCGGCGCTCTCGCTCACGCTCTGGCTCACCAATGCGAGTTTAAAGAAAACGATCGGCCGAGTGGCACTGCTCTTGAGAAAGGTTCGCCTTCCCGCGCTTCCTCGCGCAGAACGCGAAGCGGTGCAGCCGCAGCTCGAGCCGATCGTTTCGGTTCCGGCAGTCGTAACTGCGGCGCCATCCTTCGACATGGAAGCCGAACCGCCGCTGGTCATCACAAAGCCGATCGCGCCGGTCGTCCTTCGACAAGCTCAGGATGACAAGGGTCAGGATGACAAGAAGCGACCGGAACCGCAAGTGCCTACGAGCAGTCGCGCGTATCGTCTTCCAGATCTCTCGCTCTTCGACGCCCCGCCGAAGTCGCCGGTTGACGAATCCAGCCGCGCGCACGTCCTCGAAGATACGCTGGCAAGTTTTGGGGTCGGCGCGAAGGTGTCGCACATCGAGCGGGGCCCCTCGGTCACGCGTTACGAGCTCAAGCCCGAGCGCGGCGTCAAGATTTCGCGGATCGCATCGCTGTCCGACGATCTGGCGCTCGCGCTGGCCGCGACCAGCGTGCGCATCGAAGCGCCGATTCCGGGAAAATCCGCGATCGGAATCGAGGTGCCGAATAAGACGGTCTCCATCGTCGCGATTCGCGAGATTCTCGATGCGCTTCCCGATCGCGGCCAAGTCCCGCCGTTGTGGATGGCGCTCGGCAAAGACATCACCGGCCGGCCGGTCTTCGGCGATCTCTGTAAGATGCCGCATCTCTTGATCGCCGGCGCGACGGGCGCCGGCAAATCGGTTTGTTTGAACACGATCGTCGCATCGCTGCTGGTCAGCGCGACGCCCGATCAGGTGCAGATGCTGATGATCGACCCCAAGCGCGTCGAGCTGACCGTCTACAACGGGATCCCGCATCTCATAAAAGACGTGATCGCCGACCCGAGGCTTGCCGCCGGAGCGCTCTTCGAGATGACCAAAGAGATGGAGGCGCGCTACGAACGGTTTGCCAAAGCCGGCGTTCGAAAGATCGAAGAGTACAACGCGAAATATCCCGACGAGCGGCTGCCCTACGTCGTCATCGCCATTGACGAGCTCGCCGATCTGATGCTCGTCGCTCCCAGCAAAGTCGAAACGACGATCATGCGGCTCGCGCAGCTCGCGCGCGCGACCGGCATCCATCTCGTAGTCGCAACGCAACGTCCTTCGGTCGACGTCATCACCGGCCTCATCAAAGCGAACGTGCCCTCACGGATCGCCTTTGCGGTGAGCTCGCAAACCGACTCGCGCGTGATTCTCGACATGAACGGCGCGGAGCGGCTGCTCGGCCGCGGCGACATGCTCTACCTGCCGATCGACGCGCCGAAGCCGATTCGCGCACAGGGCGCACTCATCACCGGCTCCGAGGTCAACCGGCTGGTGGAGTTTTGGGCGCGCCAATCGCGCCCGGACAATTTGCTCGACGTCGAAGTGGTGCCCGTCAGCGACGACGAAGCCGCGCGAAAAGAGACCGATCCGCTCTGCTACGAGGCCGCGAAGTTCCTCATCGAAACGAACTATGCGTCGACCGCCGCGCTGCAATCGCGCTTTTCGATCGGCCATCCGCGCGCGATGCGATTAATGAAGCAGCTCGAAGACTTCAAAGTCGTCGGCCAGCACGAAGGGACCAAGCCTCGCAAGATCCTCCTCGGGCTTGCCGATCTCGAAGTCGTCGCACCGCGATTGGGCAAAGCCGAGGATGCGCAGCAAGACCTTTTTGCGAGCAGCGAGTAGCGTGAGTCGCCTTTTAACCGTCGCGTTCTGCTTTGCGCTCGCGCTCATTGCGTTCGGTGCGTTCGTCGAGCTGGGTAACTCCGTGGTGGCGCACGGCGAGCCGGGTGTTTTCGTTCCGTGGGAGCGCTCGTTGTTCGACCATTCGACTCTTGTCGCATGGTGGCTGACCTGGGCGTGCTACCCTGCTGTCCTGGTACCCATCAGCATCGCCGTCTTGGCCCTGGCATGGCGCTTTTCGGAATGGAGAGCACGCCTGATCCTCAGCGTCGCTTCATTGTTGATCTCGTGGCGGGCCGCGGACTACTTCCAGCATGTCTTCGAACGCGCTCGGCCGGTCGACTGGGTCGTCAAGCACGAAACGAGTTTCTCCTATCCGAGCTCGCACGCCGCGATCGCAACGGGATTCTATGCACTTTTAGCGCTGATGATCCTCACTTCCGATTTGCCGAAGACGACTCGTAACGTTGCCGGCTCCCTGCTTGTGCTCTTGGCGCTAGCGATCTGCTGGTCGCGACTCGCGCTTGGCGCGCACTACATCACCGATCTGGTCGGCGGCACGCTGCTCGGCATGGTCGTCGTAGCTCTTGTGCTCGGCGTCCTGGCTGGGGGCGCCCTCGGTGGCGTTGGGGGTCGCGTCTCCAGCGCGGCAGAATAGGGCCTCGATGGCATTCGCCGACCCTATAATGGTTGAAATCGAGCGCAAGCTCGATGCCGGCCTTCCGCTCTCGATGGACGACGGGCTCGCGCTCTATCGTACCTGGGACATCCACACGCTTGGGCGGCTCGCCCGTAAGCAGAAGGAACGCAAGAGCGGCAAGAAAGTTTTTTACGTTCTCAACCGCTACATCAACTCGACCAACGTCTGCTTTGCCGGATGCACGTTCTGCTCGTTTGCCGCCGACGAGTTCAAGGAACCGCAGCGCGTCTTTCGCATGACCGCCGATCAGGTCTTCGCCAAGGCCGTCGAGACCGGCACGAACTTCAACCAAATCCACATTGTCGGCGGCCACGACCCGCGTCAGCTCTCGCTCGACTATTGGCTCCCTTTGATGCGCCGCTTCAAGGCCGTGCTGCCGCACGTTCAACTCTCGCTCTTTACCGCTGCCGAGATCGAATACATGGCCAAGCGTCATCGAATGTCGTTCCCACAGATCGTTACGGAGCTGAAGAACGCCGGGCTCGATAACGTCAACGGCGGCGCCGCAGAGATCTTCGCCGAAGCGACCCGCGCCAAGATTTGTCCGAACAAGGTCTCGGCAGCGAACTGGCTGCTCCTGCACGAGGAGCTTCACCGTCAAGGCGTTGCCAGCAACGCGACGATGCTTTACGGGCACATCGAGTCGATCGAAGACCGCGTCGACCATCTAATCCGCTTGCGCGAATCGCAAGAGCGCTCTCCCGGATTCAACGCCTTCATTCCGCTCGCGTTTCATCCCGACGGCAATGAGCTTTCGTACTGCGGCTGGACCACCGGCCTCGACGATATTCGCACGTTTGCCGTCGCGCGACTAATGCTGAACAACTTCGATCACATCAAAGCTTACTGGATGATTCAAGGCCTTAAGGTCTGTCAGGTCGCGCTCGAGTTCGGCGCCGACGACATGGACGGCACGCATGGATCGACCGATGAAGAGATGATTTATCATTCGGCCGGAACCCAATCGGGGCAGTACGTGGACGATCGCGAGTTTCGGCGCTTGATCGAAGAGGCCGGCTACGTTCCGGTCCGGCGGAACTCAACCTACGACGAGTTCGCCTGGGACTGGTCACCCGCCGCACTCTCAGTGTCAACCCCCGCTCTCCCGGTGTCAACCTCCGCTCTCCCGGTGTCAACCTCCGCTCTCCCGGTGTCAACCTCTGCTCTCCCGGTGTCATCCTGAGCCTGTCGAAGGATGATTAAGCAACTCCGCTGCGGCCGGATCAAATACACCAACGATCTCCCGATCTACGCCGCGTTTGACGCGGGCGTGATCGAGTACCCGGGAACGCTGCACGCCGACGTTCCGGCGCGCTTGAACGCGATGCTGTTGCACGACGAACTCGACTTGAGCCCGATCAGCGCCTTCACGTGGGCTGAGAACTGGGAGCGGCTCGTGCTCTTGCCCGATCTCTGCATCGGCGCGCGCGACGAGGTAATCTCGGTCGTTCTCATTTCGGCGGTGCCGCCGCAACAGCTCGACGGCGTGCCGGTCTACGTTTCTGAAGAATCCGCGACCGGCCGCTACCTGCTGCGCGTGATCCTGGAGCGCCGTTACGGCCTGCGGCCGCGCTACTTTCCCGAACCCGAACCGTTGCAGCGGGCGCGTTTTGGCGAGCCGACGCTGCTCATCGGCGACTCCGCGATCGACGCGATCGAGCGATTTCCCGCGGAGCACGTGTACGATCTCGGAAAGCTTTGGCACGAGTGGACGCGATTGCAGACGGTCTTTGCGGTCTGGGCCGCGCGCCGCGACGTTTACCAGCGCGATCCCGCCGCGGTCGCCGCCTGCATGCACGCGCTGACCGACTCGTACACCTGGTCGCGCGCCCACCAGCGCGACGTCGTCGCCCGCGCTCAGGCGATCATCGCGCGCCCGGCGGGCTTCTACGAAAACTACTACGGCAAACTGAACTTCTCGTTTCACGTCGCGGCGCAGAACGGCCTCGCATCATTCTGTCGCGAGCTGTTGGAAATCGGCGCGATTCCGACGCTGCCCCGTGACATGCTGAGCCAGCCTGCCCTGAGCGGAGTCGAAGGGAAGCACGCGGAGGCCTGCCCATGTCGCTCGCTAGTTTACTCGACCGCGCCGCGGCCGGCGGGCGCCTCTCGTTCGACGAGGGCGTGCGCCTTTACAATGAGGCCGACATTCACGAGCTCGGCGCGGCCGCGCATGCGCGACGCATGGCGATGCACCCGCACGACGTCGTGACCTACGTCGTCGATACCACGATCAACTACACCAACGTCTGTAACGTGCATTGCACGTTTTGTGCCTTCTTTCGGCCGGAACACCACAAAGAAGGCTACACGATGTCCCACGACGTGGTGCTGGAACGCGTGAAGTACGCGGCAGACCAAGGCGCGACGCAGATCATGATTCAGGGCGGAGTCAATCCGGAGCTGGGGATCGAGTGGTTTGAAACGCTTTTCGACCGCGTGCGCCGCGAATATCCGCACGTGGATATCCATTCGCTCTCGGTCTCCGAGATCGTCGGGCTTGCGTACGTCGAAGGCATTTCGACGCGCGATGTGCTCTCGCGTCTCAAGGAGGCGGGCATGAGGTCGCTGCCGGGCGCCGGCGCCGAAATTCTCGTGGAGCGCGTGCGCAAGCGGATCTCCGCGCGCAAGGTGAAACCGCACGAATGGCTGGGAGTCATGCGTGAAGCGCAGCAGCTCGGCATGCCGACGACGGCGACCATGATGTTCGGGTCGATCGAAACCCACGAAGAGCGCATCGAACACATGCACGTGCTGCGCGAGCTGCAAGACGAGACCGGCGGCTTCACGGCTTTTATTCCGTGGTATTACGTACCTTTCAAAACGCCGTTGCGCGGAAAAGAATCCACCGGCCTCGAGTACTTGCGCGTGCTCGCGATTTCGCGGCTCTATCTCGACAACTTCGCGCATTTGCAGGCTTCGTGGCTCACGCCGGGGTTGAAGATGGGCCAGCTCGCCCTCTTCTACGGCTGCGACGACATGGGTGGAACGATCCTCGAGGAGCGCGTGGTCCACGACGCCGGAAGCACCAATGAAGCCACGCGCGCCGATCTGGAAAACCTAATCGTGTCAGCCGGCTTCAAACCCGTCGTGCGCGACACGTACTGGAACCAAACTAGCCCGGCGCGCCAATTGGGCGCGCTTCTTTAGGAGGTACCTCATGCGGTCTCGGCTCGTTCTACTCGTCGGTGTGCTCGTCGTCCCTTTCGTGGCAGGTTGCGCATCTCAGTCGGCGACGACGCCTGCGCAAGCGCCGGGGAGCGCGCCGCTGCAGTCGGTCCGAGCGGACGTCCGATTCGGCTTGACTCCGAAGCAGATCGAGTCAGCCGATGCGCGACGCGGCAACGGATACCTCCATCGCACCAAACGCAAGGCGACCCTGTTCGTTTCGGACATCGACTCCGATGCCATCCGCCTCTTCCCCGCGAACAAGACGAATCCGAAGCAAAACGGCGCAATCACTACCGGCATCGATTTGCCGGTCAATGCCGCAGTGGATCTCCACGGCATGCTCTACGTGGCCAATAACGGGAACAGCACCGTTACCGAGTACCCCTTTGGTGCAACGAGCCCGAGCGTGACGCTGAGCGGAGGGCAACTCGTCTATCCCAACGGCATCGCCGTCGACAACAAGGGCACAGTGTACGTGACGAGCGGCGCGACCGCCGGATCGTGCTACGTGCTGGTTTATCCGAAAGGCGACTCGACGCCGAGCGAGCAGATCAATGGATTCGATCTGCCGGTTGGCCTTGCGATCGACAAGAGCGGCAATCTCTATGTCGGCGACGCCCTTCAAGATGCCGTTTGGGAAGTACCCAGCGGTTCGACGACGCCGAGTAAGCTCAGCCTGAACGGCTTGAACGATCCCGTCGGCCTCGCGATCGATCCAAGCAATAATCTCTGGGTAGCCAACAACACGAGCAGCACCGTGCTCGGCTTCCATCTCGGCGACAGTTCGGCGTTTGCCACGATCACGAGTGGGCTGTCCGGCCCCTACTCGATCGCATTCGAGAAAACCGGCACGCTCTTCGTGGGCAACAGCCTCCATTATCCAGGAGATGTCGTGGGTTACAAGAGCGGCTCGACGACGCTATTCGAATCGATTAGCGTTGGAAACCCCGCCGGCCTCGCGATATATCCCAAACCCAAGGACTAACTGCTTCGTCGTAGCCGCGCGCTAAGAACGTCATCCTGGGAGTCCAAACTCCTTAGTGCCTGCGCGAAGCGCAGTCCTGAGCGAGGCGCGAAGCGCCGAGTCGAAGTCAGGATGCCACTGGGAGAGCGATCGTGGCGGCGCCGAGGACTTCGTCGCTCGTCGGGTCCAGAAGCGCGACCAGTTGACCCGGCGAGACCGCGCGCTGCGGCTCGGCGAAGCGCAAGCGAAGCCGGCCATCAGAAGAGATCGTTGCGACGGCTGCCGTAGGCGTCGCGCGATAACGGATCATCGCCCGTACCGGCACGCCGTCGCTCGCAAAACGTTCGGGCCTGATCAAGTTGACCTCATCGCCAACCAACTCGTCTGAAAGCAGTTCTTCTTCGCGGCCGATGACGATCGTGTTGGTCGCAGCGTGAATGCGCGTAACGAATCGCGCTCCGTCGCCGCTTGCCGGAAGGCGCGCGCGTTGACCGATCGTGTAGTTGGCGACGCCATCGTGCTCGCCCACAACTTCGCCGCTCGTGGTGACGACGGTACCGGGTGCTTTGACCTCGGGTCGCAGCCGCCCAACGATTTCGCGGTAATCGCCGCCTTCCACGAAACAAATGTCCTGCGACTCGGTTTTGTCGTGCACCGGAAGCCCCAGACGCAGCGCATGAGAACGCGTCGTCGCTTTATCGAAGTCACTCAGTGGCAGCATCAGCCGGTTCAACTGCTCGGGCGCGAGCTGTGCGAGCGCGTACGCTTGATCTTTTGTATGACGGCCTCGGAAGAGATGCGGCCCGTCGTCGCGCCGCTCAACACGCGCGTAATGACCAGTTGCAATAAAGCGCGCGCCCAATCTATCGGCGTACTGCGCGAGCGTTCCGAGTTTGACGAAGTTGTTGCACGCAACGCACGGGTTGGGCGTTCGTCCGGCTACGTAATCGCCCACGAAACGCTCGACGACCGTGCGCCGAAAAGCCTCTTGGAAATCCAGCACGTAATGCGGAACTCCCAGCGCGGCCGCGCTCCGGCGGGCGTCGTCGAAGTCGCTGCTGCCGCAACAGCTCTTGGCGTGCGCTGGACGTGAAGGCGCATACATTTTCATGGTGATGCCGACGACGTCGTAGCCGCTTTCGACCAATAAACCGGCGGCGACGGCGGAATCCACTCCGCCGCTCATCGCTGCAATTACGCGTTCCCTTGCCATCTAATCGAACAGGATAACATTAAGACGGGGCCAACTCAAACCTGACCGATGAGCGATGCTGGGCCTCGACCACTGGGTGAACGGTTCCGTGCCGCCCGCGAAGCCCGAGGCGCCTCGCTTTCCGATGTGGCCGACCAGATACGCATTCGGTCGGTTTATCTCTCCGCCATGGAAGAAGAGAACTGGGATGCGATCGGCGCGCCGGTCTATGTTCGCGGGTTTTTGCGCACCTACGCCCGCTATCTCAAGCTCGATCCCGAGGAGGCGGTCGCCGAGTTCAACGCGACGTTGCCCGAACCGCCCCCGCCGAAGAGCTTCGAGCCGGAGCGTAGCCCCGCGTCGCGGAGCCGCGGCCTTCTGCTGATCTGGGTCGCAGGGACGGTCGCCGTGCTGCTGGTCGCCTTCGTCGTCTATAACGAGCTGACGCTGCGCGGCGAGCGGAGCGCCCTGGCGACGACCACCGCGACGCCCGCGCCGGCTTTGGCGGCATCGCCGTCGCCGCCGCCCCTGGCCTCGTCGCCCACCCCGGGCGCCGGCGGCCCCAGCTCGCTGGCCTTGGTGTTCTCGGCGCCCTCATGGCTGCGGGTTACGGTTGACGGAAATGTTAGCATGGAGGGTACGTTTCCGGCCGGCACTTCAAGGACGTTTCACGGAAAGAACGCCTTAGTGCGCATCGGTAACGCCGGCGGCGTGGAAATCTACGTCGACGGCAAGGACCGAGGAAAGCTCGGCAAGGCGGGAGACGTCGTCGAGCAAGCCTTCACGCTTTGAGAGGAGTAACGATTGGCGAGCGATTCTTCGTTCGACGTGGTCTCGCGCGTAGATCCGCAAGAACTCGACAACGCGCTCAATCAGACGCGTAAAGAGATCGAGAACCGTTTCGACTTCAAACATAGCAAAACGAGTATCGAATACGACGGCAAGAAGATCACGCTCATCTCCGACGACGAGCTGAAGATGCGCAACGTCGTGGATATGTTTCAAGCCAAGGCCGTCCGGCGCAGCATCGATCTCAAGGCCTTCGAGTATGGCGAAGTGGAACCGGCTGCCGGTGGAACCGTCAGGCAGATCGTCACGCCGCGCAGCGGCATTTCGAAAGATCAGAGCAGAGCGCTGATGGCACACATCAAGAACCTTAAGCTAAAAGTCACCGCGCAGTTTCAAGACGAGCAGATTCGCATCTCGGGCAAGAACAAGGACGATCTGCAGAAGGTGATCACTTCGCTGCGCGCGATGGAGTTCGAGCTGCCGTTGCAGTTCGTAAACTACCGTTAGCGAGACGCGGCCGGTGCGAAGCGTCGCATTCATCAGCCTAGGCTGTGCGAAGAATCTCGTGGATACCGAGGTGATGATCGCCAAACTCTCGAGCGCCGGGTGGCGGTTGGAGTCCGAAGCCGGGCGCGCCGATACCGTCGTCATCAACACCTGCGCTTTCATCGATCCGGCGAAGGAAGAATCCACCGAAGTCATCCTCGAGCATGCCTCCCGAAAGCGTCGCGGTCAGCAGTTGATCGTCGCCGGTTGTCTCGCGCAACGATACGGCGCCCAGTTACAGAGTCTGGTTCCGGAGATCGACGGTGTGGTCGGGACGGGAGCTTACGCCGGCATCGTCGAGCTGCTCGAAGACGTCGAGGCTGGCCGAAAACCGGTCCGCCTTCATTTGGAAGCGGAGCCCGAGCACGATTTCCTCCCCCGTCTGGTCACCACACCGCGCGCGACTGCCTACCTAAAGATCGCCGAAGGGTGCGATCACCCGTGTACGTTTTGCATTATTCCGGCCCTCCGAGGGAAGTTCCGGAGCCGCAGCCTGGAATCGATTCTTCTCGAGGCCGAAGCACTCGTGAACGGCGGAGCGAAAGAGCTGATCCTGATCGCGCAGGACACCTCGATGTGGGCCCGCGACCGCGGCCTGCGCCGCGGAGGCCTCGCGCAGCTGCTCGAGCGGCTGCATGCAATCGACGCTCTGCAATGGATTCGTTTGCTCTACTTATATCCTGCGACGATCGATCGCGAGCTCATCGACGCCATCGCCGAGCTTCCGAAGGTCTGCAAATACATGGATATGCCGTTGCAACACGCGCACCCCGACGTGTTGCGAGCGATGCGCCGGCCAGGCAACGGCGAGCGATATCTAGAGATCCTCGACGATTTTCGTTTGCGCATTCCGGGAATCACGATGCGCTCGACGTTTATCGTCGGTTTTCCCGGCGAGACCGACGAGCACGTGGAATATCTCGAGCGCTGGATCGAACGCGCGCAGCTCGACCGCGTCGGATTCTTCGAGTATAGCGCGGAAGAGGGAACGCCGGCGGCGGAGTTATCCGCTCGCGTCGGCATCGCGCGCCGTCGCCGGCGGCTCATCCGATTGCGCGAGGCGCAACGAGTCGCCTCGGAGCGCGCGCGCGCCGCGCGCTGCGGCACGACGGTACGCGTCCTCGCAGAAGAGTTTCTTAATGCAAAACGAGCATGGTTCGGACGCTCCGAAGGTGAAGCGCCCGGTGTCGATGGTGGCATTTATTTCACAGGAAACGCTCAGGTTGGCGAGTTCGTCGACGTACGTTTGGAAGAGCACGGGCCGTTCGATTTCTTCGGCCACGCCGTATCTCCGGAGCCTTGCGCGATTTGATTAGGAGCAAGGTCGCGATGATACTCGGCATCGTCGCGCTCGGCATCGTCTCGGCCGCCGCCGGTTATATAGTCGTCGAGCGCAGAAATCCCGTGACCGCCTTTACGCAAATGTTCGTGCCGTCGCCGCAACAGGTCTTCGGAACGTCGAACCTGCTGGTGCTCGTCGAGGGGCTGGACTACGATTATAACGAGAAGGACGAAGAGTATTCGACCGATTCACGCAGCGACGTGATCTGGGCAGTCAATCTCGATTTTGCCAACAAGCGCATCTACCAGCTATCGATCCCCCGCGACATGGTCGCCACGATGCCCAACGGAACTCAGGCTAAGATCAATCAGGCGCAATCCGAAGGAGGCGTCAAAGAGGCGAAGAGCGTCATCGCTCGATGGCTCGGGATTCCCGCATTCAATCGATACGTGATCCTGCGCATCGACGCCACAAAAGAGTTTATCGGCGCCATCGGCGGCGTCAACGTAGACGTAAAATCGTCGAATTGCCTGCAGTACAAGACCGACTGCACCGCCGACACCCTCGATTACGACGATACCTGGGGCCACCTTCACATTCATCTAAAGGAAGGCTTGCAGCATCTCGACGGCGAGCATGCCGTCGCGTACATGCGATTTCGCCACGATTGGTGCAGCGATCCGTGCCGGATCATGCGCCAGCAGCAAGTCTTGCAGGCGGTAGCCGCTAAGATCAAGAGCGACCGCGTCAACACACTGCTTCACCTGGGCGATCTCTTGGCCGTCTTCCGCAAATACGTGCAGACCGATTTCACGGACCAGGAGCTTTTTTCCATCGCTACCTATTTTCAGGGCGCGCCGAATTTCGCGATCGTGAGCAAGCAAGTGCCCTTCACCGGCGACGTTGACTTGCCGAGCTATGGTGATTCGCTCGTGCCCGACACGCAAGCGCGAGCGCAGTTGGTTGCCTCGATGCTCGTCGCGCCGCCGGTTCCGGTGCCGTCGCCGGACGCGTTGGCGCTTGCGGCAATTCCCGCCGCGACGCTGCGCGTCGACATCGAGAACGGGAGCACGGTTGCCGGCGCGGCCCACCGCGTCGCCGCCGAACTCAAGCATGCCGGATTCAATATCGGTGCAGTCGGTAATGCGGATCGGTCCGACTACACCGCTACCGAGATTCACGAGCACTCGAGCGTGACGTTTGCCGGAGCAAAAGTGCGTGCGGCGCTTGCGGGCGCGCGGGGCGCGATCGTCGTCCCCGATCCATCGCCCAGCCCTTCTCCGGCGCAAGCGAATGTTACGGCAAGCGACGTAACGGTCATTGTCGGAAACGATCTTTCAAGTACCCAGGCGCCGAATTTGTGACGACTAAGAGCGTCATCGCCATCATCGCGGCGGCCGGACTCATCGTTACGGGCGGTTGGCGCGTGATCGTGCACAAAAGCAACCTGACGCCGGCGCTCGTAACGCCCGCGACAAACGTGCATCTGGAGATCTCAGACGACCTCGCGGCCCGGCTGTATCGCGCGACGCACGAGCTGCCGATGGAGGATCGCTCCGCGCGGCCGCGCTTGATCGCGCTCACGTTCGACGATGGACCCTATCCGATCTACACGCCGATGCTGCTCGACGTGCTGCACGATCTGCACGTACCGGCGACGTTCTTCTTGATCGGACAGGATGCGCTGCAGTGGCCGGAGCTCACGCAACGCATCGAAGCCGACGGCAACGAGATCGGCGATCACACCTACACGCATCCGAACCTCGATCAAGAGAGCGCGGACCAAGTCCGAAAGGAAATTCTCGAAGGGCGTGACGCGCTCTGGCAGCTCAGTCACGATCCGGCGGTGCGCGTGCTGATGCGTCCGCCCCACGGTCGCTACACCGAGGGAACGTTGCGCGTCGCTCAAGCCCTCGGTTATTCGGTCGTGCTGTGGACCGATGACGGCGGCGATTGGCGTACGGTGACGGTTGCGGCCCTGGAGCGTCACCTACTGGAACATGCGACCGCACCGGAGATCGTGCTGCTCCATAGCGGCAAACTCGCTACGATCGAGGCGCTGCCATACGTCGTGGACCGGTTCAAGAGGGCGGGCTACCGATTCGTTACCGTCGGCGAGCTGCTCAAGCTCGTGCAGACCGGCGAGCTCAACCATCCCCTGCGGAGAGCGGTTTAGGAGTTTGCCCCGGCAAATTATCGACGTCGAGTCGGGGCGCCCGGCCTATCAGCGCCGGCGCATCCGCCGTTTCATCGTGGTTTTTCTGGTCATTGTGATATTTGTAGCCGCCTTCTGGTTCCTTACCAACCGAGCCCGTGGCGAGGAAAGTCACGCCCCTGCGGGAACCCCTGGAAAAGCATGCTGTCTAAGCTCACCGTAGGTTTTCTCTTGCTCGCCACGACTGCCGCGATCGTCGCGTGCAGCAATCTTGGCATGACCACCGGCGTGAACGTCGGGCCGAACTTTCCGTCCAAGACGCTCTATGCTACCAACACGAATCAGAATGCCGTAAGCGTCTATTCGAACGGTACGTCGGAGTCGAAGCTCGGTGGGGGACCCGCTTATGAAATCGGCGGCGCCAACACCACGCTCGACGGCCCCCAGTACGTCGCCTTCGATCGACGGCAGAATCTGTGGGTGACGAACTACAACTTTAGCACGCAGAAAGCGCTCTTGATCGAGTTCGCTGCACTGGCGACCGGGAACGTCGATCCGCTCAACTCCGGGATTCTGCCGGGCCGTCCGCGCGGCATCGCGTTTACGCCACGAGGTCCAAGCCCCTTACCTTCCAGTTCCGTACTGCCCGCACCGGCGATCATGGCAGTCTCGGACGTTGATCCGACGGACGTATATCCGAGCCGGATCTTGCTCTTCACTTCGGGTGCCGTCTCGCCGTACCAGTCCATCGGCGGCCCCAAACCCAATTTGAACTTGCCCGGTGGAATCGCGATCGACCGCAGCGGTCACGTTTACGTTGCCAACATTCAAGGCGCGACGGTCGAGCAGTTCGCTCTGCCGACGCCGACCGCCAGTCCCAAACCTACGTCGACTCCCAAGCCGACGCCAACTCCCAAACCAACGCCGACGCCATCGAGCACACCCAGCGCCTCGCCCTCACCCTCGCCGTCGCCGACGCCAACGCCCGTGAACATCTCTCCGCGATTTACGATCAACGCGAAGAACGGCATGATCACGCCTATCGGCGTCGCGCTCGACTCATCCGGTAACATTTATATCGTCGACCAAGGGCGACGCGGCGCAAACTGTAAGTCTTCCCAGGCGCCCGCGATCCTGGTTTTCCCGCCGTACAACAAGCGGATTCCGTACACCAAGCCGATTCGCGAAATCCAGGGCTGCAACACGAAGCTCAACCAGCCGACGGACATCAAGCTCAACTCCGACGGGGTTACGTACGTTGCGGACTCGACTTCCGGCGGACAGGGCGTCATCCTCATCTTCCCGGCCGGCGCCGGAGCAGGGAACAACCACAACGTTCCGTCGACGAATTACACGTCGCCGGGCGCCGTCACCGGAATAGGCATCATTCCGTAGGGCCTCTCGGCGTATGTCATTTCTCAAAACGCTAGTTGACGGTAACGAACGGGACGTGGCGCGCTTGCGGCGCACCGCGCGCGCCGTCAATGAGTTCGATGCCGCGTTTTCTGCGTTGCCCGACGCGGAGCTGCAAGCCAAGACCGCCGAGTTCAAGAATCGCTTAGAGCAAGGAGAATCGCTCGACGCGATGTTGCCGGAAATCTTCGCCGTCGTGCGCGAGGCCGGCAAACGCACGCTGGGAATGCGTCATTTCGACGTGCAGATCATGGGCGGTCAAGTCCTCTTCGAAGGTCGGATCGCCGAGATGAAGACCGGCGAAGGCAAGACGCTCGTGGCGACGCTGCCGGTTTACGCGCGCGCGTTGGAAGGTCGCGGCGTGCACGTCGTCACCGTCAACGATTATCTCGCTCGCCGCGACGCCGACTGGATGGCGCCGATCTATCAGTACCTCGGCCTAAGCGTCGGTGTCATCCAGCACGGACTCGATCCGGCCGAACGCCGCGCGGCCTACAACTGCGACGTCACCTACGTTACCAACAACGAAGTCGGCTTCGACTATCTGCGCGACAACATGGCGTGGCAGGTGGAAGACTTGGTCCAGCGCGAGCTGTACTTCGCGCTCGTCGATGAAGTCGACTCGATTCTCGTTGACGAAGCGCGGACCCCGCTGATCATCAGCGGGCCCTCTCAAGAGGCGACCGAGCTCTACGAGAAGTTCGCGCAGATCATTCCGCGACTGAAGAAGGGCGAGGACTACACGGTCGACGAGAAGGCGCACGCCGTGCCCATCACCGAAGCCGGCGTCGCTCGGGTCGAGAAGATGCTGGGCATTGGGAATCTGTACGAGCAGCGCAATATCGAGTTGACGCACCAGCTCAATGCCGCGCTCAAGGCCTGGAATCTCTTCCATCGCGACCAGCAGTACATCGAAAAAGACGGCGAGATCGTCATCGTCGACGAGTTCACCGGACGACTGATGTACGGCCGGCGCTACTCCGACGGCATCCACCAAGCGATCGAAGCGAAGGAAGGCATCAAAGTTCGCGGTGAGGACCAGACGCTCGCCACGATCACCTTCCAAAATCTTTTCCGGCTCTACGAACATCTCGCCGGCATGACGGGCACTGCGAAGACCGAGGAGCGCGAGTTCCGCGACATCTACGGCCTGGACGTCGTCGTCGTACCGACGAACATGCCGATGGTCCGCAAAGATAACTCCGACATCGTTTATAAGTCGGAGCGGGCGAAGTTCGAAGCCGTCGTTGACGAGATCATCGCCGAGCACCAGAAAGGGCGTCCGGTGCTGGTTGGCACGCGCTCGATCGAGAAGAGCGAGTCGCTGGCGGCGATGCTGCGCCGCCGGGGCGTCGAGTGCAACGTTCTCAACGCGAAGTATCACGAGCAAGAAGCCGAGATCATCAAGGACGCCGGCCAAGACGGTCAAGTCACGATCGCCACGAACATGGCGGGTCGCGGTACCGACATCAAGCTGGGAGAGGGCGTCGCCCGCAACGGCGGTCTGCACATCATCGGAACGGAGCGCCACGAGTCGCGGCGCATCGATAACCAGTTGCGGGGACGCTCGGGCCGCCAAGGCGATCCGGGTTCGTCGCGTTTCTACGTTTCGCTCGAAGATGAAGTGATGCGGCTCTTCGGCGGCGATCGTATGACGTCGATCATGGAGCGCGTCGGGTTTACCGACGAGCAGCCGATCGAGTCGGGATTAGTGAGCAAGTCGATCCAGCGGGCGCAAAGTAAGGTCGAGGCCCATAACTACGAGATCCGCAAGCACGTGCTCGAGTACGATGACGTCATGAACAAACAGCGATCGGTCATTTATGCCGACCGCCGCGCGAATTTGGAAGGGAAATTCGATTCGCGCACCTTCATGCTTCAGACGCTCGAGGCAAAGGTCGACGAAGCCGTCGAAGAAAACGCGCCGGAGAACGCGCATCCTAGCGAATGGGATCTCGAAGAGATCCTCAACGCACTCGAGCTGGTCTTTCCGATCAAGCGTAACTTGACCGTTGCGGACTTAGAAGCGAAGGATCGCGAAGAGATTCGGCGGGTGCTTCAAGCGAAAGCGATCGAGGCCTACGAGACCAAAGAGAAAGAAGTGACGCCGGAGATTCTGCGCGTCGTTGAGCAGCGCTATCTCTTACTCCCGATCATCGACCGCCAGTGGGTCGATCACTTGTACGTGATGGACCATTTAAAGACCGGAATCGGCTTGCGCGGCTACGGCCAAAAAGATCCCCGCGTGGAGTACGAGAAGGAAGCGTTCGAAATTTTCGAATCGCTTAAGAATAACATCTCGGACGAAGCAATCAAGGGCGTCTTCCGAGTCGTTATCGAGCACGGCCCGCCCCAGCAGGAACTGAGGCCATACCCAAGCGGCCCGCAGTTCGAGCCGATTCCGTCCGGCGAGCTCGTTCCGCAACCCGTCGCTGCGGGCGGCCGCGTTCCCGCCGAACAGGTGGAGCAGCTCCTCGGTCCGATGCCCGGAACCGGCCGCAGCGTCCAACAATTCCACACTAACAAAGACGACGAGGAGCCGGCAAAGCCGATCCATCGCGATCAACCAAAAGTTGGAAGAAACGAACTATGCCCGTGCGGCAGCGGCAAGAAGTTCAAACGCTGCCATGGAGCCGCCGCATAAAGGGCATAGGGGAACGCGCCGAAACCGGGCCCCCTCGCTCCATCTCGCCGATCGGCTGCCATCGTCGAAAAAGCCTGTAGAATAAGGCTTTTTCGCGCTTCCCGCGTCTAGCCGGCTCGGCGCGCGGTCTCGTGCAAACTTTGCATTCGCGTTTGCAAAACTCGGCGCGGCTCGGAAAGCTATATGGCGTAAGGGTCTTTCGCGCTAAGCTGCGGCGCATGGTTGCGGACGATGCATCGAAACTAGGCCGAATGGCTGCGAGAGCAGCTTGCGCCGCTTAAAACTCCGCCGCAACAGTCTGCGTAAACGCCTCGGGGGCCACTCAAAAGCGGCCAGCCGTGGCCACTTGAAAACCGGCCAGAGGTCGGTGGCCACTTGAAAATAGGCCACGGCTAAGGTCGCCGCCTAGCTCAGGCTTCTCGGCGCGAACAGCGCCGCCATGAACGCACTGAGCATGACGGAACGCAACAAGATCATCGGGCTGCTGAGCATGGGCTGGACCCAGCGGCAGATCGAACGCGAAACAGGGCACCGGCGCGAAACGATCGCGAGTATCGGCCGCGATGCCGGCTTGCTGCCGCCAAAATGTACCACCTCGGGCGAAATGCCCACCGACTCAAAAGCGGCCAAAGTGGCCACCGACTCTCGACGGTCGCGCAGCAGCTGCGAGCCGTACCGGGGCGTCATCGAAGCCGAACTCGCCAAAGGCTGCCATGGCGTATCGATCTACCAACATCTCGTCGATCACCACGGCTACGAAGGGGCCTACAACGCCGTTAAGCGGTTCGTCGGCAAGTTGCGCCCGAGCGAGCCTGAGGTCAAGTGCCGGTTCGAAACGCCGCCTGGTCAGGAAGCGCAAGTTGATTATGGCGAAGGAGCGCCGACGCGCCACCCGCGCACGGGAAAATACCGCCGTCCGCGGCTGTTCCTGATGACGCTTGGGATGAGCCGTAGCTATTTTCCCACCACGGTCTGGAACTCATCGAAGCAGATCTGGTGCGAGCTGCACGAAGACGCGTTTGCGTACTTCGGCGGTGCGACGCGGATCGTTCGCCCCGACAACCTCAAGGAAGGCGTGTTCAACGCCGACGTCTACGATCCAGAGATCAACGAGTTGTATGCGGCGATGCTCGCACACTACGGCGTGATCGCGTTCCCATGCCGGCCGTACGCCCCTGATCTGAAGGGGAAGGTCGAATCGGGAATCTATCACGTGCAACGAGCGCTCAAAGGTAAGCGTTTTGAGAGTACCGACGAGCAGAATGCCTGGCTGCTGCGTTGGAACGAGAGTTGGGCCTCAACCCGCATCCACGGGACGACGAAGCGTCAAGTGCAGGCCATGTTCAACGAAGAGCGGCCGCACCTCTTGCCGCTGCCGCCGACGCGATTCGAATACTATCAGATCGCCGAACGGCGCGTTCATCTCGACGGGCATATCGAAGTGCAGGCCGCTTACTATTCCGTTCCACCACGCTACGTTGGAACGAAAGTGGTTGTCCACATTGGGCGGTTGTGGCTGCGCATCCTCGACCCACAGACACACCAGTTGATCCGCGAGCATGCCATAACCGGTCGAGGCCAGCGACGCACCATCGCAGCCGATCTACCAAAACAAACTCCGCTCAAGGTGCTCGATCTGGTCGCACGGATTGCCGAGTTTGGCCCGCACTGCGGCGTTTTTGCTCGCGCCGTCGAGAACGAACGCGGCGCGTTGGCAGCGCGCACGTTGCTGGGAGTTCTCGATTTGATCCGCCGCCATGGCCCTCAGAATGTCGAACGGGCCTGTACGCTTGCCGTCGCCGCCGGCACCTGGCGCTTCCGCTTTCTGCGCACATACTTGGCGCATCATCGGCCAACGCCGCTCACGACCGAACACCGCATCATCCCGCTGATCGACACGTATCAGCAGCACTTCACCACACTCGCACAAGGAGATCCGCATAACAACTGAAGAGCTCGACCGCGCGCTGCGCCAACTGCGGCTCGGCGGCTTGGCGGACACGCTCGCCGTTCGAGCGCAGCAAGCTCGTGCCGACAATCTGGGCCCGCTCGATTTCTTGAGCCTTCTGGTCCACGATGAGCTGGACCGCCGGCGGGATCGTCTGATCGAACGACGCGTCAAAGCCGCCGCATTCCGCGACCGCAAGACCCTCGATACCTTTGACTGGAAGTTCAATGCCTCGATCGATCGCGCGCTTATCTACGAATTGGCCACCGCAAGGTTCATCGAACAGCGGCGTGACTGCCTCATCTTGGGAAATCCCGGAAGCGGCAAGTCGCATCTCGCCCAAGCCATCGGCATGACGGCGATCCTTGCCGGCTTTCGCGTCATCTATCGCGAGGCCCACGTACTTTTCGAGGAGTTGCTTCTCGCTGCCGCGACCGGTAGCAGGGCGCAGGCGATTGCAACGTACAGCGAGATACCGCTGCTCGTTCTCGACGATCTTGGCATGCGAAAGCTTCCCGCTGCCGCGGCAGAAGATCTGTTGGAGATCGTGATGCGACGCTACGAACGCGCGTCGACAATCATCACCTCAAATCGGCCGCTCGAGGACTGGCCGAAAATGTTCGGCGACACGCCCGCCGTGGCGGCGTTCCTCGATCGCCTGATGCATCACAGCCATCTCATCGAGATTCGCGGCAAGAGCTACCGCCTTCACGAATCAAGCCTCCAAGCACGGCAGCGCAAGGTTCAAGCGCAGACGTAGCCAAGAAGGAACGCCATACAACCCTTCTGAGCTAGACGGCGGCCTTTGGCCGCATTTCAAGTGGCCATACGTGGCCGGGTTTCAAGTGGCCACCGAGGGTAAACGGCGAGAGGCCCTCACTTTGCGAAGGCCTCTCCCCGTTCGGCTCGATGGTTCCCTGCGCTATTTCCCAATCGCAAGAAAGCGCCGTCGCAGTACCGGCTATCGAACCCGCAGCAGCTCGAAACTCGCTTTCGGGTCTGATGAACTGGCGGACGTTCATCGTACCGCCGTGAAGGCGCTTGCGCAATGGAACAGATTCTAAGGTTGCAGCGGTAAAATGGGATGTTTTGCGCTCTACCCGTGCGCTTTCTTATGCCCATCTGGAATGGAACCGGCTCTAGACTAGAAGCGCGGATTCCGACATGGGGATAAGCGCTGATGTATTCCCGCACTGCCGTTCTCGGAGGGTAGCGTTCAACTCACTGTTACACGCGAAAAAGCTTGAGTAAAAAAATCTTAAGCTCAGGGCAATAGTGCGGGGTAATAGGCGACGCCGGTGGGCTCCGATAGGCCTTGGCTGATTTGCCGCTTCAGCGGCGTGATCGACCCCGGCGCAAACTCGACAACCGTGTTATTTCCTATATTACTGACGTAGAGCACGCCTTTTTTATCAACGGCTACGCCTGCCGGGTGGTCCATCGCATCCGTAATCGTCTGAAACGGATCGCTTTGACCGGACCGATACTCCGCGACAGTGTTTTGATTCAGATTTGCTACGTACAGGATCCCGTTTGAGTCAACGACGAGGCCCAGCGGTGAGGTGACGCCGTTCGTGATCGTTCTCGAGGGCGACTTCCTTCCGGGAGCGTAGACCTCCACGTTTTTTTCGCCAGCGCCATTTCCGTTCCCGACGTACAGGTTACCGGAACGATCGATTGCGACGCCGACTGGGTACACGAGGCCATTGGTGATCACGGTATGCGGCTTCTTTGAGCCTTTAAGGTACTCCGCTACGTTGGGAGCGTCGATGTTGGCAACCCACAGGTCCCCTTTCGCATCGATCGCGCAGTAGCCCGGTTCATTAATGCCGTCCGTGATCATCCTCGATGGCGTCGTCTCCCCAAGCGGATACTCAGAAATCCAGCCGCCACTAGGCGGCTCATTGGTCACGTAGAGCGTACCTTGGCCGTCAATACAGTCACCGCTGGAAAGCTCGAGGCCATCTGTAATCGCCGCTAGCTGAGCAGGGTCCTTGGCTCTTGCCCGATAGACCGCCACGCTCCAATTTTCATTGTTGACTGCATAGAGAAGCGGGGCGGTGACTTCGTACCCTGGGCTGCGAGGGGCGAGCGTTAGCCGTGGTAGAGCCAACGCTGTAGCGACAGAACGCATCTGCGCCTGGGCCGGCGCACCCGGCGCGCCGATCGGCGGCTGCGATCCGCTGCAGCCAGCAAGTAGCGCGGCGGCGACGCATAGGTCCAGCACACGGTTGAAATTCGAATTGTTCATTTGTTTTGCCACCTGATTTTTCAACGGATCGGCGGCCTGAAACGTTCGGCCCGCGGGCGCTCGGTTCCCGTGGCTTTCAGGGTCGCCTCGAGTCTTGCGATCGTTGCCTTGTGAGGCGTCTTTCCTCCGTTGACGATCGCCTGAAGTTGCGAGCGACTTACCCCGGAAGCGCGAGCGACCAACTTTATCCCGGCCGCTCTTATCTTTGCACGCAACGCGTCGAGCCTCTTGGTTGCGTTCTCGTATATCAAGACTTCCGTCGCGCTGAGCATTTCGGCGGTAAGGTTCTCGTTCGCGTCGGCGGGGTCCACAATGACCTCTTTACCGATAGCTGTCTTGGTCTCCACGCGAACCGGGCGCGGTATGAGTAGTCCACGTGTGCGGCGCGTCGGTTCGCTTCCATCGGCGCACAGACGTTTTCGTTCCACACCCTGCAGCGTCGAACGAATAAGGCTCCCGTAGGTCTTAAGGCGTGGCCGGAGCGTGAAGTCCCAAACGGCCTCGCAACGCAGGCAGCGCCAATCCTGCTCGCGCCATTTTGCCGGGTCAGGGAAGAGCACGCATCCGGGCCGTGGGTCCTCGCAGCATCGCTCCAAGCCAGCAACTTCCTCGATTGCGAGGTCGATTGCGCTTCTGTTCACGACGCCGACTGCGAGGAAGTCAAATGGGCGCAGGCGGTCGTTCTCGCGATATGGCTCGAAGACGTTCCACGTCGTAAGGGTAAGTTGCGAGATTGCGGGATACTGTTCCCATGCAAACGTCTCTGTCGGCTTGCCGAGCGCTGCGCGAATCTCGCGCTTCCATGCGTCGATAATCCATTCGTGGCGATCGCCCTGAATCGGCGAACGGTACTGCCCAAGGACGTCCGAGGAATACTTACGGATGACCCGCTCGCCTCGGGCGTCGAGCGTAAAGAGCGTATAGAGCTTTTCGGAAACCGCGTAGCACCATAGCTCGCACCGGGCTTTCCGCGTCTTATCCGTGAAGTTTTCGTCTTCGAGCTTCAGCACCGAGCCGGGAACGATCGCACGATCGTACGGACTAAGCGAGGTAAAGCGCTCGCGAATCGCTTCCACCGCTTCCCATGAAAGGGCGTGCAATCCGCGCGAGCCGTCCGGAAGGCGATACGGACCGCCCTCGCAGGGCACAAAGCCGCCGTCGTGCGTGGCGATCACGGCGAGACTATCTGTGTCGCAATAAGCAACTTCACCGCCGAGGCGCGCGACCTCGCGCTGCGCTAACGCCAGCATGAGGCGGGCGCCAGCCGTGACGAGTGAGGCGGTTGGAAAGAAGTTGAAACGACCCGGACGCTCCGGACGATCGACCTCGGTCTCGAAGCTCGTGTCGGCATAGACCGAGACACGGCGCGGCTTTCGGTTTTCCTCGTCGGGGTCTACGTCAATCGGGCTCGTCTCCGCAAAGACGCCGTAAGCGCCGGAGTTTGCGACGACCTTATAGCCGGTAGACCGACGTTCGTCGTCAATCGGGTCTCCGGTCGTGGCTTTCCGTAACTCGATAAGCCGAGCGAAGAAGTCGTCGGTGCGCGGGTCGATGAGGTCGGCTCCTCGGAACGGAATCGCTCGCAGCGTTTCCTGCATGCCGTTGGGTCGAAGGCGCCAAGCTCGAACGATGACTGGCTCGCCATTAGCGATCGCCGACGCTGCGAGGTCGGGCCCAGCATACCACAGAGGTTCTACCGACTCGACCGGGCCGATGGTCACGACCGAATCCGATGCGCTCCGCATCTCGTAATCGCGGCGTTCGGCTTGGCTTGCAACGTGCTCGCGGCGCAAAACACCTAACGGGATAATCGGCGCGCGCGCCGGTAAGTTGGCGGTGTTCGGGTCAACGAGGGTAAAGAAGTCGAGCCGCTTCCACGTCGCGGAGTCGAAGAGGGTTTCGGGATGCTCGCGCAAGTGCGTAAGCAGCGCCGCAATCTCTTCAGGCGGAACCTCTTCGACTTCGAGGCACGCCGGTATGATGTGATTCGACCATAAGCCGAGGAGTGCAAAGACGGTCGGATACATGGAGAGAAAGTCGAGATAGACGCATTGGAGCAGCATCTTTACGATACGCGCCTCGACGCGTCCACCGTAGTAGGCCTGCGCTGCGTAGCCAAGATACGACTTCGGAAAATCCGTGCTGGACTTGCAGGCGTGGTTGAACGCCGAGAGCATCGAGGTACGCCTTGGCGATCGTCGCTCCGGATTGCGCCTTCGATAGGTGCAAGCCTACGGGTGCTTTGCATGTTCAGCG
The DNA here is from genome assembly GCA_963736775.1 of Vulcanimicrobiota bacterium. Lineage (GTDB taxonomy): Bacteria > Vulcanimicrobiota > Vulcanimicrobiia > Vulcanimicrobiales > Vulcanimicrobiaceae > Cybelea. The sequence continues at coordinate 5,188 of CAVTPY010000005.1, read as the reverse complement.
TCGAGCGCCCAAAGTAGGTCAGACGTCTTGCGTACGTCGTAAAGACAGCCCTCGACGTTTTCGAACGTTATCTCGCCGCTGTGGGCTCCTGGCCGAGACTCGAACGGAACGCCAAAGGCTCGACAATGTTTTGAGGTGGTCGCAATGCCGCATTAACGCTTGCAGCACGCGGATTTCTGGCGGTGGCGGGATCCAGGGCTCGGGGCCCTGACTCTTACAGAAGCGCGCGATGAGCGCCGCGTCAACCGCGTCAGTCTTCGTCCGCAGCAGCTCACTCTGGGCAAACGCCTTGATGCGAGCCGGGTTGACCACGCTGACGTGCTGGTCGAGGCTTTGAAGGTACAACGCGAGCGCTTCCCAATACGAGCCGGTCGCCTCCATGCAGAAGTGCACTTCGTCGGCTTGCCGATTCTTAAGCCACGTCGTTAGCTGCTCGAATCCTTTCGGTGTGTTCGGAAACACTTTTTTTGCATCAGCTCGATCGCCTAAGAGAAATGCGTGAAACGTTTCCTTCGACAGGTCGATCCCCAAGAACGATGGCATCAAGTTCCTCCCGTAACGGCACCCCTTCTCGATCGACCTTGTGCATTCGAGCTAACCGGCGATTCGGTGCTCACGATACCGTCCGATCTCTGAGGGCGCCACAGGGCAGGCCGCCTATCTATCCCACGGGTTTTTTAACCCAAGGGGTTCATTCAGCGTGACCTGCCCTACGGGCATCATACAAGGGGTTGGCCGCAAAAAGATGGCGCCCCCCTCCCGGCCAGCCTAGCTCTAGGCATCCGAGCCGTCGCGATCCAAGCCGCAACGCGTTAAGCGCCGCGCGCTAAACTGCGAGGCTGCTGCGAGCTAAGCCGCTGCGCTGCGAGGCATGCTTAGCCGCAATGCGAGCCAGGCTGCGTGCAAAGCCAAGCTGCTATGCGTGCGACGCGGCCTCGCTTGCGCGAAGCCGTGCAGAGGGGCAGAGTGTGCGGGGGCTTATCTCGGCGGCTGCGATCCGCCGCACCCTGCGAGCGGTACCGCCGCTACTACACAACCAAAACTTTTTCTCATTTGCCTACCTCTGAGATTACCGTGATTGTCGCGGTCAACGCCGGCCCGGTGAAAGCACTACGCCGTCAACTGACGTCGGGGTGCTTGCAAACGGTGGGAGCACCTTGGTAGGTTTGCCCCCCGCAGGGTAGGACCATATCGCCAACTGAGGACCTGAGCCCCATTGCGCGATGAACTTGCCGTCTTTAAGCCAGGTTTTCTGGCCTCCAACGGAATAGCCGAACCCCCCAACCCATCCGCGAACGCGAGTCGTGCCGACGATCGTCGCTTTGTGCGCGATATGCATGCGGTAGATCGAATGCGTGCTGTGATTTGACAGGGTTACATACGTGCCGTCCCAACTAACACCGTCATAGTAATCGTACTGGAAGCGACTCCCGTAAAGCGTGTAGTTGCGGAACGTCGCGCTGCCTTTGGGGAGTTCCGCTAAGTTAGCTACGAACGAGTCGGGCGTTCCGGCGCTCTCTGCACCGTCGAGAAAGAGATTTCCGTGGCTATCGTATGCGCACAGGCCGACGAGTACGAACCAATTGTCGCAAATGGATTGTGTTCCAGTTGACCGCGCATCGGGATAGATATACACGCAGGAGTAGTCATAGGTGGGCACCGCGAGATTCCCGGTTGTTGGGTCGACGCTACAGCTGCTGGGTACGTCGTACACCGCCAGCGTTTGAATGAGCTTGCCGCGGTGCGAGTATTCCAAGATGGTCTGACCTGCGCCTCCCACAACGAAGACGTCCCCCGCTTTGTCCGAACACAGGCTGTCGGCGCCTGCCACTCCCAGACGTCCAACGACCTTGCCGCTCGGATACGAAAGGACGTACACGTCGCCACCCGTCGCCACGTAAAGAAGGTCGCCGGACCACGCGCCTTTCCCGGCTGTGCGCATAGAGTGCGCTGTTATGCCGCTGGTTGCTCCGTATGGCATCGCCCCCGACGCCCCGATCGGCGGCTGCGATCCGCCGCAACCTGCAATCATTGCTGCGGCTACGCAAGCGCTTAGCATGATCCGGCCAAACTCTAGGTTCTTCATTTGCTTTCTTCCTCGGTCTTACGACGATACCGGCGGGTAATAAGTCAGTCCGATCGGATCGAAGACGGCCTTGGTAATCGCCCTAGAAGATGCCTTTGAGGAATGCGGGGAAACTCAAGGATTGCCTGTTCGCCTGAGGTGTAGCCCCAATTCGCAACGTAAAGCCAACCGTTCTTGCTGACGACGACGTCAGCCGGGTTAACGAGCTTATCCGTTATCGCCCGGAACGGCTTTCTCTGCCGGGCCCGATACTCCTCGACGTTGCCTGGTGCAGTGTCATTGGTCACGTAGAGGGTGTCGTGCGCGTTGAGGGCGATCCCCACTGGCCAGGTTATGCCGTCGGTGATCGTGCGTGACGGCGACTGCCACCCGGAGCGTACACTTGGATGTTTGACGTGCTGTAGGGCTGAAGATTCCCGACGTAAAGATTGCCCGCATTATCGATGGCAATGCCGTCGGGGTATGTCAACCCCTTCGTAATCGTCGCATGGGGTTTCGCTGATCCCTTTAAGTATTCTGCGACGTCGTCCAGGCCGATGTTCGTCACCCAAAGATTGCCGGACGCGTCGATCGCGCAATACGACGGAGTGTTAATGCCCTTCGTGATCACTCTGAGCGGGCTGGTTTGGCCAAGGGCGATTCCGAAAGCCAGCCTCCGCTGCTAGACGAATTAACAACGTAAAGAGTACCGTTGCCGTCGATGCAGTCGCCCTCAGGTAAGTTGACATCCTTGGTTATAGCGGCTATCGGTTTCGGATTCTTTGCGGCTGCATCGTAAACAGAGATATAAGACGGCTCGCCTGAGCTAGTCACGTATAGCAACGGGCCAGACACCTTGTATGTCGGCATTACCGACGACGGCTTAAAGCTTCCGCGGCTTTGCGAATCCACTTCCGGCATCGCGCCCGGCACGCCGATCAGCGACTGCGATCCACCGCAGCCTGCGAGCAATGCAAGCGCACCGCCTCCAGTTATGGCGTACGAACCAAGGCTAAAGCTCTTCATTCTCCGCGTTCCCCCGATCCACGTAACGGATCGGTGGCTAGGACGTTCGGCGGTGAGGCTCAGTTCCCAGCTTCGACCAGCGCGAGCAAGCGATCCCAGTGACGTGGATGCGGAACCTTTGCACCTGATCGGACGCGCGAGCACGCTGCGAGCGATAATTCCGTCGCAGCCGCGATCACCTTGAGTGTGAACGCGTCGAGCTTCGGCACGATCACGCGCTTGAACCACGCCTCGTCACGCTGGCCCGGATGCTCGCGCGCCCAGCTAGATTGCGGCGATGCCCCTCGCCGATCGCCTCGCCTCGCGCACCATTCACGTCGGCGCTGCGCCGTGGGTCGTGGCCAGCTTTGGTCTGCGCCGCGAGCACTTTGCGAGCCGCTTCGATGGCTCGCAGTCCGTGCTCGCGGCGCGCTATGGGCATGCAAACCTCGCAATGACGACGCCTGCGCTTGAGTACCGGTTCACCGCACATCGCGCACGCGTTTGGATTGGCCGGGCGCGCTTCAACGGTTGGCGTGCGCCATGCACGCGTTGCGTACGGTCGCGGCTGCGAGGCTTTGCGAGGTGTTGCGAGCAGCGGCGATCGCTCTGCTCCAGGAACGTTGCGGCGCTTGTTTCCTGATTTAGCCGCGAGCGTGTGAGGCGGTGCGCCTTTGTTGACCAGCGATTCGCGGAAGGTTTGCGCGAGGCGCGCCGCGATGGCCGCAGGCATCCGCGCCAATGCGGCAGTGTGAGTGCGAGTTGTGCCGGCCCAGGGCGTGGAGCCGTCATTAATGCCGTTACAGAAGCCGTGCAATACTTTCTCGACGCCGGCGGTCGTCACGGAGTACACTGTTCCTTCCTGACAGCTGCCGCCGTAGTAGCTCGTGCCGTAAAGCGTTCCCTTGACGTTGGTGAGACCGGCGGCGGGAGAGGCTGGATCAGACGATCCACCCTGCGTAGCAAACCGGTAAAGAATATTCTCCACGCCGTCCGTGGTGATGACGAAGACGGTTCCTTGACTGGCATCGGAGCCACCCTCTTTCGTCGTGCCGTAGAGCGCCCCGTGCACCGGAAGGAGCCGCGCCTGCGGATACCTCCCTTCGTGCCCTTTCCCAAAGTTGTGCAGCACTTTCTCGATGCCGCTCGTCGTAATGCTGAAGACCGTTCCGCAACCGACGCCCTCATCTCCAGTTCCACCGCAAAAGACCATTTCGCAACCGACTCCATCGTGCCCAGCGCATGTGGCGCGGTGAGTGCCGCCGAAGAACGTCGTCCCATCGAGCGTGGTGCCGGTGCCGAGTGAATAGGCCAGCCCAGGATGCTGCGCGTCCTCGCCATTCCCAAAACTGTGCAGCACTTTCTCGGCGCCGCTCGTCGTAACGCTGAAGACCGTTCCGCAAACAGGAGGTGCGCCGAGGTGCGGACACACACGTGAAGTCTTGCTGCTGCCAAATGTGCCGCCGCTCCATGTCGTGCCGTAGAGCTTTCCTCTAACTTCGAGCAACGAGCCGCCAATGGGGTCGCTGCCGTCTGGTTGTCCGCCGAAACTGTGCAGTACTTTCTCTACGCCGCCGGTTGTAATGGAGAAAACCGTTCCATCGCCGAATGCGCCGCCCGCACTTGTCGTGCCATAGAGCGTACCGCCGACATCGACCAGACCTGCCTGCGCGGATACTTGCCGTTTTCTGCGCCGCCGAAGCTGTGCAGAACCTTTAAGACGCCGCTGGTCGTAATGCTGAAGACCGTTCCACAACCGAAGTAGCAGGTTTTAGGGTCGCGAAACGTGCCGCCATTATTGATCGTGCCATAGAGGGTGCCGCCTACATCAATCAGCGGCGCTTGTGGATACTTTCCCCTGTCGGCCGCGCGTTCAGCAAGGTTGCGTAAGTGATCGTCGGCACCGAACCGAGCCTGCATCGGCACGCCCGTCGCCCCCGGGATGCCCACCTCTGGCCTGCTGCACGCCACCGTGAGGGCCATCAACGCGCCGTACGCGATTTGCCGGGCACTCACGGCTGCAAACCGTCCAGACGCAAGCGGCTTTCCGCGAGTATGCGCCTTCGCGAGACGGTTCTGACGGCGAGTACCCAGTGGCGGGCTTGCTCGACGTGAAGA
>CAVTPY010000004.1:0-87924 GCA_963736775.1 Vulcanimicrobiota bacterium | reverse complement strand
GCCTCGTTTATTGGTCCTTACGCAACGAGAACGGTCGCATTTGCCATAGCCGCCTTTGCGCCAGCACGGGACAAGGCGCGCTCGGCGTAGATTTTGAACTATCAGGGATGGCGCTGGCGGCTCCAATTCCGACGGGGACGGTAACGCTGCTCTTCACCGACATCGAGGGAAGCACGCAGCGTTGGGAAGATCGGGGCGAGGCAATGGCGCAGGCGTTGCGCCGCCACGACGAACTGCTGCGCGGCGTGATCGAAAGCCACGGCGGTCATGTGTTCAAGACGGTCGGGGATGCCTTTTGCGCAACGTTCTGGCGTGCGGCGGATGCCGTTGCGGCCGCAATCGATGCGCAATGCGTTTTCGGAGTCGAGGGTTGGAGGGCAATCGGTGGGCTGCACGTTCGCATGGCGATGCATAGCGGCGTGACCCACGAGCGCGATGGCGACTACTTTGGCCCGGTCGTGAACCGAGTCGCGCGGCTGTTAGCGACGGCGCACGGCGGCCAAGTCGTCTTATCCGGAGCAACCGCATTGTTGTTGCGCGATTTGATGCCCGAGCGCGCGCAGTTGTACGATTTGGGCGAGCACCGGCTTGCGGATCTCGCCGAGCCGGAGCACGTTTGGCAACTTGTCGCTCCGGGTTTAGCCGAGACATTCCCACCGCTGCGTTCGCTCGAATCGTGTTGGAGCAACCTGCCCCGTCAGCTTACGCCGCTCATCGGCCGCGACGAAGTGCTGGCCGAGATCGAGCCGCTGATACACAAGCATGCGTTGGTGACGCTCGTAGGCACCGGCGGAGTTGGCAAGACGCGCGTCGCGCTGCAAGCGGGTGCGGACTCGCTCGACGTTTCGGGCGACGGCGTGTGGCTTGTGGAGCTGGCGTCGGCGAGCGATGCTGGTTTGGTCGCCAGTACGATCGCGTCGACCCTGGGTTTGCGCGAGCAGCCGGATCGCTCAGTGCTCGGGACGCTGCTGCACTATCTCAAGGATAAGCGTCTGCTTTTAATACTCGACAACTGCGAGCACGTGATCGATGAGGTCGCAAGGATCGCCGACGCAATAATGCGCGCGTGCCACGACGTGCGGTTACTGGCGACCAGCCGCGAACCTCTGCGCATCGACGGCGAGTACGTTTATCGCTTGCCGTCGCTAGCGTTTCCGCCGCAAAGCGATACGCTCGCGGTCGCCGACGCGTTAGGCTACGGCGCCATCGCGCTCTTTGTGCAGCGCGCCGCGGCCTCGGATGCGAAGTTTGGGCTGACCGACGAGAGCGCGCCGATCGTTGCGGAGATCTGCCGACGCCTCGACGGCATCGCGCTGGCGATTGAACTGGCGGCGGCCCGAGTAAAGGTGTTGACGCCGCGACACCTTGCCCAGAAACTCGACGAGCGTTTTCGCGTGCTTACCGGTGGGAGCCGCACTGCGCTGCCGCGTCAGCAGACGATGCGGGCGCTGATCGGTTGGAGCTACGATCTGCTGTCCCCCAAGGAGCAGACGTTGTTCCGGCGGCTGGCGATCTTCGCCGGTGGATGGACGCTCGAAATTGCCGCCGCCGTTTGTGCCGACGGGGAAGCGTCAGAGGATGCGATCGAGCAGTGGGAGATTCTCGACCTGCTCTCAGCGCTTGTCGACAAGTCGTTAGTGCAGGCCGAGATAACGGGCAGCGGAATGCGTTACAGGCTCTTGGAATCAACGCGACAGTATGCGCGCGAATGCCTTGCCGCGGCCGAAGAGGACGCCGCCGTTGCGCGAGCGCACGCGGTTGCGTACCTGGCGCTTGGCGAAGACCTCGATGGAATCTTTGAAACGACACGCGAAGACATATGGCTGCGCCGGGCCGAGCCAGAACTGGAGAACTTCCGCGCAGCGCTGCGCTGGGCGTTCGGAGCACAGGGCGATGTCCTGCTCGGTCAACGGCTGACTGCCGCGCTTCGACCCGCGTGGACGCGGTTTGCCGCGGCGGAAGGACAGCGGCGCATCCGGTCTGCACGCGAGTTGTCCTCTGTGCAAACGCCCGAGTCAGTGGCAGCTGCACTCGACCTAGCTGAAGCGGCGATCGCGACAGCGCTTGCTCAACGGAACACGGCGCGCGAGCGGGCAGAACGCGCGCTTGCGCTCTATACGGAACTCAGCGTGCCCTTGCGCGTTGCACAGGCGCGACATCTAGTCGGACGTGCCCTCGTCGATCTCGGGAAGGCCGAGGAGGGCGAAGTGGCGCTAACCCAGGCCGTGAAGGAGGCCAGAGCACTTGGCCTGCCCAGCGTTATCGGAGACGTTTTGCAGAGCCTCGCGATCGCGCGCAGCCACGCCGGCGACGTGCCTGGAGCGCGGCCGCTGTTTGCGGAGGCATTAGCGATGTTCCGCTCGGTCGGCGCAGAGCGCGTGTGTTCGCACATTGCGGGAAATCTCGCCGAAGCGGAGTTTCACGAGGGCAATGCCGCCGAGGCGCTACGGCTGGAAAACGAGGCGCTCGCAACCTATCGCACGTTCAATCACAAACTCGGCGCAGCGATTTCGCTGTGCAACATTGCGGCATATCTAATTGCGCTGGAACGCTACGAAGATGCTTGCGTTTCCGCCCGAGATGGGCTTGCAGCCGCACGCGCCACGCAATGGGAGGCTGGCATCTTATGGGGTCTGCAGCATGTCGCGGCGATCGCTGCGATACGCCCGGCCGACGATGCGGAGCATTTGCGCGGCAATCGGGTCGGCGCTGCGCGGCTTTTAGGCTACGTCGATGCGCGTTTGGACGCCATTGAGGCGTTGCGCCAGTACACCGAACGGCAAGAGTACGACAAGATGCTCGCCGCACTGCGCGACGCGCTCGGCGAGGACCAGCTTGCAAAGCTCACGGCCGAAGGCGCTGCCTGGAGCGAAGATCAAGCCGTAGCGCAAGCCCTAGCGATCTAAGCTTTTCCGGGCGCCGGAACTCGTGCCGGTCGCCCAAAGCGAATGGTCAACGAGTGCGCGCTTCATGTCACATTTTGTCACGGACGGGTCGGGAACGGTCGGTATCGGGAGGGACGATCCGGGAACCAGTGCGGCAAAAAAGCTGACAGGATAACACTTCTCGGTAACGGACGGAATCGGCTGGAATCCCCGAGCGTGGGTTCGACTCCCGGCCATCCCAAAACATCGCCTTGTTTTGCAGGCATTTTGCATGTGACAGCCTCAAGTTTTGTCACGGACACTGGTGGAAAGTCCAGACTTTTGACGAAAAACGTGCTCCGATGGCGCGGGGCGCTCGTCGCGGCCGAGCTCGTTCGGTGCATCTGGACTCTTGATTGACCGCAGTGAGTTCCGGCCACTGATGGACCAGCACGGCCTCGAGCGGAATGACGCTTTTGCTTGGAGTAATTTGCAATCGAGGAGAATCGCGATGATACAGCACCAGAGAGCCCGCTTTTCCAGAACGCGAGTCAACATCGATAGTCAGCGTTTCGAGGACTGCGTCTTCGATAATTGCGCGATCGTATTCAGTGCCACAGGCCCTTATCAGCTAAGTGGCTGCACCTTCAATGATTGCTCGTTCGCCTTCGAAGGGCCCGCGGCGGCCACGGTTCAATTCATGACCGATCTTTACAAGCTCGCACCGCAGATGATCGAGCGGACGTTTGACAAGATTCGTCTGAACATATAGGTAGCCTCACGAGTCGGCTGCCTTTCTGCGCAACACCCTGAGCGGAGTCAAGGTGACACAAGCCCGATTTGTCATGAGTTTTGTTTGGGCCGTGCTAGGCGGCGCTGCGTTTGCGGGGTCGGCCACCTTTACGGCCATTAGCCCGTGCTGCTCGTGCTTTCGCTTCGCTGCGCACCGCGCCGCCGCGTTTGCCGAGTTCGCTCATCCAGCGACGATTCCCGAAAACGCCCTCGATCAGGCTCGGCACGTAATGGTCGACGTCGAGCGCTTTCCAATGAAGGCTTGAGCCCGGCCCCCAAATCTCAACTTTTGCAAGTTGCTCAGGGCTCGCATTCTCCAGGTCCTGCAGCAGCTTGCGCGGGATCACGAGCTCGACGCCGGACGCAAGCTTGATCGCGATGACGTCGTCTTTCGCACGGTACTCCGCGGCAACGGCCTTCGGACGATAAGGCTCGCGGAGCTTCGCCAGGGCGATAGCCGCGTCGATCTCCGCGTCAGTCGTAAGGACGCGCGCTTTCTTAGTCATGGATGCATCTTCTCCCAAGCCGCGACGAGCTCGTCGAAATGATCCCGGGCGGCGTTCAGCAATTTTTTCACGTCGCTTCGCTTTGCGTCAGCAGGTGAGATCGCGTCGATGCGATCAGCGAGCGCTACCGCCCGATCGTCGAGCAAGTCAATGATGACCTCAGTGCCGGCGTACAACCCGTGGACGTGCCGCGGTTCGTGGTCGTAGGGGAACACCTGGAAAACTATGCCCCCGACGCGCACGGTGCTCACCCCGGAGAGTATAACCCAAACGCCATTAGGTTTCAAGGCTCATTACGCCTTTTTGAAGAGATGAACTTACAGCAGGGTGGTATGTCGCTTGCCTGAGCCCCGCGCAATCGTAGCGCAAGGCTCCACGCCCGCCGGTAGCGCAGCTATCAGGCGTGCCGACAGAAGAAGAGCGAATCGCATCCCTAAAGCGAGAGCTGCTGAATCTCGAGGCGCGCCGGGCTTCCATCAAGGCGGAGCTTGCGGCAATCGGCCGCCGTAACACAGAGCCTGGTCTCACGAATGCTCTACCTTCCGAAAATGGGCGTCGATTGGGTGCGCGCGAAAAGGTCGCGCTCTTCCGTCGGCTCTTCGCTGGCCGCCCCGACGTTTTCGCGCTGCGGTGGGAGAATCGCAAAGACGGCCGTTCGGGGTACTCACCGGCGTGCGAGAACGAGTGGGTCGCCGGCGTTTGCGGCAAGCCGAAGATCAAGTGTAGCGCATGCCCGAATCAAGCGTTTATCCCGTTTGGCGATGACGTCGTCGAGCGCCACCTGCGGGGGACGATCGCGCCAAAGGGATCCGCCGAGTATGCGGTAGGCGTCTATCCGCTGCTGTCTGATAATCGCTGCTGGTTCTTAGCCGTTGATTTCGACGGCGGCAGTTGGGCCGAAGACGCGCGGGCATATCTTGAAGCGTGTCGAGCGAAGAACGTTCCCGCGGCGCTCGAGCGATCTAGATCGGGAGAGGGCGGACACGTCTGGATACTCTTTGACGAACCGATTGCCGCGGCCGAGGCCCGGCGGTTGGGGGCCGCGTTGATGACTGAAGCGATGGAACGCCGCCCAGAGATCGGGTTTAAGTCGTACGATCGTTTCTTCCCAAATCAAGACGCGTTGCCGGCCGGAGGATTCGGCAATCTGATTGCCCTTCCACTCGCGCGAAGTCCTCGCGAGCTCGGCAACAGCGTCTTCGTTGATGACGATCTGGAACCATATCCCGACCAATGGGCCTTCCTCGCCGGACTCGAGCGGATCTCGGCAGCGCGAGTCTCCGCCTTGGTTCGCGACGCGCAGCAGGCTGGTCGCGTGCTCGGCGTTCGCATGCCGGTGGATGACGAGGAATTGGAACAACCATGGCTGCTTACTCCATCGCGACGCGCCACACGGCAACCTATCCTCGGCGCATTACCACAATCGGTTGGGATCGTTCTCGCCGACGGCATCTACATCGCACGCAGGGGGCTGCCGCCGGCGTTGGTCGCGCGCCTGATACGGACCGCCGCATTCGCAAATCCGGAGTTCTATCGTGCGCAAGCGATGCGGCGTTCGACGTACGATAAGCCTCGGATCATCTCGTGCGCCGAACTGCATCCCGAGCATGTCGCGCTTCCGCGAGGTTGCCTTGAGGACGCTGTCGAGCTGTTGCGAGAGAGCGGCGTACGCGCCGAGATCGAGGACGGTCGTGAATCGGGCGCGCCGGCCGACGTCCGCTTTCTCGGCAACCTGCAACCCGCGCAGGCCCAGGCATTCGACGCTCTGCTGGACCACGATTTCGGCGTCCTGGCAGCGGGCACGGCTTTCGGAAAGACGGTCGTCGCTGCAGCCGCCATCGCGAAGCGGGGCCGCAGCACGCTCGTCCTCGTGCACCGTAAGGAGTTGCTCGCGCAGTGGATCGAGCGGCTGAAATCATTTCTGTCCATCGATCCGGCGAACATCGGCATGATCGGCGGCGGGCGCCGCTTGCCGACGCGGCAAATTGACGTCGCCTTATTACAGAGTTTAGTCCGAAAAGGCGTCGTCTCCGACGAGATTGGCGGGTACGGTCATCTGATCATCGACGAATGCCATCACATTTCCGCATCGAGCTTCGAACTCGTCGCGCGCCGCTCGAAGGCGCGATATGTGCTCGGACTTTCCGCAACGGTGACTCGCAAAGACGGCCACCATCCGATCGTTTTCATGCAGTGCGGCCCCGTGCGATACCGAGCTCGGGCCCATACTCAAGCGCTGCAGCGCGGCTTCGAGCATCGCGTCATCGAACGGCAAACCGCCTTTGCGCTTCCTGAAGAACTGCAAGTATCGGAAACGCGAATATCAGCGATCTTTGCAGCCCTGGCGCGAGACGAGGCGCGGAATACACTGATCATCGACGACGTGCTGGCGGCGCTTGAAGCCGGGCGCAATCCCTTGGTGCTGACGGAGCGCCGAGATCACCTTGATCTTCTCGCTGCGTCCCTCAGCGGTGCGGCGCGTAATATCACGGTGCTGCGCGGAGGGATGAGCGCTCGCGACCGGCGCGTCGCGGAAGCGTTGTTGCGCGCACCCGAGGATGAGGAGCGTCTCATCTTAGCGACGGGAAAATACCTCGGCGAAGGCTTCGACGACTCGCGCCTCGACACACTCTTCATCGCGATGCCCTTTTCATGGAAAGGCACGCTGGCGCAGTACGTGGGCCGTCTCCATCGCGGTCATGCCGGAAAGCGCGACGTGGTCGTGTACGACTACGTTGATGCCGGAGTTCCGGTCCTAGCGCGAATGGCCGCCAAGCGGAGGGCCGGCTATGGCGCATTGGAATATCGCCTGTCCGGAATCGTTCCGGCTGCAAAGGCTCGGGCCGGCGAGCAAGCAACACGCACGCTGGGCGACGACCGTCTGCCTTCGCAGGTTGCGGACCGGTATTGGCTTTACGCCGAGCGCCGTGACCCGGATAGCTATCCCGATCACGGCCCGCGCGGCGGCAAGTGGCTCATCTTCATCAAGACTACCGAGATCGACCAATGGTGGGCCAGAATCAAGGCTGCCACCGAGGCGGGTCATTTGGGCGGCAGCGCCAAGGTGTCGACGGCGAAAGAGAATCCGAACGCCAAAGATCCGAGAACGGGCGTGATCTGCGTTTACACGTATGACGTCGACGATGTGGCGGACTGCCGACGCATCCGTGAAGGGCTACGGGAGGTCGGCCTGAACTGGAAGATTCCGTATAAGACCGATGCCGATACCGTCGCCGGTCGCTACGCAAAGGACGGGAACCGCGTGAGTAGTCTTTACGAGTGAGAGCGGGCGGGTAGTGGCTTGCCTACCGACAACCTGTATCGGCTCGTCATCGCATCGACCGATCCCGACTGGTACCGGTTTCTTCGCGCGCGTCCCAAATTGGACGAGGTGAACTTTTGGCGCCCCGGCGTTGCTTCGATGTCCATGGCAAAGGGAACGCCGTGGCTGTTTCTGATTCGCGGGACGAGCGAGATCTGGGGGTGCGGTTTCTTTTCGACGTTCGACTTCATGCCCATCGGCGTTGCATGGGACACGTTTGGCAAAGGCAACGGATTCGAAGAGTTCGCGCCATTCCTGGCCAAGATTGCGAGGCTTCGGCGAAAGCCCGAGCACGCCATAGGAAGTATCGGCTGCGCCGTACTCTCCGATGTAGAGCATTTCGAGAGGCCGATCGATTACGCGCACTACGGCCGCATGTACGGCCCAATCGCATCGCTCGACGTACGCACCCGTGAGGGTGCGGAGCTCCGACAGCAGATGGCGGCTCGCGTCCAGCGAAGCGCCGAAGCCTCCGCGATCATAAAGGGCAGTGCGGGAAAACCGGTACTCGTGATACCGCGCCTCGGTCAAGCGACATTTCGGATCGAATTGGAACGGCAGTATCAGATGCGATGCGCTGTCACCGGCGAGCGTACGCGACCCGTGCTGGATGCAGCACACATCAAGCCGTTCAGTCTGGTCAAAGAGCACTCCCTTTCGAACGGACTGCTCCTGAGGAAAGACATTCACAAGCTTTTCGACGACGGCTACGTTACCGTCACGCCGGATAAGCGATTCCTCGTGAGCAAAGCTATCAGAGCCGAATTCGAAAACGGCCGCGACTACTACGCTCTCGACGGAACGGTGATTCGCGAACCCCTATCGGTCGAAGCCCGTCCGGCAAAGGAGTATCTCGAGTGGCATGCCGCCGAACGCTTCAAGGGCTAGGCGTTGGCTTCTGTGTCACATTTTGTCACGGACGGGGCGGAACCGGTCGGTATCGGCAGGGATGGTTCGGGAACCGGTGCGGCGGAAAAGGACGACGCGATAACACTTTTCGGTAACGGACGGGATCGGCTGGAATCCCCGAGCTTGGGTTCGACTCCCGGCCATCCCAAAAAGTTTTGTCCTTAGACCCAGATCGCGCTTCTATCGACGATCAACAACTACACGCTCGCGCCTTGAGCTGCGCGGTACTGCTCGTTCCAGCGCCGAGCGTCTACGCCAACCGCGAGCAGCCACAGCGTCAGCGATCCTTCCCCGGCGAGACCTCCTACCATGAGGTAAGGGAAGAAGAGATGCTCTCCTAGGTTTGGCCAGAGAAATGTCAGCCAACCCAAACCCGTAATTGTCAGCAGTATGCTCAGAAATCGAGGGAAGAAGGTCGACTTGAAAATGAGGTACGCGAGCAGGAGGCAGTAGAATCCAAAAAATACAAGCTCGCTAACGTTGGGCGATGGCAGGTGGAGGCGGTGAAGAACGTCGATCCCACATCCCGCCAGACTGAAGAGCGCGGCCAGCAACGAGAGGCTCCGGTTCACCGGTTTGAGCAAGTCGTACAAGATCACCGTGACGACGACGTAGCAAGCTGTTCCGATGAGATTGGCTGCCAGGCCGAGGCCGCCGCGCGCGAAGGTCGCGCCAAATATGCCTGCGAGTATGCTCAGCAGGTAGAAGACGCCGGCGCTCCTCGCCTTGAAAAGCGGCGATAGTCCCATTCCCGCTCTACGTCGCGCAGGTAGGTCTTGTTTCGGCCAAGATCGGCTGGAATCCCGAGCGAGGGGTCTCCGTGACATCGCCATAAAGCTGAGGGTCCGAAGTCGTTTTAGCGCCGCGGTTCCTCCACCGCGATGAATTGAAAATTGGCATCCATGAGTTCGTGCGTCTTGGGATCCCTGATGCCCACGTGCCATTCAGTGTGGCGGCAATCGGTGGGGTACATGAAGACATCGCTCGCGATAACGTGCTCGTAGCCTTCGATGGCCATGGCTGCACATCCCGACGGAAAAATCCCGGGATCGAATTCAATGAGGTAATGGCCCGTGTTAAGGTGCTGTACGGTAAATCCCTTACCGTTAATAATGGTGCCATTGTCTGCAACAAGACCCGCAACGCTAACGCTGGTCCCGGCCGGCGCACCAAAACGGTAAAACGTCTCCGCTGAAACCGGACCAAGGACCGCGATTGCAAAGGCAATGACGAGAAGGAAAAAGCGGTTCATCTGAGTGTGCTCCTATGGCTGTTGCTGCTAAGGGTTAAACAAAAAAGTGGTGTCTTCATTTTAAAGGCGTTTCCGCCGCACTAGCGCTCAAGGTTCGATTGCGAGCTGGCTCGGCGAGCCGCCAGGGATCGGAATGTACATCACTAGGCTGCCGGTGCGAGGATTATAAACGTGTATGCTCGATTTGCCGATGCAAGCGACGTAAAGCATTCCATCGAGCGGGCTTACGGCGAGCGCCAAATTCGTAGCGTTCGTGTCGAAATATTGAGAACAATCGCGGAAAGTGCAAGGATGAATCCTGCCGCGCAGCTCCGCGATATAGAGGTGTCCTGAGTCGTCGCTTGCGATTGCTTTCGTCTCGCCCGCATAAAGCTGAGCACGCTTGCCGGAACTGACGTCGGTCACCTGAACGGTGGTCTTTGAATTCCGCCGCGACTTTGCCGCGACTAACGAGGCTTGTGGATTCACCGCGAGCTGGAGAGGCAAATAGTTGGAGACGTGCTGGAACCAGGTCCGCTCGGTGGAGCGGAGCCGATATCTCGCCAACGCATCGGCGAATACTCCTTCGTATCCAACCCAGAGCGAATCGCGGGCGACGAGCATAGTAAGCGGGCTATGCGGATCCTTGATCTCGCGCCACGGCTTCGTATCCCCTTGCCGATAAAGCTTGACGTCGCCGCCGGCAAATGCCTTCGTGTTGACGTAAAGCACGTTCTCGTCATCGGTTGCGACGGAGCTGTGCGACCAGGACGGGAGGTCGGTGATTTCGCGTATGAGCTTGCGGCTCTGAACGTTCACCTCGAGAACTTCGTATTTGCCGTTTCCGGATGGATTGTCGAGCCCGACATACAGATGTCCTCGCCGATCAAATGCCAGTGAGTTGGCAACGAGGCGCGGACCGCCGAGCGGGATTTCTTGAGCGAACTTATCGCTGTGCGGGGGAAAGATCAAGATCCGCGTGGCTTCGGAGGTGTGGTCGACCACGGCAACGCGTGCCGCGGGCGAGCACCGTCGGGGGCGTCGGAGAACTCGACTGCGACGGGACGGTTACGGAGCTCCCGCCGCATCCAGCGCAGAGCAAACTTAGGACGATCGATAAAAAGGGCCACCGATGCGAGCCAGACATGCGTGGTACCTCCGAGCAGCCTATTTTTCGGCTTACCTGAGACGCTTTACTCCCTAACGTATGCGTCTCGCTACGACGTTCGCGCCTGCTCGTCTTACTGTTGGCTTGTAGCCCCGTTTTGCGTATCTCATCGCAAATCGCTTTGTCGTTATTTTTACAGAGCGCCCGGCGTCTCTACGGAGTCATGCTGAAGATGGTTCCGAGGCCTTCTTTACCGCCGTCGTACGTGGTGCCGAAGAATTTGATCTTGCCTGTCGACGTTGAGAAAGACTAAGCCGCCGCGAGGGTGAGCACCGTCGGGTTTGCCGCCGAAGGCGTACAACTCGTCGAACTTATTCGTTCCGGGCGTGTAACGAAAGATCGTCCCAAAGTCCTTTCCATTCTTGCCGCCGCGTCGCGTCGTGCCATAGAGCGCGTCCTTCCACACGATAAGTGATCCGTCCGGAGCAAACGCATCGTTCCCAAAGTTATAGAGGGTCGTTTCGTTTCCGTTCGCTGGGTCGATTTTAAAAATAGTGCCGGCATAGCGGGCGCCGCCGATCGGCGTGACGCCGTACAGCGCCCCAGCCCAGGATAAGAGCGGGGCCGTGGGCCTTTCGCCGTCGTCACCGTTGAATTCGTGCAGCACTTTTTCAGCGCCGTTCTTTGGGTCGAACTCGTAGACGGTTCCCAGACGGAGGGAGCCTCCAACATACGACGTTCCGTACAGCTTTCCACCAAGCTCGACGAGGCCGCCCACCGGATATCCAGCATCCGTTCCCGCCCCAAAAGCATGTAAAACCTTAAAGGCCGCCGTCTTCATGTCGATACTGTAAAGCGTTCCTCTTCCATGAGCGCCGCCGTTCCGGGCCGTTCCGTAGAGCGTTTCTCCAACCTGTACCGGGGCACTCTCGGGATTGCCGCCGTCGCTAGCCAGATCGAACGCGTGCAGCACCTCAATGTTTCGGGATGACGCGTGCTCGGACCAAATCGTACCGCCTTTGGTCGAGTTACCGCAGGACTTCGTCGTGCCGTAAAATACGCTGCTGCGATTGCCGAACGTGACGCCTCCCATCGGCGTGCATCCCTCTTGCTTGCCGTCAAAGTAGTGTAAGGGATAGTTATCTTTTCCGTCGGGACGTGCGCGAAAGATCGCGCCGAAACCGTATTTACCCCCGTCGCTCGCCGTGCCGTAAAGGAGCTTAAGCCACGGCGTAATCGAGCCAGTCGGATATGCGCCCTCATCGGCCCCGTTAAAGTTATTGAGAACTTGGTAGCGCGTGATCTTGGGCGCGGCCGCACTCTGCGTCGAGTGCATTGGCGGGAATGTCGCCGATCCTTGCGAGCAACCCGCGACCATCAAGCTGCAGCACGCGGCAACGACAACAATGGCACGGTTCATAACGCGTCTCCTATTTGGCACAACGGGCGACCCTTCGCATCGATTCTTATCTCTCCTGCACTCAGCGATTCCGTTCCTAAGCGGTGCAAGCTTTTTTCAGATCCCGCCAATGTCGCCGTGTGCGGTTTGCCGGCAGTGGAGCGTCGGGCTACGATACCTAGGAAATCGCTAATGTAAACGACACGATCGCATGGTTGTTGCGGTCGGCGGTCCAAAACCGCTCGCCGTCATAGGCGACGCTACGCGGTTTAAACGGAAACGATCGCAGCGTTTCGATCGATGACGCGGGGGCGTCGACGCCGAGCCGCTGGAGCCGACCGTCGACCCAAGTTTCGTCAACAGTCGCCAAATAGAACGCACCGCCAACGATCGTCATACCGACAGGGCGTCTTTCGAGCTGCACTTCGCGCACAGGCGCACCGCCCTCGTCGAGCTCGATCAGCTTCTTGTCCCAGGCTTGTGAGAGATACAACGTTCCGTTTGCATACGCTAGAAACGATCCGGAGAAATCCGGGCACGGGAAGCACGCGGTGAATCCCGCGTCGGGTGTAAACGAATAAACGTACCGCCGGTCGAGTTCCAGGTCGGGCTCGTCAATCGCTGGAGCGAGGATCACCCGAAAATCCGAGCCGGTGTAGGTCACACCTAGCGATTCATGCGGCGGAACGAATTCGCGCCGGATGTTCCACGTCTTCGGATCTAGCGCATATAAAAGACCGTTAGCGGCGCTCGTCAGCCACATCGATTGACCATCCCAAGCTAGACCCTGCGGGCCTTGCAGCGGCGAGGCGTAGCGGACGAGGCCGCTCATGCCGTTCCGCTTCCGTGCTTCTTACGCTTCTTCACGGTCTAGTCGCTCGCACCTCATTGCCTTTTTTGCGCTTCGACCTCATAACGTTCCTTTTGGGTGACCGATTCCGAGCGAGCAAAGCGCTACGCCCACGCTTGCGGCGATGCGGCAGTACATGCCGCTTCATGAGCCCCAATGCTGTAATCTGCTCGGGAGGAAGAACTGGCGGGCTGCTAACGGGGCGGACAAGGTGCGAGGTTGAAGAAAATATCGATGGGTCTGGCTACTTCCGAGGCGCCCAAGGGCAGCGGCCTTAAAACCGCGATCGATATCCTCGCTGCGCCGAAGGACGCGTTCGAGGCGCTGCGCGTTGTTCCGACTTGGGGTTGGGCGCTGATCCTTGCGCTGACCCTAACGGTTATCGGCTTTTTCTTACAGCAGCCGGCGGTCCAGCACGCGTCGCTCGGCACGCTCGCGCATGCGTTCGCGACCAATCCGCTCTATACAAATCTCACCGACGATCAGAAAAAGGAGATGTTGGAACGAGCTGCCCATCCGCCGGCGTACCAAACCGCGTTGGGCCTTATCGGCCTGGTCCTCGTTCTCTTCGTCTCGACGCTGCTCAATGCGATCATTTTGCTCGCGGGCAATGCAATCGCTCACGGCAAAGCGGATTTCAAACGGCTATTCGCCGGGTCGATGAACATCGCCGTACCGACCGTCGGCCTCTACGCGGTGGTACTCGGCGTTATCTGCCGAGCTCTGGGGGCCGAGCACTTCGCAACCACGGCCGATATGTTGCGGGCAACCCCCGGCGTTGCTCTTCTGGCGCCAGGCGCGACTGGGAAGCTCGCCATGTTTCTGGCGGGAATTCATGTATTCACGCTGTGGGGGTGCGGACTCAATATCGCGATGATGCGCATCACCGCCGGTGTGAAAAGCGCTCTCTCGTGGGTATTTCCATTGTTCATTCTGATCGCCGGTGCCGCGCTCTTGGCCGCCGCCAGCGGGTTCTACGGCGGCTGACGGGATGCGCCATTCGTTCTTGATTCTGGTGCTGTGGCTCGCGGTGGCCCAGGCCCCGGCACTCGCAGCGGCTCCGATGACGTTGCCCGACGCCGTTACCTTTGCCCTAGCTCATGACTCGACGGTTTCGACGCAACAGGCCGCCGTCACGCTGGCACAACACAACCTCGCTTTGCAGCGCGGCGTTGCCTATCCAACGGTTAATGGATCCCTCCAAAGCTGGCTGGCCAAGAGCGCCAACTTTCAGGGCGGCTATGCGGTCATCGGGCAGACGCAGCAGAACGTGGTTAGCCAAAATACGGCACAAGTAGGCATAACCAACTGGGATCTGACGACCGGAGGGTTCGCCTTTTTGGCGCTGGCGGCAACGCGCGCACAGGAGCGACAGGCTGAAAAGACGCTAGCCAATACCGAGGATCAGATCGCCACCAACGTTACGAACTCGTTCTACGCTATCGTCCAGCGGCAAGCGATCGTCGAAGTCGACCAGGTGACCCTCGACTATCAAAACGCGCTCGTCGGCGTCGCCAAAGCGAAGGTACGCGCGGGAGTCGCGGCCGGCGTCGATGTTCTGCAAGCGCTGACTTCGGCCGCCAAGAGTGAATCGACCCTGGTGGCTGATCGTGCCGCGGTCGAAGATGCGAGCGAAGCGCTCGCGCAGCAAATTGGCGCGCCGCTGCAGACCCAGTTTGCGACTGAAGCGGCGGTACCGCAGCCGGCGCTTCCGCATGGCAGTGCCGATTCGCTCGTCGCAATCGCCGATGCCAGCCGCCCAGATGTCGCAGCGGCGCGCGAAGGCGTTTTGGCAGCGCTCTTTACGCGGCGCGGTTGGAACGTCGAGTTGTACCCGCAGGTCGCGATCTCGGCTTCGATCGGCAATCAATTCTCGCCGACGACGGCGGTCTCAATTCAAGACGACCTTACGCAAGAGTGCCTGGCCAGCAACTTGCCGCCCAACTGCTTGGGAATCGCGCCCCGCGGCTCGCCCGGCTTTTGGTCCATTCAGGCGATCTCAACCTTTACGCTGCCTCTGATCGACTACAACGCGCGCCACAGCGAGCGAGTCAACGACGATGCTCAACTCGCCTCGACAGACGTTACCTTTCAGCAGACGCGGCTCCAGGCGGAGCTCGACGTGCGACAAAGCTACAGGGCCGCGCAGACAGCGCTTTCACAGCTAATGTGGGCTAAGCAGGAAGCCGCCTTTGGAACGGAATCGGCCCGCATCGCGCAGTTGCAATACAAGGCCGGGGTGAAGACGATCTACGACGTCCTCCAGGCGCAGCAGGCCGCACAGTCCGCGGCGAACGATTACATTGTGGCACGCGTAAGCTATGTCGACGCCGTGGTGAAGCTGCGCGTCTCGCTGGGGACGTACAGCGCGCAAAGCGCCGTCGCCGACCTGGGATGATGGGATGAAACGAGTTCGGAATCTCGTCATTCTCCTCGTGGGGCTGGCGATCGTCATTGCCGTCGCGGTCGCCGCATCGCGCCACAATGCGGGCGCGCTTGCCGTCCCAACCCGGCGAATTATACGCACCACGTTCGTCGTGAGGCTGCCGGAGAACGGCGTCGTAATGCACCCGAAGACGGCCACGATTCCAACCTTGCTGACGGGGAACATCGGTCAGATTTACGTCAAGGCCGGCGACGTCGTGGCGGGTGGAGAGCTGCTGGCGACGATCTACGATCCCACCCTCGAATATACAGCCGCCGGCTCCCGCGCCGATGCCGTCTCTGCCTCGGCGAATATCGCGACGGCACGCGTGCAGGAACGTAACGCGCGGGTCGGTTATCAGGCGCAAGCCAACACTGCAAAGTCGAGTCTGGAGCTCGCGCAGGAGACCTACGATGCCGACGTAGCCCTCTTTGCCAACAAGGCGATCCCGCGCCAGCAGCTCGATCAAGACAAGGCCAAGCTCGAGCAGGCCCGGATCGCCTATCAGCAGGCGGAGCAGCAGCTCAGGCTCGGGGCGGTGACGAGCTACACCGGCGACAGCGTGCAATATGCAATCGCCGCGGCCAAGAAAGCCCAGATCCTCAACGAGCAAAACCAGCAGCAGATCGCCTTCACCAGGATTACCGCTCCCTTCGACGGCGAGATCCAAACGGTTGCTGCACAACCAAATGATGCGCTGCGCCCGTTGCAGCCCGGCGACGGCGTTACGGCCGGTCAATCGCTCTTTACGATCGCCGGCGGCGAAGGCTACATCGTCCGAGCGGAAGTCGACGAACAAGACATCATCAACGTGCGCCTCGGCCAGCGCGCCAACGTCAGCGGGCAGGACTTTCCGGGCCAGACCATCGCCGGTCGCGTGGCGCATATTGCTCCGGTTGCGACCAAGTCGAGCGACGCATCGAGCACCGCGAAGCAAGTGCTTACGACGATCGCGCTCGATGCTTCGCCGAGCTTCCTCAAAGACGGCATGACCGCCGACGTCGATATTCTGACGACCTACGTCCGTGACGCGATCGTCGTGCCAAACGATGCCGTCTCGAAAATCGGATCGAGATCGTACGTCTATGTCGTAAAAAACGGAATCGCTCGCAAGCGTTCGATCGGCGTCGGCAAAGTGAGCGACACGACGACCTGGGTGCGGTCCGGCCTGAGCCCCGGCGAGGTCATCGTCGCACAAACGGTTATCGGATTGATCGACGGCAAGCGCGTCAAACCGCTCGCGTCCCCTTCCCCGCCGCCCACGGGCGCGTGACCTACCTTCTGGCGTACGTCGAAGAAGCCGTTGCGGCGCTTTGGCGTCATCGCCTTCGCTCGATGCTGACGATGCTCGGCATGATCATCGGGAGTGCCTCGATCATCGCCGTCTTTGGCATCAGCAAAGCTGCAACCAGCGGTATCAGCGCCACCTTCTCGTCCTTCGGACAATGGCCGATCGTCATCTTTCCAGACCCATCTCAAGACGATCCTAGCCAGGCAGCGATACAGTATCGTGATCTGGCGGCGGTCACCGCAGCGCTCGGGAATTCGGCCGCATCGGTCCAGCCCGCTTGGAATCGCACCTTGCCGGTTTCCTTTGGCTCGAAACGAGACTACATCTCCGCTAGCCCCGATGGTAGCTACCATACCGATGCGCTGCTCATGAGCGAGGGCCGCAAGATCAGCGCTTCGGATGTCGCCGGCGCAGCGCGCGTTTGCGTGATCACCGCGGACGTTGCCAGGGAGTTCTTCGGCAACAGTACCGCGCTTGGTAACTATCTGCGCATCAGCGGAGGCCGCTGCGAGGTCGTCGGCGTTTACGCGGATATCAAAGGTTCGTTCATGAACAGCCTCGCCGGCAGCTCGAGCGTGATCCTTCCCTATACGACGTATCACAACGATCTGGCTACAGGGCCGCTCGACTTCCTACTCATCTACCCGGCCGATCCGCTGACTGCCGACGCCGTTGGAAAGACGACAATAACCGAGCTGCAGCACTTTCACGGCGCTCGCACCAAATACGTCGCTCAGAACACTGCCGACCAGCTGGAGGCGTTCGAGACCGTCCTGCGCGTCATCGGCATCGGGTTGTCGGCCATCGGCGGCGTCGCGCTGCTGGTTGCCGGCATCGGCATCATGAACATCATGCTGGTCTCGGTCACCGAACGCACTCGCGAGATTGGGATTCGCAAAGCGGTCGGAGCTAGTCGCGCCAACATCGCCACCCAGTTCATCATGGAGTCGATCGTCCTATCGCTCTTGGGCGGCGGCGTTGGAATGGGAGTCGGCCTGGCGGCCACGCTCGGAGCCGCAAACCTCCTGAGCCGGCAGCTCGGCGAAATTCTGATCCCGTACCTCCTGATCGTGTGCATCGCGTTAGGGTTTTCGATCGCCGTCGGCATGTTATTCGGAATCTATCCCGCCCTGCGGGCCGCGCGTCTGAATCCGATCGAGGCGCTTCGCTCCTGAGGCTCCTAACGATGACGTACTTCGAAGAAGCGGCCCGCGTTCTACTCGCCAACAAGGTTCGGTCGCTGCTTACCATCATCGGTCTTGTGATCGGAGTCGGTGCCGTCATCGCGATCCAGGTCCTCGGCAACAGTATGGCCGGTGCGGTCAACGGCGCCCTTGGCTCGCTTACCGACAACTCGTTCGTGATCTTTCCAAACTCGCGGCAGCGCGATATTTCGAAGGCCGCGATTACACTGCGCGACCTGTCAGCACTGCAGACCGATATCCCGGGGATTGTCGCCGCCGTACCGCTTGGCGCAAAGAGCGAACTCGTGCGCGCGGCCCATAGCCGAGCCCGATTCTCCCTTTCGCCGGACGCCGCGGTCTCGTTCGATAACCTACCGCTTCTCTACGGACGTCGCTTAACGGCCGACGACATCGCCGGCGCCACCAACGTAAGCGTGCTCAGCAATGACGCTTATCAGCGGCTCTTTCCGCAAGGCGGCGACCCGATCGGGCAGAGCATCTACGCTGGTCCGCACCGGTATGTCGTCGTCGGCATCCTGGTCCCTCCCAAGCGCGGATTCCTCAACGCGCAGTTCAGTGGAGATATCTTGATCCCGTGGACGACGTACGTGCGCGATTACGTACGCGGCAGCAACTTCTTCGGAGCTGGGTTCATCGTTACGGACCCGGGGCAGATTCCGCAGTTGGAGCTGGCGGTGCAGCGTAAGCTCGGGGAGCTTCACCACGGTGCCGCCGGGCTGCAATACCTCACCCTCGACAAAGCCAAATTTTCCAAAGGGATTGACGGAATTTTCAACGCGTTGACGCTCATCGTCGGCCTGATTGGCGCGGTCTCGCTGCTGGTCGCCGGCATCGGGATCATGAACATCATGCTCGTCTCGGTCGCCGAACGTACGCGGGAGATCGGCGTTCGAAAGGCGATCGGCGCGCGGCGCGGGCAAATACTCGTGCAATTTTTCATCGAAGCGCTGACGCTGTGCTCGGCCGGCTGCGCGATCGGCTTGGTCATCGGGCTAAGCCTCGGCGCGTTTGTCAACCAGGTTTTCATCATCAAACTAACCGGAACCGTCGTACCCATTCCTTGGGTCAAAGCCGTGGGAGTCGCAGGGGCCTTTGCGGTCGTTGCGACGCTGGCGTTCGGCACCTATCCGGCATATCGCGCTTCCGCCTTGGATCCGATCGAGGCTCTGCGCTATGAGTAGCCTCACCGCGAGTACGGCCGAACGGCCGCTGGCGATCGACCTTCGCCAGATTGAGAAAGTCTACGAGAACGGCCTACTCAAGGTCACGGTGCTTCGCGGCGTCACGCTGGCCGCAGCGCAGGGCGAGTATATCGCGATCATGGGGCCGTCGGGATCGGGCAAATCGACGTTGATGAATCTCATCGGCTGCCTCGACCGAGCGACGGGCGGTACGTATGCGCTCGATGGCATCGATGTTTCGCAACTCGACGATAACGCGCTGGCAGACATCCGGCTTCGCAAGCTCGGCTTCGTTTTCCAAGGATTCAACTTGCTGGCTCGCACCGATGCACTGCGTAATGTGGCGCTCCCACTCTTCTACGCGGGCGTACCAACAAAGCGACGACTCGCGCTCGCCCAGCACGCTCTCGACCAAGTCGGTCTCGGTGACCGGGGGCGCCACGAGCCGAGCCAGCTCTCCGGCGGCGAACAGCAGCGGGTCGCCATCGCCCGAGCGCTCATCAACAACCCGGCCGTCCTCCTCGCCGACGAACCCACCGGCAACCTCGACTCTAAGACTGGCGAAGAGCTTATGCTCCTCTTTACCAAGCTCCATGAAAGCGGGCGCACGATCATCATGGTAACGCATGACGAGCAGATTGCCCGGTACGCTCGCCGCGTGATTCGTTTGCGGGATGGTTTGATCGTGGGCGACACGATCTGCGACTCTTTTCCGCCACCGAGGTAAAGACGGGGCATGAAGCCGGGACCGCCGAAGTGTTGGGTGTCAGGAGGGGCAAAAGATGAAGCCTTCGCTTCTCGGGCGTCCGGTCGTCGGCGCGTTGGTTGCCGTCGCGTTGCTCGCTGGCTGCGGCGGAGCGCAAAGTGGCGCGGTGCCGCAGGGGGCTGCCCAGGTCGAAGCACCTGCGCGTTACGAGACGGCGCCGAACGTGACGGGCACATATCGCGGCTGGTACGTCGAAACCCGAAATGGCCAGACGGTGAAAGGGCGCCTTCGGATTGTAATTCGGCAGAAGCTATTCAAAATCACGGGTCCTGTTGATATCAGAGGCCACGACAATCCGCAGAAGACGTACTTTGTCGGAAAGGTTAAGCAATCACCCCAAGGTGCGGTGCTGCGGTTTCAGGTCGTGTGGCTCGGAGGGTACGGCAACAGCGTTAACATGCATGCGCGAGTAACGGGAGTGACGCTAGAAGGCGAAGGTCGCTCGCAAGTCAGGACCCGCAGCGAAGGCAGTCGTTGGACGTTTAAGGCGACGAAAGTGTCATAAACGAACGGCTGAGTTCGTCGCCCGGTCCGGTTCGCACAAACGCAAAGGCGCACGCAATCGCGGGCGTCTTTTCGTTGCGGCAACCTCTGAGAATGCTTTGTACTCGGAAGGGACCTTCGATTGAGAGCGAAACTTCCGGCGAAACTACCTCATTAAGAAAGGGAACCTAAATGTCCAAGGCTCTTCACAATGAAATGATGTCGATGATTCGTGAAGGAAAAAGCGAATCGGAAATACGCGCAGCAATAGAACCGCGATTGGCCCCGGGCTGCAAGCTAACGAAATACACCGATACCTGTGTCACTGACTCAGGTACGAGCGGTTATAAGCAATGCGGTTATATATCGGGTTGTGATGACCCGAGCAATAACACCGATGCCGAGTGTGGCGAATGCCAAGGGTCTTGACCTAGCGCTCGGCCGCCTTTGGACACCGCTTCGGCACGATCTACTCCGCACAGGGGATTAGCGAAGGAGACGGTTCCGTGATCATCTGTTGGAACTAGTCGCGTGCTTGCTGGTGCAGAGTTTAGCCGATGGGTAAAACGACCAATAAAAGCTGATGGAGGCATTTATATGCGAGCGACTTGGAAACCGCACACGAAGCACGGAGACCTCACGGAGCGCGCCGACCTTCCCGATAGCGTGTTCGCGTATCCAAAGAAGCGTAAAGAACCAATGACCGACGCGTCGCACGTTCGAAACGCCATCGCGCGCTTCGATCAGGTTATAGGCGTCACGGCCGGCGAACGCGAGCTGGCGTTCGCAAATATAAAGAAGGCCGCTGCGCACTATAAGGTCGACATGACGGAATCGAGCTCAGCCGACCTTGGAACCCGCCCCAGCACTGGGAGAACGGCGGCCGATCGCAAGAAGTCGGCCAAAAAAGCCGCGGCGACGCGCAAGCGTAAAGCTACCGGAGGCGCAACGAAGGCTACGCGCAAGAAGGCCACGCCCAAGAAGGCTACCCGCAAGAAAGCGCGCAAGCGGCGAGGTTAGTTTAGGTCCAAACCTGGCGGCAGGCTTTGATGCCTGCCGCGATGCCAGCGGCGATTACCGGCGAGTTATTGGGGGTTTGCGTCCCGGCTTCGTCCCCGCTGTCGTCCCACGCGTACCACCCGATGTAGTCTGCGCCGAAGTCGCAGAAGGCTTTGGCCTGTTCGAGCATCTCCTCGCGAGTGAGTCCCGGCTGATAATGGCGCTTGTCGTACGGTCCGGACCAGGCTTGCCCGATTCCGTAAAGCGGCGTCGTAGCGATATCCCAGCCTTTCTTTTCCAGGCTGTGCGCAAAGTCGCGCAACACCGGCGAGCGTCGCAACCAGCGCCGCTAAGCGGCCGCGCATGTCACTTCCTACATTTTGTGAATGAACGTCGTCGTGTCCGGGCCGATGCCGCTCACCTCGATGATTGCATCCGTCTTGGCCATTGCGTAATGGTGAAGTCCGGCCGGAACCGAAACGACGTTGCCTGGACCGAGCGTCAACATCTTGGCGGCGTTCATCGCATCACCGATCCCGAACATCATCACGCCGCTGATGACGGTGACGGTCTCGCGCATGGCGTGAAAGTGCGCGGGAACGTGCGTACCGGCCGGAACTTTCAAGAAGTACGCGTAGTATCCGCCGGCCCCGCTCGGATTGCCGACGATCGGCGCCATCTGCGTCCCCTTCAAGGGGCTCGCCTGCCAGGTAACCGACTGCGAGTTAACGACGATCGGGTTGCTAGCGGCCGGCGCCGTCGCGCAGAGGGCAGCAAATGCCGCGGCCGTCAGTAGACATCTGGAAAGCATGTTGGATACCTCCTGCGACGGCGTTTTCGGCAACCGGTCCCTCATCTACTTGGCGTGCGGCGCCATAATCGCGGCCAGCATGTCCGGCGTGCCTTCGATGCGCTCGAGATGCGGATAACGGAGCCCGTCGTGGTAGTCGAGCGACAGGGTTTGGAACCACCCGGTTTGAGAGGTAATTAGCGAAATCGGAGCGTCGGAGTGCTGCGCCTTCTTGATGGCGTACGCGAAGACGTCGGCGGAGAACTCTTGGTTGTCGACCGCAAGGACGTGCATTCCGGGCGCAAGCCCTGCGCGCCAGGCCGGCGAGCCCTCGCGCACGTCTCTCACGACACCCTTGGCGCTGAGGTCCGCACCGTAGGAATACCAGCCCGTGATCCCAGGGTCGTCGGCTTGGCTCGCCGTGATAAAGACGTTGGATTTTTCCGTGTAGACGAACTTCCACCCCGCGCGCGCGAGCTCGTCGGCCGGCGGATGAACGCTTCTCTGATAGACGTATTTGTCAAAGAATGCGTGCCAGTCGTATGGCTCGACTTCGTTGAGTAACGTCTCGATCTCCGCACGCGTATAGGTTTTAACGATCGGTCCGGTTAGCGCCGGCTCCGTGTACCGATGCAAAAAAGTATCGAGCGAACGCGCGCCGTGCGAGCGCTCGCGAATGATCGTATCGACGTCTAACCAGACCAGCTCGCCCTCGGTATAAAAGTCTCCGGCGTTGCGTCGGATCGCGCCGTAATCACCGTGCGCTAGATAGTAATAAGGTGCACCGGTAGTGAGATCGATGAGGGGCGTCGTCGCGCGGCCCGTCTCAGTATCCATTTCGGAATAGACGGTCGCAAGATACTCGGGATACTGCTTGGGCTCTCGAATGCCGGCGCGAAACGAAAGCAGGTCGCCCAAATATTGATTCATGCCCTCGTAGACCCAGAGCAGATCGGTGAGTTGAGGCACCTGAAAGTTCGGCGTCGTCAGATCCGCCGGCCGGCGGTACTTGCCGTTCCAGGAGTGCGAGAACTCGTGCGTTATCAGGTCGCCGCCACTGAGCGATTCATCCGGGTCGGTTAAGAAATCGTCGGGCGCGCGATCGTCGCTGGATTGATGGTGCTCGATGCCTTGGAAGCCGACCGCGTCGCTGAGCGTCAGCAACGCGTGATAATCGGCGAAATGGCGCGAGCCGTACAGAGCGAAGGCCTCATCGGGCACGCGCTGGTACGCGCGCAGCAGGCTTGCGGGAATATCGAGGTCCTGAGGGTGATCGGCGAATGCGTCGAGTTGGACGAAGGCGGAGCCCTCTTGCCACAAATTCCACTTCCGCACGTAGCGCCCCAGATCCAGAGGCGAGTCGACGAGCATGTTGAGCGGCGTCACCGCGAAGTCGACGCGGTTGCCGCTTTGCGTCGCGCCCCGTAGTGCCGTCGCGAAGTCCCAACCGGGAGGCAGCAAGATACTGGGTTTGACGAAATACCGATGCGAGTCGATCCCGTCTTGGTAGAGTAGCGCTCGATTCCAATTCACGATTGCAAGCGAGTGCGACGACATCACATCGCCCGACGCGTTCATTAACACGTCGAACTCTGCATCGAGCGCTTGCGTGCCGGCCGGCACGTCGACGTGAAAGGCATAGAGATCGTTGGGGTCGCGGCGCCAGTCCAGCGGCTCGCCATCGGCCGAGATGCGTAACGCAGCGAGATCGTTGAGCGGGCCGGTCGGGCCGTGCTCGCCGGGAATCCACTTGGGGTAAACGATCGTAAAGCTGCCGGCGGTCGCCGGAATTCGTTCGCGGACCTCCATGATGCCGTCGGCGGCTCGCGAGGCGTCGAGAACGAGCGTCGCGGGCTCTTGCTGGGTGGCGAGCGAGGGTTTCGCGACGAACCCGGCGGCCGACGCGACGGCCGGTGCGAGGAGTGCCGCGAGAATCAAGGGGAGGGCTGGTCGAAGCATTTCCAGCGCTTCGCACCGCCGGGTATCGGCCCTCCCTGGGGGACGGCAGGCAGGTCCGCCGCTGCAGAACCACCAAGAGGCTATCGCTCTTTCTTCCTTTCTTATCGAACGGAGGTCGCTCTACCACGTGAAGATCGTGGTGACGATTAAACTCGTCCCGAATCCGAACGCTGAAAAGCGAATAGACCCGCAAACTAAGCGACTCGTACGCACCGGCGTGGAAACCGTGCTCAATCCCTACGACGAGTATGCGCTCGAGGCTGCATTGCAGCTCAAAGAACGTGCCGGCGGCGACACCACGGTCACGATCTTCTCGATGGCGCCCGATTCGTTGAAGGAAGGCTTGCGCCGAGCGCTCGCAATGGGTGCCGACGACGCGGTTGTGCTCAGCGACGAAGCGCTCGAAGGTAGCGACGTCTCCGCGACGGCGTTCGCTATGGCGGCGGCGTTACGGACGCTGAAGTTCGATCTGCTCGTTGTCGGCGGTCTCACCGACGACAGCAGCACCGGCGCCGTTCCGGGCGCGCTTGCCGAGCATCTCGGCCTGCCCTGCATCACCAACGCTCGTAAGGTTGAAATCAAAGGCGATGCGATCGAAGTCGAGCGCGAAACCGACTCCGGCTATCAGACGGTTCACGGTCCACTGCCGGCGCTGCTCACCACCGCGCTCACTTTCGGCGAGCCGCGCTACGCCTCGCTCAAAGGCATCATGGGCGCGAAGAAAAAGAGCATCGCTTCGATCTCGTTGCAAGACCTCTCGCTCGACCGTCCGGTGGGCACGAGCGGCTCCAAAACCGAGCTGCGCAGTTTCGCGCCGCCCCCCGTTCGCGGAAAAGGCCAGGTTGTCGAGGCGAGCGACGGTCTTTTGGGCGCGCAGGCAATCTTCGATTTTCTTGCCGAGAAAAGGCTGGTCTGAGGGTGAAAGACGTCATCGTTTACGCCGAGCACCAGCGCGGCGAGACTCGCAAGGTCACCTTCGAGCTGGCCAGTGAGGCCGGTAAGATTGCGGCGGCCCTCGGGGGCAAGGCGCACGCCGTCGTCTTGGGACCGGGGTCGGCGCACTTGGCCGAGCAGCTGAAAAACTATCCGCTCGAGACGATATTCCTTAATGAAGACGTCGACATCGAGGCGTTTCTACTGGATCCGATCGTCGATTATCTCGAAGCCGCGGCTCGGATGGCCGGTCCCTCGTTGATCCTTATTCCAAATACGCTTTCCGGGCGCGACGTCGCCGGGCGTCTGATGGTTCGTTTGGATGCCGGCGTGGTCGCCGATGTTGTCGAGGTGACGCCCGACCAGGGCGCAGTGCTCTGCGTTTCACCAAAGCTGGGCGGTGCGCTAATAACGCAGTGTGCCTTGCGGACCGCGGATTACGGCGTGGTGACGGTTCGCCCCAACGCTTTTGCCGTTGAGACCGGAGGTGCCGGCGCGCGCGTCGAGCAGATCGCCAAGCCCGCCTCCAAGGGCTATCCGACCGCAATCGACCGTGACGTCGAGGAGGGCGCCGGCGAGCTTGCGCTCGAGGAGGCACCGGTCGTCGTCGCCGGCGGGCGAGGGCTCGGCGGGCCGGAACCTTTTGAAACTTTGCTGAAGCCACTCGCACGCGCCTTGGGCGGCGCCGTCGGCGCTTCGCGGGCCGCCGCCGACGCCGGCTGGGTGCCCTATAATCTTCAGATTGGACAGACCGGAAAGACCGTAACGCCGACCCTCTACATCGCCGTGGGCATTTCCGGCGCGATTCAGCACAAAGTCGGCATGCGTGCCTCCGGGACGATCGTCGCGATCAATAAGGACGCGGCGTCGCCGATTGGCGAATTCTCCGACTTGCTGGTTGTGGGCGACGCCTTCCGGATCGTTCCCGAACTGACGAAACTTATCGAAACCGCTAAAGGAAATCATTCTTGAAACGAACTGCACTGATCGCACTGATT
Organism: Vulcanimicrobiota bacterium; assembly: GCA_963736775.1. Classification (GTDB taxonomy): domain Bacteria; phylum Vulcanimicrobiota; class Vulcanimicrobiia; order Vulcanimicrobiales; family Vulcanimicrobiaceae; genus Cybelea. The sequence continues at coordinate 61,913 of CAVTPY010000004.1, read as the reverse complement.
GCACTCGCCTTCGGTATCGGCATTGCCGCGACGACGCCGTCCGCGCAAGCCGGGCTCTTCGGAGGAAAGCAATCCGGAACGCCGAGCCCGTCTCCGTCGCCCTCGGCGTTACCGACGGCGAGTCCCGAACCGCCATCGATCGCGATTCCGCGTTTGAGCGCGAAGCTCAAAGCGAATCCGACCGACCAGCTTACAATGGCGCAGCTCGCGGCAGAGTACCTCCAGGTGAACCGGCCCGATATTGCCGTCCAGTACACCCAACATTTGCTGCAACTGGGCGATAAGACGGCGCAGGTATTTTACTACGACGCCCTCGCGCAAGAGCAGCTCGGCAATGCAGCCGGGGCCCTCAACGATCTCGAGGAAGCGTCCAATCTCGATCCGACGAACCTGAACGTGCTGGCGTCCCTTGCCGACCTGTACATCCGCGCGAATCGGCCAAACGACGCCGAACGCATTGCGAGACGGGCGGTCACGTTCAACAAGACCGATCCGGGGGCGCTGATGACGCTCGGAAGCGTCTATGCCGCCGAACAGCATTACGACGACGCCCGCGCGCAGTTCGAAGCGGCGTTTGCGCTTAACCCCAAGGATACGGCGCCGATCTTTCAGATCGCGACGACGTACGCGCAACAGGATAACATTCCGTTGGCGCTGCAGACGATCGCACGGGCTTTGGCCATCGATCCGCGTAACATTCAAGCCCTCGTCTTTAAGGCGGACCTCTATGCGCGCCAACACGACGACGCGCACACGAGTGAGGCGTACGACGACGCGGTCGTGGCGGCCCCGACCGACGACGAGAAAGTTGCGATTATGATTCGGAAGGCGGCGTATTTCGTACAAGAAAAGAAAGATGCACAAGCCGTCGCGATCTTCCAGCAAATCACGCAGATGTTTCCGAAGATCGCGACCGGATTTGCCGCTTACGGAGATTACTATGCCTCGGTCCGCCAGTACGACCGAGCGACCACACAATGGCAAGCGGCGCTCGCGATCGATCCAAACAATGCTGCTGCATTGCTCGGGCTAGGTGAGATTTCGATGCAAGGCGGCCGGTTGAACGACAGCATTTCCTACCTGCGCCATTACACGCAAGTCTCCCCCGACGCGCAGGGGTTCGCGATTCTTGGTCAAGCCTATTCGCGCGTCCGCGATTACTCCGGTGCGCGCGATGCCTGTGGGAAGAGCTTTGAGATTCAGCGCTCTCCGACGACGCTGAGCTGCGTCGCCGGCGCAGACTTTGAGTTGCGGAACTATAAGGAAGCGGCGCAGATCTTCGACGTCCTCAATAATGGGGCGCGCGGTTATCTGGAGGCGAATCCACCCTTGCTCTACATGGCTGCAAAAGCGTATGCGGGTGCGAACCAATGTTCGAAGGCGGTGGCGGCCTACAAGCGACTGCTGCCGATGATGAAGAAGGGTACGAAGGACTACGCGATGGTCGTCAAGGCTGCGGCGGACCCGTGCAAGTCTCCGGCGGCTAAGCACTCCGGCTGAAGTTCGTCGTCGATCCCCTCTACGGGGATCATCTCCGCAACGTAGCGCATCCCGAGCGGCCCGATCGCGTCGAGGCGGTGGGGCAGCGCCTGCGAGTGGAAGGCGTGCTCGTCGACTCCCTCGCCGCTCGCGACGCCGGCGACGAGGAGCTCGCGCGGGTGCACCCGCCGGCGTATATCGAACTGGTGCGGCGCGAGACCGCGGAAGCTACGGATGCGCGATATCTTTCGACCGGTGATACGCTCGTGGATGCGAGCTCCTCTCGCGTTGCTCGGCGCGCAGCCGGCGGCGCGATCGCAGCCATGCAAGCCGGCGTCGCTGGAAAAGAAGCGGTTTTTGCGCTGGTTCGCCCACCGGGGCACCACGCCGAGCCCACGCGAGGAATGGGTTTCTGCCTCTTTAACAACGTCGCGATTGCGGCACGCGCGTTCCAGGCCGGCTTCGGCGGCCGCGTGCTCGTCGTGGACTTCGACTATCATCACGGTAACGGCACCGAAGCGGTCGCCGGCGACGGCCTCTCCTATGTTTCGACTCATGCCTATCCGGCCTATCCGGGGACCGGCGAGCGGAGTTACCACCGATCCGACGATCTGATCGTCAACGTTCCCTTGCCCGTCGCCGGAATCTCCACCGAAGGGTTCGTCGCATTGTGGCACTACCTGCTGCCCACGGTCGCGCGCATTACGCGTCCGGATCTGTTGATCGTCAGCGCGGGATTCGACTACGTGGCCGGCGACAGCGTGGGCGATCTAGGCGTCGACGTGGACGCGGCGGCTTCGTTGGCAGCGGTCATTCGGGACGTTGCGGCGGAGCATTGCGGCGGATCGGTCGCGTACGTGCTCGAGGGTGGTTACGGTATCGCGGCGCTAACGCGCTCGATTGCCGCAATTGCGGCGGTTAGCGACGGCGCGCAACCAAGATCCGGTACCGCCGACCCGAGCGCAATCCCCGCGGACGTGAGCCAAGCGTTGCATACTTTTCTGAGCTCAGGATGACAAAGCTAAGGCGTAATCGTCGCGGCGATGTGTTGGAGCTCGGCCTTGCCGAGCTCTCCGACGAGCGTGTAGTAGAGCGTTCCGTCGTTCCACGTTAGCAAGGCAACGGTCCCGTCTTCGGCATATTGCGCGGCGCGGCCGCCAACGTTGAGTGCGTCGGGATGGAACGGAGCCATGTCGGGAGTTACAGCCGTTGCGGTTTCGAAGAGCGATACCGTCCGTATACCATCGGAATAAAGAAGCGCAACGGTTCGGATGCCGCGCAGCTCGACGAGATCGCCGTCGAGCGGCGAGAAACCGTCGGGTAGCGCCGGTTTTCGTGCGGCGAAACCGGCGCTGCGAATGACTTGATCTGGATCGTTTGAAGACCCGTTCACCCGCTGCGGTTGCACGACGGTGTAGCCTTTCGGCAGGTCGAATGCGGTCGCGGAAATGGGCGCGTAGCGAACGTGATCGAGTCGTGTTTCGCCGATCATCGCGCCGTCGGCGGCAAACTCTTGTTTGTCGAGTACGATCTTTGTTTCGCGATCGACCCGCACGAGCATCGCTGGACGATTGGTGTGCTTGTTGATCAGAAGGGCGTCGATAGTCGGGCGCCCCCCGAAGGTTCCGTTTCCGCGCGACGCTGCCCGATAGTTTGCGCGCATCAAGGCTACACGGTCGCGAAGCACGGAGCCGGTCATGAGGGCGGGATCGCTTCGCGTCACGACGATCCGGTGAGTCTTGGCATCGATCGAGAACTTGAGGTTTCCCTTGATGATCTCAGAGTCACCGAGGAACCGCGGCGGCGAGCTGTAGGTGCGCCGCGTAAGATCGGGCGCCCGATGCTCGATTCGGTAAACCGACGTCACGGTGGCGCGGCTTTCCATTCGGACGGTTTCCACGATGCCGCTGTACGAAACCGTGGCCGGCGCCGTGAGAACCTGGGAAAGCAGCAGCAGATCGGCGTCGCTCCGAGAGCCGGCACCCGCCGGCGTTAGGCTGCAGGCCAGCAGCGTCAGCGCAGCAAGGCTAGCGCGTTGTAACATCATTGGCCAATGCTTGCGGTATCGGATCGTCTTCGGAGAGCGGCGTGGCTGTATCGAGTGCCGCGTGGTTCTCGACGTAGTAACCGGCGTCAATGGTCGCGGCGTGCGCCGGACCGTGCGCGACTTTGATGCTGAAGAAGAGGAACGCAGCGATGGCGATTGCCACCGGCACGGCAATCGCCGGACGAAACGCGGCGCTAAGACGCTCCCAAACCGACGGCGGAGATTTGCGCAGTTTTTCCCAGATCCCGAAAACGACGCCGGGCGGCAACTCACGTTCCTGCGCTCGCGCGTGGTCACGCAAGAGCTGGGTGAGCGAGACCTCCGCGTCGCGAGCATCGGCACATTCGGAGCAGCCGGCGATATGCGCCGCGATGGCGGCGCTACGAGGCGCCGGCAGCTCTCCGTGCAGATAATCGACGAGTTCGTCGGGCGTCGGATGTGTTTGATTCATGATGGCGATTTCATATAACGATTGAGAAGCCCACGCAGCTGTCCCCGAGCGCGGTGAAGACGCGAACGCACCGTACCGACGGTGCAGCCAACGATCTCCGCGATCTCTTGGTAGCTGTACCCTTCAACGTCGGCGAGCAGCACGATCTGACGCTGCTCTGTTGCCAAGTCAGCGAGCGCCTTTGAGACTGGTTCGCTGAGTTGACTCTCGACGTATTCCTCGATTGGCTCGACTGCGAGGGGGCGGTTGCCACCGTGTTCTTGGAGCTCATGATCTTCCGGAATCTCCTCTTGATAACGTCCTTTGCGTCGGCGAAGTTCGTCCCGGTGAAGATTCGTGACGATTCTATAGATCCATGAGAGAAAAGACGTCCCGGGTTTAAAGCTGCGCCAGGCACGATAAACGCGAATGAAGGCCTCTTGGGTCAGGTCGCGGGCATCCGCCTCATTTTGGGTCAGGCGGTAGGCGTAGTTGTAGGTCGCCTTCCCGTAGTCGTTGATGGCACGTTCCAAGAAAGCCGTCTGTTCCATCGAGCGGCTACGCTTCCGTGCTGCGCTCGCCAGCTCCGCTCAGCTTCTCGAGGCCCAGAGCACTCGCGCAACCGCCCACATGCCGAGTGCCGCGAGGACCGTCAAGAACGTGAAAAGTGAGAGCTCCAGCAATGCGATACCCGCGAATTGGCTCCCGCCGCAGATCGCCACCGCTTGAGAAATCAATGCGAGCTTGAATCGTTCGAACGGATTGGCGGCCAATCCCGAAACGGTCCGGGCCGCGGCGAGCACCCCTGCGGGATCCCAGCCGCCGGTTTGTACGATCGAGGCGACTCGACCGGCCGGCGTGACGATAAAGAGCTTGTCGTCGTGAAGAAAGTTATCGGTGCTCAAGCGCATCGAACTGATGCGAAACTCATCGAGCAGGTGCTGGATCGTCGAACCGGTGCCCGTAAGCAGCAGCCAACTCTCCGTTCGGGCGCCGTAGGACGAGCCGTAATCGCGCAACACCGCGGGAGAATCGTACGGCGGGTCGAGCGTTATCTCGGCCAGAGCAAATCGTTTTGGATCGAGCCGGCTCTGCAAATACGCGAACTTGGCGCTAATCGCGGGGCAGAGATCGCGATCGGGACATCGCGTGAAGACGAACGAGAGCAACAAAGTTTTTCCAGCGAAGGTACGATCGAGCGCGACCCGCTTGCCGTCCTGATCGATCAGCTCCGCCGCCGGTAACGCGCTTCCGACCTCTACGGGGACGACGCGTCCGGAGTCGGGGAGACCGGGTGCAAAAACCGCTGCCGGTACCGGATCGAGTAACGCCGGCGGCGCGGTCGTGGGATCGAGAAACGCGTCGACGCTCGTGCCGCTGCGAAAACTCGCAGGCCGGGCAAACGCATAGCGCCGTATTTGCGCGGGCATCATCTTGGGTACGGGGTCGGTGCGGACGATCGCGGTGCGATCGCCGAGCATATCGATCACGACGCCATGGATTGGGATCAGCGCGAGCAATGCCGCGAGCAGCATGCCGCTATTGTACATCCTCGCGGACAGGGGTTCGCCGAGATTGAGCGCAACGAAGGGACCGGTGAATGGCGCCGTGCTGCTCCTCCGCATTCTTTTGGGCGGCCTGCTTTTGGCTGCCGGAGCGCTAAAAGCCGGCGACCCGTCGAGTCTGGCCGCGAGCATTGCGGCCTTTCGGCTGCTTCCGGCGGCAATCGTCGGCCCGCTCGCATTGGCATTGCCCTACCTCGAGTTAATGCTGGGAGCCTATCTGGTCGTCGGCCTCTTCACTCGTATCGCCGCCACGCTCGCGGCGTTCGAGTTCTTGATTTACGCCGTGGCAATTGCCTCGGCCGTGGTCCGCCGCATCCCGGCGGGCTGCGGATGCTTTGGTCCCAAGGACACGGCGATCGCCGATTGGCCGCACGTCGTTTTTGATCTCGCACTTGCTGCGGCGAGCGGTGTGGTGGCATACGCCGCGCCGGGCGCGCTCGCGGTCGACCGGGTGCTGCGCCGCGTATGAACCGGCGCGTGCTCGCTACCCTTACGACGGTTGCGATCGCCGCGATCGTCGTGGCGGCGGTGGTTATCTACTTCAGAGGACCCACTCACGGGTCCGTGCAGAATGCCTCGCAGTCGCCGGTGGTCGGTAAGGCGCAGAAAGACAAGACGGCCCCGCAGTTCGAGATTGCGACGACGGCGGGTTACTTCGACCTGAGCAAAACGCGCAAGCCGGTCTTTCTGGAGGTCTTCGCGACGTGGTGTCCGCACTGTCAGCGAGAGACGGCCGTCATCGACCGGCTCTACGCGAAATACCGAAACCGCGTTGACTTCGTCGCCGTTTCGGGAAGCGATACCGGCATGGACGGCACCTCGGCCTCCTCGGAACTCGACGTGCTCAATTGGATTCGCCAGTTTAACGTGAAGTATCCGGTCGCATACGACCCGATTCTCAACGTGGCGAATCTCTATCTGCAGAGCGGCTTTCCGACAATCGCCATCATCGGCACCGACAAGAAGATTCGGTACCTGAACGATGGCGAGATCACCTACGGTGAACTCGACGCCGCGCTTAGATCGGTTCTGCGCTAAGTACCCGGCGGAAAAGTATAGTTCGGCGGTGGGACGAGCGGCGCTCCAATCTCGAGTACGATCTGCTGATGCGCTCGCAATGGAATCGCCGTCAGGTCGCCGTCGTACTTCTGGCCGTTGACGTAGGCGGTAACGTCGCCTTTTAATCCGGCAACGTCGTCGGGTTGCAGCGGCTGCCCCCAGATGTCGAAGAGCATGCCAAGCGTGAACGGGCCGCCTTGCGGAGGCGACAGGTCGGGGGCCTCGATATGAATCACGCCGCTGGCATCGTGGGTGTGAATCCAGTAGAGGCACGAACCGGCCAGACTAGGTGCGAAGCCGATGAATTGCGGCACCTGGATTTGCTTGCCGTTATAAAAGATCGCGAGGTGCGGGTGCACGTGCAACGTGAAGAACTCCATCGTACCGCAGCCGATGCCATCCACCGTTTGCCCGTGGCCGCCCTGCACCGTATCGGGATACTTCGCCTTGAAGTATTTCGCGCCGAGCGCTTCGCCGTTGGACAGCGCAATCGGCTTCTGGCTGGCGTTGGGGCCAGGCGTCGGCGTCGCGTTGGCCTGTTGGATGGCGCGATTTTGCCACCAGTTAAAGCCGGCAAAGGCGAGGATGATCGCGACGAACGCAACACCGACGCCGATATAAATCGGGCGCATCGGATCGCGTCGCGGCGGAGGAGCGGCGCCGCCGCGACCTTGACGCCGGCGTTCGGCACGACTGGGTTGTGGCATATGATCCCTTCTACGATGGAGCCTTGAGCGGTGCGGCGATCGGAGCATCGGCGAGCTCGAGCGTCCGCTGTGGAACTAAATAGTTCGTGACGTAATCGGTGACGGCGTCGGCGAGCGGCGTAATGGGTCGATCGTAGCCCGTCGCACGCAAGCGGTCGACCCGGGCACACGTGTAGTATTGATACTTGCCGCGCAGTTCGCTGGGCATCTCGACGAACTCGATGCGTTCGGGCAGTTCCAGAGCGCGGAAGATCGGCCGAACCAGCTCGAGCCACGTGTGCGTGGAGCCCGAGCCGACATTAAAGAGACCGACGGCATCGGATTCGGCCAAGTGCAGCGTCATCGCGACCGCGTCCTTGATGTAAATGAAGTCGCGCCGCTGCTCGCCATCGCGATATTCGGGCCGGTAGCTCTTGAAGAGACGCACGCTGCCGGCCTCGCGAATCTGTTCGTACGCTTTGTGGACGATGCTGCGCATTTCACCCTTGTGATCCTCGTTTGGTCCGAAGACGTTGAAGTACTTCAGGCCGCAGATATGCTCGGACAGCCGCGTGCCGCTCGCGTACAGATCGAAAAGGTGTTTCGAGTAACCGTAGGCGTTGAGCGGGCGGAGCGCGCGCAAGTCCAACTCGTCGGAAAGCTCGGCTTCGAGCGCACCGTAGGTGGCCGCCGATGATGCGTAGACGAATCGCGCCTGATGCTCGACCGCCCAATGCGCCAGGTTCTTGGTGTACTCGAAGTTGTTTTCCAAGAGATATCCGGTATCGCGCTCCGTCGTCGAGGAGCACGCCCCGAGGTGAACGATCGTCGAAATGTGGCCTACGGAGCGGCCCCGCGCTATCCGAGCGGCGAAATCATCGGCGTCGAGGCAATCGGCGAAGCGCAAAGGGACCAGGTGCCGCCACTTTTCCGAGGAGTCCAGGCGATCGACCACGAGGATATCCTCCAGGCCGCGCCGGTTGAGAGCCCAAATGACGGCGCTGCCGATAAGGCCCGCGCCGCCGGTAACGACGATTCTTCCATGATTGAGGTCGTGCATCGCTGTGAGGGCCCATAATCCCCCAGGCTTTGCGCGGAGTCCTCCGTCAAGGCCGGAACCTGACGCCCATATTGAGTTCGCGGCCGGGCCCAAAATGATTGCCTTGGGCATTGAGGAGTGTTACGTAATAGCGATCGTTGAGCAGATTTTGGATATCCAACGTCAGTGCGGTCTTCGGCGATAGCGCGATTCCGTCTTCCACGTTGAAAATCGTGTGAGGCGTCTCTTTGCAGTATCCCGGCGTATCGAGTGGACAGAAAGCCGACGAAAGGCCGCTGCCGTAATAGGCATCGGCAGAAAACCAGCCGCCGCGCCGATCGTTGAGCAAGATGCCGCTGGTGATGGTGTAGCGCTGCTCGTGGTCGGCGGGCGTAAAGCCGGTGGGCTGCCCAAAGCATGGCGCCAGCAGTTGTGTTTCGCAACCGGCGTTGAGCGACACCACGTGAGCAATCGTAAAGTAGGCGCGGCTGTTGAGCGCTAGCGGCTGGACGTAGTTCAGCGCCTCCTGCGACAGCCGGCCCAGCACGTAGTTGATGTCCTGATGGAGAAGCGTAACGCCGACCTGGGTGTCGTCGATGAGGTCGTTGGCATTCTTCTGCCAGACCCGAAAGCCAAGGTCGCCGGCGCCGACGGGAATGTGGCCGCCGAGCTCGAGTTGCGTGTCGCGTTCGGGCTTGAGGTCGAACTGCGCCTCGGTACGCTGCAAGGGGAGATTGAGCACGTAGGCGGCTTCCGGGCTCACGTTTTCGAACGAGAACGGTTCGAAGAATCGGCCGATGTATCCGTACACGCTCGCACGTTTTCCGAAGAGGCGGGCGATCTTTAGCCTGGGGCTGAATGCGCCGAAGCCCTCACCGAAACCGGTCGACTTGATCGTAAAGAAGTCGTAACGAAGTCCGTAGTCGGCCTGCCATAGGTTGCTCATTCGCCAACTGTCCTGAATGTACGATTGATATGTATTCCCGAGATTCGGTGAATCGTCACTTACCGTATAAGGCGCGTTGGGGGAGCCTGGAGTTTCGATCGGTGAGAGATAGTTATTGGGCTGCAGGGTGAACGAATAGTATTTTAAGACGCGACTCAGATCGTAGTTTACGCCCGCGCCGAGCGTATGGCTACCGAAACTCTGCGTGTAGTCACCCTGCATGACGTAGTCGAGCTCCGTCCGCTGATCGGCGAGCGATAACCCGCACATCGTCGGGAAGCCCGTCGGGTTCGTCGGGGCGACGACGAACGCATTGGCGCAGTCCGTGGACGTGCCGCCATTGCCAAACGGCGGCGGCGTCTGGTTGAGGGACTCGCCGTAGAGCCAATCGTTCGTCGGATCCCCGAAGTCCCGGATCCTCGATTCGTTGTATGCCGGGCCCCACGTGATCGCGCCGGTATTCCCGATCGCGTGGTGGAACTGGACCGACAGGAACGTATCGGCCTGTGACTCGTTGTCGTCGGTATCGCCTGGCTCGCCGTAGGCGATGTCGTTGGGAATCTGAAACGTGTCGTGGCTATTGAAGAACGTAATGTTCGTGAAGTTGTTGCCACCGGCGGGGAGCGTGAAGCGCGCGAACTGACTCAACGAGCTCGCATCGTTGTGGGGCGAGTTGAAATCGGGCGGATCGAGGCCCCGCGTGGTCGTGAGGCCGCTGAGCGCGACGTCGTAACCCCCGCCGCCGGCGAGCGGCGCATGATACCCGATCGTCGACTGGGCGTCGGTGTACGATCCGTAGGACGCATATCCGTCGAAGCCGGGCGGTCCCGTACCCGCTCGCGTCGACATGTTGAAAACCGAGCCGAATTTCAGGCCGTATTCCGCCGGATACGCGCCCTCGATGAGGTCCACGAAGGAGAGATCGTTGAGATTGATCTCGCTGCCGATATCCCGGTTCAGCTCCTGCGGCAACGGCACACCGTCGAGCATATAGTTGATGACCCCGTGGTCGCCGTTGATGTGAACGACCCCGTTGGCGCCTTGAGCCGCCCCGGGCATCTGGGTCTCCATCTGAGTAAAGCTGTTATCGAACGGAAGCCGGGTCAGGGCCGTGCTGTTGAGGACTACGTCGCTGCCACTGCCGTGGGTAGTTAGTGATTGCGATTGACTAACGACGGTATGCGCGATTTCCGTAAGCTTCTCAAGCGCGATGGTTATGCTCGCACCGCCGCTGCCAAGATCGACGCGCACGAGGCCTCGCCGGTCGCCGTCCCGCGCCTCGACGTCATAGGTGCCCAACGCGAGCGGGGGAAACGAGAAGCGCCCCCTGGCATCGGTCGTCGTCTTGACGGTCAGATTATTCCCCGACGCCGTTACCGTAACGTGCGCGGCCGAGACGCCGCCGTTCGTCACCGTTCCGGCGAGAAAGGCGCTCGCGTTGACGGCATATGCCGTCGCGACGCACGAAGACGCCAGGGCGCAGGCAATCAGCGCAGCGCAGGCATAGCGCCGCAGCGAATCGTTCATTTTGGTCCTCGGGAGATTTTTAGAGTTGCGTTTAAAATCGATATTAGCTTATCATTAGCAAATAGTCAACAGGCCCGTTGGAGGCGTGGCTGTGATACCATGAAGAAGTCATCGTAAGCCCGCAGAGGAGAACGAAATTGCCAACAGGACCTAGCAGGAAAACAAAACAGCGAGACGCCGTGCGCGCCGTCTTGGCCGCTGCAGAGCGGCCTCTCAGTATCGATGAGTTGCTCAAAGCGGCTTCAAGGCGAGTCGACGGCTTGGGCGTAGCCACCGTTTATCGCGCGGTCGCGCTTCTTTTGGATGACCGATGGATCGAATCCGTCGAAATCCCGGGGGAGCCCCCGCGCTACGAGCGCTCCGACAAGGGTCACCACCACCATTTTCAATGCGAGAAGTGCGATCGGGCTTTCGACATCGCCGGGTGCCTTGACAATCTGCGTAAGTTGGCGCCCCCGAAGTTTCGGGTGAAGGAACACTCCGTAACGCTGTACGGACTATGCGCGGCTTGCGCGGCCTAGCCTAGCCTTGCAGGCTGCAGCGGCTTGACTAGCAATAATGATATGGTATTATCAATAGTAGAACACAGTCATCCGCTTACGAAAGTAATTTATCAACTTCTGATGAGCCCGTTACGCGGTCGCGACCGCTCCGTGGTCGTCGCAGTGTGACTCGTGGGCGTGGTGCAAGTGTCCCGCGACGAGGTAATCGGTGTGCGAGGCATGCGGTACGGCTTCGTGACCGCAGCCTTTTTCGTGTCTGTGGCCGACCTCGTGCGCCGCGCATGCGTGGCCAGCCGTACAAGCTTCTGGATTAACCGCCGACGCTTCTACAACGTGTTCGTCGACGTGGCCGTCGTGCACGAAGTGGAGATGGCCGTCGTGGAGATAATCCGTATGTCCGGCGTGCTGGACCTTGGGGTGAGGGCATGCGGGGCCATGCTCGTGCGAATGCCCGCTGTGCATCGTGTGTTCCATGCCGAAAGTATACCCCAAAAGGGGCGGTGCCTCCACGGGCTCTTGCCCCCTTGTCGCCCTTCGACTGCGCTCAGGGTGACAAGGGGGTTTCCCGCTGCGCCTCGCTTCTAGAACGGCGCCGAAAGGCGCAGAAGGAAGTTAGTACCGTTTGCGATTTGCGTTGTGTTAAAGCCGTTGGCCACCTTGATAACATATTGGTGGTTTAGCAGATTCAGCACTTGCAGCGATAGACCCAAGCCTTGATCCTCGCCTTTCCGGCCGGGCGTAAGCTCGCGGCCGAGCGAGAAATCGAAGGTCGTGTGCGCCGGAAGCGTTCCGTTCAGGTTCACGTTGGCATCTTCGAACTGCACCGGAAAGCCGCTGCCGTAGTTGGCCTGTAGCGTCGTGTACCAGAGTTTGGGGCCCCCGCCGAACCGGTGCGTATAGGCCGCGGTGGCGTCGACCGTTTGACTGTGGTCTTCAAGGGAGAGCTGCGCGACGCAGGACACCCCCGGAAGATTGGTGTTAGGCGGAAAGAGAAACTCGGATCCGGAGATGCAGGCAGCGTATGATCCGGAGTAGGTGCCGGTCAAGAACCATTGGTCTCCGCCGGGCTCCTGGTTTTGCAGCCGAAGCTCCGCCCCGTGGTCGATGCCGATCGAGTTATTGTAGACCGCAAAGATCGGCGTATTGAACAACTGCGTCGTGTCCAACACGTTGACGACGCTCTTCTCGAAGAGATTGAGCGAACCGGTGAAATGGGAGTTGAACGTGTGCACGGCGCCCATTTCGAAGTAGCTGTCGCTCTCGGGCTTCAAGTCGTAGACGGGATTCGTCGTGGAACAGGCCTCCTGGGCCGAGAGCAGCACGCACGCTTGACGCACGTCTTCGAGCAACGGCGCCGCATAGAACTTGCCGTAGTAAACGTGCGCGACGTTCCTACCACCGTCCCAGATATTTACGCCGATGCGCGGGCTAATCTGATCTCCGCCGACGTATCCGGTCGAATGGTCGTAGCGTAAACCGTAACTCCAGAGCACGTAGGGCGTCATCTGCCAGCGATCTTCGCCGTAGATGCCGATCTGAGATCCGGCCTGCCCCTGCGGGGTCGTGAACGCCGGAAAGTAGGGGGTAGCGACCGGCCCGCTCGCAGCGCAGTCGACGTAATAGCAAGCAAACTCCTGATAAGCCGTGGCGCTTTCGCGATTGACATCGACGCCGATTTTCCATGCATGATTTGCGGTTGCCCGAAAATCCGATGCGCGCAAGCCCACGTAGCTCGCATACGAGCCCTGGTTCAAGCCGACTAAATGCACTGTCGGGTCGCACGACGGCGGACAGTCGCTGAAGTTCGGCTCGGTGGCGAGGACGTCGAGCGGAAGATCGCCGTAGTAGTCGATGCGCGTCGAGCGCCACCACGGTATCACTTGCCAGACGCCATTTCCGTCTTGAGAAATATGCGTCCAGTTGAGGTTGGAGAAACGGTCGTATTCGAGCTGCGTGTCGAGCGTTCCGGGCGCGCTGACGACGGGGTCGAGCGGGTTGTTGGGATCCGTATTGATCGGAATCTGAAACTGCGAAAACTGGTTTGAGTAGTCGAATGCCAGGCTGTCGCGAGTTCCGATCTGCGTGATGAAGCGAAAGAACTGGTCGTTGCTCGAGCTAGCATCGTTGATCGGCGTGTACGTCGGCGCATCGAGGCCGCGGTCGGTCGTTTGGAGGTTGCCGCTGAGAAAGAACTCGCTCTGTCCGGAGCGCGACTCCAGATCGAGCGTGCCAAGACTCTGAGCCTGATTACCGATTCCCGCAGTGATCGTGCCGTAGGTGCCTTCCGGAATGTCGGTCGGCCGATTACTGATGATGTTGACGACGCCACCCATACGGTCGCCGCCGTACTCGGCCGGAATCGCACCCGTTAAGACTTCGATCGAATTGATCAGCTTCGGGTCCATGATCTCGGCGAAGTTGGAGGTCGTCGCCAGCGGCAACGGCGCGCCGTCGATGTTGTAGGTTACTCCATGAAAGCCGTTGATGACCGGCTCGTTGTAGGAGAACTGCACGACGCCCGGCAGCGTCTCGAGCAGCCGGTCAAGGCTATTATTAACCGGCGACGTTTGAATTTGGCTACGAGTGAGCTGATTGACCGACGGGGGATTGGCTTCCAGCCCGGCGTGCGCCGTCACGGTCGTCTGTGCGATCTGCTTTAGCTCTTTGGTAAGTGCTACGTCGATCGTAGTGACGCGGCCGCTGGCCACGTTAATCAGCAATTCAACCTCGTGCACTCCTTTGGTCGATGCGACGATCCGGTACGAGCCGAAAGGCACTTGAGGAAAGACGTAGTCACCTCGTGCGTCGGCAGTCGTCTGAAAGCGCGAGCCTTCACCTTCGAGAACGACCGTCGCGCCGGAGGCCCGTTTGCCGTCAACCGTGATGGTGCCGCGGACGAGCCCGGTCGTCGCAGCGAGTACCGGCGCGATGAAGCTCAAAGCCAAGAAGACGGCGACCAGCGCCGTGCGAAACCGAAACATGGTTCTTCTCCGATCTTAGATGTGGAAGAAATAAGGATCGACGCGCGCGGTTACGCGCAGTAGTCGAGCCCGATCGGAGGGGGACGAGCGAACCGGCGACGGGTCCACAGAATGCGACGCGTGGGCCGGAGCGAGTGCGAGCGCGCGGACCATACCGGCGTTCTCGGCGAGAAGCCGGCACGCCACGCCGCGATGAGGGCGCCTGCCAAAATTGCGACGACGCCGCGGGTGAGTACCGCAACCAGCCATGATGCCGCCGCCAACAAAAGCGGCACGGCGAGAAGCGACGCGGCCGCGTGATGCGGTTCGAGGCACTCCGCCAGGCCATACCAGGCACCGGCCGCGACGCAGAGCGATCCATAGCCGGGAAGCCGTTCGAGTAGCCGGGCGGCCAGAACGCTGCCGTCGACGACGGCATTCTTGCCGCTTGCGGCCAACAAGCCGAAGAAAAGAAAGAGACCCACAGCGCCGGCCAGCGCCGTTTGGACAAGCGCAGCGTGGTAGCCGCCACCCATGGCGTGCTCGCCGCCGTAGAGCCCGCCGTGGGCCAGCATGGAGGCAAGCAAGCCAAGCGCGAGCGCGGCCGGAACCTTCCGGAGGGTCACGAGGCTCTTTTCTAGGCGCGCCTGCGGGGAGACCTTGGGACCGCGTCGTACTGACCCTGCCCCTTGGGGATTCGTGAACCTGGTGGGATGGAGCCGCGAAAGAAGAGCCAAGAGTGATGAGCACCCGAGTACGCGTCGAGAATGCCGATACCGTCAGCTTGGTCTGCGCGCTTCTAGCGCGCTTTCCCGAGTTGGCTTCCATTCGGTCCGGTCCAACGGACCGTACGTTGCGGTTGACCTTCGCAGTGCGTCAACGATTCGACCGAACCGCTCAGGTGAGGCTCGCCGAAGCGATCGAAGAGCACGTTCGCGGCTTTCTCGCTCTAAGTAAGGACGAGCCGACGGCGCTACGCGTCGAGTGCGAGGGCGATCGAACGCTCACGTTCGTCCACGTCACGCGCGATCTGGAGAGCTTCTCAAAGGAAGAGCTCGAGCTTCAAGTAGGGTTCCTGTGCGATCGTTGCGGCGACACGCTCGTCCGAAACCCGCCGCCCGACGATCATCTCGAGGGCGACCCGGCAGCCGAGGACGAGGCCGCGCTCTATGCCGTCGAGGCGTTGCGCGATCCGTCGCAATCGAAGAGTTTGGTGGGCTTTAGAGAAGAAAAACGCGTGCTCGTGTATTTCTTGAAATCTCAAAAGAAAGCGAAGGCATCGGCTCGCCGCTAGATAGCCCGAGCCTGAACCTCATGATCATCGGGGACGTGGTCGGCTCCCCGGGACGCGAGGCGCTTAAGCGTTGCGTATCGTTGCTTCGAGAGCAACATCAAATCCACGCCTGCATTGCCAATGGCGAAAACGCCGCGGGCGGGTTTGGCCTGACCGCTCAAACTGCCGAAGAAATGTTCGCCGGCGGCATCGACTTTATCACCGGAGGGAATCACATTTTTGATAAGCGCGACTTCGGCGAATACTTGGAAAGCAGCAACCGGGTAATTCGACCGG
Organism: Vulcanimicrobiota bacterium; assembly: GCA_963736775.1. Classification (GTDB taxonomy): domain Bacteria; phylum Vulcanimicrobiota; class Vulcanimicrobiia; order Vulcanimicrobiales; family Vulcanimicrobiaceae; genus Cybelea. Next base: position 46,102 of record CAVTPY010000004.1, on the reverse strand, counting down.
CAAACTATCCGCCGGCCCTGCCCGGACGGGGCGCTGGCACGTTTGCGGCCGACGGCGTAACGGTCGGTGTCCTAAATCTCATGGGGCGGACGTTCATGCCGCCCATGGACGATCCGTTTCGATGCGCGGACGCCATGGTCAGCGATCTGCGTCGGCGGACCCCGGTAATCGTGGTGGACCTTCATGCCGAGGCAACCTCGGAAAAGGTCGCCATGGGTCGCTACCTCGACGGGCGCGTCTCGTGCGTCGTCGGGACACACACCCACGTGCAGACGGCCGACGAGCAGATCTTCCCCGGGGGAACCGCCTACATCAGCGACCTGGGTATGACTGGTCCTATGGATGGAGTCATTGGGATGGAACAGGGAGCCGTGCTCGACCGGTTTCTTACCGGTCTTTCAGAGCGGTTCAGCGTGCAAAAAAGCGGGATGAAACAGTTTAACGCTGCAGTAGTTTCGATCGATCGCGGCACCGGAAAGGCCACTGAGATCAAGCGCATCTTTTTGCGAGGGATCGCATGACGATCGCCGGGGTTACCTTAAAGGTCTCGGCTAAGAGCAATCCCAACGCGGTGGCCGGCGCACTAGCAGCCGTCCTTCGCGAGCGCGAGACTGCGGAAGTTCAGGCCGTAGGTGCGGGCGCAATTAACCAAGCGATCAAGGCGGTCGCGATTGCGCGCAACTATCTCAGGGGCGCGAAGCTCGATGTCGTTTGCGCGCCGTCATTCGTGATCGTGGCGATTGACGAGAGCGAGCGCACCGCGATTTCGCTGCAGGTCGAGCGGCGCAAGCTGGAAGAGAAAGTAGTCCAAGTTGAAAGTTGATTTGCATTCGCATTCGAGCATGAGCGACGGCACGCTCAGCCCGCAAGAGCTCTCCGACTTCATGGGCGAGCGGGGGGTCGAAGTCTTTTCGATCTCCGATCACGACACGCTGGCGGCGTACGGTGCGTTCACGCCTCCGCCCGGAGCGCGCGTGATTACCGCGATCGAGATCAATACGACCTGGCGTGAGAACGAAGTCCACGTTCTGGGATACGGCGTGCCTTTGGGGCCGTCGCCGATCAACGAGCTGCTCGAATATAACCAGGTCCAGCGGCGGATTCGCGCCGAGACGATGGTCGAGCGCTTGCGCCAAGCGGGCTACACTTTGACCCTCGAGGACGTCTTGCGGGAATCCGGCGGCGCGTTTGCCATCGGCCGCCCGCACGTGGCCAAGGCGTTGGTGCGACTCGGCGCGGTGGATAGCGTGGACGCTGCATTTAAGCAGGCGCTAAGCCGGGGGAAACCGGGTTACGTTCCGCAGCTCTACACGACCCCCGAGCACGCGATTCAAAAGATTACGGCAGCCGGCGGCATTCCGGTGCTGGCCCATCCGGGGCGCCTCAAAGATCGGATCCTGATCGACGAGCTTGCACAGCGTGGCTTACGAGGTCTCGAGGTTTTCTATCCGCTGCACGACGCCGCAGATACGGCAGAGTTCCGGGAGACCGCGCGGCGTTACGGACTGGTCATGACGGCGGGGATGGATTTCCACGACATTCGCTACCATACGCGGGGCGTCGGCATCGACGTGGACGCGCAGGATCTGGCGCCGTTCTTCGATTTGATCGGAGCGATCGCCTAAGCGCTATCTCCGATCGCGTGTCCCAGTTGAGCTCGTATGCGCGCGAGGATTGCCTGCGCCGCGAACTCGCGCTCGCATAAGGCCTCCTCTTGCCACGCGACGACCTCCGGGTCGTGCATGAAGCGATGGTTGATTCGCACGTTGTAGGCACAGCTCGCCAGTGCCGCGCTCGCAAACTCGGCCGCTGAGCCGACGTCGCTGCGCAGTGCCCGGATCGGAAACTCGAGCAACTTCTCGAGCAGCTCGAGAACGTTCAGGCTAAGTGCCGTCGCGCGCAAGGGTTCCGCGGAAGCCCGCGCGAGCGCGTCGTCCACGGCTTGGCGGCGGAGGGTTTTGTCGGCCTCCGTCTGCTTGGGCAAAGCCTGCGCGGCCACGACGGCGGCGAAGGCCGCTTCGTCGCGAAGCCGCCCGTCGGCAAGCTCGACGCGCAGCGCATCGCTACGCTCGACGATCGTGTCCAGCGCCTCGGTCGAGCTCGAATTGTTGGGGTTGCGCCGTGCGATTCGCGCGACCATGGCGGTCAGCGCCGCAGCGAACGAAGCGACCAATGCGGCCGCGCTTCCGCCCCCCGGCACCGCAGCATCGGCCGCGAGACGTTCGAGATATGCGTCCAGCGTCTCCACGTACGCTGGGTTGGCCGCTATCCTACTTTTGTCATCCTGAGCCTTGTCATCCTGAGCGCTTCGACTACGCTCAGCACAGGCTCTGTCGAAGGACGAAGGACGTCGGTCGCTCCTGCGGCGGAGGTAGCGTACGATGCGACGAAACGTTTTCCGACCTTCCCCAGATTGTAGGAGTTCTCAACGTGCCTCTTTTAGATTCAGCCCCCGGCGACGTCAAGGATCTGGCCCGCGCCGAGGCCGGACGCTCCCGCATCGGCTGGGCCGGTGCGTACATGCCGGTGCTCGCGCAAATCCACGACCGCTTCGAGGTCGACAAACCGCTGGCCGGCGTTCGGATCGGCGCCTGCCTTCACGTGACGACGGAGACCGCGAATCTGATGCTTGCGCTGCAAGCCGGCGGCGCGAAAATCGCGCTATGCGCCAGCAATCCGCTCTCCACGCAAGACGACGTCGCCGCCGCTCTGTGCGAATACGGGATCGCGACGTACGCAATCAAAGGGGAAGACCACGCAACGTATTATTCGCACATCGAATCCGTCATTGCGACCAAACCGGACATCTCGATGGACGATGGCTGCGACCTCCTGACGACGATCTATACCAAGCACCCCGAGCAACTCGCGGAGATGATCGGCGGCTGCGAGGAGACGACGACCGGCATCATCCGGTTGCGGGCGATGCAGCGTGACGGCGTGCTGCCCTATCCCGTAATCGCGGTGAACAACGCTCTCACCAAGCACATGTTCGACAATCGGTACGGCACCGGGCAATCCACGCTCGACGGCATCATTCGGGCCACGAACGTTTTGCTGGCGGGCCGGACGCTCGTCGTCGCCGGCTATGGCTGGTGCGGGCGAGGAATCGCGTCACGCGCGGCCGGCATGGGCGCCCACGTCGTCGTGACGGAGGTCGATCCGCGCAAGGCGATCGAGGCCGTCATGGACGGATACCGCGTAATGCTGATGACCGAGGCCGCCAAAATTGGCGACATCTTCGTGACGGTCACCGGCAACTACCACGTCATCGGCGACGAGCACTTCAAATTGATGAAGGACGGCGCGATCGTCTGCAACTCAGGGCACTTCAACGACGAGCTCGACCTCGACGCCATCCGGCGGCTGGCAAAGGGGAAGGCCGAACCGCGCGAATTCGTCGAGCAGTACGAGATGCACGACGGCCGAAAGATCTGCATTCTTGCCGACGGCCGGCTCGTGAATCTGGCAGCGGCCGAAGGTCACCCCGCGGCCGTGATGGATATGTCGTTTTCGAATCAAGCGCTGGCGACGGACTACCTCGTCAAGCACCACCGGGAGCTCTCGAAGCGGGTCTACGACGTGCCGCTTGCAATCGACGAGGAGGTTGCGCGGCTCAAGCTTGCCTCCATGAGCGTCGATATCGACACGCTCACGCCCGAGCAAGTTAAGTACGCCGAGTCGTGGAGCGAGGGCACCTGATGCCGTACAGGCGGCTCTTCACGAGCGAGTCGGTGACCGAAGGACATCCCGACAAGCTCGCCGATCAAATTTCCGACGCCGTGCTCGACGCGCTTATCAAAGACGATCCGTTCTCACGAGTGGCGGTCGAAACGTTCGCCATCACGGGTCAGATCCACATCGCCGGCGAGGTCACCACGAGAACGTACGTGGACATACCACGCTTGGCGCGAGAGGTCGTCCGCGAGGTTGGATACACGAGATCCGCGATCGGTTTCGATGCCGAAACGTGCGGCGTGAGCGTATCGATCGACGAGCAATCGCCCGACATCGCGCTTGGCGTAGACCGCTCGCAGGAGTCGCGGGCCGGCGACGACGACGAGTTCGAGCAAATCGGCGCCGGCGATCAAGGGATGATGTTCGGGTACGCGTGCCGCGACACCGAGGAGCTGATGCCGCTGCCGATCGTACTGGCGCACAACCTGACGCGACATCTCGCGGCGGTGCGCAAGAACGGCGACATTCCGTATCTGCGGCCCGACGGCAAATCGCAGGTGACCGTGGAGTACGAAGGCGATCGTCCGGTTCGCGTGGAGGCCGTCGTGCTTTCGACGCAGCACGACCCCGAGATTCCGCTCGAGGAGATTCGTCGCGAGATCACCGAGAGAGTGATCGACCACGTCATTCCGGCGTCGATGCACGATGCGCGAACGCGCGTCTTCGTCAATCCGACCGGCCGTTTCGTCATCGGCGGTCCGAAAGGCGATGCCGGGCTCACGGGCCGCAAGATCATCGCCGACACGTACGGCGGGATGGCGCGCCATGGCGGCGGCGCGTTTTCGGGCAAGGATCCGACGAAGGTCGACCGCTCCGCCGCCTATGCGGCCCGCTGGGTTGCCAAGAATGTCGTCGCCGCCGGACTCGCCGATCGTTGCGAACTGCAGGTCGCCTATGCAATCGGTGTCGCGCATCCGGTGAGCGTCTTCGTCGAGACGTTCGGCACGGGACGAATTCCCGAAGAACAGATCGCTAAAGCCGTGACCGAAATCTTCGATCTGCGCCCGGCGGCGATCATCCATCACCTGAATCTGCGACGACCCATCTACAAGCAGACCGCGGCGTACGGACACTTCGGCCGTCCCGATCTCGATCTGCCGTGGGAACGCGTCGATCGCGCCGACGCGCTTCGCTCCGCCGCTGCCTTCAATGGAGAACAATTACGTGTACCGCACTTCGCTAATTAAGGTCGCCGCAGTAATTCTGGCGGCATCGATCCTTCCGGTTGCGGCCGGCTCCGTTACGCTCGTTCCTTCTCAGACGTACAAAGCGGGGACGAGAATCGCGTGCGTGCTCGACGAGCATCTCGACTCCTCGAAACTCACCTATGGCGACAAGTTCAGACTGGAGGTCGTCGACCCCAACTTTCCCGCCCTGCACGGAGCGAGGATCATTGGCTACATCACGGACGTGCGCCAGCCGCGCGGCGTGGATCGGGCGAGAGTCGGATTCATGCTTACGTCGATCCATCTGTCCAACGGCGAGAAGAAGAGCATTAGCGCCACCGTTGTCAGCAAACGCGTGGTCCCGATGAACCCCAGCGCGCAATACGCGTCGCGTCAGCAGCTCTCGCCAATGTCCGGCGTCCCGTACGGAACGGTGACGCCGGGGCCTATCGCATGGCAGATGCGCATCGGGAACGGCCCGTCGAGCGTACAGAGTCCCGCATCCCAGAATCTCGGCGGATACGTCTACGCCCTGAGCAACGGCGAGCCGATCGTCGTCAACGCCGGGACCCCAGTCACGGTGGAGCTTTCGGCAAACCTGACGGTTCCCTAGGATCGAGCAGCTGGTCCATCGTGCACTGACGGGGCGCCTTATCGACCCGCCAGCGTAAGAGACGTGTCGCGTGCCGAAACCGGCGCGCGGTCACGTGATCGAACGAGACTTCGACGACGATTTTCGGTTTGACCGGAAACCATTGTGCGTTCTCGGCGCGCCGCCAGCGGCTTGGGCCGCCGGGTGCGGCGCCGGTAAATCCCGGCGGCTCCAGGATCGGTTTAAGCAGCTGGGCCGCATGCTTGCGTTCTTGCGCGCTCATCGAACCGACGAAGCCAACGTGGTGGAGCAGACCGTCGTCGTCGTAGAGGCCGAGCAACAGCGACGCGATCGAGCCGTCGCTCGACGTGCGAAAGCCGCCGATCACGCAGTCGGCGGTGTATCGCCGCTTCACTTTGACGGCCGCATCGCGGCCGCCGAATGCGTACGACACATCTTTCTTTGCGATGACGCCGTCGAGGCGAGCTAAGCTTCCCGAGAGCCAGCGCGCAGCCAGGCCCGGGTCCTCGGTCGCGGGCGAGAGCGTGATCGTCGAACTCGTCGCGAAGTTGCGTTGCACGAACGCTTCCAGACATGCGCGGCGTTCGCGCAGCTTGCGCTCGAAAAGCTCGCTTCGGTCTTGCACGAGTAAGTCGAACAGTACGTAGACCGCGGGCGTCTCCGCCGCGAGCCTGCGAACGCGGCTCTCGGCGGGGTGGATGCGTTGGAGAAGCGCGTCGAAATCCGAGGTTTCGCCCTCGACGATCATCAGCTCCCCGTCGACAACGAAACGCTGCGCCGTCGCCTCGAGCAGCGCCGAGACGACCTCGGGAAAATAGCGCGTTAGAGTTTCGCCGGATTTGGATTGCAGCTCGACGTTTTGTCCGTCGCGAAAAGCGATGCAGCGAAAACCGTCCCACTTCGGCTCGTACGTCCAGTCGTCGCCCTCGGGAATGTGCTGCGCGTGCCGCGTCTCCATCGGCTCGATTGGCGGACGGAGAGCGAGTCCTTCAAAGTTTGGCATTGAGGTCGAAGCGGCCGCGATTGCTCAGCAGCGGCTTCCAGAGATCGCCGATTTTTGCGATGCGCTGCGGTACGTTGAAAATCGTGAAGTCCGTAAGCTCGCAGCCGGAATCGAGTTCTTCCCACGTGACCGGCGTCGAGACGGTCGCCATCTCATTTGCGCGCACCGAATAGATCGAAGCTAACGTTTTGCCGAACGCATTTTGATTGTAGTCGACGAGAACGCGGCCCGGCGGCCTCTTCGCGATGCGGTATTCGGCGGTAAGAACGTCGGGATGGGCGCTGGCGATTTGCTGCCCGATCGCTTTCGATATCTCCCAAACCTCGTGCTGCGTCGGACCGACGCGGATCGCGACATAGATATGAACTCCGCGACTGCCGGTGGTCTTGACGTACGGCGTCATCCCGATGCCGCGGAGAACGTCGCGGACAATGAACGCGCCCTCACGCACGACGGAGAACGGGGTCCCTTCCACCGGATCGAGATCGAAATGCAAGTAAAGCGGACGATTCGCGTCGTCGCACAGCGAGTACCACGGATTGAGATCGATGCAGCCGAGGTTGATCAGCCACAGAAGCGACGGACGGTCGTCGATTAGCGGAAAGTCGATCGTATTGCCCGAGCGGTGCTCGATCGGACAGGTTCGTATCCAAGGCGGTCGCGGCGACGGCGTGCGTTTCATGTAAAAGAACTCGCCGGTTACCCCGTGCGGATAACGCTTCATGACCATCGCGCAGCCGGTAACGTGCGGCAGAAGAGCTCCGGCGATGCTGAGGTAGTAACGAAGAAGGTCGCCTTTTGTCAGCCCAAGTTTCGGAAAGTAAACCTTCCGCAGGTTGGTCAATGGGACGCGCCGCCCGTCGATCTCGACGGTTACGTTGTCGACGTCGCTAGGTATCCCGGCGGTCACGAGAACCACATTACTTTGTCGATTGCGTAGCGAACGCTCGCGAGGCCATTGGCGGAAAGGGTCTCGGTCTCGAAAATCATCCCGCACTTTTCCATGACGCGCCTCGATGGCGCATTGGCCGGTTGCGCGATTGCAATAATCCGCTGCAGATCGAGCGATTCGAAGCCGACCTTGAGCGCGGCCATGGTTATCTCCGTCGCCAGGCCGCGGCCCCAGTACGCCGGCTTGATGACGTAGCCTACCTCGACCTCTCCGGCTTCGCGAGGCGAGTTGAACAGGCCGCCGTGACCGACGATGCATCGATCGGAGTCTTGAAAAATCCAGAATCCTTTGCCGCTTTCTTCCCACATTCGTACCCATCGGCCCAAGCGTGCTCGCGACTGCTCTGGGCTCTGAATCTCACCAGACAGCCATTGCGCGATGCGGATGTCGCGATCCACTTCCAGCAAGTAGTCGAGGTGGTCGGCACTTACGCGATATCCGGTGAGCCGGCCGGTCACGATCGCATCCGGAGCTGCCGTTGACTCTTGCATGTCGGCGAGTAGAATACGAATCCTGGCGCGCTTCGCCTCTCGCCCGGACCCGTAGCAGGGCCACGCAGGTGGGCGCCGACAGGGACCGCGAGGGACCCGTGGAACCAGGCTCCCCGGCCTTGTCTGAGCGCCGACCTCGTTCCGGATTAGCTCAGTTGGTAGAGCAGCTGACTGTTAATCAGCGGGTCGTTGGTTCGAGTCCAACATCCGGAGAGTTCCAAAAGCCTTACAATGTAAGGCTTTTCTCTTTGGTCAAACCATCTTCCGTGCCGCCGTGTCCTACCGTGTCTCAACCGTGCTTGCGAAGCCCAAGTCCCTAGGCTGCTCGACGGCTTGGTCCTCACGCCCTCGCGACAAGTTGAAACTCTGGAGCATGTGCGCGCGGCTGCTGCTGCGAGTGATCTCCTCCGAGAGCGAACGAATAGCAAGGTGCAGCGCGCGGAACGAGATGCGAATCGCCGCCGCGAGACGACGCAGTCCGGCGAAATCACCGGCACAGAGGAGAGCGCTCCGATACGCATCGGCAACGAAGAGACGCAACGTCGCGGAAAAATCATCCCGTTATCTGAGCCGTGTGTTCCCCTTCGTCCGAGTGCGCGAGCGCTGCGTCACGAGATCCTGCGCGGCCCCGTCGGTCAGTACATTCTTGCGATTGCGCAGCAGCGTTCGACTGGCTGGCCAGGCGGCGTTGCTGCGATCTTGCGTGGCGCGGGCGGCTTTAGGGTTCTTGGGCCGCTGCGCCGAACGTCTTTGGCCGTCGATCCGTTCTGGCTCCAGGAGGCACACGATGAGGACCTCACGCTTACTCCGCTGCGCGCTTAACTGCTGCGTGGCTGCGGGAATGCTCGCCGGGTGCGGCGGCCACACCGTTAACGGCGTCGTGCCGTCCAGCGGTGTCCCTAACTCCTCTGTTCCGCATCATAAATCGTTCTATTACACAGGCGGAGCGCAGGATTTCACGGTGCCAGCGGGCGTGAGGCAGCTAAACGTCATCGCGCGCGGCGCTAGAAGCGCGGGTTCCTTCGCAGCCCACGGAGGTCGTGTGCATGCCGTTATCACGGTGACCCCCGGAGAGAAGCTGGTAGTGTACGTCGGCGGCGACGCTTCCGGAATGGCCGGAGGCTTTAACGGCGGCGGTTCAGGCGGTTCCGGAGGAGGAAAAGGCGGTGGGGGCGCCACCGACGTCCGTGAGGGCGGAAAAAGCCTGGGCGACCGGATTATCGTTTCGGGTGGTGCAGGCGGAGCCGGTCAGAAGATTGGCACTTATAGGGGCGGCACCGGGGGGAAGGGCGGCGGCGAAACCGGCGGCACAGGCGAATGCGTTCGCAATCGCGGGTCAGGATGTAATAGATTCGGCGGTAGCCCCGGCCACGGTGGAACGCAAAGCGCAGGCGGACAAGGTGGCGCTGGAGGCAGTTGTTTCACCGGTTCGGGGACCCAGGGTGAAAACGGAGCCCTTGGCATCGGCGGTAATGGCAGCGCAGGAGGCTCAGGCAGAAGCTACTCCACCTACGGCGGCGGTGGTGGCGGTGGTGGCTACTATGGCGGCGGCGGCGGCGGGTCTGGCTGCACCTATGACAGCCGATACTACGGTGCCGGTGGCGGCGGTGGTGGCGGCGGCTCGTCCTACGTCGAGTCGCGCGCGAAAGACGTGCGTATGTGGCAAGGGTGGAAAAATCAGGCCCCTAACGGGCTGGTCGTCTTTAGCTGGTAGAACGAATAAAAATCTCAATGCTCTCTCGTCGCGCGTTTAGCATCTGCATAGCCGCAATGCTCGCAGGGTGCGGCGGATCGCAGCCGCCGATCGGCGTTTACGGTACGACGGCGTCGACGCAAGCCGTGTCGCGCGATAAGGTTTTTAAGTACACGGGCGGCAAGCAATCGTTCAAAGTTCCAGCCGACGTGACACACGTTACGATCACCGCATATGGCGCTGGCGGCGCCCCCGGCGGCAACTTCGCCTCCGGAGATCAGGCATTAGGCGGCAAGGGAGGCGATGTGACAGCGACGATACCGGTAACTCCTGGAGAACGCTTGGCGATCTTCGTTGGTGGGAAGGGCGAGCATGGCGGGTTCAACGGAGGCGGGAGTGTGCCCGGTCGCTACCGCTACGGCTTCGGGGGAGGCGCGTCCGACGTGCGGCAGGGAGGCGACCAGATTGCCAACCGGGTCGTGGTGGCCGGGGGCGGTGGGGGCGCGGGAGGCACCGGCGCCGCGAGCGCCCGCGGTCTCGGCGGCGCGGGTGGCGCTGGCGGCGGGCGTAGGGGTGGATCGGGCGGAGCTGGCGAGGGCACGCTTACCGGAGGCGGCGGGACCGGCGGCAAGCAGCACATTGGTGGCAATGGTGGCGCTGGCGGCGCTAGCAGCTGCGGCGGCTCCGACGGAACGCTCGGCGTCGGCGGCGAGGGCGGGGGCAGTCCCAGCGTTTGCGGCACGCTTGGAGGTGGCGGGGGAGGCGGCTACTTCGGCGGTGGTGGCGGAGGCGGAGGCGGTTTCGCGTCCAGCTCCAATTGGGGCGCGGGCGGCGGCGGGGGCGGAGGCTCTGCCTTCGCCGAGACCAGCGCGACGCACGTGAAGATGTTCGCCGGTACGAACGATGGCAATGGATCGATCCTCATACTTTGGTAAGGCGTCGCACAGAAGGAGACACAGCCGATGAGGATGGTGACTACGATTCGCTTAGCGTTAAGAGCTGGCATTGCTGCAGCGCTACTCGCGGGCTGCGGAGGGCCGCAACCTCCGGTCGGCGCACCGGGCGGGACGCTGCAGGACCAGACCAGTTGGGTTCGCCCCGATCGCGGCGAGTCATCGATGGAGTCGAGTGCTTCAAAAACCTTGCTCTACGTCGACGATGACACAAGCAACGACACGTACGTGTTCGACTACCCGAGCGGCAAGCTAGTAGGCAACCTGACGGGCTTCTACGATCCGAAAGGCATGTGCGTCGATCAAAAAGGCGACGTGTACATCTCCAACTCGCAGTACGGCCTGCTGATCGAGTACGCGCACGGCGGTACGAAGCCCATCAACATCTACCAGGACCCTGGCACCTCCTTGATTGGCTGCTCGATTAGCGCTAAGGGTGACGTGGCCGCGTACGGGAGAGCGGACCAACGCGGCAGCAACGTTTGTATTTGGAAGGGCGGCAACTCCGACAAAAGCCCAAAGTGCATTTATGCGAGCAAGAGCACGCTCGGTTCTGCGTTCGGCCTGTCGACGTGCGCCTATGACCACGATGGCGATCTTGTTGGGCTCGGTGGGTACAACGGCATCCTTGTTCCCTTCATGATTCCCGCCGGCAAGACTACGATGGAGAAGCTGACCACGTCCGGGATCAGACTTAAGATTCACGGACAGTTTACTAGCGCAGAAAACACGTCGTGGGACGGCGAATACATCACGCTGGGCCTCTACAGAATAGGGGCAATCCAACCGTCCTGCAACCGGTCAAAGTGATAGGAACGACGCTCACCGCCGTCGGCTCGCCCATCCCGCTTCGCGACAACTGTAGACCTTCTTTTGTCGGAAACCCATTGTTTTTCGGTGCGCAGAACGTCACGGCGGCGAGCACGACGCGTGCCACGCTCGTCACGGGTCCGCCTATTTGCGACAAGTCAGCCGGTGGCGTCGTTGACGAGTGGAACTATCCGAAAACCGGTAAGAAGCCGATCCTTCGAATTCCGGTCGCGCACGACACCGGCGGCGACGCGGTCAGTATCGCGGAATAGAATGCGGTGACTTGCAAGCGCAGCACCGCATCGTGCCGAGCTCGATGCAATGATGAGACTCAGACCCTCTACGACGTTCCACTGCCATTTGCTGCGGCCGTGAGCACGCCGAAATAAGACGTTTAGGGGCAGGAATGAGGATTTTTGGTTTCAGCGGGTCGGCATTCGCAGGCTGCCGCAGCGCTCGCTGTGCGAACTGATAGCGCGAACTACAAAATCGTGTATAGCTTTGGCAGCGGAAGCGATGGATCTGCGCCGGCAGTGGCGGCAATGGGGGAGCGGGCGGCACCCAAACGGCCGGCGGGTCGGGCGGAACCGGCGGGCAAGGCACCGGCTATGGATGCTCTGGCTACAGTGGCCCATCAGGGGCGAATGGAACCGTTGGGTCTGGGGGGAGCAGGCGGCGATGCGTACAGCGCCTGCGGCGGTGGCGGCGGTGGTGGCGGTTACTACGGCGGAGGCGGCGGTGCCGCGTACTACACAACCAATCGCGGCGACGCCAGCGGCGCAGGCGGGGGCGGTGGAGGCGGCTCGTCCTACGCCGAGCGGAAGGCCACAAACCTGCGCTTTTGGCAAGGGTGGGAAAACCCGGAACGCGACGGGTTGGTTGTCTTGAGTTGGCAATGAATAAGTTGTGCTTCAGCCGTCATGCGTTCAGTTTTTGCATCGTTGCTGCGACGCTGGCAGGCTGCGGTGGATCGCAGCCGCCGACCGGCACGCCGGGCGCGATGCTGCAAACCTAATCGCTCGCAACGCACGCCGATCGTGGCACGTCGTCCTATCAGGTGCTGCATACCTTTGGCCGTGAAGTTGGCGAGCCCGCGGCGAGCTTGATCGACGTGAAGGGCACGCTCTACGGCACCACATTTGAGAGCGGCGGAACGGTGTTCAGCATCACTACATCTGGCGCAGAGCACGTGCTTCAGAGCTTTGTTGGCGGCTCGACGGACGGCTCCGAGCCGGTCGCGAGCTTGATCGATGTGAAGGGCAGCCTTTACGGCACCACACGCTACGGCGGCAGCAGATACTCAGGCGGAACGGTCTTCAGCGTCAGTACAACCGGCGCGGAGCACGTGATTCACAGCTTTGTGGGCGGCTCGACGGACGGCCAATACCCTGTGGCGAGCTTGATCGGCGTGAAGGGCACGCTTTACGGCACCACATCGTACGGCGGCATGCACGACGACGGAACGGTCTTCAGCATTAGTACTTCCGGCACGGAGCACGTGTTGTACAGCTTCGCTGGCGAACCGGACGGCCAATACCCTGTGGCGAGCTTGATCGATGTGAATGGCACGCTTTACGGCACCACGTCGTACGGCGGCACGCACGACGACGGAACGGTTTTCAGCATTAGTACGTCCGGCACGGAGTCGTATTGAGCGTAGCGGCTGACGGCGCAACCGCCGAAACGCCGACGCACGCCGAGCATATCGCGAGTGCGACCAGCGCACCGGCGTATTTCAGGAAACCAGTCACATTCACTACGTTGCTCCCTCTCCGAGTAGACACGAGTGCACTTACGTTCGCCGCTGCTGTCAACCGTCCCAGCGGAGCAAGCGTTCTACGCTCCTGCCCGATTAGTGCGCTAACGACGGCACCGAGTTGTACGAGCCCGGCACAACGTAGCTGCCATCGGTACGTACTGCACCAACGACTCGAATGACGAGATTTGTAATACGGCGCGCGTAGACAGGCGTCGCCACCCGCGAGGCGCGCTGCGACAAAGGACCGCCAGCCTATGGACCGAAACCGTCCTGCTTCACGCTCAGGGAGGATTGCACTAATGCTTTCTATCTGGAAGCGCTTAGCTTCCATTGTTTTGATCTTCACGATCGCCGGCTGCGCGTCTAGTGTGAATCAGCCTTTGCCGGCCAACGTGTCTAACGAGATGGCTCCCGCCGTTTCTCCAAACAATTGGTTTCATACGTGGAAGTTCTACGTTAAAAATGAGGCGAAAGCTTATGTAAAGCAGTTCGCGCGAGACACCAACTGCATGCAGCGCCTGCCAGAACCGAGAGTCTATACTTCGAACCCACAGCCGGTTGAACAATCTCTCGAGACGAGCCACGACCCCGGATGTTACCTGAAAGAATCAGACGTCACGTTTGATTACTTCAGCGAGCACGGGGGTGGGTGGGGAACCGTAAAATGGACAAAACCTTTCTTTTTTAATTACACTCTTAAAAGCGTCGCGTCTCACGGGCTCTGCTTTGTGATTCATAATTTCACATACCGCCAGTTGGAGATACGTCATTGTGCGAAGAAAAAAGGGGGCGGCTAAGCTAGTCGCCCGACTATCTGATCGTAGTGTCTTCGACCCCTTGCCTATTCGGTGAAAGTCATCACACCGACACCGGCTTGCGGCCCTTCACGAACGCGAGCGCTGGGTCGCTTAGGCCGCGATTGATGCCGTCAAGCACCGCAGCGACGCCCTGACGCTGAAGGTAGAGGTTCCGGTATTGCTTCACGGCCTCCCATTCTTCAGCCGGCACGACGGCCTGCTACCGTGAGCGCGCGGACATCTGTCAACGCGTTGCGCGGTACATCGCCGACAATCACGCGACGGCGCGGGTCGGCTCCGCTTCCGAAGGAGACATATTCTACGTTCTCCTTGATCGGCTCACGGAGCGCGAAGCGTTCTCGGATCAAAACACTGCGATTCGAGCCTGCCGGTATTTGGCGAGCGTCGCTCCGTCAACGCAGCATCAGATCGAGGCACTGCGAGCCGGCGCGATGATATCGCTTCAGTGCGATGACGAAGCTTCGGCTTGCAGAGCCTATGCCGACGCGCAGGAGCTCTTCGCTCGGCAGGTCAGTTCCAAAGACGGTGCCTCGCAGACGATCAGCGCAGCTGCGCTCGCACTCTTTTGCGGCCTCCTTGCCTATCACCCTGGAAACGTCGACCGGAACTTTCGTGCCGACCACCCCGACCAGCTTTGGGTCGCCGACATCACCTACATTCCAACGTGGTCTGGGTTCCTGTACCTCGCCATCGTTCTTGATGTCTTCAGCCGCCGCGTTGTTGGATGGGCCATGGCTAATTATCTACGCACAGAGCTCGTGCTTGAAGCGCTCGACATGGCGATTTTCCGGCGCAGAGCGCTCCTGTTACGATCCGGTACGAAAAGCGCGGTCTCAGGTCGTTTTGGCGTCAGTCCAGCCGCGGTCCAAAGGCACAGATCAATTTGCCTCGGCCACAAACCACGAAAGAGCGATCCAGCCAAGAATAGCGTGGCTGCGGAGTCTTCCGGTTCGGTACGTTCGAAAACGGCCGATGCCAAAAATGCGGCACGGTGCTAGATGATCCGAGTCCGAAGGCGCTGGTGAAACGCGCCGAACGGGTGCTGTATTTTCGCCGAATCGATCATGCAGGAGGCGGTGGACACCGACGACTCGCGCCTAGGCTTGATGGCCGTCGATCGCGCTCGAGCGTCACTCAATCAGTTGCTCAAAGTTCACGGGCTATTGCAGCCAGACGGAGCGGTCAACGTCAACGTCGACGCGCGAAAGCAGGTCGTTCAAGTTCTCGCGAACCTGGGCGAAGACGAGTTGAGAGCGCTCGTCGCCGGCGGCGCTAGAGAAAACGAGACGCCATTACGGGACGCTAAAGCCTTGAATCCATAGGGCGCAGCGCAGTGTGTCAAAACGAAGCGGTTTCGGGACGGTCGGGGCGGATGCTCCAGTCGCCCTGGATTTTATATCCGCGGTTTTTTCTTTGGCGATTGTACTTTACGCCACAAGCCTCACTCAGTGAGCTGGAGAGTGTAAACCCAGGCGGCCCCAGCCAATGCCAGCACGATCAGGACGCCAATCAGGGCGTGTGTAACCCTATCCTCGCAATAAATGGTCGGTATATTGCTACAGGCTGTGTAGCGTTCCGCGACCCATAAAACCGCGGCAATGCCCAGGAGCGGAATCATTAACCTGGCCGTCCGTCGCTTCACTTAGGTGGCTTTCGCATTGGCTTTAGGCTCATGCCGGCCATTGTAGCACGGTCTCCCTGTCAGGGCACCCTCACCCTATCCCTCGCAGCGCAAAGCGCGATCACGTCAATGATGGCAAGCATAGCCCGTCTTTCCACCTCATTGCCGACGAACCCACCAAACGCTATCGGTGGCTCTACCAGCCCGTCACACGCCAACCGCTACGAATTGAAAGTCTCGGTCCATCGCGGTGCCATCTTCCGACCGGCGGAGACGCACATGAAAAACAGGGTTGTTGGTAGCGCAACCAGATACAAAAGCCTCACTCACGACGGACTTATAGGGCGGATGTGCCCATGAGTCCACGACGATTGACGCACAACCTGTCGGGAAAAATCCCTGCTGGAATCTTATAGAGTAATGCCCAGCCCTAGGGTGTTGCACAGTAAATCCCGTGCCTCGCCGTATCTGTCCGTCTGCTGATATGATGCCCGCCGCGGTCTGGGGAGTTGAGACGGTTGCCGCGATAAAGAAGCGGCTTGCGCTAACGCTGGACCGCCCAACGCGATTGCCAGCGCTAAGAATGTGATAAGGAAACGATTCATCATGAAGACCTTTCTTAAGGAGCCGCAAGCGACGGTGAGAGCCCGTCACAGGCGACCTGCCCGGGATTTCCATGTCGTGTTCAGCGTCGACGCAACTTCACCATGCGCCAGAAGGCGCGGAAAGGGCTATATGGCATATACCTACACGCAAGACGAGTGCACATGCCACGAGCTGCCGTTGGAGCCAACGAAGACAAACCATGAGGACGAGGAGATCGTCTTCGACGTCATAACCAGAGTCGCTCATCGTTGCCGGCTCTGCGACCGGAAGTTTACGGTGGAAATGATCCCCGGCGACTTCACAATGGGCGGTCACCCCGACAAGGTCGTGAGCAAAGGCCACGACGGTCACCCGTTGCTGTCGATCGCGGCGGCTAAAGCATCGTCTAGCTCCCGTCGAACCGTTAACGGGTCGATAGGAGCGTAGCAGGTGATTGATTTCCGTTTAGGCCGTCATGCCTTAGGTGTTTGCGTGGGCACGGCCATGCTCGCGGGATGCAGCGGCTCGCAGCCGCCGCTCGCTGTGTCGGGCGCGATGCCTCGCCCTGCGCCGCAAGAGAGGGAGCGCCACAGAACATTCGATTACAGTGGGCAGGTAGAGTATTTTAAAGTACCAAGAGATCAAAAGAAAATCACGATCATTGCCGACGCGCGACGGGCGGCTTCTGGCAAACCTCTGGTTCCGGTTCTGGGATCGGCGGACAAGGCGGTCTGCTAGAGGCGACGATCCGCGTTAAACCCGGCGAGTTGCTTAGGATCTTCGTAGGGGGCACACCCTCGCTCTACGACCTCGAGCGCGGCTACGGCGGCTATAACGGCGGCGGTTCGGGAGGTTTCGTAATTACGGATGCGGCAGTTCATGTGACAACTTCGGTGGTGGCGGCGGCGGTGCTTCAGACGTCCGCGAGAGTGGCAGTGCGCTGAGCAACCGCGTTCTTGTCGCTGGTGGCGGTGGCGGAGGATCCGACTGGGGCGAAGACAATGGCGCGCCGGGAGGGCTAGGAGGCGGAACGACGGGCGGAACTGGTCAGAACGGCCGCGGGCAGGGAGGCGGCGGCGGCGGGGCTGGAGGTTCGCAGACGTCAGGCGGTGCCGGCGGCACTGGTGGTGCTGGCGGAAGCGGCAGCTACGGCAGTTGCGGTGGCGGCCCGAGCGGTGCCCCCGGGGGGCTCGGCAGTGGCGGCGCAGGTGCCGAAGGCCCCTGCTACGGCCCGTATCCTCTTGGTGGAGGCGGCGCGGGCGGCGGCGGTGGCTACTACGGGGGAGGCGGCGGTGGGGCGGCCGGATATGCGGGTCTAGGTGGTGGCGGTGGCGGGGGCTCGTCCTTCGTCGAAAAGGGAGCCACCGACGTCACCGATGAGCAAGGCGCAGCACCCAGGGGTAACGGCCAGGTCGTCATTTCCTGGTACGGCAAAAGATAAAGACCCGCCAGTTCTAATTTAACGGCTTCGCGAATCGCGGGGCCGTTTTCACTTACTCCATCTTCATAAAAGCGGTCCGCGGTGGCTGTTAATCAGTGAGTCGTTGGTTCGAGTCGAAAATCCGGAGAGTTCCAAAAGCCTTACAGAATATAACGTTTTGTGAGGCTTTCGTTTTGACGATATAGGCCATGTCCGGCAAGTGTCCGGCGGCAATGGCTATGCCGGGCTTGAGGTGTTTCTTGCGACGGGTTAGGCGTCCGAAGACCGCGGTCATGGCCTCGGCAGCCTTCGCTTGCAGGCTCCGTATCCAGCCGCTATAGGTGTCCAGAGTGATTACGACGGAGGCGTGTTCGGTCCGATCGTTTTTTGGGTGAACATCCGCTTTGGGCAACAGCACGGCGACGGTGTGCCGCAAGTTGTGGAATTTCAGGCCGAAGAGCTTTGCCGCGTTTCGTATAGGCTCCATATGCGCCGCACGAAGTTCGACTTCCGCATAACCTGCCCGCGCTCGGATTGGGAAGCATAACTCGCAGTCGCCCAGGTTTTTACGCAACGCGATTGCCTTGCGGCGACGTAATGCCTAAAGCCCTTGCCCGCGCCGTCAAGGATGCTGTGGGGCGTCCTCTCGGGCAATGAACTGAAACTCACCATAGGCCAATTTGCCGGTACTTGCGTCATACAAGCTCACCGTGAACACGTCGCCGCATTGGTTCTGAGTGACGATTGGCACCAGGGGTTCGGTCGTTGGTGAGGCAACTAGGGCCGCGCATCCCGATGGAAAGTAGCGCCTGTCAAACTTGATTTTATAAATATAGGCCAAATATGTGGACACGAAACCCAGAGCCACGCTCGACTACTCCAGTCGAACCGACCTGACCAGCCACAACATTCGTATTGAGTTCAGGGTTGCCGTATGGATTGATGATGCCAGCAGACGCCGGACCACTAACCCCGATTGCCAACGCCAACAACGTAACGAGACGATTCATCCGGGAACTCCATTCTCCGAAATAGTGAAACGTTTTGAGACGTTGGCGTCGCTACCAATACGCCCTCTGGCCTCAGGTCAGCATGAAGACAATCTCGCCTGGGCATTACCTATTAGGTGTTTGCGCTGCCGCCTCGCAGCCCCGGCGCCGGGGGGCCTCGTTTTGAAAGGCTGCCGATTCGGCGAGGTGGACGCGGGGCCGTGGCCAGAGGGACTTCCGAGATTGCGGCTTGGGTGCTACGATGGGGTTTAAATTAGAAGCCGCATTAGAAAATAGTTCGATGCAGAAACTCTGAGCTACGGAGGCTGGCCAATGGGTATCTCCGATGTTAGCCGCTTTGCACTCGGCTGTTGCGCAAGTGTTGTCGTGCTTGCAGGGTGCGGAGGCGGCACGTCGCTTAGCCCGTCACCTGCCGGCCATTCGACTTCGCTCAGTGTGACATCGACGGAGCGAATGCGCTCGAACGTTAGGTACAAGGTGCTGTACAGCCTTGGCGGCTCGGGAGACGCTGCAAACCCGTATGCGGGCCTCATCAACGTAAATGGCATGCTCTACGGCACGACCGCTTATGGGGGCGCAAGTAACGACGGAACCGTCTTCTCGATCACGCCGTCCGGAACGGAAACCGTGCTCTACAGTTTCAAAGGCGGCTCAGGAGACGGCGCGTACCCGTTCGCGGGCCTCATCAACGTCAAGGGCACGTTCTACGGCACGACCTCTGAAGGGGGCGCGAACTGCGACTCAAGTGGCGGTTGCGGAACGGTTTTCGCGATCACGCCGTCCGGCACGGAAACCGTGCTTCACAGCTTCGGCGGCTCGGGCGATGGCAACGGCCCGGTTGCGGGCCTCATCGACGTCAAGGACAAGCTCTACGGCACGACCATGGAAGGGGGCGCAAACGGCGACGGAACCGTCTTCTCGATCACGCGGTCCGCAACGGAAACCGTGCTCTACAGCTTCAAAGGCGGCTCTGCAGACGGCGAATTTCCGCTTGCGGGCCTTATCAACGTCAAAGGTACGCTCTACGGCACGACCGTCTATGGGGGCGCAAGTAACGACGGAACAGTCTTCTCGATCACGCCGTCCGGCACGGAAACCATGCTCTACGGCTTCAAAGGCGGCTCGGGAGACGGCGAACGCCCGTATGCGGGCCTCATTAACGTCAACGGCACGCTCTACGGCACGACCCATCTCGGAGGCGCAAACGGCTATGGAGCGGTCTTCTCGATGACGACATCCGGCACGGAAACCGTGATCTACAGCTTCAAAGGCGGCTCGGGAGACGGCGAATACCCGTACGCGCGCCTCATCAACGTCAAGGGCAGGCTGTACGGCACGACGATTGAAGGAGGCGCAAACGGCGTTGGAACCGTCTTCTCGACCACGCGATCTGGCATCGAAACAGTGCTGCACAGCTTCGGCGGCTCCGGAGACGGTCAATACCCGTACTATGGCGGGCTCATCGATGTCAAGGGCAAGCTCTACGGCACGACCTATTATGGGGGCGCAAACGGCAACGGAACCGTCTTCCGGTTATCGCTGTGAAACGGACCAGATCATCTTTCAACTTTTTCCAAATTTTTCAGGCCTACGATGATTGGAGCACACCATGGAAGTAGGAATCAGGAACGTTTCCGAATCGTTCAGTCTGCTTTTCGCGGCTGCAGCGCTCGCGTCGTGCGGCGGAACGTCAACCAATCCATCTGCACTCCGCCAAACGCCGGTCCAGACGACCAAGCTGATGGCTCGGCCGGCGATCTATGTTGCAAATGCCCTCTACGATAGTCCCAGCGTCACAAGTTACGGGCGGCGCGCGAACGGCGATACGGTACCGTTGCAGACGATCGCAGGATCGAACACGGGGCTGCGTGAGCCGCTGGGAATCGCCGTCGATCGCCGTGGTAAGATCTACGTCGCGAACGTGTTCGGCGGAGGATCGAACGGCTACGGCTCGATCCTGATCTTCGCCCCCGGCGCCAACGGAAATGTCGCACCGGTCGCGACGATCGACGACGGACTCGACTATCCCTTCGGCGTTGCGCTCGATACGAGCGGGAACATATATGTCGCGAATAACCAGGGCCAAAGCGTCACCATCTATGCCGCGAAAACGTACAAGCCGATCGGCGCGATTTCCGGTGACGACACGCAGCTCTATCCGGTCGGGCTCACCTTCGATTCCAGCGGTAATCTCTACGTCGCCAACTTCGATGACGACGGATCTGGACCGGGCTGGATCACCGTCTATCCGGCAGGCGCGAGAGGCGACATCAAACCGATCCGACAGATACACGGCCACCGAACCGGCCTGACGGACCCTGGCGGCGGGATCGCACTGGATCCGGCGGGCAACCTCTATATCGCCAACAACGGCTATCCCAGCGCGCAAAGCATCCTCGTTTACAGCGCCGGCGCGCACGGCGACGCCAAGCCGATTCGAACCATCTCCGGCCCGAAGACGCAGTTGGCGGGCGCGGACGGCCTCGCGCTCGATGCGCGCTCGCGAATCTATGTGACGACCGCGAGCCCGCTTAGCGGACCGACGAGCGTTCTCGTCTTTGCCCCGAACGCCGACGGTAACGTCGAGCCCGTTCGCGAGATCGAAGGTGCGCAGACCGGCCTCTTCGCTTCGGCGGGAATCTCCGTGCACTAGGGCTCAATCGTTACCGGGCGCGGAGCATCAGTACTTCGCCGCTGTCTCTGCGGAAACGAGTGTCGCTCGTAGTTTATATAGTGGCGCTCACTGCCGTGGCGATGACGCTGCGGAGGGCACACGCGTTCGTTGCCGCGGTCGCCGCGGCTCGAGTGGCTCTCGCGCCGCGCTCGGGCACCATCGCGCGCTTCCCCGCCGTGCCGAGCTCGGCGGCGCGCTGGAGATTGCGGTGAGAGGACGTGGGCGAGTCCGGGTTCCCGAGCTGGAGTCTTGATCGCCGCCCCTTCCTCTGATGCTTCCCAGTGGGATACTTGAAATATTCGCCCTGCGCGCGCCGCTCTGAAGTTGCGTTACGAACCGCGCACTCCCGAGCGTAAGCGTTCGTTTCGCGCATCAAGACGAGGTCTCGTCGAGGCTCGGATCGTCGAGCTATATGCTGGCTCCGTTCGCCCGCTCCTTTGTCGAATTGACCTTTAATGCAGGCGCGGCGGTGCGTGTCACCGGTTAACGTATAATCGCACTCGTCGTAGATGTAGCCGTAGATTCGGGGAGGCACGAAACGTATACGGGTCGGGCTCGAGCGGAGGTGTGCCCCAAGCGCCGATCTGGGACCACCCTCACGTCGTGTGCCCACCGCAAGACGCGACATCCCCATGACGCCGCGCCCCGGGCCGCGTCCTGCCCGCCCTGAGGGGAGAGTACCGGCTCGTTTCGACTTGACAAGGTGAGCGGCACGGAGGCTGAGGACTGTGAGGTCGACGCGACCGGCTCCTTACCGAGATTGTAATCACGAGCCGAACGAGGACCGGTTCGCCAGCCGTGTAGACGGGCCGATCAGTCTGAATCTTAAAGCTCAGCACTCGTCTTCCTGCAGGCAACCCTTGGTGGCGGCGCCTCTGGGTACTTCTCCGGGTTAGACTACACGTACCCGGTGGCCGTTGATAAACGGCCGGCCGGTCACGCGTATCGTTACATCCACCCTCGGTGTTTATTGAGCCGGTGCAACCAATTCGCTAAACAGCGACATTCGATATTCGGGCGGCTACTCCAAGGCTTCGGTCCGCGTTACTCTGAGACGGGGCGTTGGGCTCGCGCCCCACTATCGCTCTGGTCTGCCGGCTTACGATCGGAAATATAGTCGAACTCGGAGATCCGAAGAACGCGTCCTGCGCCTGCCCGAACGTGCGCAACTCGACGGAGACGAGGATGGGACCGCCGAGACTGTTGTTCTCGGTTCGCTAAGAGGCGACCCGTTCCGCCGCCCGGCGGGTGCGCGCCCGGTCGCCTTCGTAGACGCCCGATCCGCGCGCTGATCTGACGGTAGGCGAACGCGCCGGCAGTACCTCGATCTGCAGAGCGTTCGATGTAGCGCGACGTGAGCGCGAGGCGGCCAGGAACGTTTCAGGGACCTCGAGCGTCGCCTTGACCCGGACTGAATACCGTCCCGGGGGGACGCGATCGAAAAGCCGATCGAGGCAGATCGCCTGAAAATGCGACTTCCGTTCGAACGATTTGACTGCCTATCTCCGGAAAGCATCGAGGCGCTCCTCCCATTCTGCGGAGCTGCAGCCTGCGCCCGGAACTACGATCCAGTTCCGTTGCATAAGATCGGTAAATACATTATGAGAGCGATCAGGGGGCCCAGGTTCCGTACTTCAACCGTTACCCACATAGTGGCCGCGATACTCTGCCGCTGACGATTTTGAGATCGCTATGCGAGGTTCGATTCAGCGGGTCCCGAGGCGAACTTCGAATGATCTCTTAGCGAGGTGGCCTTCCGTCGCTGACGGCAGGAGTTTAAGGTCACGGTATGGAGACGAGCCTTCTGCCGTCAACGACCACCTGCGCTTGTACTGTGAAAGTACCGGCTCTTGCATCGTATCCGTGACTTGAGGCTCGAACCAGAGGTAAAGCGACGTACGGGAGCAACGTAGCCGGCAGGCGGTCCAAAGTTTGGCGTCGCCTGTCCTTCGGTGCCGTTTTCGCTGTTTTTGTTAGCGGCCATGAACTCTTATAGCAGTCCTGGGCGCTAAAGGGGGTCTTCGCGACGTTGGAGACGTTTCGCAGTTCAACGGCAAAAGACAAGCCCTCGCCGATCTAAACGTATAGCGGTTTGCCGTGAGCGATAGCGCAAAGCCGTCAACCACCTCACCGGCGGGGTGGGCCTGCGGGTGCACCGTAGACGCCGTCGCTTAAGGTGCGATGCAGCGTTTCCGCAAACGTCGGCCGTGCGGTCGGTGTCGCCTGCGGCGATGTTCCGACCAATGATAGCCAGAGATCCCCAGAGCAACCGCGCGTAAATGCATGCCGGAAGCCATCTTTGTGGTATGAACGACCGAGTCCTTATGAGCTGTGATGGTCGCGCAGCGCAGTAATGCGGATTATATCTCAGCAAGCGCCCTGTATATTGCCTTGGAAGACCCGCCCTGACCGGGCGGTTTCCGCTAACCAGCGCATCACAATCTCAGCCGCTGTGGCGCAGCTGCATGCGGCGAGAGTCGCGAGAGACGGCGATCGCGCTGAGGTGCGGTGCATTGAACTGACGCACCCGTGCGTCTGGCGTGGCTGCAGGCGGTTCATGTTGGGGCGTCTTCTCTTGCAATGAAGAAAATCCGCACCCGACAACTCGTGTTTACGGAGAAGCTTACATCGAACGTGTCCCCACAATTAATCTGCGTGACGACCGGAGTCAGGGCGATGTTTGGCGAGACAACCATGGCCGCGCATCCCGACGGAAAGTAGCGTCGGTCGAACGTGATTTCGTAGACACCTACGTGAGTTCTGTGGACCCGAAAGCCGAGCCCGCGTTCGATAACCCCAGTCCCGCTGACCTGACCGGCCACGACATTCGTATTGAGTTCAGGGTTGCCATATGGGTTGATGATATTAGCAGACGCTGGACCGCTGACCACAATTGCCAGTGCCAACAATGTAACAAGGCGATTCATACGGGAACTCCATTCTCCGAAAAGTGAAACGCCTTGAACGTTGGCGACGGAAAAGATACGCCCTTCCACCTAGGGAACCTGACGAACGACTGAGTATCGTAGAGATGGGGCTCGCGGTTTGTGAGTGATAGCAAATATAGGTTACGGTCCATGCACCCTTAGAAACCCTGTGGCAGTAATTGGGGGTGCGGGTTCTATTTTGTTCAGCTTCATCGCGCTGGGAGAGAATCGAAAAATAGTCGCTGTAACCAAGTGGCTTCGCCTTGACCGGCTTGGAGAATGGCTTGTCAGACGGAAACCTGGCAAAGAGCAATTAGTCGCCATTTTAGCGCTTTTCACGGGCATTCTGTTTATCTTGCTCGGCATCTTCGGATTGTGGGGGCATTGTTTTCGAGAAGCGTAAGAACGAGGCAGCGTTAGGGCGTTGGATCGCGTAACGGCCGAGGCGCCAGTGCGAGCCGCCACGAAGAATGACAGCCACCGAGCGTTCATGCTTCACGAGGTACGGCAAGTGAGGTTTCCAGGTTTTGGTTGTTACGCGCTAACGAGCTGCGCGGCTGTTGCGTCCCTCGCAGGGTGCGCAGAAAAGGCCGGCAGCGTTTCGGTTCCTCCTGTGAACGGCGTGGCAGTTTCGCATCGAAGACGTTCTTTTACGTTGACAAGAAACAATCGTTTAGAGTTCCGGACGGTGTGACGTGGATCACCGTCCTGGCCCGCGGCGCAAGCGGCGGCTCAAACAGCGAAGGCAGCGCGCAAGGGCGAGGCGGGCGCGTCGTTGCAACGATTCCCGTCACGCCGGGAGAGAGACTGGCGGTGTTCGTTGGTGGGGCCGGTCGCAAACCGCCGGCGGCTTTAATGGCGGCGGAAACGTCAACTCCGGCAGCCAGGATGACTACCTCGACTACAAAGGCTACGCGGCGGCGGGGCGTCGGACGTTCGGCAGAGCGGCGATCGGCTATCAGACCGCGTTGTCGCGCCGGCGGAGGCGGTGGACAGGGCGGCTTCGACTACTTCCGCCGCTGCAGGATCATCGGTCAAGGTGGCGGGGGCGGCGTAGCACAGCGGGCTCGGGCAAGACGGGCTATACCCCTTGGTGTTATCAAAGCCGATCTGAATCGTGGCCTGGTTTGGCGGAACGGGTGGCACGCAAAAAGCCGGCGGCGTGGGCGGCATCGGCGGAGGAGGTTACGCTGGAGCTTCCGGCAACCCGGGGCAGCCCGGCAGCAGCGGAAACGGAGGCGCCGGCGAGTCGGGCTGCGCCAGGCCATCTTGTTCGACGGGCCCGGGTGGTCAGGCGGCGGCGGAGGGGGCGGATATTTCGCGGCGGTGGCGGAGGCGTCGGCGGTGGAGGCGACAGCAGATTGGCGGCGGTGGCAGCGGCGGGGGAGGGTCCTCTTATATCGAGTCTTACGCGAAAGCGTTTCACAGTTGGCGAGGTTGGAAGAATGCAACCGGAAGCGGCCTCGTCGTACTGAACTGTAACGAGGCCCCCGTCGTGCGACGGAGGCCTCGCAGTTCCTAAGCGCGTTATCGCTTACAGTTTGAGGTTTGCCGTGAGGTAGAAGTTGAGCGGCGTTTTATACGAGCCGTTTAGCGCATCGATGATCGCAGGCCCCATCTGCGGCTCGTAGGGGAACTTCCGAAACGGCTGGATTTGCGAACCGGGATTGCCCGGCGGATTGACGATCGCGCCCGGCGTCCCGTATGGTGCGACCGGGTAGACCGTACCCTCCACGTTGGAGTAAGAGCAGATGTTGCCGTCGTTGAAGGTCCACGGCGTCTTCGTGCCGCCCCAACAGTAGTTGACAATGTTGGTGAGCTGTCCGACGAGCTGAATCCGCGGGCTAACGTCGTAGGAGAGCTGCAAGTTGGCGATCAGTTCGTTGGGCTCCGTGAAGGCGCCGATCGGATCGAACACCCCGGTGAATGGATTGGGAATGTCGACGACCCCCGGGCACGTTGATGCATTGTAACGGTCGCCGAAGAGCGGCTTACCGCAACCGCTGGCGGGGTCGATGCCGGCCTCGGTAATCGGGATGCCATACTTGCCGCCGCCTTGGAACTGCAACGACGGCGTTATTGCGAACCGCTGGTGCTTGTAGTTCACCAACAGCGTTCCTACGTACGGCGAGCCGAAGCCTTGCGCGGCCAAGCCGAGCGAACCCGGGAACGTGTCGTACGTCGGGAAGTTCTGCCCGGTATTCACGAGCGCTTGCGGCGCTGCATTCCAATAGGGATTTGCGATCTGACCCGGCTTTGCAGCCGCCGCCGGGCAGCGGAGCCTCCGGCATTCCTACCTTGTTGTAGCACGCGTTCGCCGGGCCGTTTGCCGTTGTGCTACCTCCACACATAGTGTTCGGGCCCCCTGGATGCGTCGCACAGTATTTCGTGTAAGCATTGTACGTAGCGATCGAGCTGTTGATCGGCGCGAGAACCGTTGAGCCCGACGCACCGGCTGCGATCGGTCCATAATGTACGTACGAGTTCGTGTACGCGAACGAGAGCAAACCTGACAGGCCGTCGCGCGAGAAGTCGCCCTTTTGCAACTGGAACTCGACGCCTTCGCTGCGCTGGCTGCCGACGTTCAAGCCGGAGACGAAGCCGTTTTGCGGGATCAGAAAGAACTGCTGGATCTGATCTTGGGTCTGCCGCAAGAACGGCGTGAGCTTGAACGACCAGTCGGTGTTCTTTACACGATGCTCCCACGAGAGGTCGTAGTTAACGGACGTCGGCGGCAGAATCGGATATCCCGGACTATTGCGGCCGAACTGCAGAAAGTGCGATCCGATGTAATCCGCTAGATCCTCCTGGCGCGTATTGTACTGCTCGAAGGCCGTGTTCGGCGCTTCCGTATAGCGGCCGTAGGAGAATCGGAACACGTCGTTCGGATTCGACGTATACGTTCCGGCGACGCGAGGCTGGTAGATATTGTACGTGAAGTTCGCTGGGTTGTTTTGCACGTTTGCTGCGTGAGAACCCGCGGGACACGGCATGCTCACGCTTCCCGCCTCCTTCGCGACCGGCGCCCCGGTCGTGTTGATGACGCAGTTATCTATATTATACGCATTAAACCAGAACTGCCGCGCGGCAGCGGAGCCGCCAAGAGGCGGTGTCAGCGTGTTCTGTCCGACGAAACCGAAGCTATCGAGCCGGACGCCGACGTTCAACAGCCACTTGTCCGTCGGCCGGTACTGGTCGGTGATGGAGGCGCCGTAGAAGTTCGGGACGGTGCCGCTGTAGGTGCCGTTGAGGCCGTTCTCCGAGATCATATAGGTGCAGGCGCTACCGAGCTGCGGCTTATCGGGGATTGCGCATGTAGAGCCGACGGGTGCTACTTTGTAGCCGGGCCCGAGCGGAATCTTGTCATCGTCACAGTTGACGACGTTCTTCCCACTGGTGCTTGGGGAGTAGCAGTACCCGCTGTACGGAGCCGCTGCGTTTACGATATTGGCATAACTGCCTTCACCGCCGAGGTTGTAGAAGCCGTTGTTGTCACGCACGATTGACGCCGTCGTGAACGAACCCGCAACGGTGAGCAGATTCTGCTCGTTGAGCTGATCTTGGAACTCGAGGCTGAGGCCCCGCGTATGCGTGCTCAACTCGTAGTCGGGTGCGAGCGGGCAGAAGAAATAGCAGAAGTTCGTGTCGTACGGTCCGTTGAGGAACCAGTTGCTGTAGAATGTAAATCCGTAGAGGCGAAGGAACGCGCTCGAACCGAAGTTCTTGGTGTACTGGATCTTCGTGATCGCCGTGTCGTTGTACGACTGGTCGCGAGCATTCGGCGGGATCACGTTTGGATTCGTCGGGGACCCGACGTTGACGCCGTTCGGAAAACCGTACGGCTTCACGCAGCTCCCTAGGCTGTTGAGCCCAGTGGAGTTAAACGTTTTACCGACGGACGAGCCGCAGCCCCACGTATAGGTGTTGTCGAACGTCACCGGCAGTGACGTGCCATACGGAACGTTCTGCGGTCCGGCCAGGGTGGAGAGCGTTTCACCGTTGATCGCGTACATGCACGCCGCCCCAGAGACGGCGGCAGGCCCGGTGCAAAACGGCGAAGCGATGTCGTTGGCGGAGATGTAGAACTGGTTTTTTAGAGCCTCATCGTCGTAGAGTAGCTGGATGTCGTCTCGGCCCGCATCGTTATGGTGCGGGATGCCGATGTGGAAGTTGATGACCGTGTTGCGGCCGAAGATCGAGGCCGTCCCGATCGACGCGTCGTTGTTTGGATAGTTGCCTGCCGGTCCGAGCGGGAAATACGTATTCCCCAGGCCGCCGTAAAATAGCGACCACCCGGGCGCAAACCCTTGGCTATACGGGTTGAGATTCTTGCCCGTGACGCCGATAGGATTGCCGACGATGCCGATCACCGGCCCGAGCCAATTGTCGTACTCCGAGCCGTTGTTGTTGTTGATGTAGTTAAAAGATTGGTTCAGCCCGGCAATGCCGACGTAGTACGAGAAGAGCCGGTCGGGGGTCGAGCCGCCTATTTCGATTGCCGCCCGGTGGTAGAACGACGGCGTTCCGATTCCAAGCGAACCCGTCCCGTAGCCGGGATAGGTTCCGGTCTTAATGACCTGATTGACGAAGCCCGAGAGGCCTTGGCCTTCGGAGTTCGCTGGATTGGCGCCGGTATAGACCTGGACTTCCGCGTTGCCAAGCGACGAGGCCGAGCTCGACGCATAGTTGTCGAACGAACGGTTAACGGGTACGCCGTCGAACTCGTAGCCGACCTGGTCGTAGTCACCGCCGCGGATATTGATCGTAGCGTAGTAGCCGGTCTGGTTTGGAATGACGTAGGCACCTGGAACCGTCGAAATAGCGGAATAGGCCTGATTGATCAGTCCGCCGCCGCCCAGTGCCGCGCTCGAGGCCTGCGCCGAGGCGTTGATCGAATAGACGTCAGCCGTCGTGCCCGACTTGACTAGAGCGCTGCCCGCGGTTGAGGTAACGCGTGCGATCGTTCTGAGCGTCTTGAGCACGCGTACCGGCACCGATTGAACGGTGTCGGCGAGAACGACCTGCCCGGGAACGCTCACCGGTTGATAACCGCTCTTCGAGACGCTTATCGTGTAGGTGTCCGGCGCGAGCGTCAGAAAACCGAAATTCCCCCGGGCGTCCGTCGTAACCGTGGCGGACTGCGAAGGGCTCGTTGCGGTAACTTGCGCCCCCGCAACGGGAGCAGACGTGTCGGCATCGGTGACGCTTCCCGTGAGACCGCCCGTCACGCCGGCCAGTGCCCATGTTTCCTGGCAAACGAATGCAACGAGCAGCGTCAATGCGATAACGAGATGCCGGAGTGATCTCCGTACCATAGCGTACCTCCTGAAGTTTTCAAAAGAGCGCACGGTTTCGGGCCTTCGCCCGTCGTTAAAGCGGGCTAGTTCGCACTCGCTTTTATGCTTCCTTGAGAAATTCTTGAGAACGCCGCACGCTTTTCAGCACGTCGCGCGATCTTGCAATCGGCAAGAACATAAGCAACCGACCCCTCGCAAGAGCGGATGCTTTGAATTCTAGGCTACCGGCGGCGCAGCTAGATCGCGACAATGCAAGCCGACCGGACCACTATGGTGCGTGCGCTCTTCGTCCCCGAGCGAAAGAAAAGTTGTCGTCGCGCCGGTCCAAATGACGATTCGGATTTGACGTAGGTTCCCGAGTCACCAGGGCGCCAATCGGGCGGTAGGAGAAGAGACCGGGAAGCGAAAGGGCCCTTCAATCTCACTCTACTTCTGAAACGGGAGGCGCACCTTATGTATGTAAGCTTGCGCCGCGCTCTCGTGATCGCGGCGCTTTTCGGGATTGCAGGATGCAGTGGCGGCATGACATCGCAGTCGCCTTCGCTTCCGTCGCAAAATACATCGGCCTCTGTGCACCGTGGAGTACCATTTATTCCGTTCGCGCTTCGGCGCGGGTTGTCGCGCCATTCGATTCACTCGAACTACGCGACGAACGCTTCGTTGGTCTTCGAAGGGGATCAAGAGGAAGCGGCGGTTAACATCTATCAGACTGCGGATCTCGCGAGCAATCCCGCACCCATCGCTACGATCCACGTGGCGGCGGGATGTCCGTACGGCATGGCAACGGACAAGAAAGGGAAGACGCTGTACGTGGTCGATAACTGCGGCGGCAACGACGTCGAGGAGTACGCGAAAGGCTCGACGACGCTGAAAACCACGATCACGGATGGGGTTAGTAACCCGCTTGGCGCTGCCGTCGACAAACACGGCACGCTTTACGTGAGCAACTATCCGGCCGCGATTACGGAGTACGCCAAGGGGACGAGCACGCCGTCGAAAACGATCACCGGAGGCGGGATGGTAGATCCGTTCGGACTCGCCCTAGACAAGAGCGGCAATCTCTACATCGCCGACTTTGGTAATGGTGGTGCGATCTTCGAACTTCCGGCCGGCGGTTCGAGCGTTACGAACCTGAACTTATCAGGCATTGGCGAGCCGATCGGCCTCGCAATCGATCAAAAGGCCGGTACTCTCTGGGAGACTGGCGGCGAAGACAATATAATTAACGTCTACCAGTTGGGTGGGTCGACGAGCCCGATCGAGACGTTTGGGGGGAATGGCGACCCCTACGCGGTCAGCATCCAAGAGAAGGGCAAGCCGAAGGGCGAGGCAATTGAATCGGATGTCAGCGCGGACGCGGTCTACGCCTACGCACCAGGCTCGTACACGCCCTACGCGACCCTAACGAATGGCGTCGAACTGCCTACGGGAATCCTGGTAGTCAAGCCGTAGAAGCTCGCGCTTCGGCTACTAAACACAAACGGGATGGCCAGCTCGACCATCCCGTTTCGTTTACTCCTAGATTTCGGGAACGCGCGTTCGATGCTTTCTTCCCTGTCGAGCGCATGGTAGGATGGAACGCGGAGGATGTTCGAGTGCAGCGACTAGGCATTAAAGTTACGCTATGCGTCGCCGGCGTTTTCGCCTTGGGGACTGTGAGAGATTCGGCGCCGTTTGCGCAGCCACTGAGCCAATGGCTTGCGCAGAGCGTGTCGTGCGTTTCGCCGACCGTCGTGACGCCGACCGTCGTTACGCCGACCGTTGTCGACGCCGACCGTCGTCACACCGACCGTCGTTACGCCGACCGTTGTCGCGCCGACCGTCGTCACACCGACCGTCGTTACGCCGACCGTTGTTGCGCCGACCGTCGTCACGCCGACCACCGTATCCCCGAACATCATCACGCAGTGTCCCGCGCCACCAGCCCAAGGAACTCCGCCTCCGGCAACGCCTGCACCGACCGCAACGCCTGCAGCGAACGCAACGCCTGCACCGACCGCGTCGCCGAACGGTCAAGCGGGATCCACGCCGTCGCCCTCACCAAGCCCACCAACAGACTGACTCCCGTTCAATCGAGCAGAGGGAGCTGTGCGCCCTCGTGATTCAGTAGCCACTCTTTTCTGAAGACTCCCGAACCGTAGCCCGTAAGCGTGCCATTCGCTCCAATGACGCGATGACACGGAATTACTATTGGGATGGGGTTGGCGCCATTGGCGGCACCAACGGCACGCGCAGCCGACGGCGTACCCAATTCGTTCGCAAGGGCGCCGTACGTGACGGTTCTTCCAGCCGGAATTTTGCGCAATAAGCTCCACACGCGCCTTTGGAACCGGGTGCCGGACGGCGTCGCCGGCAGGGCTGCGATTGCGTGTATGTCGCCGCCAAAGTAGGCACGAATCGCAACGCCGATACCCAGCGGATCTCTTCGAGTGTCGACCGGAATCGGTCCCCTGCCTCGCAAGAACGCGCTTAGCAGCCGATCTGGTGTTTCCGCGAACTCAACGGCACGTAACGCTTCGCCGTCGGTCAGATAGACGACACTCCCGATTGGCGAATCGAGCTTTCCTACAAAGATGCGTTCTGGGCTTTCAATCGGGTCAGCGGGTTCGAACGACGAGATCATCCGGATGGCGATGCCGGCGCCTTGGGATATTTGGCCGCGTGCACGAGTGCGGCCAGGTGGGCGCGGGTCACCGAATCGTGGTTGGCGCGCATTGAGATCGCGGCGTCACGAGCGATCCGCAATAGTTCGGCTGCAGCGAGGGCTTGCGCGTCTGGCGGCGTGCCTTTGGGAGGCGCCATCACGAGGGTCGCCAGCCGTTCGACGTATTCGCTTTGCAAATTGCGCGAGACGAGCGGAATCGTGGCGTCGTGCAGATCGCCGAAGATGCCGGCGTGCAGCCAATCGAAGAGATCCGAAATCGTCATCGTCGTTCGCGTCGACTCGGCTGGGTTTTCGTCGATGCGCTGTAACACAAGGGGCTTAAATAGATAATCGACCGCGGCGAGTTGAGTTGCGTTGATCTAGCTCGACGAGCGGAAAGTCGTGACGGGCCGGCGGGTTGTAGGCCCACGTCGGCAGATTCCCGTAGCCTTCCCAGCCGGTGTAGCCGTAGCCCGACCACTCCGAGTACCTCAGCCGATTCAACACCGAGGCGGGAACGCGCAAAGCGTCGGGACTAAAGAGCGCCGCGTCGAGGACTGCCATCGCGCGACGCTCGGTCTGCAGGCTTACCGGTACGATCGGCAATTGCGCGTCGGGATCGCCGGCATGCGCCCAGGAGAGATACTGACCGCCGAGATAATGGGCGGCGGCGATCGCGCACACGTCGTAACGTCGCAACATTAGGGTGAGAACGTCGCGTTCTTGCTCGTATGCATTCCCGCCGGCGGGCCAGTACTTATTGAGCGAAGCAATCTGGTCGCGATACATCTTCATCTGAACGTCGCACCAGGAGAGCGGATCGTCGGTCAGCATACCTTGCTCGACCCGAGGATCGGCGGCGTGCCCCGTTGCATAGTCGACGTCTTCGTCGGAAGCATAACGCGTCCAGGGGTTCGACCACGCCGAGGCCCAACGCCGCAGCGTCGGAACCTCTTGCTCGGGGGTCCGCGCGCCGGGAATGCTTGCGTAGCCGAACTTAATGGCATAGTAGTCGTACGGGCCGATCGTGGTTTGGAAGAACTCGCCTTGTTTGTATGCCTGCGGCCAGAGGTTTAGCGGCGCATACTCCATGACGCTCGACGCAATGCCGTGCTCGCGCGTGAACGCCGTGCTCTGTAGCTCGGCCGCCGTATACGCCTCGTGCCCGATGAAATTGTGCTGCATGCCAAGATTATGGCCCATCTCGTGCACGAGCGTTGCGAAGAGTGAGTCGTGGAGAAACGCGGCGGGCATTGGATCGGTCGTGCGGTCGTACCGCACGGGATCGACAAGGTATTGCCACGCGAGACGCGGCCCGCTCCCGACGACCGCCGAAACCAGAACGCCGGTGCGGATTTCCTCGCCGGTGAGCGGATTGAACAGCGTCTGCGAGTCTGCGCCGAAGCTCGGCCTGGTTTCGTTGAGCCAGCGTATTACACTGTAACGAACGTCGTCGGGATCCCAACTGGGATCGCTCGGCTGATCGCGCACGATTATTGCGTCGAGGATGCCGATCTTTTCAAAGGCCTTGTTCCATTCGAGACAAGCATCTCGGATCGCTCCCCGGTACGCCGGTGGAATCGTGTTGCTTAGGTAGATGACCATGGGATGCCGCGCCGTCGACGGCCGGGTGGAATCGGCCGGATCGAAATTCCAGCGCACGATGTAGGGCAGCTGGCGTCGCGCTCGAGTATCGTTGGAGAAGTCGATGTAGATATCGTCGTAAAGCCCAACACGATCGTCCATCAGGCGCGGGCGGTAATCGTCGCGCGGCATCTGTACGAAGTTGTAGACGACGCGCATCAGAATGCGGCGAGCATCGGGTGCGGTGTCGATCACGTGCGCGGCATCGGTTCCCCAGGTCTGGCCCACCGTAATCACGTCGTTCTCGGGAAACGCCTTGACGGCATCGAAATAGGAGAGCGTTGGATCGAGTCGATACGCTTTGGCGGGCGGGATCCCGTCGTTAATGACGTTGCGCAGATCGATATTGTCACCAAGCAGCGAGGAGAGATCGAAAACGACGTCCCCAGTCGACGGGTTCTCGGCGACGATCTTGCCGATGCCGACGACGGAGTCGGGGAAGCTGCCTTCGTTGGCGAGCTGTGCGGACGTGCTCGATCCTGCGTAGGCGTACCAATTGCGCCACACCATGACGATGCCGTCGCCGCGTCGCTGGAAGCGGAGGATCTGCGTGGGAAGGTAATCGGTATCGCCCCACCAGACCGGGTCCTGGCCGATCCCGTTCCCGGGCACAATCGTCTCGAGGAAATCCGCATTCAACTGATTCGGCGCCAGCTCGAGATACGTTCCGCCGTCTTTCTGCCAAATCGTAAAGAGGCCGCGGTAGGCATGCGCCCCTGCGACGAACTCGGCATAGGACGGCGCGGCCGTAGCGCGTCCCCCCACAAAAATGAAGAGCGATGCGGCAAGGAGCGCGATCGGTAACGTCCGTTTCATGGTGCAATCTTCGAAGGATTTGACGCAAAACTCTCCCACCTCGTGCGCGACGGACGATCGTAGGGCCAGGCGGCTCCAATGGGGAATTATCGTGGGCCATGGTTTTTCGCCGCACTCTTACGTTCGTCGCCGTTCTTGCATGGGGGGTCTCGCCGCAAGCTGCGGTGCTCCCTTCGACCGTAACCTCCGACACCGCGCTGGTCGGGTGGGCTGCCGGACCGGACGTTACCGCGGAGTTAGCTGCAGAGAAAACGATGATGCGCGCGCCTAGTAGCGGGAATGCGATGGATATCGAACGCCATCTCTCGTCGGTCCCGCATCGCGCGGGATCGGCTGCCGATTACGCGACGGCGTGTACGTCAAGGAACGATTGGAGCGCGACGGTTTCGTCACGCGCATCAAAGAGTATCAAGTCGAGTTCACCGGTCCGCTCGAGCAGAGTTTGATGATGCTGTCGCCGCGGCGCGTGGAGTTCGACTTATTGGAAGGCACGCCGGGGCACCATACTAAGTGGGAACTGATGGCCGGGCAGCCGTTTCTCGAAGAATCGGGCGACGGCACGGTCACCGGCCCGGTCGTCTACGTCAACACGGCGTCGAAGGACGATCTCGCCGAGATCGACGCGCGGCACGTGAGCTTGCAGGGCGCTGTGGTTCTCGTACGCCTCAGTGCTCCCGGCGCCGGCGGCATTCGTTCCCTCGACCCAAGCTATATTACGTATAACGAGCTGCGCAAACGCGGAGTCGCCGCGATCCTCGAGTTCATGGAGCCGGGAACGACCGGATACGGCGGCGGCGCGATGTGGCCCAACGGCAACTTCAAGAACCCGAACATGGCCGAGCGCATGGGCGGAATGTCGCCGCGCGGCTTCATGATGTTTCCTCCGGGCGATCCCACGATCGCCGGCAAGGCGCCGGTCGTCGGAGCACCGCACAAGAGCTGGAACGACATTCCACATGCGACGATTCCGGAGTTGAGCATCACGCAGAGCACCGCGCGAATGCTGCTGGCCGGATTGACCGGTCAAGTCGTCCCGCAGTCGTGGCATCCGATGTTCGAGTTCGTCCAGCATTTCGGCGGCAACGAGATCGTCCGCGTACACTCGAAGTTCGAACGTAAAGTCAAGACCATTTGGCTGGTCTTTGGCGACATGAAGGACCATGTAGACAGATAGGGGAAGGTCTGCCGGATGCAGACTTTATCGGTCCCCCTGACGACTGCCGCGCGCAAGCCCCTGGCTTGGGCGTTATGCGTCGTATCGTCGTCCAAGCAGGAAGAGACTCTGCCCCATCAGCGCGGCTGGGCCT
Source organism: Vulcanimicrobiota bacterium (assembly GCA_963736775.1). Lineage (GTDB taxonomy): Bacteria > Vulcanimicrobiota > Vulcanimicrobiia > Vulcanimicrobiales > Vulcanimicrobiaceae > Cybelea. The sequence continues at coordinate 10,161 of CAVTPY010000004.1, read as the reverse complement.
CTACAGAGGCCAAAAGCAAGGGCTGGCGGTTGCATGACATCTTCGAGGGCGTTGCCTCTGGCAAGGACGGAGCCCGTTCTCTTGTTCGCGACATACTGAAGAAGTTGCGCGCGACCGAACCGGATGCGCGACCTCAATGGTTGCTTATGATTAGAAGTGACCGCATCGGTCGCGAAATGGTCGAGTCCCAAATCGTTCTGCGCGACCTTAAACAGCTTGGCGTAAGGGTTTGGACACGCGACCAGGGCGAACTCAAACTCGATACAACGATGGGGAAAGTTTACGCTGCAATGCAGGCAGGGCTCGCAGAGCAAGAAAACATGGTCCGCCAAGACAAAATGCGCGAACTTTCGAAAGCAAAAACGCGAGGCAGGTCTGCAAGTAGGAAAAGCGCCTTACGGCATTCTTCGCGAGAAGGGCGTCGACTCGCCGGACCCAAAGCGCGCGCCTGTTGTAAAAGAAGCGTTCAGCTTGCGGTTGCAGGGAATCGGGTATGGAGTCATCGGGCATCGGCTTGCTGCAATCGCGCCACCGCATCAATACAAGAAATCTTCGGACTACGCGCCGGGCGGCATGAAGGTTACGAGGTGGACTCCGCAGCGCGTTAGGAAGCTTCTGCAAAATCATGCGTATGTTGACGCTGGGCTTATTGATGAAACATCCTTCGTACGGGCGCAGAAGGTCGCCAAGACGCTTACGCATGATAGAACCGGCGACAATCGCAGGAAGCATCCTTGGCCGCTCTCGGGCGTTTTGACTTGCTACTGCGGCGGAGACTAATCGGCGCCGCATACGGTACAAATCGTTACTACGCTTGCAAAGCCAAATGGAACCATGACCAAAAGCTGCGACTTGTTCGCGCCGATGAACTCGAAGCGCAGTTTGTCGACCTTCTGGGGCGACTCGATGCTAGCCCTGCGCTTATCAAGCGCTATCGTACTCGTGCCGCCGCGCCGGTATCTATGCCAGCCCTTGAAAGAACGCTGCGCGAACATAACGCAAAGCTCGCCGCTTGCGCGAAGAGTCGCGAGAAGGCATTTCAGCTTAACGAATCCGGCCATTTGCGCGACGAGGATTTGCAAGAACGCCTTGACGGACTTACCGAGCAGCGCGAGAAACTTCAATGCGAAGCTTGAAGAAGCTAGGGAACAGTTAGCGCTCGCCAAGGAACTCGCGAAGGGGCAACAAGACGCCGAAGACCTGTTGCGCCGGGCAGTTCGGATTTTCGAGAAGGCGAACGTCGACCAACAGAACGAAATCGCGAAGGCGACATGTCTCGAACTCGGCGGCTTTACTGTGGATGCTGCGAAGAAGCTGCAGGTCGGGAAGCCCTAGCGCTTCGCGCGGGTCGGCATGCGAAAGAGCGCGCCATTTGCATGGGGCGCTCTTTCTTTCTTGTCTTGTCAGGTCGCGTTCTCGTCATGTCGAGTCCTGTCCTGTCGGGTCCGGTCCTGTCGAGTTGCGTCTCGTCCCGTCTGGCAATTTCCCGTCGACCTGTTTTGGGTCGCATCTACACGCTGTAGCACATCAATAAGTTCGAACCCTTGGATTTCGATTCGTTTCTCTTCGTCGGCGGTTTTGTCTGACAATCATCTCTCCACTGCCTTTCGTAGAGAGTAGAGATAGATACGGTTTCGCAGCCTGATAGCTGGAACCTACTAGGTCGCCGCGCGCCGGTACCGCGCTGCAAGTCTCCGCGATTCAAGTCTCCGCAATAACAGGCGACATTGGATTGGGGCTCCGCAATTGGGCCAATGGACCCGAATTATCGCGCCTGTTATGCACGAAATGGTGGATTGGTACATTCCGAGCTCTTCGAGGCGATTCGAGACTTGCGTCGAGACTTCGCAGCGCGAAGACTAGAATCAAGAACATCGGGCCTGTTGTCGATGCGAAAAAAAATCGCAGCGCCTGGCAACCCTGAAGTTTCGCATGATGTTTTTAGCCGCATGAATTTATCGACGACTATTTTACGCCCCGTAGTTTGAATGAATGTATTGAAGATAATCGAGACAATCAAGATAATCTCCTCGAAACAGAAGATGACGAGGAGAATCTCTGGCAAAAGCTTCGGGGGAGCATTCCTTCTGATGTATGCGACCGACTAGACGCGCTCCCGGAAAAAGAACTCGATTTTATTCGGCGCCCGCTGCTCGGCTGGCTCGTATATGGCAATAATGACTGGCCTCCCGATATATCGCTGAAGAAAAAGCTCAAGGCAATGCGCCTAGTAGAGAAGCGATTAGGTTACGACTTCCTTGCCGTACATATTCCGCATGCTCGGGGAGAGATGAATTTTTGGAATGAGGAACTTAAACAAATAATGAACAAAGCGAATCATAAGCAAAGCAGACGGCGCATGAAACTTCAAGCCCACCGGCTCGCCAATTATTTCCCGATGATGGGATGCCGGCGAGCTTGATGCCCTGGCGGCTGATATTCGCAAGAACGGTCTGCGGCAGCCTATCGTTAAATGGCAAGGGCGCGTTCTCGATGGGCGCAACAGGCTTGCTGCATGCCAGAAGGCTGGCGTGAAGCCGCGCTTCGAGACTTTTAAGGGCAAAGACCCTTTGGGCTTCGTACTATCGCAGAACTTAGAACGCAGGCATTTAACGCCATGCCAGCGCGCCATGCTGGGCGCAGACTTGCAGCCCCAATTCGAGGCAGAAGCGAAAGAACGGCAGCGCCGGGGTAAGGAAAAATTGCCTGACCCAAAAAATGCAGGGCAGGCGCGCGACCATGTAGGCAAACGCTTTCGGGTATCAGGACGGTATATACAACAAGCGAAGAAGATTCTCGCGGCAGACCCAGAGGTCGCCAAGCGCGTTCGCAATGGAGCCTTAAAGATTATTGAGGCGAACGCGCTTCTAAAGTTGCCCGCTAAGGACCGCGCCGCAATTCTGAAGCGCGCGGATGCCGACCCGAGGATAAAGGTTCGCCTTCTAGCGCAGGCAATCACGAAGGCCCGCAAGCTGAATGGCGCGACGGACCTCGCAACAGTTAACGGTAAGTTTTCGGTAATATACGCAGACCCGCCATGGCAGGAGCCATGCGCGTCTGAATCGCGCGGCCTGCAGTATCCGCAAATGACGCTTGACGAATTGAGAGCGCTGCCTGTAGCTGCAAAAAGCGCCGATGATGCGGTGCTTTTTCTTTGGACGACTGGCCCACGATTGCCCGATGCAGTTGAACTTATGAAAACCTGGGGTTTCCAATTTGTCAACAGCATCGTCTGGTGCAAACCTAAGATAGGCACGGGGCGCTGGGTACGGACCCAGCACGAACAGCTACTGATAGGACGAAAAGGTAACTTCCCTTGCCCCCGATTCGGCGCGGCACCCTCGTCTATAATCCATGCGAAGGCCAGAGCGCATTCGCAGAAGCCGGATGAAATATACTCGATGATTGAAAGCATGTTCCCTAAGACGCGGAAGCTCGAAATGTTTGCGCGCCATCGGCATGATTCTTCGTGGGAAGTTTGGGAGCCGAAGCGCCTGTTCTAAAAGCGCGCAAGACCATCGCTGCATGAGCGCTAAAAGATTTCTTCGCGGCCCTTTTGTGACTAAGACTTGCATGCGACGTGTCGTCAGCGCCGCGAAGGGTGAGCACCTAACGCGCAATCTGTCGCGCGGCGCGCTTTTTCACTCGCGCCGGAAGTTTCGCGCCGGATTACGCATGCGGGACAATCGTGCGGGACAGTACGCGGGACAGTGGACGTAACGCGCTCGGCATGTCAAGCCGTACAGGCATATTGACATAAGGGGTACGGTTCTTGATACCCAGAGGACAGGCGGGCATCACTTTGTTTAGCCCGCTAGGGGTGTGTAACCATGGAGAAATTATCTGCGCGTTCGCGATGCGGCGCAAATTCTGACGTTTGCCAGCGCACAATTTGGCGCCTTTTAGATTCGAACGAGCTTACCAGAATTTGCGTCGGCAAGCTCGTTCGAATCGAGCGTGCCGAGCTTGAACAATTTATTGCTAATCAGCGGAAAGAGAGCGCGAATGGCAAGTGAGGCGCTGGGACGAGGCCCCGCATTCTTTGAACGCGCTGGCCTCTGTAACTGCCAGCACTGCGCGCAATCGTCGCGCCATTGTCCAGCATGTGCGGAACGATTGGCGAAATGGGCCGCGCCTGTTGTCGCGCCTGTTGCAGTAGAGTTATTCTGGTCGACGACCGAGACGCGCCTCGCTGTCAGCGGGCCGACTGCGACAGATGTCTTGACCGGGCGGCAAACGATGTTCTGCTGAAAGCAGCACGGCGGCGCCGTTCGGCAATCAGTTATTTCAGGGATAGAGACTTGATTCAACTGTCCGCGACTGATGTCGACCTGGTGGCGGCAACGCTGCAATCGCCAAGAGACTTTCGGCGAGCGGTCAATCGAGCATGGAAAAACGTATAGTGCCCGATTTATTTGGGTTCGGGGGTCACGGTAGACCCGGAAGTTTTGGAATTCTTCCGCGAGGCGGCTGACGACCCTGAAATGGCCTACTGGGAACGACGGCGCGCGCCTCGAATTGATGAAGACATGACACAAGCACGCAATCGAAGGGCAAATACTATAAGCTAATATAAAAGGAACGCCACCAGGACGGGTCCTGATGGCGTGTTTTGCAGAATGAGTATAGCATATAATGGCGCGCCCAGTAAAGGCGCAAATAGCGTTGTCGCTTCGTTTATTTATGATGACAGCGACGGGCATCCGATTGCGCGCATTGACCGCATCGAGCATGGCGACGGAAGAAAACGTTTTCTTCCTTATCTCGAAACAGGCAATGGGTTCGCATTGCGTTTAGGGCTTAACGGCGCGAAGTTGCCGTTGTATCATAGGACGGACGTTCTAAGCATAGCGGCAGAACAGGGAATCGTCTTCCTGGGAGAAGGCGAAGGCAAGGGCGATGCGCTGAAGACAGCGCTTGGGCGAACGATATCGCGATAACAACGGTCTTCGGCGGCGCGAATTCCCCATTTACGGATGACCATGTGGCCGACCTTGCGGGAGCCGGTCGCGTTATCGTTCTTGTCGACTCAGACAAGCCGGGGCGCCAATGCGGAACCATACGGGCGCAGCGGATTCTCCAAACGCATCCAGAGGCCGACGTTCGGGTAGTGGACCTATTCCCAGAACGGGACGACGGGTCCGACGTTGCCGACTGGCTGCGCGAGCATACGATGGAAGAACTATGGGCGATTGTGGATGCTGCGCCTGCGTTTTGCGTTCCGGAGCCGGATACCAAATCTAATGGGTTGGAGGTCGTCTCATTGCAGAGCGTTGTTTCGGAAAAGACTGAATGGCTATGGCGGTCGCGCATTCCGCGAGGTAAAATAACCATGCTTGTCGGGGACCCTGGCTGTGGGAAATGATACATCTCACTTGCGATCGCTGTGGCCATTACGCATGGGCGCGCTTTGCCGGATGGGGAATCTATTGCGCCAGGCGATGTACTGATTTGGAATGGTGAGGATGGGGTAGCTGAGACCATTCGACCACGGGCTGAAGCCGTAGGCGCCATACTCGACCGTATTCATGTTATAAACGGCGATACGCAAAACGGGCAGCGCCGGCCCTTCGGGCTTGCGAGCATCGAGAAGCTCACCCAGATTTAGAAAGAATCCAAATATCGCGCTGCCTACCATGACCCAATTGCTCCGTTGCTTGCCGGGGTGGATTCAAACCGATGCGGACCTTCGCGCAAGTCTTCAACCTTTCGCGGATTTCTCGCAGCGTACCGGGGTCGCCGTATTATGGATCGCGCACTAGATCAAGAAACAGGCCGAGGCCGCGCCGTATCGAGTCGGCGATTCCATGGCTTCGTCGGACTTGCGCGCAGCGTACTACTCGCTGCCGTTGACCCAGAGGAGGGGCGCCGGGCAATAGCTCCGCTGAAATGCAACCTTGCCGCGAAGCCAAAGACGGTGGAGTACCGGATAGACGATGAAGGTCGCTTCTGGTGGGGCCGGACTTCCGACCTGACGGCAGAGAAATTGTCAGCGCCTCCGACGAACCGGGGCGGCGCCGTCAACAAGGCGCAGGAATTTAAAGGACGTTCTCGCCAATGGCCCGAGACCGTCAACCGAAGTCGAACTCTTGCGGGAAGACCAATGCTGTCGGACTCGTCAATTGAGCGCGCCAGGAAGAATCTCAACATCCAAGCATTTCGCCCGCTCGGCAAGGATAGCGTCTGGATGATGGCTTTACCGGGGGGAAGAACCTCAGCCCCCAGCCCTGGAGAGTTATTGACGTTCTTTACCCCTCTCTGCAGGTTCCTTACCCAAAGACCCTCAAGAACGGCAAAGACCTTCAACTTCCTCGCGGGCGGCAACTGAGGTCTTCCCCTTTTTTGAAACCTATTCAGCCGGCCAACCAGTGGGCTGACGCCCTTCCCGTTGTTCATCAGTTGCGCGCAAACGCCCAACGCGTTACTGATGCTACCCTGTGAGGGTAGGGGATGAACACGAAGTCCAGCGGAGCGAAAATAAAATGTTTTACGAGGCAAGCATCAGACTAGAGCGGGTCGACCGGGAAGTTTTACTGGCCGACCTTCAGGCCATCGAGGACCTGCTTCACAGTCGGCGCGCCGCGCGCGTAGTCGCGCACGCCGAAGACATCATCGAAAATCGGAGGGCCGCATGATGGCCGAAAAGAAAAAAAAGAACAGGCGCGGGCAGAAAAACTAGCGCGTTCGGCGACCGAAGAAAAAGAAAATCCCGCGTGCAAGAGCCTGCCAAAACCAAAAACACGCAAGGCGAAGCCCGAGGCGCCGGTATCAGGTGCGCTCTAAGTGCGCGTGAGCGAGAAAAGAAGTCTTTGGGCGCCACGGGTCCCCTCGAAAGCGCCAAAGAAAGCAAAATGAACCCGAAAAGCCCGGGAGGCGCTGCACGGTCTGTTCCCATGAGTTGCTGACTACCATCGAAAAGCTGATGGCGAACGGGGAGCCGCTATCGTCCTTGGCGTTCCAATTCGATTTGGTCGAAAAGCAGCTTATTCGCAGACATTCGAAAAACTGGATGGGTCGAACGCCACGAAGCGCGAGGGACTCGGGCTTAGGGTCCCGCGTAAGCGCCCCAGCGCCGCCTTCCCGTTCCGAATCCGGCCGGTGCGCCGCATGCGGAGTCGTTCGCCGTCGATAAACCCGAGCCCGAAGCGCTTTTAATGCGAGCCGAGAGACTTATGCATTTTGCCGAAACATAGTCGAGCGCGCCGGGGCGGATGACGACTACCGCCTGCAGCGACAGGGCTATCTGACCGCGTAATAATCCTCCTGCTTGAATGGTGATGAACCGCTGGGCAGTGGGCATGATTGGCGCCGACGTTTCCGTGACGGTCGATAATCGGCAAAGTGAATCTTTATCAGAACTCTGGCAGACGCGCTCGCTGGCCGCGCTCGAATCGTTTCATGCGGTACTTGCACTCGACGCAGGACGTAGAGGCCGGCTTGTAGGGCAGCTATGGGGCAAGGAAATGCCCCAGCGTTGCCGCCAGGGCGTTCGGATGACGAGGCAGCTTAGGCGCGGAGCTAATAGGCGCGAAACCTGCACCTGCGACCAGGGCGCATCGGTTCGGGTACGGTGCCCATCGTCGTTCAGCCGTCGCGCAATAGCGCGCAACGAACAGCCGGAATCGCGAAGGGTCATCGCATAGGGCGCCAAGTTTTCGTAGGCTTTCGATGCCTGTTGACGATTAGCCGAGGCGCCCAGCGTGCGGCCTTTACGGGCTGCCTGCAGCGTGAGAACAGGGACCGAAGGGTTATGAGTTCCGAGTCGTCCTCACGCGCCTTAGCGGCGGCAAGTAGCGCTTTTTGTGCGGTCGTGGCATCGTTTTGGCTTCGCCCTCAGCGATTGCAGCGAGAATATGTAACAGCATCCGATTGGCGTCGGGCATGTCGGCGGCGGCAAACTCGACTCCGCTATCCATAACGCTGGCGATAAACCGAACGGAACGGCTTAACCTGTCCGAGCTTGGCGACGAGCAACCGTAGCTTTGGAACGACTGGGCAAAGGCGAGCGCTTCTGCGAGCTTGGGGCGGTCATCGTGACGACCGCTTCTACTTCAACTCAACTCGCGCGCAATCGTTGAACTCGTGCGCTTACAGAAGGCTTCGACGGCGGCGCCATGGGCGTCAAGGCCCAAGCCGCTTGCGGCGCGACGCGCGGTCGAGACTCTCAGGTACGATACGATCTTGGTTTTCATGCTACTTGTTACACCTTTCGGGTCGGGCGTTGCGAGGGTTGTAACAGCAACAATAACGTCGACGCGCAGGCAAGACGCATGTCTTTCTGTCTCATCCGCGGGCGCGACGGAATAAGGCGTTCTAACGCGCTGAATGTAGGTCGCGCGGCTTCTTATGTCATCCTACTGCAGTAGAAAACGCGCTGCACGGGCCATGTTACCTCGAATGGCACGTTAGAACGTGCGGCATGTCAACTATATGCTGCAGCGTGTAGGGGGAAAGAAAAAGCCCCCTCCCCCCTGCCGGATTATAGAGGTGGTATGGCGCGGCATGGTTGGGGACTGCGCACGGCATGCTGGAAAGGTTGGCCCGCTTTGAATTTTCAAATTTTAGGGAGCTTTTATTCATGGGTGATGCAGGTCGGAAGTTTCCAGTTGAGTCCTGAATAGCGCCATTGTAAATGCCGGATATGCCAGGATTTGCGCGCCGACAGAGAGGCGCGAGAAGCGGCAGAACAGGCGCAACCATAGTTTTTCATACTTGTCCGGCAACGGAGCCCGAATTGGCGAGCAGAACAATAAATAATTGAGGTGTGGAAATACTGCCCTTGTACCCGAGGAAGCGGGAAACAATTATCTTCGATGTCTGATGCGGACGACATCGTATCTATTAACACGCATCAGCGGACGGTCATTACGAAACTTCGCCGAACCGGGGCGAAAGAAATCGACTCGGGCATGCATGGTACGACGGCATGGGCGACCTTCGAGATGCCGGTGGCGCTTCTCGAGTTTCCGGTAACGCCGCAAAGCGAGGCCCGAAAAGATATTGCCGAGCTTGCCGCCAACGCTGCAGCCGGAGCCCGTCTCGCGGCAAGTCGCCCCGCAAGCAATCCGCCGCGCTAGAATGCCCTTCTTTGCCCCAGAATACAAGAGAACTCCTTAGTTTCTGAAAGCCGGGGCGCGCTGAGCGAGTATTGAGTCATTCTGGGCCTCGGATTTTCAGAACCCTTGTTCCTGATAAGGATTCGCGGCAAACTCGCTCTTTAGGGTCTGGGGTTGTTTTTTATTTAGGAGATTGATTCTATTTTGGAATTTTAAACGTTGCGTTTATTGCGGCCTGATAGCCGATTCAAAGGACCATATTCCCGCCGTTGCATTACGGCAGCGGCTTTACTCGCAAGGATTGCGATGGCGCTACCCTCCATTCGAAAGTCCCGGCCTGTCGCGAATGTAACTCTATGATTGGCGCAGACGGCCTTACGTTCAACAAACGCCAACAAATACTTAAAAAGCGGTTAGCGAAAAAATATCGCAAAGCGCACCTGTTCCCGGATTCCGGAGCGATGAGGAGCTTGCGAAATTTATACCTAGGCATACTTAAGGAAAGCGTAATACGTTCTTTGGCCTTGCGTAGAGTATTAACGCCCGGCTTGCGTATCTTGGGGCGCCACCGCCGATAAAAAAACCACCGACGCCGGTTATAACATTCTATCCAAAAGCCGAAGACTGTTGGGACTGCAAACGCAAAATCAGTTATGGCGCCTGTAAGCATTGCGTCCAACGGGCTAAAGATATTGTTCGCGCGGAAGAAGCGCGGAAAGAACTCTACGAGCAAGAGGGAACGCAAATACGCCGCAATGGTAGCCGAAAACCGGCGTCTTGGCTTTATAAAAAGGCGGCGAAACTAACCGTCGCAACGCACTTAAAGCGCGCGAAGGAGCGCGGCTTCCCTGCAATAAAGCGCCTATTCGCGCAGCGCTACGCTTATTTTGTTTCACGCGGGCTTGCCCCGTTCTAAATACTAGGAGATACCATGTCTGAAGAACTTTTACAGTTTGCGCTTCTCGAAGAGGCCGAGGCGCGTTGGGGTCATCGACCCTAACGTTTTACAAGAGCTTTCCCGGAAGAATTAAAACCGCAACACTTGGCGCGGATGGCAAGCCGGACGTCTGCGAGTATCGTTCTCGCGGTTCGCAAAATACGAACA
>CAVTPY010000003.1:0-307837 GCA_963736775.1 Vulcanimicrobiota bacterium | reverse complement strand
TCAGCAGCACTTCACCACACTCGCACAAGGAGATCCGCATAACAACTGAAGAGCTCGACCGCGCGCTGCGACAACTGCGGCTCGGCGGCTTGGCGGACACGCTCGCCGTTCGAGCGCAGCAAGCTCGTGCCGATCTGGGCCCGCTCGATTTCTTGAGCCTTCTGGTCCACGATGAGCTGGACCGCCGGCGGGATCGTCTGATCGAACGACGCGTCAAAGCCGCCGCATTCCGCGACCGCAAGACCCTCGATACCTTTGACTGGAAGTTCAATGCCTCGATCGATCGCGCGCTTATCTACGAATTGGCCACCGCAAGGTTCATCGAACAGCGGCGTGACTGCCTCATCTTGGGAAATCCCGGAAGCGGCAAGTCGCATCTCGCCCAAGCCATCGGCATGACGGCGATCCTTGCCGGCTTTCGCGTCATCTATCGCGAGGCCCACGTACTTTTCGAGGAGTTGCTTCTCGCTGCCGCGACCGGTAGCAGGGCGCAGGCGATTGCAACGTACAGCGAGATACCGCTGCTCGTTCTCGACGATCTTGGCATGCGAAAGCTTCCCGCTGCCGCGGCAGAAGATCTGTTGGAGATCGTGATGCGACGCTACGAACGCGCGTCGACAATCATCACCTCAAATCGGCCGCTCGAGGACTGGCCGAAAATGTTCGGCGACACGCCCGCCGTGGCGGCGTTCCTCGATCGCCTGATGCATCACAGCCATCTCATCGAGATTCGCGGCAAGAGCTACCGCCTTCACGAATCAAGCCTCCAAGCACGGCAGCGCAAGGTTCAAGCGCAGACGTAGCCAAGAAGGAACGCCATACAACCCTTCTGAGCTAACGGCGGCCTTTGGCCGCATTTCAAGTGGCCATACGTGGCCGGGTTTCAAGTGGCCACCGAGGGTAAACGGCGAGAGGCCCTCACTTTGCGAAGGCCTCTCCCCGTTCGGCTCGATGGTTCCCTGCGCTATTTCCCAATCGCAAGAAAGCGCCGTCGCAGTACCGGCTATCGAACCCGCAGCAGCTCGAAACTCGCTTTCGGGTCTGATGAACTGGCGGACGTTCATCGTACCGCCGTGAAGGCGCTTGCGCAATGGAACAGATTCTAAGGTTGCAGCGGTAAAATGGGATGTTTTGCGCTCTACCCGTGCGCTTTCTTATGCCCATCTGGAATGGAACCGGCTCTAGACTAGAAGCGCGGATTCCGACATGGGGATAAGCGCTGATGTATTCCCGCACTGCCGTTCTCGGAGGGTAGCGTTCAACTCACTGTTACACGCGAAAAAGCTTGAGTAAAAAAATCTAAGCTCAGGGCAATAGTGCGGGGTAATAGGCGACGCCGGTGGGCTCCGATAGGCCTTGGCTGATTTGCCGCTTCAGCGGCGTGATCGACCCCGGCGCAAACTCGACAACCGTGTTATTTCCTATATTACTGACGTAGAGCACGCCTTTTTTATCAACGGCTACGCCTGCCGGGTGGTCCATCGCATCCGTAATCGTCTGAAACGGATCGCTTTGACCGGACCGATACTCCGCGACAGTGTTTTGATTCAGATTTGCTACGTACAGGATCCCGTTTGAGTCAACGACGAGGCCCAGCGGTGAGGTGACGCCGTTCGTGATCGTTCTCGAGGGCGACTTCCTTCCGGGAGCGTAGACCTCCACGTTTTTTTCGCCAGCGCCATTTCCGTTCCCGACGTACAGGTTACCGGAACGATCGATTGCGACGCCGACTGGGTACACGAGGCCATTGGTGATCACGGTATGCGGCTTCTTTGAGCCTTTAAGGTACTCCGCTACGTTGGGAGCGTCGATGTTGGCAACCCACAGGTCCCCTTTCGCATCGATCGCGCAGTAGCCCGGTTCATTAATGCCGTCCGTGATCATCCTCGATGGCGTCGTCTCCCCAAGCGGATACTCAGAAATCCAGCCGCCACTAGGCGGCTCATTGGTCACGTAGAGCGTACCTTGGCCGTCAATACAGTCACCGCTGGAAAGCTCGAGGCCATCTGTAATCGCCGCTAGCTGAGCAGGGTCCTTGGCTCTTGCCCGATAGACCGCCACGCTCCAATTTTCATTGTTGACTGCATAGAGAAGCGGGGCGGTGACTTCGTACCCTGGGCTGCGAGGGGCGAGCGTTAGCCGTGGTAGAGCCAACGCTGTAGCGACAGAACGCATCTGCGCCTGGGCCGGCGCACCCGGCGCGCCGATCGGCGGCTGCGATCCGCTGCAGCCAGCAAGTAGCGCGGCGGCGACGCATAGGTCCAGCACACGGTTGAAATTCGAATTGTTCATTTGTTTTGCCACCTGATTTTTCAACGGATCGGCGGCCTGAAACGTTCGGCCCGCGGGCGCTCGGTTCCCGTGGCTTTCAGGGTCGCCTCGAGTCTTGCGATCGTTGCCTTGTGAGGCGTCTTTCCTCCGTTGACGATCGCCTGAAGTTGCGAGCGACTTACCCCGGAAGCGCGAGCGACCAACTTTATCCCGGCCGCTCTTATCTTTGCACGCAACGCGTCGAGCCTCTTGGTTGCGTTCTCGTATATCAAGACTTCCGTCGCGCTGAGCATTTCGGCGGTAAGGTTCTCGTTCGCGTCGGCGGGGTCCACAATGACCTCTTTACCGATAGCTGTCTTGGTCTCCACGCGAACCGGGCGCGGTATGAGTAGTCCACGTGTGCGGCGCGTCGGTTCGCTTCCATCGGCGCACAGACGTTTTCGTTCCACACCCTGCAGCGTCGAACGAATAAGGCTCCCGTAGGTCTTAAGGCGTGGCCGGAGCGTGAAGTCCCAAACGGCCTCGCAACGCAGGCAGCGCCAATCCTGCTCGCGCCATTTTGCCGGGTCAGGGAAGAGCACGCATCCGGGCCGTGGGTCCTCGCAGCATCGCTCCAAGCCAGCAACTTCCTCGATTGCGAGGTCGATTGCGCTTCTGTTCACGACGCCGACTGCGAGGAAGTCAAATGGGCGCAGGCGGTCGTTCTCGCGATATGGCTCGAAGACGTTCCACGTCGTAAGGGTAAGTTGCGAGATTGCGGGATACTGTTCCCATGCAAACGTCTCTGTCGGCTTGCCGAGCGCTGCGCGAATCTCGCGCTTCCATGCGTCGATAATCCATTCGTGGCGATCGCCCTGAATCGGCGAACGGTACTGCCCAAGGACGTCCGAGGAATACTTACGGATGACCCGCTCGCCTCGGGCGTCGAGCGTAAAGAGCGTATAGAGCTTTTCGGAAACCGCGTAGCACCATAGCTCGCACCGGGCTTTCCGCGTCTTATCCGTGAAGTTTTCGTCTTCGAGCTTCAGCACCGAGCCGGGAACGATCGCACGATCGTACGGACTAAGCGAGGTAAAGCGCTCGCGAATCGCTTCCACCGCTTCCCATGAAAGGGCGTGCAATCCGCGCGAGCCGTCCGGAAGGCGATACGGACCGCCCTCGCAGGGCACAAAGCCGCCGTCGTGCGTGGCGATCACGGCGAGACTATCTGTGTCGCAATAAGCAACTTCACCGCCGAGGCGCGCGACCTCGCGCTGCGCTAACGCCAGCATGAGGCGGGCGCCAGCCGTGACGAGTGAGGCGGTTGGAAAGAAGTTGAAACGACCCGGACGCTCCGGACGATCGACCTCGGTCTCGAAGCTCGTGTCGGCATAGACCGAGACACGGCGCGGCTTTCGGTTTTCCTCGTCGGGGTCTACGTCAATCGGGCTCGTCTCCGCAAAGACGCCGTAAGCGCCGGAGTTTGCGACGACCTTATAGCCGGTAGACCGACGTTCGTCGTCAATCGGGTCTCCGGTCGTGGCTTTCCGTAACTCGATAAGCCGAGCGAAGAAGTCGTCGGTGCGCGGGTCGATGAGGTCGGCTCCTCGGAACGGAATCGCTCGCAGCGTTTCCTGCATGCCGTTGGGTCGAAGGCGCCAAGCTCGAACGATGACTGGCTCGCCATTAGCGATCGCCGACGCTGCGAGGTCGGGCCCAGCATACCACAGAGGTTCTACCGACTCGACCGGGCCGATGGTCACGACCGAATCCGATGCGCTCCGCATCTCGTAATCGCGGCGTTCGGCTTGGCTTGCAACGTGCTCGCGGCGCAAAACACCTAACGGGATAATCGGCGCGCGCGCCGGTAAGTTGGCGGTGTTCGGGTCAACGAGGGTAAAGAAGTCGAGCCGCTTCCACGTCGCGGAGTCGAAGAGGGTTTCGGGATGCTCGCGCAAGTGCGTAAGCAGCGCCGCAATCTCTTCAGGCGGAACCTCTTCGACTTCGAGGCACGCCGGTATGATGTGATTCGACCATAAGCCGAGGAGTGCAAAGACGGTCGGATACATGGAGAGAAAGTCGAGATAGACGCATTGGAGCAGCATCTTTACGATACGCGCCTCGACGCGTCCACCGTAGTAGGCCTGCGCTGCGTAGCCAAGATACGACTTCGGAAAATCCGTGCTGGACTTGCAGGCGTGGTTGAACGCCGAGAGCATCGAGGTACGCCTTGGCGATCGTCGCTCCGGATTGCGCCTTCGATAGGTGCAAGCCTACGGGTGCTTTGCATGTTCAGCGTCGAGCGCCCAAAGTAGGTCAGACGTCTTGCGTACGTCGTAAAGACAGCCCTCGACGTTTTCGAACGTTATCTCGCCGCTGTGGGCTCCTGGCCGAGACTCGAACGGAACGCCAAAGGCTCGACAATGTTTTGAGGTGGTCGCAATGCCGCATTAACGCTTGCAGCACGCGGATTTCTGGCGGTGGCGGGATCCAGGGCTCGGGGCCCTGACTCTTACAGAAGCGCGCGATGAGCGCCGCGTCAACCGCGTCAGTCTTCGTCCGCAGCAGCTCACTCTGGGCAAACGCCTTGATGCGAGCCGGGTTGACCACGCTGACGTGCTGGTCGAGGCTTTGAAGGTACAACGCGAGCGCTTCCCAATACGAGCCGGTCGCCTCCATGCAGAAGTGCACTTCGTCGGCTTGCCGATTCTTAAGCCACGTCGTTAGCTGCTCGAATCCTTTCGGTGTGTTCGGAAACACTTTTTTTGCATCAGCTCGATCGCCTAAGAGAAATGCGTGAAACGTTTCCTTCGACAGGTCGATCCCCAAGAACGATGGCATCAAGTTCCTCCCGTAACGGCACCCCTTCTCGATCGACCTTGTGCATTCGAGCTAACCGGCGATTCGGTGCTCACGATACCGTCCGATCTCTGAGGGCGCCACAGGGCAGGCCGCCTATCTATCCCACGGGTTTTTTAACCCAAGGGGTTCATTCAGCGTGACCTGCCCTACGGGCATCATACAAGGGGTTGGCCGCAAAAAGATGGCGCCCCCCTCCCGGCCAGCCTAGCTCTAGGCATCCGAGCCGTCGCGATCCAAGCCGCAACGCGTTAAGCGCCGCGCGCTAAACTGCGAGGCTGCTGCGAGCTAAGCCGCTGCGCTGCGAGGCATGCTTAGCCGCAATGCGAGCCAGGCTGCGTGCAAAGCCAAGCTGCTATGCGTGCGACGCGGCCTCGCTTGCGCGAAGCCGTGCAGAGGGGCAGAGTGTGCGGGGGCTTATCTCGGCGGCTGCGATCCGCCGCACCCTGCGAGCGGTACCGCCGCTACTACACAACCAAAACTTTTTCTCATTTGCCTACCTCTGAGATTACCGTGATTGTCGCGGTCAACGCCGGCCCGGTGAAAGCACTACGCCGTCAACTGACGTCGGGGTGCTTGCAAACGGTGGGAGCACCTTGGTAGGTTTGCCCCCCGCAGGGTAGGACCATATCGCCAACTGAGGACCTGAGCCCCATTGCGCGATGAACTTGCCGTCTTTAAGCCAGGTTTTCTGGCCTCCAACGGAATAGCCGAACCCCCCAACCCATCCGCGAACGCGAGTCGTGCCGACGATCGTCGCTTTGTGCGCGATATGCATGCGGTAGATCGAATGCGTGCTGTGATTTGACAGGGTTACATACGTGCCGTCCCAACTAACACCGTCATAGTAATCGTACTGGAAGCGACTCCCGTAAAGCGTGTAGTTGCGGAACGTCGCGCTGCCTTTGGGGAGTTCCGCTAAGTTAGCTACGAACGAGTCGGGCGTTCCGGCGCTCTCTGCACCGTCGAGAAAGAGATTTCCGTGGCTATCGTATGCGCACAGGCCGACGAGTACGAACCAATTGTCGCAAATGGATTGTGTTCCAGTTGACCGCGCATCGGGATAGATATACACGCAGGAGTAGTCATAGGTGGGCACCGCGAGATTCCCGGTTGTTGGGTCGACGCTACAGCTGCTGGGTACGTCGTACACCGCCAGCGTTTGAATGAGCTTGCCGCGGTGCGAGTATTCCAAGATGGTCTGACCTGCGCCTCCCACAACGAAGACGTCCCCCGCTTTGTCCGAACACAGGCTGTCGGCGCCTGCCACTCCCAGACGTCCAACGACCTTGCCGCTCGGATACGAAAGGACGTACACGTCGCCACCCGTCGCCACGTAAAGAAGGTCGCCGGACCACGCGCCTTTCCCGGCTGTGCGCATAGAGTGCGCTGTTATGCCGCTGGTTGCTCCGTATGGCATCGCCCCCGACGCCCCGATCGGCGGCTGCGATCCGCCGCAACCTGCAATCATTGCTGCGGCTACGCAAGCGCTTAGCATGATCCGGCCAAACTCTAGGTTCTTCATTTGCTTTCTTCCTCGGTCTTACGACGATACCGGCGGGTAATAAGTCAGTCCGATCGGATCGAAGACGGCCTTGGTAATCGCCCTAGAAGATGCCTTTGAGGAATGCGGGGGAAACTCAAGGATTGCCTGTTCGCCTGAGGTGTAGCCCCAATTCGCAACGTAAAGCCAACCGTTCTTGCTGACGACGACGTCAGCCGGGTTAACGAGCTTATCCGTTATCGCCCGGAACGGCTTTCTCTGCCGGGCCCGATACTCCTCGACGTTGCCTGGTGCAGTGTCATTGGTCACGTAGAGGGTGTCGTGCGCGTCGAGGGCGATCCCCACTGGCCAGGTTATGCCGTCGGTGATCGTGCGTGACGGCGACTGCCACCCGGAGCGTACACTTGGATGTTTGACGTGCTGTAGGGCTGAAGATTCCCGACGTAAAGATTGCCCGCATTATCGATGGCAATGCCGTCGGGGTATGTCAACCCCTTCGTAATCGTCGCATGGGGTTTCGCTGATCCCTTTAAGTATTCTGCGACGTCGTCCAGGCCGATGTTCGTCACCCAAAGATTGCCGGACGCGTCGATCGCGCAATACGACGGAGTGTTAATGCCCTTCGTGATCACTCTGAGCGGGCTGGTTTGGCCAAGGGCGTATTCCGAAAGCCAGCCTCCGCTGCTAGACGAATTAACAACGTAAAGAGTACCGTTGCCGTCGATGCAGTCGCCCTCAGGTAAGTTGACATCCTTGGTTATAGCGGCTATCGGTTTCGGATTCTTTGCGGCTGCATCGTAAACAGAGATATAAGACGGCTCGCCTGAGCTAGTCACGTATAGCAACGGGCCAGACACCTTGTATGTCGGCATTACCGACGACGGCTTAAAGCTTCCGCGGCTTTGCGAATCCACTTCCGGCATCGCGCCCGGCACGCCGATCAGCGACTGCGATCCACCGCAGCCTGCGAGCAATGCAAGCGCACCGCCTCCAGTTATGGCGTACGAACCAAGGCTAAAGCTCTTCATTCTCCGCGTTCCCCCGATCCACGTAACGGATCGGTGGCTAAGGACGTTCGGCGGTGAGGCTCAGTTCCCAGCTTCGACCAGCGCGAGCAAGCGATCCCAGTGACGTGGATGCGGAACCTTTGCACCTGATCGGACACGCGAGCACGCTGCGAGCGATAATCCCGTCGCAGCCGCGATCACCTTGAGTGTGAACGCGTCGAGCTTCGGCACGATCACGCGCTTGAACCACGCCTCGTCACGCTGGCCCGGATGCTCGCGCGCCCAGCTGCGATTGCGGCGATGCCCCTCGCCGATCGCCTCGCCTCGCGCACCATTCACGTCGGCGCTGCGCCGTGGGTCGTGGCCAGCTTTGGTCTGCGCCGCGAGCACTTTGCGAGCCGCTTCGATGGCTCGCAGTCCGTGCTCGCGGCGCGCTATTGGCATGCAAACCTCGCAATGACGACGCCTGCGCTTGAGTACCGGTTCACCGCACATCGCGCACGCGTTTGGATTGGCCGGGCGCGCTTCAACGGTTGGCGTGCGCCATGCACGCGTTGCGTACGGTCGCGGCTGCGAGGCTTTGCGAGGTGTTGCGAGCAGCGGCGATCGCTCTGCTCCAGGAACGTTGCGGCGCTTGTTTCCTGATTTAGCCGCGAGCGTGTGAGGCGGTGCGCCTTTGTTGACCAGCGATTCGCGGAAGGTTTGCGCGAGGCGCGCCGCGATCGGCCGCAGGCATCCGCGCCAATGCGGCAGTGTGAGTGCGAGTTGTGCCGGCCCAGGGCGTGGAGCCGTCATTAATGCCGTTACAGAAGCCGTGCAATACTTTCTCGACGCCGGCGGTCGTCACGGAGTACACTGTTCCTTCCTGACAGCTGCCGCCGTAGTAGCTCGTGCCGTAAAGCGTTCCCTTGACGTTGGTGAGACCGGCGGCGGGAGAGGCTGCATCAGACGATCCACCCTGCGTAGCAAACCGGTAAAGAATATTCTCCACGCCGTCCGTGGTGATGACGAAGACGGTTCCTTGACTGGCATCGGAGCCACCCTCTTTCGTCGTGCCGTAGAGCGCCCCGTGCACCGGAAGGAGCCGCGCCTGCGGATACCTCCCGTCGTGCCCTTTCCCAAAGTTGTGCAGCACTTTCTCGATGCCGCTCGTCGTAATGCTGAAGACCGTTCCGCAACCGACGCCCTCATCTCCAGTTCCACCGCAAAAGACCATTTCGCAACCGACTCCATCGTGCCCAGCGCATGTGGCGCGGTGAGTGCCGCCGAAGAACGTCGTCCCATAGAGCGTGGTGCCGGTGCCGATGTGAACTAGGCCAGCCCAAGGATGCTGCGCGTCCTCGCCATTCCCAAAACTGTGCAGCACTTTCTCGGCGCCGCTCGTCGTAACGCTGAAGACCGTTCCGCAACCAGGAGGTGCGCCGAGGTGCGGACACACACGTGAAGTCTTGCTGCTGCCAAATGTGCCGCCGCTCCATGTCGTGCCGTAGAGCTTTCCTCTAACTTCGAGCAACGAGCCGCCAATGGGGTCGCTGCCGTCTGGTTGTCCGCCGAAACTGTGCAGTACTTTCTCTACGCCGCCGGTTGTAATGGAGAAAACCGTTCCATCGCCGAATGCGCCGCCCGCACTTGTCGTGCCATAGAGCGTACCGCCGACATCGACCAGACCTGCCTGCGCGGGATACTTGCCGTCTTCTGCGCCGCCGAAGCTGTGCAGAACCTTTACGACGCCGCTGGTCGTAATGCTGAAGACCGTTCCACAACCGAAGTAGCAGGTTTTAGGGTCGCGAAACGTGCCGCCATTATTGGTCGTGCCATAGAGGGTGCCGCCTACATCAATCAGCGGCGCTTGTGGATACTTTCCCCTGTCGGCCGCGCGTTCAGCAAGGTTGCGTAAGTGATCGTCGGCACCGAACCGAGCCTGCATCGGCACGCCCGTCGCCCCCGGGATGCCCACCTCTGGCCTGCTGCACGCCACCGTGAGGGCCATCAACGCGCCGTACGCGATTTGCCGGGCACTCACGGCTGCAAACCGTCCAGACGCAAGCGGCTTTCCGCGAGTATGCGCCTTCGCGAGACGGTTCCGACGGCGAGTACCCAGTCGCGGGCTTGCTCGACGTGAAGAGAATTCTGTACGGAGAGACGTGCGGCTCGCAGCGTGCTCGCAGTCTCGCAGCTTCAGCAGGTTCCGTCCTATGATGCCTATCATGAAAAGCCAACTGCAGCGCTGGACTTAAGTCGAAGGCACCGAGATCGTGATACTGCCTTCGCCGTAGAACGCTTTGAGAGTCTTTCCGCCTGCCGGGTAATTGTAGTAGTTTACCGATGCGGTCTCATCGATGCCGCAACTTATTGCCGCCGCCGAACCTGCGATGGAGAGCGTCGGTCCGTAGTCGCTGGCGTAAAACACGTTGCACTCGTCGAGCCTGACGTGGCCCACGGCCTTACCATTCCCACCATGCAGCCGATACAGCGTTAGCGTCTGCGTGTAGTCTGAGGCTCGACCTGTAATCACCAAGTGGGTTCCGTCCCACGCATACGCGCCTCCCTGGCGGACGTCGAACTCCCTGACGGCGGATCCGCCCTTTGGCAGCCATCCTGCCTTTTTGCCGACGTAGTCGCGAAGGTAGAGATTCCCCGCGCCGTCATAGGTCATCGTGCGAACTTCGCGCACGAACCCACGTGTCGAATAGGCCGCCGGTGAACCGCTAGCCTTTTTCCAAATGGCGACCTTCGCCGACGTTGTTCCCACCGCGAGGTTACCACTGCTGGAATCGACCGCACATGCAGCGGCGCCGTGGCCTCCGAAGTTCAAGGTCGCGATCGGCCGCGTACCGGCGTGGGCATATTCGAGGAGCGTGCTCGCACCGCCGGGGATTTTGTTTATCACCCAAACATTGCCGTGCTGATCGGAGCAGACCCCAGTCACGCTGTGGTAACCAGTGAGCGTTTGCACGCGTTTGCCGCTGGGATAGCCGAAGACGTTCACTTGTGAATAGTCTGCGACGTACACAAGATCGCGCGCTGCATATCCATTCTGGACGGCTGAAACCTGGGGCGTACTCGACAGAGGAACAGGCGCCCCGCCGCAACCGGCGAGAAGGGCAAAGGCGGTCCACCTTGCCAGCGTGCAGTGACTGAAAGCGAAGCTCTTCATGCGTCCTGCCTCGAGGGATTGTTCAATGGGAGTACAGACTTTCGAAATCTGCGGCGTGCAGGCCTGCGCCCCGTAGCGACTTAGACGCCTCGCAGCTGTGCCGCCAGCACCGATCGACGTTGCGCATTGCAGCCCCGCAGCGTAGATGCGACGCCTCGCAGTGTGCTCGCAGTCTCGCGGCTTAGAACTAGAGGCTTAACGGCTCAGGGCGCGGCGCCGCGATCGCGAGGCCGTGGTTGCTTTGCAGCATTGCTCGCATTGCAGCCGCGAGCGCCTCGCAGCGCGGGCGGCTTAGCTCGCAGCTGCCTCGCAGTCTAGCGGTTTAGATCACGGCGCTTAACGCGTTGCAGCTTGGAACGTGGCGGCTTCGATCGCGCGGCTTTGACGGCTTTGAGGCCAGGCAGCTATGCGGCTCGGGGAGGGGGGGCGCCACCTTTTTGCGACCAACCCCTTATCCCGTGCAGCAGCTATGGGGGCATAGAGCAAGGGGTCCGAAACGGCGCCCACCGGCCACGCGACCCAAGCCGCCGCGAATCCAAGATCCAGGCTTAAATGCGAAACGGCCTTCAGTAACCTGACCTTTACTGGCGCCCGCTGCCAGGCGTTCCTTGTTCAGCGGAAAACGTGTAGATCGTACCACGGATAGTCGCGCTGCCACTCATCTTTTCTGCGCTAAACGCGCCGCGAAATGTGACCTGACGGACGTGAAGAGTGATCTGCGAGCCGCTCAGGCCTCCGGACACTGCGATATTACGCGCATTGGCAAACGGACTACCCGGCCTAGTCGAGATATCGGTGTAGGTTCCGCTGACAATGCCCTTGTTAAAATTCAAGTGCATCTGGCCAAGATACGGGGTTTGACTTGAATGCAGCGGGTGGAAGCCGATTACGTACGGCACATTGTGCGCGACGCCTTGGGCGACGACGGCCCGAGCGTTGGATGGAAAGACGAGTGTTAGCGCTATTACGAATCCTAGAAGGAACAACTGCCGAGTCATGATCCCTCCACGGTTTTGGTCAGTAATTCAATATCACGGAATTGGGCGATTTCTTATTTCCGACAGCCTGGTACTCCTCTCAGGCGGGAGCGTGATATTCAACGATCCGCCCTGTTCGCGCGCTGCCACGGCCAGGACCCTTCAAGCTCGACCGTCATTGACCAGCTCAGAAACGTGCGGACAACGACGAGTAGTCCCAAGATCGCGACATTGTTCAGCGTGGGTTCGAGGGCGACGGTCCTAACGACGTCCGCCGCCACGGCAACTCGATTCCGAGCAAAAGGGCCTTGGCTAACAGATGCTTGTAGTTCTCATACGCGCCGGGCTCTCCGAGATGAAAGAGGTAGCGCACGATCCCGCGACTGATGGCGAGGATGACCACACTTACAATTACGGCGACTGCGAGAAGCTCAATTCCCAACGCTAACCATTGGACCACATGATGAATTATTTCAACCAATGACAAGTGTGGATCCCAAGCTAGGTGTCACTGCGGGCGGCCGCGAGCTCATCGGCCAGGATAGGAACGCTCATGTTACAAGCCTGCGTCCCTTGCGCTACGCAAAGTTTGAAAACATCCATGATCTCGTCCACCGTCGCACCGAGTTTCAGCGCGGCTTTGATATGACGACGGACACCGGGGGCATACATGTGAGTGAATGATACATCGAAAGCGATACTTAGCAACTCGGCAACCTTCGGCTCAAGGGTGTTGCCCTACAGATGGGAGCGCCGCAAGCAATGAACGCCTCGGTCCACGCAGGGTCGATCTGATAGAACCCATCCCATGCAACGTTCCATTGCCCGACCGCGCGCATCCGATCGCACACTGGTGTTTCGACGTTCTTTTCTTTGGACGCTACACCGGCACTGGCCGCCTCTTCCAAAAGAATCGGGGCGCCGAGACTGCAGGTGTGAATCGATAAAAGGGAAGCCATCTTTAGCACCATCAGCAACTCGTCGCGTGTTGCACCCTCGTCGAGGGCCTGTCGGATGTGCCGCCGTGTCCCGTCAGAGTTGAGATTTGTGCACGCTGCATTGATGGCTACGCTGATAAGCTCCACGGTCTTAGGATCGACTTAATCAGTATTTGAGTCTCACGGAACTAGCTACTACGCGAGCAAGGCGTCTTAATGCCGCGGATGCTAGCTCGCCGAGTCGTAGACGCTCGCTCCGGTGGGATAGCGCTCGGGCGCGGCGAACATTTTCAGCGGCCGATCGCAGGCTTCAGGAGGTTCGCCATGACAGTCGCAGGTCTGAAACGCGCCGCGCTCAGCAGTTGCGTGGCTGCGGCGATGCTCGCAGGCTGCGGCGGATCGCAGCCGCCGACCGGCGCACCGGGCGCGATGCCGCAGAGAACGAACATGACGTATCGCCTGCTAACAGCGTCTTATCGTCCGTTGTTCCGATTCCGTGGCCATGACGGAGGAAACCCGTTCGCGGGCTTAATCAACGTGAACGGCAGGCTGTACGGCACGACGTATGCCGGCGGCACAGGTGGTTACGGAACCGTCTTTAGCGTAACGACGAGCGGAAAGGAAAACATTCTGTACAACTTCCCTGGCGGCTCGGATGGGGCACAGCCGTGGGCGAGTTTGATTAGCGTGAAGGGAACGCTCTACGGCACTACCACGTCCGGCGGGGCACATGGTTACGGAACCGTTTTTCGCGTAACAACGACCGGTGCGGAAAAGGTACTATACAGCTTCGCCGGCGGCTTGGACGGCGCGACCCCGTACGCGCCCTTGATCAACGTAAGGGACACGATGTATGGTACGACCCTCCATGGCGGCATGAACGATTATGGAACCGTCTTTAGCGTAACGACGACCGGCGCAGAAAACGTGCTGTACCGGTTCCATTACGGCAGCGATGGAGCATGGCCATACGCGGGACTGATCGCCCTAAACGGCATCTTGTACGGCACGACCTTTACTGGTGGCTCGGGATGCGGCAGCTACTTCAATTGCGGGACTATCTTTAGCGTCACGACGACCGGCGAAGAAAACGTGCTGCACAGCTTCGCCAACGGTTCCGACGGAGCAAACCCATACGCGGGCCTGCTCGACGTAAACCGCACGCTCTATGGCACGACGCTCGGCGGCGGCGCAAACTTCGATGGAACTCTCTTTAGCATAACGACGAACGGTGCCGAGAAGGTACTGTACAGTTTCGCCGGCGGCTCCGATGGCGTCTACCCGCAAGGCACGCTGATCAGCGTGAAACGTATACTGTATGGCACAACCTCTGCCGGCGGCGCAACCAATAATGGAACTGTCTTTAGTGCCACGACGACCGGTGCGGAGAAAGTACTGTACAGCTTCGGCGGCGGCTCCGTCGGAACAGAACCGTTCGCGGGCGTGATTGACGTTAAGGGCGAGCTCTATGGCACGACCGGATACGGCGGCAGACGCGGATGCGCACATAAGGCCGGGTGTGGAACCGTTTTCGCATTCAGCCTGTAGCGGCCGGCGCGAACCATCGCGCAAGGCGCTTAGCGTAGCCTCACTTCTACACCGACTGCGCCGCGCTGAGAATTACTTCGACCACGCGGCTTGGTTGCGAGAGCATCGGCACGTGACTCGAATCAAGTTCGGTCGTCTTGGCTTTCATGCGTTTCGCAAGAAAGCGTTCAAGATCGGGGTTGACGGTGTGATCCTTCGTTCCGACGATGTACCAACTCGGTTTGGTCTTCCACGCAACGCCCGGCGCATCGTGCGCGAAGATGTTGGCAGCCGGCGCACCCTGTGTCGCCCACACGAGCTGCTGCTCAGTCGCCGAAAGATCGCCGCAAAAATACTGCAGGCCTTCTTTGGTCAGCCAGATACGTCCATCGATGACTTTTATGTGCTTGAGCACATCGGTCACAGGGAACTTCTGCTGTATGCTCTGCGATGTCTCGCCGGCTGCAGTATCGGGAGCAAGCGCGTTGATATAAACGAGGGCTTTCACGCGCGGTTCGGTTCCGGCGGCCGTGATCACCGAGCCGCCATATGAATGTCCAACAAGCACGATAGGACCCTTCACCACGTCCATCGCCCACTTGGCAAAAGTGACATCGTTTTCGGGCGTGTTGAGCGGGTACTGCGCAGCAATGCAATCGTAGCCTTGCGCTTGCAACGGCCCCATCACTTTGGTAAAACACGAGCCGTCGGCCCAAAGACCATGACAGAAAACTATGCTCGGCTTGCCCGCGCCGCTCATCGTCGCAGCCACTTCCGTTTGTGCCGATGCAAAGGAGTAGCTCGCCGCGGTGGCACCGATCGCTGCCGCGCTCGTCTCAAGGAATCGAGCGCGTTTGATACTTGTTTTTGAACGCATACTATGGCTCCCATCGATGTAGGTACAGGACTCGTTCAGTTCACAGGTGCTCAGAATGGCTCCTCTTGATTTAAAGGCAAATAGCGGCGCGGTTTTCTCCCCCGCGCCTCACTTTGACCTCGCCAACTAGGGCGCCGGCTTCTGCCCGCAAAGTTTGAAGTCTGGCTGTATGCTGACGCGGTCGCTCGATGCCCTCACCATGTAGCCCGGAATCAAGTAACCGGCCGTAGTCGCGCAATCAGACGAGCAACGTGCTTCGGGGGTCGGGGTTGGAGCCGGATTGATTGAGACCGATGTCGGCTCTTGCGTCTGCCAGAACGCGATGTAGGTCCCGCCGGGCCAAGGCGTGAGAACCGTATAATACGCACCTGTCTGAAAAGGCTTATAGTGACACCTCGAGCCCTCCCTATACGCGAGGATGATCTCCCCAGCAACAACTCCCGGCAGCATAAGAGCCTCCGTCGTGGTGGGATTCGAGTATACCTCGCCCCCAGGGTCTCCGGCCCTCCAGACGACTGAGGCCGTCCGTGCCGCGACCAAAATGTTGTGAACCTCCATCGAGGCGGTGTCGTTAAACATAATCCAAAAGTCGTCCCCGCTCGTGTAGATCGTGACAACGTACGATCGCAGGCGGAGCGGTGCTGAAATGTTAGTATCGAGTCCTGAAGCGTGATAGGCCCGGACTAGTGCGTTGGTAGCGAAGCCCGAGAGAACTGGATGAGCTTGCGCTAGTTCGCCGGCAGTCGTTCGCAACGCGGAGGAGCTGAACGCTAGAAGAACGGCAAGAGTTCCTATCCACCTCATGCGGCCCCCCGCGCTAATCGGCGATCTCAAATATATTTTACATGCACTTGGTCGATTGCGCCGTTGAACTTGAATGGGGCCAGGTCGTAATAATCGACCGAGACCGGAGAGCCTAGATTAATTCCAATGTGTAAGCAGCCGTTAGCCGTAAACGCGAGCGGAGCAGAGACCGGCACTTGGCCCTGAGCCATAACGACACCGTTTGCCTTCAGCGTCACATCGAGCGGCCCTGCAGCCCTGGGTGCGCCGGCATGGACCGTTTGCACTTCGATTTTGACTTTGCCGACAGGCAGCTTAGTCGTTGCTTTTATGTGAGTTCTCATAATCTCGAAGAGATTGTACTCGAAACAAAGGATACCGTTCTGCACGTAGCACGCTAGACCGCCGGAAAACGCCCCGAGCGAATAGAGCACGCCATTAGCGTCCGCGGGAACATCGGCGTCGATCGTCACGAGGTTCGGTATGCTTCCGAGCCTCGGCGCGGCGAACTCCGGCATTCGGGTGATGCGACCTGGAAACGTCCATTCCGTATATGGCGTCGCGACACGATCCTCGGGGTGCAACATGACCCAAAGGCCGCCGCCGACTGGATAGCCATTATTCCGAGCAAACTCAATAGCGAACGTTTCTTTCATTTGAGCGAGCTTTTCCGGCATCTCGGCCGCGAGGTCGTTGGCCTGCGACCAGTCCTCGTCGATGTTATAGAGTTCCCACTTGTCGTCATCGGGCGTCCACGTCGCAAGGTTTGTTGGAGCCCCAGTGGCCCACGGAATGCGGGGGCCGAAGGCCGAGGCGAACCATCCGTCGTGGTAGATACCGCGGCTGCCCATGATTTCAAAATATTGGGTTAATAATCGACCGGGTGCCTTTGCATCGTCGAAAGTGTAAGCAAAGCTGACACCGTCGATCCGATCCTGTGGAATTCCGTTCACCACGAGAGGTGGGGTAATGCCTACCACGTCGTAGATAGTTGGAGCCACATCGTTTACATGATGGAATTGCCGTCGCGGCGTCGCGTCGGGTTTGATTTTTGCAGGCCATTGGACCGCCATTGGATTGCGCGTGCCGCCGAAGTGCGAGGCTACCAGTTTGGTCGCCTGGTATGGCGTGCTGCCGGCCCAGGCCCAACCGGCGTGATACATGTTGTCCGCTTTCGGCGATCCTAGCACGTCGAGTCCGCCGAGTTCGTCCATCGCCTTGATATGCTGTTCAATGGTTGTCGGAATGCTGTTCTGGGCCAGTAGCTCGCTGATGGTGCCGTTCTGTCCCTCGGCGGATGACCCATTATCACCCCAGATGTAAAACACTAGCGTATTATCGCCGTATCCAAGGCGGTCAATCTCGTCGAGAACGCGCCCTGCCTGTGTGTCGGCGTGTTCTCCGAATCCCGCGAACACTTCCATCAGGCGACGCTGGAACGGCCGCTCGTTTTCGGGGATGCTGTCCCAGGCGGCCATCGTCGGGTGGCGTGGGGTAAGCTGGGTTTCGGGAGGTATCCAACCCATTGTTTTCGCTCGCTCAAAGACGCGCTCACGATAGGCATCCCAGCCGTCGTCGAATTTCCCTTTGTACTTATCTGCCCACTCTTTTGCAACATGGTGCGGACCGTGAACGGCGCCGGTTGCCCAGTACATGAAGAAAGGCTTGTCGGGCTGGAACGCCTTATGCTTCCGCAACCAGTCAACAGCATCGTCCGCCAAGTCCTCGCTTAGGTGATAGCCTTGTTCCGGCGTCTTCGGAGGCTGGACAAGCGTAGTGTTACGAACGAGACTCGGTTCCCATTGCGACGCTTCGCCGGCCAAGAAACCGTAGAAATATTCGAAACCGTAACCGGTCGGCCAATACTCGAAGGGGCCCGCAGCCGTCGTCTGGTCAGCTGGTGTGTTGTGCCACTTCCCGAAGGCTGCCGTGCTGTAGCCATAGTCCTTTAGCACCTGCGGGATCATGGCGCTGCTTTTTGGTTGGATGCCGGCGTAGCCGTCCCAGTCATTTGCAAACTCTGCGATCTGACCAGCGCTCACATGGTGATGATTGCGCCCCGTTAATATTGAGGCGCGCGTCGGCGAACACATCGCCGTGGTATGGAAGCGATTGTATGCGATGCCTGCGTTCATCACGCGTTCGAGTGTCGGCGTGTGCACTTCGCCACCCAATGGGGATGGCAGACCGGGTCCGGCATCATCGATGAGGACGATAAGAATATTCGGCGCATGTTCGGATAATCGAGGTGGCGTAACGCGTTGGTGATAGACTGACTCCTGCATCGTGCGGCCGGCAATGCTGGCCGATGGCGTAGGGGGAAACGGTAATACATCCTGTACAGGAAGTCGGGCTGTTCCGACTGCTGCATCGGTTGATTTCAAATTCGACTTCACTGGACGATCCTTTCATTGCGCTGCTGGCCCGGCGAATGTTTCGTATTGCGTGGAAAAAGCCCGCCAAGCGCCCACGCGCGCCATTGGGACGCGGTCATCGCTCTTGTCGAAGGAGAAAGGACCGCGCCCCGATTGACCCAAGGGAGTGTTACTGCGACGAACGCATAACCGGCGGCCGCCTCATGGCGGGGGCGAGTGGCAAGCGATCGTTCTTGGCATCGAACGGATGAGCTACGATGCGATAGTCAAATTCCACTCTCGAACGACCGCCCTCATTTTCACGGACCTGGAACGCCGACGGTGTCTTGGTGCCCTCTCCAGTTCCGGTTCCGCCTACTATGGACGCTCCTTGATGAAGTAGACTACTTCTTCGCTGCCGTCACGCCGAGCGGCTCGGCGAAACTGCCGGTAAAGACCGCAATCGGTGAACCGCCGGCCGGGTAGCTGTAGGCCGCGCCGTCGCCGTTACCCGCGTCGCCGCAATACAGCAGGCCCTTAACGATCCACGTCTGCGCGCAGTCGCTAGCCCCGGTGAACTGCACGGTGTTCTTCAACGTCGCGGTCGTTCCACTAACCGTATACTGATACGTCTCACTTGTGAACTGATCGAACACGGTGAGGTAGGTGCCATCCCACTGAACCGAGCCAGGGAACTCCGGAGAGTTGCTCGTTTTGATCGTAACGAATTTACTGCTACCTTTCGGAAGCTCGACGAGTGCGAAGTTATAGCTCGACGAGCCGAAACCGTCGGCAAAGAGATTGCCGCTGGAATCGTAGCCGTTGAAGTACTCTTTGGTCAACGGCGTATTGTACACCGTACCCGAGCCGGTTGCGTTCTTGAAGATCACGACCTGACCGCCGGGACCGTAAGAATTACCCAATAGGATTCCGACTGCAAGATCGCCGCTAGTATTCATGGCGCAGCTGGATGTAAACGTGTAGTCGAGAGTCAGCGACTTGAGCAGCTTGTCTGGAACCTTGTATTCGTCAATCTGGTCGTTGATACGCCCGGGGTTCCAGACAATCTTCTTCCCATAACCGTACAAAACGTTGGTGCACCCTTGGCCGCCGGCGCCA
Source organism: Vulcanimicrobiota bacterium (assembly GCA_963736775.1). GTDB lineage: Bacteria > Vulcanimicrobiota > Vulcanimicrobiia > Vulcanimicrobiales > Vulcanimicrobiaceae > Cybelea. The sequence goes on along the minus strand of CAVTPY010000003.1, from coordinate 288,485 downwards.
TTAATCTTACCGATCTGCTGAACGCTCTTCGGATAGTCGAAGATGCTGGCGTAGGTATCGTAGTAGTTGATGATGTACTCGTAGTTCCTTGACTTCGATTTATCCGGTACAAGCTCTGCGTAACTCGGCAGCGGGTTCAGCCTCGCCGCCGTTACCGGCCTCCCATTCACGAACAGCGTCCTACCTACGTAGGTCGCATTGAACGTAGCGGCTGATGGCGCGACCTGACCCTTCGACAGGCTCAGCGGAAGGGCGCCGCACGCCGAAACAATTGCGAGTGCAACGACGGCGCCGCCGCACTTGAGTAAACCAGGGGTGTTCATTAACCTTGCTCCTTTGAAGTAGATATCAGGCGTCGCGCTCGCCGCCCGAACGTCGCGGTGCCGGACCTCGTTCGCCGCGTTGGTGCGCCGTTCATTGCAGCTGGCCTTATCGCCGGCGGCCAGGGACGCGGCCAGCGGGTCTCCAGAAACGCGGTTATTTTTCTGCTGCTACAACGCCGAGCGGCAGGCCGAAATTACCAGTAAGGACCGCAATCGCTGAACCGCCGGCCGGGTACTTGAAAACCTCGGCGCCGTCGCTGCCCGCATCCGCGCAAAAGACAACGCCTGTAGCGATCCAGGTCTGCGCGCAGTCGCTGGAACCCGAGAGCGATACCGTGCCCTTCAACGTCGCCTTCGTTCCGCTGACGGTGTATTGATACATCGAGTTCGTTTCCTGATCGGTGACGGTCAGGTACGTGCCGTCCCACTGCACGGAGCCGGGGAACTCCACAGTGTTGCTCGTTGTGATCGTTTGGAACTTCGTGCTGCCCTTCGGGAGCTCGACGAGCTCGAAGCCGCTGTCGTTAAAGCCGTCGGCGAAGAGATTCCCCTGGTTGTCGTAGCCGTCGAAGTACTCTGCGAGCAACGGCGTGGCGTAAACGGTCCCCGAGCCGCTCGCGTGCGGGAAGATCACGATGTCGCCGGCGCCCGACCCATTCAAGATCCCGACGGCAAGGTCGCCGCTGGTATCCATCGCGCAGCTGGATGGATTCCCGACGGTGACAGAGAGCGTCTTGATCGGCTTCTTGCGGACGTTGTACTCCGCGATCTGGTCAGCGCCCGCGACGATCCAGAAGGTCTCCTTCCCATAGCCGAAGAGGACGTTCGTGCACTCTTGGCCGCCGCCGGCGTTCGCGATCGTACCGATCTGCCGATCGCTCTTCGGATAGTCGAAAATGCCGGCGTTGGTACCGTACGTGATGTACTCAAAGGTCTTCGACTTCGCATGCCGGCTGGGAACCATCGTGGATAGCCGGGCAGCGCGCTCAGATTCGCGTGCGCTGCCGTTACCAGCCTTCCGTTCACTGAGAACGCCCTAGCCGTGTATCCGCCATCGAGCGCAGCGCTCGACGGCGCGACGGACGAGCCGCCGCACGCCGAGCACATCGCGAGCGCAATCAGAGCAGCGGCGTATTTCACGAAATCAGTCGTATTCATTGCTACGGGCGAGTTCGCGGCATCGCTTGGGAGGCCCCGCAGCCCTATGGCTTGTTCCGCGAGAATCGGAGCGGGCATCCTTTTGTCGTCACAATGCCCGGGAGCCGCGTGTTTAACGTGTACGCTGCTGAAACACGGAGGTACCGATCGTGGTTCTTTTTCGATTGCGTCGAGCGTTCGTGCTGCTCCTCGGCGCTACGGCGCTGCCATTTGTGGCGCAAGCCGCCGCCAGCGAAGGACTGCCGGCGAGGGGCCCAATCGCTCCATACCTTATGCCCGATCGCCAAGCCGAAGTCGCCTTGGCGCGGAGCGCCGCTCCGCCATCGATCGCCGCGAACGCCGAGGTGCTTGTGCTTACTTCCCGCGGCTTCGAGACGGCGGTGAAAGGAACGAACGGCTTCGTGTGCCTCGTCGAACGTTCTTGGGCTGCGCCATTTAACGATACCGAGTTTTGGAATCCGAAAGAGCGCGGTCCCGATTGTTACAATCCTCCCGCGGCGCGCACCGAGATTCCGCAGCTACTTCAGGAGGCGCAATGGGCCCTGGCCGGCCTCAGTAGGCAGCAAATGGCGGAAAGAACGAACGCTGCCTTCGCCGATCATAGCTTTAAGCCACCCGAGCCTGGTGCATTTGGCTTTATGCTCTCAAAGGAAGGGTATCTTAACCATGCCCACGGACCATGGTATCCCCACGTGATGTTTTTCGTTCCACGAGATCAAGTCGCTAATTGGGGCAGCAACGTGGACAATTCGCCAGCTCAGTCCGTTGATCGCGGTCCATATCTATCGACCGTGGTTATGGTACCGGTACTCACCTGGTCCGACGGATCGCCCGCGCCGCGCTAAAAGTCGAGCGGCCTATGTCGGCAAGTTCGCGACAAAGGTATTGATATCGCGAAGAACTTCGTCCTTATTCGATCTGTAGACGAAGTGGTTGGCATTGGGTATGACGATGACTTGAGCCTTGGGCTGGCCTTTCTTGAACGCTGCGATCTGCTTTGTCGTGAACGCATTCATTTCCGCTATGAACGCCGCCGACAATCCAGGACGAGGCTGCTGGTTATCGGGATTGGCGAAGATCGCAAGGATCGGCAGGGCGATTGGCGTCGTGAAGTGCCCTGTGTTGTTATCAATCGCATCATCAATCGGCGACGCTTTCGGAAAACCGGGCGGTGGACTGGATGGCGGACTGGGTGGCGGCGGAGTGGGAATGCCCCCGTCATATGCGTAGTAGTATGCCGCATCTAGATAGATAAGCGCGGCGGCTTTGTGCGGTGCCTGCGTTCCGATGTAGCTGAGTTCTTCGCCAGCGATTGAGTGACCGACGAGAATCGGCTTAGCAATCTGCAGCTTGTCGAGGATCACGAGGACGTCTTGGCCGAGCCGCTCGGCGCTGTAGTTCTGCTGGGTTGCAGGTGGCTTACTTGAGTTGCCGTAGCCGCGACGTGTGATCGAATACACGTGATATTTCGTCACGAGGTCGGGAATGATCGACCGCCAACCGCGGGCCGTGACTCCTTGGCCGGCGAGTAGCACCATGGGCCGGCCACTGCCGCCCCAGTCAAGGACTTCGTCTTTGACGCCGTCCGCAACGTCGATGTAGAGGTCGCGCGTTGGCTGCAGCATGTGCAGCGTCACCGGTGGTGTTCGGTAATACACCATCGGTACGTTGAGCCCGCCGGGTACTCCCCACGTACCACTAAGTGTTTTCCCATCGCTGGAAAGCGTAGCGAGATACGTGCGGTGGTAGTTGAGCCAAGGATCGCTATTCATATCGAACGCCATCGCGATTGTCGATCCGTCGATTCTGACGTTGCGCGTTGCTATGGGAACTTCGCTCTCCTGGGTGCTGTAAATCTGCACATCGTAACCGTTGCCGGCCTTGGTGATGCGCATGACCCGAGGTAGATTGCCGAGGCGGGGCACGCTTAGCGTCCCTTGCCACGTGCCGCTGATATCGGCCGACGGCGCAGACGCGGCGAGAAACACGAGTGCGAGTAGCGCAGTGATGTAACGCAAGAAAACCTCCCTACCCCGGAATACGTCGAACGAGGGTCGCGTGCTTTCAGCCGTTAGGCGGGGACGCGGCGAACGCCTTGGGAGCCGAAATCTAGGATGACCGCGATAAAGTCCGAAAAAATCGCGTGTGAAGGAAACCTTATGAAAGCTGCTGTCGTTACCGCTACCGAGGCTACCCCGGAATACGGTGAATTTCCCGAACCCGAGGTTGACGACGGCACCGAGCTCGTCGAGCTGGTAGCTGCAGGGCTTCATCCTATCGTACGATCGCTGGCAGCCGGACGGCATTACGGAAGCACGCAGTCGTGGCCTCTCGTCCCGGGCGTCGACGTCGTCGCCCGTACCCCGGCCGGCGATTTCATCTATACGGGCTTTGTTCGTCCCCCGCACGGCACGTTCGCGGAGCGAATGGCGGTACCCAAAACGATGCGCATCTCGCTACCCCCCGGGGCCGATCCCGTGAAGGTCGCCGGCGGATTGAATCCGGCCTTCGCATCGTGGTTGCCGCTCAAGGCGCGCGTTCGCGAGATCGGCTCGCTCGCAACGGTCTTGGTTCTCGGCGTGACCGGTATGGCCGGATATCTTGCCGTGCAACACGCGCGCCTACTCGGCGCAAACCGCATCGTCGGCGTGGGGCGCAATCCGGCACGTCTTGCGCGCGCTGCGGAGCTTGGGGCTGCGACCGTTGCGCTGAGCGGTAATCGCGAGATCGATGCCGCGGCAATCGTCGACGCTCAAGGCGGTACGACACCGAGCATCGTGCTCGACTTTCTGTGGGCGTCGGCAGCAGAGACTGCCTTCGCGTCGCTCGCGAGGCGCGGGCTTGAAGAAGATACCGCCGACATTGCCTACGTGCAAATTGGCGCGACGGCCGGTCCCGATGCAGCCGTGCCGGCGGCGCTCTTACGAAGCCGCCGCATTCGCATCTCCGGCAGCGGAGCGGGTTCCGCGCAAATTGCCGATATCATGGCCGAAGTCCCCGTCTACATGCAGCTTATCGCAGACGGTAGCGTCGACGTCCCGACCAAAACGGTACCGCTTTCGTCGATCTCGGAAGCTTGGACCGCATCGACAGACGGCACCCACAGGATTGTCGTCGTTCCTTAGCACACCACCCTGGGCCCATCGCCGCGGTGGGTAGACGGCTCTACGAGCCGTATATAAAGCCGAACTGAAACAGGCTTTTACCGTTAGGCTGAGTGCATATGCCGTACGTCACGATACCTCTGAAAGTTCTCACCACGGAGTCTAACGCGTCGTCTATCGTAACGTTCTGCAGCAGCTTTGGAAGATGCGGCGCTCCCGGGATCGGCCCGGACACAATGATGTTGATGGTACCTTGGTTGGCGTAAACATTCAGTCTGCGCTCAGCGGCACGAAGTTCCGGCGCGTTCTCAATTTGCGATTATCGCTGACGGCGCGCTGTATTGGTCGATCGAATTCAGCGTTAGAGTTTGTATCCTCGTTTGCAGTATTGCGGTCGAGACGCTTCCGATCATAATCCGAAGCATTCCAGATCGATCTTGCATGACCGCGACATTTGGATCGTCCCGGAAGATCTGCCGGACCGCCGTTAACCCTGTGGCTCCCTGTCGCGGCGGTTGGAGATATACTGCAGGGAAAAGAAGCTGCCAGAATTCAGACGTGTCTTTTCCCGGCGCTTGGCACTCGCCGGCATAGTATATTCGGCCGGCTCCCCCGTACCGTACGGCCGGCCGCAGGTAATGGATAACGCGCGTTCATGTGTCCAACGGGTGAAGAGTTCTTGTCAGAAGGGCGATACCAGGTGGCCTCGATAAGCTGACCATCGCCCGGGCCATCAAAGCGAACATCGACCAGAGAACGATCCGGCAAGCCATAGAGCGCCCCATTAAACGCACCACATGCCGTTTTGCCTAAAGCGAAGTTAAGATTCACATCGGAGTCTTGAACGGGAAAGGCTCCAACACAAGGAAGGTCGATGTTGTTGTTCTGGCGTTTATTTGCTACGAAATCAACCCTAGTGATATTGCCAAGGTCATCGGCAGTAACGGTAACCGTACCGCCTCCGTGCCTGCTCCAAACCCACCGCTGGCCGGAGCTGGCGGATCGTTGGGCTCCGGGATGTTGCGAGAGGACCTGAGTAAGGTCGCCACCCAGCGTCACGCCTGCGAGGGTGGGCCCCTGCACTTCGCCTCCGGCCGCTACAACAGCCGCCAGCACGAGCGGTATCATCGTTTCGATCCATTTTGCCGGCCGTTACCAAAATTCCGCGCGAATTTAAGGGGCGTAACTCAAAAACCGTTCCGTGGTAGCAGGGGTACCAGGGGCACTTGGGTGTACGCAACTGCAGCGAGGATAGCATGGTGACGAGATGTTTCGCGACCCCAACGAGGCGAGACAGGTGAAGGCATCTGTAGTGAGCGCGTACGGCGGTCCGGAAGTGATGAAATATCAAGATATGCCGGATCCCGAGCCGGGCGCGGGCGACGTCCTCGTCAAGGTGGCCGGCATCGGCATCAACCCGGAAGACATGCTCGAGCGCAACGGCGACTTGAAGGACCGGTGGCAGTTGCACTTTCCGGCGATCATCGGCCTGGACGTGTCGGGAACGGTGATCGCCACGGGCGACGGTGTCGCCGACCTCAAGGTCGGCGACCGTGTCTGCGCGTGGTCGTACCACACGTACGCCGAACTGGTCGCCGACAAAGCGACGCTCTTCGCCAAGGTGCCGGAGACGATGGACCTGGTCGAGGCGGCCGCGCTTCCGCTGGTGGGGGTCACGGGAAGCCAATTGATCTCCGTCGCAAGCGGGTTGCAATCTGGCCAAACGGTGCTGGTCGCCGGCGCTGCGGGCGCCGTCGGTCGGGTTGCCGTGTACACGGCGAAGGTATCGGGCGCGCGCGTGATCGCGGGCGTGCAGCGTTTTCAGCTCGACCAGGCAGACAGCATCGGCGCCGACGAAACGATCGCCCTCGACGACGCGGCCGCCTTCGCGAGCGATTCCGAAAGTCGACATCGTGGCGAACGCGCTTCGCGGGAAAGCGGCGACGGATCTGCTCGCGAAGGTCAAGGACGGCGGGACGTTTGCATCGGTGACGGGAGCGCCCGACGGCACCGAGCGCTATCCGAAGGTTCGCGTCGTCCCGTTCCGCTCAACGCAGGACCGAGAGGGCATCGCCTTCATCGCCGACGCCGTAAACGCCGGCAAGATGACGATCCCGATCGGCCGCCGCGAGGAGCTCAAGAACGCGGGCGCCGCGCAGGCCGCATTTACGAAGGGCGGTATCGGCAAGGTGCTGCTCTTCCCGTGAGTAAGCCCCAGTTTTCTCTCTATCCGAATAGGAGTCGTCAATGGACAAAGTACAAGTCGAGCAGACGAGCTATGAGATGCCGCCGCGGGAAGGATTTACCGTCGCGCATTTTCTCACCGTCGCCGACCTCGAGCGATCGGCCAAATTCTACAAAACGGTCTTCGGCGGAGAAATTGTGAGCATGGGCGATGGAAACGCACCGCCGTACATCAAAATCGCAAACACGTGGCTCATAATCAACGTTGGCGGCGGCCCCACCCCCGACAAGCCGTCGGTAACGCTTCGCGTCCCCGATCCGGATAAGATCAGCAGTTTTATGAATATCCGCGTTGCGGATATTCAAGCATGCTATGAACTATGGAAAAGCCGGGGAGCCGAGTTCCTCACGGAACCGATTCCCAAGTACGGCGAGATTCGTTGCTACATCCGCGATCCTGATGGTTATATTATCGAGGTCGGACAGAGCACCGATCTCACGTACGGTTAAGATTGTCGTGGACGCCGGCAAAACGGCGCCTCAGGATTGACTGCCGACGTGATCGACGAAAAGGTCGCTATAATCACGGGTGCTTCGCACGGTATCGGCGCGGGCCTGGTAGCCGCATACCGCGATGCCGGCTTCAAGGTGGTCGCCAGCGCGCTCTCGATCGGGCCCAGCACAGATCCGAATGTGCGCGACGTTGCCGGCGACATCAGTAACCCCAAGACCGCCGACCTCATTATGAGCGAGGGCGTTGATGGATTCGGACGGCTGGACACACTAGTCAATAATGCAGGAGCCTACATTTCGAAACCATTCACACAGTACACCCTGGCTGACTTTGACTTGATGCTCTCGACGAACCTCGCGGGTTTTTTCCACATCACGCAGCGCGCGCTGCGCGTGATGGAGGCTCAAGGTTGGGGTCATATCGTCAACATCACGGCGACCGTAGCCGAACAACCCGTCAAAGGCGTTCCGGCGGCGTTAGCATCGTTGGCTAAGGGCGGCTTGAACTCAGCAACGAAGGCACTCGCGATCGAATATGCGTCGTGTGGTATCCGGGTGAATGCGGTCTCACCTATACTCATCAGGACGCATCCGGAGGCGTCGTACGCCGGGCTCGAAGCGCAGATCCCGCTCGGGCGAATTGGAGAGATCCAAGATGTCATTTCTGCCGTGATGTATTTGGAAAACGCCCCGTACGTAACCGGCGAAATTTCCCATGTAGACGGCGGTCAAAGCGCAGGCCATTGGTAGGGGTGCCTCGCTATTGTGGCGCTATTTTAAAGACCACACCGCAACCTTTGGCGCCGCCGGGACCGCCGTCGGCGCAGTTCCTCTCCGTTCCGCCCGAGCGCGTCGCTCCATAGATCGCGCCGCTTTCGTCCGAAAGCAGGTTAGTCTGTTCCGGTTCGGCGCCGTGGTTCGGGCGGCGGAAATCGTAAACGACGTGGAACGAATAGTGCGCGCCGGACGGCGTCAGCTCGAACACGACGCCGCAGCCGATGCCGCGGCAGCCTCCGCCGCCGATTGCGGCGGTGCCGTATAAACGTGCCGTCGGGTTCGAGCAACGGCGTCCCCTCCGGTAAGAACCCATCCGCTTTAGCCTCAAAACTGTGGAGGACACGTTCGGCATAGTACGAGCCGTTCGGCGTGAGCTCGAAGAACGTGCCGACGCGCTTCGTGCCGCCCCAGAACGTCGTTCCAAAAACGGCTCCGGATCGCTCGTCGATCGTTACCGCCCCGTATGGAAGGTCGCCGTCCAAACCGTCAAACGTGAAGATCACGCTCTCGGAGTAGCCGGATTTTCCGAGCGCCAATTTATAGACCGTGCCGCAACCGCCGTCGCAGAAGCCCGCGTAGCTGCCGCCGTACATCGTCGTGCCGTAAATCGAACCACGCTTATCGATCGTCACGCCGGCTTCGGGCAAAATCCCGCCCGCGCCACCCGGAAACGAGTAGAGTAGACTTTCGGTGTAGCCGGACTGGCCCGGCGTCAATTTGAAGACGGCACCGTCATTTCGCGAGCCGCCGAACGCCGAAGCGCCGTAAATGTTTCCCGTTTTGTCGAGGACGATCGGGCCGAGCGGCTCCCACGCGTCGAGCCCGCCGCGGAAACGGTAGAGCACGCTTTCGGTGTAACCCGATTTTCCCGGCGACAGCTCGAAGATCGTTCCCCACCCAAGACCACCGTTGCCGGAAGGGTCACCGCCGGCGAACGTTACGCCATACAACACGCCGCCGCGTAAAACGATACCCTCTGGCGTGGACCCGTCGTAGCCGCCCTTGAAACTGTAGAGAACGCTCTCGGCATATCCTGAACCTTGCGGCGCGAGTTTGAATACCGTTCCGTTGCCGCCGCTACTGCCGCCGCCGAAGAGCGTCGTGCCGTAGAAAACGCCCGCCTTGCCCGCGATCAGACCGTCACTAGCGGCGGCCCCATCGAGACCACCGAAGCTGTGCAAAACGGTTTCCCGCCAGGCCGGCGCGCTGCCTAAGCGCACGGTGGCGTTAGGAAATGCCGGCAGTGTCGTGTTCGGCGACATGCCGCTGCAGCCGGCGACCGCGAGCAGTAACGCAAGCGACGGCGCAAAGCGTTCAGCGTTCAATTTTAAATACCGTTCCGTTTCCGAAGTTCGAGCCCGATCCGCCAAACCAGGTCGAGCCGTAGACCAACCACTGCCCCCTGAAGCATGAAAGCTTCGGCCAGAAACGTTCGGTGCAACCCGGCCGGCTGCCTCGCGCGCTTGGCTTATAGCCCGAGCGCGATCTTCATCGCTTCGTCTTCAGCCCAATCGGCGCCCAGCTCCATGACGGAGTCGAGCTTTTGCCTGAGTTCGTCGCGAAGGGACAGCTTGATCCGGTCGTATTCTTGCTGTTCGGTGTATTCTCTCCCAGCCTGGAGGGCGGTAAGACGAGAGTCTACGTAGCCGAGCAGCATCGCCGCGCGTTCGCGATTGAGCTTTTCGCCACGAGCATCCAGGTAATGCTGGAAAGCGCCGATTGCAGCAAAGTGCTGGAGGATGTACGCGGTCAGCACGGTTGCCTTAACGTCTTTGGCGGCGCTCAGCGCGTCCGTCGCATGCGCGCGAGCGTCATCGAAGCAGTCCATCGCTACGAGATAGGCCGCCATATTGCTCAAATCGTTCGCGGCTGAGCGGCGGTTGTGCCAGGCCTCATGCCCGGCAAGCGCCTCTTGCGCGCGCTGCAACGCAGCGGCAACGTCGCCGGCGGCGAACTCGATCTCCGCTAAGTTCCCTGCGACCGACGCTGCGGGTCGTTCGAGGTTCAAGGCGATGTAGTAGGTAATCGCCTCCGCGTAAAACAGTCGAGCGTCGTCAACGTCGCCACAACGAGAACGAAGGGTCCCGAGGTCGCTCAAAGTCAGCGCTTGCAATCGGCGATTATCGAGCTGGCGCGCGCCATCGAGCGCTTTTTGAAGAAGAGCTTCAGCGTCCGTGGTGCGCCCGAGAGCGCCCAAGGCGCTTCCGGCGGCTTGGCTGGCTCGCGCCATCTGCAGTTCGTCAACGTCTCGAGCGTTCAATACGCGTTCGGCTGCGGCGAACGATCCCGCGTACTCACCGAGAGCACCACAGAGTTCGGCGTCGGCAATATTGAGATGATTAACGACCGCCGCAGAGCCCTGCGGAGCGAGCAACGAAAGCCCCAAGCGCACCCAGTTCCGGCCTTCTACCGCCGCCAGCGAGTACCAAACTCGAGCGAGTGCGCCGGCTATAAGGGATCCAGTCTCGACGTCTTGCTTCTCCACGAGAGACCAGTCGAGGGCCGCACGGAAGTTGTCCAACTCGGCTGCGGCGTCGCGGAACCAAGTGCGTTCGTCGGCAGCGTACCAGTCGCGGTCGAGACGCTGCGCAACTTGTAGGCAGGTAAGCGCGTAGCGCTGCGAAATCGACTGGCGTTCACCGCGCTCGGCAAGTCTCTCCAGCGCGTACTGCCGCGTCGCCTCAATTATGTGATAGCGGGCCTCACCTCGCGAGAAGTCCACCATTACCATCGACCGTGAGATCAGCGAAGAAAGCAACTCCAGCATGTCTTCACCTGGGAGGCTCGGGTCGGCGCAAACAGTCGTTGCAGTCTCCAAGGAGAAGCTACTTGCGAAAATCGAGAGTCGATCAAACAACAAGCGCATCGGCGACGAAAGCAGCGCGTAGCTCCACTCGATGACCGCGCGCATCGTTTGATGCCGGGGAACGCTGCCGTCGTCGTTAGGGACGAGTAGGTCGAAAATCCGATCGAGGCGGTCCGCAATTTGCCGGGGTGACAGAACCGTCGCGCGGGCGGCTGCAAGCTCGATGGCTAGAGGGAGGCCATCCAGCCGGCGACAGATTTCGATGATGGGTGAAATATTTTCCCGCGTCACCGCGAAGGATGCGTCCGTCGCTCGCACGCGTTCGGCGAACAGCGCAACGGCGCCGAACTTCAGCGCGTCTTCCGGCAGAATGTTTCGTTGCTCGGGGACGGCCAGCGAAGGAAGTCGATACACGCGCTCGCCCGCAACGCTCAGCGCTTCGCGGCTGGTCGTTATGAACGTGACCTTTGGGCATTCGCGCATCAACGACCCTACGACTCTGCGCGTTTGATCGATGACGTGCTCGCAGTTATCCAAAACGACCAGTGCGTGCTTCTGCGAAAGATGTCCGATCAGGGTTCCGAGGAGAGGCATCCGGGGCGATTCTTGTACGCCTAGCGCGCCTGCAAGAGCGTGGGCCACAAGCTCCGGATCGTTGAGCGGCGCAAGCTCAATGAACCAGACGCCATCGGGAAACTCGCTCAGCAGGTGGCCCGCGACTTCGATGGCAACGCGCGTCTTTCCGACACCGCCCGTTCCGACGACGCTGACCAGCGGCGCCGTCTTTACCAGCCCTCTAATTTCCCTTACGACGAGGTCACGCCCCAAGAATGAGGTGAGCTGGCGCGGCAAATTGTGAGTGGGAGCGGCTTCTTGCTCTTGAAAGCGCAAACCGCGCGCGCGGTTCGCGGCTTCCTCTAGTGCCGCACGAGCATCCGCAGGCAGAGCGAGGGCGTCGGCCAAACGCTCCAGCGTCTTGGGATACGGCACTTTACGATAGCCGCGTTCCAACGCGCTGACGGCTTGCACGCTGACGAGCGCCTTATCCGCGAGCATCTGCTGAGAGAGGCCGGCCTGCAGTCGAAGGGCCTTGAGCAGCGCAGCTAGCTCAAGCGCGGCCGATCTTTCATCGGGTGCGCTTCTTGACGGTTCCAAGGACCGGTCTAGTCCACGCGCCCTACCGGGCCCGCTTAGCTTCCCGGCTCCGGCGCGATTCCGAAGGGCGCATCGCTGGAACCACCGACCGGATATTTGTATTCGATCCGCCCGTTCTTCGGGGAGACGACGTCGATATAGCCGCCGGCGTCGGCCACCCATAAATTCTTGTAGTGTTGATCGAAGTTGATGTTTACCGGATCGACAAAACCAGTTGCAAACAGGGCGCAATTCGACGTTTTCTTACACTTATATATTCCGGCGGAGCTATCGAGATAGTAGAGGTTGCCGCCCCGATCAAACGCCATCCCGCCGGGAGCCGTAATCGACGGCACGACGACGGTACCGCTTCCATTACAGCCGATAAACTCGACGATCGAACCGCTTCCCACCGTAGAATCGTAGAAACTCCAGTAGCAATCGCCTGAATGACTGATGGCAACGCCCTGACCTTCGAGCATATCGCTTCCGTACGTGAGCATGCGAGACGGCACGGCTTGACGGTTTAGGTAGACGCTGACGCTCCCGGTTGTGCCACTCGTCGAGCTCTTGTTCGAAACCGCGACCAGCTTACGGCTCGGATTCGCATCGACGTTAACGGGAAGCTGGTCATAATCGCTGAGGGATGATACTGGACCCTTCGGCATCCCATGCTTCGTTTGATAGACCAGGACGTTCGACGTGCCTTCATTTGCAACGTACACCCAGCCGTTGGCCGTCGCGACGATCCCATCGGGTTCCATTAAACCTTGTGTCAACGTACACTCGAGCGTGAACCCGCTTCCGCTGCCGGAATAGACCTTGACGTCGTTGCCGTAAAGTTGCGCAGTGTAGGTGAGGTTGCCGCCGCCGCCACCCTTCCCACAGTTTCCACCGTGGCCTTTGCCGTTGTTGTCGGGAGAGGCGGATGACGGTACGCCCGCACCGGAGCCGCTGTTGCAACCGCTTAGTACGGTCAGCAACGCGAGTGTGCCGAGCGAGAGTTGGCGAACGATGCGAGTCAGCATGGCCTCTCTTTCCAATGGTTCCGACGTTAACCCTAGTAAAACGTGCCCGCCCCGCATCTTCCGAGAAAAAGATGCGAGGCGAGCACATCGCGAAGCTCCGGACGAATTAGATAGAGTTTGTAATGCTAAGGTTGGCGTGCCCGATCACCTTCGCGTGCTTGTTCGTGTAATCGAACACAGCCGTGCATGAACCGGTGGTCGCTCCGGCAGTTACGGTCCAATCGTCGCCCGAGCCCTGGGTGACGGTGGCAATGCCTGAGGCGCCGCCGCAGTTATCACCCTCGCTGAGCGTGCCCTTCTTGTCTTTCGGCGTTCGAACGGTCACCGTATCGGGACCTGCGCTAGACGCGGTGAAATCGACGCTGCAAGGAGTCACGCGCACGCCTCCATGGGCCGTGCAGCCTCCCTTTACGTCGGGGCTAAGCATCGGCGAATGACTGATTTGTGAAGATACGCCTTGGGCAGGGGTTGGACCGAGCGCCTGCGACCCTCCGCAGCCGGCCAGCATCGCAGCGGCCAGTGCGGCTGCCAGGCCAAAGGAGAGATTCCGGGCCGAAATATTGGATTTGATCACTCGACTGTTCTCCTGAAGAAGCTCTTAGTAACGATAAGGGTCAGGAGGAAGCCTATCACGGCAAAACCGGGCAGTAATCATACAATCGAGGGTGTGTTGGAAACTGTGTGACAGTCTGTGAGGGAACGCGAAGCGCCCCGAGGTCGAGTTTTATGCGTTCGCTTTGCGCGACGATCGAAACGTTGCGCGGACGTCTTCGGAGAAGAGTTGTGGCTGTTCCCAAGCTGCAAAGTGTCCGCCCACGTCGTGCTTCTTGTAAAACACCAGTTTGGGATACGCCTTTTCCGACCAGCTTTGCGGCGCCGTATAGATCTCATGGGGAAACGCGCTGACGCCGGTCGGGATCTTCACGCCTTGTACGTTAAAGAAGCCGAGCTTGTTTTCCCAGTAAAGGCGCGCCGAAGAGATGCCCGTCTTCGTCAGCCAGTACATGGTGATGTTGTCGAGGACGTCGTCGCGCGAAAGACCGCCCGGATTACCCGCGAAGGCCGGTGCGATCATCTCGTAACTGTCCTTGTCGTGATCGAGAATCCAAGCCGCCAAGCCGATCGGCGAATCGTTCAAAGCGTAGAGCGTTTGAGGGCGGTTCGCCATCTCGACGGCGTACCCGAGGTGATGCGTGTAGAAGTCGGCCAGCTGCCGATAGGCATTCAGCTCGTCGCCCGCGAGTCCGGCGGGCGGCGGAGCGTTGGCAATTGCCTTGGTCAAAATGTCGTCGGGAACGGTCCCGGGCATGTTGCTGTGAATGGCCATCACGTGATCCGGCGCGATTATCGCCAACTGTTGCGTGACGGCCGCACCCCAGTCGCCGCCCTGCGCGACGAATCTATCGTATCCGAGCCGCTGCATCAGCACGACCCAGGCCTTAGCGATCCGTACGGGATCCCAGCCGAGGGCTGCCGGCTCGGCCGAATAGCCGTATCCGGGAATTGACGGAATCACCAGATGGAACGCGTCCGAGGCGCTCGCGCCGTCTGCCGTGGGATCGGTCAATGGACCGATGACCTTCATTTGCTCGATGATCGAACCGGGCCAACCGTGCGTGATGATGAGCGGCAGCGCGTTGTCGTGCTTCGAACGCACGTGAATGAACTGGATGTCCACTCCGTCGATCTGGGTGACGAACTGGGGGGTCGCATTCAATCTGGCCTCGATCCTGCGCCAATCGTAACCGTCCGCCCAATAGGCCGCCAGCGCCTGCGTCGTCGCCAACTGCACGCCTTGCGAATCGTCCGCCACGAGTTCCTTTGCAGGCCACCGCGTTGCCTTGATACGCCTACGCAAATCGTCAAGTTCCGCCTCCGGAACGTTCAATTTAGGAAACGGACGAATGGCGGTCAAATCGCTGCCGCTCTGTGGCGCACCTTGAGTCATGGTTGTGGTCCTTTCAACAGGGCTTTTCGTTGCCTTTGAATGAGCGCACGCAACGAGCCAGAGATACGCACCGGAGAGACCCGTTGTGGCCATGCGAACGAAGTAACGCCGGTCCATCTTATGGATTCATATCTCTCGGTCTCCGCATGGCCGGAGCGAGTGGCAGCCTATCGTTCTTGGCATCGAGAGGGTGCGCGACGATGCGATAATCGAACTCGACCCGCGAACGGCCGCCCCCATTTTCGCGCACCTGGAACGCCGACGCGGTCTTCATGCTCACGTAGAGGCCACGCGTGTCTCCCAATGGCGTAAGGAAGACGTAGTACCATTTGCGATCCATCACGGCAGCAAAGGCCGGATCGATCTGCACGTTGGCGACACCGGCGACCATCCGCGAGGTTCCCACGTCTTCGATCATCGCTGTTGCCGATTCCGCCGCGTAGGCGAGGACGTGCTCGCCGTTGGCATTCGTGTGCCGCGTTCGCACGTTCTTTACGAGGGTGCCGCCCGTACACGCGAGGGTCGCGTTGTAGTCGATCGTGCAGAGACCGTTGGTCGAAGCGTTAAAACCTTCAAAGATATACGTGTTGGAGCTGTCGGCCTTCGCTTCGATGGCTTCATAAAGGTTCGTGGTGTCTGCCGACTCCGAGTACACGCCGTCGCCGCTGCCGCTCGACTTGCCCTGTTGAATTCCGGCGACCCCAGAACCCCCACTCCCGGAAGAATGGCCTTCGACGCCGTTGTTGCTCGAAGAGGTTCCATACACACCCTGGCCGTTCGAAGAGCGGCCGTATACGCCGTGGCCTTGGCCGCTCGTCCCGGTGCTGATCCCCGACGTACCGGAGTTCCCATTGGTAGTACTGGTGACGCCGTGAACGCCATCGGCGGTTGTACCCGTCCCGTAGACGCCCCACGCGCTGCTGCCCGTGGAACTGCCCTCGACGCACGCCGTGCCGCTGCTGCATCTGTAGATTTTGCTCTTGTCCGGCGTCACGTGCTCTGCCCGCACGATGCCTAAGCTGGAGACTCCGATGGCCATGCCAACCGCGACCATGCCTGCGACTGCGATCCTACTCGGGCGAAAAGTGGATAGAATCATGTCCTACCTTTCCGGAGCACGGAGTACGGTGCTCGCGTTCGGCTACGATAGCGCGGGATGCACCGAAGACCCTCCCCGCGAGCCTGAACGCTTTGGTACGGCTGAGCTGCTAGAGTACCCGGAAACGGCGCTTCCGCCGAACGCCTTCAGCCGGGAGCGACCGATACAACCCTGGCGGTTCCCCTTTGGCCTGCTCTCTATGATTAAGGATCAAACACCCCTCATGAATACCTCGATGACGCTAAAATATGTCGTAGGCAGCATTGCCGCTGCCGCTATCTTCGCCGGCTGCAGTTCTGGCGGAGCGCAATCAGCATTCGCGCCGCCTGCAGCAGCCCAGAACGCCGCTGCGGCAAATCTCCGCTCGCCGTCACTAGCCAACGTCATGGCTCCCACGATGCCGGGCAAGCCTCCGATGATCGTGCAGCCCGACCATCAGCCTTCATGGATGTCTCCCGATGCTAAAAAGCAGCAGCTGCTCTACGTCTCGGACCAAAAGACCGATGACGTCTACGTCTACTCGTATCCCAATGGCAAGCTAATGGGAACGCTGACCGGCTTCGCTGCGCCGTACGGTCAGTGTACCGACAAATCCGGCAACGTTTTCATCACACAGTTCGAGGCATCTGACGTTACGGAGTACGCCCACGGCGGCACGAGCCCAACCAAAACGCTCGATACTCCCGGCGTAAATCCCGTCGGCTGCTCGGTCGACCCGAAGACCGGAAATCTCGCCGTCGCCAACTTCATCTCGGACAACTATCCGGGCGGCATCCTCGTCTTTGCGCATGCCACGGGCACGCCCAAAGAATACCAGGCGCCGGGCATGTACTACTACTTCCCCCCAGCCTACGACGATCGCGGTAACCTCTTTGTCGAGGTTGAAGGGCCTAGTTCGGGCGGAACGACCGCCGTCGAACTCCCGCGCGGTAGCGACACGTTTAAGTCGCTCTACCTTAACGTGACCATCCACTTTCCGGGCGGCGTTCAGTGGGACGGAAAGCATGTGGATCTCGTCGATCAGTCGTTCAGTGCTTCGGCCGGCTCCGGAATCTATCAAGTCAAAATCAAAGGCAAGTTCGCGACGATGACCGGCGAGTTCGCGCTACCCGGTTCGTGCGGCTTCAGCGACGTCGTTCAGCCTTGGGTCCAAGGCTCTAAGATCGTGGCGCCGGATACCTATTGCGGAACGGTCGGCATCGACTCGTTTCCGGGTGGAGAGAATCAAGAGTACCTGACAGGCACCCAATATCCCATCGGTGCGACGGTCAGCACAGCTAAGATATAGTTCCGAACCTCGCTCGATCCGAGATAACGCAACGGGCTCGCTACGGCGGGCCCTTAGCCGAGTATCGTGCGCGATTCTGACCCCCTCGCCCGCGTAATCAGCGACGCGAGGCATGTTCAACGGCAGTGCGAGCTACGCGCGCTAAATTCCGCTCGCTCGGAGCGCGGTCAGCAAACCTGCGGCGTCTTGCGAGGGGTAATCAGCGATGAGAAGCCAGAGCTGACCGTACTGCTGAGGCGTTCCACTCGCGCCGACAACCTTCGCCTCACGCTCGACTTCATCGTAAAAGCCCACCACCGCCCACCGCACCGGCGAGTGTCTGAGCTTGCCGCCATAATCGAAGCAGTCCGCGGTTGGAACCTTGGGAACCGCCGTGACGCGCTCGTGCGTATCGAAGTTCAAATCATAAACCCAGGTGTAGTCTCCGTAGACGAATTGCACCTTGTGCAGAATGAGCGCCCGTTCCAAACGCGTGTAGTCGGAGAGTTCCGCTGTAAGTTGAGACGGTAACTGGCTACCCGGCAAGCCATAGCACAGAAGATTTGGGATCAGCAACGCAGCCGCGGTAACGATTGAAAGCGTCCTGGCAGCGGACCATAGTTCTTCGATCCCAACGCCTAAGAAAACAGGCGCGACAGCGTAGAGCGGCGCAACATATCGAACGGTCCATCCGCGAACCGTTCCCGCTTGTGAGGCGCTGAAGATTCCAATCGTTGCAACGAGAACGAGCAGCAACAGCATTCCAAGGTTTCGCGGGGAACAGGGTTGCGTCGGATTTGAGACGGTGCGACGGAGGCTTAGCGCAAAACCCACGGCAACTATTGAATACGCGATCACGAGGACCGTGGTTTCCGACCGCCAGCCCGACGCTCGAAATAGCAGGTGCGGAATCAGCGAGCCAATGACCCAAACGAAATCGTCGCGTGCGATGGCCATGTTCAGCGCGGCTCGAAGGGCCCAATTTTGAGTGAAGGTTGGAAAACCGTGGCTAACGTTTGCAAGGACGAGAGGCAGCGCACCCGCCACCGCGGCGACGATACTCGGTCCCGACTCTTTCAGCATGGACACTCGGCGCCGTGAGGCAATCCATATAATTGCCGGCAATACGATCATCAGCGTTTGGAACGAAAACCAAAGGCCGATTCCGACGCTCAGTCCAAAGCACACTCGTTGCCAGAGCAGTCCCTCCCGGCGCCAAAGTGTAGCGAGCCACAGCGTTGCGGCGCAGGAGGCCACGATTTCTCCGTATCCCCATGGCGGATAGGTAACCGTCATAAATTGTTCCGGCGGCACGATCGCAAACAGAAAAGTATGCAGCCAGATTTCGGTCCAAGGCATGCCCGCAGGAAGAGCAGTGTAAAAACGAGATACAGCACTCCCCACGTTAGGCCGGTTAATGCTAAACCGGTCCTCCCCGGTCCGAACAGATGGAAGTATGCGGCGGTAAGATAGCAGCTGGCGGCGCTCAAACGATTGCCGCCGGGAAAAAAAAGGGGATATTGGCCGTGCTCGATGCGGAACGCGCAGATGCCGGCGACGACGGCATCCGGGTCGATTTGAAACATCGCGGGCGGATAGTAGAGCGCAGCCCGTATCAGTATGCCTATCGCCAATAGGATGATTGAGAGCACGTTCATATCGTCACATTGCGCTTCGGGGCCGGCGAGGCTAGCTTCGGCTCGGAGCTACGACGCCGAGAGACGAGGATTGCGGCCATGATAGGGTCTGTATCCAGGCTATCCTGGTTCCTTAACAGGATCGCCGTCTTCAACAAGCGCCAGCAAGGAGTCCCAAAGCCGGGTTATCGTCGAACAGCGATCTTACTTACAGCGAATAGGTAAACGTCGAGCTACGACAGCCCCGACAGCGGTAGCGCACATTGCTCGTGCCGGCCTTGAGGTCAAAGACCAAGACCGTAGCGGCGCGCCCGGCGCGGATCTCCCCGGGCCCGATAATCTTTAGTTGCGACGGATCGCTCCAGATCGCCACTCCAAACCGCAGCGCTCGCGGCGCTGCGAACGAGAACTTCAGCCATCCGTTCTTAATGCTCGCGCGCAGAAGCGACGGCATCTCCCAACCAGGCACTTCGGGTAACGGGCGATTGAAACGCGAGACCGGATAATCCGAGTATCGGAACACTCGGCTCGGCAGCGTGTGCCCCGAAAGAAATGTCATGCCAACGCGGGAGTCGTGATAGTCGATCGTCGCCGGATACAGCGTGTCGCCGTGAAGCGTGTCTGACTCAACCTCCCTACCTCCAGATATATACGGGAAAGCAACCGCGCGCGGCGCAGCAGAGAACGTGCGAGCGTCGCGGGCCGCCTGACTTAGCGTTTCGAGCTTCATTCCGTCACGCACGGCCTCGTCGAGCAAAGCATTCATCACCACCGCGTTGGCCGCAATAGGGCCGTCAATTGACTCCTCCTGCACGATCATGACAATCGGCTGAGTCTGGCCAGCCGCAGCATATGCATCGACAATTCTTCGCGCATACGCGGCAGCGCTCTTCGGAGAAAATCCACCGCGCCGCAGCAGATCGTCGGGGTCGGTAGAGAAGGTCGCTTCACGCCCGCTCAGGTAGGCACGCGTCAGATCACGCGCCGTCCACTCAAACGCTAGGAAGGCGCAGCCGCCATCCGGCTGCGGCCGCTTGTAAGAATGAACGTCGGCACAATAGGTCCCCCATGGTGCGCCGTAGTCGAACGTTCCGTCGGTACCATGACTGTTCCAAGTAATCCCCCAGAACGCATGCTCGCCAAATGAAAGAGCGCGCCGCACGTCGCGTTCTACGCCTGCGGTTAGAATACTTACACTCGGAACGTACCACGGAAGCTTCGCCGACATCGCGACGTGCAGGTTAGCCCAAAACTGAGCCTGGGCATCGTCGCCGTTGGTACGGTGAAACGCGTTGTAATCAGCGGCATAAGCCATGTGACGAATATCGCCCACCATCCAAGATACGGGCACGTGGTGCGCGGCGGCCATTCGCTCGATGTTACGCGTGCCTTTCACCGAGATGACCTCATCTAGAGAAGTAAAGACGAAGCGCGTCTGCGTCGCTGCGGATGGTATCGACCAATACGGGCGATGCGGCGATAGGTTTCTACTCAACACTTTGAAGCCACACGTCGCCAAGCGCACATCGATCGGTGGAAACTCGCGCGCAGGGACTCGATACCAAATCACTCCGTCGTAACTTACCGTACACAGAGCAGCACTTCGATCGACGACAGTGCTCGCGGCGTGAGAGGCCGAAAACGAAGACACAGGCGCAGTAACGCGCGCGCAAGCTGCAACCGGGATGACAATGGCCGTTATCAGCCGTCTAAGAATCGCCTTGGTAACTGTCGACCGAAAGATCGGCTTGCGGCAATCGTCAGATGTTTTAAGCTCGGTGGCCAGAATGACGGCCGCAGCGCAGCGACCAATGTCAGAAAACTTGATGGATCTGTTCCTTCGGCAGGCGAACACGCAGAGTCATTTTTCGCAATCCGCTCGGCGCTAATGTTCGCTGCGTGCGGCAACACGGCCTAGGTCCAGCCGGTCACAAGCCCCGAGCAAGGCCTCCCAGTGTCTCGGATGCGGTATCTTGGCGCCAGCCCGGACGCGTCGCTTACCCTGAGGTCTCGACGGCGTGTGCGCAGAAGCGCACTTCCATGGACGACGCAAAGAGGCTGGCTTCCGCTCTGAATGCGCTGGTAACCTTACGGCAGTTCTCAAACAGCAAGGCGCGCGCTGCGGCGCGTCAAGAACCTGCCGTGAATTGGCCCGCGACCAAACTGCACAACGCGGAGTTTAACCCCGAAGTCGATGGCTTCGAATCATTCGTCATGAACGATGGGAGCCTGTGCGAGTGGATGCCTGGGCGCTTCCGCTATGCTGCGCAGGCGCGGCGCAGGTAATCGGCCAGGATCCACGCGACTGCGGCAATCGCCAAGTTTTCCGTGCTTTCGGCCCAGTTGAAGTGACTGTGAGGACTTGCCAGAAGCGCCGGAAGCCAGATCAGGAATCCGAAGAGCACCAACATTGCCGTGAGGAGTCGAGAGGCCAGAAGAGCTTGGCGCCCCGACACAATGGCGATGGCGGCGAGGGCGAAGGCGATCGTGGTGGCTATCGCCCAGAACATTTGCCCGGGAGGGAGCCACTTTGGAACAAAGCCGGCCGTGGCGTCCAAATAGAATGCCTGCTCGAGCGTGAACGAGACAACGCAGATGCCAAAACATACGCGCCCGATCCCGGCTGCGCGCGCCGCCGAAGGTAGCCTGCCCGAGAGTAAGCTCGCATAAGCGATCAGCGCTCCCGAGGCAATCGAAAATTGCTCGAAGAAGTTGCCCCAGTTATTGTAGACCAGCGGAGCCGCAACGATGCCCGGTATACAAAGCACCGCGACGAGGAGGAAGAAGACCCCCAACACGACCGCACCGAGCTGCGCCGTGCGGCGCCATTGGATCGCAATTCCGCCTGCAATTAGGGCCGCTGCGACGATATAGACGACAGACTCACGGCCGGAGGTTTTTGCAAGCGCCGCAAGCTGCGGCCAGGTGTTGAGGTCGTGCCAATATAGCGTCAGCGCCCCATAAATAATCGCCGCCGCGCCGTACGCATGACGCCCGAAATCGCGTGCCACTCGTCTCGGCCTCCAATCGTATAAGAGAAACCCTCCAGCCCGTAGCGTTTCACAACCCTCCAATGTGACCTCATGCCGATGGCGCTTCCTTAAGGCCGATGAAGAAGGTCTGAATCGCTAGGCGTACCAAGAGGAAGGCTCATGAAACGCTTACCACGGATCGTCGGAATCTTCCTCACCGCGGCGCTCTTTGGCTGCGCCGGCAACAGCGCCATTTCTACGTCGCCGCCAACGGTGGTTGCGCAGCAACGCCCCATGCGCAGCGAGTACAAGTCGCTCTACAGGTTCGGCGGCACGCCGGATGGCGCAAGCCCGTTGGCGGGCTTGACGGCGCTAAACGGCGTCTTGTACGGGACGACGTTGCAGGGTTCGGTCAACTATTGCTCTTCCAACTGCGGAAGCAACGACTGCTACCTCGGTTGCGGCACGGTTTACAAAGTGAGCGCCTCCGGCGCGGAGGACGTCATCTACAACTTCTCCGGCGCTTTCAATAGCGGTACGGACGGCGCGTGGCCATATGCAGGTCTGCTAGCGTACAAGGGGATGCTCTACGGGACCACGGGTGGAGGCGGCGCGGGCGACCATGGCACCGTTTTCGCCGTGAGTACATCCGGCACGGAAAGCGTGCTGTACCGGTTTGCCGGCGGTACCGACGGCGGTTTTCCGGCTGCGGGATTGACGGCAGCGAACGGCAAGCTGTACGGCACGACGGTCGTCGGCGGCGGCTCGGGATGTGGCGGTGCCGGCTGCGGGACCGTTTTCGAGATCGGCACGTCCGGCGGGGAGCGCGTGCTCTACGCGTTCAAGGGCGGCTCAGACGGCGCACGGTTATATTCGGGTCTGACGCTCTTCAACGGAAAGCTTTACGGCAGCACCTTAGAGGGCGGCACGGGTTGCGGCACCACTGGATGCGGAACGATCTTTGAGATCGGTAAATCCGGCGCGAAGCGCACGCTCTACACGTTTGCGGGCGGCACGACGGACGGGTCCTTTCCGAACGGCTTGACCGCCGACAACGGCATGCTCTTTGGCACGACGGAGGGTGGCGGCACGAAAAGTTCCGGGACGTTCTTTGCGGTGACCACAGCCGGCAAAGAAAGCCTGCTCTACAGCTTCCAAGACATTCCCGACGGAAACCTACCCGGAGCAAATCTGTTGCTTTCGAAGGGCGCCTTTTACGGCACGACGGTCGGGGGAGGCACGCACGGCCTCGGTAGCGTTTTCAAAGTGACGCCGCAGGGCGAGGAGAGCGTGCTCTACAGTTTCGCCGGGGGTACCGACGGGTCTGATCCAGAGGCGCCTGTCGTTGCGCTAAAACACAAAATCTACGGCACGACCTATCAGGGAGGCAGCGGAAATTGCTCCGGCAGCCAAGGGGGATGCGGAACCGTCTTTGACTTGAAGCTGTGACTTTGAGCCGAAGCTACTTCGTCGAACGAATGTAGGTGACTGCCGAATGGCCGTTGGTATCTTTGACTTGGATCTGCTCGGTATCGAGTTTGCTGCACGTTAGGCCTTGCGGAACCACGGTCCACGCCCCACTCGTCGTGATCGGCGTTTGCACGACCCAACATTCTCCGACGATCGTCTGTGCAGTAAATAGGCCCGTGTAGCCGTCTTCGACCGCGATCAACGAGAACGACGACTTGATCGATTGCTCCGCTGGGCTCGATGCCGTTCCGTTGGGGGTTATCCGGATCACGTTAGGCATGTAATAGTTGGGCGTGCAGGAGACCACGCCAAGAGCGATGGCGAGCGTTAGGAACCGGCGATCGACCCTACTCATAAAAACACTTCCGTCTCTGAAGAGGGCTCGCTACGGCGAAGGCGCTTTTTTGGCCTTCAAAACTCGCACGTTTGCGTATTATTTTTCGATGAGCGTGTGCTTTGCCTACGCGCCGAGCTCCGGTTAGAGTTCGAACGTCGACCAGTCGTACGGGGTGAAACCGCGTTGGACATCGAGCCAGCCGGTACGGTAGGCCTTACCGATGCCCTCTTCATCCTGGAAGCCGGCGACGGTGACCGGTAGAGTCTCCGCTGGGCGAATATAGCGCAAGTCGGTCACGGGAAGCGTGCGCACGAACTTTTCAAGAAGTCCGTTGCCCGCCGCGGCGCGTGCAAACTCTGCGCTCGTTAGGCGGGCGATTGCTCGCCGGGCCAGCGATTGAAAATACACGTTGTGCATCTCGGTCTCGAGAATCTTCCGCTGCATCGTTCCGAACACGCTGTATGCAATCGCTATGGCGTCTCTAATATCTGGTTCCGGCTGGAACGGCGGATCCAGTAGCACGACGTCGGCCGCCTTTGAAACCGCATGCGCGATGCCGACGGGCGAGTTGCTGGCGACGCCCCCGTCGCAGTACTCGTTGATCGTACCGTCTGGTCCTGGGATGAGCACCGGATCGAACACGATTGGAAGCGCCGCCGAAGCGAAGATCGCGCGATGCAACAGATCCGGCGTGGCCTCGCGCACGACGGTTTGCGAGCCCAGCGAGAGCCGCAGCGCGTGGACGACCTTCTCGGGCAGTTCCGTCCCGGCGCCGTGCGGGCGCAGAAAAAAGTACTCGGGCCGCTGCAACGTGAGGTTCGTTACCGCCCATACCATCAGCATCACGAGCGGCGTCGTGGGATCGACGTTGCGAACGATCCAGTCGTAGACTGGCTCGCTTTGCAAGACGCCGGTCTGATTTTTCGCTAATCTTGCCAGCTGGACCACCGACGCGCCCCTGTCGAGGAGCCCGCTCTGCGGATCTCGCAAGGCTGCATACTCGGGCTTCGGACGCATCAGTTTCTCGGCGCTGATGCCGTACCAAAGGTCGTGAAGTTTGGTGTATTGGCCGGTTGCAACGAACCAGCCGTTGAGCGCTCCGATCGACGTCCCGCAAACGATCTCGTACGGGAGGAGCGGTGACCCATCACTTACGGCACCGGCAGCAGCCAGCGCGCCGACGAGGCCGGCCTCGTAAGCGCCGAGTGCGCCGCCTCCGCTCAGCACGAGGGCGCGATCGAGCGGTTCCACTTCGGGCGCATCGCTGTCCGAGATCCCCAGCAAGGATGGTGCGAGCCCCGATGCGCCAAGGGCAAATAAGAACTTACGCCGTTCTATCGTGGCCATTCGCCCTTCTTGGTTAAGGGTCGCACGATATCCCACCGCCTCGCGATCGTTGGAGGCATTCCCTTGCAGGCATTGCATTTATAGCCGGCGATGCGTTACACGCGTCATGCGTTTCTCGCCGGCGCTGCAAGCGCGCTTGCGGCATGCACGGAACTTCCGGGAGTGCATCAGGTGCCGGGAGTTTTTCTTCCGGCCGCCGTGAAGAACCGCCGCGTGGTCATCGTGGGGGCCGGCGTTGCCGGGCTCACGTGCGCCTACCGCTTGCGACAAGCCGGCATCGCGAGCCGCGTTTTCGAGGCGAGCGATCGCATCGGCGGACGAACGTGGACACTGCGCAACTATTTCGCGGAGGGCCAGATTGCCGAACACGGTGGAGAGTTTATCTCGCTCGGCCAGCTCGAGGTCCAACGTCTTGCGCGCGAGCTCGACTTGCGGCTGATCAACGTCAATCGTCACGAGCCGGGACACGATACGTATTTTTTCGACGGCGTTCGCTATACGGTCGACGAGGCGAAGGCTGATTACCTCGCGCACGTTTACAAACCGCTTCATGCCGCGGCGCGTGCGGCCGGCTATCCGACGAAGTACGACCGTTCGACCCCGGCGGGTCGAGCGCTCGATCGCACGAGCGTCGCCGATTGGATCGAGTCGAACGTACCCGGTGGTCAAAGCTCGAAGATCGGTGCCCTGCTCGCGAACGGGTGTGTCGGCGAGTTCGGAGCCGATCCCTCGCAGCAAAGCGCGTTGAATTTGATTTATCTGCTCGGCTTCGAGGGGCGGAGCGATTTCAACGTTGACGGGACGAACGAGGCGTTACACATCGAGGGCGGCAACGATCAACTCGCCACGCGGATGGCGGCGGCACTTCCTTCCGGCGCCGTCGAGACCAACACGGCGCTCGTCGCACTGCGCGAGCGCTCGGATGGATCGCTGATCTGCTCGTTTGCGTCGGAGAAGCATGTCTTCGAGGTCGGCGCCGACTTCGTCTGCCTTGCGATTCCCTTTACGACGCTGCGGAAAGTCGATCTGCGGCGCGTACGATTCTCGCCCCTCAAGCGCATCGCGATCGAAAATCTCGAGCTCGGCACGAACGCGAAGCTGCACATGCAGTTCCGTCGCCGAATATGGAACGCGGAGCGCTACGACGGCTCCTCTTACGTACAGTTTCCCTACGAAGAATCGTGGGACGTCTCGGCGGCGCAGCCGGGCAAATACGGAATTCTCGTCGGCTTTCCGGGTGGGCGACGCGGGGTGCTCCCCGCCGCCCCGCACGGTCCCGCGCCGAAAGCCATCGCGGAGAAGTACGTCGGCGAACTCGATCGCATCTATCCGGGAATCGCGAAACTCTACTCGGGCGTCGCGTACCTCGACGTGTGGGCGCACGATCCGTGGCATCATGGGGCGTATTCGTACTACGGAGTAGGGCAGTACACGCAGTTTGCCGGAATCGAGCCGAAACCGGAACGCAACGTGTTCTTTGCCGGTGAACAAACATCGTATAACGATATGGGGTACATCAACGGAGCCGTCATCTCGGGCGAGCGCGCCGCGCGGGAGATCGCGCGAACGGATTCGTCGTGGTGAGAAGCCTATTCGTCGGTCCGAACGGCATTCGCGCGGGATGGCGCTTCCCAGCGTACGTGGCGATTTTCGTGGCGCTGGAAATCGCGTTCCAACGCTTCCTCGTGCCGCCCGCACTCGGTGCGCTGCACGCCGGAGATGGCCCGACGGCACAGGCGTTCCTGGTCATTGAGGTATTTGAAGGACTGGCCGTGCTCGTCGCGACCGCGATCCTTGCCGCCTTCGAGCATCGACGCATCGACGCTTACGGCCTCCCGGCGCATTTGGCATTTGGTAAGCGCTTCTGGGAGGGCACGGCAATCGGCGTCGTCAGCGCCGGCGCCGTCGGGGTTGCGATGCTAGCGACGGGAGGGATGGTGGTGCACGGCGTGGCGTTGCACGGGAGCGCTCTAGTCATCCAGGCCGTACTATGGCTGGCCGCCATGCTGCTCGTGGGGCTGAACGAGGAGTACATGTTTCGCGGCTATCCGCTGCAGACGCTCGCTAGGGGAATGGGGTTTTGGCCGGCTGCCGTAGCGCTCTCATTGCTCTTCGGCGCGGTGCATCTCACGAAACCCGACGAGAACGCCATCGATATCTGTAACATCGTCCTTCTGGGGCTCCTCCTCTGTTTGACGGTACTGCGCACCGGCTCACTTTGGCTCGCGGTTGGTTTTCACTTCAGTTTCGATTTCATGCAGTTTTTCGTTATTGGAACGCGCAATGGCGGCGCCCAACCGATAGGGCGTCTGCTCGACGTGACGTTTCCGGGCCCGGCATGGGTAAACGGAGGTCCGCTTGGCACCGAGGCGAGCTACTTTATGCTGCCGGTGATCGCGCTGCTCTTCGCGTACGTCCTCGTGCGCTACCCGAGACGGGTTATGGCTGCGGAATCGGGTCCGTCCACGGCATCGGAAATGGCCCCGGTAACGGTCCGGGACCGGGTTGACCTTCATAACCGTTGACCAGCGCGCCGCCGAGCTCGACATCGTGTGCCGTTGCATCCACGTCGACACCGTTGCCGCGAACGGAGAGCGTCGTCGAAATCTGGCCGCCCTGGGCGTTTTGAGCCGTGACGCGCAACGCGCCGTTTTGTTCGCATTTGACGGATTCTCCGTCGCCGAGCTCGAGCGTCTGACCACGGCCGATGGAGAGAGTTTGACCGTAGCTCGTGACCGATGGTTCTCCATTATTGTTCATCGTGATCGTCGTCGCCCCGTTGTTTAAAGAGACCGTCGCCGATTGGTTCCATGAGATCCCTTTGGCGTTCGGCGGCGTCGCTTGCGTCGAGACTCGATATCCACCTGGAAAAGACCGGGAGTTGAGCAGATCGGGCTGAGAGGCCATCGCGGTCCATTGTGCTCCGTTGAACGACAGATGAGGGTCGCCGTCGCTGGAGCCGGTGGCATTTTGGAAAAAGCGCTCGCCGTTGCGCGGCTGACCGCTTCCGTAACCGCCGTTGCCCATCAGCGACTGCAGCATCTGCATCAGCTGCTGCAGGATGCCCATAAGCGGACCGAAGAGTCCCTGCAGGGAGGGATTGTTGTAGGCTGCCTCACCGTAAGCAGGGTCGGCGCCCCCGTTGTTGAGCCACGGGGGAACGAATCGCGAAATGTTATCGCCGGCAGCCGGCGCAACGCCGCCATCGAACAGGGATCCCTCTTGCGCGTTTCCGGCGAGAGCCGAGAGAGAGTCGGGGCCGAGCGAGCCTTCGAGCGGCGCAACGTTCATAGAAACCTCCGTCGTAAAGTGCGATTCGTTCACGACCGAGGTGCGACGCGACAAGAGGCCCGCATCGTTGCGGTCAAGAAACGAATGCACCTCATGAGCGAAACGCAACGAACGACGATCGCCCGCCTCGAAGAGCGCCTTGAGTCGCTCAAGGAGCGCCTTTGACGACGCCGCAGCCCGCCGCCGTTTAGCCGAGCTCGACGAGCGGTCGCGCTCGAACGAGTTCTGGAACGACCCCGATTCGGCGCAACGCGTGATGAAGGAGCTCTCCGAGCTCCGCGATCGAGCGGCTTCGTTCGACGGGATCGCCGCCTCGCTGAGCGAGGCTCGCGAGATGCTCGCGCTTTTCGACGGCGATCCCGCCGCCGAAGCCGAAGCCGAGCGCAGCATCGTCGCTGCCGACGCGTCGGTGAACGATTTCGAAATGGCGGCAAGTTTCAGCGGCGAGTTTGACGCACATAATGCCATCGTGAGCATCTTTGCCGGCGCGGGCGGCGTCGACGCGGCGGACTGGACGGAGATGCTCGCGCGCATGTACATGCGCTGGGCCGAATCGAAGGGTCTTTCCACGCAGATCGCCGACGAGTCGCCCGCCGAAGAGGCCGGTCTGAAGTCGGTGACGTTTTTCGTACGCGGACGTAATGCTTACGGGATGCTGGAAAGCGAGCGCGGCGTGCACCGGCTCGTCCGGCTCTCGCCGTTCGATGCGGCGCATCGCCGTCACACGTCCTTTGCGGCGGTCGACGTCATTCCCGAGGTGGACGCCGCCGAAAGCGACGTGGAGATTAAACCTGACGATTTGCGCGTCGAGACGTTCAAGTCGGGCGGCGCTGGCGGCCAGTATGTGAATAAGACCGAATCCGCGGTGCGGATCGTCCACGTGCCGACCGGAATTGTCGTGGCGTCGCAGCAAGAGCGCTCGCAAGCCCAGAATCGGGAAGTCGCATTGACGATTCTTCGCGCGAAGCTCGCCGTACTGGCGGCGCAAGAACGCAATCGCCGGCTCGACGATTTGCGCGGGGAGCGCCAGGCCAACGAGTGGGGCTCGCAGATTCGCTCGTACGTCCTTCAGCCGTATCAACTCGTGAAGGATCACCGCACCGGCGTGGAGACCGGCAACGTGGCCGGCGTGCTCGACGGCGACATCGATCCATTCATTTGGCCCTATCTGCAGCAGCGCAACGCGGTGCGGCCCGCGTAACGCGTGCGCGATCGCTTTCTCTGGCTCGGGTGCGTCGCGTACGCGGTATTGTTCACGTGCTTAGGTGCGCTCAAATACGACGTGCACCGCAATCTGGTCGATTTCGGAATCTTCGCACAGACGGCCACGAGCGCGTTCGGCTGTTTTTGCAATCCGATCGAAGGCAGCCACTGGGCCTTTCACTTTTCGCCGATCCTTTACGGCGTCGGAGCGGCGGTAGCGGCGTTCCATTCGCCGCTGACCCTGGTTGCGCTGCAGGCGATCGCCGGCGCTGCCGTGGCACCGCCGATCTACGCTCTCGTGCGGCGCTCGAGCGGCGACGTTGGGATCGCACGGCTTAGCGCACTGACGGTCTGGCTCTACCCGCCGCTAGCCGGCTTGATGTTCGGCGATTTCCATGAAAATGGATTCGCGCCGGCCGCAGTCGCGTGGACCCTGTACGCGTTCGATGCGGGGTCGATAGCGGGGGCGATCGCCGGTTGCGCGGTCGTGTTGGCTATAAAGGAAGATCAGGCGATCTTTCTGTCGATCGGCGGAGCGCTCGGAGCGTGGTGGTTTCGGGGAACGACGCGAGGTCGCGTCGCAGCGGGCATCGCGGTCGCAAGCGCTTTGGTTTGCGTAACGTACTTTGCAATCATTGCACCGCACGCCTCGGCGGCTGCCGCAACGCCATGGCAACCGAGCCGATTCTATGCGTGGAGCGCGCAGGATGTGCGCGGCATCGCGAGCGCGCTGCCGGCGCGGCTCGGCTTCCTTGTGCTGGCGTTCGGACCGCTGCTCTTTGCGCCCCTGCTCTCTCCCGCCATCCTTCTTACGGTCGCGCCGCTGGGAGAAGTGCTTTTGTCGCGCATGTCGACGACGTTTACGATGGGCACGCATTACGCGGGCGCCTGGATCGGTTACGTGCTTTTCGCCTTCGCCATTGGGTTGCGCCGCATCTCGCGGGCCCGCCTGCGCATCGTGCTGGGCGCGTGCATCGCACTCTGTGTCGTCGAGTTCCTCGTGGCCGATCCGCTGCATCCGGGCCTGAACTTGCGCAGAGTGGAAACCCGCGACCTTGCGCTCGACCATTTCTTGACGACGCTGCCGGAGGGCGCCGTAGTCGCGACGCAGGAGGAAGCCTATACGCATCTCGCGCTGATCGATCCCAATGCGCGCCTCTTGCCGGAGTCTGCCAGCGTGCCCACTAGCGCATGTTTCGTGTTGCTCGATCGTGATTTCCCCGATTCCGCGCGCCTGCAAGAGTACGGCAGCGCGTTCGCGAGGCTGGTTAACGAGCGGCGCTATATGCTGGTCGCGCGCAGCGGTGGCATCCTCTTGTATCGCCGCGCCGGCCGCTGTACTTAGGTGGAGAGGAGGAGCGCGAGCGCGTCGGCGGCGCGCGCTGGCCAGCCTTCATCGGCGCGCACGATGCGATGCACCGTCGCCCATGGCGCCCAGCGCGCGACCCACGCGTCATAAAGGCGCATCGGCGGAAAGACCGCGACAACCGGCGTGCCGGTCATCCCTGCGACGTGCACCGCTCCCGAATCGGGAGCAACCAGCGCAGCGGCGGCGGCGATCGCTCCTTTCCAGGACGGGAGATCGTCGAAATAGGTGACGGCGATTCCCGTCGCGCGCTCCACCGATTGTGCGTAGGCGGATTCGCTGCGCGACGACAGGAGATGAAGCTCGCTGCCGGCAGCAAGGCGACGCACCAAATCCACGACGGACTCTATCGGAATGCCGAGCCGCTCCCACTTATCGGTGATCTGAACGGCGACGCGATCGTCGGGAGCCGGTTCGGATTCGAGCACCAGCGGGCGGAGCTGCATGAGATCGTGAGTCGGCTTTTCGTCGCCGACGAGCTGCTCGACCAGTTTGAAGAGCGTTTCGCATTCGTGCGGCGAGCGCGCGGTCAGTCGAGCGCTGCGATAAACGGGCGTCGTCACAATGCGGCGCGACCAAAGTGCTTTGAACGGTTTGGTCCACGGATCCTCAAACCCGATTCGCGTCGGAGCGCCGATCGCGCCGGCCAGCCGGTAACCGCCTGGATCTTCGGTCGCGATTGCAACGTGCGTATACCGGCGTTCGCGAAGGTCGCGGCCCAGGCGTTCGATGGCGTTCACGTTCGACCGCGTACCGTCTCGAAGCTCGAAATCCGCGACGATGACGTCGCGGACGGCGCGCGGGGAAAACGCGTTCGCGTTGGAATGCCGCAACACAACATCGACGGCGATAGCCCGCCGTCGTAACGCCGCGATCGAAGGCGTCAAGGCCAAAGCGTCGCCGATCGCGTCCAGGCGGATGATCAGGACCGACGGTGAAACCTTCGGCATGTCGCTCTCTTCGGATTGCCGGAACCTCGTGACCTTCGAGGATCTCGTGGGCTATCGAACGGTTCGGAGTTTTGGTTACATTTCGGGAAGCGCTTCGCGCACTCGCAACCGCCTGCGCTCGACCTTTCGCAGCCTCGGGATGCTGATCGGTCTGGCCGGGAGCGAGCTTTTGACCGATGCGGAGCAGTTACGCGCCGAAGCGCTCGAGGCGTTGCGCCGGCGAGCGAACTCGCTCGGAGCCGACGCCGTGATCGGCCTGCAATTCTACGTCACGGAAGACGGCGACGGTTCGTGCCAGGTCGTGGCTTCCGGCAAGGCCGTCGCCCTGACGAAAGAGGATCCCGCTTAAATGGAAGAGAGCGAGCGCCGGCGGGAGCTTCTGATGCGAGCCGCGATTGCGGCCGATGAGTGCCGCAGATGCGCGATCGGATACGAACGCCGCCACAACGTCTACGGCGAGGGCGATCCCTGCGCGCGTTTGATGGTCGTCGGCGAGGGCCCGGGCGAAACAGAAGACGAACTGGGGCGCCCTTTCGTCGGTCGAGCCGGACAACTTCTGGATCGGATGCTCGCCGCGATTGGGTTGCCGCGAGCCGACGTGTACATTTGCAACACGGTGAAGTGCCGGCCGACGGTTCCCGGCCCGAACGGTCCGCGCAACCGCGCGCCCGAGCCGCAGGAAATGGAGAACTGCCGGCCCTTTCTCGACGAACAGATCGAGATCGTCGCACCGCAGGTAATCTTGGCCCTCGGTGCGCCCGCGGCGAAATCATTCCTCGGACGCGATTTCCAAATCACCAGGATGCGCGGCCGCTGGTACATCGGCCCGCGGGAAACGCCGCTGATGGTGACCTTTCATCCGGCCTACATCTTGCGGCAGACGGGGGGCGAAATCGAGGCCGTCAAGCGAATGGTATGGGACGATCTCAAAGCCGTCCGCACAAAACTCGACGAACCTCCTGCTCCCAGTGTTACCCTGAGGGCTGACGAAGAAGAAGCCCTTCAATCGAGTCTCTTCGAATGACGCACGAGCCGTTACACATCTGGCTGCGCGACGTCGTAACGCGCGCCGGCTTTGCGAATGTCGAGGAGTTCATCGAGCACTACGGCCTCAAGCCGTACCGGTTGCGCCAGCTCTATCGCGCGGCTACCAAAGAGCTGCTTGGCGGACCCGGCGAGGTGACGCCGCTGCCGAAGGAGTTGCGCGAATCCCTCGTCGCGCGCGGCATCGTGTTTTCTGCCATCGAGCCCGTCATGCTGCAGCGATCGCAGGACGCGCAGACGACCAAAGGTCTCTTTCGCTTGCACGACGGCAAAGAGATCGAGGCGGTGTTGATGGAGCACTATGGCGGCCGCACGACGCTCTGCCTTTCCTCGCAGGCGGGATGCGCGTTTGCGTGCGCGTTCTGTTCGACCGGACAAGCTGGGTTCAATCGCAATCTCACCGCCGGCGAAGTCTTCGATCAAGCGTGGTTCTTCGCGCGCGAACTCAAAGCGCGCGACAAACGCATCACCAATGTGGTCTTCATGGGCATGGGCGAGCCATTTCACAACTACGATGCCGTGATGGAGGCCGTCGCGCTGCTCAACGACCCGCAGGGCTTTGGACTCGGGCATCGCCACATCACGATTTCGACCGTTGGTTTGGTCGACAAGATCGATGCCTTTGCCGGCGAGCATTGCCAAGTCAACCTCGCGATCTCGCTGCACGCGCCCAACGACAAGCTGCGCTCGTCGTTCATGCCGGTCAACCGCCGCTTCCCGCTTGCGGAACTGATGGCGGCCTGCGAGCGGTACGTCGAAAAGACCCGGCGCAAAGTCTTCTTCGAGTACGTGATGCTGGCGGGAGTGAACGATAGCCCCGAGTCGGCGCGTGAGTTGGCCGCGCTCATGCGCGGCCACCTCTACCACGTGAATCTAATTCCTTATAATTCGACGCCAGACGCGCCCTTTGCCGCGACGCCCGATTCGGGGATTTGGGAGTTCGCGAAGATCCTCGACGAAGCCGGCGTTCCGGTCACCGTGCGTCAGAACATGGGCCGCGACATCGCCGCTGCTTGCGGGCAACTGCGCGCGGAGACCCAACCGAAAGCGCACGCGGTGTCACCCTGAGCCCGTCGAACGAAATGTCATCCTGAGCTTGTCGAAGGATGAGCTCGCACTAACCAAAAGAACGAGGCGCCGCATTGCCGGGCGTACCGCCGATCTGGAGATGAAAGACGTCTTTCTGGCGAGCGATCCGAAGGTTTTCTTCACCACGCCCCACTTCGAAGGCTACCCAGGGTGCTGATACGGCTCGATAAGATCTCGACGAGCCAACTCAAGGACGTTATCGTCGAGGCTTGGCTCGCGCGCGCGCAAAAACGCGCCGTCGCCGCTTACCTCGGAAATAACCAGCGCAGTTGATTATTGTCGCGCTCTTGCTCAGCGCCGCCAACCTCATCTTTGCTTTGCGGGCGCTCGAGGTCGTCTTGCGCTCGGCAAACAAGATCGAGCCGCGCGAACCGCAAAGCGACCTCCCGAGCCTCTCCATCATCGTACCGGCTCGCAACGAAGAGCGGAACATCGCGCGCTGCGTAAACTCGCTGCTTTCAACTCGTTATCCCGATTTTGAGGTGATCGTCGTCGACGATCGCTCCACCGACGCCACGCGCAGCATCGTCGATGCAATCGCGCAGCGCGATCCGCGCCTGAAGGCCGTCGCCGGCGAGCAGCTTCCCGACGGATGGGTTGGAAAGCCGTGGGCGCTCGCGCAAGGTTCGCGCATTGCTCGCGGAGCGTGGCTTCTCTTCACCGATGCCGACACCGAGCACGAGCCGCTCGCGGCGACCTCCGCCCTTCAACGTGCTCTGGAGAACGGGTACGGCGTCGTGAGTCTGCTGACCGATCAGCAGACGATCGGCCTCGCCGAACGCCTGCTCTTACCGACGATCCTTTTCGTCATCATGCTTGGCGTCGGAGCTACGGACGACGTCAACGACCCGCGAAAGCCCGACGTGGCGATCTTCAACGGACAATACATCCTCGTCTCACGGGTTGCGTACGATGCAATCGGCGGGCACGAAGCCGTTCGCGCCGAGATCGCCGAGGATCTCGAGTTGGCGCGCCGCTTCAAGCGCGACGGCCGGTTCCGAATCTTTCTCGCCGGTGCCGGCGGGCTCGTCCGCACGCGCATGTATGTGTCCTTCGCACAGATATGGCAAGGTTTCGTCAAGAACTTTGCAATCGGAGCGCGGGGGCGTCCGTTCGGAGCAATCGCCGGGACGGCTCTTCTGGCTTGCGTTTCGCCGATCTCGCCGATCGTCGTGCTCGTCGCTCTGCTCCAGCGCCAGTGGCTGGCCGTTGCCGTTCTCGCGCTGAGCGGTGCGGCGATCGTCGCAGTCGCCGAGTTCGGGATGCGGCGCGCTCGTTTCCGGGCCGGCTCAGGTTTGGCGTTGCCGTTGGGGCTAGCGGTCACGCTGGCGATCTTTGCGACGTCGCTTTACTGCACGTTCGTCGGGCGAGGCGTCGAGTGGCGCGGCCGTCGCTACGGCGGGGGTTTGCGACGGGCGCGATAAATCTAGCGACCCAGTGGAAACTGCAGCCTCGGCTCGCCGCGTCACGATGGAAGAGATCACCGCCCTCGCCAAGCGCCGAGGTTTCATCTTTCAATCCAGCGAGATCTACGGCGGAATCAACGGGTTCTGGGATTACGGGCCGCTGGGGGCCGTGCTCAAGCAGAACGTCAAGCGCGCCTGGTGGCGGGACACCGTCGAGCTGCGCGACGACGTCGTTGCCTTCGATTCGTCCATCATCATGCATCCTCTCGTATGGAAGGCATCGGGGCACATCGACGCCTTTCACGACGTGATGATCGACTGCAAGGTTTGTAAGCATCGCTTTCGCGCCGACCATCTCAAGGATCGCTCGCAGTGCCCCGACTGCGGCAGCAAAGACTCGTTTACCGAGCCGCGCAACTTC
Source organism: Vulcanimicrobiota bacterium (assembly GCA_963736775.1). Lineage (GTDB taxonomy): Bacteria > Vulcanimicrobiota > Vulcanimicrobiia > Vulcanimicrobiales > Vulcanimicrobiaceae > Cybelea. The sequence goes on along the minus strand of CAVTPY010000003.1, from coordinate 252,611 downwards.
AATCTGATGATGCGCACTTCGATAGGGCCGATGGAAGACACGTCGTCGGTGGCGTACCTGCGCCCGGAGACCGCGCAAGGCATCTTCGTGAACTTCAAAAACATCTACCAAAGCGCGCGCAAGCGGCCGCCGTTCGGCGTGGCGCAGATCGGCAAATCGTTCCGCAACGAGATCACGCCCGGAAACTTCACCTTTCGGGTTCGCGAGTTCGAACAGGCGGAGCTGGAATATTTCGTTCCCGACGACGGCACCGACATGGAGACCTTTCGCGCGTGGGTGGAGCGCCGCAAGAACTGGTACGCGAGCTACGGCATCGCTTCCGAGCGGCTGCGGTTTTACGAACTGAGCGATTCGGAGCGCCCGCATTATGCCAAGGCCGGCATCGACGTCGAGTATCTCTTTCCGTGGGGCTGGGGAGAGCTCGAGTCGATCGCGCACCGCGGCACCTACGACCTCGACGCGCATATGCGGCTCTCCGGCAAAGATCTCCGCTTCTTCGACGAAGCGGCCAAGACGCATTACACACCGTTGCTGATCGAGAGCTCCGCCGGGGTGGACCGCACCGCCCTCACCTTCATCATCGACGCTTACGAGCGGGAACGCAGCGTCGATCCCAACGGGAAGGAGACGGAGCGTACGGTCCTGCGATTCCACCCCTTCATCGCTCCCGTGCAAGTCGCGGTCTTTTCGCTGGCGCGCAACAAGCCCGAGCTCGTCGAGCGCGCATCGAGCATCGAGGCGGCGCTGCGGCCGGAGTTTCGGACGCAGTACGACGAGGGAAACATCGGTCAGCTCTATCGCCGTCAGGACGAGATCGGCACGCCGTTCTGCGTGACCGTGGACTACGAAACGATGGCGGACGGAAGCGTGACGTTGCGCTCGCGCGATTCGATGCAGCAGGAGCGCATCGCGAGCGATCGGCTCGCCGAACATTTGCGGGAACGCTTGCGGTGACGAAGTTCGTCTATTTCTTCGACGAGAGCGGCGCGCTCGCGTCGAACTCGGATCCGAAAGCTGCGCGCAATCTGCTCGGCGGCAAGGGCGCTGGCCTGGCGGAGATGACGGCTGCGGGCCTGCCCGTGCCCAGTGGGTTTACGATCACGACCGACGCGTGCCTGCGCTTCTATGAGGCCGGCCCGCGCATACCCGGAGGGGCTGCAAGAGCAAGTCGACGTTGCGATGCGCGAGCTCGAGAAGCGCACCGGCAAGAGGTTCGGGGTCGCGGAGAATCCGCTGCTCGTTTCCGTTCGCAGCGGCGCACGCGTCTCGATGCCCGGCATGATGGATACGATCCTCAACCTCGGCTTGAACGACGACACGGTCGCCGGGCTCGCGCGCCTGACCAACAACGACCGCTTCGCCTGGGACGCGTACCGCCGCTTCATCATGATGTTTTCAAACGTCGTGCTCGGAATCGGTAAGGGTCGTTTCGAAGAGCTCATCGACGCCGCTCGCACCTCGCTCGGCGTTCGGACCGACGCCGAAATCGACGCCGCATCCTGGAAGGCGCTCGTCGATCGTTTCAAATCGATCGTGCGCGAGCACGGCAAAGACTTTCCGCAGGACGTGCACACGCAGCTGTATGGCGCGATTCAAGCCGTCTTCGATTCCTGGCATTCCAAGCGCGCCGTAGACTACCGGCGCTTCAACAAAATTCCGGACGACTGGGGCACCGCCGTCAATGTCATGGAGATGGTTTTTGGAAACATGGGCGACGATTCCGGGACCGGCGTCGCATTTACGCGCGATCCGAACACCGGCGAGCGAAAACTCTTCGGCGAGTATCTCACCAACGCGCAGGGTGAGGACGTCGTTGCCGGTATTCGCACTCCGGAGAAGATCTCGGACCTTGCCCGGCTTCAGCCCAAAGTCTACGCGCAGTTCGTAGAGATCGCCACGCGCCTGGAGCGTCATTATCGCGACGTTCAGGACCTGGAGTTTACCGTCGAGCGTGGCAAGCTCTTCATGCTGCAGACCCGCAACGCAAAGCGCACCGCGGAAGCGGCGGTAAAGATAGCGCGCGATCTGGTTGAAGAAGGGCTCATCGATAAGCGGCGCGCCGTCGGCATGGTCAACGCGCAATCGCTCGACCAGCTCTTCCACGCGCGCATCGATCCCAACGAGCGCGTCGCCGTCGCGTGCAGGGGGCTCAACGCCGCGCCGGGCGCCGCGGCCGGGCAGATCGTTTTCTCGGCGGAAGATGCGGTTAACTGGAAGGAGCAGGGCCGCAAGACGATCCTCGTACGAACCGAGACCACGCCCGACGACGTCCACGGAATGATCGCCGCGCAGGGAGTGCTAACCCAAAAAGGCGGGGCGACCTCGCATGCGGCGGTCGTCGCGCGCGGGATGGGTAAACCGTGCGTCGCGGGTTGCGAGGCCATTCGAATCGATCTGCGCAACAAGCGCGCCAGCTTCGGCGGCCGGGAGCTGCGCGAAGGAGATTGGCTCACGATCGACGGTACGACCGGCAACGTGGTTATCGGCGAACTGCGATTGATTCCGCCGCCGTCGCAGTTGCCGGACTGGCTCGCGACGTTTCTGTCGTGGGCCGACGAGCTGCGGCGCATGCAGGTCTGGGCGAACGCGGATACGCCCGAGGATGCGGTGAAGGCGCGCGAGCTCGGCGCGCAGGGCATCGGTCTCTGCCGCACCGAGCATATGTTCATGCAGCCCGCGCGCCTGCCGATCGTGCACGAAATGATCTTGGCGACCACCGTCGACGGGCGGGCGAAGGCGCTCGAAAAGCTGCTTCCTTTTCAGCGTGACGATTTTCTCGGCATCTTGGAAGCGATGCGGGGATTACCGGTGACGATCCGGCTGCTCGATCCGCCGCTGCACGAGTTTCTGCCGTCGCTCGAAGAGCTGCTCGTCGAAACGACGGAGCTGCGCCTCACCAAAGGCATCGAGTCGGCGGAGTATCGCGAGAAGGAAGCGCTGCTTCGCCGCGTCGCGCAGCTGCACGAACAGAACCCGATGCTCGGTCTGCGCGTCTGCCGCTTGGGAATCGTCTATCCCGAGATCTACGAGATGCAGGTGCGCGCGATCTTCGAAGCGGCCTGCGAGTTGCGGCGCCGGGGCGTGGATGCGCGGCCCGACGTCATGATTCCCGGCGTCGGAACGAAGGAAGAGATGAAGACGACCCGCGAGGCCGCCAAGCGCGTCGCCGATGAAACCCTAAAGAAAGAGAACGTGCAGGTGCCCTATCGCATCGGCACGATGATCGAGCTTCCTCGAGCCTGCATCGTCGCCGATGAGCTCGCCGCCGATGCGGAATTCTTCTCGTTCGGAACCAACGATCTCACGCAGACGACCTACGGCTACAGCCGCGACGATGCGGAGGCGTCGTTCATTCCCGTCTACCTCGATAAGCGAATCCTCAAGGAGGATCCCTTTCAAGTGCTCGACCGGCGCGGCGTCGGCGCGCTGATGCAGCAAGCGGTGACGCTAGGGCGTTCGGCGCGCGCAGATCTCAAGATCGGCATCTGCGGCGAACACGGCGGCGAACCCAGCAGCGTTGCCTTCTGCGATCGCTTGGGCCTGGATTACGTCTCTTGCTCGCCCTATCGGGTCCCAATCGCGCGGCTGGCGGCCGCTCAAGCGGCAATCGGCATCCTCAGCTAGCCGCGACGACCTCCGCGCAGATGCGGCGTGCCTCGCGTACGTCATCCTCGCGGCCGGGAGATCGACGCACGAACAGTTTGCGCCAGTAGGCGGTCCCGCTCAGTTTGGCGATGACGTCGGAGGCCTCGCGCGCATCGATCGGACCGCTTGGGCCGTCCACCAGAACGGTCGAGGGCTGACCGATTCCCAAGGGCAGGCGGTGCAGGAGCTGCGATTGCGAGTCGGCCCAGACGTTGGCTTCGCCGAAGCGCTCGCACAGCGCCGCCTCGCAGGCCCCGAAGGCGCGCAGGTCGCGTTCGGCATTGAACTCGGCGGCCAAAGCGTAGACCCTCACGCGGTTACGTAGAGCGTAGGCCGCCTCGCTGCGCGAATCGTCGAGTGAGTTGAGCACGCGGAAGTCGTCCCAGCGAAGGAACTCGCCGATCTCGTCGAGCGCGCGCGGGTTCGGCCAGAGCTCGCGCAGCACGTCGTGCAGCACGTGTTCGAACACGCGCGTCGTGTGATGGAAGTAGACCGACGCGAACATCATGTAGCGCGCCATCACGAACGACTCGAGCGCAACGACGCCGCGGCGATCGATGCCGACGACCTGGCGTCCGCCGTGGCTGATGATGCGCAGCGATCCGAGGAGCTGCTCCGCGTCGTAGCGGCCGGTCGCGACGCCGGTGAAGTAGGCGTCGCGCTGAAGGTAATCCATGCGGTCGGCATCCAGATTCGGTCCGCTCACGAGCTCGCGCAGCGCGGGGTATCGGCTGGAAGAGTCCGCCACGATCAGTCCGAGCACGTCGCCGGCGTCGACCTCGAGCGCGGCGATGCCCTCGGCGACGTCGGGCAACGCCAGCATATCGGAAGTGCGACGCTCGTGACGAACCCCGAGAACGTCCTCGCAGGCGTGGCTGAAGGGCCCGTGGCCGACATCGTGCAGCAATAGTGCCGCCCGCACGAGGCGCCGTTGATACGCTACATCGCTTTCGTCGCCAAAGAAGTGGCGACCGTAGCGCACCAATTCGTCGAATGCGCGTGTCCCCATTGCGAGCGCGCCGAGCGCGTGCGTGAAGCGGGAATGCTCGGCGGACGGAAACGCGAGGTACGCCAGGCCCAGCTGCCGCAAGCGGCGCAAGCGCTGCATCGCCGGAAGATCGAGCAGTCGCGCTTCCGCTGTGGATAACTCGATGAAGTGATGAACCGGGTCGAAGATGCGTTTCATGCCACGCGCGACGGAATACGTGGGCGAACCGAAGAACTCCCTTCGAGGGAAATCCGTGGCATTGAGATACGACCAGGGCGCTCTTGGCGAAATTCGCGCGCGAATCGACATCGCGAGCTTCATCGGACAGTACGTGCCGCTTCGCAAGCGCGGCAACGACTTGGTCGGTCTCTGCCCGTTTCATTCCGAGAAGACGCCGTCGTTCCACGTGCATCCCGATCGCGGGTTCTTCAAATGCTTCGGGTGCGGGGCCGGCGGCGACGTCATCACCTTCGTCCAAAAGTTGGAAAACGCCGGTTTTGGTGACGCCGTTCGGATGCTCGCCGCCAAAGCGGGCATCGAGCTGGAGCCTGAGGACCCTCGTACGCAGCGCGTGCGCAGCGAGCGCGAAGCGATCTACGAAGCCAACCGCATCGCGGCCGCCTATTTCGCACGCATGTTTGCCGCCGCCGGAGGGGCGGCGGCGCGAGCCTACTGCACCAAGCGAGGCTTTGTGGCCGCAACGATCGAGCGATTCGGCCTCGGGTATGCGCCCGATTCGTGGAGCGGTCTCGTTGGCGAGCTCGAGCGCAGCGGCGTGGATTTGGGATTGGCCGCCAAGGCCGGCTTGGTCAAGAGCGGTCAGCGCGGCTATTACGACTTCTATCGCGATCGTCTGATGGTGCCGACTTACGCGACGACCGGCGAGGTTCTGGCCTTCGGCGGCCGCGCGATCGGCGACGGCGAGCCGAAGTATCTAAATACGGCGACAACGCCGGTCTATACCAAAGGCCATCATCTCTTCGCGCTCAATCTCGCGCGCCGCGCCGCACAAAGCGATCGCACTCTGATCGTCGTCGAGGGATACCTCGACTGCATCGCGTTGCATCAAGCCGGGATCGAAAACACCGTGGCCGCGCTTGGAACGTCGTTCACCGCCGAGCAAGCGGCCGAACTTCGAAAATACGCCGACTACATCTATCTATGCTTCGACGGCGATGCAGCCGGCAGCGGCGCTGCAACCAAAGCCATCGACATCGCGTCTAACACGCTAGAGAGCACCGGCTCCCCGGTGCGCATCGTCATTCTCCCTTCCGGAGACGACCCAGATAGTTTCGTTCGTGTCCATGGCGCCGGCGAGTTTCGCCGGTTGCTCGATGCTGCAAAGCCGGCAATCGAATTTAAAATCGACGCGGAAATCGAGCAACTTCGCGCCGGGTTCGATTCTCCGGCGCGCATCATGCCCAAAGCCGCTGGGCTGATTCGAAGATTAGCGCCGCGTGAGGAATGGGACCGCTGGGTCGTCTACGTCGCAAATCGTCTGCAGGTGAACGTGGACGACCTTCGGAATAGCCGCTTCCTCGCCGATAGCGCAAACTTCGCGCCGCGCGCGCGAAATGGGTTGCCGGAAAGCCGCCACGTTAGTACTTCACTCGAGCCGCTCTCCTTCGAACGCGAAGTCGTGAGCATACTGCTCGAGGAGCCGCTCCTGGCGGTGGAGTACGGCGAGCGCATCGGTGCGTCACGGTTCTCGAACGAGGTGTATCGGCGGATCTACGAACGGATCGTGGGGGCGGCCGGTGCGCTCCGCACTACGGCGGACGTCTTCGGGCTCTTTGCCGAGGATCAGGGGATTCTCGACGTGGTCGCCGACCTGGGACGTCGCGACCGAAGCTCGGCCGTACGGTACGGCGATTCCGAAGAGCGGCGCGCGCACTTGGAACGGGTGGTCGAGCGGTTGCGACTCAACGACGAACGGGAGCGGTATCGGGAGTTATCGCATCTCATCGACGAGCGGCTCACCTGCGGCGAGGCGGTCTCGGAGGAACTACGCGGAGAGTTCGAAACGCTTGTCGCCAAGTTGAAGCGTTAAGGGCCAAAGCGGGAAACAAAGCAAAAACGGAGAGGAGGTGAACGAAAAAGATAATGGCACGTAAGAAGAACGCACCGGTCGCGGACGCGGCTCCGCCGGCGACGCTGGATGAGCTGAAGAAAAAGCTCCTCGCTCGCGGCAAAGTTGCGGGATCGTTGACCTATGAAGAGATCAACAGCGCTTTTGATGTGCTCGAGGAGATCACTCCCGAGCAGCTTGATGAATTTTTTGAAGAGATTACCGGCGCCGGGATCGAGCTCGTCGACGAGCAAAAAGACGATAAGCCGGAGGCCGAACGCGAGGAAGAAGCCGAGCAGACGATTCCGGACGGGCTCTCGCTCGACGACCCGGTTCGCATGTATCTCAAAGAGATCGGGCGCGTTCCGCTGCTCTCAATGGAGCAAGAGAAGTCGCTGGCCATGCGCATCGAGGCCGGCGAGCTCGAAGGGCGTCGCAACGGCGCCACCGATTCGAAGACCGTCGATGCCGGTGAAGAGGCGAAGCGTCAGCTGACCGAAGCCAATCTGCGGCTCGTCGTCTCGATCGCCAAGAAGTACGTCGGCCGCGGCATGCTCTTCTTAGACCTGATACAAGAGGGCAATCTCGGCTTGATTCGCGCCGTCGAAAAGTTCGATTATCGCAAGGGCTATAAGTTCTCGACCTACGCGACCTGGTGGATTCGCCAAGCCATTACGCGCGCACTCGCCGATCAGGCTCGAACGATCCGGATCCCGGTGCACATGGTCGAAACGATCAACCGTCTGATCAAAGTCTCCCGCCAGCTCTTGCAGGAGCTCGGCCGCGAGCCCTCGGTCGAGGAGATCGCTGAGTCGATGGGGCTCACTCCCGAAAAGGTGCGCGAGGTCATGAAGATCTCGCAAGAGCCGATCTCGCTCGAAACGCCGATCGGCGAAGAAGAAGATTCGCACCTGGGCGACTTCATCGAAGATCAGGAAGCGGTCGCCCCGGCCGAAGCGGCATCCGTCATGCTGCTCAAAGAGAAGATGCAGGACGTGCTGCAGAATCTCACCGAGCGCGAACGCAAAGTGCTCGTCTTACGATTCGGCTTGGAAGACGGCCATCAGCGCACGCTCGAGGAAGTCGGCCAGGAGTTCGGCGTCACGCGCGAGCGAATCCGGCAGATCGAAGCGAAGGCGTTGCGCAAGCTTCGTCACCCCTCGCGCGGTAAGGCGCTCAAGGATTACTGGACGAACGAGTAACTCTGCCGCTCAGGTTCTCTAAAATGCTAATGCTGAATTTGTTGACCGCCCTGCTCGCCGTAGTAATGGCGAGCCCGTCGCCATCCGCCTCGCCCGCCGAGCGCGAGCTCCCAACCATCGTGACGGTGATCTCATCGCCGTATTGCAACTCGCTTGCCGATCACTTTAACGGTGCGATGCTGCCGATGTTGGCCAACGACCGCGTTCTCGACGGCACGAGCGTGCAGCTCGATACGCTCAACACGGTCTTTCACCAGACGAACTACGTCCAGCAGTATCTACACGTGCGCGATTCGATCGAACGCCAGGAAACGATTCTCAACAACTCGCTGGCCGGGATTTCGAAGAACATCAGCCAATTGCAGAACGCCGCCGCGCTCACGACCGACCCGAAGGCAAAGTCGGAGGTCACGCAGGCCGTGTGGGACTTACAAACCGCCTACGACCACCAGCGCCAGCTCGCCATCGACCTAATGCACTTGTATCAGGCTATGCTCAACTACAACATCGCGCGCGCCAACCCGGCGATGGGCGGCTTTGACGAACGCGAGATGACCGAGGCGCCCGCCATGCGCGACAGCAAAGGCTGGTTGCACTTCGACAACCAGCGCGCGGTAATCGATCGTTCGGAAGACCAGGCCGTCGACATCGCCTACACCGCCGCACAAAACTACTGCGTTCCTAAGAAATAGTCGGACGGCGGGAGTTTCCCGGCGCCGGTTGGCGAAGCTCCGAAGCCACGGGTTCGTCTATGGAGCGAGGAGCAAAGGTCCGATGAAGATTTCGAATTTTAGCGCGTTAGCATTTAGCTGCGTCGCTTTTGTTTTACTGGCAGCGTGCGGAGGCCCCCAGCTTGGAGCGCCTGCTGCGGTGTCGCAGAGCGCCGCGACATCTAGCCACGCCATGCCGCAGTGGCAGGCAAAGCATCTGGCGCGTGCGGCGTGCCCGCAAGTTATCGGCAAGCCGACCTGCTTCGCGCTGATCGCGCAGAAGAACGGCGTCCCCCTCTCGGGCTGCAATCCGTCATCGGGTTGCGGCTGGACGCCCGCCCAACTCGAAACGGCCTACCACCTTACCGGTTCCCTAGGAAAAGGATCGGGACAGATCGTTGCCGTCATCGAGGCCGGCGACGACCCGGACGCCGCGACAACGTTCGCGACGTACCGCAGCCAGTACAACCTCGGAACGGGCACCCTCGTGAAGTACAACGAGGACGGACAACGAGTCCAACTATCCTCCCAGTTGTGAGGATTACGGCTGGTGCGTGGAGACGGACCTCGACATCGAGATGGTCGCGGCCGCGTGTCCGAAATGCACGGTGTATCTCATGGAAGCCAAGTGACGGCTCCTCGATCAGCGACTTCGAACAAGCCGAAGCCGAAGCCGTCACGCTAGGCGCGACGATCCTCAGTAATAGCTGGGGCTGCTACGGCAGCAACGACTGCGGCGACTCGAACTTCCAAAACTACTTCGACACGCCGGGCATCGCGTATCTTGCCGCAACGGGCGACGCCGGGTATGCGCAAATCGGCGCCCCGGCGGTGCTCGACAGCGTCATCGCGGTCGGCGGCACTCAGCTTGCCGTAAGCGGCACAAAGTACTCCGAATCACTCTGGAGTGATTCCGGCGGCGGTTGCGCAACCGGTGTCACGAAGCCCTCATGGCAGCACGATCCGGATTGCTCGTACCGAACCGTCGGTGACGTATCGTCGGAGGCCGGCTGCTCGCCCGGCGTTTCTGAATACAGCGATCTCTACGGCGGCTGGTTCGACGTGTGCGGCACCAGCGTAGCCTCACCGTTCACCGCCGGCGTTGTCGGGCTCGCAGGTAACGCGACGAGTCAGGATGGCGGCAAGAACTTCTGGACGGCGACGAAAAAACAGCACAAGAAGTACTTCAACCATCCGAGCGGCGGCGGCGACGGCAACAGCGGCAGTTGCGGCTACTGCGGGGGCGACGGGAGATACAAGAAATACTATTCCGGTCCAGGTGGCTGGGGCTCGCCAAACGGCATTCGCGCCTACTGAAGACACGTAGATAGGGAAGCTCCCAAGCGCAGTCGTTGTGATCCCGAGCCGCAGTCGTTGTCATCCTGAGCCGCAGTCGTTGTCATCCTCAGCCCAGTCGTTGTCATCCTGAGCCCAGTCGTTGTCATCCTGAGCCCAGTCGTTGTCATCCTGAGCCCAGTCGTTGTCATCCTGAGCCCAGTCGTTGTCATCCTGAGCCCAGTCGTTGTCATCCTGAGCCTGTCGAAGGACGACAACGACCTGGGCTAAATCGGCGCTTCCCTAGTCGGCTTTTTCGGCGTTGGCGCTGGGAATAACGTCTGGGTTCTTATCGGCGAACGCACCGCTGGGATTCGGTTTGATCCAGACGATGAGATCCCATATGGAAGGAAAGAGGAAGACGCGCGTTACGTCGGCGACGTTCTTGGCTTTGCCCATCTTGACGACCGTCTGGGGCTGCGGATTATCGACGTTACCGCCCGCCGCGGCGAACTTCTTTACGCTGGTCGCGCCGTAAGTCTCCGTGCCGTTCGGGCCGGCGAGAATGTAGTGGATGTGCTCGCCAAACGAGACCCAACGCCGGTAGTTAACGCCCCAGACTTGGGGCGGTGCCGGCGATCCGCTCTGCAACACCGAGAAATCGGCGCCGAGCAAGTTTCCATGCACGTCGTACCAGAGCTGGCTGGGTGCCTTGGGATTTCCGCTCTGCCACTGCAGGTTGGCGTAGCTGATCGCGCCGTCTTCGTCTTCGTTGGTATACCGGAAGTAGCCGGCCTTCACGGCGTCCGCCGGCGTCGGGAAGCGAGCCGTCAAGTCTTTTTGAATCATCTGGACGAAGGCCACTTCGGTGCCCTGGGGCACGGGCGAGAGCGACGGGCCGGGTGACGGCGTAGCGGCGAAGCCGGGGATCGTGGTCAGCGCGATGGCTGCAAGCGCACAGGTTAGGCGAATCAACACGAGCAGAACCTCTCTTTCTCGGGCCTCTTTTCCCGAAGCACGGCCAAAAACATCGCGCTTCCCTACGGCGTTGGCGTCGACGACGGTATCGGGGAGGGCGAAGGTGACGGTGTGTACCTGACCTTCGGAACGGGGATGGCCGTCGGGAGCGGCGTCGCTAGCGGCGACAGCGGAAAGGTCGCGTCGGGAACCTCGGAACCCTGCGGCAACGGGCGCGGCGTGACGATCGCGATCGTTCCATTGGCTTGGGACGTGATCGTCGCTTCGGTTCGCGCCGGAAGTTCGGAACCGGGGCTCAGCACGAAATTCTTTCCGTGACGGAAGATCTGCCAGAGGGTGTAGTACGGCACAAAGATGTCGCCGACAGTGTCCTCGGCCTCGACCGTGCTTTCGTGTCCGGCTGAATCGCGCGGCTCGAGACGAGCCACCGGAGCGCGCAACGGCAAGACGCGACCATCGGGCAACGCGAGCGGTTCGAAGAAGATGTCCACGAACCCGTACTTGTCCTCAATGTCCGATCCCGACACGGCGACAATGCGGATTTGACCGGGCGCGCCGGCCGGTGCGACGGTCCGACCGTTGACGACGATCGCGCTTTTAAGGTGAGCGCGCACATTTTCGCCGGGCTTCGATGACTTCGACGAAATGGGATCGTCCAATACGAAGAGCAACGTCGAGTCAAAAGGCAAGGCGTTTGCTGGGGGAGCCGTCGGACTCGGCGACGGTTTCGGCATGGGCTTGAGGGGCATTGGATAAGCCCCCACGCTTCCCGCGCCGATCGCGACGACTGCAAAGACGATAAGGCTTAGGCGAATCCCAAGCCGGGATAGCTTAGCTGGCGCGCTTCTGAGCTTTTGCTGCGCGTTTGCCTTCTTCGATGAGCTGCTTGACTTTTTGCCCACCTTTTTGTCCGATGCGTTCGTAGAAGTTGGGCCCATAGCGGTCTCGCGTGGCTTCGCCGCCCTTCTTGCCACCCTTCTTACCGATCTGCTCGTAGAATTCGTGGCCGTGTGCGAGCTTCGTCGCTAGGCCGCCCTTGCGTCCGATCTGCTCGTAAAACTGGGCGCCGTACTTGTTCTTGACGGTTTCGCCGCCTTTTTGCCCGGCCTCGCGAACGGACATTCCGCCCGTGCGGGCCTTCTGTTCTTTGTTCTCTGGCATGATTTTGCTGTTCACCTGTCCGTCTGCCGCCAAGCAAGGGCGGCAAACTCTTTCTAACTACTACAACGTCATATTGGGGGGAAAAGTTTGACGCCAAGGTTGGGGGTCGATGAGAGCGTGCAGTACGAGCACGCTCTAGCAGGGAGCTCCTGCTTGGTTAGAAGAGCCTTTTTGTGTCGACGAGGATCGTAACGGGGCCGTCGTTGACCAGCTCGACGGCCATGTCGGCCCCGAACTCGCCGTAGGCCACCTGGACTCCGAGCGAAGCCAGCGCCGTCCCCAGCAGCTCGTAGAGGCCGCGCGCCCGCGCCGGCGGTGCGGCCGCAACGAACGAAGGACGCCGCCCGCGCCGCACGTCGCCGTGCAGGGTGAACTGCGAAACCAGCAGGAGCGCCCCGCCGGCGTCCTGCAGCGAGCGATTCATCAACCCGTTGGCATCCGGAAAGATTCGCAGCTCGGCGAGCTTTTCGGCCATCGACCGGACGTCGCGTTCGTCGTCGTCGGTGCCGACGCTGACGAGCACCAGTAGGCCGGCACCGATTTCCCCCACGTTGCGGCCGGCGACGCGAACGCAGGCGCGGCTGACTCTTTGAACGACGGCGCGCACTTCGTCCTTCGTCCTTCGACAAGCTCAGGATGACATAGCTCAGGATGACATAGCTCAGGATGACAAGGTCATCGTGAGAAGATTGAGGAGATTGCAAACAGTGCGTTCTCGCGCCGTTCCAAGACGCGCCGGTAAAAATAGCCCGCCCAATGCGTTCCGAACGGAACGTAAATGCGCAAACGGTATCCTTGCGCGACTATTTCCCGCTGCACGCTAGGACGACAGCCGTAGAGCATTTGGAACTCGAAGCTCTCGCGTGGGAGCCGTTCGGAAGCAACAAATTCCTTGACTGCGGCAATCAGCCGGCGATCGTGCGTTGCGATGCCCGGATAGTTTCCATGCAACAAGAGCCGTCGCGCCTGCTCGAGGTATTGCGTGCGGATCTTCGGCATCGACTTGTAGGCGATCTCGGGGCTCTCGTTGTATGCGCCCTTGACCAGCCGCACGCGAGCGCGCAGCGCGATCGCGTTCTCGATGTCGGCGGGCGTGCGCTTCAAGTAAGACTGCAGCACCGGGCCGACGTTCGGGTGCGCCGCGAAGGCTTGCTGGAAAACGCGCAGCGTAGCCTCGACGACCGCAGAGCCCTCCATATCGATGCGCACGAAGGGATCGCTGTTTCGCGCCGCGCGATCGAGGATTGCAACGAGGTTCTCCAACGCAAGTCTTTCGTCGAAGAGTAGGCCCATCGCGGTCAGTTTGACGGAAACGTTCGAATCGACGCCGCTTTGCGCTATCGCCTCGAGTATCTCTTCGTAGACCTCCCGGGTGCGGCGTGCCGCGCCGGCAACGTGGACGTCTTCACCCAGAAAGTCGAGCGTTGCCGACATCCCTTCGGCGTTGAGCGCGCGCACGGCCGCAATCGCGTCGCCGATATTGTCACCGGCGACGAAACGACGAGCGACGAAATAGAAGTTCCGCTGGACCGTGTCACGGATCATCGATTGTTAGCCAAAAACCCGATGAAGACAGGCCTTACCGGCCCGTCACACGCCAACGGCTACGAACTGAAAGCTCGCGTCGACCCGGCCGCCGTTGCTGGGATCGAAGAGGCGCACTTGGACGATGGGCGGTCCAACGTCATGGCAGTTGACGGCAACGGCCGTGCTGAGAACCGGTCCGTCGACTTCTCCGTTGACGACGACTGCCGCGCATCCCGTTGGGAAGACTCCCTTGTCAAAGGTGATTTTGTAATGACCGGACTCTTCACGGTCAACGCCAAAACCGTGACCACGTTCGATCGTTCCGTTTGCGCGTATGATGCCTCCTACTGGGGTCGAGGCAGCCGGCGCGAGATCGCGGTAGTAGGTTCCCGCTGAAGCGGGTCCTGCCAGCGCGATACCCAGGGCGAGGCCGGGGATAAGGAAACGATTCATGATAGAGACCTTTCTAAGAGGCCGCAAGCGATAGTGAAAACCCCCGTCATGATTGGCGGCGCAGGGCAGGCGCCCCTGGGCGAGTCCGCAGCGACGTGCCGGCCCCCAAAGGTCCGGCGCGAGTCAGCGCGGAACGGCGCGCTACCCATTTCCTAAGGAGAATAACATGTTGCATGGTAGTGCTTCGTTTGCGTGTCGCGCGGCAACGATATCGATTTTTGGAATACTTGGCGCCCTCGCCGCTGGTTGCTCGAACTCCGGGGTGCCTACTGCTAATCTAGCGGGTAATCCAGCGAGTTATTCAGCGAGTGCTTTCCGGGCGCTCGCGAACGGTCACGGCCTGGGCGCGAGCCGGCCCCAGGCGAAAACGGGCGGTTGGCTGTCGCCCGATGCCAAGAAGGGCAAGAATCTGATTTATTGGGGCGATTACAACAACAACACGATTACCATCTACTCGTCCAAAGGCGTTAATGGCAAGGAGAAGGGCCAGATCACGACGGGCCTTTCGGACCCCGAGCGTCTCTTCGTCGACAAAAAAGGTAACGTGTACGCCACCAACATCGGCAACGACACGATAACCGCCTATAAGCCGGGGACGACCTCGCCGTTCCTGACCATCAGCAACGGCGTCGTTTCGCCCACGGGTCTCACGGTGGACGCAGCCGGTACGGTTTACTGCGCCAACGTCGGTAATAACACGATTACGGTCTATCCGAAGGGGCAAACGTCTCCGTCGCTCACCATCCCCACGCCGGGCAGCGCCGAGAGCCTGGCGACGGATGCGAAAGATAATCTGTACGCTTCCGTAGGAAACGAAGTAGAAGAGTTCGCTCCTGGATCCAGCACCGGCGTCAACCTCGGCCTCCCCGCCTATCCGGGCGCGCTTGAAGTCGATCACTCGGGCAACCTCATCGTGAACTATGGTGGCGCTATCGACTATTTTCCGGCGGGCCAGACGGAACCGTCAAAAGAGATCGAGGTAACTGCCGGTTCGCCGTTCGAGCTTTCGCTTAGCGGTAACGAGAAAACGTTGTACGTCAGCGTCGACGTTGGAACGCCGTTCGTTATTCAAAGTGTTGCCTATCCGAACGGCACGACGTTTAGCAACAAGCTCTCGACCAACGGCGGCCAGTGGCCAATTGCGGTGAGTCCCGACGACGCATTGGGCAAATAGTGGTTTAGCGCAACGGGGTTTGCTTCACCAGTGTTCGACGCCGCGGCGCAGAAGCCAAGCGGTGGCGAGCACGGCTGCGGCCAAAACGATGAAGCCGTAGCAGATCGCGAGCGCTTCACGAACGCCCGAAGCCGAAAGAGCTACGTAAAGTGCGACCGGCAGCGACGTGGGATGAAATGCCACGATGCTGGTCGCCCCGTATTCGCCGATTGCGCGAAGCCAAGCGAACGCGATTCCGGCACCGATGCTGCCCGACGCTGCCGGTAACGCGATGCGAGCGAAGATTCGCCACTCGCTCGAACCCAACGTTCGCGCGGCGTCGGCATACATTGGATCGAGGGCGCTAAATGCCGCGGTTGCGGCAATGGCGACGAAGGACCCGGAAACAAAGAACTCGGCGATCCCGACGCCCAGCAGCGAATCAGGCACCGTCAATCCGTGGGCTGCGAGCCAGGATCCGGCCGGCGAATTCGTGCCCAGCGCGTAGATCAGCATCAAACCCGAGGCGACGGGCGGAAACGCCAGCGGTAGAGCCAGCAAAAAGAGCGCGGCCGCGCGTAGGCTGGGCGCCAAGCGAGCGAGGTAGTAGCCCGTAGGTATTCCCAGGAGCGTCGCGATCAGCGTTGCCCCCGCCGACGCAATCAGCGAAACGCGCGCCGCGTCGCCTCCGATTTTGGCGAAGGTTGCAAACGCTTGCGTGGGCGGCATTGCCGTGATGACGACGACCACCGGCGCAACGAGCGCGACGAGCAGCACGAGCGTCGCGAGGAGAAAGATCGGGCCTACAGACCGGCGCCTCATGCAGGAACCTTCACCGGCCGACCGCGCAAAGCGTGCCGATGGGCGCAGCACTGCTCAAGATCTTCGTCATCGCGCTCGCCCTGGCGCTCGACGTCTTCGCGGTGGGCGTGGGCGTCGGCGTTCGCGGCGTCGCGCGCCGGCACAAGATTCGCATCGGAATCGCCTTTGCTTGCGCCGAAGTCGTGATGAATATCCTTGGAGCCTGCCTCGGTTTGCTGGCCGGCCGGCTCATTGGCGACGTTGCGGGCTACTTCGGATTCGCCGCCCTCGTGGGCCTGGGCGCTTACATGATGAATGAGAGCCGCACCGATCTCCGGGGCGCACCGGTCGACCTCTCGCGTGGGCCCGGGTTGATCGTGGCGTCGCTGGCGATCAGCCTCGACTCGCTCGGCATCGGATTCTCGATCCTGTACGTCGGCGTTCCAATGCCGATCTCTCTCATCGTTATCGCTGCCGTCTCGATCGCATCGACGGCCCTGGGTCTCACCGTGGGATCTCGGCTGGGACGATATGCCGAACGCAACGCCGCGTTCGTCGGCGGTCTTTTGCTTTCGCTCACCGGCATCGCCTTTGCGACCCTCAAGGCGCTGCACGCCGGGTAGCTGAAGTCGGACGCGTGCGAGTTGGCCGCAGACTCTTGGAACTTGCGCGCGAAAGGCGTGCGCGCGCGATTTTCGTCGTCGGAACCGGGAAGAACGTCGGCAAGACCACCGCGCTCTTGGCGATTTACGAAGCGGCGTGCGGCGCGGGGCTGCGCGTCGGCCTGGCGTCGATTGGCCCCAAACCTCGTTTGCGGCTTCATCCGAACACCGTTTTCATCACGGCGCGGCCGCTGCTGCGGCCCTCGCCCGCCGTCGAAATTCTCAACATCTCGCAGCTCGAAAGCTCCTCGGGCTCGCTGCTGTACGCTCGAACGGCCCACGAAGGCCTGTATGATTTGGCCGGCCCTTCGAGCGCCTCGGGACTTCGAGCGGCCGTCGAGGAGATCGCGGCGCGTAGCGACGTCGTTTTGATCGACGGTGCGATCGATCGGATCTCGACGCTGGCAAGTTCTAACGGGGCGATCGTCGTCTCTTGTGGTGCCGCCGCAGCTAAAACGGAGTCGGAAGCGGTTTGCGACGCCGCAACCCTGACCGCGCGTCTGCGCGTGCCTGCATTCGATCCGCATGCCGGCGTCCTCGAGTTGGAAGGAGCGCTGACGGCAACGATGGCCGCAGACTTCATTGCTGCAAGGGAAGAGCGGCAGATCGTCGTTGGAGATGCGACGCAGATCGTCATGAACGGGAGATCGCTTGCCGAAGCGCTCGCGCGGCTGCGCATTCGATGCCGCCGCGCGTTCGACGTGATCGCGACGACCGTTTGCGCCGTTGCACCGGAGCGCAGCTTCGATCCGGCGGTGTTTCTTGGCGCCGTTGCCGAGGCAACGAATTTGCCGTCGTTCGACGTCTTCGCCGGGAAAGAGGTCGCGTGAAGGCGCTCGATCTGCTCGACGATGCGAGTGCGGAGCTGCTGGGCTTTGACTGGCTCGTCAACGCGGTTGCGCCCGTCTCGCCCTACGGAGCGCGCCTGTTCTCCGAGCTCGTGCCGTTTCGTCCCGGCAGCGAGGCGGCGGCAGAATCGCGCGCGCGGCGGCTCGCGGAGATCGCCGATGGGCTTCATCCGGATCGGGTAGCGGCGGCGCGCTCGCTCCTCCAGCAGCTTCCCGACATCGCGGGCGCCATCGCCCGCGCCTCGATGGGAGAGATGCTCGACGATCCCGCATTTTTGGAGCTGCGACAGTTTTGCGAAATGCTCGAACGCGTCGACGGCTTGTTCGCAGCGAGCGCAGTCGTGCAACCTATCGCCAACGAAGCGACGCTCGCGGTCTCGGAGGCACTCGCACCGGGACGCAGTGAGGCGGAGGGGTTTTATCTTGCCGATGCGTTCGACGCCGAGCTGGCGGCGGCGCGCGCCGCGTATGCGCAGGCCCAGGCCGAACTGAATGCGGCGCGCGGTCGAGAGCACGAAAGCGTCGCGCGCGAACTGGGCCGCGACGAGATCGCCGGCAATGAGTTCATTGTGATGCGATCGGATTTGCGCGGCGCGCTGCCGGCGGGAGTGCGCGTCGTGCGCGAAGCGGCGACCTATCTTTCTTGCGCGTTAGAGTACGGCGAAAGCTCCCGCAGTGCACTCGAGCGCCGCGAGGCGGCCTTCAGTTTGGTGGCCGTTCTCGAAGAGCGCGTGCGCCTCAGTCTTTCCGCAATCGTTCGCAAGCACGCCGCGGATCTCGGCGCCGCCGCCGGCGCGTTGGGCGAGCTCGATGTCACCATCGGCGCGGTGCACTTCGCGCAGGGGCATCGTTGCACGGCCCCGGTCGTGACCGGCGAACCGGCACTGACCTTTGAGCGCGCGCGTTTTCTTCCGTTAGAGGCCGAACTGACCGTCGCCGGCCGCCGCTACGTTCCGATCGACCTCGACCTGCGCGGCGCGGCCGTTTTGACCGGGCCAAACATGGGCGGAAAGAGCCTCGCTTTGCAGACCTGCGGCTTTCTCGCGCTCTGCACGGCTTTCGGGTTGCCGGCACCGGCCGTCCGGGCGCGAGTCGGGCTCTTCGATCAAATCGCGTGGCTCGGGACGGGACTCCAAGAGCGCACCGGCGGTCTGCTCTCCTCGTTCGCTCGAGAGCTGATGGGGCTCCAAGATATCCTGGCGCGATCCGCTCCGCGACTCTTGATCTTCGTCGACGAGTTCGCGCGCACGACCACGCCGCACGAAGGCAAAGCGCTCGTCGTGGCGCTGACCGAGCGTTTGCGGCAAAGTAACGCCTGCGCCTTAGTGGCGACGCATTTGCAAGGCGTTGCCGCCGCTGCCGGAGTCGCGCACTTTGCGGTCCGCGGGCTCAAGGGAATCCGCACGCCTCCGGCCGCGCGCAACCTGCACGAAGCGCTCGAGGCATTGGCGGCGTCGATGGATTACACGATCGCCAACGTTAGCGATGACGACGTTCCCGACGCCGACGCCATCGCGCTGGCCGAGCTTCTCGGCCTCGATTCGGAGTTCGTAAAGGCCGCCTACCGCGCGCTGTCACAATGAGCGCCATGGATCCTCTGATCATTACCTGTGCGCCCGTAGGAGCGGAGATAAGGCCGGAACAGACACCGCATCTGCCGTATACGCCGCAACTGCTCGGAGAGACGGCCCGAGCGGTGCGCGAGGCGGGCGCCTCGATACTCCACGTGCATTGTCGCAACGACGACGGCACCAACACGCATAGCGTGGAACGCTTCGGGCAGGCTTACGAGGCGATTCGCGCGCAGAGCGATCTCATCGTGCAGTTCTCAACCGGCGGCGCAATTGGGATGACGCCGCAGGAGCGCGCGGCCGTGCTCGAACTACGTCCGGAGATGGCAACGCTCACCTGTGGAAGCGTGAACTTCGGCGACGACATTTTCGAGAACAGTTTTCCGATCATGCGCGGTCTTTTGAAAAAAATGAATGAGTTCGGGGTGCGGCCCGAACTCGAGATCTTCGATAAAGGCCACCTTGCGAACGCGCGCCGCCTCGCCAAAGAACACCTGCTCTTGTTTCCGCAGCACGTGGATTTCGTACTGGGCGTCCCCGGCGGTTTGGAAGCGACGGTCCAGAATCTTTGCGATTTGGTCGACGATCTGCCCGCGGGGTGCACGTGGTCCGTTGCGGGCATCGGAAAACGGCAACTTCCCATGGCGATGGCGGCCATCGCGATGGGCGGTCACGTCCGCGTGGGCCTGGAGGACAATCTCTTTTACAGCCGCGGACGGCTGGCCAGAAATGACGAGCTCGTGGCGCGTGTCGCTCGTCTCGCTGCGGAGGCCGGCCGGAGCATCGCGACGCCCGACCGCGCCCGGAAGGTCCTCGGTCTGCCGATGCCGCAATAACGCCGCCCATTGTTCACCTACGTCGTGCGCCGGACGCTCCAGTCAATTCCGCTGCTGCTGGCCATCTCCGTCATCCTTTACGGCATCCTCTACAACATGCCGGGTGGACCCCTTGCGCCTTACCTACAGAATCCTCATATTACGGCGGCGGATATCACGCGTCTCAAACACAACCTTGGACTCGATCAGCCGGTCCCGATTCAGTACCTCAAGTGGCTCGGGCACATTTTGGTCGGCGACATGGGATACTCGACGAGCAACTCCGAGCCCGTTTTCCAAGCGCTGATCGAGCGCTTTCCCGCGACGCTCTTGCTCATGGGGGCCTCTCTGTTCATCGCAATCACCGTGGGAATAACGGCAGGGATCGTTTCGGCGGTGTATCGGTACTCGGCGCTCGATTACGCGATCACGACGTTTGCGTTTTTCGGGCAATCGATGCCCGTTTTCTGGTTCGCGCTGATGATGCAGCTCGCGTTCGCCGTCCACGGCATTCCGCTTCCGGGCGGCTATCAGATCCAGCTTCCGTCGGCCGGAATTTCGAGCTCCGACACTTTCGATTTCGGCGACCGGCTCGTGCACTTGATTCTGCCTGCGATCGTCCTCTCGTTGCTGCAGATCGCGCTCTTTAGCCGGTTTATGCGGTCGTCGCTATTGGAGGTTCTGGGTACCGACTACATGCGCACGGCGGCAGCTAAGGGGCTTTCGTTTAGAACGATCCTCTACAAGCACGGTTTGAAGAATGCGCTGATTCCAGTCGTCACGGTCACAGCGCTCTCGCTCCCGAGCTTGCTCGCCGGTGCCATCGTCACCGAAACGATCTTCGCATGGCCCGGGATGGGCCGGCTGTTCATCAATGCGCTTACGCAAAGCGACCTCGCGCTGCTCATGGGATACCTGTTGCTGGTCGCATTTCTCGTCGTGTTCTCCAACCTTCTCGCCGACGTCGTCTACGCGTGGCTCGATCCGCGGGTGAAGTACGACTGATGGCCGTCGCATCGATCGCCGAGGAAGAGCTTCCGCTTTCCAAAGTAACCTTCTGGACGCGCTTTCGCCGCCACAAGCTCGCGATCGCCGGTGCGGTGGTGCTGACCCTGATGGTGCTCGCGGCCGTCTTTGCGGGACAGCTCTCTCCGTTCGATCCAAACTCCATCGACAACGGAACCTCGGCGGTGCCGCATTGGAACGGCACGCCGCTGCCGCCCTGCTTTCAAGATAAATCGCTGTGCTGGGGACACGCGCTCGGAACCGATGAAGTCGGACGCGACTTGTTATCGCGTTTGCTATTCGGCGCGCGCATTTCGTTAACCGTCGGTCTCTTCGCCGTGATCATGGAAGTGCTCATCGGTACGACGCTCGGTGCGATTGCCGGGTATTACGGCGGATGGCTCGACTATGCGCTGATGCGCGTAACCGACGTCTTCCTTTCGATTCCGCTGCTACCGCTGTTACTCGTGCTGACGGCGATCGTGGCGGCGACATCAACCAAGGCGGCGTTGAGTTTCGGGGTCATCGTCGTCATCATCGGAGCGCTCTCATGGCCCGGTGTCGCTCGCTTGGTGCGGGCCTCGTTCCTGAGCCTGCGAGAGCGTGAGTTCGCCGAGGCGGCCCGAGCGGTCGGCAACAACGACGCCCGCATCATCTTTCGCCACCTGCTCCCCAACGCGGTGGCGCCGATCATCGTTCAGGCGACGCTCGACGTCGCGGGCGTCATCATCCTCGAGTCGACGCTCTCCTTCTTAGGGCTGGGCATCCAGCCGCCGACGGCTTCGTGGGGCAATATGCTCGCCAACGCCTCAAGCGATCTCCAGATCGCCTGGTGGGCCGCGGTCTTTCCGGGCCTGTGCATCCTAGTTACCGTGCTGGCGATCAACTATATCGGCGACGGGCTGCGAGACGCCCTCGATCCCAACATGAGATAGGGGCAGCCTTCAAGAACCGTCCTTCCTCGCGCGCAAGTGGCGAAATTGGTAGACGCACTAGCTTGAGGGGCTAGCGGGAGCAATCTCGTGCTGGTTCGAGTCCAGTCTTGCGCAGATTCGCGATTGTTGGTGGCTTCGAGGCTCCAGGACTAAGGAGGATCTAGCGTGAGCGCTCCAGACCCGACTCGAACCGATCCGGACAAGTACAAAGTCATCTTCGAGAACGATCGAGTCAGGGTTCTCGAGTACCGCGATAAGCCGGGAGCAAAGACAGGGGCGCATCAGCATCCTAACAGCGTCCTCTTAATGCTTTCCGACTTCCAGCGTCGCCTTACCGTGGGAAGTGACGTTAGGGAGGTGACCGTGAAGGCAGGTCAAGCGTTGTGGTCGCCAGCCCAAATCCACGTCGGCGAGAACATCGGGACCACCGACTCACACGTGGTCTTCGTGGAGTTGAAAGATTGACCTCAGGGGTCGTCGGTTCGAGTCCAGCCTTGCGCATTTCGTTGAGCTGCTAGCGGGCGTGGAAGCATGAAGAGATTTTTGGGGGCCTTGGTACTGGCAGTGGCAGTGACGGCATGTTCCAGGCCATCGAGCATGCCAGCAACGGGCGACGTCAGCGGTGAAAGCGGTTTTGAGCGTGCCGGCTCCAAGGTAAATTTGTTCGTCGCAAACAGGGAAGACGTTCTCGAGTACACACGACGAGGGCACCTGGTGCGCACCATTCCTCTCGGAAAAAACGCACCCGCGGGCGCCGTTGCCTTCGACAAATCAGGCTACCTCTACGCAATAAGCGACTATTTCGCGGTTTCCGTCTTTGCGCCGAAATCCAGGGCGTTGGTACGTACGATCACCGACGGAATCTTTGAGCCCCTTGCCCTCGCAGTGGATCGTTCCGACAATCTGTACGTTGCTAATGGCCACAACGGATACGACGCTAATATCGCCACTTACCCGCCGGGTAGTGGAACGGCGTCGCGCACGATCACAGACGGCATCTACGATCCGGAGAGTCTCGCGTTCGACTCTTCCGGAAATCTGTACGTCGGTAATGGCCTTTACGCCGACAGCGTTACCGTATATTCGCCCAGCGGAGCCCTGTTAAGAACCATCGCTGACGGTGTCCGGGATCCGCAATCGATTGCGCTCGATAAGCGTGACGATCTTTTCGTCGCGAACACGGAGGACGGTGCTGGTCGAACGGTTACGGTATACGCACCAGGTAAGACTAGGTTAGCTCAAACGATCACCGACGGCATCGATTGTCCTCAATCGTTGGCCATCGACTCGATCGGACATCTGTACGTAGCGAACAACGCCAACGGCACGGCGACGGTCTATGCCCCCGGGACCCGCAAGCTCCTGCGCACGATCTCAAAAAAGGTCGGTGCTCCGTGGGTCGTTGCAGTGGATTCCAGCGATAACCTTTACTTGGGGAGCTTTGGGTCGACGGACAAAATAGGTATCTACCCGCCGGGTCACGGCGTCCCGGCGCGCACGATCGCGAGCTTCGCCTTATCCTTGGGCTTTGGGCCACCGTAAGATCGACAATCGCGAACAACCTTTAGTTCGAGTCTAGTCTTGCGATTGGAATCCGTTGCGAAAAACGCATAGGCGGTTCTCCTTGTGGGGTCCGAGAGGGACGATGCCGCGGAGTCTAGGCTGAGTTAATAAAAAAGGTCCGAAACTAGAGTGCCATTCGCCAATATTGCCGGAGCACGGAGGCCGCGACGTGGGCATAACGGTGCGCGAGGAGCGGGCAACCGACATCGATGCGATCGGTCGCCTTACCGACGCTGCCTTCCGAGAACATCCACTCTCAAACCATACCGAGCAGTTCATTATCAGCGCGCTGCGCCGGTGCGGTCGCTTGACGCTCTCCTTGGTGGCAGTTGAGGGTGGGGCTATTCTCGGCAACGTCGCCCTTTCGCCGGTTACCATTTCCTCCGGCGTAACGGGGTGGTACGGGCTCGGCCCGGTCTCGACATTACCGAGCCGCCAGCGCGAAGGCATCGGCTCGATGCTGATCGACTCTGCACTCGCTGAGTTGAAGCGCATCGGAGCTGCCGGCTGCGTCGTGCTTGGCGACCACGGCTTTTATGGCCGCTTCGGATTCAGGGCCCGTCGCGGCCTGGATCTGCCCGGCGCTCTAGCGGAACACTTCCAGGCGATCGCCTTTGGTACCGAACCGCCGATTGGCAGCGTACGCTACCACGAGTCATTGGAGGCCACAGCCTAACGCGTCCTTCGTCCTTCGACAAGCTCAGGATGACATTACGGCGCTCAGGATGACATTACGGCGCTCAGGATGACATTACGGCGCTCAGGATGACACCAGGAGATGCATTGTCGCCCTTCGACAAGCTCAGGGTGACAATGCTCGCTCAGGGTGACAATGCTCTCAGGGTGACAATGCTCGCTCAGGATGACAAGGGTTGAGCAGCTACTTCCAGGTTCTTCCGAGCCCTTCCAGATTCGCGCTCCCAAGATCTGCAGGCGTCATTGCGACCCGAAACTCCACCTCGGCATTGAATGTGAGAAACCACGGTTCGGCTAACCGCGGAACATCGGCTGGTTCGTTGAGGTTCACGACAAGAGTGCCGCCACGATGACCGTCATGTTCGGAGAAGTAGGACGCTTCGGGTTTGGTCGCCTCGAGAATTCTCTGGATTTTCGGCCCCGCGCTTCCATCCCGAACGGCGCTGTTGAACGGCTCAATTGGCAGCTTAATATGCATTAGCATGCGCATAATGTTACTCCTGGAGATAAGTTGCCTCTGTGCGTGCCCCGATTTAGCAGCTAAATCCTTCCGCGACTGCTCCGAGCCGGGTCTCGTTCTAAGGTCTGAGCGAGTTCTTTTGCCTTCGAGAGCACGAATGAGCTAAACGCACGCGGCGCTACTTCGGATATCGTTAGCCGACGGTCGTCGAACATTTGGCTCGTGAGGCTGTTAAGCTCGCAGGGGACGAACGCACTCCCATCGCGCTGGAATCCGAAGGCAAACCTGGGGTACTTCACGCCAAAGAAAACGAAACCATCGGTTGCAGCGAATCCGCCGGCGCGCTGGTTGTCGAAAACGAACAGAACCTCTCCGAAGAGGGGATGCTCTACAACGAACGTCGCTGAAAACGCACGCGACCTCACAACGCGACTACGCGGCTTGTTTTGATTCGGGCTCCTCGGTCTCTACTACGCGCACGGGGAACACAAAGGCGATCGCGAGGTCGCCTAGTTGAATCCAGCCCGTCTGTTGCCCAAAGCCTTTGCCCATTTCCGCCTCCTCAACTTTTGAGGACTCCCCGGCGAAGCAGTCAATGCGCGCCGGGGAGCCACAGCGGCCCTGATTCGAGAAAGGTGACCAAAGTCATTTTTGTTGGGCGAAAAAATGGCGGAGACTTACTCGGGGGGTCACCGCTTGCTGGGCAGGCACCCTGCCGAGCTCTAGGGCTACCAGCGGGCCAACTGCGTGATCTGGACCAGGTTGCCGCAGGTGTCGTTGAGCACGGCGATGGTCGAGCCGGTCACCTCGGTGGGCGGCATCGTGAACTCGGCGCCGCGGCTCTTGATGCGCTCGTAGTCGCCCTTCACGTCGTCGGTGAAGAACATGACGGCGGGCTGGTTCTGCGCAAACCTGGCCTCCTGGTAGGCCTTGGCCGCCGGGTTGTCGTTGAGCGCGAGTTGCAGCTCGGTCCCGTCCGCGTCCTCAGGCGAGGCCACGGTCAGCCAGCGAAACGGCCCATTGCTGAAATCGGCCTTCTTGATAAAGCCCAGCGCTTCGGTGTAGAAGCGCACGGCCTTTTCTTGGTCGTCAACGTGTACGGTGGTCAACTTGATTCTCATCGGTTTCTCCTCTCGGTTGTGTTACGGTCGCGGTGTCCGCCTCTCATTTCGTTGACGGAACACGACGGGAAAATGTGACCGAAGACGCCGGCAGAGCGGAAGGCCGCTGCCACAGGGATCGTGGCAGACCGGCATCGCCCGGAAAAGGCAACCTCGTGCGGGTCCGACGAAAAGACGTGCCGAGTCTCCCTAGAGTCTGAAACAGAGGGCAGGCTCTCGGCGTAGAGTTAGGCAGCAATGGATTTTGCAACATGTGGCTGACGCGTTTCGCGCTTTCCCGTCCCACGATTACCGTCGCGATCTTTGGCGCGCTGGTTATCTTTGGCATTATCTCGTTCGTTCAGCTTGGGCGTAGCTCGAGTCCGCCCAACACCGACTTCCCGGTCGTCGCGGTTTACGCCAGCTATCCGGGAGCCTCGCCCCAAGACATGGAGCGCATGGTCATCAAGCCGATTGAAGACCAGATGTCCGGCATCGACCATCTCGACCAGTTAACCGCGAATGCCCAAGAAGGCACGGCGATCGTCGTCGTGCAGTTCAAGATGGGCACGGACCTCAATCTGGCTGCAGTCGACGTGCAGCGGCGCGTGGATATCGCGCGGGTCTACATGCCCACCGACCTCGACCCGCCGGTCGTGACGAAGGCCGGACAGGCCGAGCCGCCGCTGCTGGACGTGGCCGTCAGCTCGACGAGCCTCTCTCAGCCGCAGATCGCAGACCTCATTAATAGCGAGATTACGCCGTTGATCGAGCAGATACCCAACGTTCAGTCGGTGGATGTCTACGGTTCTGCGACTCGCGAGTTCCACGTCGAGCCCGATCCGGTCAAGCTCGACGGCACCAACGCTACGCTCGAAGACATCTTCAACGCCGTCGCGATCAACAACCTCAACGTGCCGGGCGGCATCATGACGCAGCCGACGCGAGAGGGCAGCGTCGCGATCCACGATTACGTCGAGAAGGCGGACGATCTGCTGGGAATTCCGCTGTCGCCGCTCAGCGTGCTGCAGTACCCCGTCAAGTCGTTGAAGATCGGCGACGTCGCCAATGCTTACGACAGTCACATCGCGATGCGGACGATCTCGTCCTACAACGCGCACCCGCGCGTCTACATGGAGATCAACCCCACGCTAGACGCCGACCAGATCAAAGCCACCGCCTCCTTGCGAGCCGAGCTCACGAAAATTCAAACGCAGTTCCCGCAGCTGCAGTTCCACGAGATCGACGCGCCGGCCGACTACACGCAAAAGATGCTCGTAGGCGTGGGGCAGTCGCTGATCGAGGGCATCGTCTTAACTGCGATCGTCATGCTGCTCTTTCTCCATGCCTGGCGCAACGCGGTCGTCGTTTTTCTCGCGATTCCCACCTCGATTCTCGCGACCTTCATCGTGATGCGGCTCTTTGGATTCCACATCGACTCGATGTCGATGATGGGGCTGGCACTGATCATCGGCATCCTCGTCGACGACTCGATCGTCGTTCTCGAGAATATTACGCGTCATCGAGATATGGGGCTGGATCCGATGAGCGCAGCCATCACGGGCCGAACGGAAATCGGCGGCGCAGCCGTCGCAATCACGATGGTCGACGTCGTGGTCTTTCTTCCGATCGCCTTCATGTCCGGAATCGTCGGTGCGTACTTGCGCGAGTACGGCGCGGTCGTCGTGACGGCAACGCTCTTCTCGCTCTTCGTCTCCTTTACGCTGACGCCGTTGCTGGCGGCGAAGTGGAGCGTTCTCACCCGCTCCGAAGCGCCTCCGGCCTGGTTGCGACTGCTCGACGACCGGCGCGTCGACATCGGGCTGCTCCTGGTAGCGGCGGCGATGTTCGCGATCGGAACGATGACGGGTTGGTTCCTGCTCAACGCGCTCGGCATTTTCGTCGCGGCGCTATTGCTGCTCAACGCCTTCGTCCACCGGTACGAGTCGATACTGCAGCTCTATCGCTCGAAGTTCTTACCGTTCGCGCTGCGGCACGGCGCCTTCGTGGTCTTCGTCTGTCTGGCGCTCCTCCTCAATTCGATCACGCTGGTCGCAGGCGGCGGCATGGTTACCGTGGCTGTCGACGTTCTTTTGTTGGTTGTCTGCGCGCTCGCCCACGGCGCCGGGATGCTGTTGCGCAGGCCGCGCGCTTCGCGCCGGGTCGAACGCATCGGACCATTGCGTTTCCTCCGCTCGATCGGCACGACGAAATCCACGACGGTGGCCACGTTTGCGATCCCGGTCGTGCTGGCGCTCCTGATGCTCCCGTTGGGAGCCGTGAGCTTTGACTTCATGCCGGCGGAGCAGACGGGCGAAGTGAGCATGACGGTCTCCTATCCGCCCGGGACGCCGATTGCCGTTACCAACGGTTACGTCTCCCACTTAGAGGATGCGATCCTCAAGATCGACGGTATCAAATCGGTCAGCGCCACGACCGGCCGCAAGCCCGCGGGCTGGAGCAGCGTGACGGGCGGCAACTACGCTCAGCTCAGCGCGCAGATGCAAGACGGCCGCATCAAAGATACGAACAACGCAATCAAATTAATTCGTAAGCTTGGGTATTTGGTACCCGGCGCCGAGTTCGACGTCGCCGGCGATAACGGCAACGGACCGGCGATCTACTACTCTTTGACCGGCCCCGACGACGAGATCGGTCCGGCGGCCGAAAAGGTCGCGCAGTTCTTACGAACGGTGCCGGGTGCGGTCAACGTGCAGACCAGCGCCGAAAATGGCGCGCCTCGAATGAACGTCGACGTCGATCGCGCCAAGTGCGAGCTCCTCGGAATCAATCCGTCGGACGTCGCGACGGTGGCTCGCATCGCGGTGGATGGCGCGGTTGCGACCAAGGTGCGCACGCCCACCGGCCTCGTCGACGTTCGCGTGCAGTTTCCCGCCGCCGACCGCACGACGGAAGACGCATTGAAGTTCGTGAAGGTTCGCGCAAACGACGGTTCGCTGGTTCCCATCGGCGACGTGGCCAGCTTCAGCTGGACGACCGCCCCCACGAAGATCGAACGCCTCAATCGCGAACGCGTCGTCAACGTGTACGGCGACGTGCTTCCCGGCTATTCGCTGGGCCAAGTCGTCGGGCCGTTGCAGAAGAAGATGCAAGCGCCGGGCTTTCTTCCCCAAGGCGTCGGCCTCAAATCGCAAGGCAACTCCCAGTTCATGGAAGAGACCTTCGCGAACATGGGCGTCGCGCTGATTACGTCGTTCATGCTGGTCTATATTTTGATGGTGATCCTCTACGGATCATTCCTCGAGCCGCTGATCGTCATGTTCTCGGTGCCGCTGGCAATAATCGGAGCGCTGATCCTGCTGGCATTGATGGGGCGCCTGCAGCCCGAGCAAGGCCAATCGCTCAACATCATTTCGATGCTCGGCGTCATCATGCTCTTCGGGCTCGTCGCGAAGAACGGAATTCTGCTCGTGGATTATTCCAACACGCTCGTGAAACGTGGCATGCGCGTGCACGATGCCGTGCTGCAGGCCTCGGCCACGCGCTTCCGGCCGATCATCATGACGACCGCGGCCATGATCTTCGGCATGCTGCCGCTCGCGCTCGGTTACGCGGAAGGCGGAGAGTGGCGCCAAGCGATGGGGACCGTCATCATCGGTGGACTCTTGAGCTCTCTGATTCTGACGCTTTTCCTCGTACCCATGATCTACGAGACGTGGATCGGCTATTTCGAGCGCCGCGCGGATCGCCGTGCCATCGAAGCGGAGATGTCGCAGCCATTGGAGAGGGCGCCTGCATAACAATGTCATCCTGAGCTATGTCATCCTGAGCTATGTCATCCTGAGCTTGTCGAAGGAAATGTCATCCTGAGCTATGTCATCCTGAGCTTGTCGAAGGACGAAGGAAATGTCATCCTGAGCTTGTCGAAGGACGAAGGACGTCGAGCACTCGTAACCGGGGCGGCAGCCGGCCTCGCCGCCGGAATCGCTCCGGCATTGGCGCGTGACGGCTTCAGTAGTGTTTCTATCACCTATCGCGACACGGCGCCAGGCACGACGCTCGCCGCAATCGAAGCCGCCGGCGCGATCGCGTCGGCCGCAAAGATCGACTTTCTCGAAGATCCAGGGCTCGTAGAAAGGAAGCTCGACTCGCTCGTGCGGGAACACGGCCCCTTCGATACCCTCGTGCACGCCGTCGGTCCGCTCGTCGTCAAGCGCTTCGCTCGCTCGACGCTGGAAGAGTACGCAGAAACCTTCGATGGTAACGTGCGCAGCGCGGTGCTGGCGGCGCGCGCGACGTTGCCGGCAATGCGCGACGCAAAGTTCGGCCGAGTCGTATTTT
This sequence comes from Vulcanimicrobiota bacterium, assembly GCA_963736775.1. Taxonomy (GTDB): domain Bacteria; phylum Vulcanimicrobiota; class Vulcanimicrobiia; order Vulcanimicrobiales; family Vulcanimicrobiaceae; genus Cybelea. The sequence continues at coordinate 222,693 of CAVTPY010000003.1, read as the reverse complement.
TCGGAATGCTCGGCTCCGAGCAGACGAGACCCTTCCGCGGCTTCTCGCTCTATCAATCGGCAAAGAGCGCGCTGGTCGCATTTGCGCGCTGCCTGGCCCTCGAAGAGGCGTCCAACCACATAACCATCAACGTCGTATCTCCCGGCGACATTCGCGAAAAGACGCTCGCGCGCGAACAGGCCTACGAACGCAGCGCCAACAACCCGCGCGGGCGGCCCGGCAGTTACGAAGACGTTGCCGATGCGGTCCGTTTCTTCGTCGCCGCAGAGCGCGACTTTATCACCGGCGCGGTGATCGAAGTGGGCGGCGGCCTGCAAACCGCCGCGGAGTGACTGGAGCACAGGACAAACCTATGCTCGGCTCGTAAGCCGGGCTTGGTGCTGCGCGACGACCGAGACGAACATCAGGCATTTGCCTTACCCGGCGCGCGTGCGCACTATGGGCCCGATAAGATCGTTGCAGTCGAACATATCGATCTGCACGTAACCCCGGACTTCGAAAACGAGTCGCTCGACGGCGTGTGCACGCTGACGGTTCGTGCGCTCGACGAGCCGGTTTCCCGCTTGACGCTCGACGCCGTCGATCTCGAAATCCTTCGGGTCGAGCCGGCCTCCAAATTTCAGGCACGCGACGGTAAGCTCGAGATCGAGTTGCCGATGCCGATTGCACCAGGCGAGCGCGCGGCAATAGCCGTCACCTATCGCGCCGTGAAACCCCGAGCCGGGCTGTTTTTCATCAAGCCCACGCCCGAGCATCCCGAAAACATTACCCATCTCTGGACGCAAAGCCAAGACCAATACGCGCGGTATTGGTTCCCTTGTTTCGATTATCCGACCGAGAAGCAGCGCACGACGACGACGATCGTCGTGCCGAAGGGGATGTTCGCGCTCGGGAACGGCGAGCTCGTGGAGCGCAGAGACGAGGGCGACCGAACCGTCTTTCGCTACCACCAGGAGGTGCCTCACAGTACGTATCTGATGACGATGGTCGCCGGCCCCTTCGTCGAGGTCGCGCAGGGGAAGGCGGGGCGCAACGGCGTCCCGGTCTTTTATTACGTGCTTCCCGGGCGCGAAGACGACGGGGAACGGGCCTTCGGCAAGACGCCGAAGATGATCGAAGACTTCGAGAAGCGGGTCGGCGTGCCGTATCCGTACGCTCGCTATTCGCAGATCGCCGTTTCCGATTTTATCTTCGGCGGCATGGAAAATACCGCAGCGACGACGCAGACCGATCGAACCCTTCACGATGCAGTCGCGCATCTGGATTTTTCGAGCGATCCTTTAGTCTCTCACGAACTCGCGCATCAATGGTTCGGCGACCTCTTGACCTGCCGCGATTGGGCGCACGCATGGCTCAACGAGGGGTTTGCGACATTTATGGAGGCCGTCCGGCGCGAGGCCGATCTCGGTTCCGACGAGTATCTCTACGATATCTTCGAATGTCTGACCGCGTACCTTCGAGAAGACGCACATCGTTATCGGCGCGCGATCGTCTGCAACGTCTATCGCGACCCGATCGAGATTTTCGACCGCCACCTTTATCAAAAAGGTGCCGCCGTCTTACACATGTTGCGCGGCGAGTTGGGCGACGGAAGGTTCTGGCGCTCGATTGCGCGGTATGTCGAGGATAACGCGCAGCGTTCGGTAGAGACGATCGATTTGATTCGCGCGATCGAAGCCGCCACGGGTCGAAACATGCGGCAATTCTTCAATCAGTGGGTCTTTCGCGAAGGCCATCCGCAACTCGAAGTCTCCGTCGCGTGGGATGCCGCGCGCCGGGTCGCCACGCTGACGATCGATCAGAATCAAACCATCGATACGAACCATCCCGCCTATGTGTTCGACGTCGAGATCGGCTTTGCACCCGAAGCGACGGCATTGCCCGTACAAACGGCGCAGGAGCCGGTGAACGGCGAACGGCGGGTGCGCGCGAGCGTCGAGCGGCGGCACGAGACGATCACCGTGCCGCTCGACTTCGAACCGAAACTGGTTCGTTTCGATCCGGGCTCGTTTCTCTTGGCCGACGTGCGCTATCGTTTGGGCGCCGATCTGGCGGCGGCGACGCTTGCCGCCGATCCGGACGTCATTGCCCGCATCCGCGCCGCGCGCGAACTTGCGAAGGACGGAGGCCGCGTCGCCCGCGAGGCCATCGTAACGGCATTTGCACGGGAGCCGTTTTGGGGCGTGCTCGCAGAAACGGCGCTCGCCATCGGCGCGACGCGCGCGCCGTGGGCTCGCGCGATTCTTATTTCGGCACTCTCGCATCGGCATCCAAAAGTCGTTCGCGCGGCAGCAGCGGCGTTAGGCGGCTTCCGCGAGCCGGATGCGGCGACCGCGCTCATCGAGACCGCCGCGAATCACGCCTCGTATTTCGTGCGCGCGGCCGCGCTGGGCGCCTTGGGAAAGACGCGCGATGCGCGAGCCTTCGACGTGCTGACCGCGGCCCTCAAGAAGACGACGTGGAACGGAACGGTGGAGGCCGGCGCGGTTCTCGGACTCGCCGAGTTAGCCGACGCGCGAGCGATGGCGCCGATCGTCGACGCATCGCGTCCGGAACGCAGCGAGGGTCTGCGCCGAGCGGCGACGACGGCGTTGGGTCGGCTCGGCGCGTTGGTCGAAGAGGAGCGCACGCGCGTCGTCGACGAACTCGAAGAACGACTTGGCGATCCCAGTTTCATGGTGACGCTCGACGCGATTGTCGCTTCCGAATCGCTCTCCGACGTACGCTTGTTGCCGGGCCTCGACCGTCTCGCCCAACAGGCCGTCGATGGACGCATGCGCCGCGACGCGATGGAGGCGGCTATCCGAATTCGTCAGGCGGCTAAGGTACCGGCGCAAGTCAAAGGTTTGCGCGAGGATGTTGATGAGTTACGTGAAGACCAGCGTAGGCTACAGGAGAAGATCGAAGCGCTCGCGCGTGCGTAAGCGCCGCGTCTTCGCCTTCGCCCTAATCGTCATGCTGGCGACGCTGGCGGCTTGGCTTTGGAACGACGGACGAGGCGGAGCAATCGGCCATGGCGTTTCGGCGAGGGCGCTGACGCGAAGGGCGCCCCCATCGACGCAAGCGCCGGACTGGACCAACGCGCAACGGCTTCGGCTCACCGCGGCCTTGCGAGGAGCGTTCGCGCCGGCACTCGACGGTGCGGGCAGCTGGAGTCTGGCCGTCCTCGCGCCCGATGGCCGAACGATTTACGACGATCGCTCCGACCGAGCCGTGGCTCCCGCATCCGTTCAGAAGCTGATCGTGGCGGCAAGCGCTCTCGATGCGCTCGGTCCGAGCTATCGCTATCACACGATTTTCGCCGCTCGGGATCCGGCCGGCGACGGAGTGCTCGACGGAAATCTTTGGCTTGTGGGATCCGGCGATCCGTCCCTGCAATCGTCGGACGTTCGCAACGGCATCGCCGTGCTGTTGCGATCGGGGTTGCGCCGGATCGACGGCAGCGTCGTGATCGATGCGACCGCAATGAACGGACGCGCCTACAATCCGCACTGGGACGCAGAAGATGACGGTCAAGATTATGCGGCTCCGACGAGCGCGATATCGCTGGACGGCGACACGATCGAATCCTCCGGCGACGGCGGGCAACCGGTCTGGACGCCGATGCAAGATGTCGAACGCTACGTCGCCGGCCAGACGCAGACGATGCTTCGCGCGCGCGGAATTCTCGTTTCGACGTCGCCCGACCTCGGCGTCGCGCCGCTGGGAACGGTGGTCCTTTGGGATCACAAATCCGCTCCTTTGAGCGAACTCGAAGCACACATGCTCTTTCTCTCGGACAACCATTACGCCGAGCAGCTCTTGCGAACCGTCGGCGGGGCAGCGACGGGCGAGTCCAGCGACGACGGTGGGGTCGAGGCCGAACGCCACTTTTTGACGCGCCTCGGAGTTCCGTCTCCCGGCTTGAGGCTGTTGGACGGCAGCGGCCTCTCGCGCAATAATCGCGTCGCGGCCATCACCATCGCGCGCCTACTCGTCGCCGAAGAGCCGTCACTCTACCGTTTACTGCCGAGCGGAGGCCGCGAAGGAACGCTGGCCGATTACGATTTCACGACCGCGCTTGGCCGGGTTCGAGCTAAGAGCGGACACCTTTCGAATGTCGCGTCGCTCGCCGGCTACGCCGCGACCATACACCATGGCCGCGTTGCATTCGCATTTCTGATTGACGGATCTCCCGCCGATCCCGATGCCGCCATCGTTCGCGCCGTCGACCGTCTGGTCGAGTACTAGGAAAGGCTTCATTCGATTGTTCGACGAGTCTCTGCTTTCACGACTGTTGGATCGTGCTTTGCAGCACGGCGGCGAATATGCCGACGTCTTCTGCGAGCGGCGTAGAACGGTGAGCTACCGGCTGCAAGACGGCCGGGTCCACGACGCCACATACGGCGTGACGCTCGGCGTCGGCGTACGCGTGGTCGTCGGCGAATCGGCGGGCTTCGCAAGCTCCGACGATCTCAGCACCGAGACGTTGATGGAGGCCGCCGACTCGGCTGCGCTGATCGCTCGGACCGCACCCTCGGGGAAGACCACGGCCGCCGAACTTCGCAGCGAGAACGTGTCGAAACTCTACGATTGCGACCCTGTGACCGCAATCGAGGGCGCACGCTATGCCGCTCTGCTGGAACGCGCGGATCGCACCGCGCGCCGCTACGATCCTCGCATCGTCGCCGTAAACGCGCAGGTCGTCGACGAGCTGCAAGAAGTGTGGATCGCCACCAGCGATGGCCGAATCGTACGGGATTGCCGTCCTCTCGTTACGCTCGGCATTCAGGCCGTGGCGAGCGCCAAGAAAGAGCGCAGCTCCGGGTACGTCGGCGACGGCAGGCGCACCTCAATTGCCTATTTCGATCGTCAAACGCCCGAGATGCTTGCCGAAGACGCCGCGCGCATAGCGACCGTCAATCTGTCGGCGGTCCCGGCTCCCGCGGGTGAGATGGAGATGATCGTCGGTGCCGGCGGCGGCGGCGTACTGCTCCACGAAGCGGTTGGCCACGGCCTCGAGAGCGATTTCAACCGGCGTGGCACGTCGCTCTACAGCGGACGAGTCGGCGAACGCGTGGCGAGCGAGCTGGTGACGATTTACGATGATGGAAACTTACACGAGGAGCGCGGCAGCCTCAACGTTGACGACGAGGGCGTGCCGGGACAGCATAAAGTCTTAGTCGAAAACGGCGTGCTCCGCGGATACATGCAAGACACGCTCAACGCGCGCTTGATGGGCACCCAATCGACGGGCAGCGGGCGGCGACAATCCTTCCGGTTCGCTCCGCAGCCGCGCATGTGCAACACGTACATGCCCAACGGCGACTCGACGGTCGAGGAGATTGTCGCGTCGACCCAGCGCGGAATCTTCGCGAAATCCTTTGCCGGAGGCCAAGTCGAGATCGCCAAGGGAGACTTCGTTTTTATGGTTGGCGAAGGCTATCTGGTCGAGAATGGAAAGATCACCGCACCCCTTCGAAACGCAACGATCGTCGGAAATGGCCCCGACGCGATGAGAAAGGTCGTTGCGGTCGGCAACGACAGTCGTCTCGCGCGCGGCCATTACACCTGCGGTAAGGGCGGCCAGAGCGTTCCGGTGGGCGTCGGGATGCCGACCGTGAAGATTTCATCCATTACCGTCGGCGGAACGCAACATGAATGATGCCAGGGCGATCGAGTTAGCCTGCGAAGCGCTCGAGCTCGCGAGCGCCGCGGGTGCGCAAACCGCCGAGGCATCCGTCTCCATCGCGCGGCGCTTCCACGCCGAAGCGCGGGACAATGCGATTTCCAAGCTCGAAGCCTCGACCGGCAAGGCTCTCTTTATGCGCGTCTTCCGGGGCGGACGCAAGGCAACGCTAACGACCTCCGATTTCTCGCCCGACGGAATGAGCGACGCAATTCGTCGAGCGGTCGCGCAGGCGGACCAAGTCGCGGTCGACGAGTTTGCAGGCCTGCCCGACGTGGTCGCAACCGAAGCGGTCGATTTGGCGCTTTTCGATTCTCGTATCGCCGACCGGGACGGCGCCGAGAAGCTCGACGACGCGATCAAACTCGAGCGGTTGATCCGCGAAGCCGACGCGCGCGTCGTCAACTCGAGCGGCTCCAACTACACCGATGTGATTGCGGTCACCGCGATCGCGAATACTTCGGGATTTTCGGCCGTCTATAACTGGACGCGCGCGGGGCGCTCGACCGGCCCCGTCGCCCTCGACGGCGGCGTCAAGCGAATCGCACACTATGGGACTGCCGGACGGTATCTCGGCGACTTGGAGGCGCCGGCAAGCGTGGCGACGACGGCCGTGCGCCGAGCCGTCGATCTCTTCGGCGCGCGAAAGCCGCCGACGATGCGCGTGCCGGTGATTTTCGAACGCGATGTGGCTGCCACGTTTCTCGACGATATCTTTGCGGCGGCTTCCGCCGGCAATGTGGCGATTGACAACTCTTGGCTGACGGAGCGGACGGGAAGCCGTGTGGGCAGCGAGCTGGTTACGATCGTCGACGACGGACGGCTCGTCGGAAAGCTCGGAAGCTCGCCTTTCGACGGTGAAGGGGTTCCGACGCAGCGCACGCCTGTTTTTGAGCGCGGAATGCTGCGAACGTTCCTCTACGACACGTACTACGGGCGTAAACTTGGCGCCGCCAGCACGGGCAACTCGACCGGCGGCGGCATCGGGCCGAACAATTTTTACCTCGAACCCGGAGCGATGTCGCTCGCCGAGCTGATCGCAGCGACCCCGCTTGGCGTCCTGGTGCTCGACACGATCGGCTTCGCGACCGAGCACGCCTCGGGCACGTATAGCCGCGGTGCGCGGGGCTTCTTCATCGAGAACGGCGAACTAGCGTATCCCATCGATGAGTTTACCGTCGCCGGACAATACGTGGAGATGCTAGCGAACATCGATTCGGTCGCGAACGACTTGCAGTTCGACGCGGCCGTCGTTTCGCCGTCGTTTCGCGTTGCCGAGCTGATGGTGAGTGGTAACTAGGACAGCATGACGCAGGCGATCAGCTTAACGCTCGTCTTACGGATCGAGACGCCCAACGAGCCGGGTGCGTTCGGTATGCTTGCTAATGCGATCGGCGATGCGGGGGGGGCCATCAGCGCCGTCGACATGCACACGGTCGCCCGGTCGCGTGTCGTTCGCGACGTCACGATCGGCGTTCCCTCCGATACCGTTGCCGACGAAGTCCGCAAGGCGGTCGAAGCGATCGACGGCGCGCGAATCATCTTCGCAGCCGACTCGACCTTTCTCGCGCATATCGGCGGCAAGATTCGCATCGAGCCGAAGATCGCGATCAAGACGCGGCAGGACCTTTCGACGGTCTATACGCCCGGCGTCGCGCGCGTCTCGATGGCCATCGCCGCCGATCCCGGCAAAGCCTTCCAACTAACGATCAAACGCAACACCGTGGCGATTGTCACCGACGGAACGGCCGTGCTCGGCTTGGGCGATATCGGGCCGCTCGGAGCGCTTCCGGTTATGGAAGGCAAGGCGATGCTCTTTAAGCAGTTCGCCGACATCGACGCTTTCCCAATCTGTCTCGACACCAAGAACGTCGACGAAATCGTTGAGACGGTCGCGCGCATCGCGCCGGTGTTCGGGGGAATAAATCTCGAAGACATCAGCGCTCCGCGCTGTTTTGAGATCGAAAATCGCTTGATCGAAGCGCTCGATATTCCAGTCATGCACGACGACCAGCACGGCACGGCGGTCGTCATTCTTGCCGCCCTGATCAACTCCGCGCGCGTCGTCGGCAAGCGCTTAGAGGATCTGCAGGTCGTCGTTTCGGGAAGCGGTGCCGCAGGAACCGCAACGATCAAAATGCTGCTCGGCGCGGGCGTGCGCGATGTGATCCCGGTCGATCGCAGCGGCGCGCTCAATCGCACCGACCGGTACGAGAATCCCCATTGGCGCTGGCTGGCCGAGCATTGCAATCTGGAGAACCGCCGCGGATCGCTGCGCGAGGTATTGGCCGGCGTAGACGTCTTCATCGGAGTCTCCGCCCCGGGCATCTTACAACCCGAGCACATCGCGAGCATGGGACGCGATCCAATTGTTTTCGCGATGGCCAACCCAAATCCGGAGATCATGCCCGACGTCGCGGCTCCGGTGGCGGCGGTCATTGCGACCGGACGCTCCGATTTCCCCAATCAGGTGAACAATCTGCTCGCCTTTCCCGGAATCTTTCGCGGCGCGCTCGACGTTCGAGCCGCGCGTATCACCGAGCGCATGAAACTCGCTGCTGCCTCTGCGATCGCTGAGATCGTTACCGAAGAAGAGCGCAACCCCGAGTACGTGATTCCTAGCGTCTTCGACGTTCGCGTCGTGGACGCGGTCGCGAAAGCCGTCGCGAATGCCGCACAAGAAGAAGGCGTCGCGCGGCGCGCGCCGGGCAAGATCGAAGGAGAGGACGCTATCGATCGCGCCTCGCGATGAGCGCGTGCGATGGAAGCCTACGCCTCCGAAGTAATGCGTCGTCCCCTATCCCGGCGCGGTCACCGTAGGATAGGAGCTGAGCGCCTAAAATTGTGCACCCCAGGCGCCTGGTCGCTAGGTCAGCGAAGCGATCGAAGCCGGAGCTACGCCGCTATGCAATCGAAGCTGCTATGCTGGCGCAGCTTCCATGAGAAGGCCCTTTTTGTCAATGCCGACGTGGCGGCAGTTTTCGCCGACAACCTTCAGTCGTGCCGCACCTTCGCCTCGCTTCCATCCGCACTCGCTGTTAAGCCATCATGGCTCGGTGCACGTTGAGGTTCCTCGAAAGGTTCGGTGCTGCCATCTGCAATGCGACCTAGGCTTTTACGCCGGTCGAGCTGCGCGCCGCAGTCACCGGAACGCGGCTTCGTCGTTGATCCCTACCTTGAGATTTGGCTATAGCTGAACCCTTACGCTGCGCTTCGCTGAGCCGGCTCGCTGCGTAGAGCCTCATAAACCTCTCCAGTGCCGCCACGCTGCGTTAACCGTTCGCCATAGCTGCGCAGGCTGCACTTTGGCCCAAAGGGACCAAGGATGTACTGTGCGCTCCCGACCAAGAGGCGGCGCAGGTGAGCATCGCCGGCTTTGGTAATCGACAGCTGCGAAACGCGATTGCCCGAGTCATCTTGCCTGGGAACCAACCCTAGATAGGGACCAATGTCGCGGCTCTTGCGGAAGCGTTGCGGGTCCGCCACCGTTAGAACGAACGTTAGAGCGGTTAACGCACCGACTCCGGAGACTTGGCGAAGGACATTGGTAGCCGGGTACTCCTTTGCCAAGGCCTCGATGCTTCGATCGTAGTGGCGAATCTGTTCGGACAAATTGGAGATCGTTGCGATAAGGGGTGTTAGAGCGGCGTGAAGCTCAACCGGAACGTGGTCGAGCGCTGCTGTAGCGAAACTGTGCGTACTGCATTTCGGCAGGCGCGCCCCAACTGATTTCACCAACCCACGTGCCGCGTTCACGCATTTCGTGCGTGCACTGACAAGAGTATCACGCGCGCGAATCACAGCGAGGTCCGCTTGCATCTGAGCGCTACGGTGGCGGATTGGACAGAGCAGTTGGGGATCGAAACGAAGCATGCGCGCTAGGATCTCGGCGTCGGCTCGGTCATTCTTGCGATCGCTCTGGTGAATCTTGCGCAGCTCGCGAGCATTGGCAACGATGGCGATGTGACCGCACGTTTGGAGCAGCCGACTCACCCAGCCCGAATGCGTCCCGGCCTCCAGTGCAATCTGCGAGGGAGCCAACCGTTCGAAGTACTGGCGAAAGCCAACCTCCGAAGTGCGCACCCGTTCCTCCTTACAGGGCACGCCATCACTGTCTAAAATGCAAACGCGGCTAAAGCGATCGCCGACGTCGACCCCTATCGCGAACGCGATGCTTTGAATCTTGCCGGCTGGGGGTTTCGTGCTATGCTTGATCATGAGGTCGGTCTCCCTTCATTGCACCTCGAGTGCGTCACGGATACTTCGTTCAGAAGTCCGTCTTGGGGATCGGCCTTCTCATCTCATCTGCAATGCCGATCCGCGCAGCAATGCCCGCGATGCAGCAAAGCCAACACGGCCCGCTTTCGCGAACGTCGTGCAGAGGGGCAGAGGCGCGCGGGGTTGGATACGCTATCCAGCGGCGACGCAACACCAGGCCTACACTCGTTTGAAATGGGGCTGATCCCTCATCACGACGGTCCCCGGAGCGAAACGGACATTCACGAGCTGGCCGCGTTCGTCGAGCGATAACGCACCTCGCCGCTCGACTGCCCCGCTGGGACTGAGCCCGGCGTTGCCGAGACGTCACCAAGCCCCGTGACGTTCACGGTGCGATGAGCAGACCAACCATGAGGAGTCGAGATTTGAGCCGCTTCGCGCTACGCGCATGCGTGGCTATCGTTATGCTCGCAGGTTGCGGCGAATCGCAGGCGCCGAGCGGCGCCTCGAGCATATTGGGTGTGAATGAGCGTGGACGACGGGAAGCCCCCTGGGATTGGGTTGAATACGAAACGCTTGCTTGTTCATAGTTTGGAGTGGTGCGATCGCTGGCTCTGGGTCGGGCTAGCGCTGTTCCTAGCCGGTGTGGCCATCCGGGTTGCGCTCTACTTTCCGCTGGCAATGTATCAGTTCGACTCAGATGCCGTTCTTGCAGGGTTGTGCGCGTTTCGTATCGCGGAAGGTCATTTGCCGGCATTCTTTCCCGGCGGCAGCCGCTTGAGCGCGGCCAGTTGCTACGTTACTGCGGCCTGGTTTCATTTGTTTGGACCTGGCCGCGTTGCTTTAGCACTAACTGGATTGACCTGGAGCACGCTTTACCTCGTTTTCACGCTGCTTTTCCTACGGGCGACGCTATCAGCACGACTCGCGCCTGTGGCATACCTCTTCGCCGTCGTTCCGTCCGAACAGTTCATGACGGTGACGTACGCACCATGGGCATACGGCGAAATCATGGCGTCGTGCGCGGCGACGCTCTGGCTCGCGGCGCGCTGGCGTAACGACGGTTCACTCTGGCAGCGCGTAGGATTCGGATTCAGTGTCGGCATTGGCCTTTGGTTTTCGCTGGAGACACTGATGATAGCGCTGCCGGCGGTTGGCTGGATCGCGCTAAAGCGCGGTAAACGCATGATTAATGAAGCCGTCGAGGTGGTACCGGCCGTGATCGTCGGTGCTGTACCGTTGCTGCTCGGAAATGCTGCGTCAGGATTCGCGACATTTACGCAAAACTGGGCTTCCCGTCCGGTTCCGAATACCACGCAGTTGTTTAGCAACTTTGCTTGGGTGCTTTCCTACAACCTTCCGAATTTGCTCTTTCGTTCGTCAGGCTGGTGGTCTGAGACAACCCTGCTTATAGCAGCGTATGTCGTTGCGGGCATTGGGTTTGCTATCGCGGTAAGTCGAAATCGTGGTGACCGATCGAGTGCAAATGGCACGCGCGAAGTGGCGCAGTTGTTAGCGCTCGTCTTTGCGGCAACGGTTTTGATCTTCAGCCTCGCGAACGCCGGCTCAGTACGCGGCTGGACGGACCGTTACGTCGCGCCGTTCTATGTCGTCGTTCCTCTGTTTCTCGGCATCGGGGTGGCGGCGCTGTGGGCCTGGAGCCGCATAGTCGCCGTCGTTTGCGCTGCGGCGCTGCTCATCCCCAACCTGCTGCTCTACGGGCTCCCCGGCACCGCGCTTCGTAGCCAGCTCACGACCGAACTGCGCGACGACGAACGCTTACGCGTATTGTTGGCGCAGCGCGATGTGCGCCTGGTATATGGAAATTACGTCTGGGCTTACCATTTGAATTTCGACACGCATACCCGCATCGCCGCTGTTTCAAGATTCACAGGCGACGATTACCTTAACTATGGTGTTGCGCTGGGAACAACGCCAGTACGCTGGGCGGGAATCGGAAATCCGGATGAGGTACACACTTGGGCGCGCGTTGCGCACGCACACGGCTCAATCACGATGGACGGTCCCCTATACGTGTTTATCGCAGATCGTCCGGCACCAAACGCGGCTCGCCTATTGACACAGCTGCGAAGTGCAGAGCGATAGCGAAAGATTAGTCCACTACTCACTCCCCAATCTGCCGTGGTTTGCGCTATGCTGGCGTTGCCGCTGAAGCCCAAAGCACAGGCGCACATAATCTCTCCGTAACTCGCATGGAACGTATATGCACTCGCGCCGGTGGGAGAGGAGCTGTCCCACTTTAATGCGGCCGGCGCGAGTAAGGTAATTATGGTTTGTGAAAAAGCGACGTGCTCTTAACTGCCCGGTCGATTTGTGTTATTGCTATTGCCATGCCAACGCCGCGCTGCGTAATGATGAACTCGGCCACAACGGTATGGCGCTTCCCTGATGGGGGGGAGGCTTTACGGCTATGGCGCCGGTTTAGGCGATTCGGGGTGCTCTTCGATCGGTTGCGGCAACTGCTTCCCGTCGTTTTCATATCCACGAAGGAACGGCATTCCGGGCTCCCACGACGTCTCATTTTTGAATGTCACGCGTTTCACGGTGATGATTTCGCGCGCCATGAGCCTCACGACGCGATCGGACCAGAGGGGGCCGTGCCAGCAGTGATCGGCGATGTTAACCGGCGGCGTAAACGTGCCCCGGTCGACAACGCCAAAATCCGCTTCGACGGTGCCAGAATAACTCTCGACCACGAACGACAAGTCAACCGAGGTCGCCACTTTGGTCGAAACGTTTCGAAACGACACGCATTGGTTGTAATAGCGGCCCGCGTCTGAGTTATGCAATCCTACTAAATAAATGTGGATCGGCAGCGACTTGTAATTTCGCACGATGTAACTCTGGATCCGGAGGCGCTCAGGCACGGGGGTCGCCGCGGCGGTGGAAGCGGACGCGCATCGTACCCAGACTTCGCCGGAGGACCAGGTGATTTTGCCGCTGTAACTCAGGGTGGCCGTCTGCGCCCAGCGTTCGGCAACAAGAGTCGAGGAGACTATGCGAGCGTAGGAGTCCCCGTACTTTGGGTCTTTTATAATTAGCCGCGGGCTATCGGTGATGGTAATCGGCTGCTGCGGGATGATGCTGGAGCTGGAGCGGCACCAGGTGCCTAGAAATCCGCTGCTCGCCAGCGCAGTGCTGTTGCTATGCCACGAGAACCACCAGAAGAATCCCGCAACTGCAGCGATAGCCGTTAGAGCGAATCTCACACTAGCCTCCTTCCATTATGTGCGATGTGCGCGCCGCTTTTCGAGTTAGGGCCTAGGCTTACACGGGAAGTCTTGGGTGGCGTTTCCCGCACTCCCCTGTGGAAATGGGGAACGACCTACAAAGGCGTAGATAACTTTCTCATACGCGGTCTGCCCGCTGGGACACGTCTGCCTGCCGGTCACGATCAGCAGCATAGGGTAGTTGTGAAAGTGCCCTGCAACGCAGCTTGGCTTACAATCGTTTACTGCTCCCGTACCTTTGCCAGCCGCGAATGACCCGCCCCATCCCGTCCATTGAATGCGCTCGATGCGAAAGTTCGCATCCGCACACGCCAGTGTCACACTCGTTGGCTTTGCGACCGGGCGCCCTAAGCAATCCGGGAGAGCGACCGTCGAAGTTCCGGCTACCCCCGGTGTTGGATAAAATCCCACGCCTGCGATCATCAATGCGATGAGAGTTACAAAACGCATATCTCCCCCAATATGGACGGGCGTTTTGACCGGTTGGGCGGCCGAGAAGACTGCTAGATCGCTTTAGCACCCAAGCCCTCGCAAGTTGACGACGGATTGCAGCCGGAAAGGGGGGATATCCCGTTCTTGTTAGAGATGAGCGCCAGGCAGGTTGGCTTGCCGGCGACTTGCGGGCAGGCGGCATGTGCGAGATGCTGCGCCTGCCATTGCGGCACCACGTTGCCCATGCGGCTTTGCGGCATCGCGCCCGCACTGATCGGCGGATGTGATCCGCAGCCTGAGAGCACTGCAACAGCGACGGCTGCGCTTAGCGCGTAGCTACTAAAATCCAACCTCGTGAGACGCTCCGCTCTCACAGTGCTTCGCACTGCAGTACAGCCCATTGCAGCAATGATGTCGGCCTCCGCACTTCTCTGCGTTTACCAGGATATAATGACCTGGCCGTTCCCTGAAGGCGCCGCCCCCAGCTTGTTTTCGACGTGCGTCGCGCTTCGCTCGACAAACGAAGAAGCGCCACCCCCGCCGCCGCCGCCGCCGACCCCACTCGTGCTTTCCGAGCCGGAACCGCCGCCGCCGCCGCCGTAGTAACCGCCGCCGCCGCCGCCACCGCCACCGCCCGTATACATGCCGCCTGCGCCATCGCCGCCGCGGCCGCGCTTGCCGGGATCGCCTTGGTTGCCTTGCGCATACCCGTTGCGGTCACCGCCGGCGCCGCCGATTCCTCCGGAGCTCTGGGAGCCTCCGCCTCCGCCGCAACCATCGGACCCATTTGGATAGCATTGACCGCCACCGGTGCCGCCGACGTCGCCACCGCCCAAGCCGCCGTTGCCGGTGCCGTAGAAAATACTAGGCCCACCGCCGCCGCCGCCGCCACCGGCCACGACGACGCGGTCGGCCAATTTATCGCCGCCCTCGCGCACGTCCGAGGCTCCGCCGCCACCGCCGCCGACGCCGCCGCTCCCGCTGGTGCTGCCGCCGGGTGCGCCGCCGTTAAACGCGCTGGCAGTTCCGCCTTGGCCTCCAACGAAGACCGCAAGTTTCTCGTCCGGCGTGACCGGGATCGTCGCTTTAACACGACCACCATCGCCGCCGACGCCACCGGTGCCATACCCGCCCGTCGAGGCGCCGCCGCTAGCGCCCAAGGCGATAATCTTTATCGTCGTCACTCCGGGCGGCACTGTGAAGGTCTGCTTGTGTCCGGTGTAGTTGAAAGTCTTCGTCTTTGATGCCGCGTCCGGTATGATCGCGCCGCGCACACCGCTCAGCGATTGCATGTCATCTTGACCCTTCGACAGGCTCAGGGGAAGGGTGCAGCCCCCTAGTATCGCAGCCGCGCAAGCATATCAGCGCGTAGCGGCTAAGTCCTGAAACTCTCATCGCGCTGCCTCCTGCAGTGGAGCAACTTGGCGGTTAGGATAGTTCGGTGCCGCTCACTAAGTCGCCTCGCTTAGATGCTATGGCGGGGTCCGGCTGAGCAGCGCGCGTTCCTCAACTCGAATGCGCCACGACAGCAACGCCGCGTTCAGGATGGAGAACACGATCGCGATTTCGACGGCGCCGAACGCGAGCGGCAGAATCGCGATCTCCGAGCAAACGACGATGTAGTTGGGGTGGCGGAAGAAGCGATAGGGGCCGCGCCGCGCGAGCGGCGCTCCCGGTACCGTGATGATGCGAGTCGTCCAATACCCGCCGAGGCTCGCGATGATCCAAACGCGCAACGGCTGCAGTAGTGCGTAGAGTCCGAGCAGCCACCAGTTCGGCGCGCGGGAGGCGGGAATCAGTACCGCCATGCTTACCAGCCATCCGCCGTGCAGCAGCACGAAGAATGGGTACTGCGCGCCGCCGATTTCGATTCCGCCGCGTTCGAGAAGGCGTCGCATGTTGCGCGCCGAGTAGAACAGCTCAGCAGCTCGTTGAAGGGCCACCAGCGCAAGAACAACGTAGAGAACGCTCAAACACGGGGCGGTTTTCGAGCAGCGTGAAGCCGGCGGTGAAGCCCGGGCCTAACGAACTCAGCAGTGCTCGCCTCCATGGCGTCGTCGATGCGAGCGTCCGCTCGAGCACGAACATCACCGTCGCCGCCGACATGTTGCCGTAATCGCGCAACACTCCGCGCGATTCGCTCAGCCGCTCTGGGTCGATCTCGAACGCAACCGCCAAAGCGTCGAGCACTTTCGCACCGCCCGGATGGCAGACGAAGCGATCGATATCGCGTAACGCGAGACCCTGGCCGGAAAGAAAATCGACCGTCACCTCGTGCAGTCTCGTCGTCACGAGCTCGGGAATATCGCGCGAAAAGATCGCCTTGAGCCCGTCACCTGTGACATCCCAGCCCATCACGTCGAGCGACTCCGGCCACGTGAACTCGCCGCCGCCCAGAACTACCGGACCCTCGCCGTCACAGGAGATCAGCGCCGCCGCGGCACCGTCGCCGAATAAGGCGGTCGCTACGATGTTGCTCTTGGAGAAGTCGTCCCGGCGAAAGCAGAGCGCGCAGAGTTCCACGACCAGGAAAAGGACCAGCGCGCCGGGTTGCGCGCGAGCCATCATGGCGGCGCGCTCCAATCCAATGACGCCGCCGACGCAGCCCAGCCCGAAGATCGGCAAGCGGCGTACCGTTGGACGCAACCGCATGCGCTCCATCAAGAGCGCGTCCAGGCTGGGCGTCGCAATTCCCGTCGTCGAAACGACGACGATGGCGTCAATTTCGTCCGCTTGGCGCCGCGCGCGCCGAAGCGCCTCATTGGTTGCCGTCTCGAGAAGATCGACCGCCGAATCGAGATAGACTGCATTGCGGTCGGGCCAATCGTGCGTTTCTTCATACCACTCCATCGGAACGCAGGAGTAGCGGCGCTCGATGCCCGTGTTGCCGAACATTGGAAGGAGCCGGACGATTTCGCGAGACCGCGGACCGAGCGCTAAATCGATCCGCCGAACAACCTCGGCCTGCCCGAGCACGAACGGCGGGGCGGCCGTGGCTACGGCTAAGACGGCAGGGTCCTCGCGACCCGCAATGGTAATGGCATCCTCCCGTGTCTTTTAGGCAAATTGCAGCGGCGCTTTTGGCCGCCGCCTTGTTGGGTGCGGGGAGTCGGACGACTCCTCTCATCATATACTCCGCACCTGCAGGCGACCGTCCAGCCGGAGCCGACCGAATAAACCCCGTCGATGCCGTTCTTCCCGATGGGCGAACTGCGGCACCCGCGGGCACCACCCTACTGGTCGGCACCGGCGCACTTGGTATGGCGCTTTCGCCGGACGGCCGGTACGCCATTCTGTCCGGACCTTCGTCGCTCGCGGTCGTGAACGTCCGGACGATGAAGATCGCGAGCATCTATCAGAATCCCTCAGCATCGTTCTTTATGGGCGTGGCGGCAACACGCGACGCGCGTGACGCCGCTCGCACGATCGTGCTCGCCTCGGACGCGGCGGCCGGCGCGGTCGACGTTTTCGACCTCGACGCGAGCGGAACGCTAACCGCGCAAGCGGCCATCGCACTTCCTGCGACGCACGGTGGTCGTGTGTTTCCCGCGCAGATCGCCGTCTCGCCCGACGGTCGAAAAGCGTACGTCGCCGATAATCTGGGCGATGCGGCGATTGAAATAGATCTCTCAGATCGCACGGTCGCGCAAACGATTCCCGCGGGCGATTTCCCACTTTACATTTCAGCCGGCCGGGAGACGGTGCTTGCAACCGGCGGCGGGCTCTCCGCGTATACCCGGTTGCAGACGCCCGCGCCAGAACCCAACTTTGCCGCACCGGCATTCGATCCAGGCAAGTCGTCGGCGCTCTCGGTTTTCGAGCTCTCACCGGGAAGTACGAGCGTCGATCCCGCGACGGTGCCAATGGATCCGGCACCCGACGGAATGCAGGTTATCGGCGGAGCCGCGCCGGGCGCCTCGGTGATCAGCAAAGACGGCCGGCTCGCGTACGTCGCGCTTTCCAACGTCGATCGCGTCGCTGTCGTCAGTCTCTCCGGCGCGCCTCGCGTGGTGCGCGGACTCGACCTTCGTTTATATCCCGGCGCTCCATACGGCGCTGCGCCCAGTGCCGAAGCGCTCAGTCCCAACGGCAAGCGGCTGTACGTTGCATTGGCCGGATTGAACGCCGTGGCGGTGTTAGACGCGCGGCGTACGACACGTTACCGCTTTGGCCTGATTCCGACCGGCTGGTTTCCGACGGCGATCGAACTTTCGGCCAACGGCCGCTACTTGTACGTGGCCAATGCGAAGGGCGATGGCGGTCAGGGGATGCTGCAGCGCGTGGATCTCAAGCATACGTCGCTGGTCAAGGAGACGCTGGCGACGCTGCGCTACAATCGGACGCCCGGCGTTGCAAAGTTCAATCCGGTGATTCCGCCCCTTCGTTCGAGCAAGCGTAGCGACGTCATCGATCACGTCGTTTACATCGCCATCGGCACGCGCGGTTACGACGCCATGCTCGGCGACCTCAAAGACGACTCGGGCAATCCGCACGGCAACGGCGATGCCACGCTGAATCTTTACCCGCAGAGTGTGACGCCAAATTTGCACGCACTCGCCCGCAGCTATGCGCTCGCGGACAACTTTTACGCAGCCGATGCGGATTTGAACGTTGCCAAGCAGTCCGCGACGGCCTCGGCGGCGACGCTCTATCAGCAGCTCGTCGATGCTGCGAGCGCCGCTCGTTCTCCGATGGACGACCACGGCGACGATCCGGAAGATTATGATCGCGGGGGCTATCTGTTCAACGCATTTGCGCGCGCCGGACTGACCTATCGCGATTACGGCGGCCTCTTGCGTCTGTCAGGCTACGACGGATCGGTGTATCATCTCGACGTTCCCGCGCTTGCGGCCCTGGCGGGCAACGTGGATCTCAACTACGCCGGCTTCAACCCGAAAGTCGGCGACGCGGCTCGGGGCCACGAGTTCGTTCGCGATATGCAGCCGTTCGTGCAGGGCGATCGAGTCCCGAGTTTTACTTACGTCTGGATTCCGACGCAGGACAGCACGACCGGGGTTAAGGATGCCGACGCGGCGCTGGGCGAAATCGTGGACTTTGTCTCTCACACGCCTCACTGGAGCTCGACGGTTATCTTCATCGTTCCGGAGGGCGTCAGCTCGCCGGCCGATCACGTCAACGCGATGCGCAGCTACGCGTTAGTCGTTTCACCGCTGGCCCGGCGCGGATACGTTGGTGAGCAGCATCTCAGCGTGGCCAGCGTCGTGAAGACCGAAGAGGAAATCTTCGGGCTGCCGCCGCTTACGCTCAACGATCTCCTCGCCTCCGATTTGGCCGGTTTTTTTACCGAAGCTCCCGATCCCGAAACGTATCAAGCGCAATGACGCGCACCGCGGTTGGTTTCGGCCCGCGCTTGGTGGCGACGGCAACGGGACGCCTGCGTTCCGCGCTCTTGGTGCGGCCGAACGCCGGCATCGAGCGCACCGGCGCGCGAATCGGCGAGCCGGGAGCCATTTACGCCCGCGCACTCGAGCAGCACGACGTCTTGCGTTCGACGCTGGAGTATCTCGGCGTCGAAACGATCGTACTCGGGTCGCACGCGAGCGATGCTTACGAAGTGAGTGCGGGGGATGCCGCGGTAGTCTTTGAGGACGGCGCCGTTATGATGCGTCCAACCGCCATGTCGCGACGGGCGGAAGCCGATCGGATGCAGGCGGAGTTCGCCGTGCTCGACGTGCCGCTGGCCGGTCATATTGCCAGTCCCGGATTGCTCGACGGCAACGACATCATTCTTGCGGGCGAGTCTGCCTTCATCGGGGTTTGCTCGCAAGGAAACGAACCCGGGCGCGCCGGCTTCGCGAAACTCGCACAGTCACACGGGTATCGCGTCGTCGAGGTCAAGCTGGCTCCGGGCGTGCTCGCGCTGCGCTCGGTAGCGAGTGCCGTCGCCAAGGATACGATCGTCGTCGGAGCCGATAAGGCCGACGCGGCCGCTTTCGCCGGTTTCCGGACGATCGTGCTGGAACGCGGAGAAGAGCTAGCCGCGGGCGTGCTCTGCCTGGGCGAACGGCACGTGCTCGCCGACATCCGCTATCGAACGGCTTTGGGACAAATGCGACGTGCGGGCATCGCCGTCGAGTCGATCGACCTCTACGAGTTCGCGAAGCTTGGAATTGCTCCGTCGATGCTGGCACTGGTTCTCAAGCGCGAGTGAGCTGGAGGACCGATGCGATTTGCCGTCTTTTCTGACGTTCATGGAAACCTCTTAGCGCTCGACGCCTGTCTGGCGGATCTCGAATCGCAAGGGGGTGCCGACGGCATCGCCGTTGCGGGCGATCTCTGCTTGGACGGACCAAAACCAAAGAAGGTGCTGCTGCGCCTGGAAGAGATCGGCGCCGCATGCATCCGCGGCAACAAGGACCGCTATGTGTTCGATGAAGCGGTTGCCGAAACGTTGGCGCCGGCCGAGCGGGCGAGGATTGCCTGGACCCGGCGGGAGATCGGCGAACAATGGCTATCGTGGCTGCGAGAGCTGCCTTTTGCCCTGCGCATCGGTGAAGACGACAATCAATTGTTGATCGTCCATGCGAATCCAAAGAATGACGACGAGCACATCTGGCCGGATGCCGACGAAAGCGTGCTCGAGCGCCTCGTCGGCGGCGAGTCCGCAACGGCGATTGCCTTCGGCCATCTGCACTTGCCCTACGTGAGAATGTGGCGCGGCAGGCTGCTGGTTAACGTGGCGTCCGTCGGCTTACCGAAGGACGGCGATCCGCGAGCCTGCTACGCGATTTTTACCGAGCGTGACGGTGGCTGGCAGGTCAAGCATCGGCGCGTCGCGTTCGACGTGAAGAAGGTCGCAACCCAATTGAGCGACTGCGGGATTCCGGAGAGTACGGAACTGATCGCCACTCTTCGCCGGCACCGGTACAAACGATTAAAGAACTCGATACCATAGGCCCCGCCTCCGCTCCGGCCATCGAAGTCAATGGCCTCGTGAAGCGGTATGGCAGCTTCACGGCGGTCGATGGAATTTCGCTGAGCGTAGAATCGGGCGAGTTCTTCGGCTTTCTCGGGCCCAACGGCGCCGGCAAGACGACGACGATCAACGCGATCGTCGGTTTGGCTCGCACCAGCGGCGGGAGCATCCGCATCTTCGGCTACGACAACGAACGGCAATGGCGCGAGGCTCGGCGTCTCATCGGCCTTTCGCCGCAGGAGTTCAACTTCGACCGGTATCTGTCGCTGCGCGACGTGCTCATTTATGCCGCCGGATATTACGGGCTGCGCGGAAAGCGCGTGGCCGAGCGTGCCGACATGCTGCTGGAGCGTTTCGGCCTGACCTCGCACGCGCATCTCGAGTACACGAAGATTTCGGGCGGCCAGAAGCGCCGGCTTTCGTTAGCGCGTGCCTTGATCCACGAACCGAAGCTCTTGATTCTCGACGAACCCACGGCCGGCGTCGACGTCGAGCTTCGCTTAGCGCTTTGGGAGTGGCTGCAAAAGCTCAACGCCGAGGGTCTGACGATTTTCCTGACGACGCACTACTTGGAAGAAGCCGAAGAGCTCTGCCGGCGGATCGCGATCGTGCGTGCCGGCCGAATCGTCGCGGAAAAGCCGACCGCAGAGCTCGTCGCGTTGGGCGCGTCCTTGCAAGACGTATTCTTGGAACTGACGCGCAATTAATACCGTCGCCTTATGGACGCTCGTCAAGCGTGAGATCGTTCGCAGCCTCAAGATCATCAACCAAGTGATCTGGCCCCCGATCATCACGACGCTGCTCTATGTCTTCGTCTTCGGCCTCGCACTGGGCAGCCGCATACCGGTCGTCGACGGCGTCAGCTATGCGCAGTTCTTGATCCCCGGACTCATTATGCTCCAAGTGATCGACTCGTCGTACGGCGAGTGCTCGAGCTCGCTGTTCCAGGGGCGGTTCATGAACTCGATCCAGGAGCTGCTGATCGCGCCGATGTCGGCGTACGAGCTCGTCGGGGGCTACGTCATCGGCAGTTTGGCGCGTTCGATGCTGATCGCCGGCCTCATTACCGTACTCGGCGTCATCCTCGTCCACAGCGTTCCTCACGACTGGCTGATCTATTTCGTAGTGATCGCGCTCGTCTCGATCTTATTCTCGGCCCTCGGCCTCATTTTCGGTTTGCTCGCCGACAAGTTCGACCACATCGCGATCCTCACGACGTTTGTCATCACGCCGCTCACGTTCGTCGGTGGCGTCTTCACCTCGGCAAAAATGCTCCCACCGGCTCTTCAGACTTTAGAGCTTTTCAACCCGATCTTCTATACGATCGACGCCTTTCGACGCAGTTACACCGGGCAGAGTTACCTCGCGCCCGCGTTCTCGATTGGGATGGTCGTCCTTCTTACCGCGATTTCACTCGGCATTATCTTGCGCTTGATGGCGATCGGCTATAAGCTGCGCACATGAGCCTTTCGATCTCCGCTATCGGGGTGATGCTCGCGTTGTCGCAGCCTGCCACGCATCTCTCGATCCAGCCGTGGACGGGCAGCGAGCTTCAGACGACGAGCGCGGCCGCGGCGAAGTACCGTTTGAAAGTCACCGGCGCGCCGGAATTCGTGGTCCATTTGCAGGCCTCCGGCGTGGCGCACGGCTGGCTCGCTGCCTTTTGCACGCCGAAGTTCTGTTCGCCGCAACGCATCGACGTCGCGATACCGTCCTCGGGTGAATCCGTCTTACAGTTCGAGCTCATCCGCGAATCGGATACCGCCCCGAAGCGCAGCGGCGCAACGATCAGCGAGAACGGTGGCGCCAGCGTTAGCGTTCCAGCCGCCTACCGCGGTTAGCGTCGGGGAGGAAGTATGAGAGAGAGATCGGCCGCGCTGCGCGGCCTGGCGGGCATTGTTCTTGCGATGATTCTTTTCGGCTGCGCAGATCGAGGAGGCGCGTACGATCCAGCACACACCGTCGTCGCGAGCGGCCGCTCTGCGGAGGGCTCCGAACAGGTTCTCTATAGTTTCACCGGCGGTAGCGACGGCGGCAATGCCGCAACCGGCGTGGCTCTCGACGACAACGGAAATCTCTATGGCACGACCGTTACCGGCGGAACGTCGCAGTGCGGCACGATCTTCAAATTGACGGCGCAAGCGAGTCCGCCGTGGCCGGAGACCGTGCTGCATAATTTCGGCTGCTACACCGACGGGAAGAATCCGCACGGTGGAGTGAGCTTCGATCGGAGCGGCAACCTCGACGGTACGACCGTCGCCGGCGGTTCCGGCGGATCGTGCAGCAGCGACGGCTGCGGGGTTCTCTTCCAGCTGACCCCACAGACCGAGAACGTGCTGCACAACTTTACTGCCGGCCGCGACGGATTCGGACCGGGCGGCGGCGTCGTTTTCGATCCGAGCGGCAACGTGTTGTACGGAATGACTCCCGACGGCGGCTCGTATTCCGAGGGCACCATCTACGAAGTTTGGCGCGCCGCGCGGCAATGGCACGAAAAGGTCATTCACGCATTTACCGGAGGTACGGACGGGGGCGTCGGGTCACTCGGTCTCTTGCTGCGCGACACCGCGGGCAATCTGTATGGCGTCGCGGAGATCGGTGGCGCTCACGGCGCCGGTACGGTCTTCAAACTGCGCGCGACGTCAAGGAGGCGGTGGAAGCTGACGACGCTCTACGCCTTCAAGGGTCAGCCCGATAGCGGTTCTCCCTACGGCGGTTTAGTTGCCGATGCAGCTGGCGATCTCTACGGGACCACGTATTACGGCGGCGCCGGCGGGCTTGGCAGCGTCTTCGAGCTCTCGCACGGTGCGCATGGACGATATCGGGAGCGCGTGCTCTACAGTTTCCAGGGAGGCGCCGACGGAAGCTCTCCGACGGCTACGCTCGTTCTTGAAAGCGGGGAACTTTACGGAACGACATCCGCAGGTGGGGGAAGCTGCGGGTGCGGCACGCTCTTTAAAGTCGACGCAAGGTCCGGAGGTGAAACGGTGCTGCATGCGTTTGGCAACGGCACCGACGGCGCGTATCCCTATTATGGATTGACGCTCGATGCGAGCGGCAACTTCTACGGCGCGACCGTGGCCGGCGGTTCTTTCGGCCAAGGAACCGTCTATGAGTTCGCGCCGTAGAAGCGGCCGGCTCTTTACATCTTTACTTTGGCGCTCGTGATCATCGTCTTGCCGCCCGAGACGGTGATCGTTACCGAGGTTTGCCCCGAGCCTGGATCGCCGACCATGAAAACGGCGCTTTGTACCGGTGCCGTCGTGTGGGATTTCTCTGAACCGGCTCGGCATGTTTTTCTGATACCAGGCGTAGACTTTGTCGAACGAGTCGTCGGTCGTCATAACCGTGCCTGCCGCGCTTTGACCCATGTTCGAACTGCTTCCGGATGCCTGCGTGGTGGCCCCGGGATAGGCGGGCGCTTCCCCTGCGGCAGCGGGGCTCGCAGCGGTGGTAGCTGTCGTTGTCTGCGGGCGAGGCGGCAGTCGTACCCCCCGCACTGGATTGACTCTGATCGTTCGATGAGGACTTGCTCGCGCAGGCCGTGATGGCGAGGGTTGCGGCAACGAGGACGAGCGACATCTTGAGAAAACGCATTCCGACTCTCCTTAAGTACATAAAATAGGGGTGGTTCAGAAAATAGAGGTGGCTCAAAAACCCGACCGACGGGCGAACGCCTGGTACCTCCGCTATAGCGGAGATGCTGGAACTTCTCCTGCCCGCAGCCCGAGCGAGGGATGGTCCGAACGGGTCTCTGGAGTCATCGTACTCGGGCGGCCGTACGAAAACGTTCGCTCACGCGTAGTCCGCCGGCACGGTTCGGTCGACTCCGGGCGAGGTACCCGTCGCGTTGAAGAGCAGCGTCAAACCAGCGGCGACGGCGAGATTGAGCGCGAGACCGTAGAAGCCGATATACCCGACCAAACCGTTTCCGCCCAGGGCGAAGGTCGATTTGAAGCCGGTGTCTATCGCCATCACGGTCGTGCAGACGATTCCGCAGCCCCAGCCGGCCAGCAACGCAGCCGGGTTGAACCAGCGAGTGTAGAGGCCCATCGCCGCTACCGGGAAGATCTGCATCATCCACGCGCCGCCGAGCAGTTGAAAGTTGATCGCGAACGGCACGGGAACCGTGAGCACGAGGATCAGCGCCGCTGCGAGTACTGCGAGGCAAAGGAGTTTTGCATGTTGCGTTTCGGCGGCCGGCCGTTCTTGGGTGAACTCGGCGAGCACGTTGCTGGCAAATAGGTTCGCCGAACCGATCGCCATAACCGCGGCGGGAACCAGCGCGCCCGTGACGATCGCGGCAAAACCCACTCCGGCCAGCCAACCTGGGAAGAGTGCCTTGAGTAGGAGCGGAACGGCGAGGCTGGTGTGCTTCGCGTCCAGATGGATCCCGGCGGCAAGCGCACAGTAACCCATGAGTGCGAGCATCGCCAGCAAGATCGAATAGAGCGGTAAGAAAACGGCGTTGCGCTGGATGACGGACTTGCTCTTCGCGCTAAGCGCACTCGTGATCGAGTGGGGATACATAAAGAGCGTGCACGCCGAACCGAGTGCCAGCGTCCCATAAGCGAAATACATGTTTGGTGGGACGAGGAGCGCACCGGGCGGCGAATGCGTCCGCAGCGCGATGCTCGCGGCGCTGAAGACGTGTCCCCAGCCGCCGAGTTTCGCCGGAACGATCACCATTGCGGCGACGATCGTCACGTACATCAGTGCGTCTTTGACGAAGGCGACCAACGCGGGGCCGCGCAAGCCGCAAATGTACGTGTAGGCGGCGACGATCGCGAACGAGACGAAGAGCGCGGAGCCCTGCACGAGCCGGGACCCGGCGCCAAACTGCGTGAGAACGGCTTGCATGCCGACGAGCTGCAAGGCGATGTACGGCATCGCCGCGGCAAAGCAGGTGAGTGCCACGGCGACCTCCAGGCGGCGGTCCCCGTAGCGATCGCGAATGAAATCGGCGAGCGTCACGTAGCCGCGATTTCGCGCCACCACCCAAAAGCGCGTTACGACCACGAAAAAAAAGATGAAGGCCAGCGTCGTGTACGGGACCGCGAAGAATCCGATCGCGCCCGCTCCGTAGAGAAAGGCCGGAAGCGCAACGAACGTGTAGGCGGTATAGAGATCGCCGCCGAGCAGAAACCAGCTCACGATCGTGCCGAAGCCACGCCCGGCGAGGCCCCACTCCTCGAGCGACGTGCGATCGCCCGAACCCCACCGCGACGCGGCGAATCCCAGCACGCTCACGCCGGCGAAGATAATCGAGAAAACGACGAACGCGCTAGGGCTCCTAGCCATCGCGTCGGCCCTGGGTTAGCAGCAGCACCGCGCCGATGATGAGCGAACCGAGCACGATCCACATGATCTGGTACCAATAGAAGAATGGAATCCCGAAGAGCGCGGGTTCCAGCCTGGCGTAAAACGGCATCCAGAGCGTCCCGACGAAGGGAATCAACAGGAGCAAGTACCACGTTTGCCGCTTAAAAAAACGGATTGTGTTGCTTCTCCAGTGCTATCGTGCTCGGCGGTCCGTGGCCAGGCATCACGACCGTATCGTCGGGGAGCGTGAAAAACTTGCTGCGCACGCTGTTGAGAATGTCGCAGTAGGTGCTGTTCTCGCCGTACGCGCCGCCAACGCTGGCCGCGAAGAGCGTATCGCCCGAAAAGAGCGATCCCCGAAAGAGGAACGCGGAAGAACCATCCGTGTGGCCGGGCGTATGCAGCATGCGGATCGCTGCATCGTCCCCGAATGGGAGCGTTTCGCCATCGCGCAGCAGCAGCGCGCTCTTTGCGAGGGGTCCGATCGCATGGACGTCGAGCGAGTGCATCACGATCTGCGCTTGCGGAAACGCTCTCGCAACATCGGCCGTCGCATCGCAGTGATCGGCGTGCTTGTGCGTGATCAGCACGTACTGCAGATGATAATCGCCCTCGCGCAGCACTCGCAGCAGGTTCCGCGGAAGGCCCGCCGGATCGACGAGCGCCGCGCGGCGACCCTGTTCCAGAAAGAAGACGTAGCCGTTGCTGGGCTGTGGTTCTTGGGAATGGCGGCGCACGTCGGGACGCTCGATCGGCGGCGGATGCCATCGTTGGGCCGCGCTGTCGGCGAGCTTTCCGCCGTCGAGCGCTAAGACGGTGGCGAGTGCCCGCGCTTGCTCGTCGGTCGCCGCGCCTTCGTCCTTGAGCCACTGCTCGATCGTCTCTGCGGGGATACCCGTCGCGCGGGCAAGTTGCGCGCTTCCGGCGCCGGTGCCGCGCATCGCCTTTTTCAGGATGTCGCCGAAGGTGTCTTCCAATGGCAGTGCGTCGGGCATAGCCGCACTTTCGACGCCTCGCGCCCAACCGGCTGCAACCGGGCATGCATCCGGCGGAGTCGAAGAGGCCCGGAATGGAACGCGTGATCGTCATCGGCTCGGGTCCGGCCGGGCTAACCGCCGCCGTCTATGCGGCGCGAGCGAATCTTCGGCCGCTCGTGCTCGCCGGCGGACTCTACGGCGGGCAGCTCATGCTGACGACCGAGGTCGAGAACTATCCGGGCTTCCCTGAGGGCATCATGGGACCCGACTTGATGATCCGCTTTCGCGAGCAGGCCGAGCGTTTCGGCGCCCGCATCGAAAACGTCGACGTCACCGCAGTAGACTTCGCACGGCGCCCACTCTTGGTGCGCACGTACGACGAGCAGTACGAAGCCGAGACGGTCATCGTGGCGACCGGCGCGAGCGCACTTTGGCTCGACATTCCGGGCGAGGAACGCTTACGCGGCCGCGGCGTTTCGACGTGTGCGACGTGCGACGGCGCTTTCTTTCGCGACAAGCACATCGTCGTCGTGGGCGGCGGCGATTCGGCGCTCGAAGAAGCGCTCTTTCTCACTCGCTTCGGCCGCCGCGTGACCTTGATTCATCGCCGCGACCGGTTGCGCGCGAGCAAGATCATGTCCGACCGCGCGCGTTCCAACGAGAAGATCGATATGCTTTGGAACACCGTGGTCGAGGAAGTCCAAGGCGACGATCACGTAACGGCGCTCCGCCTTCGCAACCTGACCGATGGCAGTACCTATGAGTTCGGAGCCGACGCGCTCTTCGTTGCAATCGGGCACACGCCGAACACCGGTGTTTTTGCGGGCCAGCTCGATCTCGACGAACGCGGTTACATCGCGTCGCCCGACGGTTCGCTAACGAATGTCGAAGGCGTTTTCGTTGCGGGCGACGTCAACGACCATCGTTACCGTCAGGCCGTGACGGCTGCCGGTGCCGGTTGCCGCGCCGCCATGGATGCGGAGAAGTATCTTGAGGCGCTCGAGTTCAAGATGGATTCGCTGGCTCGCTCGTCGGTCTAAATTCCGCCGACAAAGCGGCCGGGATTGAGCGTACGATTCGGATCGAACCGCGTTTTTAGCGCTTGCATTTGGGCGACGGCCGGCGGCGCTTCGCCCCACACGCGCAGATAGATGCGGTTCGGATGCTCGCTCGCAATCACTTGCGCGCGCGGCTCGATTTCGTGCAGGGCGTCGTCGAAAGCTTCGATCTTTGCTCCCAGCGCGCGAGCGTCGAAATCGCTTACGCGCAGGATGATATCGCCGTTGAGCACGTCGACGATCGTGTCCGCGCGCAGCTCGAAGCGGCGTGCAAGTTCGTTGGCGCGTAGCGCGCGCGGCTCGGCGGCTTGCGGGGACGAAGCAATACGATAGGTGACCGAGCGTTCGCCCAAGCATGCGACGTACGCATCGACAACGCGTTGAAACGATTCCCGCGCGCCGGCGTCGAGCACGCGCGTTTCCGGCACGCCGGCGCGTCCCAGCGCCGAGCGCAGCTCGCGCGTCGCGCGCTCGAGCAGCGCCTCACTGCCCTCGAGCAGGACGGCGAGGCGTCCCTCCGGCCCGTCGTCGCCGTCCACCGCGTTGTGAAAACCATCGATCCAAAAGGCCGCAGCCGGACGCATTGGTACCGCTGCCAGCTGCGCACAGGCGCGGGCGCGAGTCCGCTCCGGAAGACGCGCGAGAAAGAGTCTGGCCTGCTTCGGAAGCGGCACGGTCTTGAAGTTCGCCTGCACGATGACGCCGAGCGTGCCGAACGAGCCGACATATAGGCGGCTCATGTCATAGCCCGAGACATTTTTCACGACCATGCCGCCGGCTCGCGCGATCGTTCCATCGGCGAGAACGATCGTCGAGCCGATGAGGTAGTCGCGCACGCGGCCGTAGAGATGGCGGCGCGGGCCGAGCCATCCGGCGGCTAACGTGCCGCCGACGGTGGCATACTGCGGTCGCGGCGCGTCGAAGGGAATGAACTGTCCTTGAGTGCTCAGCAATGCGGTAAGATTTTGAATCGGCGTGCCGGCGCGCGCGGCGATCGTGAGATCGGCACGCTCGTTTGCAACGATGCCGGAAAGCCGCTGCGTCGAAAGGCTAACGTCCAACCGCTCCGGCGGAAAGCCCATACCGGAGAGCGTCGCTCCACCGACAATCGAGACTTTTTCGCCGGCGCTGTTACAGCGAGCGAGTATCTCGCCGGCTTCCGCGGCAGTCTTCGGCGCGACGGACTCGCTGCGCGCCGTCATGGCGGCGCGACCTCCGGACAGCGCGCTCCGCTGGGGAAGATCTTCTCCGGATTGAGCATGCGGCGTGGATCGAAGACGTCGCGAACGCGGCCCATCGCTGCGAGGTCGGCGGTCGAATAGACGCGCGTCATGGCGTCACGCTTTTCCCAGCCGATGCCGTGTTCGCCGCTAATCGTACCGCCCAGGTCGATTGCCGACTGCAAGATAACGTTACCCGTTTCGACGACCGCCGCGACTTGGCGCGCGTCGCTCTTGTCGTACATCAGAAGCGGGTGCAAGTTCCCGTCGCCCGCGTGAAAGACGTTGCCCACGGTGATCTGGTTCGAGCGCGCTGCCGCTTCTACCGCGCGAAGTGCTCGAGGAAGCTTGCTGCGCGGCACGCAGACGTCTTGTGTGTAGTAGTTCGGTGCGATCCGTCCGGTTGCGCCCGCGGCGCCTTTGCGTCCCGCCCAAAGCGCATTGCGCTCGGCGAGCGTGCGAGCGCTTCTCCAATAACGCGCACCGTGCGCTTTGACGATTGCGTGAATCGCGGCTTCGCTGGCCGCGACGTCTTCCTCAAAACCTGCGCTTTCGACGAGGAGGAGCGCGGCCGCGTCGGTCGGATATCCGGCGTGAAATGCGGCTTCAACGGCTGCCACGATCACGGCGTCCATCATCTCGAGCGCAGTCGGCACGATGCCGGCAGCGATGATTGCGGAGACCGCCTCCGAAGCCGCATCCATCTCGTCGAATGTCGCGACCCAAACGCGCACCGCTTCCGGGAGGGCGAGCAGCCCGAGCCAAGCCGAGGTCACGAGGCCCAGGGTTCCTTCGCTGCCCACCAATGCCGCGGTCAGATCGTAGCCGGCATCGTCAATGCTCGTGGTGAAGACCTCGCCGGCCTCGTCGACGACCTCGAGGCCGAGCACGTGATTGACCGTCGTGCCGTACGAGAGACAGTGCGGTCCGCCCGCATTGGTTGCGATGTTGCCGCCGATCGTCGAAATCTGCTGCGACGAGGGGTCGGGAGCGTAAAAAAGACCCTCAGGCGCGACCTGCCGGGAAACGTCCAGGTTCATGACGCCGGGCTGAACTCGAACGCGCCGATTCTGCAGGTCAAGCTCCAGGATTCGGTTCATCCGCATCAGCGAAACGATCACACCCCCGGCGGTGGGGACGGCGCCGCCACAGAGCCCGGTGCCCGCGCCGCGCGCGACGATGGGTTCGCCGCAGTCGCGTGCGATCTTGACGATGGCGCTGACTTCTTGCGTCGATTTTGGCAGGACGACCGCCGCGGCCCGTCCGCCTTCGGTGTAGGCGTCGAACGAGTAGACCGCGAGGTCTTCGGGCTCGGTCTTAACGGCGTCCGATCCAAGTGCCGCGATTAACCGCTCGCGCAGCATGCTTACTCGCCTTCAACGAGAACAGGCGCGGACCTTGACAATTAAGAGGCCTTATGATTGCATAGTTGAACATCATGTGGAGGTGCTATCTCTCGTTCTGTGATCGCCACACTCGAAGTTGGTGAGGGAACGTGTTACGCAAGCCCCCGTCGATTCGGCGGGGGTTCGCGTTTTCCGAGGAATCCGTGGGGCAATCACGGTCGATGCCGACGATAACGCCGCGATAACCGATGCGACGGAGCGCCTTCTTCAAGAGATCGTCGGTCGCAACGAAATCGACCTCGACGACATCGCCTCGGTGCTCTTCACCCTGACGCCCGACTTGCACGCCTGTTTTCCCGCGCTGGCCGCGCGCGACATGGGGTGGGTGACCGTGCCGATGCTGCACGCAGTGGAGATCGCCGTTCCCGGCGCGCTCGGCAAATGCATCCGCGTGCTCATGCACGTCAACACCACGCGAATGGCCGCAGAGATCGAGCACGTCTACCTCGACGGCGCCGCGGTGTTGCGCCCGGACTTAGTGCGCACCAAGTCTTGACTCCGAAGGTTCTCGGAATCTTCGGAGTCGGGTTGATCGGCGGCTCGATCGGGCTCCGCGCGCGACGCAACGGGCTCCACGTGATCGGCTACGATTCCGATCCGCTCGCGCTGGAAGAAGCGCGCGTTGCCGGCGCGATCGATGTCGTCGAGAGTTTCGACGAACTGCCGCGCCGAACCGACGTGCTCGTGATCGCGGCGCACCTCGGCGCAACGCTGAGCGAAATCGAACGCCTCCGCGAGCGAAGCGATGCGGTTTGCACGCTGATGCTCGACGTCGCGTCGGTGAAGACTCCCGTGGTTGCGGCGGGGCGTGGATTGAAGAACTTCGTGGCCACGCATCCAATGGCCGGGAGCGAGCGCAGCGGCGCGAGCAACGCCCGCGGCGATCTTTTCGAAGGACGCCCCTGGGCTTACGTGTCGACCGGCGACGAAGATCTCGATGCGCGCGCTTGCAATTTTATCGAATCGCTCGGCGCCCTGCCGCTGGCGATCGGCCCGGAAGATCACGATCGCATTGTGGCGATCACCTCGCACGTTCCGCAGGTCGTCGCCTATTGTTACACGCGGTTGCTGCAGGAGGAAAATGGCGCCGAGCAACTGTGCGGCCCGGTTGCGCGGGAGCTATTACGGATTGCGAGCATGGATCCGGTGATGTGGCGCGAGATCCTTTCGGCCAACGCTACGAACGTTGAGAGCGATCTGCGCCGTCTTGCCGAGGAGTTGGAACTTGCGGCGGACGAATTGGCGGCACGACGGCCCCATTGAAGCGCTCGCGCAGGTTCTCGCGCGCCTTCTGGACGCGGCGATCACGGGTTTCGGGCTTTTTCGCCGCCACTATCCAGTCAACGTACTCTTTGCGATGGCTGTACGACATGGAGTCGAATGCCGTTCGCTCGGTTTTCGTCCGGTACGCGTACCCGTCGATCGTCGCAACTACCGGCACCCGCCGGCGCCCTTCAAACTCTCGCATCGCCTTTTCAGGCACCCCGATGAATGTCATCGTTCCCAATTCATTGACACTCGCGAGCTTGGTCCGAAACGTGGCCATAAAGAAAATTGTCCTCCAGTTTGCTTTTCGCGCTGATGACGTTCCAGCCTTGGGATAAGTTGTCGGTCCACTAGGTGGAAATCTCGCTCTCCTAGTTCCGGCTAGGCGCATAGTTCCGCGCATGGGGGGAGTGCGGCGTTGCGTTGAACGTAGCTGGCCGAGCCGTTCGTGCTGCAGGAGGCAGGGCCAATGAAGACTTCAGAGTTTTGCCGCTTCGCTTTAGGCATTTGCGCAGTTGCCGCGATGCTTGGAGGCTGCGGAAGCCGTTCGGATAACGGCGCGATGCCGCCGTCCAACGGCGCAGCGCTGCCGCCCATCGGCGCCAACAAAGGCTTTTCACACCATCGAAGCTTTTATTACACGGGCAGAGAGCAGCGCTTCAGGGTGCCGGCGGGCGTAAAGTCGATCGGGGTCGTCGCCCGAGGCGGCGGCGGCGCGAACGCTACCGGCAGCGGAGCCTCGGGCGGCCGCGGCGGGCGCGTGCACGCCTTTATTCCCGTCACTCCGGGGGAGATGCTGGCAATCTACGTCGGTGGGGAAGGCTCGGGAATGAACGGCGGCTTCAACGGCGGCGGCGATGGCGGACAGAAATACTACTGCAACTGTCCGGGTGCCGGCGGCGGTGGTGCTTCTGATATACGGCAAGGTGGTGATGGATTGGCCGACCGCGTGCTGGTGGTCGGCGGTGGCGGCGGAGGCGGCGGCGGCGCTTATAGATCTGCCCTCGCCGGCAGCGGCGGAAAAGGAGGCGGCAGCACGGGCGGCTCCGGCGGCAACGGTGGCTACTACACCGGGTACCAGTCAGCTGGAGGAGGATCCGGCGGGGCGCAGAGTGCCGGCGGATCGGGCGGAAACGGTAGCGACTGCTACTACTTATAACGGCAACCCTGGCGCCAACGGAACGCTCCTCGACGGTGGAGCCGGCGGGCAGGGCGGACCCGATTACGATGCGGGTCCCGGGGGCGGGGGTGGTGGCGGAGGCTACTACGGCGGCGGGGGCGGCGGCGCTGGTTCCTCGGGTTATTACTATTGCTACCTCGCCGGTGGCGGCGGCGGCGGCGGCTCGTCGTATATCGAGCCGAGCGCTAAGAGTTTCCGAGGGTGGCAAGGCTGGAAGAATGCAGACGGCAATGGTCTCGTCGTTATCAGTTGGTAATGCGCTAGCCGGTTGCGTGGCCGCTGCGATGCTCGCAGGTTGCGGAGTCGTGACCTCGACCGGCTCAGAATGACATGCAGCCGCCGGCGGGCGCGGTGGCGTATATCGCGGGTGGTGTGCCATCGCGTCCGGTAAGCGCGACCGGACGCGGGAAGATCACCCACGTCATTTACATCGTCCAAGAACAGCGCAGCTTCGACAACCTTTTCTGCAGCTACCGCGGTGCCGATGCAGCGAAATGCTCGCGCGGCTCGCAGGGAATTCCGCTCGAAGCGAATTGCACGCTCTCCGACACGTTCCAAGATTTCGAACGCGCCCGAAAGAGCGGCAATTTCTCGCACGAGAAGACTCACTGCCCAGGTTACGCGCGGCCGGAGTACCGGACCGTGCCGCCCAGCGAGACGCAGCCCTATCGCAGCATCGCAGCGAGCTACGTGCTCGGCGACCGGATGTTCGACTCAACTGGGAACCCGACGTTCGAATCGCACCAATTCGATATCGCCGCACAGGCAGATGGGGTCGATCAACCGTTTGGGAGCACTCCACCCGATGGTTGCGTTTATCGCGCGAAAGTTCGGCAGTTCAATGCTCCGCCGAAGGCGGCGTGCGAGAGTTATAAGACGCTTGCCGACGAGCTTACCACGGCAGGCCTGACGTGGTCCTACTATGCCGCAGGTGCTGCTGAGCCGACGTGGGATGCATTCGGATGGGTGCACGGTTATTCAGCCGGTACGTCTCCGCCGACGCAGTTCCTGACCGACATTGCGAACGGTCATCTGAACACGGTGACGTGGGTGACGCCGGAGCTTCGTGACTCGGATCGTTCGGGTTCCCGTTCTGCGACGGGACCGGCGTGGGTCGCAGCGGTCGTGAATGCGGTCGGCGAGAGCCAGTTCTGGGACTCAACCGCGATCTTCGTTACGTGGAGCGGCTATGGCGGTTGGGCCGACCACGTGCCGCCCCCCTATATGAATCGCGGGGGGCTCGGCTTCCGAGTACCGCTGCTGGTAATCTCACCATACGCTAAGCAGAACTATGTTTCGCACGAGCAATACGAAAGCGTCAGCGTTTTGCGCTTCGCAGAAGACGTTTTCGGCCTCGAACCGCTGGCCGGGGCCGACGCGCGCGCAGCCTCACCAGGCCCAGACTGCTTCAACTTTTCTCAGAAGCCGCGATCTTTCGTTCCGATTTCGTCGGAAGGATCGATGGCAATCCGTTGACCCCTTTGCTTCGCACGCTGATCGCGGCGACGGCCCTCGCGTTTGCTGCCGGCTGTTCGAGCAACTCAACGCCCGTAGCGCCCGGTCAGGCAACGCGGATCCTGCTCGGACCGGCCGTGAGCGGCTCGATCGTCGTGCCGGCCGTGCCGCATCGAAGCCATCTTCGGCATGTCTGGCCTGCCAAGAAGCATCGTCCTATTCTCTTTGTTGCGAATCTTCCCGACAACGAGGTCGAGATGTACGATCCGAAAACGCCAAATCCGTCGCCGGAGGGAGCGATTTCCAATGGTATGAACTATCCCGTCGGATTGGCCGTTGATAAAAAGGGCACGCTCTACGTTTCAAACGAAGGTAATAGCACGATTACCATCTATCCGGCCGGTCAGAGCTCGCCGAGCTTGACGATCAGTACGGGCCTGGACTCGAACTATGGCGTGGCGGTCGACTCGAACGGCGACGTTTTCGCCACCAACCTCGGCAACGACACGGTGGTCGGCTACAAGGCCGGAGCGACCTCGCCGTTTGAGACGATCGACTTCACGAGTTTCGGCCAACCCGTCGGTATCGCTGCGGATAGCAAGGATAACGTCTGGGTGGCTTGCGACTCCACCAACACCATCTACACGATTCCCGCTGGATCTTCGATGCCGCAGAACTCGAATTTCAGCGATGTCGCCGGGCCAATCGGCATCTCGTTCGGTGAGCACGACGTGACCTACGTTGCCAACTTCGGCGCCAAGCCGTCGTCCGTCGAAATCTATACCTATGGCTCGACGACCCCGTCGGGCTCGATTAGCAACGGAATCGAACAAAACGGCCCAACGTTCAATGCGTTCACGCGATCCGAGATGTTCTTTCAAGTGAATCAGTTTGACAACGTCGTCGGATATAAGAAGGGTCAGACTTCACCCTTCTCGACGATCACGAGCATCGGCAACCCGGTCGGCATCGCGTCTTCGCCCGAAATCAAGGAATAGCAGCGGGAGAGAACGATTGCGGTATGCGCTAGTACGGATCTGGGCCGTACTCACCGTCGGCC
Organism: Vulcanimicrobiota bacterium; assembly: GCA_963736775.1. Classification (GTDB taxonomy): domain Bacteria; phylum Vulcanimicrobiota; class Vulcanimicrobiia; order Vulcanimicrobiales; family Vulcanimicrobiaceae; genus Cybelea. The sequence goes on along the minus strand of CAVTPY010000003.1, from coordinate 187,243 downwards.
TGCTGGCCGGCGTACTTGGCGATGCGGGGACCGAGCTTTTCGGCGTACTGGGCTGGCTCGGTGGCGCGACGCGCGACGTCGATCATCAGGGTCTGCTCCCAGCGCTCGCGATCACCTTGACGCTGGCCTTCGGCCTCGCCGCCTACGTCGTGGGCTCCCGCATCGCGGCGAGCGATCCGCTTCTGCGCCGGCTCGACGATGCCGGCGCTCGCGTCGTAGATGCGATCGGCGCATTTGTCGTGAGCGGCGTCACGGTTGTCGCGATCGAATACTACGAGACGCACTTCGGGGGGCTGGCGCCTTTCGACGCGCGCTCCGTCGTGATCGCCCATGCCCCGATTCTCGTCTTGTCATTCCTAACGATCGCGGTCGGGGCTCGAATGACGCTCGGCGCCGCGATCCGCTGCGCGGCCCGCACCGGCGCGGTAGCCGCGGCACTCTTGACGTCGTTCTTGCGAATCTTGCGCTCGTACGCGGCGACTCCGAAACACGCGACGGTGCGTCATCCCGAAACGAGTTGCTCTCGCGCCGTTTCCGAAATTGTCAATTCGCGCGGCCTTCGTGCTCCGCCGCGCATGCTCCCAACGCCAGCCTAACTCACTCGACGAACCGCGGCGCGTACACCCTCGTGCGCGTGCCTTGGGAGCGAACTCCATGCGAACCATCGGTCGCATCCTGTCTGTTCTTTTCATGTTGGCCATTTCATTGCAGCGCGCCGGCGCTGCCGAACTAATCACGGGCGCGATCTTAGGAACCGTCTCTTCGACGAGCGGCTCTCCAATCGCAAACGCGCGCGTCTCGGCGTTTGCCCCATCGGGTCGCTACACCGGCACGACCGATGCCGGCGGCCATTTTACGATTCTCGGGGTTGCGCCGGATACGTATGCCGTTAGCGTCGAAGCGAGCGGTTTCGAGCCGGCCAATGCGACGGTTATCGTCCTACCCGGAGATCACGAGCGTCTTAGCGTCGTACTCCTCGCCAAGCTCAAAGAGATTGCTAAAGTCGAAGCCAAGAATCAGGCATTCACGGTCGGCAACACGAGCGATGTCTTCACGGTGCAGGGCCAGCAGGCCCAAGCGGGCACGCCGCAAGCATCCTCATCCGGGCTCGCCAACTATTCGCGCGACTCCGTTCAGGGTGCAATCTCGAACGCGCCCGGCGTCCAACAAGACGCGTTCGCCAACGTGATCGTGCGCGGCGGAAAGGTGCAAGACACCGTCTATGACTACGATTCCGTTCCCGTGCCGCAGGGTCTTATCGCCGAACCCGGCGGAAATATCGTGGGCGCGCAGCTGGGCACGGCCGGCGTGGGTTCCGCGACCCTTACCCTCGGCGGGTACAACGACGTCAGTCAGAACGCGCTGGGCGGTGTCGTCAACGAAGTGCCGCTGACCGGTACGTATCCCGGAACCGCAAACCCTCGAAGTCGCCGACGGAATAGGCGCGCAACTGGGCGAGATGAAGTTTACCGAGCAGGAAGCGACACCCGACCTACGCTGGCGGTATGCGCTGTCGGCGACGAGCGGGAGCGAATATTTCGCCTACGGCGACGGGCACACGTTCTATCCGGCTGAGAGCGGCACGTATGGGCTCGGCTTTCAGACGCGGGCGCAGTACGCAATCGCCGGCAACGTCCACTTCGCGGCTACTCCGAAGGACGATCTCTCGGCGGTCTTTCTCACCGGCGCGGCCGCCTACCAACAATACGATTCGCCGTATCAGGGGCTGCAGTGGTCGACCTTCAACAGCCCTACCGCGTCGTTTCCGGGTCAACCGGCAAATCCGAATCGACAAGTCGATACACCCTCGATTGCGCGAGGAACCTACAGCGTCGAGAAGCTCCAGTGGGTCCACGATTGGCAGCACTCTCTGGGCCGCCTTCAGTTCTTCCAATCCCAGATCGGCGCCGTCGCCGACGGTCCCGAATGGGACGACCTCTCCTTCCCCGACGGTGTCATCTCGCTCTACTCGATGCAGCACCAGCGAGAAGACGGCGTCGGCTACGACTTCGAAGACCAAGCCAACGCCCAACATGACCTTCGCGCCGGCGCACAATACGAGGTCAATACGAGCGGCATCTACCAGATCGTTCCGACGGTACCGCAGATCGTTACCGCGGCCCCGCGCTTGAATCAATATCTCATCTACACCAGCGATACGTGGAGCGTAACGCCGGCCTTCTCCGTTATGGGCTCGCTACGGTACGTCGGTCAGCACGCACAGACGAGCGACGATCCGCCCGTCATCTATGGCGACGGCGCCGTCGATCCGCATCTCGCGCTCGCGTACACGTTCGCCGGGCTCAACGGACTGCGCGCGACTTTCGACCACAACTCGGTCCCCCCGCTACCGCTCGAGGTCCAGCGGACGTGCGTGCCTGCGAGCGCATGCAGCAACGACTCGGGCGGAAAGGCCAACGGCGCGGTGCCGAGCCTTCCCCTCGTGCCCGAGACCTCAGACGACTACGCTTTCTCATACGAACGCGGCGGTAAAACACAAGTGCGCCTCACCTATTTTGTGGAGTTAGAGCAGAACGTCATCGACGTCTTGCCGACCAACTATCGCGGCGCGCTCAATGCCGGCGAAAACCCCAACGCGATCGGCCTGCCTACCAATGCCGGTCAATTGCGCTCGCACGGAATGGAGCTTTGGGTGCACGACGGGGGTTTTACGCTCAACGCAAACTACAATCACACGCTCTCTTCAAGCATCTATCAGTTCGCGTTTAACGATCTCAACGCGCCGGCGATTCTCGCGGGACATCTCTTCCCGGCCAACTACATTCCGAACTTCACGGCGACGGCTTCGTATGAGTTCGATTTCTTGCGCCGTCGCCTGCGCGTCGCGCCGATGCTCTCGTACGAGAGCGGCTATCCCTATGGAAACGGCACGAAGGTTTGGGAAATCGTCAACGGCACGCCCGAGCAAGTTCCCAACGACAATTACGTCAATCCCGGATACAACTATTACTTCTTGAAGAACCCATCGCTTCCGTACAACGCCGCGACGAACCCGTATATCGCAAATTTAGGAACGAACGAAGGCGCAGATCCAAACACGCTTCACAGCGTGCCGCAAACGCTCGTCTCAATGCACGTGGAAGGCGACCTTTCGCCACGCCTAACCGCGATGCTCGACGTCGTTAATCTCTTCGCCACGGCGACGCCGACGCAGTTTCAGGGCAATCCGTACCTGATCGGGCCGGCGGGGTATGCCGGCGGCAACCTGCTCTACGAGAAAGCCTACGGCGCACAGTACTGCAAGAAGTGTCTCTACACCCTGGGCAACGGTATACCGACCAACGACGGCGAGTCGCCCGCCGTGCCGTGGCAATACGGCCTTGCAGGATACGTACCAGAAGCGTATCCGATGGCCCGCACGGCTCTGATCCGTCTACGCTTCCGCTTATAACGGTTTAGTACAGGAGATATCTCCGCCGCAGCGAGTCGAACCGGGCGACGTTGTCGGACCATTGGTCGAGAATCTCTGCGGGATTCTTGCCCGCCAATAGGCTCTGCCGGATCGAGTCGGTCCCCCAGTCGCGATCCATTTGAGAAACGCTTGCGACGTCGATCGCGTGAGGAAAAAGGTCGCGGACCGCGACGAGAATCTCGACGGCGGTTCGCACGGCGACAAAGCGGCGCGGATCGAAAATCATTAGCTCGACGCCAGTCAGCTCTTTGTCTTTCCAGAAGCCGACCATCGGCGCCCACGCCGCCGGCCTGAACCATACTCCGGGCAAGTTGCGTGAGTTCAAGTGCGCCGCCAGCTTCGTTCCTTCGATGCCCGGAGCTCCGGCGAGCAAGAAAGGCTTGGTGAATCCGCTGCCGTTGTTGATGCCTGCGCTGTCGAGCAGTCCGGTGCCGACGTAGGCGAAGGTCGTTAGCCAATCCGGAATGTTCGGCGACGTTTGCACCCACTGTAGGCCGGTGTCGGGCCAGATCATCGAGCGCTGCCAACCGTTCATTCTTACGACGCGAAGCCGCGCACCGATACCGAAATGGTCGTTGAAGAGCGTGGCCAGCTCGCCGACGGTCATTCCATGGCGCATCGGAATGGGATAGAGCCCGATGAACGATTCGAAGGCGGGTTCCAGAACGGGGCCCTCGATCGTTCCGCCGATCGGATTGGGCCGATCGAAGACCCAAAACTCTTTGTCGTATTGCTTTGCGCTCTGCATCGCATACGCCATCGTCGAGACGTAGGTGTAGGCGCGCGAGCCGACGTCTTGGATGTCGAAGGCGAGCACGTCGACTCCGTCGAGCATTGCTGCGCTGGGGTGACGGGATGCGCCATAAAGACTGTACACCGGAAGGTGCGTCTCGGGATCGACGTAGGAGCCGACGGAGGCGCCGGCATTTCGATCGCCGCGAAAGCCGTGCTCGGGCGAATAGATCGCCTTCACGCGGATACCGCCGTGACGGATGCTCGCGTCGACGATCGATTCGAGCCGCGACGTTACGCCGCTTTGATTGGCGATCAAGCCGATCGTCCGTCCGTCGAGCTCGCGCCATGAGCGGCGTAAGAAGACCTCGTCGCCCAGCTCGATCCGCGCCGCTGGTAGCGTTTCGGCGGTTACGCGAGCCGTGCCGGCGGCAGCGAGTGCGGCCGTTCCCGCGAGAAACCGGCTACGTCGCAAAGACCGGCTCCGCTTGACGGCGCAGAATGCCGGCATCGTGCGCGCGCCCAAAGAGCGCGTGTACGGCTTCCCTGCCTTCATGGCCGAGGTCGTCGCTGAATCCGTTGACGTAGAGCTCGATGTGCAACTTCATCACCTCGTCGCTCATCTCAACGGCATGCTCGCGCACGAAGGGCATGACCGCCTCTTCGTTTTCTCGCGCGAAGGCGAGGCTGCGGCGAATCGCCGAATTCAGCCGCTGCGCTTCGTCGTCGCCGATATCGTTGCGCACTAAGATCGCGCCGAGCGGCACCGGCAAGAGCGTCATCGTCTCCCACCATTCGCCCAAATCCACAATCGAGATCAACCCGGCGTCCCGGTAGGTGAAGCGGGACTCGTGAATGATGAGCCCGGCATCGACTTCGCCATGTGCGACGGCGTCCACGATGCGATCGAAGCGCATCACAACGCTCTTGGGTCGCGAACCGAGCGCGAGTTGAAGCAACATAAAAGCGGTTGTGCGCTCGCCGGGAATCGCGATGCGTTTCCGCGCGAAATCGCTGAAGAGCTGCGGGGATCCCGCCGGACGCGCCACCAGCAGCGGCCCGCACCCTCGGCCCAGAGCGCCGCCCGACGGAAGAATGCGATACCGATCCATCAGAAACGGGATCGCGCCGTAACTGACCTTCGTCAGCTCGAACTGCGAGTTTGCCGCCGCATTATTGAGCTCTTCGATGTCGGCCAAGTGAGCGCGCACCTCGGGAGCGCCATCGAGCAGGCCGTTGGTCAGCGCGCCGAAGATGTAGGTATCGTTCGGGCAGGGCGAATAGGCGAGCGTGTACGGAGCCATCAGAAGTCGTTTATACCATCGCACAGCTCGAATAAAGCGTTCGAGACGCGGGCAAGGCCGGCAATGCCGGCGGCAAAATCCCAAGCGCTCGATTCCCGCGCGCCGCAGCGGTTGGAGATGCCGCGCACTTCGATTGCGGGCACGCCGGCGCGCCGTGCGGCCCGCAATGCGGCAAAGCCTTCCATGGATTCCACCTGCGCGTGATGCGACGCGGCGAGGCGGCGTGCCGTCTCCTCCGTCGAGGTCACGCGCGCGACGGTGATGCCGCGCAGCACCGGAAAACCCTTGGCCCGCAGCCTCGCAACGAGCGACGGCTCCGAGTGCGCCTCTTCGACGGTCCGTTCGCCGCGCGGCAGATTCAGCGGCGTGCCGTCCTCGAGCGATATCTCCATTGCATCCTCGGCGACGACGACGCCATCGCCGATCTGCGCGGCGCCGTCGAAGGCGCCGCCAAGCCCCGCGTTCACAACGAGACCGTATCGCCCTGCGGCGAGTGCCGCAGCGATTGCCGAGGCGGCTTCCACGGGGCCGACGCCCATTACCAGCGTTTCGACGCCGGCGCGAGGCTGCCAGAACGCGAGTTCCTTCTCGACGGCGCAGGCGAGCAGAATCACGGCACGCCGATAAGCTTATGGGTTTGCAGCGAGAGGCGGAAACGCTGCGGGTGCGCCTTCGCGTACTCGAGCGCGATCGCAACGTTCGCGGGCCGGTTGCCTTCAGGCTGCAACAGGATCGTCGGCTTATCGGCAAAGAGCGGCAGATGTTCCTCAGGCACACGTTCGTCAACGATCAACTTCGCTTCATTCGCGCGCGCCGCCATGCGAGGATCCACGCGCTCCTTCGGCGAGACGCAAAGCCAAACGTCGTCCGGGAGTTCGGAATAGATCGTTCCGTTCGATTCGATATGCACGCGCCGGCCGTCTTTTCGCAGCGCCTCGATCAAAGCAGCCGTTTCGGCCTGCGCGAGCGGCTCGCCGCCGGTGAGGATCACCATCGGGCAATCGCCGCCCAGTTCGCGAACGCGCTCGCACGACTTCCGTCCACGCTTGCGAGTTCCTTGAGCGAATAATCCGTGTCGCAGAAATCACACGCAAGATTGCAGCCCGCCAGGCGCACGAAGACCGCCGGCGTCCCCGTCCACGTCCCCTCGCCCTGAATGCTGTAGAAGATCTCAGCTAGTTGCAGCATGGTTAGCTACACCCGGTGGGTGAGGGGCGTCTGAGGGAGGAGCGAAGCCAGGATGGCGAGAGCGACGACGAGGCGAGCAGCTTTTTCGCTGGATGCGAAAAAGCGGGCGTCCCCGAACCCACTGGGTGTAGCTAACCATGCGCTCTCGCGTGTCATCCTTCGACCCTTCGACAAGCTCAGGGCAGGCTAAGCTCAGGATGACACTTGGAGTTCAGGGTGACACCGGGCGGCGCAGGACGGCGCAGGCGGTTGTCGTTTCCCACAACACCAGTTCGTCCAGTCCGGGCAAGTCGTTCGCAAGATGTTGCCAGATCCAAAGGAGCAAGTTCTCCGCGGTTGGGTTTTCGACGAAGTCGTTGAGGTTTTGGTGGTCGAGCCGGTCGACGATGCGTTGCGCGACGATGCGTTCGATTTCATCGAAATCCTCGACCATGCCGCGCGACGGCCCCTCGGTTTGAACCGGCCCGCTGATGGCGACTTCCAGACGGTACGAGTGGCCGTGCATTCGCGCGCACTTTCCGGGATGAAACGGCAGAACGTGTGCGGCTTCGAAGCGGAACTGCTTGCGGAGTTGCAGTTAGGCTACAGATCCCCTTGCGGGCCCATGCGCTCCAAGCGCGCCTTGAGGTCGGCGAGGAAACCGCTGGCAACGTAACCGTCGACGACGCGATGGTCGAGCGACAGGCACGAGTTCATCATACGCCGGATTGCGAGCGAGTCGTCGTCGCGCACGACGACCTTCTTGACGACGGCCTCCATGGTGACGATCCCGGCTTGACCGCCGTTGATGATCGGCGCGGAGGCCCAGGAGCCGTTCGCGCCGTTGTTGTTGACCGTGAACGTGCCGCCGGCGAGATCGTCGACGCCGAGCTTCCCTTTGCGCGCCTTTTCGATGAGCTCGCCGGCCGCGAGCGCAATGCCTTTGATCGAGAGCTTGTCGGCGCGTCTGATAACCGGAACGACGAGATTGGTAGCCAGCCCGATTGCAATGCCGATATTTACTTCGGCGTTGACATAGATGCTCGCTTGGCCCGAACCGCTCGCCGCCACGAAGCGGGCGTTCATCAACGGAAAGGCGCCCAGCGACTCGACGACGGCGCGAATGAAAAAGGGCAGCAGCGTGAGCTTGTAGCCGCTCTCGCGTTCGAAGCGGTCCTTTTCGCGCACGCGCCAGCTCCAGACGTCGGTGACGTCGATCTCGACCATCGACCATGCGTGCGGCGCCGTATGTTTGCTTTCGACCATGCGCTCGGCGATGATCCGGCGAGCCTGCGTGAGCGTAACGGTGCTTCCCGGGATCGGTTGTGCGTAGGTTGAGGTTCGCGCCGGTGCCGGCGAGGGCGCCGCAGTGACCGCCGCGAGCACGTCGTCGGCGGTAACGCGGCCGTTCGAACCGCTCCCCTTGATCGCGCGAATATCGATGCGGTGCTCGCGCGCCAGCCGTCGAACCGCCGGCGAGGCACCCCGCAGGGCGCTCTCACTTTCGACGCTCTCCGAGCCGGCGGCAGCCGGCGCGCCGTTGGGTGAGGAAACCGGCGGCGCAGCGGGCGCAGCAGCGACGGGCGCGGCGACTGCTGCGGGTGCGGCAGTTGCTGCCGGTGCCTCGGCCGCGGCGGTTTTCGCCGCTCCGGCCTCGTCGATCACGGCGATCGGCGTCCCCGTAGCGACCGTCTCACCCTCCTTGACCAAGAGCTCGCGAATCGTTCCCGTAACGGGCGACGGAACGCCGGCGTTCACTTTATCGGTCGAAACCTCGACGAAGTCTTCGTACTTGTCGACCGAGTCGCCGACGCTCTTGAGCCATTGGGCCACGGTGCCTTCGGTGACGGTTTCACCCAGTTGCGGCATCGTTATCGTCGTTGCCATGCTTAAAACTTCACCATTGCGCGCATTGCGTCAGCCATTTCAGCAGGCGACGACATGAACTCTTCTTCGAGCGGCAGGGCGTAGCCCATCGAGGGCACGTCCGGACCGCAAAGACGCCGGATCGGCGAATCGAGTGAAAAGAGCGCCTCCTCGGCCACCATGGCGCTGATCTCCGCGCCAATGCCGCCAAACTTGTTGTCTTCGTGAACGATCAGCAGCTTGCGCGTCTTCTCGACGCTCGTGAGAATTGCCGTCTTGTCCATCGGCCGAATCGATCGCAGGTCGATCACTTCGACGGATACGTTCTCTTCCTGTAAGCGTTGCGCCGCTTCGAGCGCCCAGTGCAGATAGAGCCCGTAGGACACGACGGTCAACTGCGTCCCCGCCTTGCGAACGTTGGCCTTACCGAGCGGAATCGTGTAGTGGCCGTCGGGCACTTCGCCTTTGATCAGCCGATAGGTTTTCTTGTGCTCCAAAAAGAGTACGGGATCCGGATCGTCGATCGCGGCGTTGAGCAGACCCTTGACGTCGTCGGGAAACGAAGGCGCGACGATCTTTAGACCCGGAACGTGATAGAAGAGCGCTTCGATGGAAACCGAGTGAGAGAGGGCGCCGCGAACGCCGCCACCGTAGGGCGTGCGAATCACGAGCGGACAGGTATACTCTCCGTTCGAGCGATAGCGTATTTTCGCGGCCTCGCCGACGATCTGATTGAACGACGGATAGATGAAGTCGGCGAACTGAATCTCTGCGATCGGGCGCAAGCCTTCCATCGCCATTCCGACCGCGATCCCGACGATCGAAGCCTCGGCGATCGGCGTATCGATGACGCGTCGCTCGCCGAACTCACCGATGAAGTCCTTCGTGATCAAAAAGACGTTGCCGCGCGCGCCGACGTCCTCGCCGAGGATCACCGTCCGCTCGTCATTCTTCATCGCTTCGTAGAGCGTCGCGCGAACCGCCTCGACGTTGTTCATCACCGTCGAGTTTGCACTGCTTACGACTGCCACGGTTCCCACGCTCCTTCGTAGACGTGTTTGTAAAGATCGGTGGGTTCGGGATAGGGCAGTGCCTCCGCCGCATCCGTCGCTTCGTTCGTTTCACGCAAGACGTCTTCGCGCATCGCCGCCACGCCCTCGGGCGTCACGATGCCGTGCTCGAGCAGCACCGCTTCGAAGGCCGGCACCGGGTCGTCCTTGCGCCGTTCCTGCACGGCCTCGCGCGTGCGATACGTGAGATCGTTATCGTCGGTCGAATGGGCGAGGTAACGGTAACAGGTCCCCTCAACGAGCGTCGGGCCTCCTCCGGCGCGCGCGCGGTCCATCGCTTCCTTCACCGCCGCGTAGGTTTCGATCGGATCGAAGCCGTTGAAACGCCGGCCGGGCATTCCATATCCGGCCGCGCGCTTCCATATTTCTGGCTGCGCCATTTGTTTTTCCAGCGGCGTCGAGATCGCCCACTCGTTGTTCTCGACCAGCATGACGAACGGCAGCTTGTGCACGGCGGCGAAGTTCATGGATTCATGCCACTCGCCTTCGCTCGTCGTTCCGTCGCCGCAGGTTGCCAAGACGGCGCGCCCAGTCTCTCCCCGATACTGAATTGCGAAAGCGGCACCAACGGCGTGCGGCAGATGCGCTGCGAGAATCGACGAGAACGACATCAGACCTGCAGCTTTGGAAGAATAGTGATTGGGGAATTGTCGTCCGCCGTTGTGATCTTCGGCCCGTGCGAAGATCGAGAGCAAGATTTCGAACGGCGAGAGTCCGATGCCCAAGCAGAGCCCGAGATCGCGATAGTAGGGAGCGAGAATGTCACGCCCGCGATTGAAGGCCATTGCAGCGCCCGCTTGCAGCGCTTCGTGCCCTTCGCTGCCGAGTGCGAAGGGAACCTTGCCCTGCCGGTTGAGCTGAAATCCGCGATTGTCGAGCTGTCGCTGCAAAAGCATGTTGCGGAACATATCGCGCAACTGCTCGTCGCTCAATCCGTGACGCTCGAGACTTCCCGTTCGTAAATCCGTCGTAGCCATCGTTCTTCCTATTGCGCGCGTTATACGGTCCACGGTTCCCAGCCCTCAGCATAGACCTTCTGGTACAGGTCGGCTGCGTCCGGATAGACCATCGCTTCGGCCCGGTCCGTGGCGTCGTTGGTCTCTTCGAGGACGGAACGCTTCAATGCTTCCACCTGGCTCGGCGTTCAGGACGGCGTGCTCGACCAGGAGGCGCTCGAAGCACGGGACGGGGTCGTCTTTGCGGCGTGCCTGGACCTCGTCGGGCGAGCGGTACGTGCTATCGTCGTCGTCCGTTGTGTGCGAGAGAAAGCGATAGCACTTGGCTTCTACCAAAGTTGGGCCGCCGCCGGAGCGAGCCCGCTGCATCGCGGTGCCGACCGCGGCATAGCAGGCGATGGGATCCATTCCGTCAACCGCGGCTCCGGGCAATCCGTAGCCCTCGGCGCGCTTGAAGACGTCGGGCTGACCCATCTGCTTTGAGAGCGGGGTCGAGATCGCCCATTCGTTGTTTTCGCAGAGAAAGACGATCGGAAGCTTATGCACCGCGGCAAAGTTGAGCGATTCGTGCCACTCGCCCTCGCTCGTCGCTCCATCGCCAAAGGTCGTGAGGACCGCTCGACCAGTCTCGCCGCGATACTGCAGCGCGAACGCGGCGCCGACGGCGTGCGGCAGCTGCGCCGCGATTATCGAGCTGATCGTGTGAAGGCCCAGACGCCGGCTGGCGTAGTGGTGCGGAAACTGCCGCCCTGCCGAATGATCGGCGGCGCGCGCGAAGAGCGACAGGAGCACTTCATACGGCGTGAGGCCGATTCCCAACGCCAGTCCGAGGTCGCGATAGTAGGGCACGAGGATGTCCTTGCCGCGCTCGAAGGCCATCGCGGCTCCGGCTTGCACCGCCTCGTGCCCTTCGCTCGCGGATGCAAACGGAATCTTCCCTTGGCGATTCAGTTGAAAGCCTCGGTTCTCGAGGGTGCGCTGCATGAGCATCGTGCGGAGGATCGCGACGAGCTGCTCGTCCGACAATCCGTGACGCTCAAAGGAGAGCTTCGACTGCGCTTCCGGCTTAATGGCCACTGCTGCTCCTACTCGGCTACGTCGCGGCAAAATCCTGCGGGTAGAAGTAGCTGGAGGCTAAAGGATTGAAGTGAGGCGTGCCATGATTCGTGCAGGCGTCGCGACGATTGCACTTCTTCTAGCGTGCGGGGCGCAGGCCGAGGCGCGAACCGAGTTCTGTCCGGCCGCGGTTTTATACGCGCCCGCGGCGCCGGCCGATGCGACCGGCAAGTCGGCAAGTCTCGTCTTCGCTTTGAACTCGGAGTCTCCCAGAACGATCGTCTCTGCGACGATCGTCGCCGATACTGACGCCGGCTGGTACTCATGGGATGTCGCAAATCTGCCGCTGACGGGAGCTATCCCGCGAATCCGATCGGAGCCGTTGGTTGTCGACTTTGCGAAAGCCGTCTTCGTTCGGCATGCGTGGATCTTGCACGCGCGCGTCGCCGGCGATGCGTTCGGCTGGCAGACTTTGGGGGAAGTCTCTTGCGGCGTGCCGGCGTTCACCGCACCGGCCGATCGCCCCCGGAAACCGGGAAGCGGCAATGGCTTGCGGCACGTAGCGGCCACGCCGATTGCGCCGCTCTTTTCGACCGAATGTCCGCATCCATTTACGCAAGCAACCGTCACGCATGCAGTACAACCGCCCTTTCCGCGATTCGCGCCGCGGCTAATCGGCGCCTCATACACATCGGAGGTCGAGGTTGCCGTGGGCCAAACCGACGCCATACTCGACGCTTGGGTCTACAAGACATCGGGCGTTGCCGCCCTTGACGCAAGCGCCCTGTCGGCAGCCCGAGCGTCGTCGTTTTCCTCGGCGATCTCCTACTGCCAAAAAGCCGAAGGATACTATCTGTTCCGAGCAGATTTCGAGCCGCAGTGAGGTCGATGCTCGAGACCCTCGCTCCGCAAGAAGACCTCGTTCGCTATCGCCGCCACTTTCACGCGCATCCCGAGCTTTCGTTGATCGAGTTTGCGACGGCAAAGTTCATCGAGCGCGAACTGCGCGAGGCGGGCTTCGAGCAGATTCGCACCGGGATTGGAAGGACGGGCATTCTGGCGACGCTGCAAGGCGCAAAACCGGGCCCCGTGACGCTGCTGCGCGCCGATATGGACGCGCTGCCGATTGAGGAGCGCAACGACGAACCGTATCGCTCGCTGACGCCGGGCGTCATGCACGCCTGCGGTCACGACGGGCACATGGCGATCCTCTTGGCTGCCGCGCGCGCGTTGCGGCGGCGTACCGACGAGATCTCCGGGACGATCGTGTTCTGCTTTCAACCGGGCGAGGAGGGACACTCCGGCAATAAGCTGATGATCGAAGATGGCGCGCTCGAGAACCCGCACGTCGATCGCACGTTTGCGCTGCATCTCTATAGCGGGCTGGACGTTGGGAAGGTCGGCGTTCGCGACGGGGCATTCTTTGCATCGTCGGATCGTTTCGACATCGAGATGACCGGCAAAGGCGGCCATGGGGCACTGCCGCAGAGCGCGATCGATCCGATCGTCGCGGCCGCGCAGTTCGTTACGATGCTGCAAACCGTTGCAAGCCGTGAGATCGCCGCGAATCAACCGGTCGTCGTGACGGTCGGTGCCCTGCACTCCGGCACGACCTTCAACGTGATCCCAGAGCTGGCGACGTTACAGGGAAGCGTTCGAGCCTTCGATGAGACGATTCGCGCGGAGCTTCCCGTGCGCATCGAACGACTGCTCGCGGGCGTCTGCGAGGCGATGCGCCTGACGTATCGCTTCGATTACCATTGGATCTATCCGCCGACCGTGAACGATGCCGCAACGAATGACGTCGTCCGCGAAGTCGCGCGCGAGGTCGTAGGCGAGCAGAACCTCGTCGACCCGCATGAGATCGTCATGTGGTCGGAAGATATGTCGTTCATGCAAGAGCTGCGCCCCGGCGCCTATTTTTTGGTTGGCGCTCGCGGGCCGCGCAAGGGAATCGAGCCGCAGCATAGCGCACGGTTCGATATCGACGAACGCGCGCTGGAGGTCGGGTTCCGGATGATGATGGGCTTGGCGCTCCGAGGCACTGGCTAGCGGCCCGTGTCACCGTGAGCGCAATCGAAGGGCGTCGGCCGTGATTTCGAATTTGTTGCCTTCGGCATCTTCGAAGAAGACCGCATAGTAATCACCATATTCGGGGTGCAGGCCGGGGCCTTCAATCGCTCTCGCACCATGCTCGCGTGCGATAGCCGCTGCGGCGTCGACCTGCTCGCGCGTTTCGACCGCGAAGGCAAGCCTCGTCGATCCCGGGAGTGAAGCGGGATCGGGAATCAAGCCAAATCGCGGACGGCCTCTCGCCGCGGTCTCGTAACCGACGAAGCCCGGCTCCTCGGGCTCGTCCGAATCGATGATCCGGCGGTAGCCGATATGCTCGGCCAACGCATCGAGCAACGTTTGAGCGGCGTCGATATTTCGCACGTGGATATCTACATGGTGGAGCATGGTTGGCTCCGATCCTCAGAGATCGTAGTTGCTCTCGGTGATCGGTGAGCACCCAGCGTACCGCGCGCGCGGATCGGTCCAACTCGCGCAGAGAACGCGCGAAGGATCGAAAGGCGCGGTCGGCGACGCGCCGACGGCGCCGAGAGCGTTCGAGCCGATCCGTGAAGGCAAGCGCCGTTTCGAGCTGCGCTTCGATCTGAGGCCAGTCCGCGCGCACGCGCGCCTTCGCCGGGATCGGCGAAGCACGTCACGGGCGGCGGCGCGGGTTTGGCCGGATGATGCAGCGCGTACTCCAGGCGCGCCAACGCGTATTGCTCGTGCGCCGCGGTAAAAGAACCCAAAAGCTGCGTCAACCGGAGGTCCATCGGAATGACGACTTCTGCCGACGGCGAAGCTCGGCCTGGTCATGAACTCTGACGTTCGCAGGTATGTCATTGTCGGCAACGGCTTCGCCGGAACCACTGCTGCCGAGCAGCTTCGCAAGCACGACCCCGCCTGCGAGATTACTCTTTTTGGTGACGAGCCGTACACGCTCTATAACCGAATCTCCCTGCCGCCCATGCTGCGCAAGCAGATTCCCGAAGCCAAAGTCATGATCCGTAATCTCGCGTGGCACGAGGAGCATCGCATCGACTTACACCTGCGTACGCACGTGGATCGGATCGTTCCAGAGGAGCGCGCCGTCGTCGTGGAGGGCAAGTCGTATCCGTACGACGCGTTGCTGATCGCGACCGGCGGGCGGCCCAACCCCACCGGCAAACCGGGGGCCGAGGGAGCGGCAAATCTCTTCCCGTTTCAGTATCTGGATGACACGCGCGCGATCTCCCAGCAGATCGACGAGAGCCAAGCGGCGGTCGCAATCGGCGGCTCGTTTATCGCCTACGAGCTGGCCGAAGCCTTCTCGTCGCGCGGACTGGAGACGCATTGGCTTATGCGCGGCCCGCGCGGCCTGCATCGGATCATCGACGAAGACGCCGGGGAACTGCTGCACGAAGCCGCGGCGGCCGACGGCGTTCACATGCACTATGGTGAAGAGGTCGAGGAGTTCGTGCGTTCCAACGGGGCGATAACGAAGGTCCGCACGACCGCGGGACGCGAGATCGAGGCCCAGTGTTACGCGTACGGATTCGGACTAGCCATGAATACCGAGATTTGCGACGGCTCGGGAATCGAGACGAGCAAGAACGGCATCATGTGCGACGATCACCTCGAGACCAACGTGAAAGACGTCTATGCTGCCGGCGACGTCGCCGACTTCTACGATCCGATCCTCGAGATCAGATACCGGATGGGGACCTGGAATAACGCCGGCGCTCACGGCAAGGTCGTTGCGCTCAACATGATGGGCGGCAGCGAGAAGTACCACGACGTCCCCGAGTATTCGTCGCTGCTCTTCAAGGGTCAAACGATCACGCAGTTTGGCCTCGGAACGGATCTGCGTCAGGATCTGGAAATCGCGCGCAAGATCGATCGCGAGAAGAAGTGGTACCGCGCGCTTTTCTTCTGGGAGGATCGCCTAGTCGGCGGCTTGATGCTGGGCAAGGGCAACCGCGCGGGAAAGCGCAAGTACGTCGAGGCGATCAAGAGCAAAGAGCGCTTTCCAAAGCCCGAGTGGAACGCGATGCTCGATTGGACGGCATGACGCGGCTGATGTTTCAAACGACGAAGATCCCCGGCATCTTCTGGTACGCGCAGCGGACACCGGGCGCGCTTTCCGAGAATTGCTACCTCTTTATCACCGGCGCGGGAAATGTATTGGTCGACCCGCTCCCGTTCGACGATGCGACGCACGCTGCGCTGGAGCGCTTGGGCGGCATCGAGCGCGTCGTCGTCCTGTCCGCCGATCGCGAAGCTGCTGCGCGCGAGATCGCTAAGCGCTACGGCGTACCGCTCATCGAGCGCGCCGGCGCATCGCGAGGCGCTCTTTGAAGGCGCGAAGGCCATCGTGCTGCTCGATCAGCGCCGCGACGGCGAGTTCGCGATCAGCGTTCCCGCACAGCAGGTCGTCGTGGCCGGTGGCTCGGTGGTCGGATCGCCCGCCGGCGCGCTTTCGCTGCCGGAGGAAAGCGAGTACGCCGACGGGCGCAAAGCGGCTCTGGGTTTGCGCCGAATTCTTCGAGAGGATCCGCAGACGCTCTTGGTCGCCGTCGGCGAGCCGATTTTTTCTGGCGCGTACGACGTGCTCTACCATACGCTCTACGCCCGCGCCGGCGCCGAAATCCACCGGATCAACCTCGACGACCTGGAGTTTCGCGACGAACGTGCCGAGCACGTGCAGCAGCCGGAGCGTTATCACAACTTTGATGCCGAAGTTGGCTTCGTCATCGGCGCGCGCAAACTCGGCTATCGGGTGAGCACGCTGCCGCCCGGTCATTATTTCTGTCCGCTGCACGGTCACGCACGCGAAGAGGAGATGTTTTTCGTTCTCGACGGCGAGCCGAGCATTCGGACGCTAGCCGGAACGCTGCGCTGCCGCAAAGGTGATTTTATCGCATTCCCGGTTGGGGAGAGCGGGACGCACCAGTTGCTCAACGAGAGCGATGCGCCGGCGACGGTGCTGCTCTTGGGGCGTACCGAAGCGTTCGAAGCCTGCTATTATCCCGATTCGGATAAACTGCTCGTCGATATGGAGACGCCGCTCAAGGGCGATCGCCGCTCGTTTCTGGTACGCGCGACGCCGGAGCTGGATTATTTCGATGGTGAGGAGTAGGGCATCACCAGTGGCGGGCGCTGAGGTGGGTGTCGGAGTCGGCACCGCGCGGCACCAGAAAGTAGACGACTACCAGTAGGTAGGCCGCGAAACTCACGATCGGCAGTACGAGAGCGACGAGCGTGGCGCCGATGTAGACGAGCCACCCGGTTCGATATCCCCGTATCGTGGACGCGATCGTCGCCTGCGATACCTCCGGCACGAAGGCGTTCGAACGCGCGAGATGCAGGAGCATCAGATTGTAGAACGTGGCGCAGACCGATAGAACGGCGCCATAAAAAAACGTCGAGGCGGAGAGTGTTGGGTACGAGCCCAGCGTCGTGGTCGCGAACGGAATCAACACGGCTCCAGCCAGGAGCAAGAGGTTCCAGAAAACGGTTTTACGATCGACGCGTCTGCACGAGGCGGAAGAGCGCGTGGTGATTCTGCCACATGATGCCGATGACGGAGAAGCTTAGAAAGTAGGCGATGAGATTGGGCCAGAGCCGCAGGAGGGCGGCGCTGAGCTCCCGGTTCGATGGCGCGTGCAGCTCCGGCAGAACGAAACCGAGCGCCAGCAACGTGAACGCGAAGGCGAAAACACCATCCGAGAATGCTTCGAAACGACCCTTGTTCACGCGGTCGCCCGTTTGATGCAGTCCGCGAACTCATCGACGTCCCGCTCGGTCGTCGCCCAGTGCGTCATCCAGCGCACCTCGGGCAGCGCTTCGTCGAAGATATAGAAGAAGAAGTCGCGTTGAATTGCGTCGATGGCGCCGCGGTCGAGCGTCGCGAAGATCGCGTTGCATCGCACGGGCCGCGTCACCCGAACGCCCTCGATCGCCCGCACGCGCTCGTGCAAACGCTGCGCCATCGCGTTGGCGTGCGCCGCATAGCGAAGCCACCGGTCGTCGGTCAACAGCGCGGCGAACTGGGCGGCGATGTAACGCATCTTGGAAGCGAGCTGCATCGATTGCTTCTGCACGAACGGCGCCGCGTCGCGGTGCAGCTCGGGTTTGAAGAAGCAGATCGCTTCGCCGAGCATCAGGCCGTTCTTCGTTCCGCCGAAGCTGAGCACGTCGACGCCGGCCGCGCGACTCGTGGATCGCAGATCCGTGCCAAGCGCGGCGGCGGCATTGGCGAGACGAGCGCCGTCGAGATGGACGATCAGGCCGCGACCGTGCGCGAAGTCACAGAGCTCCCGCAGCTCCTCAATTTCATAGAGCCCGCCGAACTCCGGCGCTTGCGAGATCGAAAGCGCTCGCGGCTGCGAGAAATGGACGTCGTGCCCGGCACGCAAATACGGCTCGATGTCGCCGGGGCGAAGCTTGCCGTCGCTGGTGGCGATGGGGACGACCTTCGAGCCGTTAAATCGCTCGAGCGCGCCGCACTCGTCGGTCTGCAGATGCGCCGTTGCGGGCGCGAGCACGGATTCCCATGGTTGCAGCAGCGAGCTGAGCGCCGCCACGTTCGCACCGGTGCCGTTAAACGTAAAATAGATATCCGCGTCGTCGCCGAAATGCTCTCGCAAGCAAGCGACGGCGCGTGCCGTCCAGGGATCGGCGCCGTAGGCGTTCGCGTCTCCGGCATTCGCATCGAGGATTGCCTGGAGTATCTCGGGCGCGATCGGCGCGGTATTGTCGCTGGCGAAGCTGCGGCGAGGCGTTGAGTCCACAGCGCTGACGTTGCGCGAGCGCAAGGGGCAAGCCCTACCGTTGCGCGTAAGTACTTCGCCATGCCGCAACGCGATCAACTCGAAGTCGACGTCCTTTTCGTCGGCGCGGGTCCGGCGAGTCTCGCAGGCGCGATTCGCCTCGGTCAGCTCGCGCAGCAGGCGGGACGCGCGCTCGAGATTCTGGTGATCGAGAAGGCCGCCGAGGTCGGAAATCACGGGATCTCGGGAGCGGTGATGGATCCACGCGCCATCGAGGAACTGCTGCCGGCCTGGCGCGAGAGCGCGCCGGTGGAGTCGCCCGTTACCAGCGACGAGCTGTGGTTTCTCACGACGCGCGGCAAAATCAAAGCGCCCCTCACGCCGCCGCCGCTGCGCAACGCCGGCAAGTATGTGACGTCGCTGCAGAAACTCTGCGTGTGGCTGGGCGAACGAGCCGAGGAGGCGGGGGCGCAAGTCTTCCCAGCCTTTCCGGGGCAAGAGCTATTGTGGGACGGCGAGCGCGTCATCGGTGTGCGAACCGGCGATAAGGGTCTCGATCACAACGGTCAGCCAAAGTCGAACTACGAGCCTGGGCGCGGATATTCTCGCCAAAGTCGTCGTGCTCGGTGAAGGTCCGCGGGGAACGCTTGCAAAGCAGGCCGAGGCGCGCCTCGGTTTGACGCAAGGCCGCGAGCCGCAGGTCTATGCGGCCGGCGTCAAAGAGCTCTGGCAGTTACCCGACGATCGCTTTAAGGCCGGGTCCGTCATCCACACGCTGGGATATCCGCTCCCGCCGGAAACCTTCGGCGGCGGATTCATCTACGGCATGGCGGGCAACGTGCTCGACATCGGCATGGTCACGGGGCTGGACTACAAGAATCCGACGACCGATCCGCACAACGAGCTGCAGCGGATGAAAGAGCATCCGGCGGTCGCGCGCATGCTCGACGGCGCCGGGTTGATCCGTTACGGAGCAAAAGCGATTCCCGAAGGCGGCCTGTTCGCGATGCCGCGCCCGTATGCCGACGGTCTTCTGATTGTGGGCGACTCGGCCGGCTTCTTGAACGGCATGCGCCTCAAAGGCATTCATCTGGGGATGAAGTCCGGCATGCTCGCGGCCGAGACGCTGTGGGAAGCGCTGCAAGCCGATGCGTTCGATCGCGAGACGCTCGCGTCGTACGAACGCCGGTTCAAGGAATCGTGGGCGTACGCCGAGCTTCGCACGGCGCGCAACTTCCACCAAGGATTTCACAACGGTCTCCTGCCCGGTTTGATCAATGCGGGGCTCGCGACGTTCACCGGCGGTGCCGGATTCGGCTTCATCAACAAACTGCATGGCGAGCCGGGATACGCGCGGATGGCAAAGATGGGCTGGCAGCCGAAGGAGACGCCGCGAGCCAAAATCGATAACGTGCTGACCTTCGACAAGCTGACCGACGTATACAACAGCGGCACGATGCACGAAGAGAATCAGCCTTCTCACCTGATCGTCGCCGATACGAATATCTGCCGAGACCGCTGTACGGTCGAATATGGCAACCCGTGCCGGAGTTTCTGTCCGGCAGCGGTCTACGAACCGTTGTTCGAAAAGAGCGACGGCAAGTTCGAGGGGCGCTTACAGATCAACTTCACCAACTGCGTCCACTGCAAAACCTGCGACATCGCCGACCCCTATCAGATCATTACTTGGGTGCCGCCGCAAGGCGGTGAGGGTCCCGTCTATACGGGGATGTAGCTAAGCGGGCAAGATCGGTCAGCTGTTATTCCACTACGCGTACGCGCACGGCAGGTGAGTCAAGATCTAGACGCGTCCAAGGCCCGAAGGGGCGCCCCTGAAGGGCCGGCTGCCCGCGCGTGACGCGGATGCAGTATGTTCCTGCGGCTTTGATCGGATAGATGTGGTTAACGTCGATCCAGCCGAAGAGCGACTGCCCGGGCGGCACGCCCTCGGCGGTAGGCACGCGCGAGATGGTGACCAGCCGCGCCAGCCGGTCGGATGGAACGACCCTCCCAGTTACGACGTCGCGAACTTCGAAATCGTAATCGGCATTCCGAAATCCGAAGAACGCGTACTTCACCTGGTGGCTCACGTTGCGCACCTCGACGATTGCGGGCAACGGCGCGCCGAGACGCACGACGGCGTTCGGCACCGTGAGAGACAATGCGAGCCCGCCGACCGCATTGCCGGTCGGCGTCCGCCGCGATTGGGCCTCGCACATGCGACACTGCTCCAGGACCGCATCGGTAAACGGCGCCGGGCCGGGTGTGGGCGTCGGGACAAAGCGATTCCCCGGCAGTGCCGCAAAGATGGTGACGATCACATCGTTGGAGCTCAACGTTGCGGACCTACCCGCGACGAGCAACTGCGTCGAGAGACGCAGCGCGTACCTGCCTGGGGTGGGGAAAAACTCGTAATCTTCGATCCACTGAAGCTCAACGCGCTCGGCATTGCCGAGCGGAAGATCGAATTGTGAAAGCGCCGGCCAGGAGCGATCGCTCAGCGGCCAAACGCGCACGGCGCGTCCGGGGCCGGCGATCGTTAACTCAAGTGCCCCACGCGGGGCTGCAGGAAGTTTTTTAGTTTGTGCGGCGACGTTTTGAATCTCCACGTGCATTAGGAGTGCATCGGCTACGTGCCCGATCGCGGGAGTTGCCAGCGAAAGCGCATATCCGCCCACGACGGGCCCGCGTTGCGGATTGTTCGCGGGGGAACAGCACATCCAAGTAATAACGATCTGCGCCGATCGGTTTGGCGGCATCGTTTCGTACTCAAACGGGGCGACGCCGAAAAGTGCCACCAACGCCAGAACCGCGCCTGCGCGAATCATCGCGAAGCTACGGGGCCTTGCGGCGAGTCGTCCGCTGCGTAACGTAGCCGCCGAGTGCGCCCAAGAGCGGGCTCCCGGGTAGCCACATGAGAAACTGCCAGATCGGTTGTCCCGATAGTCCGTGCACGAAGGCGTTTGCGGCCAAGGCGATGCACGCCCACGATGAAAGTGCCCCCACGACGATCTCGTTTTCCTTCGCAACCCGCGCGGCGACATATCCGCCAAGGATCGAGCTGAGTCCCCACGTCGCCAGCGAGAGTGCAAAGAGCGCTGGGTTCGCATGGAGCGCATCCAAGTAGGCAGCCTTCTGTACGGAGTGCGGCATTTCGAGGGCCTCCGTTTTCAAGATCACGTAAGCGCCGATAGGAACACCCAGAAGGTTGGCCGCGACGATATTTGTCGCTCCTCCAACCAGCACCCCAACCAGCGACCGCTTCGACATTAGTGCACGAGCCGCGAACCGGCAATCCTTCCGTCGCGCGTTATCGCGACGTCCCATTCGTGCACTGCTCCGCTCGCGAAGGTGAGCGTGTAGCGATATGTCGTCAGATCGTTGGCCGTGCTCTTGCCCGAGAACGTAAACGAATTGAGTTTGCCGAGCAGTGCAACGCCCTGCTGTACTTGCGTAAGAAACTGCGGCGTCAACGCCGTCGAGAACTCGCTCGTAAGCTTACTGCGATCGACATCGCCGGTCGCGAGTTGATTCCAAAACGACCGCACCAGCGCATCGATAGCGGGAACGTCCTCCGGAGCGACGGTTGGCACCGTCGTAGGCTGCGGCGGCGTGCCGATGCCGTAGGCGGCGGCGACTTCCTGGGTCATGCGTTCCGGAAGGCCCGCGGCTCCGAATCCGTTCGTGAGTATGACGACTGCGAGGCCGTCATCAAGGAAGATTGCGTTGTAGCAATATCCACCCGTGCCGGGCGTCAGGCCGTTGTGCCAGAGCTCGTGGTGGCCCGCGACCGTCGTGAGTTCCCATCCCATCGTATAGCGTTGCGTACCCCGGCCGGTCGATATGCCGTCCTGCCATACCTGCGCTAAATAAGACGGGGAAAGCAACGTGCCGCTCATGAGAGTCAAATCCCAGAGCGCCAAGTCGTGCGCGGAGGAGACCGCGCCGCCTGCTCCGCTAGCGACGTCGAGGCTAAGCGGCGGCGTTTCGGGTTTGCCGTTAACGTAGCCGATAGCGAGGGCTCCGTTTTGCTGCGCCGCATAACCGAAGTCACTTGCCGTCATGTGCAGCGGCTCGAATATCCGCGTGCGAAGGAAGGTTCCAAACGGGACGCCGCTTACTCTTTCCACAACCGCCGCCAGAGCCGCGTAGTTGGCGTTGCTGTATTCCCACTTTGTTCCGGGGGGAAAGTCAAGCTTATCGGTGGAGAGGATAGCGAGGATGCTCGCAAGCGGGATGGCGCCTTGCGTCGGCCACGCATGTTCGCTTAAACGCGGATAGTTGTGCAAGCCGCTGTTCTGATCGAGGAGCATCCGAAGCGTAATCCGGCCCGCACCCGGCAGCGACGGCACGTAGCTCGAAAGCTCGTCGCTCAGAGATATCTTGCGTTCTTGGACGAGCAACACGATCGCCGCCGCCGTGAGCTGTTTTGTGAGCGAGCCGATCGCGAACCGCGTGTTCGCCGTGACGGGATCGTTCGCAGCGACGTCAGCGAAGCCGAAGCCGCCTTCATAAACGATACGCCCTTTGTAAGCGACCGCCAGCGCGATGCCCGGCGCCGCCCCCGTCGCTAATGCCCGGCTCCCGACGCCTTGAAGAAATGAGGCGTCCGGAAGCGTTGCGCCGCTCAGCGGCCGCGCCGCGAGGCCGAATAGGGCGAGGCAACAGAGAATGCGCTTCATCGTCTTAAACGATACCATGGCACGGCAGGACGGCGGGACGGCAAAAGCTGGACTCGATGGAGGCGCGTCAAAGCCCGGTGCTTCTGATGAATGACCGTGGCGGCGACGTCGTCGTAATCGGTGCCGGGCTCATCGGCCTCGCAATTGCCTTCGAGCTTGCCGAGCGCGGCGCGACGGTCCGCGTGTACGATCGTGGCGAGCCGGGGCGTGCGGCCTCGTGGGCCGGGGCCGGAATGCTGGCGCCGTATACGGAGCGCGTGCGCGATGAAGCGCTGCTCGAGTTCTGCGCTTCCTCGTTGCGCGAGTACCCCGCTTTCGTCGAGCGGGTGCGGGCGGCAAGCGGGATCGATCCACACCTGCGCCTCAACGGCGTCGTCCACGCCGCTTTCAACGATGCGGATCTGGAGCGGCTACAACGCCACGCGCAGGCGCTCGCAGCGCGCAGCGTCGCGACGGAAATGCTCGACCGATCGTCGCTGCTCTCCGCCGAACCGTGGCTCGGTTCTCACGTCGCCGGCGGACTGAGCGTGAGCGGTGAAGGTTGCGTGGACAATCGCCGCCTTGGACGCGCACTGGTAAGCGCGTGCCAAACGCGCGGGGTGCTCATCGAGCGAAGCTCCGCGCTGCGCGTGGAATGCGATGAGCGGCGAGTGCTCGGCCTCCGCACCGACCTTGGTTTCGTAACCGCCGGCGCGATCGTCAACGCGTGCGGCGCCTGGGCCGCCCAACTGCAAGGCGTGCCGCCATCGTGCGTTCCGCCGATCGAGCCAATCAAGGGAGAGATGCTCGCCTTGGCGGCGCCCGCAGACTTTGTGCGCCACGCGACATGGGTGCCGGGCGCCTACCTCGTCCCGCGGGAGGACGGCAGGCTGCTCGTCGGCGCAACCATGGAGCCGGCGGGTTTTGACGAGCGCGTGACCGCCCAAGGGATGCACGAGCTATTGCATGCCGCGCTTTCGGCGGCGCCGTCGCTGCGTTCGTTCGCAGTGACGGAGAGCTGGGCCGGCCTTCGGCCAGGCACGCCCGACGGGCTTCCTTTCCTCGGTCCGACGCCGATTGCGGGCCTCTTTCTTGCATGCGGGCACTATCGGAACGGCATTCTGCTCGCGCCGGCAACGGCGCGGCTGATGGCCGATGCGATCGAACCCAAAACGGTTTCGGAACTGCGGCCCTTCTCGATCGAACGCCGGGGCACGGAAGAATCGTCGCCGGGCCGAATCACTTACGTGTGAAGGCAACGATCAACGGCCATCCGCGCGATCTGCCCGACGAGCTCTCGGTCAGCGCCCTGCTCGACCTGCTGGGTTCGCCCCGCGCAGGGATCGCCGTCGCTCGCAACGATCGCGTCGTCCGGCGAACCGAGTACGACACCGATCGTCTGAGCGACGGCGACCGTGTCGAAATTATCACCGCCGTGGCGGGGGGCTAGCGTGGAAAAAGATTCGCTGCGCATCGGCGCGCTGGAACTTGCGTCGCGCCTGATCGTCGGAACCGGAAAGTATCCGTCGATGGAAGTCATGCAGGCGGCGCATGCGGCCAGCGGCGCGGCGATGGTGACGGTGGCGATCCGGCGTATCAGTCTCGACGACCGGCAAGGACGAACGATGCTCGATTACATCGACCGCAACCGCTTTACGATTCTGCCGAATACCGCCGGCTGCTACACGGCCAAAGACGCGATCTTGACCGCACACTTGGCGCGCGAGCTGCTCTCGACGGATCTGATCAAACTCGAAGTGATCGGCGACGCGCAGACGCTGTATCCCGACACACGAGGGACGCTCACCGCGGCCGAGCAACTCGTCGCCGACGGATTCACGGTTCTGCCGTACATCGGCGACGATCCGATTGCGTGTAAGCAGCTCGAGGAGATCGGCTGCGCCGCCGTCATGCCGCTGGCGGCTCCGATCGGCAGCGGCCTGGGAGTCTGCAACCCCTATTCGATCCGAATCATCAAAGAGCGTGCGGGAGTGCCCGTCATCGTTGATGCCGGCGTCGGCACGGCCTCCGATGCTGCGTTGGCCATGGAACTCGGCGTCGACGCGCTGCTGATGAACACCGGAATTGCCGGGGCGAGCGATCCGGTTCGGATGGCGCGCGCCATGAAACATGCAGTGATCGCAGGCCGTGAAGCCTTTCTCGCCGGGCGCATGCCCAGGCGTCTCTACGCCAGCGCATCGAGTCCGATGCAGGACCTCATCGTCTCGCAAGCGACTTAAGGTTCCCTAGCAACCGTGTACCATCAGATACTGCGTTGGGTCGTCCCCTTGCTGCTGCTCGCGGCGATCCTCTTCGTCTGGCTCGACCACCGCCGTCGCGCCGCGGCAGGGCGCGAGAGCCCACACCATCCTGTCCACCATTCCCGCAAGCACATCACGGCAGCGGGCGTGCTGGCATGCCTGCTTATCGTGTCGTTCATCGTTTCGTTTTTGATACCGTAGCAACCGCGAACCAGTGGACGGCGCCGGAGAGCGGCCGCTCTCGATGGGCCCACGATCCCGCGATTCGATCGGCATCGCGTTCCTCCAACGATTCGATCGCGAAGTAGGGATCGAGCAGCGCTCGCACCTGGTCGCGACTGAAAAAACCGTGCGCCACGCCGCGCTCGTCGCCGTCGGACGGCGCGAAGGTCGAAGCGTCGATGCGCTCTCCTTGGCCGAATCGCGCATCGCGAATGGACCCGAAGGCCGCATAGAGCGCTCCGTTCTCCGCGAGCAGCCGGGCGATCTGCGACACGTGCCCGGCGATTATCGCCGGCGTGCCGTGGAGCAGGCCGTGAGTCGAGATCGCGGCCGCGAATGCGCCGTGGACGCCGGCAAACGGCGCCCCCGATGCGGCGGCGCGATCGTCGATTGCGACGACGTCGAATGCCGCTGCGCGCAGGGCCCTTGTGTTACGCCCGGCACCGCAAGCGAACTCGAGGACGCGGATTTCCGGCGCGCCTCGCAGGTGCTCGATGAGGCTCACGGCCAACGGATGAGCAGTCATCCCACAATCTTCGAGAAAGGGCGAAATCTTGCTTGGTGAAGGCGACCGGCTTCCCGCCGTCACGCTACTGGACGATCGAGGAGCGCAGCTGACGACGACCGACCTCCTCGGCGGCCCGCTGATCCTCTATTTCTACCCCAAAGACGACACGCCGGGCTGCACCAGCGAGGCTTCGCAGTTTCGCGATCTCTATCCGCAGTTTCAAGCGAAGAAAGCGCGGATCGTGGGCGTCAGCCGGGATTCGGCCGAGTCGCATCGGCGCTTCAAGGAGAAGTTCTCGATTCCGTTCGAGCTGTTGGCCGACACCGAATCGAAGCTCTGCGATGCCTTCGGCGTAATCGTCGAAAAGAATATGTACGGCAAGAAGAGCAAAGGCATCGCGCGTTCGACCTTCTTAATCGACGGCAGCGGCAAGATCGTCAAGGTTTGGCCGAAGGTCAACGTCGACGAGCATGCCGACGAAGTCTTGGCATCGCTGTAGCTAACGATGTGCGTTTGGAATGCCGGCCGGCTCGCCCTCATCGTGGCAGCCCTCGGAATCGCGGGTTGCTCGTTCGGGGGCTCGGCAAACGGCTCGTACGCGCCGGTGCCCGCGAAGCGCGTGTCCAGTGGCAAGAGCAGCCCGATCAAGCACGTCATCGTCGTGATTCAAGAGAATCGCACCTTCGATAACCTGTTCGCAACCTTCCCCGGAGCGGATGGGACGACGACCGGAGAAGCCGAAGCCGTTCCGCCGTCAGAGCAAAGTCAGTGCCCCATCTATCACAAAGAGAAGGTTAACCTGACCGAAGGGAATCTGGCCGTTGGCGACGATTTCGGTCACAAGTACAGCGACGTTCAAATCGATTACGACAGTGGAAATATGGACGGTTTCGACGTCGATCCGATTCCGGCCGGCGGCGGTAAGATCGCCTGTTTACACCCATATCAGTACGTGAATCCGGCGCAGATCGCGTCCTACTGGGACATCGCGCAGCAGTACGTTCTCGCCGACCACATGTACCAAACGCAAGGCAGCGGAAGCTTTACCGCGCATCAGGACCTGATTGCCGGCGGTACGGCGATCGACTCGTCCGAAAGCATCATCGACGATCCGTCGGGCTTCCCATGGGGATGTGACTCCCCGAGTAATACTACGACCTCGCTCTTTACAACCGAGGGCCAATACGAGCCCGGTCAAGGACCGTTTCCCTGCTTCACGCAGTACGAGACGTTGCGCGATCGGCTCGACGCCGCCAAAGTTACGTGGAAGTACTATACCGAGAAGGTCGTGCCTCCGCCAAAAGGCGATACCGCCGGCATCTGGAACGCGTTCGACGCAATCTCCGCGGTTCGGCATAGCGCGGAGTGGGGGAAGAAGGTCACTTTCAACGACACGCTGATCTTCAAGGACATTTCGGCCGGTCATCTTCCGGCGGTCTCGTGGGTGACGCCCGACGCCTTCGACTCCGATCACCCGCAGGAACTAAAAGGGGGCAAGGACGTCGACTACGGACCGTCGTGGGTGGCGTCGATCGTTAATGCGGTCGGCAAGAGCAAATATTGGAAGAGCAGCGCGATCGTCATCCTTTGGGACGATTATGGCGGATTTTACGATCACGAGTCGCCGGCGTTCTTCGACAATCTGGGCGGCTTGGGTTTCCGCGTACCGATGCTGATCGTCTCGCCGTACGCGCGCGAGACCTCATCGAGCCAGCCGGGCTACATTTCGCATACGCAATACGAGACCGCCAGCATTCTGAGGTTCATCGAAATAAACTGGGGCCTAAAGCCGCTGCAGCTGCCCGACACGCGTGCTACAAGCATCGGCGATTCGTTCAATTTCTCCCAGACGCCGCGCTCGTTCAGCATTATCCCCTCGGAGCGCTCGCAGTCGTTCTTCCTGCATCAGACGCCCTCTGGTCTGCCGCCGGACACCGAATAACCTAGTTTTCCAGCTTCGGCTCGCTGCGCGGAAGCGAGAATGCAATCAGCGCTCGCACTGGAGAGAGGCCGCGGCTGACGACTGCATACGGCGTAACGATCAAGCCCAGCTCTTGCAGGCGGGAGGCGGCGGCAAGCAACTCGGTTCCGCTGGTGACGACGTCCTCGAGCAGCAAAACTCGCTGGCCGGCGTGATACGGTCCCTCGACGTACTCGTTTGCGAAGGCGCCGTAGCCTTTGGGTTTCTTGCGCACCGCGATCATCGGAATTCCCGACATCTGCGAGACCGCCGTCGCGATGACCACGCCGCCCAGCTCGGTTCCGGCAATCAGGTCGGGACCTACCTCAGCGATGACCGGGGTGAAGAGCCGAGCGATTTTCCGCAGGACGAGGGGGTCGGAGAAAAGCCGAAACTTGTCGATGTAATAGTCACTGGGGCTGCCGCCGGCGAGAATGTAATCGCCCTGGGTTAACGCGCGCTCGACGATGATCTTGCGCAGCCACGCGATTTCCTGCATTCCTAAATGGTCCACTGCCAGGCATTCCACGACTCGACGACCGGATTCGGAGCGAAGCCTTTGAAGTCCACGCTGATCGGCTCCATTTGGCGCAACCACATCGTGAAGACGGCCGGATTATCTCTCGCCAGCAGCTCTTGGATACGATAGTAGGCCGCCGTGCGCGACCGCCGGTCGTAGTGCGTCAGCGCGGCCTGTTGAGCGGCTTGCATGTCGGGGCTGCAGTAGCGTGAATAGTTGTAGCCGCTTGGCGGGAAGTTCTGACACTGCAGCTGCGTGCTGTCATCGGGATCGATGCCCGCATACCATCCTGAGACGGTGATGTCGAATCGGCCGAGCTGCAGGACGCCGCCCATGCCTGCCGGCGCGTAGAGGATGTCGCCGGGATAGAACTTGATCTCCGACTCGATCCCGGCTTGTCGCAACATCGCTTGCACTTCAACTGCCTCGCGCCGGCGCGTCGCGCTCGAGTTATTCGTAACCATGAGGAGATCCAACCGCTGGCCGTTCTTGCGCACGATTCCGTCCGGGCCTGGTGACCAGCCCGCTTCGCCCAGCAGCTTTCGCGCCATTGCCGGATCGTGCGGATAGGAACGAACGCGCGGGTTGAAGGCCCACATCCAGTCGGGAATGTCTTCCGTCGCGACCGGCTGCATGTTGAACGCGAGCTTTTGCGCGAGCTCTTGCTTGTCAATCGCGTAGGCGACGGCCAGCCGCACGCGCGGATCGCGCAAGAACGGAGTCGAGCAGTTCATCTGCAGGTAGTAGTAGCCGTTGACGTTTACCCAGACGATCCGCACGTCGGGCGCGTCGCGCAAGGATAGATACGTTTCGATCGACGCCTGGAACATATAATCGATCGCATGCGTGCGCAAGAGGTTGACCGACGTCTCCTCGTCGGGAACGATCTTGACGTCGATGCGTTGTAAGCCGGGTTTTCCCATGAAGAAAGCATCGTTTCGCTCGAGCGTAATGTGATCGCCGCGTGCCCACTCGACGAACTTGAAGGGGCCGTCGGTCACATCCGGCTTGTTGTTGAACGATACCTGATTGAGGTTGGGGTATTGCGCCAAAACGTGCGCTGGAGCAATCATGTACGGCTGATCGCTCTCGGCGAAGAAGGAATCGACGAACGGAGAGAACTTCTGCTTGAGATGCACGACCACGGTGTAGGGGTCGGGCGTGTCGATGCTCGAGATGATGTCGTAGCCGTGGCGCGATACGACATTGTTATCCGGATTCATGATCGCCTGCCACGACCACTTGACGTCGCGCGCAGTCAACGGCACGCCGTCGGTCCAACGCGTGCCGCGCCGCAAATGATAGGTGATCCGCAGACCGTCCGGGCTGATACCGCCGTTTTCGAGCGTCGGGACGACTGCGGCGAGCATCGGCACCGGATTCCCTTTCGGATCGGCGCTCAAAAGCGGCTCGAACATCAACCGGTCGACGAAAACGTCGGTCGTATTCGAGTTGAGCAGCGGATTGAGGTTCTTGAGATCGCTTTGAACGGCGACGCGCAACACGCCGGGTTTCGTCCACGAATGCCTCCCGGCACCGACCTCGCCGCCCGTCTTCGTGCACGCGACAAACGCAAATGCCAACGCCGCTGCTAGGATTGAAGCCGTGCAGAATCTCATGGATTCTCCAAGAGCTTCAGTCGGCTCGAGAGGGGTTCAAAGTGATCTCGAGAGGGCTCGGCACGACGAGCGAAGACAGGATGTCGAGAGCGAGGAGGCCGGCAGCAGGAGCGCCGCGTGGATGCGGCGCGACGAGCGTCCTCGCGAGATCACTTTGAACCCCTCTCGAGCCGACTGAAAACGCTGGAGGATCAAAACCTAGACCGCGGCTTTCGGTCCGACTTTGTTTCCTGGAACCGGGTCGTAGCGTTCGTGACGCCACGAATACGTCCCCAAGCCCTGCGTCGCGGTGCGTAGCTCGGTGATGTAGCGCGAAAGCTCGACGGCCGGCACGTAGGCCTCGACGATGTCGAATCCGGGGCGCTCGTCGGGGTTCATGCCGAGGATCTGTCCGCGCTTGCCGGTGAGCTGCTGAATGACGGCCGAGGTGTAACTCGTCGGTACGATTGCGCGCACGTGCGCGATTGGCTCGAGCACGACCGGATTGCACTTCGGCAGCGCTTCACGCACGCCCATGCTCGCCGCGGTTTTGAACGATTGTTCGCTCGAATCCACGTCGTGATACTGGCCGTCGAAGAGGGTCACGTGCATGTCGGTGACCGGGTTGCCGTTCGGGCCGTGGGCGAGCGCTTCGCGGACGCCCTTTTCCACGGCCGGGATGAACTGTCGCGGCACGACGCCGCCGACGATCTTGTCTTCGAAGGTGACGCCGGCGCCCCGCTCGCGCGGTTCGAACCGCAGCCACACGTCGCCGAACTGCCCGTGGCCGCCGGTCTGGTGTTTGTAGCGCGAATGAACCTCGGTGCCGCCGGTGATCGTTTCCAGATAGGGAATCGTCGGCGCGGCCGTTTCAACTTCGACTTTATATTTGCGGGCCAGCCGCTCGACCGCGATGGAAACGTGCTGTTCCCCGCGACCGAGCAGAAGCAGCTCGTGCGTGACGTCCGCTCGCTCCAATCGCAGCGCCGGATCCTCGTCGACGATCCGGGCCATCATCTGCGACATCTTTGCTTCGTCGATTCGTTCCTTCGGCTTTACGGCAACTGCGAAGACGGGATCGGCGACCGGTACGCGGGCCAACAGCACCTTGTGTCCGTTCGACGTAAGTGTATCGCCGGTCGAGACCGATTCCAGGCGCGCGAGCGCGACGATCATTCCGGAGACCGCTTCGGAAAGCGGCTCCTGCTTTTTTCCCTGGAGCCGATAGAGACCGCCGAGCCTAACTTTTTCGTCGCGTTTAGCGATGTTGGTAAGCGTTGCGTCTGCTTTGATCGTTCCCGAGAGAATTCGAACGATCGATAGCTTTCCGCTCTGCGGGTGAATGCTGGTCTTGATGACGCGCGCGACGACCGGCGCGCCCGGGTCCGATTCGATTGGCCGTCCTTCGGCATCCACTTGCGACGCGTCGGCCGGCGAAGGCAGCCACGTTTCGATCGCTCGCACGAGCGCCGCGACACCGGCGCCCGAGAGTCCGGCGGCGACGAGCACCGGAACGACTTGATCGTGCGAGCATTCGGCACAAAGATCGCGCTCGATCTCTTCGAGCGGCGGCTCCACGCCTTCGAGCAGCTCCTCCAGTAAATGATCGTCGAAGTCCGCCATCGCTTCGAGAAGCTCGGCGTGCATGTGAGCGGCGTGATCTTGCATATCGGCGGGAATGGGCTCTTCGCCCGCGTCGAACCGATGGGCTTTCATTTGCGCCAGGTCCACGTAGCCGGAGAACTGTTCGGCACTGCCGATGGGCAACTGTTCGGCGACGACGTGCCGGCCATAGGCGCTCTGCAGAGCGGCTAGCGTCCCTGCAAAATCCGCGCCGGGGCGATCCATCTTATTGACCACGAAGATGTGCGGCATCCGCACCGACTCTAGGTAGTCCACCACCGCCTGCGTCTGCACGACGCGGCCGGGATCCGCCTCGACTACCACGATCGCTGCGTCGACGCCCGCAAGCACCTGTTTGGTCTCTTCGAAGAAGTCGATGAATCCGGGCGCATCGACGATGGTGATGTCTACGTCGTCGGCCGTGGTATGTGCGAAGCCCACCGTCGTTGACTGAAGGTGCTTGTGATCTTCAGGCTCGTGATCGGTGACGGTCGTTCCGTCGGCGATCGATCCGCGTCGTCCGATGGCGGCGCAATGGGCCAGGATCGCTTCGACGAGCGTCGTCTTCCCCGCGTGATGCGGTCCAACGAATGCGATATTTCTAAGGCGCACGATATCCGCCACTGCTCAGTCCCCTATATAAAAAACGGGTGTTAGCGGCGCTTTGCCGCGGTTTTTTTCTTTTTGATGCTCTTCTTCGCGGGTCCGGCGGCGCTCCGCTTCGGTTTCGCCGGGCGGCGCGGTGCGGCGGTCTTTGCTGCCGGTTTCTTACGAACGGGTTTTTTGCTGGAGGCTTTTTTCACTACCTTCTTGCCGCCGGCGCTCTTGCTGGAACTCTTCTTGGCAACGCTCTTCCGGGCGGGCGCGGCCTTTTTCGCGACGGGTCGCGAGGGCTTCGCAGCGGGCTTCTTTGCCTTCGGCGCTGCGGCCGGGGGGCGCGCGGGTTTCTTCTTTTCGGGAGCGGCGGGTTTGGCTACGCGCGCGGCCTTTGCTTTGGTTGCCGACGATGTCGAGTCGGCGCTGCGGCGAGACGTGCTGGTGGCCGGTGGGGTCGTGACGGTGGGGCGCTTCGACGTGCGAGCCGAGTCGCCGGCGCGCTTCTTCGGCCCGCTTTCGCGTGTGGCGCGGCCGCCTTCGCGATGTCCCGCGCCGACCGGCTCCTCTTCGGGCAATCCAAGCTCGGCCCGGCCATAGCCGGTGATGCTGCTCCCTGGTACGGCCGGCTGACGGCCGGCCTGGGCCTGCGCCTCCAAATGTTCTCGCGTCGCGCGCAACGCAACCCGTGCCAGCCTCCCCGTGACGGGAAAGACCAACTCGTTGATGTGCGCGTCGTCGAGCAGCCCGAGGATGACGTCGAACGCATTGCCCTGATCTTTCGGACTGTGCGCGTCAGATCCAATCGCAATTCCGACTCCGCGCGCTTTGGCCTTGCGGATCAGTCTCGCATTGGCGTCGAGGTACTTCTTTTTGCGATCCTCAGGATGGTCGCGGTAGAGGAAGCGCGTGTTGATCTCGACGGCAATTCCTCGCTGATGGCAGATATCGAGCAGACGATCCTCGTAGTGCTCGAGCGTCCTTTGCGCCGGCCAGCGCCCGAGCGTCGCCGGAACGTAAAAGTGCCCGGCGATGTGCGTGGGCAGCTTCTCGAGATCGTCGAACAACTTGGCGGTGTAGAGTTCCCAGAGCGTCTCCGTGCTTACCGCCTCGTACAGATCGATAAACTCTTCACTGTCAAAGGGCCACGGCCAGTCGGCCCCTTTTTCCGGGTGTTGGATCGGAACGAAGTGGACCGAGCGGATAATTCCGTCGGGGCGCAGTGCGTCGACGATGTTCTGTGCATCGGGCCGCGCGCGCGGATCGTTATCCATCTCCGCGCCGATCGCAAAGCGCATGCCCCGGCGTAACCCTTCCGAAACGATCGCGGCGTGGGGAGGGTCGACGCCGGCCGTTTCGGCCGCACCGATCAGGTCGCCCGCCTGCGCCAGCTTGAGTGCCCGGCGGACCGTGGCGACCGCTCCAGGATCCTCGAATGTCAAATAGTTGGCGTGGTCGGCAACCATCAAAAAGCGCGGAGATAAGCGGCGGCAGGCGTGGTAAAACCAAAGGAAGAGCATTCGCGCGGAATACGCGAGCGGCCGTTCCTCCGTAAAAGGCCGGTGTTCGCCCTTGGCGTGACCGTGGATGTCGGGGATGGCGGCGATCCGAGGATCGGTCATCTGATGAAAAGTACGCGAATCGCCACCTTCGCTAGGGTTGGCGTCTAGCCGCGGTAGCCCTCCATTTGAAGAAGGCGCGCCTTCATTTCCAGTCCATAAAAATAGTCGTGCAGGTCGCCCGACGAGTCGACGACGCGGTGGCACGGAAAGAGCAGCGGAAGCGGATTGCGCGCCATTACGCGGCCGACCGCGCGCGCTGCTTTGGGCCGTCCGATCTGCGTCGCGACCCATGCGTACGAACGAACTTCGCCGGGTGGGATGCGAGCCGTTGCTCGAAGCGCGGCTTGTTCGAACGGCGTGAGATTGCTGATATCGACGACCGCGTCGTCGAGCTTCCAGGTGCTGAAGAATCGTTCGATGGCGCTGACGAGCCATGGTGGCGCCTGTCCCTGTACCACGCGCCGGCGTAAACGGCGTTCGGCGCGGGCGGCGACCTCTTCGGGCGTGTCGCCGGTGTCGAGACTAAGGTAGGCGATGCGGTTGTCTTTGAATCCGGCATAGAGCCGTCCCAGCGGCGTCGAGATCGCGGAGAGCACGATCGGCGCGGCCAGCGCGCCCTTGAGCGCCGCAAGGTGTTGGATGACCTTCTTCGCGAGGTCGCACGAAGGTTCGGGAAGCGGCAGACAGGAGAGGCAGTAGGCGACCCCAGCGTATTGTTCGTAAACCGCCTGACAGGAGGGACAGGCTCGAAGATGAGTATGGACGGTCTCTTTTAGCGAGGCTTGGCACTCGCCGCGAAGCTCGTCCCATAATGCATCGACGTCACGACAACGCATGAGCGGGAACTCCTTCCGGGTTGAATCTTCCGATCTGCGGGCCGAGAATGCGTCGTAGGATGCGTACGGCTCGATGAACGTGCGACTTCACCGTTCCGATCGGTTGGTTGAGAATTTCGGCGATCTCCGGGTGGCTGCGCCCTTCGATGAAGCGTAGAGTGGCCGCCGCCCGCAAATGCATCGGTAGTTGGAGCAGCGCACGCTCGACCAGCGCGATCTCGGTGTTTTGCTCGACGATCCTCTCGGGTTGAGGCGGCCCCTCGTTCGATTCGCGTAACAGAGCGTCGGGGTCGGCGAGCGCATCGAGGGCCACGTTGACGGGGCGCTTACTGCGGAGCCGATTGCGCGTCACGTTCAGCGTAATCGTATAGAGCCAGGGCTGCAGCCGCAGATCGGCGCGCTGCTCGAGCGACATTTTTCCCAGAGCACGATAGGCGCGCACGAAGGCGTCCTGAACGATCTCTTCAGCGTCCTCTCGGTTTCCCGTCATTCGTAGATGCGAACCCGTAGAGCCGGCGCTGGTAGTCGTCGACGATTCTCTCAAACTTTTCGACGCTCGGAATCGAGGCCGCCGCCTGCGCGACCGCAGCCGTCCGCGCGGCCGCCGTCCGGCCCGATGGAGTCGCTGATGGCACGTATACTCCCACGAAGGAGTGGTGCGGGTGCGCTCATACAGTGCCCCCGACACCACCGCTAGGGCCGGTGGTTTCACATCGTGGGAGAAAACTCCTCAAAAACGCGGTTGTACGGCGCCCGCAAGCGCAGGGAAATTTTCCCTCGTTTCTAAAAGGTCGCCATGCCGATTTCGCTCGGGCCGCCGGCCCGAACCCCGTAGGAAACCGCTTCGCTCCCTTTACAGAGAAGAAGCGGTTTTTTGTTTACTTGGAGCCTCTCCCAAGCTAGAGGTGAAGCTGAATGCAACAAACCGTGATCGACCCCACGGAAATATCGCTGGATGCCTATACGATGTGCAGTTTCGTGCCGAACCTGACGTCTGCAAGAGCCATTCCCTTAGTGCTGATCGGATACCGCCAGAGCGAAGATCCGTGGTTCGTGTGGCTCGTTCCCAAAGAGGGCGTGGATTCCACGGGCTTGACCGACGACCCGTACTACGCCAAGGTTTTGCGCGATCCGCGGGCCTACTTCAAGAAAAAGTTAGCGAAATACGTCGAAGAGAGCGGCTCGGTCAAGCGTGCGATCGAAATGCTGATCGACTGTCATCAAAACCATCTGGCTCTAACGCCATTGACGGAGCTACGCGAGCAACCGTTCCGTCATCCGCTGCAGGTCGAGCTCATCGGAGCATTTTGATCGCCTGACCGACATCCCCCGAGCGCTGCGCCACGCGAATGGCTCGGCTATAGGTGATGTGCACGGGTATGAAGACGACTGGATGACTTTGACGCAGACGCGCGTCGATTGTTAGCTTTGCACTCAGCGCCAGAAGCATCGCATCGTCGAGCGAGTAGTAGGCCGTGCCCTCCATCCGCATGGCGCCCGAAATGTCGGCGTCCGCGCTTTGGGGCAACGTTCCGGCCATGGGTCCGACGGCTTGGAAACGTACGGCTATGCTGGGACGCCCGTCGATCGGGCCGTTCGCGCCGGGCCGCAAAGAACCGTGGAGCACCGAGTCTCCGCCGAGCGGAGAGTTTGCCGAGAAAGGAACGGCACCGCGGAGCTCGCGCAAATCTCGGAGCGTCGCAGGGTCGAGCTGCACGGCAAATGGCTGGTTGAGGATCGTCAGAAAGTCCGGATCGTCGTCAACGCGGCCTTCGAAGGAGCCGTTCGGCAGAAGTTCCGTGACGAATCGGGCGTCCACGCTGCTCTTGCCGTCCGGGGAGTAGCGAATGTATCGCGCTCGCGCTTCGAAGCGCGTGCGCTTGCCGTCTTGCTTGATCGATAAGCTTTCCGTGCCGGCATAAGAGACTCTCGAAACCGTTGAGGTCGACTCGATCCGATACACGTCCTCGCCCGCCAAATCGTACCGAATATCCGGAAGCGCCGGTCGTAGCACCGCCAGGAGTGCGGTAACCAAGACGAGGCCGAGTTTGATTGTGTGCTCCGTTTCTGCCGTGAAGAGCTTTTCTTCTACAGTATCACCCGATGCAAGAGCAACCGCTGGGTGTCTACTTTCGGTTCGGAGCTGTCCTCCGTCGCTGGCTCAGAAAGAAACGAATATCAACGTTGCCCTCGCAGACGACGACCGCGTCCGGATCGGCAAACGTGCGTCCGTTGACGTCGACCGTAAAGTCGCCGGCGCAAAGGCCGGCCAACGTACGATGAACGGTGCGCGAGAACTTGTCACCGGGAGCGCGCGTCCCGATCGCTTCCCGAACGGCAAATCCAAGCAAGTCGCGAATGCGCAGCGGCGTGGCAAGCGCGAAGGCACCAGAGCCGGCTTGGGCGACGGCGTGGAGATCGAGCGGTACCTTCACTCGGATCATGGAAAGGCAATTTCTGCCGCATCGAGGAGCTGCCTGCTGCCAAGGATAAATGAATCGGCGGATGTCCTTCGGGAACGTGCCGGCCGATATGCTGGTAGGTACAGTCGAGAAGCTTCTCGCGAAGATTGACGAGGCCGATTTGGCCGCTTTCTACGAACGCGGGATTTCGACGATGCCTTCGGAAGCGTATCCGGCGTTCGTCGAATCGGTCTTTACCGCGTTTCGAGAGCGCGGGGAGTCCTCGGAAGATGCGGCCGAGGGCGCCGGCACGACGTTGGAGAGCATTGCGCGGCGCGAAAACGGCGCGGCCGGCGCATTGTTGGCGTACGCGCGAAGTAATCCGGACCTACTCAAGGAAGCGACGGTGCTCTTCGTTTCGGAGCGGCCGGAGCTCGTTGCGGCGTTGCCCGCCGCGCTTCGCGACGCGCTGTCGGAACGGCTGACGCCCTGAACGGAAGGGAACCGCCCCGCCGGCGACGCGGCGACGACGAACCCTCCGGCAGAGGACTTCCGGTTTTCCCGCTCATCGTCGTCGTGATTCTGGCTGGCCTTCTCTTAGGAGGCGTGCTCGCGCACTTCTTCGGCGGCTCCAACGGACCGCAGCGCCCGGCGCAAGCTCCGCTGGCCGAAGCGTCCGTGCCGCCGGTGACGCCGCCGTCGCCATCGTCAATGGCGTCTGCAATACCGTCGCCGATGGCCACTCCAACGCCTACGCCGCCCCCGAGCGAATCGCCCGCGCCCACAAAGAAGCCGGCGAAGCCAGCGCCAACGCCGGCGTCGACGCCGAGCGCGGCGCCGGTTGCCAGCGCGACGCCGACACCAGCGCCGGCGCCGATCGCCACGGCCACGAGGAAGCCGATCGTCGCGACGGCGAGACCGATCGCGGTCGCAACGCCCGTACCGGCAGCGTCACCGAAAGCGCCCGCTGCGCGACCCCGCTGCGTCACTCGTGCGTTCCTATCTCGAAGCGCTCGCGCGCGGCGACCGCGCGACGGCGAGCACGTATCTCGCGAGCGGAAGCGCAAGCGAAACGTTCATGAGCGGCGAGTCACAGATCGAGTCCATTCGTTCGACGCCGCAGAGCAATTCGAATTACCTAGTGACGGCGGACGTTAAGTCGGGCGGAGTCGAGTACTACGCCACGTTCACGGTAGCGCCAGGCCCGGGTGGTTTACAAATTACCGACCACTACTACATCAAGCCACAATAAGTTGACAAGTCGCCCTAGTTGCGACAGCCGCACGCGTTATCGGCATGGCGGTGGGGAGTTTCGATGGTGTCGACGTGCGGCTTGACACACCAGCGCGCTGCGAGTTCGATTCTCGCACTCTCCACCCGCGACACGCGTTGCGCAGCCGAGATAACGGTGATATGCTGGTGTGGTGTCAAGCCGCGCGTCACCGGGGCCGCTGTACCAGCGGCCCTCGGCATTTCATTTCCTCTTCCGCTTACGTTGCGAAGCTGCGCCCAGGATAACGACGTTATTCTTCGTCGGGCCAGTCGGCGAGTTTGCCGATTGCCGCGCTCTTGAGTACGCGCAAGCCGAGCATCGCACATTTCATGCGGGTTGGGCTGATTCCGATTCCGACGTTTTCCAAGACGGCGTCCTTGGGCAACTGCGCGACGTCGGTGAGCTTCATTCCCTTGACGGTCTCCAGGAGCATCGACGTCGAAGCCTGACTGATGGCACAGCCCTTTCCGGAGAAGCGCACGTCGCTGATCTTACCGTCGTCGAGTTTGAGCTCTACGCGG
The DNA here is from genome assembly GCA_963736775.1 of Vulcanimicrobiota bacterium. Classification (GTDB taxonomy): domain Bacteria; phylum Vulcanimicrobiota; class Vulcanimicrobiia; order Vulcanimicrobiales; family Vulcanimicrobiaceae; genus Cybelea. Next base: position 148,315 of record CAVTPY010000003.1, on the reverse strand, counting down.
ATTTGGTCGCCGCAGAGCGGATTAACGTCTTCGGCGGATACATCGGGCTGCTCGAGAGTTCCAAAGTTGCGGGGACTGCGGTAGTGATCGAGGATGTAGTCGCGGTAGAAATCGTCCATCAGATGTGAAAGACGCGCGCGGCCTTTTCGAGGCCTTCACAAAGCGCGTCGACGTCGGCCTCCGTGTTGTAAATGTAGAACGAGGCGCGAGCGGTGGCGCTCCAGCCGGATTTCTCCATCAGCGGCATCGTGCAGTGATGACCCGCCCGTATGCAAACGCCTTCGGTGTCCAGAATCGAGGCAAGATCGTGCGGGTGGATATCGGCAAAATTGAAAGATATAACGCCGGAGCTGCGCGCCGGATCCCGCGGCCCGTAGATCGCAAGGCCGCGCGGCTCGAGCTTCGCAAGGCGTTCCAGTGCGTAACCGGTCAACGCACGCTCGTGCTCGCGAACCCACGGCATCCCGAGCGCCGTTAGATAGTCGGCGGCAACGCCGAATGCGATGGCGTCGGCGATGTTGCTCGTCCCGGCCTCGAACCGGCGCGGCGGATCGTTAAACGTGGTCCGAGTGTATTCGACCTTGCGAATCATGTCGCCGCCGGAAAGAAACGGGGGCATCGCTTCTAAGAGCTCGCGCTTCCCGTAGAGACATCCGATTCCGGTCGGTCCGAGCATCTTGTGTCCGCTAAAGGCGTAGAAATCGGCATCGAGCGCCTTGACGTCGAGAGGAAGATGCGGCGCACCCTGCGCCCCGTCCACGAGCACGACCGCACCGGCCGCGTGCGCACGGGGGATGATGGTCTCCAGCGGCGCGATGGTTCCCAGGGTATTGCTGACGTGCGAGATCGCAACGAGTTTACAGCCGTCGAGCAGCCTGTCGAGGTCGTCGAGAACGTGGATTCCGCGAGCGTCGACCGGAATGAAACGTAGCTGCGCGCCGGTTCGTTGCGCCAAAAGCTGCCACGGGACGAGATCCGAGTGATGCTCGAGCTCGGTGAGCAGGATGGCATCGCCCGCGGTTATGTTGTGGTCGCCCCACGAGTAGGCGACTAAGTTTATCGCCTCGGTGGTGTTGCGGACCCAGACGACCTCGGAGGTTTGGGCGCCGATAAAACGCGCGAGCTTAACGCGAGCGTGCTCGTACTCGTCGGTGGCGCGTTGGGCGATCTCGTAGACTCCCCGGTGGATGTTCGCATTATATTGCTCGTAATAGTCCACGAGCGCCTGGATGACGGCTCGCGGTTTCTGCGACGTCGCCGCGGAGTCGAGATAGACCAGCCGCTTCCCGCGCGACGTCGGCCGCGCCAGAATCGGAAAATCGGCAATGATCCGCTCCGTCTTGGCGTCAGAGCGCAGCGTTTGAGTCACGAAAGCTTTGCCGCCAGCGAAGCGCGAATTTCATCGCGCAGCGCTACGGTTGGAAAGCGCTCGATGGCCGGCTCGAAAAAACCCAGCGCGATCATGCGCTCTGCGGCGGCGCGCTCGAGGCCGCGGCTCTCCATGTAGAAGATTTGCTCGGCATCGATCGCGCCGACGGTCGCGCCGTGGTAGGCTTTGACGACGTTCGCGCCGATTTCGAGCGCCGGCACCGAATCGACGTGAGCGGTTGGCGAAAGCAGCAGCGCATCGTCGCGTAAACGTGCATCGCTTCCTTGAGCATGGGGCGCGATGCGAATGTTGCCGAGAAAGCGCGCCTGCCCGCGGTCGCGAGCGGCCGTCTTCACGATCGTTTCGGAGGTTGCGTCACCGGCGCGGTGCTCGACGGTGCTCACCACGTCGACGTGCTGCGAACCGCGTGGAAAGAAGATCGCCGTGAGATTCGCCTCGGCTCCGGGCGCTTCGATCGAAACCGAGAGGTCGCTGGCGGCAAGTTCGCCGCCGAGCTCGGCCGAGGCCCACGACATCCGCGCTTCGGGCCCGGGACGCGCGGCTCGACTCCAGATTACTCGCGCGCCATCGTCGACTTGCTGAAAAGCGGCATAATGGACGTCCGCGCGCTCTTCCGTAACCACTTCGGTGGCACCGCAGAGAAAGGCTCCGGGGCCGCCTTCGAGACGTTCGACGATCGTGACGCGCGCGCCGCGTTCGGCGAGCACGACGCTCCACGGAAAGATTGCCGCTCCAGCGGGCGCGGTATAGCGGATGACGACCGGGTCGTCGCAAGCATGGTCGGCTCGTACGTGCACGAAGACGCCGCACTGCGCGAAGGCCGCTGCAAGCGAGCCGAACTTTGTGGCGGCGATGCCGGTCGTTCCGAAGGCGCGCGCGAAAAGCTCGGGAGACTCGCGCGCGGCGGTCGCGAGGTCGCAAACGAAGACTGCTGGATCGCGATTTTCAACGCGCACGTTTGCGGCGCTCAGATCGATCGCGCCGGCCTCGGGCGCAATCGATTCGAAGTCGACGCGCCAGAAGCGCCCCGGCTTTTCACGACCGCTGCGCAACGAAACGAAGCGGTCGAGCGCGCGCGTCCGCTGCTCGAGGGAGAAGGGTGACAGACCTAGGGTGGCGACGCGCTCGTAAAGCTGTTGCGTCGCATCGTCGCGACCGGCGACGATGGGAGCCGGACTAGGCAACGACCGCACTCTCCTCACGTAGCTTGTCGTACCCTTCCCGCTCGATGCGATGCGCCAGGTCGTGGCCGCCGGTCTTGACGATGCGCCCATCGATCATGACGTGTACGACATCGGGAACGACGTACGAGAGTATCCGCGGATAGTGCGTGATGATCAAGAAGCCGGTGTTGCGTCCCTCTTCACTCGCGCGTAAGGCGGCGATGGAGCTACCGACGTCCTTGAGGGCATCGATGTCGAGACCCGAATCGGTTTCGTCGAGAATCGCATACTTGGGTGCGAGGACGGCCAACTGCAGCATTTCGATCCGCTTTTTTTCGCCGCCTGAAAAGCCGTCGTTGAGATAGCGGCCCATGAACGAGGGATCGATGCCGAGCTGCTCCATCTTTTCAATCAGTAGTGCGCGGAACTTGGCGGGCGGAAGGTCGCCGGGCCGTTCGGCCTGCCGAGCGGCGTGAAGAAAGTTTGCGACCTTGACCCCTGGGATCGCGGCCGGATACTGAAAGGAGAGGAAGAGTCCGGCGCGAGCGCGCTTATCCGGAGGAAGCGCCAGCATGTCCTCGCCGTCGAGCTCGACGCTTCCGCCGGTCACCTCATATTGAGGGTGGCCGGTAATCGAGAAGGCGAGCGTCGATTTGCCGCTTCCGTTCGGGCCCATGAGCGCGTGAATTTTTCCCCGATCGACGGTGAGATCGATCCCTTTGAGGATTTCCTTGCCGGCGACTTTGCACCGGAGGTCGGTGATACGAAGAGCGTGGTCGGGCATGGAATTTATCGTAGCCGAGGCTCTCTTAGAAAGTCAAGGAAAAACTTTACTATCTAGGTCGCTTCGTGCTAGGATAGCGCCAGAAAATGCAATCGGACCGCTTTTTTCAGACCACTCGCGGAAAGATCGTCAGCGAACTCCGCCGGCGAGGCTCGGCCTCGGCCGCCGATTTAGCACAAGTTTTCGGGCTCTCGCCCAACGCCGTGCGCCAGCAGCTCATGGTTCTCGAGCGCGACAGCCTGGTGGCGGAGACGTCGGTGCGCCGCGGTCCGACAAAACCAACATACGAGTTTTCGTTGACTGCCGAGGCCGACCGGCTCTTCCCGCAATCCTACGATAAAATGCTCACGGCCGTGCTCCGGGAGGTCAAGGATCAGTTCGGCGCGCCGGCGATCGCGCAGATTTTCGACGGGCTCTCGCGCCGTGCCGTCGCGCGCGCGCAGCTGAGCGTAACTTCCGACGAGCCCGAGCAGCGGGTGGCGCAGCTTACCGAGATGCTGCGCAAGAGCGGCGTCATTGCCGAGTACAGTTTGATCGACGACGGATTCGTTCTGCACGAGCATAGCTGCCCGTATTCGACCGCGGCCAAAGAGCATCCGGAAGTCTGCCAGGTCATCCATCACGTCATCGACGAAACGCTCGGCGGCGAGCATACACAAACAGAATCTTTAGCGCATGGCGGAAAAGAGTGCCGCTTCGAGCTGCATCCCAAGGAGATGGTAGGTTGAACTTCCCCAAGTTCCAGCAACTCGTCGAAGAGCGCAGCGGCTTTCGCACGATGGAGAACCCCACCGCCAGCGGCGAGTACTTCAGTGACTCGTGCGGCGACATGTATAACTTCTTCCTGAAGATCGGCCCCGGAGCCGTCATCGAGGACATCTCGTACTTCACAACCGGCTGTGGCTTCGGTACGGCTACGTGCAGCCTCGTCGTCGAGATCGCAAAGGGCAAGACGGTTGACGAAGCGGCGGCGATCACCGCGGGGGAGATCGAATCGCAGCTCGATGGGTATCCCGAAAAAAAGAAGGATTACCCCGAGCGGGCGCTCGAGGCGCTGCACGTCACCATCGCCGACTACCGCGAAAAAGTTTCGTCCGGAGCGATTCCGGATTACGCCGCAATGCCGCGGCCGGCATCCGCGCCGCAACCCGAACCCGTTGCCGCAGCATCCTCGAGCAACGGCAGCGACAGCGGCAAGGTCCTCATCAAACTGCGCTAACGGCGCATTGTCCCACGCCGCGTCGACTCCTCGGTCTCGCTAAGACCATGTCATCCTGAGCCCCTTCGTCACTACGCTCAGGACAGGCTCTGTCGAAGGATGACAGAGCTGACCAGCAGGGCCTAAGGTGACAATGCATCGCTGAGCGCCGCGACGCGAGCTACTTCATAGCGCGACGTGTTTACCTTAGGGTCGAATAGCGACTCGAAGAGTGATAACGCACCTACCTCAAAAGTGATCGGGGCGAACTCGGCCGATCGGAGCGGTGCGCGAGGATCCTTGACTCGCGCGATCGTGACGTGCGCAACCGGATCCTCGTCGAATTGAAAGCCGAGCGCCACGTAGGAGCCTCGCACGGACTGCGCCAGCTTTCGAAACGGCGCGCCTTGCTCGCGGGTTCCGACGTACACGACGCGCGGCTTGCGCTCGTGGGGAAACGCGCCGATCCTATCGAGCGTTAGCCCGAACGGCGCGCCCTGGGCGGCGACGCGGTCGAGCGCCGCGGCGACTGCCTCGTATTGATTCGCAGCCGACATTTCCCAAAAAAGCGAACGTGACGTGAAGCTTCTCGGCCGATTCGTACTTGGCGGCGAAGCCGGTCCGTTGCAATCCCTCGGAGACGCCCGCGCAGGCCGCACGCGCCGCATCGTCAAGCTGGATGCCGACGAAAAGCCGGCGTTTTCTCTCGCGATCATCCACGCAGGTACGGGTTCGAGCGGCGCTCGATACCGATCGTCGTGAACGGGCCGTGCCCCGGAACGACCGTCGTCGCGTCGCCGAAATCCATCAGCTTGGTTTGAATCGAGCGAACGATATCTTCCATCGATGTGCCGCCGATATCCCAGCGGCCGATGGAGCCGGCGAAGAGAGTATCGCCGGTCAGCAGCGTCGTCTCCGCGTCACCGCGCAGTGCGAAGGAGACGCTTCCGGGGGTATGCCCCGGCGTGTGCAGCACTTCGAGACGCACCGCTCCAGCTTGGAGTACGTCGCCGTCGTGCAAGTCGCCGTCGAGGCTCACGATCGCCGGAGCGTCGAGCAGACCGAGCCAGCGCGCTTGGAGCGCGAGCATATCGTAGAGCGGCAGATCGTCGGGATGTAGCAAGGCGCTTCCCGCGGTCAGCTCCCGGAGCCGGCCAACGTTGCCGATGTGATCGATGTGAGCGTGTGTATGCACGAGCAGCTTCGCATGCCAGTTGTTTTTGCCTAGGCGCGAGACGACTTCGTCAACGCCGGCGCCGCCGTCGACGACGATTGCCTCACCGGTGCGGTCGTCGGCGACGATCGTGCAGTTGCACGCCAGCGGACCGGCCTCGAACGTCTCCCATCGCAGCAACGTCAGGTTCCTTTAGTCGACGTGGATGCCGAAATCGTGAAAGCCGCCGTTGAAGTACCCCAGTGGCGAACCGGACCGCGATTTGCACGAGAGGACGTTTCCGATCAGAATCGAGTGCGAGCCGACGGTGTACTCGTGCGCGACCTCGCAATCGAAGTGCGCGATCGCGCCGTCGAGCACCGGCGCGCCCGTGGCGTCGACGGCGTACCCAATGTCGGCAAACTGAAGCTCTCGGACCTTTCCCGAAAAATGCTCGGCGAGGCTGCGTTGGTTCCCCGCCAGCACGTTGACGCAGAAGATGCGAGACGTCGAAATGAATAAGTAGCTCCGCGCCTCGCGATTGACACAGATCAAGAGCGAGGGCGGATCGAGCGAAACGCTTGCAAATGAATTGACGGTAATCCCGCGGGGTTCGCCGTCCTTGAGGCTGGTAACCACGGTGACGCCCGTCGGCACGTGGCGCATCGCGTGCTTGAAAACCTCTGGGTTCGTCATTTCCGGCGCGCGCCGATGGCGATACCATCGTCGAGGGCAAGCATCGTCGCATCCAGATCGGGGTGCCGCAGGAACGCTTCGGTAAAATCGCGCGGCGCTCGCAGGGCATGGTCGAAAATAAGGAGCCCGGAGAGCTTGAGCATGGGAATCAGCAGCTCGAGATACGCGCGATACTCCCCCTCGTTGGCGGCGACGAATGCGATATCCAAGTTGCGATGCGGAAAGTTTTCCAGCAACTCCAGCGCCGGAGTATTGAAGACCTCGATGAAGTCGTCTTCGCCGGCGCGGTGGAAATAAGAGCGGGCGACGTCGGTTCGGCCCGCGTCAGAGTCGACCGTCCAAATCCTACCCATCCGCGGCTGCGCGAGTGCCATCCACAGCGTCGCATAGCCGTAGGCCGTGCCGACCTCCAGAATTCGACTGGCTTGCATCGCCGTGACGAGCGTCGAGAGAAGACGTCCCGATTCGCGAGAAACGACGGGCACGCCGTCCGTGCGGCTCTGTTGCTCGAGTTCGAGCAGAAGTGGATGGGGTGCAGAATGCACGGCGTCGAGATCGTGCGCGGACGGCTTCACCGTCACGCGCTTTGGGCGCTCCGTAACTACCGACCTGCCGCCGCGTATTCCGTTGCCTTGACGACGTTGCGGAGCAACGCAACGTTTGTAACCGGGCCCACGCCGCCGGGAACCGGTGTGATTGCACCGGCGACCGAGACGGCGCTTTCAAAGTCGACGTCGCCGCGTAGAACGCCGTCGACGAGCGTCGTACCGACGTCGATAACCGTAGCGCCCGGCATCAGGTCTTCGCCGCGTATCAATCCCGGTACGCCGGTGGCGACCACCACGATCTCGGCGAGCTTGACATAGGGCTGCAGCGCGGACGATTCTTTATGCAAAACGGTGACCGTCGCATTTTGCGCCAACATCAGCATCGCGACCGGCGCCCCGACGACGATGGAGCGCCCGATGATCGCCGCGCGCCGCCCTCGGAGCGGCCAATGCGGGCTTCGCTCGAGCAGCAGCATCACGGCGGCCGGCGTTGCGGGCACGTATTCCGTTCCGCTTCCGAAAGCCAAGTGGCCTTGGTTGGTGGGATGCGCACCGTCAACGTCCTTATGCGGCGGAATTGCGTCGGCGATTTCGCGGATGGAAAGATGCGGCGGCAGCGGCTGCTGCAGCATGACGCCGTGCGCCGTGGGATCGTCACGAAGCTCTTCGAGTTCGGCGCGCACCTCCTCGACCGACGCGTTCGCCGGAAGGTGCGAAACCACGACGGCGATGCCGGCACGCTCTCCCGTTCGCGCGAGATTGCGCACGTACGCGAGGCTGGACTCATTCTCTCCGACGAAGACGATGGCGAGCTTGGGCGCAAGCCCGCGCTCGCGCAGCACGTTCGTGCGCGCGACGAGCTCCGTGCGCAAATCGGCGGCGAGCGCGCGTCCGTCAAGAATCTTGGCAGGCACGCCGTCGCCGTTCGTCTGGAGGAGGCAGGCTCCTAGTACAGGCTCCCCGCGCCGCCTGCCGGAAGAATCGCGCTGACCCGTGCATCGCTATATCATCTGGCCCGCCGTCGCGCTGGCGTTAGCTCTCGCCGTTTACGTAGCTGAGCCATACTTCGTTACCCAGCGAGCGGCGGCCGGTGGTCCGAGCGGCCTGGCCGGCCAGCCGGCGCCCATCTTCGATTTACGCGACGATCGCGGGCGCACCGTCTCGCTACGGGAGTATCGCGGATCCCTGGTCGTGATGAACCTGTGGGCGTCGTGGTGTCCGCCCTGCCGAGCGGAGATGCCCGACCTTCAGCGATTAGCGGACGCCGAAGCGGGGCGCGGTGTCGCAGTCGTGGGCGTCAACGAAGGTGAATCGCCGCAACGAGCGCGAGCCTTTGCGGACTCGTTAGGAATTCACTTCCCGATCTGGGTCGACGGTGGTCAGCAGTACGGACGCACGTACGACGCGCTGGGCTTACCGACGACCGTCATTCTCGATCGCCAAGGCGTCGTGATCCGCGCGTTCGATGGGCCATTGACGCTGGACGAAATGCGGGCGGCAGTGGCTGCGGTGCGCGCGCGTTGATTTGGTTCCTGTCGACGGCGCTGGTCGTTATCGCCGGCGTCGTTGTGGAGATTTGGCTGCCGGGCCGCCCGGCGTACCACGCCGGATGGTACAACGTCGCCCTGACCGCGCTCGCGATCGTCGTTGTCGTTAGCGGGCGAAAGCAGTGGAAGGCGGCGCGAAGTTCGCGCTCGCGCCTGGCGATTCTCGCCGTCGCATTTGGTGCGGCCGCGACGGGAGCGGCCGGCGCGGCTTCCGGGCTCTTTGCCCCGGACAATCGCAACATCGTGGGCGCACCGGGTGAACGCGTTCGCGTTGAGGCGCTGGGCACACTCGCCTTTCCGCTCGCCGGCGAAGATCGAAGCGCGCCCGTCGTTGTGATGCTCGAGCGGACTTTGCACGCGCCGTTAGAAATCGGTGCGCGCGCGCGGAATGCCGGGAGCTTCATCCTTCGTGCGGTGCCGCGCGACGTCGTCGAGGTCGAGGTTCGCGATCCTCTCGGCAACCGGCTAACGGTTACTCAGCCGAATGGAAGCGTCTTTCTGTCGCCGGTGCTGTTGATGCAAGCGCGGCAAACGATTGCCGGAATGAATTTGCCGTTCGATTCTTTCAACGTTCCCGCCGCGCGGCGCGTCGTGAAGGCGATCCTGTTTACTCCCGCGGAGGCGGCCGTCGTGCTGCGCGATCCCAGTGCCATCGGCCAAGCGGCCGTACTTTTCGCCGTGGACGACGAAAGCGATCGGCCGTTGCCGCATCATGCCATTGCGATGAGTGCGGGTGGTACGGCGGTGCACGCCGGCGGGCTCTGGTTGCGGGGGGAAGTTACGAGCTATCCCGAGATCGAGGTGATCTCGATCCCCAACATCGCCGTCGTCACGATCGGCACCCTGCTCGTGCTCGGCGGACTCGCGGGACTAGGTGTCCGCCGGCCACTAGTGGCCCGCGACGATCGCGCGAACGTTTCTTAGGACCACGCCGCCCTCGGAAAGCTCGATGCCTTTGGATGGAAGCACGTAGATCGCGATCAGGCGCGACGCTTGCGAATCGACGGGAAAACGTACGACGACTTTCCTCCACCCAGCCTCGCCGAGCTGGGTCGCATCGAGCAGGACGTCCTCATTGATTTCATTCCGTAACACGACGCGCAGCCGCGCGGCGCTGCCGTCATCCTGCAGATCGAACGTGAGGCCGATCGTGCCGTTGGGGAGCGGTACGTCGGCCATGGCATAGGCGGCGCGCTCGTTTCCGGAAAACGAGAAGCGCAACTCGACGCAACTGCCGCAACCGGCATCCTTGTCGAGCTCGCCCTGGCCGCCGCGTGGAATCGTTACGAAGTGGGCGAGCTGTGCAAAGGGCAACGCCTCCTCGTGCGAACCCACCGTGACCCTCGCGACGGCCAATGCATCTCCGATCCGAACGGTCACATCGGCATCGTGCGATCCTGCGTGGAACAAACCGCGCGTATCGATCGAACCCGCGGTGGCTTTCCACGACAGCGAGGCAGGCAGCTCGAGCGGATAACCCTGCGCGTCATAGGCATGTGGCAGCAACGCGATGGTCGAATCGGAATCGACGTTGGGCCGCGCGGGTGTAATTCGCGTGCGCGCGGGCGTTGCGTCGACCTCAACCGCAACGTCGCCCTTTAAATTATCGCCGCGCAAGAGAAGATGACCGAAGCCGGGATGGAACGCGACGAACTCGCCGCTTCGGAACTGTCCTAGCGACGAGGGAGAGACGCTAACTCGAATCGGCGTGTCCCCGGCCGCAACGTGATTTGCGGCGTCAACCGCCGCGATGCGCAACGAAACTTCGGCACCCGGAACCGCCCGCACGACATTCGGTCGCGCGACTAAACGTACCGCGGGCCCAACCGGGGCGGTGCTGTAGACAAAGAGACCGTCGCCGACGGGACGCTCGATGCCGTCTGACGGCGAGTTCGTCACGAAGGCTTCGCTCTCACCTAAGCGCCTGATCGCAATCGTCGAAGAGCCGCCGCCGTCGAACGCAAGCCCCTCGGTTGCCCCAAGCGAGCGCATCAACGCGGCGAACTCGGGCCGTTTCAGACCGACGCTGAACTCGGGCTGCCGTCCGTCCACCTCGATCAGAAAGAGCCGGCCGTCCGGAGCGATTGCCGCGCCCGAGCACGGGATGCGTTTGGAAAACTCTCTTCCGTTCGGTCCGTCGCCGTCGTCGTACCATTCGCCGTCGTGCAAGATCATCGGGCCGCCGCCGATTGCCGTTGCGATCGAGCCGAGGTCGATCGGCTCGAGGGTTCCACCGGCTTCGACGACGGTGCCGACGTCAAAGCTGTCGACGGCACTGTACTCGCTCGGTCCGATCGCGACGTAATAGCCGGGCGGTTGCGTCGTGAGATTGTCGGCCATCCCCGTCACGCGGTAGCGCGCAAGCGGCGGGGTTCCGGAGAGCGGCTCGAGGTTCACGAGCGTTAGGTCTTCTTGCGGACGAACGTGGCCGTACTCCGGCGTCAACAGCGAGATGCCGCCGTTGGGCGGTGGGAGCTCGTCGATGCCGTTGAGCGACAGAGTGCGCTCGTTGGCCTGCAGCTCCCCCGAAAACGAGAACTCGGCGATATGTGCGGAGCCGTCGCGGTCAAGTGCGAGCGCATACCGCTTATATGGAACCTGCAAGAGCGCACCGTTTCGAACGACGATGTTCTCCGGCCGATTGGTATTACCAATATCGAAGTAATCGCCATTGATTCCGGCGACGGCTCTCGTTCGTTTCGCCATCGAGCCGACCGTCTCGCCTCGCGATTCGAGCGCGTCGCCGGCGAGCACGTTTTCGACACGCACGTCGCCGCGATGCGGCTCGACGGCGACGACGTGAATCGAGAGCAGGCCGATCGACGTCAAGAGCTGGTAATCGCCGTATTCGACGCCCGGCGCAACGCTTTCAATCGTCGGAGCTTGCTCGAAGATGTGAGGAAAGGGCGACTGCGGCTCGATATGCGCCGGCAAGAGTGCAACGGTGACGAGGAGGGCCAGAATCATGGTCGCCATACTGCGATGGCGAGAGGATAGGCGCCTGTCGCAAACGGCGCATGCGCCACCCGCCGCAGCGAGCGCGCATCGAACACGTCGATCTCGTTGTCGCCCGCACAAGGAACGTAGAGCCGCTCGCTCACCGAATCCAGCGTCAGCTTCCACGGGATGGCGCACGTCGTGAGCGCGGCGCGTTTTGGACGCAGGGTTCGAGCGTCGAGCACATTGATGGCGCCGCGGTCCTCGTCGCCGACGAAGAGCGTGTTCGTGCGGTCGTCGAGCGCGACCCCAAGCGGCAACGAGAACTTTTCGCTGCGGGCGACGATGCGTGGGAAGGGCCCGTCCAGCGAGATTTCGATCGCTTCCCCAGCCTTTCCAAACGGTGAATCCGTGCCCTGATTCGAAATCGCATAGAGTCGCGTGCCGTCGGGAGAGAGCGCGAGCGAGAAGACGCGAGCCACCGCTGGAAAGCGCCGGATGACGCGCATCGAACCCGCATCTACGAAGGCGATCGTTCCGTCGTTGGTGTTGGCAACGTAGATAATCTGGCGACGCTCGTCCACGGCCAGGCCCTCCGCCGTTTCGCCCGTGCCGACGCGGGTGATGCTCGAGTCGAGGCCGACCCGGGTCAGTGCGCCGGCACCGTTCCAATCTCGATCGGTGACAAAGACCGCGTGCGTCGCCTCGTCCATAGCCACCTCATCGCCCGTAACGACGCCGCCGGCTCGCGTAACGGTCCAAGGAGAGAGGCTCGCGAGCGTCAAGTCCGTGCCTTGCGTATCGGTAACGGCGATTCGGCCGCGCCGGTCGATCGCGACGTCGCTTGGAACTCCGCCGGTGGCGAGCACCCCGACGACCGAAAAGTCTCGTTCGTCGTGAAGGACGAGCCCGTCGTCGTACGATGCCACGAGGAGCAGCGGGCGGTCGGAGGCCGGCGGCGCTGCGATGCGCAGATGCGTCGCGCCGAGTCCGCCCTCGCTTCCGACGGCCAGCAACGCCGTTCCGCCGCGGCTTGTAATCGGGATTTCGTACGTGTTGCCGTCGAGCAATCGCCCGGGCCCCAGAATCGATACCGAATAGGGCGGCCTGATTCCCTCGACTTGGAGCGGGAGAAGGCTGCCGGGCAAATACGGCCAGCGCGATAGGACGATAGTCGCCGTGGCGAGATGCAATCGCTGGGTTTTCGCGGCCGCTCCGGCGAGCGTCAATGCCCCAAGCACGAGCACGGCGATCGCGCGCATCGGGGAGCAAGTGCGCAGCGTAATCAAACGTCTGCGACGATGGCTTCGATGCGATCGAGGCCTTCAGCTACGTCGGTGCCGGGCGCCACGATCGTTTCAGCGGTCTTTCGCGGATCGAACGTAAAGCTGGCCAACCGGTACTCATCGAATGTGCCGGCAACGATGATCCCGTCCGGATCGACCGCGAACGCGCGCTGCGCCGAGCGGTCGAAGACGACGAGATATACGCGCAGCTCGACTGCCCGCGCTCGGGCGATCCGTTCCAGCCACGGCGGCCGGACGACGGTGCTCCAACAGAATAAAACGCACCCGGCGCGGCGGTAGGGCACGAGTCCTCCTGGATCGAGGACGGTTTCGTCGACCACGGAAGCCAGCGGAATCGTTTGGTCGAGCAGCTCGCGGCGCGCGGGATCGGCACTCGAAAGGGCAAAGGCGTCGTCGAGAAGATCGAGCCGCTCGTCGATGTCATTCGGAAGCGATTCGTACGCAATCGCGAGCCGAAGTGGAACGCCGGCGCGGTTTTGGCGAACGGGAAGAGTTACCGGCGCGGCCCTGGCGGGGCGCCCCTCGGCCAACGTTATCGCAGCGTGCAGCGTTTCGGGCGCGCGCTCGCTCGCAAACGCTATGATCTCACCGGCGCTGTCGACGATCTGACTCTTGCCGCAGTACGCGACCATGGCGAGCTCGCTGCCGCACTTGTTGGCGGCGATGAACGGCACGCGGTTTTCGTAGGCGCGGACGCGAGCCAAGAGGTCCGCTTGCACGTTCTCCAGCGCCTCCGGGTTGCGGCCGCTCGTTACCCAGGCCGTCGGCATAACCAGCGTCTCCGCGCCGCGATCCACTAACGCGCGAGAAATCGTCGGGAGCCGGCCATCGGCGCAAATCAGGACACCGAGTACGCCGATCTTGGTCTGGACGGGCGCCAATCGTTGGCCGCTTTCGAACCATTGCCGATCGAAGTGCCAGAGAAAAAGCTTGTCGGCGTGGCCGGCAAGCGAGCCGTCTGCATCGATCACGAGGGCGGCGTTATGCGCACGTCCGTCGCGCACGACGGCCGCGCCCGCGACGATCACCGTTCGCGTCTCGCGGGCGATAATGCGTAAACCTTCGATGGCATCTTGCGTTTCGTGCGCACCGAGCGGCGTTTTGCCGAGGACGTAGGCCGGGAACGTCGCTTCCGGAAGGACGATCAAGTCGGCTTTGCGCGACGCGAGACGGGCTGCATCGAGGGCGCGTTCGAGCCCCACGCGGAAGTCGCCGCGATCGTGCGCGGCGAGCTGCAGCGCCGCGACGGCAATGGACCGAGCCATTTCGCGTCGTTCGCGGCGGCGAAGGAACGCCCCTCACGCAATCGTTCCGGAAGGGCGTCCCGGCGCCCCGGGGAAAATAATGGCCTGTGAGACCTACGCTTTCAACGTTCTCATTATCAACGTTGTCATTTACGCTTGCCCTGGCGTGCTCGATCCTCGCGTTCGCTATTCCTCAGTCTGCGACGCCCGCCGTAGTCGCGACGCCGAAGCCGTCGGCAACGCCCGGCGCGGCTTCCACAAAGAACGTTTGCGGCGCGACCAAGAGCAAATGGGCGCACTTAAAGTGCGAAGAGTTCAATAGCTCGGCGCCGGGCGACGAGTACTTCGGCCGGATGAAGATGAGTTATCTCGGCATAGACAATACCTATAAGGATGGCGTGATTAGCGCCGGCGCCTACACGACCGACCCGCATTTGATTGCGAAGCTCGACTTTGCGACCGAAGCTTTGCGCAGGTGGGCCGCCAAGTATCCAAACGATCCCGAGCTGGCGCGCTCGTATTACCTCGCCGTCCAGGTGTTACGCAAGGTGTACACTCAACCCGAGCAACAGGTGACCTGGGAGTTCATGCATTTGCTCGTCGTGAAGTACGGCAATACATATTTCGGCAAGACCGAGAAGGCCGTCATCGCGCAGGGTTTTACGGAGCACTGGTTCGGGCTGGCACAACTCTGCCCCACGCCGCTTCCGATCGGCGTCCTGTCGGAGGCCACGCCGAACGCTACCCCCGAGCCTTCGCCGGCGCCCGGTCATCCCGACGTTGAACTGATTACGCCGCCGTGCGTCCAAGCATCGCCGGTCCCCGATCAGCCAGATACGTTGATACCGCTCGGTCCATCGCCGGCGCTCAGCCCCTCACCAAGCCCACTGTCCACAAAAGCGCCTAGCGCAGACAAAAGCTCCCAACGTAGATGGAAGGTCTGATTTAGTCCAAATCGAGGAGCCGAGGGCCGTCGTTTACTATTCGTAATCGAGGCCCTCAGCGACGATGAGTTGGGGTAAATCAGACCTTTCCGCACTAAAGAAAAAGCCTCCGCGCAATGCGGAGGCTTCTCTCTTTGCCGTAGGGCGTGAAGCTTAGATCTTCAGGCCAATACCTGCGTATGGGCCGCTCTCCGAAAAACCGATCGGTGCGGCATTGAGGTTGTAACCACGATCGCCCTGGAAGCCGCCTTCGAAGTAGAGCGGGAACCCTGGGAACGTGTAGGTGAAGCCGATGTCGTACTTCAGGACGTTATATCCGACCTTGTACGTGCAGCCGACCGTGAGGCTATCGCACGCTTGCGGAGTCGCGGCGTAGTTGCCTTGGACGTCGAAGAAGTAGTAGGCGCTTCCCTGGAACGAGAAGGGCCGATCGAGATCGGGTAGCTTCTGGAGACCGACGCCTGCGCCGTCCTCCGTGGGATAGCCGTAGTTGTTCATACGTGACATGTACGCGCCTGCGAGATAGATGCGCGGCTTTAGGATTCGAAGCCCTAACGCAGCTGTGAAGTCGTAGTCGTGTCCATTAAACGTCGGAACGGGCGCATTGCCGAGTCCGCCGATCGATGTAACGAAGCATTCGGGTCCACCGCAGACGTGGTTCCAGTTCCACTGGCGGTAATCGATTGCCACCATCCAGGGGAGGTTCATGACGGGAATCTCGATCGCGCCCTGGAGGCGGTACGAGAAGCCGTTGTTGTTGTTGTCGCTGGTTGCGCCTGGAACGAATTCATTGTAGACCTTCGGCGAAATGATGTAATCGCCGGCTACGTAGAAGTCGTAGTACGGTTTCTCCGTTGGCGTCGGTGTGGGCGGTGGCGGCGGCGGTGGCGCCGGCGGGGGTGGTGCCGGGGTCGGCGGCGGAGTCGGCGGTATATACCGCACGACGACCAGACGCTTATCGGCAACCCACAGAACGTACGCGCCCATTCCTTCCGAGATGACTCGGACCGGTACGAGAACGACGCCCTGATACATCATCGGCGGCACGTCCAGCGGACGAGACTCACCGTTGATGATGACCTCCGGCTTGCCGACGGTCACTTTGACCTCGGCCCCGGCTTTGCTGACCGTCACGGTCTTTGTGCTCGCGTCGAATGACACGGTTGCGCCCATTTGCTCGAACATCGAGCGAAGTGGGATTAAGAGCGTTCCGCCCCGCACCAGTGCGGCAAGGACGCGGCCCTGCTTCAGAATATCTGGCTTAGAATAGACGTGATGGTCGTTATAGAGAATAGGATACTGCCCCGACGGGGGGGAACCGAAGTTCGCCGGCGGAGCAGGGTTCGCGCCCATGTCTTGCGCGATCGCGTTGGTTCCAATGTTGCCATGCGATGCGCTAGTCTGGGCTGCGACCGCGTTGAGTCCGAGTCCGGCTACCATTAGCGCGGCCAGGACTCCAGTGCTCAGTCGCTTCAATGTGTCCTCCTAGCTGTTATGAGACCTATGGGATTGCCTTTGACCGGCCCTAGGGGACGGGCTCCGGCACTGCCCGTTGCACCCTTTTCGGGAAACGGCCGATTGCCTCCCCTGCACTGAGAGGCCAGGGCCCCTGTAGGTTCGGTCGTTAGGCAAGCTTCTCGCGGAGCTTCGCGAGGAACTTGGCCTTGTCGATGATATAGCGCTCGTGCGTGCCCTCCGCGACGGCTTCCTGCTCGTCGAAAACCTGGACCGCAAAGCTCACGCGCGGTCCGTCGAGCATTACGACTTCCACCTGCGTTCTGACGATAAAACCGACCGGAACCAACTTACTATGCTCCAGAGCGATGTGCGTGCCGAGGGTAACTTGTCCGGCGCTCAAAATGGGTTCGATGCAATGGATCGCCGCCGTCTCGACCATCTGAACCAGCACGGACGTGGACAGGACGTCGACGCCCTTGTTGCCGGATTTTTCGGCCGTCATCCACTCCTCGACGCGGCTTTGGAGACTGTACGAGCGGCCGATGTCGAGTTTCGCGCTCATCCCAGCGGGAGATACGCCCTGCAGCCGATTACCTCATGCCGCGGTTCTAGCACAGGGCGGAATAAGGCTTGAATCAAATGGCACCGCTCGCCGTATATGAGACCATGAAGGATCGGGTTGAGAAGCAGATGCTTAGAACGACGCTGTTGACGCTCGCCGTGGCTCTGGCCGCACCGGCGCTCGTCGCGTGCGGCAAGAAGCCGCCTCCAGGACCGATGCCGCTGAGCGTCGATGCTGCTGCGGCCACGCGTCAGACCATCGCGACCTATATCACGCTCGACGGACAGATCGCTCCCCTCGACCAGTCCACCCTCGCCTTTCAGCAGAGCGGCACGATCACGAAGATCACGGTGAATATCGGCGACATGGTAAGGAGAGGCGCACTGCTGGCGACGATCGATCCCTCGACCCTGCAGGCTCAGCTCCAGCAAGCGCAGGCGCAGGCGGCGCAGGCCTCGGCTTCGGCGCAGGGTGCGGTCGTCGGCTATCCGGTTCAGACGCAGACCAACGCGGCAACCCTGCAAACTGCGAAGGCGTCACTGGCAAACGCCAAGCTGGTCTTCAATCAAAATCAGCAGCTGTATAAACAAGGCTACGTCTCTGAAACGCAGTTGCAGCAGTCGCAGGCGAACTACATTCAAGCCCAGCAGGCGTATAACAATGCCGTCGTCGGATTGCGCAACAACGTCGTTAGCCTTCAGTCCGTACGTTCGCAGCAGGCTCAGGCAGCGGCGGCCGCAGCGCAAGCTCGCGTTTTAGGAACGCAACTGTCACAAACATATCTGTACGCGCCGTACGACGCCGTCGTGGCGAACCGCTTGCTCGATCCCGGCGCGTACGCGTCGCCCTCTCAACCGGTACTCCAGGTCGCTCGCATCGATCGCGTTTGGATCAACGTCAACGTGCCCGACGACGATCTCCCCTACGTTCGTTCGGGAAGCGTCGTTTCGTTCGAGTCGTCTTCGTTGCCCGGACGCCGCTTCAGCGCTCCGATCGGTACCGTCAACGCCGTCCCGACCTCGGGGACGCTGTCGTACCTCGCTCGACTCGAACTGCAGAATCCCGGTTACGTGTTGCGCGGCGGGATGCTCGTGACCGTAACGGTGACGAAGGAACGAGCCGTCGGGGCCACCGTCGTTCCCCGCAGTGCCGTGGCGCAGACGCCCAACGGCAACGTCGTCTACGTCGTCTCCGACAACAAAGCCGAAGCCGTCCCCGTTCGCGTCGGAGTCCAGACCGATACGCTCACGCAGGTGATCGGCGCTCGGGTACAGCCGGGGATGATGGTGATAACGACGCGCCCCGACGCTCTTAAGGATGGCAGCCTCGTCGCCGTCGCCAATGCGACCGCGTCGGCGCCCTCGGGCGCGGGCGCGGTGCACTGAGCATGAAGCGAAGCGCACTTTCCGCGCGAGCGCTCGGCGCCGCTCTCGTGCTCGGCGGCCTCGTCACCGGAGTCGGCTTGGCGCAGAGCGCGCCGAATCAGAGTGACAGTCAGGTCGTTCCGGGCATCACGATGCCCTCCCCGATGCCTCAGCCGACCGTCAGCGGAACCCCGATTCCCTATCCCGCATACGGAACGCCGGCCCCCGATGTCGAGCAGTTGACGCCCAAGAAGGGCGTTCCCCAATCGATATCGCTTCCCGACGCCGTCCGGATCGGCGTCGCCCTCTCGCCGGTCTTCGCAAACGACAACGCGCAATGGGCTGCGATCCACGCGAAATATACGTCGGAGCTGCAAGCGCTCTACCCGGCGGTCAGCGGCAATGCTCAGGCGGCGAAGTCGTATACCAACGGTTCGTCGGCGTCAATAAGCAGCCCGAGCCCGCCCCCCGGCTCCGTCGTGCCACTCGCTACAGCGACGAAGCCGCCGTTCGGGGTCTACAGTCAAAGCACGGTTTCGAGCGAGTCGGCCACGATCTCGATTACGCAACTGATTTTCGATGGTGGACGGACGATCGCGGCGATCCGCTCGGCCAAGGAGGCCGACATCGCCGGGCGTGCGACGCTCCTGCGCGATCTCCAGACGCTGGCGCTCAATATTTCCAACGCCTACTATACGGTGCTCGAGGATAATGCGACGGTAACTGCGGACGCGCAGCTCGTGCACGAGTTCGAGGTCAACGAAGCTTCGGTGGCGGCGCAGATTCGCAACGGCGCAGCCCCGCGCTCCGACATCGCCGCGGCGCAGTTTCAGACCGCGCAGGCAAAGGGAAACCTGGTGACCGCGCAAGGCGTCGCAATCGGCGCCCAGGGAACTTTTGCGACGACGCTCGGGCTCGACGCCGATGCCATGGTCGTGCCGAAGCCGCTGCGGGCACAACCGCCCGTTCCGAATCCGACATACGGGGCCTCGTTGAAGCGCGCGCTGATCATGCGCCCCGATTACATTGCGGCGGCGTACACCGTCCAATCGGATCAGGAGGGCGTTCGTTATGCAAAGCTGGCGCGGTTTCCAGTTCTGACAGCCTCCGGTAACGACGGCGTCAGCAGGACCTTCGTCAATTGTTTTTCGACCACCGACACCCTCAAAAACGGAAATGTAATTCCGGTTTCGGAGTGTCCCGGACCGCCGGGTTGGTCCAACGACAAATCCATCGCCGTGAACCTAACGGTTCCGCTGTACGATCAAGGTCTGACCAACTACAACGTCGCCGTCGCGGCGTCGCAGCTCGATCAAGCGTTAGCGACGCTCAACACGACGAGGCTCACCGTTGAGTCGGACGTGCGCTCGGCCTTGGCGACGCTGATTTCGTCGCGGGGATCGCTCGTGCAGGCGAAGTCGGAGCTTTTGTCGGCGCAAGTCTCGCTCGATGCGACGCAGGCGCAATACCGCGTCGGAGCGTCGACGATTCTCAACGTCGTCACCGCCGAGGCAAATCTGAGTACCGCGCAAGCGACATTCATTACGGCCCTCTACGGCGTTTACACGGCCGAGCAAAACTACTTGTACGCCACCGGTGTCAGCGACGTTCAGCTTTAGGAGTCTGTCGGACTTAGGCGCATTTCCGTCTTCGGACCGCCCTTTGCCCGAATACTTCGTTGCTCATCGGTCACGATGATGCCGGCAGCTTCGCAAGCGCCGGCGACGATATCGGACCCAACCAACGCCGCGATCCTCGCGATCTCCGAAGATCGCCTGACCGGCTTTCAACTCGATCCTTTCGGTGAGATCGCCGCGCGCAGCGGAATCGGCGTGCAGACCGTCATCGAACGCATCGTTGCGATGCTGCAGGCCGGCACGATTCGGCGCGTACGCCAAACGTTACTTTCCACGAGCTTGGCGCGTGGAGCGCTCTGCGCGTGGGAGGTCCCACCCGAGAAGCTGGATGCGGCTTTCGAATTTATGTTTGCCGACGATCCGTTCTCCGGCCACGTCGTTATCAGATCCACGGATTCCGTTTCGGCCGGGAGCAGTTACCGGCTTTGGACGACGCTCAAAGTCCCGCAAGGCTTCTCTCTGCGCAAGCATGCCCAATGGCTGAGCCGCCAAGTTGGCGCGCAGCGTTTTGCGATCATGCCGGCCAAAATGCTCTTC
This sequence comes from Vulcanimicrobiota bacterium, assembly GCA_963736775.1. Taxonomy (GTDB): domain Bacteria; phylum Vulcanimicrobiota; class Vulcanimicrobiia; order Vulcanimicrobiales; family Vulcanimicrobiaceae; genus Cybelea. The sequence continues at coordinate 127,846 of CAVTPY010000003.1, read as the reverse complement.
GCGCTGGGAGTCGGCCACGTTCGCCGGCGCGGGCTCGAGCCGGGCGCGCGCGCCGACGAGGTGGCCCGGCCACTCGATACGTCGATCGTCGAGGTCTCCGAGCAGCAATGGAACGTGCTGGTTGCTCTGAAGCGAGAGTTTGCACCCGAGGAACTCGTGCGCGACCTTTGGGCGGCGCGCGCTCGCGAGGCCGGTGTCGACCTCCGGAGTTTCGTTGACGTCGCTCGAGAGCTCGAGAAGCGCGGCGTGATCGGCCGGTTCTCGACCTTTCTGGAACACGTCAAAGCGACTGCCGGCGACGAACGCGTGACTCGGTATAACGCGCTCTTTCACTGGGCCGTTCCGCCGGGCTTGGAGGTTCGCGCCGGATGCGAGGTCGGGCGCCATTACGTTATCACGCACGCCTATTGGCGGGAGGGCGGCCCCGAGTTTCACGACGTCAACGTCATGGCCGTCGCGCATGGAATGGAGAAGCCGGTCGTGCTCGCCCATAAAGCCGCGATCGATCGGCACTTACGGGAGGCCGGAGTAGAGTTCGCCTATACCAACGTCTTCTGGGGCGGCCGCAGCGAGATAAAACCGTCGGAGATTGCCCCGAGCGCCTATCGCGATTTTTGCGCGCGGTACGGGATCGATCCCGAATCCATGCTTGCGGCGCCCGATGACGAAGTAACGTCCGCATGAGCATCAGGATCACGACGTTCCTCGCCGCGCTGTTGGCCGCGGTCGGGTTGGCCGGCTGTACGAAGGTCGCCGGTTCGGGCTCCGGCTCGGTCGTCCATCCGTGGACCCAGCCCGGAGTCTTTCGCTGGTCCGAAGGGTCGGATCCCAAGAATCTCAATCCGGTTCTGGATTCGGCCTCGCCGATGCTGGATCTCTCGATGTTTATCTTCTCGTGGGCGATCCGCTACGACGGTAACGGGCGTCCCGTGCCCGATGCACTGCGCGAAATCCCCACGATAGCCAACGGCGACGTCAGCAAGGACGGCTTGCGGCTGACTTACAAGCTGCGCCCGAACATCAAGTGGCAAGACGGCGTCCCGCTCACCTGCGACGATCTCAAGTTTACGTGGCAAGTCGTGATGAATCCGCATAACAATGTGGTCACCACCGATGGCTACAAGAGCATCGGGAGCATCGACTGCTCGAATCCGCTGGTCGCCGTGATTCACATGAAGAAGCTCTATGCGCCGTATTTACAACAGCTTTGGAGCGTGAATGGGAACGCGCCCATCCTCCCGGCGCATATCCTGGCGAAGTACAACGACGCTAAGGGCTCGTTCAACACCGCCCCCTATAACTCGCTGCCGATTGGAAGTGGCCCTTTCAAGGTCGTCGCATGGAATCGCGGCCAGGACGTTCGAATGGTCGCTAATCCGAATTTCTATCTCGGTAAACCCAAGCTCAATGAAGTGATCTACAGGATTCTGCCCGACGAAAACACGGAAGAGACGCAGCTCCAGACTCACGAGATCGACATGCTAGCGGTCGGGTCGGGGATGAAGTGGCCACAATACGCGTCGCTAGCCGCCGACCCCGCAAACGGCCTGGTCGCGATACGGGTCGACTCCTTTCTCTTTTCACACGTTGATTTCAATCTCCGGCACCCTATCGTAAGCGACCGCAACGTTCGCATCGCGCTGGCCTATGCCACCAACCGTGCGGACATCATCAGCAAACTCCTACATGGGTCGGCGAGAGCCGCCGAGACGGATCAAAGTCCGGTGCTCTCGTGGGCTTTTACGAACGACGTTACCCATTACTCGTACGACCCGCAGAAGGCTCGCGCGATTCTCGATGCGGATGGTTGGAAGCCGGGGCCAGATGGCGTGCGCGTCAAGAACGGTCAACGACTGGAGTTTACCTTTAGCACGCAGACCGAGTCGAACTACGGGAAAGCGCTACAAACGTACCTGCAACGCGAGTGGCGCGACGTCGGCGTTCAAGCCGACATCAAGAACTATCCGACCAGTCAGTTCTTCGACAACTCCTCCAACGGGATTCTGCAAGGAGGCCATTACGACGTGGCCAGCTTTTCATGGTATGCCGCGGCCGATCCCGACGATAGCGCGATTTACTCGTCCGAGAACATGGCGCCGCACGGGCAGAATGCCATGTTCTGGGATAATCCGGTCGCGACGGCTGCGATGAACGATGCGCTTTCGACCGTCGATCAAGCTCGGCGTAAGCGGGACTACATCGTCGTCCAGCAGCAGCTCACGAAGGACGTTCCGACCATCATCGTCAGCTTCTCCCGAGTTCCGTTCGTGTACAACAGCGACCTGAAGGGGTTCGACCCGTCCCCCGTCATCTCGGCATTCTGGGATCCATGGAACTACTCGATCTAAGGAGCGTGACGCCATGTTGAGGATTTCTCGCTATGCGGCCGCCCTCGCGGCGGGACTCTTACTCTGCTCGTGCACCAAAGCGGGGCAGAGCGTCGCCACGCACGATCTTCGTATCGCGGACGGAAGCGGCGACATTCCCACGCTGAACCCGCACCTGTTTACCGAAGCGCCGATCGGCTACATCGCGCAGATGACGCAAGCCTATCTGGTGAAGTACGACGCGCGGAACCAGCCGTATCCCGAGCTGCTGACCTCCGTTCCGACGCAGGCGAACGGCGGCATCAGCAAAGACGGGGATACCATTACCTGGCATCTGCGCAAGGGAGTGCGCTGGTCGGACGGCGCGCCATTCACGGCCGACGATCTCGTCTTCTCCACGAAAGTCGTGCTCAACCCGGCGAACAACGAAGTCGGGCGGGACGGTTGGAACCTCATCACCAAGATCGACGAACCCGACAAGTATACCGTCGTCTATCATTTGCGGCACCCGTACGCCTCATACGAGCCGACGTTTTTCGGCAGTGCCGGTGCGAATCCGACGGTGCTGCCCCAGCATCTCTTGGGCGGTCTCCCGAACATCAATCACGCGCCGTATAATGCCAAACCCGTTGGAATCGGCCCGTTTCGCATCGTCGACTGGCGGCGTGGTGAAGGCGTCGATATGGAGCCGAATCCCTACTACTTCCGCGGCATGCCGAAGCTCAAGCGCGTAACGTACAAGTTCATCCCGTCGCGCGACACGCTCGTGACGTCCATGCAGACCGGCGACGTGGACGTGTGGGCGCAGGCGCCCGCATCCTTCATCACGCGGCTCCTCGGAATTTCCAACTTCACGACCGACGTCATCGTTACGCCGTGGTACTCGCATCTCGACTTTAACGTTACCCGGCCGCTGGTCAGCGACGTGCGCGTTCGCCAAGCCATACGCTATGCGATCGACCGCCCCACGCTGGTCGCAAAGGTCGTTCACGGTTACGGAGTCATCCAAGAGAGCACCGTGTCGCCGAACGTCCCAATCGCGCCGAACATTCCGTTCGTCTCCTACGATCCCGCTAAGGCAAAGCAGCTCTTGGACGCAGCGGGCTGGAGAGTCGGACCCGACGGTATTCGAGTCAAGAACGGAGCTCGATTGTCGCTCCAGTTTCCTTACTATACCGGCTCGTCGGCGGCGGACCAAACGGTCGAGTTCCTCAGATCGGAATTCAAGGCAGTCGGGATCGAGATTCAGACGCGACAGTACTCCCCGGCCATGTTCTTTGCGGCCTATCAAGATAACGGCATCGTGTATGGCGGCAAGTGGGACGTGACGATGTTCGCCTGGCAAACCGATCCGATTGGTGAAATTTCGAATATTTGGGAATGCAACCAAATCCCGCCCAACGGTCAAAACGTCACGCGTTTTTGCGACAAGCAGCTCGATACGCTCTTAGAACAGTTTAAACTCACGTACGAGAGCGATGCGCATCGCAAGATCCTCGAGCAAGAAGAGAAGATCATTTCCGCCAACGTGCCGAGCATCGTGCTGTACGTTTGGAAAGCGGGAAACTCGTATAACAAGAATCTCACGGGCTGGAAGCCTGGCGCATGGACGCCGTTCGACGATATGGGCAATGTCGATATATAGCAAAGGCAAGGAGCGCGCAGCCCAGTAACGGGAGCGCGCGCAGGAAGGCCCACGCCGGCGCGACGGCCAGCAGACCGCCGGCGCGTTGTTCGGCCAACCAAACCTCGGCAATGCTAGCGTTTGAAGCCGCGTGGAAATTGCCCAAAGAATCGGGCCACACCGGCGCGGGATGATGCGCGGCAAGCAGCGCCGCTCCCGCAAAGAGCACCGCGATGGGCAACGCCACGCGCCAAGCGATGCGCGCCTCGGCGGCGTCACCGAGCGCGACGAACGCGGCGAACGCCGCGATTGCGAGCAGCGCGCTCTGAGCGATGCCGGTCGGCCGTTGCGCCAAACCGAGCCAATCGATCGAGACGAGCAGCGCGCCGGCCAGCGCGAGCGTCCGGGCCGTCGCGCGCGTGCGCAACGCGCACCAGAGCGCCGCGGGATAAGCGATCAGGAGGTCGTGCTCGTGCAAGAATATCGCAACGAACGGCACGAGCGCCGACCACGCTGTAAATCGAGCAAATGGTTCGCGCAAGCGCAACGCGAGAAGTAACGCAGCGGCCAGCGCGAGGATTGCCGGGACGGCTGCAGTTAGCTGCGCGTTGCGCGGCGTCGCGCCGAAACCGTACGCGATCGCCGCCGGGGCCAACTGGATCGTCACGAATCGCTCGGCCGCGCCGTGAGCCGCGGCGGCCGCGGCATAGGCAACGGGCCAACTCCAGCCGGCGGCGACGACGCCCAAGGCGTAGGTAATTGCTGCCGCTGCGGCAATCGCGAGGGCCGCGCGAGCGCGTCCGAGCTGCGACGCCAATCCAAGCGCGACGTTGGGTGCGGCAAACGCGAGGGTCGCGGCGGCCGCGGCGATCGGTATGGAACGATCGGCGAGCACGACGAGCAGCGTCGCTCCGAGGAATGCCGGCAACGCGAGCTGTCCCAGGGCGAGATCGCTCGTGATCGGCCCAAATGCAATCGCCAGCGCCAGTGCGGCAGCGAGCACGAACGCGCCGCGCGGTGCGCCGCTTGCGCGAAGCACGGTGGTAATCAGCGCGAGAAGCGCGCCCGCGAGGATGATCGCCCAGAGCGTGGCCGCCGCTCGATAGGGCAGCCGCGCGAAGAGGCTCCAGAGCAGCAGGGCCGGCGGCGGATTGATGAACGGTAAGAGCTCGTCACGTCCTGCGTCAACGCCTGGGACGCTGCGCTCGGCCTGCCAGATTTCCTTAGAGTAAGGATCGACGTGGGCGTTCCACGCCGATCCGGCCGACCAATACGCCTCGAAGTCGCGCAAGGGCGGCCCCGGCGTGGGCACCGGGCGCGCTGCGAGAAGGGCGATCGCTATCGCAACGTACGCGAGCGCGAGCGGCCACGCGCGATTCACCAGCCGAAGGCGCTTGTCGAGCCGGGCGTTGCGATCGCGTGCGATTGCGACATGACGAGGAGCAGCCCCAGCAGCGTTGCCAGATACCAGACGCTCACGCGGCCACGCGCGCCGAACGTCATCTTTGCGGCTCGCGGATCCACGCGACCCCGCCATGCGGCGATAATCGAGGGCAGCCCCAGCACGCCGATGATTACAATGAAGAGCAGCGGGATGTGCCAGAAAATTGCAAAGCCGACGAAGAGAACGAAGCCGGCGATCCAGAGCGGCGGCCACACGGCGCCGATGATTCGGCCGCCGTCGAACGGCGGTACGGGAAGCATGTTGAAGAGGTTCAAGAACGCCGAAAGATCGGCGCATGCGAACCAGAAGCGATCCTGCGTTACGTCGCCCACGGCATAGCAGGCCGCAGCGAGTCCGAGGCCGGTCAACGGTCCCGCCAGCGCGATGTAGGCATCCTGCTCGAGATCGTCCGGAGCGGCGCCCGCCGTAAACGCGCCCAACAACGGAACGAACGCCGGCAGGCGCACCGGCAAGCCGTACGCGCGAAACGCGAAGTAGTGCCCGAGCTCGTGCGCGAGCAAGAGCAGCATCACGACGATCGCGAGCTTCCAACCGAAAATGACGACGTAGATCCAGAGCGAGAGCAGAAAGGTCCAGCTGATCCCAAAGAGCTTGGCGCCGATCAAAAGCAGAAATTTGAACTTGACGAGGAACGCGACGACGGCCGCGAGGATCGCGCCGATCCCTCGGTTACGCCGTTGGACCGGCTTGGGAGCTTGGCGCTGCTCTTCGGACGACGGCGGCGCGGGGGGCGGGAGGTAATCCACGCAGTGGTCTTCAACCGCGACTCGTGCCGGTCATCGTAATCCTTGGCGGGGGCTTTGCCGGAATGGCCGTGGCCCGCCGGCTCGAGCGGCGTCTGCGCCCGGACGAAGCCGAGATCGTCGTGCTTAGCCGCGACAACTACACGCTCTTCACACCGATGCTGCCCGAGGTGACGTCCGGCGAGCTCGAAGTCCGTCACGTCGTCACGCCGATCCGCGAGCAGTTACGGCGCAGCCGCTTCGTTCTGGCCGACGTCGACGAAATCGACGTCGGAGCGCGCACGGTGCGGTACCATCACGTTCTCACCGGCACGAGCGTGCTCCAGCCATTCGATCACCTCGTGCTGGCGCTCGGGGCCTCGACTTCGACTTTCGGACTGCCGGGCGTCGCGGACCACACCTGGGCGCTCAAGACGCTCGACGACGCCGATGCGCTGCGCAATCACTTGGTTTGGCTGTTGGAACTAGGCGACACGATCGGCGATGACGCGCGGCGCAAGCGGCTCCTGACCCTCGTCGTCGTCGGCGGCGGTTTTACGGGCGTAGAAACGGCGGGTGAGATCGTGGAGCTTTTTCGAAGCGTGTTGCGCTTTTACAAGCGCTTACGGCCGAAGCAAGTCAAGATGCTTTTGGTCGAAGCGGGACCCACCTTGCTCGCCGGCCTTCCTGCGAAGATGGGAGAGTATTCGCGCCGCGTCCTCGAGCGCCGCGGCGTTGAAGTGATCACGGGCGATGGCGTTACGGGCGCGGACTCGAGCGGACTCAATCTTCAGAGCGGACGCCGCATTGAGACCGAAACCATCATCTGGAGCGCCGGGGTGCAACCCTCTCGGACGGTTGCGCGAGCCGCTCTGCCGAAAACGAAACGCGGTGCCGTCGAGACGCAGAGCGACATGCACGTTGCCGGGATCGCCGGAGTTTGGGCGCTCGGGGACTGCGCGTCGATTCCAGACGGAGAGGGCGGCGTCTATCCCGCGACGGCGCAACACGCAATTCGTGAAGGGCCGTGCGTAGCCGACAATATCGTGGCCGTGTTACGCGGCAAACCGACGAAACCGTTTCGCTACAGCTCGCTCGGGATGATGGCCGCCTTGGGAGGGCGCAAGGCCGTCGCGCAACTTCCGGGCAACTACGTCATCACCGGTTTCATCGCGTGGTTTCTTTGGCGCACCTATTATTTGTTGCGGTTGCCGGGGCTCGACCGCAAACTTCGCGTCGCCTTCGACTGGACACTCGACTTGCTCTTCCCACGGGATACGGCTGAACTGCGCCTCGGCGAGCGCGAACCCGAAGCGAGGCACGAAGAGATGGTCTCGCGCTCGTAGAAGGCCTAAAGATGCTCCGCGAGCCGATCGAACACCTCATTCGGGACCCCAAAGAGTTCACGCGCGACGTCAAATTCCCCGATCCTTCGGAAATTCGCATTTATGACGAAACGCTGCGCGACGGCGAACAGATGCCGGGCGTTTGCTACACGCCTGGGCAGAAGCTGGAGATCGCCAAAGAGCTGGCGGCGATTGGCGTGCACGTCATGAGCGTGGGCTTTCCGGCAGCCTCGGCGGGCGATCGCCGCACCCTGCAGCTCGTGATGGAGGCCAAGCGGCGCGGCGAGTTGGGCGACGTCGAGATCGTCGTGATGTGCCGCAGCAACCGAAGCGACATCGACGTTACGGTCAAAACCTTGCGCGACGTTGGAATCGAACCGCGGGAAGTGACGTTCTTCATCTTTACGAGCGGCAGCGATCTGCATCTGAAATATAAGATCGGCAAGACCCTGTTGCGTTACGAAGGGCGCGACGAGGACGAATGGCTCGATCTGCCGTTGGCGTTCTATCGTGAAGCGAATATCCGTCTGCAGTGCGACGCGATCCGGCATGCCCGCGAGTGCGGGGTGGAGCGCATCGAGTTCGGCGCCGAGGACGGCAGCCGCGGCGACGTCGCGTACTTCATCGAGTACTTCAAGGCCGGCCTGGAGGCCGGCGGTACGCGCCCGGCGTGGCCCGATACGGTGGGAACGTTAACGCCCGAAGCGACGCGCTGGTACTGTTCGCGCATCGTCGCCGCGTTACCGCAAGGGCTGCCGATCGTTGCGCATCTTCACAACGACTACGGCTTGGGAACCGTCAATGCAATCGTGGCGGTTTCGAGCGGCTTCAAGGTCGTATCGGTAACGGCTAACGGCTACGGCGAGCGGGCCGGCAACGTCAAGCTGCACGAGTTCGTCGTCGCGCTTCGCGTTCTCTACGGCATCGAGCTGCCCGGCTTCAAGTATGCGAAGTTGCGCGAGCTGGCGCGCTTCATGGAGCGCATGAGCGGCATTCCGCTGCAGCAGCACGAGCCGATCGTCGGCTCCAAAGTCTTCGCTCACGAGTCCGGCATCCATACGCAGGCGATGCTGATCGATCACCGGATGTACGAAGCCGTTCCGGCCGAGCTGGTGGGCGCGGACACGAGCTGGGTTTTCGGAAAACACACCGGCGCCGCACTCGTCGAGGATACGCTGCGTCGCCACGCCCAGCACCTCGCACGCGCGGGCATCGAGCCTTCCTCCGATCTGGCGCATCGCGTAACCGACGAAGTCAAGCGTCTACGCGAAGAGCGCGCCGCCTCGAGCAAGAGCGAAGAGACGATCGAGCTGTACGAGGTCGCGATGCGGCGCCTTTCGCTGAGTGAAGAAGACGTCGTCGACATTGCGATTGCCTTAGGAGCGCCCGCAAAAGCATCCTAAGCGCGGTAATGTCATCCTGACCCTTCGACTCGCTGCGCTCGCTCAGGACTGCGCTTCGCGCAGGTGCTAAGGAATTCGACTTGCGGTGTCATCCTAAGCTTAGCCCGCCCTGAGCTTGTCGAAGGGTCGAAGGACGAAGAATGACGTGCTACTCACTCCGAGATGCCTCTTATTGCTTAATTAGCTCGATACGGTTTCCGAATGGGTCGGCAATGTAGCAATGGGGCTTTCCGTCAAACAGGACAGCGTCTTCGACGAGATGCGCTCCGTGAGAACGAACGCGCTGCAGGAGGGCTTCGTAGTCGGTGCATCGGAACGCCGGATGAGCTTTCGTTGCAGCCCGAAAATCGTCATCGACTCCGAGGTGCACGAACACGTCGCCACTGCGCAGCCATACTCCGCCGCGATCGATCAGTTCGGCTGGCTTTGGTTGTTCCGTGAGCCCGAGGAGATCGACGTAGAACGCCCGCGCCTCGTCTTCTTTGCCCCGCGGCATCGCGAGCGCAACGTGGTCGATGTTCCGAAACGGCGTTGAATGGTTCACCGTGACAACGTCGCTTTGCGCATTGCGATAGATCGGATAGCGTCGAACGCGAGATCGGCTGCTTTTATAAACGGATATCTCCCGGATGACGGCTAATGGCGGGAGCGCTAGGGCGGTACTGTTTAACGACGACACAGTTTACATCCTGTGCCAGCACATTGATCAAGCTTACTACTAGTCGCTTGATAACGGTTAAGCTGCTGAAGGTCTGCAGCAAAAAGGTCACGCTGTGCGTCACAATGTCAGCGACGTAGACGTTTCCCTTGGATCAACGGCAACACGCCGTCGCACCTTGTTGGTGAAGAGGAGCATCTGTCAATGAGAATTTCCATCACGGCCGTTTATGCGGCAGCCGCATTAGCGGCCGCTGCTGTACTGTCCGGCTGTGGCGGCGGCGCTCCGTCATCGAGCTTCGCCCCTTCAGCATCGACGCAGCAGAGCATTCCACAATCTGGATCGAACCTACGATCGAAGCGAGAAGTCACGAATTACTATCTCCTCACCCTGGACTCGCTCGGCGGAAATGTAAGCTTCGCCATCAACATCAACGATAGTGGCCAAGCCAGCGGGACGTCCCTTCTAAGCAGCGGCAACGTCTTGCACGCCCAGATTTGGGAGAATCCCCCGCACACGATCGACCTCGGCACGCTGGGCGGTCCGAACAGCGCGATTTTCCAGTATAACCACGGCGCCGCTGGTCAGTTCGTGGGGTGGTCGGAAACCTCCGAAACCGACCCCTATGACGAAAACTTCTGCGGTTTCGGCACCTCGCATACTTGCCTCGGATTTAGCTGGCAGCACGGTAAGATGAGGTCGCTCCCGACCCTTGGCGGAAATAATGACAACGCGAACGACATAAACTGGCGCGGCCAGATCGTTGGTGCTGCCGAGACCAGTACCAAAGACTCAAGCTGCATCTCGCCGCGAGTCTTTGATTTCCTCGGCGTTATTTGGCAGCCGAACGGCAAGATGACAAGCCTGCCGCCATACTCAGGTGATACCGTCTCATATGCATACACGATTACCCAGTCCGGGCAGACTGCCGTTGGAAACTCGGGCTCGTGCGCCACTCCATCAGCTCACGCGGTGCTTTGGCAAAATACCTCGTCACCGATCGATCTCGGCAGCCTCGGAGGCAGCGTCAACATAGCGCTGGACATCAATGACCGCGGTCAGGTCATCGGAAACTCGGACCTTTCCGGAAACACGGTGACTCATTCGTTCCTTTGGCAGAATGGCACGATGAAAGATCTTGGCACGCTGCCCGGCGACGTCGATAGCTTCGCCGGTGGGATCAACGATGAAGGCCAGGTCGTCGGCGAATCGTGCGACGCGAGCGGAAACTGTCGGGGGTACCTGTGGCAGAACGGGTCAATGACCGACCTCAACACGCTCATTCCGCCGAACAAAAACCAAAACGTGCTATTTGGCGGCAACATAAACGATTGGGGCGAGATCGTCGGAGCAATCGTTAACGAACAGGGCATAGAGAGCGCGATTCTGTTGCTTCCTCGCGGAGGAGCCCACGTTTTCTCTAGAGGTATGCCGGCGAATAAGAGTACGCTACCTCAAAGCTCGCGGATGCGACTTAGAGACCCCCATGCTCGGTTCTGGGATCTTCGCAGATCTGCAACTCTGCGATAGCGCAGTGGTAACCAAGAGATGAGCCCGGCTTCGGCGGGCTCATCTCTTTTCTCAGATCAGTGCTGGGCCCAGGACCAGGCCGCGATCAGCCACCCGGCCGGCGTCTTCGTGAGCACAAGCGTGAAGACGCCGGAATCTTTCGCCGGCTTTCCCTTCATCTTGTAGGAGTAAGTTGCCGGAAATACGGTGTACGCGTGATTGCCCGTCACCGCGACGTGCCCCGCCGTGCCCAATGCTACCGTTCCCCAGCTCAGGCCGTTCTTTTTGTTCCCGGCTACGAATGCGTTCCACCAATCGGCGCAAGCCGCCGGGCCGCTCCACGTGTAGGGCGAAAAATCATCGACGATCGCTGTCGACGGGGCGCATGCCGCCGCCCATCCCTTCATGTCGCCCTTATTAAACGCGGCGACGGCGCCATTGATCGTCGCCATCACGCCGCTCGTGTCGGATGCGGAACCAACTGCAGGGACGGATAAGAGCGCGATCGCCACCGTCAGAGTAACGATGACCGGTCTCAAAATTTTCATTGCATTCTCCCTCAAAGTAAGCGCCGGCATTAGACGGAATCTGTCCTGTCAAAGGGGCCGAGCAGGGGCTCGGTTAGAGGACAATCCTGGGCTTCCCTGCTTCTTAGCGCGGCTCGACGAGCGTACTGTCTTTGATCGTCAGGCTCGATGAGCGGGACGTCGTAGATCGTGGAGCTGCGTTCGTGGATATCCTCGAACGCAATCGTCGCTTTCCGGACGATGCGACGATGCGCCAGATAAAGAGTGTCGACGGCGCTTTCGCGCGTTATGTACGGCGCACCGTCGAGGATCGAGAAATCCACCGACCAGGGCACGTCAACCAGCGGAGCGAGCGTGAAGTTTCCTGCGACGATCGCCTTTCGCGGCAAGTAATCGTTGGTGCCGATCCACAGCTCGCGCAAGCGGTTATCCTTCGGCTTACGAAGCGGCGTAAGTCCAAGGTGATATGTCGACACGCCGTCGAGCAGCGGCGTATCGATCAACGAAACTCTGTAGTCGGGTGACCCTGATGAAACAATCGCAATGACCCGCAACGAGCTGTCGGCTTGCGGCGATGTCGCCGTCGTGCGCGCCGCCTTATAGCGCAGACCGAACATATACGTTGGTTCCAATAGCGGCTCGCCGAGTAGATCGTGGTAGGGCGCGGGGTGACCAGCGGGGATTTGCTTACTGGTGCATCCGCTTTTCGCAATACAGAGCTCAAGAACGATGTTCAGGTTGACACCGTGGGGCACCGGCGGTGGTTTTGTGAGCTGCTCGTCGCTGATGGAAAATATCCGAATCGCTCCGTCACTCGGCTCGGCGCTGGCGCGGTAGTGATCGGCGACCGGTGTTTCCCCGTCGAGTCCGCTGACGGCGATCGTATAGGCGAGGCGGTTGGGATATTGCGCGCTCGTAACGGCAGACCGGGCATGAAGCCAGATCGAGTAGGCATCTAGAGTCGCCGGCGTCTGATCGACTGGTGTCAGCGTAACCTCCGCGCTTACCCGCTACTCTCATTTCGAGGCTTGTAGCTTCGTCATCCTTCGACCCTTCGACAGGCTCAGGACAGGCTGAGTCGAAGGGTCAGGATGACATTGCGCCGAGGCGCCAGGTTGCGACGAACGCTTTGAAAACGACCGGATAGGAATCGTGCACGAAGCGAACGCTGCGGGAGCCGGTGCGTTCGAAGCTTGGGATCGTTGCGACGAGATGCGCTTGCGCCGCAGTGACGAGCTGCACGTCGAGCGTGATCGGCGGCTCGAAGCAAAAGAGCTTCGCCGCCGCCGCGCCGGCGATCGCCACTTCGGCTTCCCGGCGAATCGCGCGTTGCGCCGCGGCCGGCACCATCGAATCGGCCGCGAAGGTGCCGATGGACTCTTTCACGATGACGCCGCGCACCCAGGGCATCTGTTCTGCAATGCCTTCGACCGTCGTGCGATCGCCCGTCGCAAGGAGGAGCGGAACGCCGTAAAAGCCGAGCAGACCGGCGTTAAGCGTCGCTTCGCTGCACCGAATGCCGTTGACGCGAACCTCGTAGATGACCGAGGGCGTGTAGGTATGGCACAAAACCGCGTCGGCATCGCCCGCCGCCCCGTGGTAACCGATGAAAAATGCTCCGCCGAAACCGCCGTCGGCGTCTTGCACCATCGAAAACGGTTTGCGGTTACCGAAGATCACGCGGACGTCGGAGGGAAGCTCGTCGAGCAGCAGGTTGCGCATCGGTCCGTGCGAGTCGTTGACGAGCACCCCGCCGGCGCCGCCCGCGCGCGCTCCCTCGATTGCGCTGGCGACTTCTTGCGTGTAGTACCGGCGATATGTCGCGTACTCCGCATGCGGCGTGCGGGCATCGACCTGCTGCCAAGCGCAAACGCCGGCCACGCCCTCCATATCGCTGGAAATATAAAGCTTCATCTCTTGTCATCCTTCGACCCTTCGACAAGCTCAGGGCAGGCTAAGCTCAGGATGACAAGGGCCCTCATACGATGGTGTTGGCGGCGGCGGCGATGCGCGTTGCGGCGAGAAAGGCCGCAAACAGGCTCGGATAATCGCCGCTGGTAAACCGCACGGCGCGCCCGCCGATTCGGGCGAAGCCCGGCATGAGCTCGATGAAATCGGCCTGTTCGACGTTGGCCGTCTCGATCGTCAGCTCGAACGGCGCGTCGAAAACGAACGGCTTGGCGTGGGCGATGCGCCCCATCGCCTCGCGAGCCCCGGCGCGAATTGCCTCCCGTGCTGCCTGCGGCGTCAGCGAGTTCACGGCAGAGAAACCGATCGCGTCCTTCACCACGACGCCGACCGCCCACGGCATTGCGGCAACGCTCTCTTCGACGACCGTACGATCTCCGGTAATGAGGACGACCGGAACGCCGCAGCTTCCGGCCAGTGCCGCATTGAGCAATCCTTCGCTGCACTGCGTGCCGTTGACGGTCACGCGGTAGACGTCGTCGGAGTAGGTGTGGGCCAGTGTCGCGGCGTCGCCCGCCTTGGCGTGATAGCCCGTGAAAAAGACCGCGTCGATTGCGGCGTCCAAGCCCTGCATCATGCTCGAAGGTTTGGGCGCACCCGAGATAACGCGCAGGTCGTCATCCGCCGGAAGCTCGTCGAGCAAAAGATTGCGCATGGACCAGTGCGAGTCGTTGACGACGATTCGGCGTGCGCCGCCCTCGCGCGCGCCGTCGATGGCCGCGCGCACTTCCTGCGTCATGTGCGAGCGAAAAATCGGATACTCGTGAAGGTCGCCGGGATCGCATTGCTTCCACGAGCACAGCCCGGCCGTGCCCTCCATGTCGCACGAAATGTAGACATTCATTGGCGCAACGCTTGCCGAGCTTGTGTCAGGCCCTCCTGCGCCGCGACGTTTCGCGGGTTGGCTCGCAAAGCGCGCTGGTAGAGCGGAATCGCCTGTTCGAAATGATTCGAGGCCAGATACATATCGCCGAGCTGCGCCAAAGCGACATCGTCGTTGGGGTGCGCCGCGATGCGCGCCCGCAGCTTCCGCAACTCCGCAACCACGGGCGCGGGCGGACCGCCCTCAACGTCGTTCTGCGAGCCCTGTTGCGGCGACTGCCCAGCGCTGCGCGCGGTGACGGCCTTGCCGAAGACCGAACCGGTCACGCCGAATCCGTCGGCCACCAGATACGCCATGATGCAGAGAAACACCACGGCGATGACGATGAAGACCGGTAGGTAAATTCGAGGCGGAAGCCCACCCGAATCGTTTGGCGGCACGAAGAATCGGTTGGACGCATCGCGAAGAAAACCATGCAATGCTGCCCGCCGAAGCCGACCTTCAGCTCCTTTTCGCGCGGTTGAACTACGAATTGTTTAACGGCACGGTCCCCGCCTGCCGAATTCGTTATAACGCTCGCTTTTCAAACTCGGCCGGGCGCATCAGTTACACCGGTCAGCCGATGTTGATCGAGCTCTCGTCGAAGCAACTCGGGCGGCGGCCGGACGCGCTCCAAGAGACCCTTCTTCACGAGATGATTCACGCGTGGTGCTTCGCGCACTTCAAGGAAATGGGCCACGGCGCGCGCTTCAAGCGCAAGCTGCGCGAGTGCGGGCTGACCTCCATCTATCACGATCTCGGGAACGCGCCGGCGCTGCGGGAATCGACCAAACGCTACATTCTCCGGTGCGAGCATTGCGGGCTCGAGGCGCTCCGCCGAAGCCGGCCGAGCAAGCCGTCGAGCTGCGCGCGCTGCAACAAACGTCGATTCGATCCGCGGTTTCCGCTGACGGTCTATGAAATCGTCGAAATGCACGCCGTCGGAACCACGCTCGAGCGCACCGCCGCCCGGAAAGGTCGCGACTGACGCCGAAGTTCCCAGACCATGACGATGAAGATGCATGACGGTGCGCCGGTCCGCATAGAAAGCGACTCGATGGGGAAGATTGAGGTCCCGGCCGACAAGTATTACGGCGCGCAGTCGGCGCGCTCGCTCGTGCACTTCGACATTGGGGAGGGCACCTGGCCCCGAGACGTTATGCCGAGGCAGGTCATCAGGGCGATGGCGCTGCTCAAGAAGGCCGCGGCGACGGTCAATCACGACCTCGGTAAGCTCAACGAGGAAAACACGCGACTGATCGTCGCAGCGGCCGACGAGGTGATCGCCGGTAAGCTCGACGCGCAGTTTCCGCTGCGCGTATGGCAGACGGGCTCCGGAACGCAGACGAACATGAACGTGAACGAGGTCATCTCGAACCGGGCGATCGAGCTTGCCGGGGGCGAGATGGGATCGAAGAAGCCGATCCATCCCAACGATCACGTCAATATGTCGCAATCGTCGAACGATACGTTTCCGACGGCGATGCACGTCGCCGCCGCGCAAGCGATGTCGCAGATGCTGCCGGCCGTGCAAGCGCTGCGCGACGCGTTGCATGCCAAGGCCCAGGAATGGTCGCACGTCGTCAAAGTGGGTCGAACGCACTTGCAAGATGCGACGCCGCTCACGCTGGGCCAAGAGTTTTCCGGCTACGTCACCCAGCTCGATCGTGCGATGCGCGCATGCAAGGAGGGGTTGGACCCGCTCTTCGATCTTGCAATTGGCGGAACGGCGGTCGGCACCGGTCTCAACGCGCATCCGGAGTTCGGCGAGCGCACCGCGCGCAAGATCGCGGAGCTGACCGGGCTGCCTTTCCGCTCCCATCCCAACAAGTTCACGGCGCTGGCGTCGCACGACGATTTCGTCTTTGCTTCGGGCGCGCTCAAAATGCTGGCCGCCGCCCTCATGAAGATTGCCAACGACATCCGCTGGCTGGCCTCCGGACCCCGCGCGGGAATCGGCGAGCTCGTTCTACCCGAAAACGAACCCGGCAGTTCGATCATGCCGGGGAAAGTCAATCCGACGCAGTCCGAGGCGATGACGATGGTCTGCGTGCAAGTCTTCGGCAACGACCTTGCGATCAGTTTCGGGGCGTCGCAAGGCAACTTCGAGCTCAACGTCTTCAATCCGGTGATGATCTATAACTTCCTGCACTCGACGACGCTCCTGCGCGACGCGTGCACGATGTTCCGCGAGCACGCCGTCGAAGGTCTGCAAGCCAATGAGGAGCAGATCAAGAAGTATTTAGATGAATCGCTGATGGTGGTAACGGCGCTCAACCCACATATCGGCTACGACAAATCAGCTGAAATCGCGAAGAAGGCACACCACGATAAGACGACGCTCAAGAAAGCCGCCCTCGCGCTCGGTCACGTCTCCGAAGAGGAGTACGACCGCATCGTCGTCCCCAAAGACATGACGTCTCCGCGCTAGCGCAGGCGCTCGTTACGTTTTCGAGCCGCTCAAGGTGCTCTTCGTCCCTTTGATGGTGACGGAGCCGTTTATCGTGGTCCGGCCGCTTAATTTTACTCCCGTACGCGCGTCTTTGCTAGAGGGTGGGCTCTAAAGTTGGCGCCAAACCAGCGTGCCGGCGGCGATTATCAAAGCGATCGCCACGACGATCAGGAGCTGCGGCGATTTGAGCCGAAGCGAGAGCCTCGCGCCGATGGGGCCGCCCAGCAACCCGCCTGCTACGAGCGGCACGACGTCGCGTGCGACGATGTCGTGCTGCAATGCGTGAACCGCGAGGCCGACCGGTGAAGTAAGAAGGATCGCGAAGTGCGACGTCGCGCTAATCGCGTGCGCCGGCAGCTCCGAGAAGTAAAGGAACGTCGGTACCAACACGATGCCGCCGCCCAAACCGAAGAGGCTCGAGAAAATTCCCACGACGAATCCCAAGCCAAGCGCGGCGCGATACGACATGCCCTTGATCTTCGCGACGCGATCGTGCTCGATCCGCCCCGCCATGCGACGCTCCGCATTCCACGCCATGTCGATCGCCACCGCAACGAGCAGCACGGCGAGGATCGTGTCGAAGAGCCGCGCCGAGATGTGAACCGACGCGATCGCTCCGAGAATGCTGCCCGGCAAACCCCCGGCCGCGATCAGCAGGCCGATTTTCAGGTGGACGCGTTTTTGCAGCAGATAGGTGAAGGCGCCGCTGGCGCTGTTGGCGACGATGAGGACGAGCGACGTGCCCGCCGCATCGGCGGGCGAAAATCCAAGGAAGAGACGCAGTATGGGGACGAGGATAAAACCGCCGCCGAGCCCTACCATCGAGCCGAAGATGCTCGCGACGAAGGCGGCGGCGAAGAGCTCTAGCGCAAAACGCAGATCGTCAGGCCACTAACTCGAGCGGCCGATGTAGCGACGATCCCGCGTATCGATCTTAATGACGTCGCCTTCTCCGACAAAGAGTGGAACGTTGACCGTGGCGCCCGTTTCGAGTTTGGCCGGCTTCTGCACGTTCGTCGCGCTGTCGCCTTTGAAGCCCGGATCCGTCTCGACGATCCGCAGCTCGACGTGGGCGGGAAGGTCGACGCCGATCGCCACTCCGTCGTGAAACTGCATGTCGACGACCATGCCGTCTTTCAAGAAATCCGCTGGATCGCCGATGAGATCGCGCTGCAGGGTGACGTTTTCGAAGCTTTCCTGATCCATGAAGTGGTAGCCGTCGGCATCGTTGTAAAGCATCTGCATTTGCCGGTTGTCCACGGTCGCGCGCTCCAGCTTTTCGCCCGCGCGAAAGGTACGTTCCAAGGTCGTTCCGGTTCTGACGTTTTTCATGCGGGTGCGAACGAAGGCCGATCCTTTCCCGGGTTTGACGTGCAGAAACTCGATGACGGTCCAGAGTTGGCCGTCCACGACGATGGTCACGCCGTTGCGAAGATCGTTTGACGAAATCATGAGCTAGGCTTCGAAAGGTGAATCGGACTCTCCGCTCCGGCTCGCAAGCGCGCGATATTCTCGCGGTGCCGCAACAAGATCAGCACGGCCGCGAAAACGCCGTAGGCCGTCTCGGGGAGCGACCCGGTGAACATCCAAAGCGCTACAGGCGCCAGGACGCTTCCCAGCATGGAACCGACCGACGAATAGCGAGTTATTGCGGCACCGGCCACCCAACCGCCGGCCGCAACCAATCCCGCGGGCCAACAGAGCGCAAAAATGGCGCCGAAGGAGGTCGCGACGCCTTTCCCTCCGCGAAATCGTAACCATGGCGAGTAGCAGTGGCCGAGTACGGTGCCGGTCGCGACGAGTGCGGCGATGATCTGTCCTCCCGGCGGGAAGCCCGGGGTATCCAAGAATCCGTTGAAAACGTTGAGCGCCCAGAGCGTCGGAACGAATCCCTTGAGCGCGTCGAGCAGCAGGACGAGTGCGGCGCCGCGCATTCCCAGCGCGCGCAGCGCATTCATCGCGCCGGTGTTTCCCGAGCCCTGCCTGCGGATATCCGTGTGGAAGAAGAGGCGGCCCACGAGATATCCGAACGGAATCGAGCCGATGAGATACGCACCGAGGAAGACGCCGATCACCATCGCGATGACGATTATCAGCATGCCGATCGCCGTCGACTCTGGAATGCCTACGTCCACTACTCTAGCTCCTCTCGTTCCCGGCGCGGACGAAACTCGAGCGTGAGCGGAATTCCTTCAAACTTAAAATGCTGGCGGATGACGTTCTCCAGGAATCGCTTATAGTGTCCTTGCACGAGGTCGGGGTCGTTGCAGTGGAAGACGAAGACCGGCGGATGGGTTCCAGGCTGCGATACGTAATAAATTCGCAGCACTCTGCCGGAAGTGACGGCCGGCGGATGCGTCAGGATGGCATTGCGGACGACGACGTTGAGCTGCGGGGTTGGAATGCGCCGGTCGAGATTCTCGGCAAGCTCGACCACGATCGGCATCAGGCTTCCTAAGCGCCGCTCGGTTTTCGCGGAGAGAAACGTGATTGGAGCGAAGGGCGCAAATGGAATCTGTTCTCGCACGGCGCCGGTCAGATCGCTGCGGGTATAGTCGCCGCCTTGTTCGCGAACGAGGTCCCACTTATTGCCCACGACGATTAGGCCTTTGCGCTCCTCGATGGCAATGCCGGCCAAGCGGCGCTCCTGCGTCATGATTCCGACCATGGCATCGAAGACGAGTATCGCGATGTCGCATCGAGCGATTGCGCCCAGCGATCGAAGCGCGGCGTAATATTCAATCGCACCGTGAGCGTGCTGTTTCTTGTGCACGCCCGCCGTGTCGACCAGCCGATAGGCTCGATCGCCCCAGCGAAACGGCGTGTCGATGGCATCCCGCGTCGTGCCGGGCGTCTGAGAAACCAGCGTGCGTTCTTCTCCGAGCAGGGCGTTGACCAGCGAGCTCTTTCCGACATTGGGCCGCCCGATTACGGCCAGGGCGAGTTCTCCGTCGGCCGGAGCTTCGTCGGTTCGAGCCGGCAGAAGGTCGACGATCCGATCGAGCAGGTCGCCCGTCCCCTCACCGTGGATCGCCGAAACGGCGACCGGCTCGCCGAATCCGAGCCTCGCAAACTCCGCGTGAACCGCTGCCGAGGCGCTGGGCGATTCGGCCTTGTTTGCAACCAGAACCATCGGGCGCCGCTTGCGCCGAAGGATCGCCGCCACGTCGTCGTCGAGCGGATGGAGGCCGGTCTGGGCGTCGACGACCATGACGACGACGTCGGCCGCATCGGCGGCGGCTTCGGCCTGGCGGCGAGTCGCATCGGCGAGTTCGAGGCCATGGGCCACGTCGGCGCCGGGGTCGATGCCCGCCGTATCGACGAGGCTAAACGTTCGCCCGCGCCAGTCGGCGAGTGCGTAGAGGCGATCCCGCGTGACGCCGGGCGTATCCTCGACGATCGCCAGCCGGCGGCCGATCAGGCGGTTGAAGAGGGCGCTCTTGCCGACGTTCGGACGTCCGACGATCGCAACGGTGGCTGGGTTTAGCACGGCACCTCATTTCTCAATGCGACCGAGCGACACCCACAGGGGCCGGAATGCCCCAGGCGCCACGCGAAGTGCGAAAAGACGGATGCCTAGTATTTACATCGAGACTTTCGGCTGTCAGATGAATGAAGCCGACTCCCGGTATATCGCAGAACGCGCGACCTCGGCGGGCTATACCGTCGCTTCGGCCGCCGAGGAAGCGAACGTGATCGTGCTCAACACCTGCACGGTTCGCGATAACGCGGAGCGCCGTGCGTACGGCCGAATGAACCATCTCAACGCGCTCAAACGCGTCGATCCCAGCTTGCGTCTGGTCGTTACGGGCTGTTTAGCCGAACAGGATCGCGACCGCATGAAGAAGCTCGCACCGCACGTTGACGCGATCTTCGGCACGCGAGAGCTCGCGGAGCTTGGCGAGCAGCTCGCTGCGTGGCAGCCCGACTTCGACGACGTGGATTTCAGCGACGATCGCGCCCTCCTTACGTCGCTCGGCGGCACCGGCGACGCGGTAAGCGACGCATTTTCGCACCTGCGCGCCTTCGTCACGGTGCAGCGCGGTTGTTCGTACTACTGCACGTTCTGCATCGTGCCGCACGTTCGAGGCCGCTTCGACCACCGGCCCCCAAACGCGATCCTCGACGAGGCGCGAGAACGGATTGCGCAGGGCGCGCGCGAAATCGTCTTGGTCGGCCAAACGGTCAACGCGTGGAACGATCCGGCGAGCGGCGAGGATTTTGGCGATCTCTGCCGGTCGATCGCAGCGCTGCCCGGTCTCGAGCGGCTCGCCTTCATCTCCCCGCATCCCAAGGATTTCACGGAGAAGATTCTCGACGATCTCTGCAGTCTCGAGCAGCTCAACCCGCGCATTCACCTTCCGCTGCAGTCCGGCAGCGACGCGCTTCTGCGGCGCATGAATCGAAAGTACACGCTGGCGCAGTTTGACGCGATCGTGCAATCGATTCGGCGCCGTCTCCCGGAGTGCGCGATCACGACCGATTTGATCGTCGGCTTTCCGGGCGAAACGGCGAGCGACTTTCAAGCGACCCTCGACTACGTGCGTTCGGGCGTTTTCGCCAACGCCTTTAGCTTTATCTATTCGATTCGGCGTGGGACGCCGGCCGCGCGCTGGCCGCAAGTTCCCAGAGCGCTTGCGCTCGAGCGCTTTGCGGAGCTTCTCGAAGCGCAGAACGCGGTAACGCGTGCTTATCACGACTGCCATGTCGGACGAACCGTGCGCGTTTTGATCGGTGGCGACTCGAAGAAAGACGCGAGCCGGCTGACCTCGAAGGCGCTCGACAACGTGACGGTCGTCGCGCCAAAGCCGGCGGATTATCCGTACCCGCAGACGCCCTGGCTCGACGTTGCGATCGAAACTGCGCACGTTTGGGGCTGCACCGGCACGGTGGTGGGGCGTGCCGCGCGTTTTGCCGATGCGGGAATCTCGGTTATGCGGCCGCTGCTCGATCTGATCGCTTCGGCGTAACGCGTGCGTCACTCCGGCTTCGGGCTCGTTTCGATCCTGGTGCTCGTGCTCGGGGCCTGCAATGGCGGTTTCGCGAACCTGCCGGCCGGCAACGACGCGCCGCGCGCGGCGGAAGCCGGCTCGAGCGCGACGGAGTTCGTGGGCTTTTGGGAATCGTGGTCGGATACGAATCGCCAGGACGCATTTTTCCGCTTAGGCAGCGTGCCCGGCGCGGTCACCACGGTGGACGTTGCATTCAGCCTGGCCGACGGCAATGCGATATCGCCTCCGCAAAACACGTATCCGCTGCGCCCCGGCGCAAAGCGCATCCACGCCCGCGGCGGCAAGGTGCTGCTCTCATTCGGTGGGGCGACGTCGTCGTTCGATATTACCGATGCCGGTCTTTTCGCTCGCAACTTAACTGCGTACGTCAAGGTGAATCGCAAGCTCTACGACGGTTTCGATTTCGACGACGAGGTCATTCCCACCAACGGCCAGCAGCAGCTCATCGGCGTGCTCCAGGCCGTGCGACAAGTCTTTCCGGCGGCGGTAATTTCCTTCGATGCGTTCATCGACGGCGCCGATCCGAGGGCGGGAAGCGGTCACCAAGGCGAAGACATCGCCATCATCGCGCAAGCGGGATCGGCGGTCGACTACGTCAACGTCATGGCGTACGATCAGTATGGCTGGAAGCCCTCGAACCATCCGAACTGCAGTTACACGCAAGGATCGCGCGACGATTGCCGGCTCGACGTTTTAGATCAGTTCGCGCAGATCCGCACGTCGGGCGGTCAAAGGTTTCCCAAGAGCAAGATCGTTCTCGGACTCATGATCGGCACAGCCGACGACGGCGTCGTCGTCACGCCGAACGCCGCGTCCGGTTACGGTAGCGACGTCGAACGCCTGGGCTATCGAGGAATCATGATTTGGGATCTCGATCTCGACAATCCCCAACAGCCGCCGAACGGTACGGGACATCCCAAAGGTACCTACGTCCGGGCCATTTCGAAGGCGCTGGGGACCTAATGTCCGGGGCAGGGCACTAACGCTGGCCACGTACTCGCCGATGCTCGAGCAGTACTTTGGGATGAAGACCAAGCATCCCGAAGCGATTCTGCTCTCGCGCGTCGGCGATTTTTACGAAGCATACGGCGAGGACGCCGAAACGATCGCGCGAGCGCTGCAGATCGCCCTCACGAGCAAAGAGGCCGGCGCTGGCCAGCGCGTCGCAATGGCCGGCGTCCCCCACCACGCGCTCGCGGGCTATCTCGCAAAGCTCGTGAAGCAACGCTTCGTCGTCGCACTCGCCGAACAGCTGGAAGTTCCGCAACCGAACCGGCTGGTGCGCCGCGACGTCGTGCGTTTGGTTACGCCCGGAACGTTGATCGAGGACCAGTTACTCGACGGCAAGACGAACAACTACCTCGCCGCGGTGGCGCTCGCCGGCGAAACTTTCGCGCTCGCGTATGCCGATGTCTCGACGAGTTACACCGCGGCGACGGCGCTTGGGGGCGACAACGCCGACGACGAGCTATTGTCCGAGCTCGAGCGCATCGCGCCGGCCGAGGTCGTCGCCGACGTGCCCGCGGCGATGCAGGCGTTCGTAGCCGGCGCGATCGAGGGTTTGGGCGCGCGTTCTGCTACGCTGCGGCTCGAAGTGGTCGAGACCCGCGAGCGGCCGAACCTCGACGGCTTTTCGATCGAGGAGTCGCAGGCGATCCATCGCGCGCTCGACGCGCTCAACGCGTTTGTCAAACGCACCGGCATTTCCAACGGCGAGCGCGGCCTGGGAGCGCCGGAGCTTTACCGCCGCCAGGAGTTTCTCGTGCTCGATCCCGCGACGCGCAAGCACTTGGAACTGACGCGCGCGCAGGGCGCCAATCCGCGCGCGACGCTGCTGGCAACGCTTGACCTCTGCATGACCGCGATGGGGTCGCGGATGCTGACGCGCTGGATCCTCGCCCCGCTGATGCGCCAAGACGCGATCGCGCAGCGCCAGGAGATCGTGGGCGCGCTGCTTGCCGAGCATTCACAGCGGCAATCGCTGCGCGAGATTCTCAAAGGCGCCTTCGACCTCGAGCGAATCGCACAGAAGGTGCGCTTCCGCCGCGCGGCGCCACGCGATCTCGCCTCGTTACGGCGGACACTGGCGCTGTTGAACCCGCTGCGCGCGGCTGCGGTCCCGGCGCTCGGACCGCTCTTAGACGAGATTGGCGATTTCGAAGCGCTGCTCGGAGATCTGACGCAGACGCTCGTCGACGAACCACCGGCGCAAATCGGTGACGGCGGCGTCATCCGTCCGGAAGCCGATGCGGAACTCCAGGAATGCGTGGCGCTGCGCACCGACGCGCGCTCGCGTCTCTCCGAGCTCGAAGAGCACGAGCGCGAGCGCACCGGTATCAAGACGCTGCGCATCAAGTATGCCAGCGCCTTCGGCTACGCGATCGAGGTCGGGAAAAGCCACACGGGGTCGGTTCCCGCCGATTACGTGCGCAAGCAGACGCTGACGACCGGAGAGCGCTACATCACGCCGGCGCTCAAGGAGCTCGAGCTAGCGATCTCCACGGCGCAGTCGCGGCAAGAGCGGCTCGAACGCGCGCTTTTCGAAGCACTGGTAGAGCGCGTCGCCGCCGTCGCTGAGAGTTTGCTGCGCGCTTCGACTGCGATTGCGAAGATCGACGTTCTACTGGCGCTGGCGCAATGCGCCGCGGAGCGCGGTTACGTCCGCCCGGAGTTCGACGAATGCAGCGTCGCGCGGGTCGAGGAAGGCCGTCACCCGGTAATGGAGTCGGTGCTGCGCGCGCACTTCGTTCCCAACGATCTGCAGTTGGGCGATACGGAGCATCGCTTCATTCTGCTGACCGGGCCGAACATGGGCGGCAAATCGACGTATCTCCGTCAGGCGGGTTTGTTGACGATCATGGCGCAGATCGGCTCGTTCGTTCCGGCCAAACGCATGCGCCTGGGCATCGTCGATCGAATCTTTACACGCATCGGAGCCGGCGACGATCTGGCCTCGGGACAGTCGACGTTTTACATGGAGATGGCCGAAGCTGCGGCGATCCTGCGGCGCAGCACCGCGCGCTCCCTCTTGCTGATCGACGAGGTCGGGCGCGGCACCGGAACGCTCGACGGGCTGTCGATCGCGCAGGCGATTTGCGAGTTCCTGCTCGGCCTCGAAGAGCAAGCGCCGATGGTGCTCTTTGCGACGCACTTTCACGAGCTGTGTTCGCTGGCTGGCCATTGGCGCAGCGTCGCGAACTATCACATCACGGCGGTCGAGAACCGTGCGCGTGGCGGCGCGCCGGTCTTTTCGCATCGCGTGCAACCGGGAAGCTCGTCGCGCTCGTTCGGCATCGAGGTCGCGCGCATGGCGGGCTTACCCGACGCCGTGATCGAGCGCGCGCAAGAGATCGCCGACGCGCTATCGGGCGAAGAAGATATCGAGACCCGCATTCCATTGCGAAAGAAGATGCCGAAGCGGCAGCCCGCAGAGAAGCAACTTACGTTATTGCCGCCGGCGTGAGGTCACGGCGTCAAAGCGAAGGCGGTTGAGACCGCATCTCCGTGAAGCAGATGGTTGGCCGTCGTGCCGTACAGCGTGCCGTTCACGTCGACCAGGCTCGCTACCGGATTGCCGCCGTCGGAGTCGCCGGCAAAGCTGTGCAGCACTCGTTCCACGCCGGACTTGCTTACGCTGAAGACGGTTCCACAGCCGCTGTTGTGGCCGAAGAGGCAGCCCGTGCCGCTGCCGCCGCGCCTTGTCGTACCGTACAGAGTGCCGTTAGCAAAGATCAAACCAGCGTGAGGCTTGGCGCAATCTATCAATGGAGCCCACGGTCTACATCCGTCGAAACCGTCTTCAGCGCCGCGAAAGCTGTAGAGTGCCTTCTCTTTGCCGCGGCTGAGTTCCGGTAGAGGGCTGGACTTTAGGCGGTTGGAAGTGTTGAGGGCTTGAATCGTACCTCCCTTCGCCTCGGATTCTGTGCCGCGGTCGCCGTCATTACGGCGGCGCTCGCCGATCCGATCGTGGAGTTCGCGTCTAACGCCGGTTGCTTTGGTGCGGGCCGGTTTACCGATCGCAGCAACGTTGACGTCGCGCCGGCGATCGCCGTCGGCGTCGCGCTGCTGGTTTGGTATCTCGTTGCAAAAGCGCACGCGGTGCTGGCGAGGCGGGCACCTCCACCACGGATCGCGCCGCTCTTACCGCTCATTTTCAGCCTGCAGATGATTACGCTCTGGGCGATGGAGACCGCCGAACAACTGACGGTCTATGGGCGCGTCATCGCTCCTGGGCTTTGGCTGGGCGGTCCAGCCGAATGTAGCCTCGCGATCCACGCGCTCTTCTGCGTTGCGGTCACGCTCATCGTCGCGCGCTCGCTGCGCCGGCTTGCCGCAACGACGCTGCGCGTCATCGCACTGATCAAGACTACTGCAAGTTTCGCGGCTCACGCGTTCGCGATTCTGCTGCCATGCAGCTGCGACGAATGCTCCTTCCGGCGACTCGTCCCGGTCCTTTGCCGAATCGGAGAACGCGCGCCCCCTCTCCTACGAACATAGTTCTTGCATCTACGAGCCCGGTGTGGACGACACCGCGCCCGCTTTAACGCATTTTGGGAGAGAGGGTACAACGTATGTTTAGAAAGGCTTTGTTCCGCATCGCTGCCATTGCGGCCGCCGCGATCGTCTCGATCGCCGTCGGCTTCTTCGCCCTTCGTGGCCCAATTCGTCAGCAGATCGTAACGCAAACGGCAAAGCGCTCGTTCGGGCAACTCAAATTGAATCTCTTGATTCTTGGCTTCCAGGCCGACGAAGCGACGACCGATACGATCATCCTAGCGCATCTCGACGTGGGCCGGCGAACCGTTACGCTCGTTTCGATTCCGCGCGATACCTGGGTGCCCGTTCCCAAACAGGGTCCCATGAAGATCAATGCCGCGTACGCGTTCGGTGGGGCTCACATGACCGCCCGCGTCGCGAGCCGGTTGTTGGGAGGCGCGCCGATCGATGCCATCGTGGCATTGCAGCCCGAAGGCGCCGCCGCGATCGTGGATGCCATGGGCGGGCTCGACGTCAACGTCGACGAGAACATGAACTACGATGACGACAACGGAGACCTCCACATCCACCTGCAGAAAGGAGAGCAGCACCTCGACGGGTCACAGGTCGCAGGCTACGTGCGATTCCGGCACGATCCCGCCTCCGACTTCGGACGCGTCAAGCGGCAACAAGCGGTGCTCAAGCTCCTAATCGATCAGTTGAGCGAACCGCAGAACTGGACGAAACTGCCGAGTATCATGCAGCTCGCACGAAAAGACATCAACACAACGCTCAACAATCAGCAGCTCGTCTCCCTGTTGACGATCTACCGCAACGTCCCCGATGAAAACATTCGCTCCTTTACGCTTCCTAGCAAGGCTGGGTGGGTGGGGGATGCGTCGGTGGTCTTTGCCGACCAGCGCTGGGCTAAACTTATCGGCACGGTACTCTTCGGTAAAGGCGAACCACCGCAAGACGAAGTCTTGGTCGCTAACGCGACGGGCAATGCGGCGTTCGACCGAACGCTGATCGGTGCGCTGCGCGGCGCCGGCTGGAACGTGCCGACCTTCGTCGACGAGAAGACGAAACCGGCGAGCCTTGTGATCGGTGCGACGCCGGCGGCTGCGAGCCTGGCGCACGTGTTTGCGACGACGATTCATCCCGGAAGTAAGACGGCGCTGGTTATCGGCGCCGACCTTGCTCCCGACACCGAATAATTGTTGTCATCCTGGCCCTTCGACTCAGCCTGTCCTGAGCGAGCGCAGCGAGTCGAAGGGCTCAGGACTGCGCTTCGCGCAGGCACTAAGGAATTTGGACTCCCAGTGTCACGGTGACATCGGGGAGTCCCTAGCTGCCGAGTGCCGGGAAGACGATTTGCACCGTCGATATCAAAGTGAGCGCGCCCACGATAATGACGGTGGCCCAAGCGATGACGTTGAAGAGCGGCGAGTTGGTCCAGCGCCCCATCAGGCGCTTGTTATTGATCAGCAGCAGCATCAGGACCAGGACGATCGGCAGCAGCACACCGTTGAGTACCTGGGAGTAGAAGATGATTCCCAACAGCGGCGCACCGGGGATAATTACGGTCCCGGCTCCGACGATGATCAGCGCGAGATAGAAGCCGTAAAAGACCGGAGCCTCGGAGAAACGATTGTCCACGCCGCGCTCGAAGCCGAAGGCTTCACAGACGTAATAAGCGGTCGAAAGCGGCAGGATCGACGCCGTGAAGACGGCCGCATTGAGCAGCCCCAATGCGAAGAGCAGAGCGGCGAACTTTCCGGCGAGCGGCGCGAGCGCGACCGCGACGTCACCGACGTCGTGCACGACGATTGGATGAGCGGCATGGATATTGTGAATGTAGATGGTGGCCGCACACGAGACGATGATAAAGTACGCAATTACATCGGTCCATATGCCGCCCGTCACGACGTCGAGGCGCGAATAGCCGTAGTCTCCTTCGCGAATTCCCTTTTCGACGACCGCGGCCTGGATGTAGAACTGCATCCAGGGCGAGATGGTCGTTCCGATGACGGCGATGACCATTAAGACGTAGGCCTTCGATGCTTGAATATGCGGCACGATGCTCTGGTGCAGGACGTCGTGCCAAGCGGGATGGACGACGAACGCGCTGACGATGTATGCGATGTAGACGAAGCAGAAAAAGAAGAAGATCCGCTCGAGCAGCTTCGCGCTTCCGCGGGTTACCGTCATGAAGACGAAGATTGCTGCGGCGGCCACCAGCGCGATCTTGAAGGCCTCGGCATTGGGAACGTGCAGGTAGCCGCCGAAGATCGGTGCCGAGGACGCGACCCCGGCGAACTCCGTGGCGGTATTGCCGATGTCGCCAAGAACGAAGAGGAGAAGGCACCAGAAGGTTACCTTCACCCCGAAGTTCTCGCGAATTAGGTCGGCTAAGCCTTTGCCCGTGACCGCGCCCATCCGCGCGCACATCTCCTGTACCACGACGAGTGCAACCGTGATGGGCAGGAGCAGCCAGAGCATCGAGTAGCCAAACTGCGCGCCGGCTTGTGAATAGGTGAGGATGCCGCCGACGTCGTTGTCGGCATTGGCCGTGATGATGCCCGGCCCGACGATCGAAAGGAACATGATGACGGAACGAAAGACGTTCGGTCTCACAAAGCGGCCGGCGACCGTTTCGGTGCTCATAAGCTGACCTTCTGATCGACGATGAAAGCGGTCCCCCGCATCGTCGGGGGCGGTCCATAGGGAATCGAAGGCAGGCCCGTCAGCGCGTACCGTCTTCCTTCGACGAGCAGCGCCGTGTTCGTCCCGGTCGCGAGCTGGACACCGGCAAAGCCGACGCCGTAGACTGCGTCGACGGGTGTGATCGCCCATCTTCCAATCGTCTCGAAGCGACCGTAGCCGCCGACCGCGAGCAGCTTGCCGCTAAAGTGATGCGCCCAGCTCACGACGGCTTGCGGCGAGCGTGTCTCGACAACATCCAGCGGCTGGCCGGGATCGGCATCGCGATTGAGATAGTCCTCGACGCCGTCGAAAGCAATGTCGTCGTTGGGAAGGTGCCAGGCCACGTAGAGCCCGAGCTGGCGGTCGTGTCCGATCGTGCCGAATCCATTTTGCTGCAAGAGAAAGAAGCCGTCGACGAAGCCCACTTGGGATGCGTTCGCCTCGGTTTCGGGTATGAGCTGCCGCCATTCGCCGTAGCTCGCGTGCATCTCCAGGTACTTACTATTGTGATCGTACTTGAAACGAAAGCCGGCCCGGTTGGCGCCGACGACGCTGTTGTCGACGAGTTGGTAGGTTGATTTCAGCCACACGCCGGGCCACGACCACGCCACGCTCCAGATGTTCTCGGGGATGCCGTACGGCAAGATAATCGTCGCGTAGGTCGGGTCGAAACGATGGTATTCCAACGTTGCCAGGTCGTCCCCAATGTGGCGCGCCACACTAAAGTGCTCGTAGTTCCCGAAATGCGACGTGCCGGGTTCGGTTACCAACCCCGCGTCGTACCACGCGCGCCCGAGCTCCGCCAGCGCGTCCCAACCTTTGAGAGGATGAAAGAAGGCGCGGGCGCCCGAGATCGTTTGTTCCTGATTCGCCAACTCGCTCGTGAAGAGGCGTCCCTGGGTGCCGTAGTGGATGTCCTGGTCTACGCCATAGAAGGTCGTGGTCGAGATGGGGTCGCCGGTCGTCCAGAGATGCGCGACTTGAACGGAGAAGCGGCCATTGTCGCCTCGGTCGAGCACCAGCGATCCCATCGTCAGACGGACGTTCGTATTTGAGAGTGACGGCAGCAGCGCGTCGGTTAACTCCAGCGAGACTCCCCCGCGGCGCCAGTATCCGTCGGCGCCGAGCAGCGGCAAGGATGATGGAGCGGCCGTCCAGTCTTTGATCGACGGCATTCCTGGCCCGAGCGTCTCTGCGGTTTGCACTCCCAGACTCGGCACGGCATCGGTTAGCGGCGGCGGCGCGAAGACGAACCGGTCGCTCTGCATCAAATCGAAATAGCCGCCCCGGACCTTCCAACTGGAATCTGCTGCGCCAACCGATGCGCCGAGCAAGCTCGCGCTCGCGATGCTCGCATCGTCTTGGCCCGCGTGAGTCGGAAAGAGAATCGCATACGGAACGACTCGGGAGAGGCCGTGATCGTTCAGGTTGGGGATCAACGGCTCGCCCCAGTACAATGCATTTGTCGTGCTGCCGCTCAAGCCACCGACTCCGAACGTCGCACCGAAATCCAGACCCGTTGCGTGATAGGTGCCGGAGATTTCGTACTGCGCGATGCCCGCGACTCCCGGCGTCACCGGCGCGCCGGTGAACCAGTCGTACGGCGACATCGGCGAGATCGGCGAGCCGTTCGCAAACCCGGGCCCCTCCGGAGGTGTTACGCCGCGGCCGCCGGTCGCCTGGTCGACGAAGACGTTGGAGCCGCTAGCCTTCAGATCGAAACGCGGAGTCGGCGCCGGTGAAGGCGATGGTGACGCAGCCGGCATCGCCGCGATCTGAATCGTCGCAACGAGAAGAGCGGCAAGCACGGCAAATCGCCTTCGATCGTCTAATCGACGAGAGAGCGCCAGTAGCTAAAGGTATAGGCGGGACTACTACCCTGGTTGGCCCGCAACGTATCGTCGTGGAACGCGGTCTTTCCGCGCGCCGCCCGATTGCTCGCAAAATCGAGCAAAAATGCCAGAACTCTTTTCACGACACATCCTCCTATTTCGTTATGCTCTGCCGCGCCGGTCGGACGCACACAGCAGGAATACGCGGCTCGTCGCGAGCCGGTGCGATCGACTACTAGGTCCGTCGTCCATGGCCTGACATCACCCCCTTCCGTTGCCAAACAAAAAAACTGCCGCTGTTCTCGCAGGCCGACAGTTTGAGAAATTCGTGCGGTATTTGCCGCGGTTTCTCCCTCACTGTCGAGCTTTAGCACTGCACGCCATAGTCCCCGCTTGTCATCCTGAGCCGGGTCGAAGGACCAGCCGCGTTAGATTCCGCCTTGATTCGGCGGGATCTGGTCACCCGTTGGGGTCTCTCGACCTTTCCGGGCAGCGGCATCTCTTCGTGCAGACGCCTCACCTAACGAGGAATCCTCAACTAGAATACTCGGGTCGGAGGCTTTGTCAACCCCGCACAGGCGCTCCATTTTCTGCTGGGATGCAAGTGGGCCGTTCGCGAAACTAGCGGGCGTGGCTGCCATTCGCGAGCTCGATGCGGTAACGATCGGTCAGATTGCCGCCGGAGAGATCATCGAACGCCCCGCGTCGATCGTCAAAGAGCTGGTCGAGAATGCCGTCGACGCGGGGGCGACTCGCATCGCCGTCAACATCGAACGAGGCGGCCTCGATCTCATCGAAGTCGTCGACGACGGGACGGGCATTGCGAGCGCAGATTTAGTATTGGCGATTCGACGCCACGCGACGAGCAAACTCAACGTCGCGACCGAGCTGGAATCCATCGCGACGCTGGGCTTTCGCGGCGAAGGTTTGGCCTCGATTGCCGCGGTTTCGGATCTCGAAATCGTTTCGCGCGAACCCGGCCTTCCGATCGGGGCGCGCGTTGGGGCGCACGCCGAGGAAGTACGTGCGCTCGAGCCGGCGGCGGCGCCGGCCGGCACGCAGGTTCGAGTTCGCTCGCTTTTTGAAAGGCTGCCGGTCAGACGTGAGTATCTTCGCGCACCGAGCGCGGAGTTCAATCGCAGCTCCTCGTGGCTCTCTAGCTTCGCACTTGCGTATCCGCAGATCGCCTTCACGTTGCGCCACGATGGGAAAGACGTTTGGGTGATGCCGGCGACCGAACGAGAGCACGAGCGTCTCGCCATGGTGTTTGGAGCGCAAGCGGCGAAAACTCTGCTACCGCTCGATGGAGCGCCGGCCCGGATGCTCGACGGCACGCTGCGCGGCTTCGTCAGCGAACCGGGACACGATCGCCCCGATCGCAGAATGCAGCTGCTTTTCGTCAACGGACGCCTCGTGCGCGGAGTGCTGCTTGCCGGCGCCTGGACGAGCGGCTATTCCACGTTTACGATGATGGGGCGGCATCCGTATGGCGTGCTGTTTCTGGATTTGCCGGCCAACCACGTCGATTCCAACGTTCATCCGACAAAGTACGACGTTCGCCTGCGTTACGCGTCGCAAGTCTTCGACGCCGTCCGTCGAAGCATCGGCGCAACGTTGAAAGAGCACGCGCGCGGCCGGTTTGCCGAACAGACCGGCAGTGCGCCATAGCGAGAGCATATCCGCGGGCTCGGCGAGCGCGGCCATCTCGCTCTTTGCTCCGGCGCCGGAGGATGGCAGTCAGCCGGATGGCGATCGCCTTCGCATTCTCGCGCAGCTCCATCGCACGTTCATCCTCGCCAGCGACGGCGAAACATTGCTGCTCGTCGATCAACACGCAGCGCACGAGCGCATCGCGTACGAAGCCATCGTCACGGCTGCCGCGCAGCGGACTCCCAGCGAACCACTGCTGGTGCCGCAGATCGTCGAGCTCGATGCGGCGCGAAGCGCGGCACTCGACCGGGCGCTCGAAGCACTGCGCGAGGGTGGCCTCGAAATTGAAGCCTTCGGGGAGCGAACCTATCGGATCGTCGCAACCCCTGCAGGTTATGCGTCCCGCAACTTCGATCTGGGCGGAATGCTCGACGATCTGAGCGAGGATCCAAAGCAGCGTGACGTTCGCGAGCGGGTTTGGGCGACGCTCGCGTGCCACAGCGTTACGGTGGCCGGCGAACCCCTCGCACCGCAGGAGATGACCACGCTCGTCGAGCGTTTGCAACGCTGCGCGAATCCCATGCATTGTCCGCATGGCCGTCCGACGATGGTGCGGTTGAGTCCCGACGAGATTGCTCGCATGTTCAAGCGTGTCTGACGGTATTTTGATTCTAGCGGGCGCGACGGCGAGTGGAAAAACGGATATCGCGCTCGAGCTCGCGACGACATACGGTGCGGAGATCGTCGGGGCGGATTCTCGACAGATCTATCGCGGGATGCCCATCGGCACGGCCGCGCCCACGACGGAGCAGATGGCGCGTGTGCCGCACCATCTCGTCGCGTTTCTCGATCCGACGAAACGCTATTCGGCGGCACGTTACGCAAGCGACGCGATTACGGCGATCCGCGATATCGTAAAGCGCGGAAAGCGCGCGATCGTCGTCGGTGGAACCGGTTTTTATATTCGCGCGCTGCTCGGAGGGGTCGAGCTCGCGCCGCAGTACGACGAAGCCTTGCGAGAACGGCTCGCGCGGGAAGCACAGCTCCACCCGGCGGAGTTTCTGTACGGCTGGCTCGAAAAGCGCGACGCGCCCCGCGCGAGGGTGATCCATCCCGGCGACGGCTATCGCGTGCTCCGCGCCCTCGAGATCGCGCTTGCACAAAACTCGGCACCATCGTTTCCGGAGCCGGCGCCTACGCTGCGCGGCGAGGGACTCGGGTCGCTGCTCGTCTTTCTCGATTTGCCACGGGCCGAAATCGATCGGCGCATTGCGGTGCGGACGGAGCGAATGTTGGCTGCAGGATTGCTCGACGAGGCCGAGCGCATCGGCGAAGCGGCCGTCGCCGCAAACGCAGTTGGTTACCCGCAGGCGCTTGCCCATCTGCGCGGCTGGAGCACGATCGCCGAGCTGCGCGCATCGCTCGAGCGAGCGACGCGGCGCTACGCTCGGCGCCAGCGCGCGTGGTTTCGCGCCGAGCCCGATACGTTCTGGTGCACGCCGGACGCACTGCACGAGCAGGTACGGGAAAAGCTCGGGTGGTCTGCGAAGCGCGTCTGAAATGAAGGTGACCAAGATGCACGGCGCGCGAAACGATTTCGTGATCGTCGATCGGCGCAGCGACGGGCGCGCGGACCTCGTGCGCTTCGCAAGATGGGCTTGCGATCGCCGAGCGGGTATCGGCGCCGACGGCGTTATCGCGATCGAGCCGTCGAACGTCGCCGATGCTCGCATGCGAACGATCAATGCCGACGGAAGCGAGGCCGAGATGTGCGGCAACGGCATCCGCTGCGCGGCACGCTGGCTCGACGAAGCAGGAGAAGGGGCGGGCGTCACATTCGAAACGGAGGCGGGCTTAATTTCGACCGAGATCGTGTCGCGCGGAGCCGAATATGCCGTTCGCGTAGCGATGGGCCACCCGCTTATTACCGCATTAGATGACAACGGGGCGTGGTTCGTTGATCTTGGGAATCCGCACGTCGTGCTCGTGCGGTCGAGCGTTGACGGCGTGGATCTCGAAAGCATTGCGGAGGAGTTTCGAAAGGATTCGCGCTTTCCCGACGGCACGAACGTGCACGCCGTTGCGTTGCATGATCGGCGAACGGTTCGCGTCGCGCATTGGGAACGCGGGGTCGGCTTGACGATGGCGTGCGGCACCGGCGCCGTCGCGTGCGCCGCCGTTGCGATCGCGAGCGGGACGGTTACGTCGCCGGTTGAGGTCTTTGTGCCGGGTGGACGGCTCGTGGTCGAATGGGACGGCATCGGTGATGCCTATCTCACCGGGCCGGCCGTCCGCGTTTTCGATACGGAAGTCGACCTCGGCGATGAACTTGCGCCGTGAACCCTCCGAGGTCGCGCTCGCGTCGTGCGATGCGGGGGGCCGGATCTCGTACGATCCGAGCGTCGTGCCGCTGGCCGACGCCGGCATCGTTCGCGAGGCCCTCCCCGACGAGCTAATTCCCGCGCCGCAGAGCACGCTGGAGATGCTCCTTCCCGGCCGCCGCCCGCTGACGACGATCGGGCCGATCACCGGCCGCAATGCGCTCGCGGTAGCCCTTCCGGCCGGCTACACGCGGCTGCTCGTGCCGGCCTATGCAGCCCAGCGCAACGCGCCGGCGTTGCCGCTCTTTGGTTACACGTTCGCCTGTGCCGTGGACGACCGTTTGCACGTGGCTGCGATGAAGACCGACGAGAGCGACGATTGGAAACCGCGCCGCTTTAAGCGCGGGGAACTAGAACGGCTGATCGAGGGGCGCCTCGCGAACGGGCCTCGCAACGGTGTGCTCGAGCAAGTGGCGCTCTGCTCGCGTGAGTATGGCTGTTTTACCGCGCAGAACGTCTTCCTCGAACGGGGCGAAGCCGCGTTGCCGGTCTCGCCGAAGTGTAATGCTCGCTGCATCGGCTGCATCTCCGAGCAAGAGGCGGAGACCGGCGTACCATCTCCGCAGACGCGCATCTCCGAGGAAGTCGCGGCCGAGGAACTCGCGGACGTGGCAATTCATCATTTGGAACGCGTGGAAGACGGAATCGTCTCTTTCGGCCAGGGATGCGAGGGTGAGCCGCTGCTGCGCTCGATCGCCATCGCCCGCGCCATCGAGCGTATTCGCGCGCGGTGCGAGAACGGAACGATCAACTTGAACACGAACGGCAGTCAGCCGGCGTCGCTGGCGCGCTGCATCGATGCCGGATTGCAGGCGGTTCGGATTAGCCTCAACTCGTTCCGCCGCAACGTCTATGCCGCGTATTACCGCCCGCAGGGCTACGGGCTCGACGACGTTTTCGACTCGATCCGATTGGCCGTGGAACGGGGCTTGGCCGTTAGCCTCAACCTGTTGTCCCACCCCGGCGTCACCGACGACGAAGAAGAGGTTGCCGCCGCGGACGCGTTCTTACGCGCGACGCCGGTCGCGATGGTCCAGACCCGCACGCTCAACATCGATCCGGCGCTTTACTTCGAAACCGTCGGCCGTCCGCGTGCGCCGTTAGGCATGCGCCGCGCAATCGAGGCGATTCGAGCGGTCACGCGCGTCGGAAACTTCACGCACACCCACTAGCCTGCTTAACGTCTAGGTCCTCCGAACACGCCATCGATCTCCGGGCGCTTTGACGTAGGTCTCAAAGACGTAGCGCCACGGTATCGTGAACGGGAAGATTACCCAAACCAACGCGCAGGCTTTGATCGTCTCCCAGGTGTCGGGATCGACGTGATGCGCCGTCAATAGCGGCAGCGCGAAGAAGAGCAGCCAGATCGTCTTCCAGGCCAGTTCGAAGAAGAGCACCGGCAACATCTTGAGGGGATAGCGAAGGCCCATCAGCATGAGCGGCGCCATCGCTGCCAACAGGCTGCGCGCGACGCCGTGCATTAGAGCCAGCTTGTCGTGGTAAACCACGCCGGGCCAGATGCTCGTCACTAAGAAGGCCAAGATCAGCGCGTACGTTCCGCGTAACAGATATAATTGGAACGTCGAGGGCCCAGGCGTCCCCGGTATCGCCGGAGCCGTGATTGCGGTCATTGCCAAACTCCTCGAAGTAACGCTAACCTAGATACCGTCCGATGTGGGTTCGAAGTTTCAGTGCCAAGAATGCCTAGTTCGTGAAGCTGTGGCAGATCCTCACCGTCGTCGTGCTCGGCGTTCTCTACGGACTGATCGCGCCGGGGAGACTCGCGTACGCGCTCGGCCACGCCACGCTCTATGTTTTTCTCCCTGCGCTGCTCTTTGAGGCGGCGTGGAACCTGAACTTTCGGGCGATGCGGCGGCAATGGATCGCCATCGCCACCCTCGCCGGACCGGGCGTATTGTTTACGGCGGCAATCGTCGCAGGCGCGCTTTCGATCGTTCGCGTGCCCTTCGGACCCGCGCTCTTGGCCGGTGCCATTCTCAGCGCCACCGACCCGATCGCGGTGGTAGCGGTCTTTCGCCGGTTGAAAGTTCCACGCACGCTGGCCACGATCGTCGAATGCGAGTCGCTCTTCAACGATGCCGTTGCCGTGGCGCTCTATCGCGGCGTGCTGGTTGCGATTGGCCTTGGCGCCGCCAGCGCCGGTACGATTGCGATCGTGACGCTCCATACCGTGGCCGGTGCCGCAGGCGGCGCGGCTCTCGGGGTTGCCATCGCCTTCGTGACGGCCCGCGTACTGCGCGGTCGTCGGCGCGTCAGGTTCCAAATCGCCGCAACGGTGCTCTGCGCGTACGGCGCCTACTTCGCGGCGGATTACCTTGCGCTCTCGGGCATCTTCGCTACGATCGCATATGGCATCGCGTTACGCTACTACGAGCGTTCGTGGATCACGCTGAGCATCGCCGAAGACGTGAGCCGCTTCTGGGACGTCGCTGCATTGCTCGCTAACGGGCTTGTCTTCTTCATGGTCGGCGCCGGATTGCAGATCGCGCGGGTCGCATACGAGCCTGTATTTACCGTCGCTTGCATCGCGGGTGTCGCGGTCGCCCGGTTTGTCGTCTCCGCGATGCTCCTGCCGTTTCCGTACCCGCGCAATTGGCTCGATGTCGTGCGCGTCGCCGGAATGCGCGGCGCACTTTCGCTCGCGCTCGCGCTCGCGCTTCCCGCTTCAGCTCCCTATCGCGAAGCGATTATCGACGGCACGTTTGCCGTCGCGCTCGCGACCCTTGCCGCGAGCAGCTTGACGCTCGTACCGGTGGTGCGCCGCGCTGCGGCGCGTCAGACGCCCAGCGGGTAGGCCTCCTCACCGTGCAGAGCCACGTCGAGGCCGCGCTCTTCGGCGGCTTCGTCGACTTTGACGGGCGTTACGAGATTGATCAGCGCGAGCATCGCGTAGGTGAAGACGAAGGCCCAGGCGCTGCAGACCGTGGCTGCGACGAACTGCTTGCCTAAAAACGCCGGGTTGCCGCGCAGCAAGCCGTCGGCTCCATTGGGGTTCCACAGCGTCGACGCAAAGACGCCGAGCAAACAGATGCCCAAGAATCCGCCAACTCCGTGGACGCCCCAGACGTCGAGCGCGTCGTCCCAACCGAGTTGATTCTTCAGCGTGACGGCGAAATAACAGACGACGCCTGCCGCAAGGCCGATGATCACC
Organism: Vulcanimicrobiota bacterium; assembly: GCA_963736775.1. Taxonomy (GTDB): domain Bacteria; phylum Vulcanimicrobiota; class Vulcanimicrobiia; order Vulcanimicrobiales; family Vulcanimicrobiaceae; genus Cybelea. The sequence continues at coordinate 89,754 of CAVTPY010000003.1, read as the reverse complement.
GCGGTCGTAGGCGAGACGTAGCCGGCCGCCGGGGTTATCGTTGCGAGCCCCGCAACCGCACCGGTAAGAAGGCCGACGAACTTCGGTTGTCGCCCGCGAGCCCACTCAACGAAGAGCCACGCGACTGCGGCGAACGATGCGGCGATATCGGTGTTGAGAAATGCCGAGGCGGTTACCGCGTCGACGCGCAGCTCGGATCCGGCGTTGAAGCCATACCAGCCGAACCACAGCAGCCCGGTTCCCAGCGCGATGAGCGGAACGTTGTGCGGCTTGTTGTCGATGACGTGGCGTCGTCCGACGTAGAGCACCGATGCCAAAGCCGCAAAGCCGGCCGAGGCGTGGACTACGATGCCGCCGGCGAAATCGAGACATCCCCACTTTGCCAAGATGCCGTCCGGACTCCAGAGCATATGTACGAAGGGGAAGTAGACGAAGATCAACCAGCCCGTGAGAAACCAGAAGTACGCCTTGAAGGTGACGCGATTGGCGAACGCGCCGGTGATCAACGCGGGCGTGATGATCGCGAACATCATCTGATAGGCGATGTGCACGATGAGCGGGATGTTCGCGGTGCTGGCAAACATCGTTTGCAGCGTTACGCCGTGCAGGAATGCATACGTCGCGGGATTCCCAATGATGCCGTGCCAATCGGGCCCAAAACTCTCCGAGTAGCCGAAGGCAAACCACAAGACCGTCGTCCATCCCAGCGACATGAAGCTTTGCATCATGATGGTCAGCACGTTCTTGCGCTGCACCAGGCCGCCATAAAAAAAGGCGAGCCCAGGCGTCATCAGCATGACGAGGCTCGCGCAGAGCAGCATAAAGCCGGTGTTTCCGATATTTATCGGCGTCGCTGCGGTTCCCATCGGCATTCCCTCCGTTCGGATCCGAGGAAAAAGACGTTTGGCAGGCGGTTAGGCAGGTCGCCGATTTTTCCCGCCTCCGCGAAGTGCTCGACGAATTACGTGGGCTTCTCCCGCTACGCGTTCGCGCGGCGAGCGTTCCATCTCCACAGCGCCACGAATCCCCATGCGAGCTCCACGACACCGAAGGGCCAGGTTCCGGCGAGCCATCCATAGGTCGACGCTGCGAAACATGCGATGGCGAAGAGAAGCGTGAAGGCTGCACCGCGCGGTTCCAAGGCATAGAAAAGCATCATCAGGGTTACCGATCCGGCTCCGAATGCTGTCAATATCATAGCATTAGCGAAGCGCCCGCCCCGATGTAGTGCTCCTTCTGCCCGTCGATCAGAGTTGGCGAGAACCCGTATTCAACGTCGAACTGGAGGTGCGCGCCGAAGTCCCGCTGATAGACGAAGTCCACGAGGCTCTTGCCCCCGAGATTCGGGCCGGCAGCGGAGAAGTACGCGTACTCGGCAGATATCTGCGAGGGGCCACCGGGCAAGGCAGCGCTCAACTCGAGGCTGGGTATGAAGGCGAAGTACGATTGTGCCACGCCGCCAGAGTTGAGGCCGCTGAGCGCGTTAAAACTGAGCGTACCGGCGAGGCTAAACTCGGGACTAAGCGTGTAGCCGCCGTTGAGGTTGCCGGTAAACTCCGTGTTGCCGGCGCTAAAGGCGTGGCCGCCGGTCGGAAACGTGATGACGGTGTTGACACCCCAGTCGGCGTTCGAGCTATATCCCAACTCGTACTTCGCCCCGAGGTTGACGTCGCTCGATCCCGTGATGACCGGCGTGCCGGCGGAGGCCGTTTCGTAGCCGGGCGGTCCGAACTCCAAGTCGAGGTGTGGATCGGCGGTGCCGACGCGGATGAGCGCTTGGGGGTAGGTGACGCCGCTGCCGCCGCCCGGTCCGGTCGTCGTCGTGTTCGTATAGCCGGTTTCGACGTCGAAGTGGCCGGTGCGAACCGTGCAAACGCCGGTCGTTACCGTCGGACGGTTTACGATCGATAGGATCGAACCGCACGGGTCGCTCGGAGCGCTCGGTGTCGCCGACGGGGACGGGGAGGGCACCGGCGTTGCAGCGCCGGCACCCGTGCCCGCGGCTAAGAAGAAGCTGATGAGTGCGGGCGCGAGGGAACGTAGATAGATCATAGCTCGCCGATTATAAGAGCTTGCGATGCCGGCCGCAAATCCAAGTGGATCATCCGAATGGCGGATGGCATCGCGGGAGTTAGTTGGTTATTCTTATAGCCATGGGCCTTGAGATTGAAGTCGTCATCTTGACGATCGTCTGCTTCGTGCTCCTGGATCTGTACGTCCTCGGCTGCGAGAAAGTATAAGCAGATGCAGTTTGACGAGGTCTTGGGGCTTATCCTGACCATCGCGGGGTTGGCGTACCTTGTCTTCGCGATGCTTCGCCCTGAGAAGTTCTAGGGAACCGCTATGACTGCGATCGGATGGCTGCAGGCCGTTTTCTTCTTCCTGCTCGTTCTAGCGGTAACGAAGCCGCTTGGGACGTATATGGCCCGCGTCTTCGACGGCGAGCGCACCTGGCTAACGCCGGTCTTCGCGCCGCTCGAGAAGGTCATCTATCGTCTTTGTGGCGTTCGAGCAGACGAGGAGATGACGTGGTACGCCTACGCGCTCTCAATGCTCGCCTTCTCGCTCGTAGGCCTCGCGTATCTCTACGTGCTTCTCCGCACGCAGAAGTGGCTTCCCTTCAATCCGCAGCACATCGACAACATGTCGCCGGACTTGGCGTGGAACACCGCGGTGAGCTTTACGACCAACACCAACTGGCAGTTCTACTCCGGCGAAACCGCGATGAGCTATCTTTCGCAGATGGCCGGCCTGGCCTGGCACAACTTCGTGTCGGCCGCGGCCGGCATCGCAATCGCAGTCGCGGTCGTGCGCGGCGTCGTGCGGACAAACGTGAAGACGCTCGGAAACTTCTGGGTCGATCTGACGCGCTGCTCGCTTTACGTGCTGCTGCCGATCTCGATCGTCATCGGACTCTTGTTCGTCTCCGCGGGAATCCCTCAGAACCTGCACGCATATCAAGCGGCGAAGTCGGTGGAGGGTTTCTCGCAGTCCATCACCGGCGGCCCAATGGCCTCGCAAGAAGTCATCAAAGAACTAGGTACCAACGGTGGCGGATTCGTCAACGCCAACTCGGCTTCGCCCAACGAGAATCCGACACCGTTCACCAACCTCATCGAGCTGCTGCTCATCTTTTCGCTCGGCGCCGGTCTGACGTACATGTACGGGAGGATGGTAAAAGACACGCGCCAGGGCTGGGCGATCTTCACCGCGATGGCGGTCCTGTTCTTCGCCGGATTTACGCTGGCATATTGGGCCGAAGCCGGCGGAAACCCGATCGTGCACCACCTCGGCGTGGCCGGCGGCAATATGGAAGGCAAGGAGTGCCGCTTCGGCGTTTCGGCTTCGGCGCTTTTCGCGACGGTGACGACCGACACGTCCTGCGGCGCCGTCAACTCGATGCACGACTCATTCATGCCGCTGGGAGGCCTCGTTCCGCTGGTTGACATGCAGTTGGGCGAGATCGTCTTCGGCGGCGTCGGCAGTGGGTTGTACGGTATGATCGTCTTCGTCGTCTTAACGGTCTTCATCGCGGGGCTTATGGTGGGCCGCACGCCGGAGTATCTCGGAAAGAAAATCGAGCGCCGAGAGGTACAGTTTGCGATCTTAGCGGCCCTCGTCACCCCGGTTCTCTGTTTGGTTCCGACGGCAATCGCCGCGGTGACTCCGGCCGGGCTAGCCACGCTCAACAATGGCGGACCGCACGGCTTTTCCGAGATTCTTTACGCGTTCACCTCGACGAATGCCAACAACGGCTCGGCGTTTGCCGGTTTGGGACCAAATCTCTTCTATAATCTCATGACCGGTGTAAACATGCTCTTCGGACGATTCGCCGTCGCGATTCCCGCGCTCGCGCTGGCGGGTGCGCTGGCCGGTAAGAAATCAGTACCCGAAAGCTCGGGGTCGTTCACGACGCACTCGCCGATCTTCGTTGCACTGCTCATCGGCGTCATCGTAATCGTCGGAGCGCTCACGTTTCTGCCTGCCGATTCGCTCGGGCCGATCGTGGAACATCTGCTCGTACTCCAAGGAAAGACGTTCTGATGCTTAGCCAGAGGCGCTTGGAGCGCCGTCCGAAGGCCCGGTCGCTCTTCGATCGCGCGATCATTACACGAGCCGTGAGCGATTCGTTTAAGAAGCTCGACCCGCGCTGGCAGGCTCGCAATCCCGTGATGTTCGTCGTCGAGGTCGGTGCGGCCGCGACCTCGATCTTCTTCGTGCGCGATCTCGTGAGACATACCGGGATGTCCGGCTTCGACTTCGCGATTGCAGCGTGGCTGTGGTTCACGGTTCTCTTCGCGAACTTCGCCGAGGCCGTCGCGGAAGGGCGCGGCAAGGCCCAAGCCGAGGCACTGCGCAAGACGAAGTCCGATACCTACGCGCGCTTGTTGCGCGATGACGGGACCGAGGAGCGAGTCACGAGCACAACGTTGCGAAAAGGCGACCGTTTCGTCGCCGAAACCGGTGAGATCGTCCCGGCGGACGGCGAGGTACTCGAAGGGGCCGCAACGGTCGACGAGTCGGCGATCACCGGAGAGTCGGCGCCCGTCATCCGCGAGTCGGGTGGCGATCGCAGCGCGGTAACCGGTGGAACGCGCGTGCTCTCCGATCGCATCGTCGTTCGAGTGACGGCCAATCCCGGCGAAAGCTTCCTCGACCGCATGATTAGTTTAGTGGAAGGGGCCCAGCGCCAGAAGACGCCCAACGAGATCGCGCTTTCGATTTTGCTGGCCGGACTTACGATCATCTTTCTGATCGCGGTGGCGACGCTCGCTCCGTTTTCGGCCTATGCCGGCAAGCTTCAAAGCGTCACGGTCCTCATCGCATTACTCGTCTGCCTCATTCCGACGACGATCGGTGGACTGCTGTCGGCGATCGGTATCGCCGGCATGGACCGCGTGATGCAGCGCAACGTCCTGGCGATGAGCGGGCGCGCGGTCGAAGCGGCGGGCGACGTCGACACGTTGCTGCTCGACAAGACCGGTACGATCACTCTGGGCAATCGCCAGGCCGTCGAAATCATTACCGCGGCCAGCATCGACGCAAAGGACGCGGCGCGCATCGCCTACCTCTCCTCGCTGGCCGACGAAACACCCGAGGGCCGCTCGATCGTGGCACTCGCACAGCAGGTCGGAGCGCGCGAAGGCGACGCACCGGCGAACTCGACCTTCGTGCCATTTAGCGCCTACACGCGTATGAGCGGCCTCGACCTCGCGGACGGAACGAAGATCCGAAAAGGCGCGCCAGACTCCGTGCTTGCCTGGATTCGCGAAAAAGGCGGTACCCCGTCCGCCGATCTTTCACCGCAGGTCGAGCGCATAGCGCGCAGCGGCGGCACGCCGCTCTTGCTCGCTCACAACACTCTCGTGATCGGCGTTATCTATCTCAAGGACATTCTCAAGCCCAATATGGCCGAGCGGTTCGATCGCTTGCGCGCGATGGGGATTCGCACGGTAATGATCACGGGTGACAACCCGTTGACGGCGGCGACGATTGCCAAAGAAGCCGGCGTCGATGATTTTCTCGCCGAGGCGACGCCCGAGACGAAGATGGACTTGATAAAGCGCGAGCAGGTCTCCGGGCGGCTCGTCGCAATGACCGGCGACGGCACGAACGATGCGCCGGCGCTCGCGCAGTCCGACGTTGGTGTTGCGATGAATTCGGGAACGCAGGCGGCCAAAGAGGCCGCGAATATGGTCGATCTCGATTCCGATCCAACCAAACTCATCGAAATCGTCGAGATCGGCAAGCAGCTCTTGATGACGCGCGGCGCTTTGACGACGTTTTCGATTGCCAACGACGTCGCGAAGTACTTTGCGATCCTTCCGGCAATGTTCTGGACCGCCTATCCGGCGATGGGGATTCTCAACGTCATGCGTTTGACGACGCCTCAGAGCGCGATTCTTTCTGCCGTTATCTTTAACGCGCTGATCATCGTTGCGCTGATTCCGCTCGCCTTACGCGGCGTCCGCTACGAGCCCAAAGGCGCGAACCGTGTTCTCTTCGAGAACGTGATGCTGTACGGCGTCGGCGGCATCATTATTCCCTTCATCGGCATCAAGCTGGTCGACATGGCGCTCGCGGCACTCCATCTCACATAGGAAGACGAAGGAATGATCAAGCATCTGGGCACTTCGGTTCGCGTCACGATCGTTTCGGTCGTCCTGCTTGGGATCGTCTACCCGTTGGCGATGACGGGCATCGCGCAAGCGCTCTTCCCGCGGCAGGCGAATGGTTCGCTCGTTTTGGTCAACGGGAGAGTCGTCGGATCGGCAATCATCGGGCAGCTCTGGACCAAGCCGCAATATTTTCATGGGCGGCCATCGGCTGCCGGCAAAGGTTACGATCCGACGCAGACCGGTGGAACGAACTACGGTCCAACGTCGAAGAAGCTGATCGCCTCGACGAAAGCCACCATCGCGCAGCTCGAAAAAGAGAATCCCGATGCGAGCGGGCCTCCGCCCATCGATCTCGTGACGTCGAGCGCCAGCGGCATCGATCCCGATATCACCCCCGAAGGGGCGTACTGGGAGGCGCCGCGCGTCGCGAAGGCGCGCGACATCAGCGTCGCGGCGGTCGATGCGATCGTCGCGCAGCACGTGACCGGAAGAACCTTTGGTTTCCTAGGCGAACCGCGCGTCAACGTCCTCGAGCTGAATCTCGCACTCGACTCTTCGACAAGCTCAGGGCAGGCGGGGCTTAGGATGACAAAGTAGAGCGGGGTGGGAGAAGGACGAGCAGCTCGCGCGCGCCGGCATCGAGCAGACGCCGCGCGAACGACGGACGCTGCGGCCAGCGTCGCGAGTGGAGCGTCCCGGCGAGAGCCACCGTCGTTTGCGGTCGCACGCGAGCGATTTCGATGAGCCGTTTCGGTACGTCTTCGGCGACTTCGTCGATCCATTCGACGTTGGTTTTGCGGGCCTCGGCACGCAGAGAATCCACGACGGACTGGTCCACGCGTTGCTTCGGGGCCACGACGTGAGCGATGGCAAATTCAATGGCGAGGCGCGCCGCGATGCGTCCCGCGCGGGCGACCATCGGTAAATCGGTCGCACGCGAACCGATCGAGAGCAGAATCCGATCGAACGGCGAGGCGACGCGCTCGCGCTGGCGCGCGCGCAACGCCTCGCGCAGCGCAAGCTCGCGAAGCGCAAAAAGGTTTTCTGTACGGAAGAAGTTCGCGAGTGCCGCCTCGCAACGCTCGAGCGGATAGATCTTGCCTTCGCGCAGCCGTTGACGCAGCGTCTCAGGTGTAACGTCCACCAGAATGACCTCGTCGGCGAGCGCGAGGATTCCGTCCGGCAAGGTCTCGCGCACGACCGTTCCGGTCAGGCGCAGGACCGTATCTCCCAGCCCTTCGAGGTGTTGAATGTTGAGCGTCGTGATGACGTCGATGCCCGCACGCAACACGGCGAGAACGTCGTGAAAACGCTTCGGCGCGACCGAACCGGGAGCGTTGCTGTGCGCGAGTTCATCGATGAGCGCAACCTGCGGCTTGCGGGCGATTACGGCGTTGCGATCGAGCTCGCGGTACGTAATCCCGTTCTCGCTCACGATCTTTTCCGGAATGATTTCGAGGCCCTCGAGGAGCGCCGCGGTCTCCTTGCGGCCGTGCGTCTCGACGAATCCGACGACGACGTCGATGCCTTCGGCCGCAAGCTGATGTGCGCGGTCGAGCATCGCATAGGTCTTTCCGGCGCCGGCCGCCGCGCCGAGATAAACGGTAAGCTTACCGTAACCTACGCGCAGGCGGTCGCCGGCGGTCTGCGAGTAGGGTGAGCGCGCCGGATTCTCGCCGACGTACGTCTGGCCCACACCGACGATGAAGAGGTCGTATGGAAGCGGCGCGTTCGCGAGCTTCGTAGCGATTCGTCCGTGAGGCAGCGCGACCAGTGCGGCGCGGAAAGCCTGAGCCGAAGTGGCGGACGGGTCGATAGCCTCGTGCAGAATCTCGCCTCCAAGCCCGCGTGCGATGGGTTCGAGCGCCGCGCGGTCCACGCCCGGCGTCGGAATGACCTCCAGCCGAAGATCGAGGCCTTCCGCGATTGCCGCGGTGCGCCGCAGAAAGGCCGTTACATCGAAGTTTGGATAGACGAATGCGGCGGCCGTGGAATTACGACCGGCTTGCACGACCGGAAGCGTGAGGTTGTCGACGGTGCGCAAGAGCAGTTCGCGCAGCATGTAGAGCGTCGTTTCCTTGAAGGCTCCGTTGAGCGCGCGTTCGATATCCTGCTCGTTGACGATCTTGCCCGCGCGGACGCGGCTTTGGAGAAGGCGGGGCGAGACGTCGAGCGCGACGACCTCGTCGGCCCTCTGCAGAAACGATAGCGGAACGATCTCGCGAACTGGATAGCCGAGCAGCGCCTCGGCCGTCGGGGCGACGGTTTCGAGGTGCGCGATGTTAAAGGCGGCGATGACGCCGATCCCATGCTCTTTAAGCGCAAGCGCATCTTGCCAACGCTTGGCATGAGGGGCATCCCCGAGATTATCGTGTGCGAGTTCGTCGAGCACCACGACGTCCGGCTTCTCGCGCAACGCTGCTTCGTAGTCGAAATCCTCGAAGGTGGCGTCACCGATGGTGATGCGGCGCGGCGGCACGCGAGGCAAACCGTCGGCGAGTCGTTCCAAGTCGGGACGTCCCTTCGTCTCGATCCAGCCAATGAGCACACGCTTGCCGTCGGCCGCGAGGCGTCGAGCGTCCTCCAAGAGGCGGCGCGTTTTGCCCGATCCGGGTGCACTAGCGACGTAGACGACGAGCCGCGCGCGGCCGCCGAGCTCGCGTAGCAGCTCCTCGGCCTTTGCCGTGCGATCCATCGCCGCAGGCCTTCGCGCTGTGGCAAGGCGCCCCCGCCACTCTGCCCGAAAACGCGCGCAGTGGCCCTACTCTGTTACGGCTTACTCACCATCGCATGGATTATCGATCTCTATACTCCGCAGCTTTTTATCGCGGCGATTTTATTCAACGGCCCAATCGCGCTCAGCAGCCTGGCGCTTCGGAGCCGGCTCACGACGAACTTGGTCATTATGGCAGAGCTGGCAAACGTGGCGGCCGGATACTATAACGGCGTCGTCGCGGGCTACCATTGGGACGGAGTCGCGGTTGGCGATCGATTGCTCTTGGCCGCCTCCTACGTTCTCGTGGGTTACATGAGCGTAAAAACCCAGGAGTACGCTCGCGAAGCCGGTGTCTCGATCGGACGCATGCGGCAGATCGACGTTGAGAAAGCGTTGCGCGTTGCGATCGGGCGCGTGCGGGAAACGCTCAACGTCGAGCTGGTGCAGCGCGCGGTCGCGCGCGAATCAGTCGCCTTGCTGGGCGCGTCGAAGGCGATATTGATCCTGCGGGAGACGCCGTTTGGAACGCCTTTAACGCTTTCGTACTCCGAGGGGGACCGGGATATCTCGGTCGAGCGCCGGCCGCTCTCGACCGAGATTGCCTCGCTAGCCGCGCGCGCTTCCGAGGCCGACGACGTGGTCTCCGTGACCGCAAACGACGTCTTGGGCCGTCTCACGCTCGACGCGCTGGGAGCGTCGGAGGCGCTCGTCACGTCGATTTCCGCCAGCGGATCGTCGGAATACGTCCTGATCGAATGCGCCAATGCCGGCAAACCATTCGTCTCCGACGCGCCCGCGACGCTTCGCGCCTTCGCTGCGCAGGCGGGAATGGCGCTCGAACAGGCCGGGCTGTTTACCCAGCTCGGCGAGCGCAACGACGAGATCGCCCGGCAAAAGGACGAGCTCGGCGACCGCGGCGACGTGATCCGCGACATCGTGTACGCGCTCGCGCACGATCTGCGCACGCCGCTTTCGGCCGCGCACGTCACGATGAACCAGGCGCTTACCGGTGCGTACGGTGAACTCCCCGAGCGTTATCGCGCCATCCTGCGAACCGCGCTGGGAGCGAACGACGATCAGCGGCGCATCGTCGAAACGCTGCTGCTGGTCGCCAGATACGAAGCGGGCGAGACCTCGACCATTCGAGAGCGAATCTTCTGCGATCAGCTGCTCGAACGGATCGTAGCCGAACTCGCGCCCGTGGCCGAGATCAAAGGAGTCGAGATGCGAGCCCTTAGCTCGGAACCCTTGCCGACGATGGGCGATCCGCACGAGATTCGGCGTGCGATCACGAACTTGCTGGCCAATGCCATCGATGCGACTCCACGCGGCGGTCACGTGACCGTGCGTGGCATTCGCAACGGTAAGTGGATCGAAATCGCCGTGGAAGATGACGGGTACGGCGTCTCCGAGGAGCGGCGCCAAGGTCTCTTCCAGCGCTTCGGCGGAGGCCAGGCGGGTGCGGGTACGAGTTTGGGCCTTTACATCGTGCGGCGGATCGCGGAGAAATACGGGGGAAGCGTGCAGTACGCTCCTCGATCGCCGCGCGGCAGCACGTTCACGATGAAGCTGCCAATGCTGGAGCAGTAAATGGAACCTCACGCGCGCACGCGCGTCGCCATCGTCGAAGATCATGCGCTAACGCGTGCGGGATTGCGTACCGCGCTCGAGGGCTCGTTCGACGTCGTTGCCGAGGCGGCCGACGGCCTGATGGGTTGGGAAGCGATCCTCCGGGAACGCCCCGACGTGGCCGTTATCGATATCGGCATTCCGGCGATCGACGGCGTGACGCTGACCAAGCGCGTGCGCACGGAGTTGCCCGCGACGCACGTGGTGATCGTTACCATGCTCGATCTCGAGGACGAAGTGTTGGCCGCACTGGCCGCGGGCGCCGACGCCTATTGCCTGAAGAGCTCCGAGCCGGAGCGCATCGTCGAAGCGGTGCGAATCGCCAGTGAAGGCGGCGCGTATTTCGATCCGCAGATCGCGCATATCGTGCTCGCGCGTTTCTCGCCCGGTGCGCCGGCAGGTCCTCGCTCTTCTCCGCTGACGCAGCGCGAGACCGAAGTTCTGCGTGCCATCGCGGAGGGTCACGCAAACTCGGAGATCGCCGAGAGCTTGCACTTAGGCCTCGGTACGATCAAGGGACACATTCGCGATATTCTCGAGAAGCTCTCGGCATCCGACCGAACTCAAGCCGCAGTCGTCGCGCTAAAGAAAGGCTATATCTAGGCGCCGAGGATGGAGCGAATGCGCTCTCCTGCGCCGTTCTTGACGATCACGATCATCGCGTCGCCGGCGTGCAGGGTCGTGTCGCCGGTCGGGATCTCCAAATCGCTCTCCGGACGGTCGACTGCGACGACGACGGAGTTGTGCGGAAAGTCGATTTCGGAAAGCCGCTTGCCGTCGACCGGCGAGCGTTCGGGAATCGCGACTTTAACCAGCTGCATGTCGCCTTTGCCGAACAGATGCATCGTCTCCAGCATCGAGCGGTACTTCGATGCGTTGACGTGCTCGTTGAGCACGTCGAGGATGAGCTCCGTCGACGAGATGACGATCACCGGATCGTCCGTGTCGAGTGAGTTGAAGATCAGCTTATTGGCCGGATTATTGACGCGAGCGATGCAGCGGGCCTTCGATTTTTTCTTCGAGAGGAGCACGACCACGAGATTGTCTTCGTCGTCGCCGGTGTCGGCGACGACGACGTCGGCGCGGCTGACGCCGGCAGCGTCGAGGACCATCGGGTCGCAACCGTCGCCGACGACGGTCACTTGCCGATCGATCAGACGCTCGAGCATCTTGGCCTTCCGCTCGACCTTCTCGATGACCACGACCTCGTGGCCTTGGTTGATCAGTGCACGGGTGAGATACGAGCCGACTTTGCCGCCGCCGACGATTAAGATAAACATTGGTTAGGCCGTCACTTTCGGTTGCAGAGGCGTGCTGCGAAAGCGTTGGGCGAAGTCGCCGATCGCATCGGGCGCGACGACGGCATTGACCTCGTCACCTTCTTGAAGCACGAAATCGCTCGAGGCCACGGTGACGGTCTGCCCTCGCCGGACGGCCGAGATTCGAATGCGATGCTCTTCCTCGATCTCGATGACGCGTCTGCCGGCATCCGCGGGGCCGACGAGCGCGGCCACCGACGTCAGCTTACCGAAATCGAACGCTTGATTCTCCCACGGCGCGTCGATGAGAACGTCGCGGATCAGCTTGGCGCCAACGGTGGTCGGACAGACCGTCTGAACGCCGAGCTCGCGATACATCTGACCGCGCGGCGGGTCGTAGATCCGAGCCACGATCTTTTTGATCTTAAACATACGTTGCGCGATGAGCGCCGCCATGATGTTGCGGTTGTCGCCGTTGGTCACGGCGACAAACCCGTCGGCGGTCGCGGCGCCGGCCCGTTTGAGCACGTCGTAGTCGATGCCGGTGCCGACGACGACGTGGCCTTTGAATTTTTGCCCGAGGCGTTTGAAGGCCGCGGCGTTTTCGTCAACGACACTGATTTCGTGTCCGTCGGAATCGAGAAGTTTAGCAAGTGCAGAACCTACGCGCCCGCACCCGACGATGAGGTATTTCATGAACGACGAAACACTTTCAGAGGCCTCTCAGCTTTACCCTGGTCGCGGCAGGCCGTAGCGCAGAGTAAAGGAAGGGAGCACGGTTCTGCAAAATCTTTCGAGGCTCTTCGGGGCGTGGCTCAGCTTGGTAGAGCGCTTCGTTCGGGACGAAGAGGTCGCACGTTCAAATCGTGTCGCCCCGAAATCTTCCTTAACCCTGTCATCCTGAGCTTGTCGAAGGACGAAAGGGACGCTTGTTCTCGAACTTTGATCCTGCGGCGCGGCGCGTGCTTCGGGTGGCCGAGCAAGAGTGCCGAAACCACAGCCATTACTTCGTGGGCGCCGATCACTTGCTCGTGGCCTTGCTCGAGGAGCGCGACCCAGCGACGCTGCGAGCCCTCGACGCGGAGGGCATCGACGTTCCGGAGGTCCATTCAGAGGTCCGTCGGGCGCTGGGCACCGGCGAAGACCGCCTCTGGGAGGGCATCCTCATAACCCCCAGGGTTCGGCGGATCGTCGCGCTGGCCCAGGAGCGGGCCGGCGAGCGTGAGATCGGGCCGCTTGACCTCTTCGAAGCGTTGCGGCTGGAAGGGGGCAGCTCAGCCGCCGAGATTCTGCGCCGCGCCTCGACTCGAAACAGAACCCCGGCGCTCGAGTAAAGGAGCGGGGTGGAACACCTCCAGCAAGCGGTTCTGTGGCTCATCGATACCTACGGTTACGTCGGTCTCTTCGTGGCGCTCGCATTAGGGAACATGGCGGTGCCGATCGGGACGGAGATCGTTCTTCCCGTAGCGGGAGCGCTAACCGCGACCGGACATTTGAGCAATCTCGGGCTGACGATCGCCGTGGCGCTGGCGGGCGAGTTAGCCGGCAGCTCGGTCGGATACGCGATCGGCCGCTACGGCGGCGTGCCGCTGATCGAGCGTTATGGGAAGTACGTTCATTTCACGCACGACCGATTGTTGGTGGTGCATCGTTTCTTCGAGCGCTGGGGAACGTTCGCAATCTTCGTTTGCCGTTTTGTGCCGGTTTTGCGGGGCGTCGTAGCAATTGCGGCCGGGATTGCTGAGATGAACCTCGCGCACTTCTATCTCTGGACCTTCCTCGGATCGCTGATCTTTTGTGGTCTCTTGATTCTGCTCGGCAACGCGCTGGGCCCGCACCTAAGTGCGGTGCTTCCGCTGTTGCATCAGTGGGCGTATCTCATCCTCGGCTTCGTCGTCGTTGCCGTCGTAGCGGCCATCGTCGTCATGCGGGCGCGGTCGCGACCGATTCGAGCCAGATAACGCTGCTCACCGATCTTTCGCAGGTCCCGGATGCTCCAGGCGTTTACATGATGATCGGCGCCGGCAACGAGATCCTGTACATCGGGAAAGCGATCTCGTTGCGAAATCGCGTGCGTTCGTATTTTCAAGAGGGCGCCGCGCATCACATTCGGATCGCGGCCATGGCGGAGCGAGTCGTCGACGTTCGAACGATCGTCGTCACCAACGAGGTCGAAGCGCTGATTCTCGAAGCGAATCTGATCAAACGCCATCAACCACCGTTCAACGTCCGTCTTCGCGACGACAAGCGTTACCCGTACTTGAAGGTGACCAACGAGCCCTTTCCGCGGGTGGTCTTCACGCGAATGGTGCGAAACGACGGCGCGCGCTACTTCGGCCCCTATACCAACGCTCACGGACTGCGCGAGCTGATCGACCTGGTACGGCTCGTCTTTCCGCTGCGCACGTGCCGAGAACCGATCGACGGACGGCGCAAACGCCCATGCCTGCAGTATCATATTCACCGCTGCCTCGCGCCCTGCGTCGGCTATCAAAGCGAGGAAGAGTACGATGCAACGATCGATGAGGTCGTGCTCTTCCTGGAAGGCAAACAGGACTCGCTGCTGCGCCGGCTGCAGCACGAGATGACGGAGTCTGCCGAACGCTACAACTTCGAGGCGGCGGCGCGACTTCGGGACCGCATCGTCCAGGTACGGCGCGTCACCGAGGGACAGAAGGTCGTGTGGAAGTCGCGCCTCGATATGGATCTGATCGGCGTCGCGCGCGCGCAGGGACAGGGCTGCATGCAAGTCTTCCTAGTGCGCGGCGGCAAGCTGATCGGGCAGGAGCATTTCATTCTCGACGGCGTCTACGAACAATCCGATGACGTGCTGATGGACGAGTTTCTCAAGCAGTTTTACACCGCGCGCACGGCGAGTGCTGCCGAGGAGAATGCGCTGTCGCTGGTTCGGATCGCGCGCGACAATCAAGCTCCGGTGCCGGAGAGGCGGCGCTCGCGTGCCACGCAGGCGGCAGCCGTGCCGAAGGAGCTGCTCGTCTCCGCGCTACCCGAAGAACGCGAGACCATCGAAGCGTGGCTCTCGACGATCAAGGGACAGCGCGTGCGAATCTTACGCCCGCAGCGCGGCGTGCGCTCCGAATACATGCGCCTGGTTCAGAAGAATGCCGAGCAGAATCTCAAAGCCTTCTTGGCGCATCAGGAAGTGCAGGAGACGGCGCAGGCGACGGCGCTGACCGATCTCGCCGACGCGCTCGAGCTTCCGGAGCCGCCGCATCGCATCGAGTGCTACGACATCTCGAACATCCAGGGGACCAATCCCGTCGCGTCGATGGTCGTCTTCGTCGAAGGCCGGCCGAAGAAGAGCGAGTACCGCAAGTTCAAGATCCAGTACGACCGCGGGCCAAACGATTTTGCGATGATGCAGGAGACGCTGCGGCGGCGGCTGCGCTATCTGCGGCGCGAAACGGACCGCACCGAAACGCCCGTCGAGCGAGAGCTGGCCAAGAAAGAAAAGTTCAATAAGAAGCCCGACCTGTTGTTGATCGACGGCGGAAAGGGCCAGCTTAGCGCGGTCGTCGAGGTGCTCGAGGAGCTCGACATGACCGGTCTTCCCCTTGCCGGGTTGGCGAAGGAGCACGAATGGCTCTACCTTCCCAATCAGTCCGATCCCATCGTCTTGCCCGCGAACTCGGCGGCGCTGCACCTCGTCGCTCGAATACGCGACGAAGCGCACCGCTTTGCCGTGACCTATCACCGGCAACGGCGTGCCAAATCCATGACGAGGTCGGCGCTCGACGCCCTCGACGGCGTCGGGCCGGTGCGCAAGAAGCGGCTCTTGACGGCCTTCGGTTCTCCGGCCGGCATTCGGCGTGCCGCACTCGACGAAATAGCGGCCGTGAAAGGGATGAGCCCTTCCTTAGCCGCAAAGGTTAAGCAAGCACTCGAAGGAGGGTAAAGAGCTTGAACTTACTTCTACGCTTCCTCGTCAACGCGCTCGTCCTATATCTCATCTGCAAATACGTCCCGGGCTTTCATATCGTCTCAATCTGGGGAGCCGTAATCGCTGCAATCGTCTTCGGCCTGGTCAATGCGATCATCGGGCCCATCCTGCGGCTGATCTCGCTGCCGCTGACGTTGATCACGCTCGGCCTGTTCTCGTTTGTGATCAACTACCTGCTCTTTGTGATCACGGCCGCGCTCCTGCACTTGAACAGCGGCGTGATCAATCCGTGGCTTGCGAACCTCTATGGCGCCATCATCATGATGATCGTCTCTACGTTGATGCACCAGGGAAGCAAGGCCACCGAGAACGCCCGCTAGCACTCCGGTCCTTAGGCCCCTGTGGGGAACCCCGGCTTGCCCCCTCGTGTTATACTGTGTGTTCCCCTTCGGGGCAAGCATGGGGCTGAAATAGGTTCGACAAGGACGCTTCAGTCGGCGTTAGCAGGCGGAGTTGCGAGCTCTCCTAAAACGATCGCAACGGCAATAACTGCCAATCACGAATACGCACTGGCTGCCTAATCTAGGCTAGTCACCGGACGCAGAGAGTCGGCCCGAACCACTCTGCCTTCCGGTCACAAACTCGGGCTGGCACGATCGCGTGATTCGACGCTCGTGCGAGATAAGGAATCTGCAGCGACCGGTAAGCCACGCTTCGAGGCGTACGGTCGAACAAGAAAAATTCGAAGCTGAGCCTGGAGAACGCGCCGGTTAAGTTTCTTGGACTCGGGGGGCAGTACCCCGACAGCTCCACCATTTTTCTGCATGGCTTCAGTTCACGGGCTGAGATACAGCTTATCGATGGTTCCTGAATCCAGCCCCCTGTGTGTCTGCGTCGCGGCTACCGGAACCCCATGCATCGCGTTCCGAATCGCCCGAATTTCGTCAGCGCTTATACTCGCGTCGTCGATGGCGGTCATTACTTGGTCGCCGTTGCGCCACGTGAACTTCTCGTGCCGTACCAAAACGGGCATTCCATCGCGTAGCCTTCCGGTGTCCTCATATTGATACTGCGACGGCGGTCCCGTTCGCGGATCGAAGCGATCGGCAAGCAATGTAAAAGACCGGCTTCCCGAACGTCGGTAGGTAAAGTAAACGCCCTGAGAACCAAGCTGCCATTTACCCGTCAGTTTGTCATAGACTCCGCTAGGCGACGTCGCGATTGACAGAACTGCGACGTCACGGGGCAGACCCACGGGCGGGACGATCGTAAAGGGAACTCTTGCCTGGGCCCCTCCCAGCGTCGCTTCCTGCGGTCGCAGCTGCGACGTCAGCCAATGTGGCGGTGGAACGGACGGGGGAGTCCACCGAAGGATTTGGGCAATGCGCGCCTCCACGCTCTCAACCACAGTCGGAGCAATAAGGGGAGTGCCAATGGCGACCACACCCACGATTGCGGCGGCGGCAGCAACAGGCCGCAACCAGTCCACGGTCGGGATCTCATTGGCTGCCGGAGACCGCGCGGCGCTTCGCAGTATTTCGCGCAGCGGAACCGGCGGCGGCGTGATTCCATCAATCATCGTCGCGACGGCGGAGCGAATTCGAGCCTCACTATACATCAGAATGAACCCTCTCAAAGGGCGGCTGCGCATCGAGCTCTAGGGCCTTGCGCAATGCTCGGCGCGCAAGCATCAAGTGGAAACGAATCGTGGATGCTGGCAACCCGGTTGCCGCAGCGATTTCGCTGCCCTTGAGCCCCACGTGGTAGTGCAGCACGATGGCGGCGCGCTGTTCAAGCGGAAGACCTGCGATCGCGTTGTAGATATCTAAGGCGTCGCTTGGGTCGTCGTGAATTCCGTGGTCCATCATTATGTCGAGCGTTTGGATGCGGGGCCTCCGGCGCGCCACGGTTAACGCGTGATTTACTATGATCTTGTAGCTCCAAGAACCGAAAACACGAGAGTTCCGAAGCGTTGGCAAGGAACGGACCATCGCCGCGCAAGCCTCCTGCGCGGCGTCTTCGGCGAGTCCAGCGTCGTGGAGGATTGCAAACGCGATCCGATAGAATTCGGGCCAAATGACTGTAATGAGGCGTTCGAGCCCATCCTCTCCGGCCTGAGCGCTCCTAATGAAGTCCGCCTCCAGAGCTAGTCGCACATCAGTAAGACGCGCTGAGCAGCTAATACGTTGGCCCCGCCCATGAGGCCGCGGCAAGTGAACACGCCCCGGCTAAACTTCAAGTGCCGACCGACACCGCCGGTCCGGTGCCAATCGCTGTGCTCAGGTCGCGGTTGGAAACCTGCCCTGGAGCGAGATCACGTAAGTTATCCCCTTCACGGGCTCATGTCCGCGCAAGTCGGGGAGAGCGAACGTGGTTTCGCCATCGCCTCCAAACTTGTTCCCTAACAGCGTGTAGAGTGCAGCCTCTCTGTCAATCTTCAGAAGCTGGCCATCGCACGTAGCCCAACCAGCTGGGGGCGTGTACTTGGGAAGGTATGCGACGAGCAAGAGTTGCCCGAGCAGCGGGGGTATTCCATATTGGCTTGGCGTGTTGAGGGCTTTACGGCTCGGGTAGATGCCGGCCGTTGCAATCAGATAAGACAACCCTTTGATCGGTTCTTGCCCGCGCATGTCGGGAAGCCCGAAGGTCTTCTTTCCATCGCCTCCAAACCGATTGCCCAGCAGTGTGAAGAGTGCGGGGTTCGATGCTATCGGAAGAACCTGGCCCGCACACTTTTCGAAGGATAACGGAACGAAATCGTAAGGAATCAACAAGAGCGAACCGAGCAACTGCGTATCGCTAGATGCGGCACGTCGAACCCGATGCATTGACGAGTCGACGAGGGAATCGGGAGCCATAGCAGGCCCGGCACAGCCGGCGAGCACCGCGCCGGCGCCGGTTAGCACGAACGCTTGACGCTTCACGACGGGCGTGCGCCCGTCGTAGCGATGAAGTACTTGACGTCTTTCATCGGCTCGTGCTCGCGCAGGTCGGGCAACGCAAAGTCCGTTGTCCCATTGCCTCCGAACTGCGTGCCAAGCAGCTTGAACAGTTTATCGTTTCCGATCCCTAAGAGCTGGCCGGCGCAGTCGTCAAAGTCGTCGGGTATGAAGTCATACGGCAAGAGAAGCAGCGATCCAAGCAGCCACGGGTATCCGTACATTAAAGAGGCCTCCTAAGAGCAGTCTCTCAATCTTTGCGAACTAGAAGGCGCAATTCGATGGCCGCCCTGGGGCTTCCCTCGGATGGCGGAGTTAATCCTCGATTTCGCTAACAAGGGGCTAATAGCGGAACGGAGCTTCATATTCGTATGTTTCTTGCACACGTGTTCCTCATGACGGCGCTCGTCGCGCAAGCGCCGCCGGTGTCCGTTCCGACGCCGACGGCTTCACCCTCGCCTGCGGCCACTGCCGCGTCGCCGAACGTTATCATCGTACCGAAGGACTGGAAACCACTCCCGATGCCCTCGGCATCGGTTACCGAACTCGGTCTGTGGATAAGCCCTGCGAAAATGGAGACTCTTAACGTCGTTTCGAAGGCAAACGTCGGCATGTCCGCCGACCAGGTCGGCTCGATCGTCGTTGCGCAGCTGCGCGCGCGCCGGCCTTCGCTCGTGTTATCGGTCAACCGCCCCGCGACGTTGTGCCGAGGAATCTCAGGGTGGACGATAGAGTACGTCACCGCGTCCGGGTTGACGCAGATACGGCAGCTAATCGGTGTAACGCCGGCGCGCCTATACATTGCGACGTATGCGCGCAGCACGAAAGTTAAAGACTCTGCCGAGGCCATCGCCGCGCTTCAAAGTCTCTGTCCGCCTCCGGGAGACTCTTCGACCGGATCGATGGACTCACTTGGAAAGCCGCCGCTCGAGCCGCCCGCGGGATGGACCGCCGGCACCACCGCCGGCTTAGCAAACGCGGCGCACTCGCCCCCGCTCTGGCTTTGGTTCAGCCCCATCTCGAAGGGCTCGACGCAACTGGTCATGGCAATGAGTGTTACGACTCCGACGTCGCAGGGTACCGACGATCAGGTTCTCGCCGCCGCTCGAAACGTGTTTGAAGCAAAGCTTGGGCCCCTTCAAGTCACCGACCGTCGTCAGCTCACGCTGTGTTCGGTGACGCAAGGCACATTCTTTCGCATGATCGGGACGCAGAGTGCAATACCCATTACCCTCGAATTGGTGATCTCGACCGGCGTACCAACCAGCTACGTCGCGATATATATGCACCCGACAGCCGTTCCGGCCGCCTCTGAAGCGGAGGCGTCGATTCAATCGCTCTGCCCTGCCGACCGGCAATCAGCAGGCTAAAGGTTTTCCTCCTCGACGTTTTCGTGTCCGGTGCTATCGAGCAAACCGATCTCGACCGCCTGCAGGTCGAGCACGCGCAGGACGCGCCGCATGACCGTATTGTCTATCTTCCCTTTGGCGCGCAGTTCGATCAGCCGGTTCCGTTGCGTGTCGAGCAGGCGCCGTTCGACGCGACGGAACGCTGCCGTCGTCTCCGCGGCGCCCTCCGCGCTCTCGCCGAACTCGGCATATCGCGCCCGCAGGCGCTTGCGTTGCAGCTCTAAGATCGAACTGGGAACGCTGCCCTCGCGTTCGAGCTCGTCGAGACATTCGAGCCCGGCGCGAGCGGTCGCCGCAAGCGCGATGCGTTCCTCTCCCTGCGCGGCGAGATCGTCTTTGACGCCCAACCACCTGATGATATACGGTAGCGTTCCGCCCTGTCCGACCAACGTCGCCAACAGGACGACGAACGTGATGAAGATCAAGAGATCGCGATACGGAAAGGGTCCCGCGGTGGTTTCGAGTGGAATCGCCAGCGCGGCCGCCAAGGAGACGCCGCCGCGCATGCCGGTCCAGGCAAGGATCGAAACGTGGGACCAGTCGGCCTTTCCGCCAACGTGTTCGGGCTCATTGGTTGCCGGCAGCAGCCCTTGCGCGAAGGTCCACGCGAGTCGCGCGAGGATGCACGTTGCCGCGACGGCGCTCCCCCACCAGATGAGCTGGCCGGCCGAATAGGCGTTCAGCTGCGATACGATAGCGTGGAAACGGATTCCAACCTCGACAAAAATGAATGCGTTGAGTAAGAAGACGATCGTCACCCAAAAGCCGGTCATCACCACGCGAGTCATTGGAAGGAGCACGTTGGGGGTGAACCGGCTGATGAAGAGTCCCGCGACTACCGTTGCTAAGACGCCCGAGGCGCCGATATAGTATGCCGGAAGATAGGCGACAAACGGGACGACGACCGAGATGACGCCTTGCAGCGTTTCGTCTCGAAGTACTCGCCATGCCAGAACCGCGAGCGCGCCTGCCGCCAGCCCGATCGCCACGGCTTCGACGACCGAAAGCGCCAGCGCCCCGAACGCATGCGAGAGTGAAAACGACGCACCCACAACTGCGGCGATGCCTGCCCCGTAGAGAATGAGCGACGTCGCGTCGTTGACCAGGCTCTCGCCTTCGATAGTTCCAATGATGTGGCGCGGAACATTGAGTCGATCGGCGACGGCGACGAACGCCACTTCGTCGGTCGACGAAACGATGGCGCCAAGTACGAAGGCGATGCCCCAGCCCATGCCCGGAACGATCGCGTGCGCGACCACTGCGACGACGACCGTCGTCAGGATAACCAATCCGAACGCCATTTGGAAGATCCAGAAAGCGTTCGCGCGAAACTCGCTCGTCGGTGCCGTTACGCTTTCCCAGTAGAGAAGCGGCGGCAGAAAGACGACGAGCACCAAGGCGGGAGGCAGTTCGATGGTGGGAACGTGGGGAATGAAACCGATCGCGATGCCGCCGAGAACTAAGACGATCGGGTAAGCGATGTTGATGCGGTTCGCGATCGTCACCAGCACGACGATGGCGGCGAAGACGACGGCAAGCGCGCTCGCGGCGTGGAGATCCATCTAGGTACTCCGGCGACGAAGCGATTCGAGCTCGTCGAGCGTGCGCGGCCAATCGGACTTCAAGAGCCGTGAAAGGCTCCGGTCCGCCAAAAGCCTGCCTCCCGTCTGGCAGCGTGCACAGTAGTTCGTCTCATTGTCGGCATAACGTATTCGCTGCACGTCTTCACCACAAGCGGGGCACGGTTTCCCGAAACGACCGTGCACGGCCATCTCCTCGCGAAATGCGGTCACGTGCTTTGGGAAGTCGCGCTTCGCCTCATCTTGGAGACGGTCGATCCAGAGCCGCAGTGTCGCCTGGGTTGCGGCGAAGAGCCGTTGCCGCTGCTCCGGCGTGAGTTTGTGCGTGAGCGCAACCGGAGAGAGGCGTGCGGCGTGAAGAATCTCATCGGAGTACGCGTTGCCGATTCCGCTGAGAATGCGCGGATCCGTCAGAGCTCGTTTGAGCGTGCGGTTTTCGGTCATTAGTGCGTTACGAAACGCTTCGAAGTCGCAGTGAAGGACGTCGATTCCGCCGGGGTCGAGGTCCTCGAGCGTCGCTGCGCCCTCGACTAAGTGTATTGAGGCGCGCCGCTTGGAGCCGGCTTCCGTCAGGACGAGCGAACCGTTTGGGAAGTCGAGAACGGCTAACGTCGAGCGGTTCGCGGTGCCGGCGCCCCCTTGCTTCCAACGGAGCCGTCCGGCGATCATCAGGTGCAGCACGAGCCAGTAATCGCCGTCGAATCCGATCGCGATGCGTTTTCCGATCCGCCGCAGCTCGCGAACGCTGCGGCCCTGCAGGACGGTAGCCGGCGGCTCCTGCGTTCGCAGCACGAACGGATTGACGATGGAGATTCGTTCGAGCGGCTGGCCGACGATACGCTCCCCGAGGGCGGTCATGTAGGCGGCGATGTCGGGCAACTCGGGCACGCAAAATGCTTCGTCTCGGCGGCGGCGTTTCCGCCGCGCTCTCGCGTCGTGATAGAATGAAACCAATGAGCGGCCAGCCGCTGGAAGTTCAGATGGCCCATCTCGAAGGGGGCTACGAGGAGCTCGACAAGCGCTTGGGCGACCTCGCGTCGAGCATCGACTCACGCTTCGCGCAAGTCGACTCACGCTTCGCGCAAATCGACGCGCGCTTCGTGCAGATCGACGCGCGCTTCGTGCAGATCGACGGGCGCTTCACGCAGATCGACGGTCGCTTCGCGCAGATCGACGGTCGCTTCGCGCAGATCGACGGTCGCTTCGCGCAGATGGACTTGCGATTCGGGCAGGTCGGGTTCCGCCTGGACGGCCTTGGACGACGGCTGGACGGTTTTCAGTGGCGGATGACGTCGCTCATCGTGGTCACGTGGATCACGACGATGCTTGCCATTCTTCTCAAGCACTAGGCGGGCAACCATCGCCCGCTATGCGACGGTATTTATCAGCGCGTCGACTGCTCGATCTATTGCCGCGATCCGCGCGTCCATTCCGGCGACGCCGTATCGTGGGGCGATCTCGGACATTGTCACGTAGGCGACGCTGACGTTGCCATCCTCCTCCCACACCAGCAGCTTCAAGGGAAGGTCGAGGGCGACGAGCGGAAAGGCTTCCATCAAGGGCGTTCCGCCTCTGGGGTTTCCGAAGATGATCAGCGTGGTTGGGCGCAAAGGCAGGCCGGCGGTCTTGGCGGCAGCCGCTTGATCGATCGTCGCAAAGATTGTGTTTCCTCCATCGGCGATCGCCTTCGACAGGCGCTCGATCGTCTCGGAGAATGAGTAGCGGCTTGACTTCGTCATAAACGTCGCATCCTAAATCACACGTCGTGGCCTGCGATTCTTCGAAATCGCTCTAACGATCGTTTGGGCGCGACGCGTACCGTCAAAGGGCGTGACCGCATTCTTGACGGCTGCGTTCATCAACGCGCGGATGCCACGCTTCTTGAGGGTTGCCGCGCCCTCGAGACGGACGTGCCTCACTTGGTTGCCGCTGCCCTGGAGCAGATGCTCGGCATCGGTCAAGTGCGCTCCATGCAGAAAGCAGAGACTTACTTTTTTCGGATAGATGACGACCGAAAAAATCGCCTCCGATGGCCGGGGGGTCGGCCCGAAGCCGACAACGAGTGCGTATGCGTTGTCGTAGACCAGCTCGAACGCTCCCGGAAGCCGATCGCGCATGGTCGACAAGGCGGCTCGCGCGAGGCTTGCGATCTCCGGAGAAAACCGCGAGATGAAGTGTGCGAGCTGTTGTTTTTCCGACGGCTCGGCCGAGGGTTTACTCCTCGGCAATCTCTGCCTCGAGGTCGACGGGAAAGTTTACCGATCGTGCGATGAAGCAGAGGCGGTGCGCCTCCTCATGCAGCGCGAGCGCGCGCGCGGAATCTCCGCCGCGAGCGATCGTTATCTTCGGTCGAAGCTCCGCCTTGACGAACTGCCCGGAGCTATCGCCCACCTCCATCGTGCCCGTTGCATTGTCCCGGTAATCGAGGACCGTGATGCCGTTGACCGAGCAGAGATGCAAGTACCAGAGCATGTGGCACGAGGACAAGCTTGCCACGAGCAGCTCCTCGGGATCATAACGAGCCGCATCTCCATGAAATGCCGGATCGCTCGACCCCGCGATATCGGCCTTCCCGTGCGCGGTAATCGTAAAGTTGCGCGAGTAACTGCGATAAGATTTCGTCCCCTGGCCGTCGGCAGCCCACGCAACGCTGGTCTCGTACCGGTGGGTCCTCACTCTCGTATGATAGCACGACAGGCCTCCGTCGCGCCGTCAAAAAAAGCACGCTGATGCGAATAATTTCGCTCAATGCCAACGGGATACGGTCGGCGGCACGCCGGGGATTCTTTGCTTGGGCGGAGTCGGAAGAGGCCGACGTAATTTGTTTGCAAGAGACGCGCGCACAGGAGCATCAGCTGCCGCCCGAGGCGACAACGCTGGCGGGGTTCACGCCGTATTTCGTCGACGCGAGCCGCCGCGGCTACAGCGGTGTGGCGCTCTACTCGCGGCGGGAGCCGATCTCCGTACGGCGTTCGCTGGGCTGGGACGATATGGATTCCGAGGGACGGTTCGTGCAGGCCGACTTCGGCGCCGTGACCGTTGCGTCGCTGTATGTGCCTTCGGGCATCAGCGGTCCCGCGAGGCAGACCTTCAAGATGACTTTCCTCGAGCGTTTGCTCGCGGTACTCGCGCAGCTGCGGCATTCCGGCGGGGCTCACATAGTCTGCGGCGACTTCAACATCGCGCACAAACCGATCGACACCTACAACTTCGAGCGGAACAGTCACGTCACGGGCGCGCTTCCCGAAGAGCGCGCCTGGATGGACGCGCTGATCGAACGCCTGGGCTGGGTCGACGCCTTCCGCGTCGTCAACCAGGAGGCAAAGCAGTACACGTGGTGGTCGAACTGGCCGGCTGCCTGGGAACGAAACCTGGGATGGCGAATCGACTATCAGATGATTACGCCGGACCTCGGGCCGCGCGTCGAGCGCGCCTCCATTTACAGAGAGGCGCGGTTCAGCGACCACGCACCGCTCACGATCGATTACGACCTTTCCCTAACTGGGTGAGAACTTTCGGTGGAATCAGACAGATGAGCGTTCCGCGGGTTGCGGACGCGTCCGAGAGTGCAACACCGGCGAGCGCGCCTTTTTTCAGCTCGACTTGCGCGTCGCCGATGATCCGGCCGATCGTGGCGCTCATCGTTGGCTCGTGACCGACGAGCATGATCGCCTCGGCCTTATCGTGCTCGCCGAGAATCTCGGAGAGCCGTCTGGCATCGAAACCGTTCGCCAGCCGTTTGTCTTCGACGATTTCGTCGCGTAGTTTCAGGCGGTCGGCCACGATGTCGGCGGTCTGGCGCGCGCGCAACAGCGGACTCGTCACGATGACGTCGAGCTGCGGCGAGAGAGCGGCGATCGCACGCGCCTCGGATTTCATTCGCTCGATCCCGTCGTGAGTCAGCGGCCGGTCGAAATCGCGCCCGGTCCACTCGTCAGGTTCGACCGCAATTCCGTGCCGCAAGAAATAGCAGTTCACGGGAGCCTGGACTCGCACGCCCCCCAGTCGACGTTGGCGAAAAACGCCTCGACGTACTTACCTTTGTCGGACGGCTTGTAATCCTTGATGAACGCGTGTTCCCATACATCCATTACCACTACCGGAACGAAGCCGGCTAGATTTCCATTCTCGTGATCGCTGATCCAGTGATTGGTGATCTGTCCGTTGGTCGTATCGCAATACGCGATCACCCAACCGATACCGCGCATGCCGCCGACGGCCATGAAGTCTTTCTTCCATTCTTCGAAGCCGCCGAAAGCCTCGCCGAGGGCGTTATAGAGCCGGCCGGTCCCGATCTCGCCCGGCGCCTTGGCCATATTGTCGAAGTAATATTCGTGGAGGCGCATGCCGTTGTACTCGAAACCCAGACGGCGCACCAGCTCGGCGTATGCCGGATCCGCCCCAGACGCTTTACCGGCCTGCCGGATCGCGCCCAGACGCTCGTTCAAGAGATTTGTGTTCTTGACGTAGCCTTCGTAGAGCGAGAAATGCATCTCGAGCGTCGCGTCGGAGATGCCGTTCAGTCCGGAAAGGGCCCATTTCTTCGGCGTATATATCTTCATATCGAGCGCATACCCAATTCACCCTCGTTCAATCCCTTCGTTTCCTCGGCTCGGCACGTCGCCCGAGTGCCGAGACCGTGGAGTGATCCGAAATGCCCGCAGACCTCCGGAGGCTACATCGAGGTTATCGTCAAGGTGTCGGTACTTAGCTGATAGTTTCCAGCAGCAACGAGATTATTTGGATTGGCACAGATCACGCTGTTCTCCGGCCCGTAGACGACGACGAGCCCTGCCGGACCGCACTGGACCTGTGTAAGTTGGTAGTTCGAGAGAAATGTCGCGCCGGGACTGCTCGCCTGAACCTGATACGAGGTATAGGTGCGATTGTTATAGGCGATCGAACCAAAGACGGCCGCGGAGGTGACGCCGATCGCCATTGCGCCCCAAAAGCCGCCGCCCCAATAGCCATATGCTGGTCGCCACGCTACACCGTGGTTCCAGCCCCACGCCGCGCCGCCGCCGTAAACGGGATTCCTGACGACCGTGTTCCCGTGAACGTTGATGTTCGTGTTGCGGTTGATGTTATTAACGTTCGTGTTCCGGTTTCCGTTATTGATATTGTTGTTGCGATTGCCGTTGTTGATATTGTTGTTGTTGCGATTGCCGTTGTTGATATTGTTGTTGTTGCGATTGCCGTTGTTACCGTTGTTGGCGTTGCCGGGGCGGTTGCCGTTGTTACCGTTGTTGGCGTTGCCGGGGCGATTGCCGTTGTTGCCGTTACCGGGCCGGCTGCCATTTCCCGGCTGCGACGGGCGCGTCGTTGGCGCTCGACCGGTATCCTTCGAAAGATTGAATCCGCCGCCACCGGATGGTCGCGCACCGCCGGATGGACGTGCACCGCCGCCGGATGGACGTGCACCGCCACCTCCCCCGCGAGCGCCGCCGCCTCCCCCGCGACCGCCGCCGCCGCGTCCAGCAGACGAGGCGACCGGCGCGAGCGCGATAAGGATGGCTGCTAGAACACAAAGGTATTTCATCACTTTACCACCTCGTCGAAGCGCCCGGTTATGCCGACGTACGTCCCGCGATCCGTCGTAAATGTGAGCATGATGCTATGCTCCGGCACCTTCGTTGTGGAGAGAGTGAGCGGCAGTGGCGCATCGGTCTCGTTCACATACGCCGTACCCCACTTGAAATCGAGCGGACTGGTTTTGCCGGCTTGCACGAGGGTCGCGCTGGTGACAAAGCAGACCAAGAGATCGCCCTGGTACGAGCAAGCGGCGCGGTGAATGACGAGCGTTCCTTCTCCATCCGCGCTCGTCACAAACAGCGCATCGTGGATGATCTTGAGCTGCACGTTGTGGTAGACGTTGAGGTGTCCGTCGCTCTGGCGAACTATGACGGTGCCGGTGGCGCTGGCCGGCTCGGCGCCGAGTGCAAACCAGACGACGAGACCGAGCAGCGCCGCGACTACGTCCCCGGCCCAGGCCACGTGAGTGATGTTTCATGGGTACTCCAATTTTCAAGGATGCTCTTTTAAGTATTCTAACAAGTTTTGCGTATCGGGCTCAATCCCAAAAAAGCAGGCGCGTTACCGCAGGGCGACCACGCCGACGACCGCTCCGCCGAGAATCAACAGCGCGGGGTTCAGGCGCGTACGCATCGTGGCCGCAAAAACGAGGAGCGCAACGGCCACAGTTACCCAGCCGGTGACGGCGGTTTTGCCGAACGTGATGAGGCCGGCGACCGCAAGACCAATCGCCACCGGTCCAAGCCCTTTTTGAATGGACGCTCGCCACGGCCAGTTCTCCAGCCGCTTCCAGAGGCCGCCGACGAAAAGCGTCAAGATGCCCGTCGGCACAAAGAATGCCGATGCGGCGACCAGCGCCCCGGGGATTCCCGCGACGCGCTCGCCGATCGTCGCAACCATCATCATGTTCGGGCCGGGCGACATTTGGCCGACGCTGTAGATATGAATCAACTGCGGATAGGTGAGCCAGCGGTGCGTCTCGGTGACCAGAACCTTCATTTCCGGAAAGGCCGCCATGCCGCCGCCGATCGTCAGCAGCGATAGGTACGCAAATACGCGAGCTATTGCAGGGATCTGATCCATGCGTGCTCCTCCTTCCTGTGGTCGCCGGGCTTGCGCGGCCGGAAGGCAAAGATCGAGAGTGCACCGACCGAGAGAAGTACGGCCGGCACCGAAAGCTTAAAGTAGTTGATGCCGAGGATCGCCGCCAGGATAAAGAATGCTTCGTAGAAGCCTTTCACCGTCTTCTTTCCGATTTGATACCAGGTTGCCGCGATCAGCCCCGTCGCCGCCGCGGCGACGCCGCGGAGCGCCGCCGTGACCAACGGCCGGCTCCCTTCCGCGCCGTACGCGAAACCGGCGGCGGTCATGAGAATCAGGGAGGGCAAACACATGCCGACCATTGCCGCGACTGCGCCAAGCGTTCCGCGTAAGCGCTGGCCCGCAAGGATCGACATGTTCGTGGCATTCAAGCCCGGCAACGTGTTGCTGAGCGACATCAGCTCGAGAAACTCGGTATCGTTCAACCACTTCTTTTTAGTGACCAGCGCGTTGCGCAGATAGGCCACGACTCCGCCGCCGAAGCTCGTCGCCCCGATCTGCAGAAATACGCCAAAGATCGCCGGTATTGAAACTTTACTCATGGCTTTGGGGCGGATTGCCTTTCAATTGGTAGACGAGACCGGTCTTCGTCGTTCCGAGCAAGAGCCAACCCGTAGCAACTTGCTGCAGCTTGATGAACAGCTCTTCGGCGCGTTGCTTGACGAGCTGATGCACGTCCTCGCGCCGGTCGAACCTCGCTTGATAGGCGAACTCGCCACACATCACGTGGTGGTCGCCGAGCGAACGCCAAAGTGAGATGTTCGACTTCGTCGTCATGCCTTTTCCGAAGTCGATCGGTCCAAGATCCATCAGGACCTCTTCGACGAGGGTCGAGTTCACCAACTCGACCCTTTCTTCCAGGTCGCCGACGAGGCCGGCGATCGCGGGAAGCGCCTTCGCGATGACTCGCAGGTTCGTGCGGTCTGCCCCGTGCACGGAACTCACCGGAAAAATACAGTTGTGCGAATACAATAGGCGGAACCCGCCGGGACCATCTTTGAGCGGCAGCCCCTCGGCCTTAAACTTCGTGCGATACGGGCCGGCAATCTTTGGACGCACGTCAATTGCGGCCACCTTTTCTTGGTCGGGATTGCGGAATTTGAAGACGACCTCGGGATCGCTGACGGGAAATCCGTCTTGGTAGTCGGTACGGCGCCGCAAGATGAACGAGTTATTGTAAAGTCGGAAGTCGGCCGTATCGAGGAACATCACCTCCCTGATACGCGGCCTGGCCTTTGTGAGGTCGGCGGGCTTGTAGGTTACGCCCTTAACCTTGCCGGCCGCCTCGACGACGAGATCGCTGAACATTTTAAAACCGCGGACCGTTGCGAAAAAATCCGGCTTGAGTATCACCTTTGCGTCGAAAAACTGGACGCGATCCTGCGGATTGCCGTCGGCGTAGGTCAGGGCTTGAGTCTCCATCCGCCGGTGCTTCTGCGCCCAATCGCCCCAAGCATCCAAGAGGCTTGGAGGCTGCTCGAATGAAAGCGCCGCCCATGAGCACCTGGCAAACGCGGCTTCTGCACTCCCAAACACGCATTCCGCAGGGATATCGTTCGCTTGCGACGCCGGTATACCGCGGCTCGACGACACTCTTCGCCAACGCCGCGAGCGTTACCGACGACTGGGACCAGGAGCGCGCGGGGTATACCTACGGCCTCTACGGAACGCCGACGTCGCTCGAACTCGCCGCGCGCATCTGCGAGCTCGAATCGGGGCGGCACACGATCCTGACGCCCGGCGGGCAATCCGCCATCTCGCTCGTCGACTTTGCGTTGTTGAAAGCCGGCGATCATATTCTGGTTCCTCAGAGCGTGTATCGTCCAAACCGGCAGCTCACCACGTCGCTGCTCGCGCGATTCGGCGTAACCGCGACCTTTTACGATCCGACGATCGGCGCCGAAATCGGCGAGCTGTTCAACGAAAAGACGCGTCTGGTTTGGGCCGAGAGCCCCGGCTCGGTTACGATGGAAGTGCAAGACCTGCCGGCCATCGTTGAGGCGGCGCACGAGCGCGACGCATTGGTCGCGCTCGACAATACGTGGTCGGCGGGAGTGTTGCTCGACGCGTTCGCACACGGCGTCGACGTCACGATGCAGGCGATCACCAAATACATCGGCGGCCATAGTGACGTGCTGCTCGGGTCGGTGACGGTACGCGACGAGGCGCTCTATCGTCGTCTCGGGGATGCGCGGCAGGTGATCGGCGCCGCCGTCTCGCCCGACGACTGCAGTCTCGCGCTGCGCGGACTACAGACGCTTGCCGTACGCCTCGACGCGATCGAACGCTCTGCGCTGGCGATTGCCAACTGGCTCGACGAGCGCCCCGAAGTCGAGCGAGTCCTCCATCCGGCGCTGCCGTCGTGCCCGGGCCACGAGTTCTACGCTCGCGATTTCCTCGGCTCGTCGGGTGTCTTTTCGATCGTCTTGCGGCCGGGACCGACGCGCGAAGCGGTCGGGGCCTTCGTCGATGCGTTGCAGCTCTTCGAAATCGGCTATAGCTGGGGAGGGACGACCAGCCTTGCGGTCGCGTACACGATCGGACGCGCTTCCGGCCGTCCGGCGTACGACCACCGCCTCGTGCGCTTCAGCGTGGGCCTCGAATCCACGAGCGACCTCATCGGCGATCTCGAAAAAGCGTTCGCGCAGCTCGAAGTGTGATTTTGTAGCTAGCCTCTCAGGGGCTCGCCGGCGCCGCGGGTTCGAAACGGGCGAAGCCCTTCGCGGCGATGCCGCTTGCGGCGAAGGCGAGAAGCGCCGACGCGATCATGGCGCCGCGAAATCCGCCGACGTAGGAAGCCGAGGTCGTAACGACGACGCCGAGAAGCGCAACGCCGATCAGGCCCGCAGTACGCGCGACCGCATTGTTGACGCCCGACGCAACGCCCGAGTGTTCGACCGGGACCGAGTTCATCACGGTCGTCGTCAGCGGGGCGACGAAGAGCGCGCCGCCGCATCCCAGGATCGTCGCCGCTGGAAAGAAAGTCGTCCAATAGGATCCGTCGCTTCCGGGCAATGCAAAGGCCAAGAATCCAAAACCAGAAATGATCGCCCCGAGAATCAGCGGCTTGCGCGCGCCGATCCGCGCGACTAGGCCGCCGGACCAGCGCGATGCCACGACCATGATGAAGATGAACGGCAGCAGTGCGGCGCCCGCCTCGGTGGGTGAGTAATGATGGACGTCGATGAGCACGAACGGCACGAAGTAGAAGCTGCCGCCGATCGCGGTGTAGAGAAAGAACGTGTAGATATTGGCGGCGCTGAAATCTCGCGAAGCGAAGAGATCGCAACGCACCATTGGGTCGCGCGTCCGCCGCTCGAAAAGAACGAAGGCGCAGAGCACCGCGATTCCGACGATCGTGGTGCCGAGCGCTTCGGCCGTGATGCGTCCGGAGTTCATCGCGATGAGTCCGTAGACCAGCAACCCGAGTCCGAGCGTCGCCAGCGTCGCGCCGACGACGTCGATCCGTCGATCGGCCGTCTCATCGCGGCTCTCCGGAACGCCGTGGAGTACGGCGAGTACGACGAGCGCAATCGGGATGTTGATCATGAAGACGTAGCGCCACGAAAACTCCTGCGTGAGCCAACCGCCGATGATCGGCCCGGCGGCCGACGTCAAGGCCGAGAAACCCGACCAGAGACCGATCGCGCGGCCTCGCGCCTCGCCCGAGTAGGCGGCGCTGATCAACGACAGGCTGCCGGGCGTCAGCAGTGCTCCGCCGATCCCTTGGATGCAGCGCGCTGCGATGAGCATCTCGATACTACCGGCGAGCGCGCACGCGATGGAGGCCGCGGCGAAGAGCACGACGCCGCACGCGAAGACCTTGCGGCGGCCGTAGAGGTCCCCCAGCGCTCCGCCCAGCAGAATCAGCGCCGAGAGGAAGAGCGCGTAACCTTCGATTACCCACTGCGTCTGGCCGCTTGTGGCGTGAAGCTCGCGTTGAAGTACCGGCAGCGAGACGTTGACCGCCGTGCTGTCGATGAAGGACATCGCCGACCCGAGAATCGCCGCGATAAGAACCCATTGCAGCTTCACCAGGCGCCCTTCTTCGTCCAACCGGTGTCATCCTGACCGCAGTCGGGTGTCATCCTGACCCTTCGACTCGGCGCTGCGCGCCTCGCTCATGACTGCGCTTCGCGCAGGCGCTAAGGTATGTCATCCTGAGCTTGTCGAAGGACCCCGAGGTGAGCGAACTCCTGGATCGGCCCCTGCGAACGGCAATCTTGGCGGCCGCCGACAATCCGATCGTGCGCCGGGGCGTGACACGCTACGGCATGCGCTTAGGCGCGCGGCGTTTCGTCGCGGGCGAGAGCATCGCGGATTTCTTGCCGGTTGCGCGCGAGGCGAACCGGCGGGGGTTCTCGGTCGCGGCAACACTGCTGGGCGAAAGCATCCGCGTTGCCGCGCAAGCGCGTGGCGTGACCGAGGAGTACTGCCGGCTCTTGGCGGCCTTTGCGCAGGAAAAGCTCGACGCCAACGTCGCTTTTAAGCTAACGCACGTCGGCCTCGATATCAGCCCCGAACTCGCACTCGAAAATGCATCGCGCATCGCCGCGCAGGCGCGAGCGACGAATAACACCGTGCGGCTCGACATGGAACAATCGAGTTATGTCGATGCGACCTTGCGGATCTATCGCGCTCTCCAGGAGCGCTACGGTTGCGCAGGCTTCGTCCTGCAATCGTATCTCTATCGCAGCGAGTCGGATCTGCGCGCGATGCTGCCGTCCGCGCCGAACGTCCGCATCGTCAAAGGCGCCTATCTAGAACCGCCTTCGCTCGCCTTCCCTCACAAGCGGGAGGTTGACGAAAACTACGTCAAGCTCGCGGAGCTCGCGCTTTCACACGAGGGCTACACGGCCATCGCGACGCACGATGCGGCGATCGTGGCTCAC
Source organism: Vulcanimicrobiota bacterium (assembly GCA_963736775.1). GTDB lineage: Bacteria > Vulcanimicrobiota > Vulcanimicrobiia > Vulcanimicrobiales > Vulcanimicrobiaceae > Cybelea. The sequence continues at coordinate 56,677 of CAVTPY010000003.1, read as the reverse complement.
ATCGAAGAGTTCGCTGCGGTCCGCGGCTTGCCCAAACGCGGCCGTTTCGAGTTTCAAACCCTCTACGGCATCGCCGAGCCGCTGGCGCGCGGCCTGGTCGAGCGCGGATATCGCGTGCGACTCTCGGTGCCGTACGGCGCGTTTTGGTTTCCGTATTTGATGCGCCGCTTGGCCGAGCGCCCCGCAAACGTCGGGTTCTTTCTCAAGAACGCCTTCGCGCCGCGATGAGCGTCATAGGCGGAGTCTGGGCCGCGGCGCTCACCCCCGTCACCGCGGATTTTCAACCCGACGCCGCTAAAGCGATCCCGTATTATCGCGAGCTGCTCGCAAACGGCTGCGACGGAATCAACGTTCTTGGAACGACGGGCGAGGCGATGTCGTTTAGCGCCCAGCAGCGCGTGCAATACATGCGTTCGCTTGCGTCGAGCGGCCTGCCGATGGCACGAATGATGGCCGGGACCGGCGCCGCCGCGCTCGACGACGCGGTCGAACTGACGCGCACCGCGCTCGATTGCGGCTTCGCAGCGGCATTGATCATGCCGCCCTTCTTTTATCGCGCAGCATCCGACGACGGAATCGCCGCCTTCTTCGATACGCTGCTCGCGCGCGCGAAGCCGGCGCGCAAGAGCGTGCTGCTGTACAACTTCCCTCGGATGAGCGGAGTCGCGCTGCGTACCGATCTCGTCGATCGGCTCGTCGCAGCCTCGGGCGACCGCATCTTTGGGATGAAAGACAGCTCCAACGACGCGCGCCTGCAGTCCGAAATCATTGAACGCCACCCCGAGTTCTCGATCTTTCCCGGCTCGGAGAGCGATCTGGCGGAAGCGAAGAGACGCGGCGCCGCCGGATGCATCTCGGGCAGCGTCGCGCTGTGGCCCCAGTTGGCGAAGCAGGTCTTCGAAAGCGGAGACCAGGCGCAAGCCTCGGAGCTAAATCGCCGTCGGGCAGCGCTCGACGGCGTACCGCTCGTCGGCGCGATGCGCTATCGTATCGCGGCGCTGCGCGGCGAGCCCGAATGGGAACGCACGATGCCGCCGCAGGAACCGATCTCGGTCGAGCACCGAGAACGCGCTCGATCGAGCGTTAGCCTCGATATAGCACGCGGCGACGATCGTTTCTCAGCGAGTACGCGGTAAGGTTACCGCTTTCGTCCGAGCAGTAGACCCAACCGTTGACCACGATCGGGCTCTGCCAGTGAATCCCCCCGATCGTGCCGCCGGCGCTGCGGTTGGCGCTGCTCCAAAGCTCGCTCCCGCTAAGTGCGTTGAGCGCGACGATTGCGCCATCAAACGCAACGAAGACGATGCCGTTGGCGACAACCGGCGACGAACCCTCACCGTAACTGCTCCCGGGGCTTGCCTGCCAGATGCCGGCGAGTTCGCTAACGCCGGCCTTGTTCGTCTTAAGCCGATACGCCGTCACTTCGCTGCTAAATCCCAAGAATATCCAGGCGTTGTTCGATCCATCGGTCCAAACGGCGGGAGCGGAGAAGAGGCCGCCTGGCAGATCGACGAGCTGAAGTTCACCTCCGACGCCCGGCAGCGCGGCGCGATTGAGCAGCTTGAGTATCGCGTCCTTGCCGCCTTCTACGATCATGTACGGCGTCTGGCTCCTCGCTTGATCCGGCAAAATCCCCGGCGACGAGCTTCCCAAATCGGTGTCGCCCTCCTGGAGTTGCTTGTAGTTGGTAGGCGTGTAACTGCCGAGCAGGTTTGAAAGGTCGGCGCTGAGCGACAAGAGCGAGTCGCCGTAGTTATCGCCGCCGTGGGCTGCATCGAACTGGCCGTTTCCGGTGGCGGCGTAGATGCGCCCGTCCATCGACGAGTCCGGGTCCACGACCGCGCCCCCGCGTCCCCAAATTCCCGATCGCTGCTGCGCGCACGTATGCGCTCTGACGAGTCTGCGATACTTGCTGCAAAGGGAGTTGAAGATCGTCGTCTTGCCGGAGCTGAGCTCGACGGCGACGACGTGACCGTCGTAGGGCGGCGCGTCACCGTTATAGCCCGACGTGACCGCATAGAGGTATCCGTTGGCGACGTTGAGCGGCGAGGCGTCCTTCTCGGTTAAAGGCAAGAGCGTGATGCGCGCGGGAAATCCTGGTGCACGTTCCTCGCGGCCCGTTGCGGCGGAGAGCTTATGCACCATGCCGTCGATGCCGGGGACGTAGATGCTGGTTCCCGACGGGTCCGCGGCCGGTGTGGAATCGGTGACGGTCGAACCGTGCGTCCGAAAACGCCAAACGATCTTGCCGGTCGTCGCTTCGATGCCGAGCGTTACGCCGTCGAGCCTCGTCTGAAAGAGCATCGGCATCTCGGCGCGTCCGATCCGAACGTGTTCGAGCAGAATGGGCGTGGAATCCGCAACGGTGCCGAGCGAAACCTGCCACTGTTTGCGCAAGCGATGGACGTTGCCGACGGTCAACGTGCGTTCGTCCGAGTTGAACCCACTGCGCGCCGTGTCGAACCCGAAGAGCGGCCAATTCGTCGCGAGGGCGGGATGAAGCGCCGCAGCGAGCAGCGCGGCCAACAAGGCCGCCATTGAAAACGTCCTGTTACGCGAGTAATCTGAGTGTCGCATCGGCATTACCTCAGAGAGTATGCTGTGAGATTACCGCTCTCGTCGGAGCAGTAGACCGAGCCGTTGACCACGATCGGGCTTTGCCAGTGAATCGAACCGATGTTGCCGTGGGCGCTCGACAGGGCGCTGCTCCACAGTTCTTTTCCATTGACTGCGTCGAGCGCGACGAGCGCTTCGTTGAAGGCGACGAACACGATGCCGTTGGCAACGACCGGCGACGAGCCCTCACCCGAGCTGTTGCCGGGACTGGCCTGCCAGACACTCGCGAGCTGGCTGACGCCCGACGAGTTCGTCTGCACCTGGTACGACACGACCTCGTCGTTGAAGCCTAAGAATATCCAGGCGTTGTTCGAGCCGTTACTCCAGATGGCCGGAGCGGAGAAGAGACCGCCGGGCAGGTCGACCTCTTGCAGCTCGCCCCCGAGGCCGGGCAGCGCGGCGCGGTTGAGCAGCCGCAGGAGCGCGTCCTTACCGCCCTGCACGATCATGTACGGAGTCTGGCTCGATGCTTGGTCGGGCAGAATTCCGGGCGACGAGCTCCCGAGATCGGTATCGCCGTTTTCGAGCTGCTGATAATCGGCTGGCGTGTAGGTGCCGAGCAGGCTCGAGAGATCTTCGCCGAGCGATAAGAGCGAGTCGCCGTAGTTATCGCCACCCGAGCCGGCATCGAACTGGCCGTTTCCGGTAGAGGCGTAAATGCGGCCGCTCATCGACGAATCCGGATCCACAACGGCGCCCCCGCGCCCCCAAATTCCCGAGCGCTGCTGCGAGCACGTGTTCGCTTTGACGAGCTTCCGATACGTGCTGCACAGCGAGTTGAAAACCGTCGTCTTACCGGTGCTCAATTCGACGGCGACGACATGGCCGTCGTAAGGCGGTGCGTCGCCGTAATAACCCGACGTGACCGCGTAGAGATAGCCGTTGGCGACGTTGAGCGGGGACGCGTCCTTCTCGGATAAAGGCAGGCGCGTGATCCGCGCCGGAAATCCAGGCGCGTGCACCTCACGGCCGTTTGCCGCGGAAACCTTGTGCACCTTACCGTCAATTCCGGGGACGTAGATGCTTTTGCCCGAAGGGTCGGCAGCCGGCGTCGAATTGGTGACGGTGGAGCCGTGCGTCATGAACTGCCAAACGATCCTACCGTTTCTCGCGTCGATGCCCAGCGTCACGCCGCTCTTCGTGGTTTGAAAGAGCATCGGCCTCTCTGTGCGGCCGACCCGGACTTTATCGAGCAGAATCGGTGTCGAATCCGCGTCGGCGCCGAGCGAAACTTGCCACCGCTCGTGCAAGCGGTGGACGTTTCCGACGGTCAACGTGTGTTCGGCGGTGTTGAATCCGCTGCGAGCCGGGTCGAAGCCGAAGACCGGCCAACTCGTCGCACCGGCGGGCAGAAGCGTCGCGGGAAGCAGGCCGGCGACGGCGGCCAACGTCAAGAGTGATCTGGCCATGGCGAGGACTTCGGTGAGCAGGCCGTCAAGGTCTGCTCATGACGGAGCCGAGCAACGCATCGAATTTGACGCCGCCCGTCCAGAGCGTCGTCGAGGACGTGCCGGGCTGGCAGCAAGTTCAACCGCGCATTCCCGACACGTTGCAGCGCCGGACGCTCGAGAAGCGCCGCAGCATTCGCGAAATCGTTTTCGGAGTGCAGGACGGCATCCTCACGACACTCGGGATCATTACCGGCGTCGGCGTCGCCGAGGGCGATCGGGGAGCCGTTTTTATCAGCGGGTTTCTCGCGCTGCTGGCGGGCGCGCTCTCGATGGGCGTCGGGGAGTATCTCGGGCGCAAGTCCGAACGCGAGGTCGTACAGGCCACGATCGACATGGAAAAGCGCGAGATGGAGAACGATCCGCAAGGCGAGTTCACGGAGCAGGTGGCGTACTATAAACTCAAGGGCTTCAGCGCGGAAGAAGCGGAGATGATCGTCAGGCGCTTGACCCAGCACCCGGAGATCTATCTGTACGAGATGGTGCGCGACGAGTTCGGCATCGATCCGCGTGAAGCCGAGAATTCGGATCTGCTGCGGGCGCCGCTGGCGATGAGCGCCTCCTATGCCATCGGAGCGCTCGTTCCGATCCTCGCGTTCATGCTCCCCCTGCCGGTTCTCGGATCGACGCTCGTCTCGCTGCTCTTTGCACTCGGCGCGCTCTTTGGCGTCGGATACTTTGCCGCAACGCTCAGCGAACGCAATCCGCTCGGCAAAGGCGCCGAAGTCGCGCTGTACGGCTGCGCCGTCTTCGCGCTCTCGTATCTCGTTGGCCATTTTATTCCGCCGCTCTTCGGTCACGCACCGGTTCCCATTGGCGGCTAATCTAGCCCACGCGCTCGCAGCGGGCATCCTTCAAGCGGCGACCTTCTTTTGGGATAGCCTGTTTGGCTTGATCTTCGGGTTTCTCGTCTCCGCGATCGTCCAAGTGATGCTGACGCCGGCTACGCTGGAACGGTATCTGGGCCCAGGCCTGCGAGGATTGCTTTACGGTGCGGGCTTCGGCGTGATTTCCTCATCCTGTTCCTATGGGGCGGCCGCCGCGGCGCGCGGATTCTATCGCAGCGGGGCCGACATCCGCTCCGTCTTTGCGTTCCTCATCTCGTCGACAAATATGAACCTCGCTATCCTGATTCTCTTTTGGTCGCTGCTGGGGTGGCGGTTCGCCTTCGCGGAGTTCTTCGGCGGCGTCATCATCATCGCCGTCGTGACGCTGGGCCTATCGCTGCTCTTCGGCAACGGACAGCTCGCGCGGCTCCAGCGTGAGTACATCCTTCCCCTGAGCCTGTCGAAGGGTCAGGATCACAACCGAAGTCCAAATTCCTTAGCGGCTGCGCGAAGCGCAGTCCTGAGCCCTTCGACAAGCTCAGGACAGGCTGAGTCGAAGGGCTGCGAGCATCACCGGAGTGGTGCGCCGATGGACCGCAGCTGGAGGGCGGTCGCGACGACCGCGATCGCCGACGTGCGAATGCTGCGCACGGAGCTGATCGTCGGCTATTTGATTGCCGGCTTTGCCGCGGCGCTCGTTCCGGTCGGAGCGCTCGCGGCCGCGCTGCGCGCGGTCGGCTCCGTGCCTTTTATCGGCTACGTGCTGTTGCTAATCGTTGGGTTGTCGATCGCAGTCGCGACCTTCGTCTGTTCGATGGGCAACGTCCCGGTCGCGCGCTATCTCGCCAATGCCGGCATCCCCTTGGGGGCCAACACCACCTTTATCTACGGCGACCTGCTGATTCTGCCGCTGATCGCAATTTACCGCAAGTCATTTCCCGAGCGAATCACGTGGGCGTTCGTCGGCCTTTTCGTCGCCGGCGCAATGCTCGCGGGCGCGATCATGGAACGGATCATCGGCGGTGGAACCGCAGCCATGACGGCTGCTTCGATGACGCTCAACGACCGCTTCACGCTCATTTCAAACATCGTGGCGCTGGCGGCGGTCGCCGTGCTTGCCCTTGCAACGCTGGGAAGCAAGGCGCGAGGAGAGGCTTCGTGAATCACGTTTGGCGTTTTGCGATGTTGAGTTTGCTTGCCGTTGTAGCGGGCTGCGGCGGGCAAATGAAATCCGTGCCGGAAGTTTCGACCGCAACGACGAGCGACGCGTCGAGCTCGTTGCATCGATGGCGCAACGACATCGGCCCCCGATATCAATGGAACCATAACTACGGCTACTGCGGCGAGGTGTCGGAGATCAGCGCCGGCCTGTATTACGGTCAATATCTCTCGCAGTACGATGCGCGCGCCGCGGCCGACGACGCACCGCAGAACCGTTATCGCAGTCAGCTATTGCTTGGAGTCAACGCGTTGCGGGCCGCCGAGACGATGCACCTGCGCGCGATTGCGCGGACCGGAAGATCCAATCGAAGTGGCGATGACCTTCTGGCGTGGGTGAAGGAGAACGTCCTGCTGGGACGTCCGGTCGCCATCGGCATTTACATGAACCAGTTTCGATTCTACGGCAACCGTAATCCGAATGCCGGTTCGCCGCAATACGACCATATCGTGCCGGTCACCGGGATCGAGTCCAGCCACCCACGCGACGAGCGCGGCTATTTTCCCGATGATACGATCACGTTCAGCGACAACGGGGAGTGGAGCTCGCGCCGGCGCGACGCGCAATATTATTTCAGCTATGCGTTCGGGGCATTCCAAAAGACGCGGCGCCAAGCCAACGCTCATCACGGGCCGATCTATTCGCTTACCGACGACCACCGGGACTACGGCATCGCCATCCTCGGCGTGCAAGACGAGGAGAACGAGACGCTCCCGGTGCGGGTGACGACGAATATCAACTACGAGCATCCGCAGATTGTTGCGGGGTCAGCCAAGCGCCCTCCGCCGGAGCCTCTGGAGCTGACGATTACGGTTTCGGGACTGACGCAGGGAGCGAAATACGACCTCTATCGTTACGATACGCTTGCGTCGATTCCGGACGGCGCGTTCAACAAGCACGCGTCGAAGGCCCACGAGAAGTGGGTTATCGCCGGGCGTTCAGACGGCAAGTTCGTCATGACCGAAAAGATTATGTCCGACGACGTGGCCGCTTATCGAGCAGTCCCCGCCGGCGCGCCGTAGCCGTTACTCGGGGTCGCCGTGCGAAACCGGCTCGCGGTGCGTGATAAAATAGTTCGCATCGTGCTGCGATGGGATGACCGTAAAGGAGCGAGGCTTCTGATTGTAGTTGAAGCAGTCGACAATGCTGGTCGCCCGCGTGTCCGTCGTTCCCAGCGAGCCCAGGTCGAAGTTGTTCTCGACGTATTTTAGGATGCTGCCGAACTCGTACTGGGTCTTCGAGACATAACCACCCTGGCTCGATTGACCTAACTTTGCATACGGCGAGACGACGATCATCGGCACGCGGAAGCCGAGGCCGCCCTGGTCGTCGCGGCATTGCGATTTGGTCAAGCAAGGCGGGCGCAGCGTTATCATAGAGGCCGCCCCAGTCGTCCCATACGATGACGATCGCCGTCGAGTTCCAATACGAGCTCTTTCCGACGGCGTTGACGACGCTGGCCACCCAAGCGGGGCCGCCGCTAGCGTCTCCATCGCCGATATGATCGGAGTTTTGATCCTCCGGAATTACCCACGAGACGGCCGGTAGCGACCCGTTGGAGATATCGCTGAAGATGTTGGTCTCCGGCATCGAGACGTTCGTGCCCCATTCGGGACCATTGCGCACCGCCCAGATCACATCGAAGGCGTTGAGAAGGTCGCCTGAGCAGCTCGGGCACTTCGGATCCACCGTGCAGCCGTCCGACTTGCTGAAGCACGGCGTATAGTATTTCCACGAAACCTTTGCCGCGTCGAGCAGATCGCGCAGCGTCGCATAACTGGAGCTTCCGTCCGGAAAGTCTTTCGTACATGGGGCCGGACCGGCATCTCCCTCCCACTTGAGCGAGGTCGTGATGAGATCCGTTTGGCTATTAGCATTTCCGTCGCAGCCCCAAGGTTCTTGCGTAGGCGTATCGATCATGCTCTCACCGCTGCCGTAGGGGCCGTCGAGCGCCGAACCGCCGCGGATCAAATCTTGATGCGCCGTGAAGCTGCCGCTGCCTTGGGTCTGGAACATTGCGTCGGCGAGCACGTACTGCTCTGCCATATCCCAATACGGCGCGATGTCGGCTGGGTTGACGTATTGGTACGGAAACGGGCTCGACGGGTCCGCCGCTCCAGCGACGCGGGCAATAGTTCTTCGGGTTCGTAGTTGAAGCCGTCCATCTTTCCGCCGTCGTACGCTTTAATGAACGAATAGTAGCAATGGCCGATGTCGGGGTTTGGCGACGGTACTAAGGACTGCTCTTTGAGGGTAATCCACTTGTCGACCCATTTGCCGCCTTTTTTTATCCTCTCTTTGCCGCGCATCGTGCCGTTGGCGCCCGGAAAGCCCGCGAAGAGGTTGTTGAAGCTGCGGTTCTCCTGAACGATCATCACGACGTGTTTGATCGGCGAGCTTCCCGAGTGCTGCTGAAGGTAGAGATTATTCGGAAGCGCCGCCGGACTACCGGCGCCCCCGCATGCCGCCAGAGCCGTCGTCGCTGCGGCGGCAAGGAATGCAAATCGACCAAACTCAACGGCTCTCATAGGGCCCCTTTCCGAACCACGGAGAGGGTGCTTTCGACGCGGGGCTGCTTTGGACTTGTTAGCTTTTGTTATCCTTCAAAGGGCTCAGGATGACATGGCCCAAGCGGCCTACCGGTTGCGGATTTCATTATTTGGGTAATCTGGAGCATGCCATTGATTGAGATCGTCGTCGTGCTGATCGTCGTGGGGGTTCTTTTGTGGCTGGTCAACACGTACATTCCGATGGCCGCCCCGATAAAATCGCTCTTGAATGCGGTCGTCGTGATCGTTATGGTCGTCTGGATCCTCAAGGTTTTCGGCCTCTGGCACTACATCACGCACATTCGCGCCGGGTAAGGCTACTCTGCGCCCTTCTCGCGGCGTTTCTAACCGGCGCGACGGCGCGTCACGCGATGGTTGCCACGGCGCACCACGACGCTACCCAGGCCGGCATCAGCATCTTGCGCGCCGGCGGTAATGCCGTGGATGCCGCGATTGCCGTCGCGTATGCGTTGGCCGTGGTCGACCCGTGCTGCGGGAACATCGGCGGCGGTGGTTTCATGCTCATTCGGCTGCACGACGGGCGCGAGCGCTTTCTCGACTTTCGCGAGACGGCCCCGCTGCGCGCTACGCCAACGATGTTTCTCGACCGCTACGGTAACGTTCGCACGCAAGCGTCCCGAAAGGGTTGGCTGGCCGTCGGCGTACCGGGAACGGTGGCCGGAATGGAGACGGCGCGGCGCGAGTTCGCAACGATGTCGAGGCCGCGTTTGATGGCGCCCGCGGTCGCGCTCGCCCGCGAAGATAACCCGCGGCTCGCGAACACACTAGCGCTCATCGCAAGAGACGGCTCCGATGCGTTCTACCGCGGAGCGATTGCGCGCGCGATCGTGCGCGCAAGCAACGCGAACGGCGGCATTCTTACGCTACGTGATTTTTCGGAGTATCGGGTCGAAGAGCCGCAGCCGATGCACTGTACGTTCGGCGGCTACGACCTGATCTCGGCGCCGCCGCCCAGCTCGGGCGGCGTGACGTTGTGCGAGATCCTCAATATTCTGGCGCCATATCCCTTGCAGGCCTGGGGCTGGCACGACCTGCGCTTTCTGCACTATGCGACCGAGGCCGAGCGGCGCGCCTTTGCGGATCGCAACGCCTATCTCGGCGACCCCGATTTCGTTCCGAATCCGGTAGCGCAGCTGCTCGCCCCGTCGTATGCCGCCAAACTGCGCTCGGAGATTTTACCGGACCGCGCGACACCTTCGAGTGAGGTGCGGCCCGGGCTCGGCATGGTGGCGAAGGAAGGAGAAGACACGACGCATTACTCGATCGTCGACCGGTGGGGAAATGCGGTCGCCGTCACCTACACGCTCAACGACTCGTTCGGCGCCGGCGTCGTCGCGGGCGACGCCGGGTTTCTTTTAAACGACGAGATGGACGACTTTACGTCCAAGCCCGGCGTTGCGAATATGTACGGGCTGGTGCAGGGCGAACGCAACGCGATCGCGCCGGGCAAACGGCCGCTGTCGTCGATGACGCCGACGATCGTGACGCGCCGCGGCGCGTTAAGGATGGTCACCGGCAGCCCCGGCGGCCCTCGGATCGTTACGACGACGCTCGAGACGCTGCTCGACGTACTCGTGTATGGCATGAGCGCGCAGGCTGCGGTCGACGCGCCGCGCACGCACATGCAGTGCCTGCCCGACGAGCTGCAGCATGAGCCCGGCGCTTTCAATACCGAGACGGCGCGCGCATTGCAGCGGATGGGATACACGCTGAACGAAGTCTCGAAGTGGGGCTCCGCGCAGGCGGTTGTTATAAATTCCCAGACTGGCTTGCTCGAGGGCGGCAGCGACCGGCGCACCCCGGCGGGGTCCGCCGCCGGGTATTGAGGCCCGGTATTGAGAAGGACGGGTGAGAACCTTTTTCGCCGGATAGGAGAAACGGATGAAACGCGGTCTCGTTCTTACCAGCGCGCTCGTTGCGGTCGCGCTCTTCTTAGGGTCATCACCCTTCGCTGCAGCGGCGGCGAGCGGTTTAGCTTGGGATTCGGTTTCGAAGCTGGCGATGACCGCCGACCCGTCCTCGTTGCAGCCGGGCTCGTTCGACGACGACTATTCCGCAGCGGCATCGGCACCGCCGCCGGCTCAAGGGGGCGGCGGACTCTTCGGCCACTTCAAGCAGCAAATCGCGATGGCTCAGAGTGCGCAGCAGATGATGCAGACCGGGCTCGCCGAGAAGCACTACGTTGCCGGTTCGAAAGAGCGCACCGACGAGGTTGTGATGCAAACGGCAACGATCACCGACTGCGTCGCGCGCACGATCACCACGCTGAATCTTCGCGACAAGACCTATCGCGTCGTCTCGATGGACCAGCCAAGCGCCCCAACCTCAGGCGGAAGCAGCGCCGGCGGATCGGCCCCAAAGGATGACGGCACGAAAATCGCGATCGTCGTCGCCAATACCGCACTCGGTGCGCGCGCGGTGGGCGGCGAGCAGACCAACGGCTACCGCTCGGACATGTCATTTACCGAAACGAAGCCGACCGGCGAATCGCATACGCAGAACGCGAACCTAATCGCGTACTACACCGCTTTTACACAGCCATTCCCGCACTGCTCCGGGGGCGGTGCGTGGTCCGGCACCGTATCGCCCGGACAGGGTCTCGCGATGATGGCTGCCGCCTCAAGGATGATGCGGGAGCTGGCGGCTGCCGGACTCGACAAACGGTTTAGCCTTAAGCAGAGTGGGCCGACGTTGCCGTTCGTCAACTTCTCGATGTACCAAGCCGTCGGATTTGCCGCCGGAAATGGTCAAGGCGCGACCTTCGTAACCGAGCGCGGGCACGTTCACCCGGTCGACGCAAACGATCCGGCCTTCAGTGTTCCCAGCGACTTCACGAGGGAGCAGTAGCGGTTAGACTTTTCCTCGTAGCATGACGCGTGCGGCATTCCAGCCGGCGGCGCCCATCACGCCGCCGCCGGGATGCGCGGCCGCGCCGCAGAGATAGAGCCCGCGAATCGGCGTCGTGTAATCGGCAAAGCCGGGAACGGGGCGAAACGCGAAGAGCTGATGCAGCGGCATCGCGCCTTGAAAGATGCTGCCGCCGGTGAGGCCAAACGTCGTTTCGAGATCCACGGGCGTGAGGATCTGACGGTCGATCACGGAGTCCTTGAACCCGGGCGCGTAGCGTTCGACGACGTCGAAACAGCGATCGGCATACTCGTTGCGCAGCGCGTCGGTCCACGGACCTTGCGCGAGACGATACGGCGCATACTGTGTAAACATCGACATTAAGTGCTTGCCCGGCGGCGCGACGGTCGAATCGAGCGAGGACGGCATCGTGCACTCAACGACCGGCTCGCGCGAAAATCCGCCGTACTTCGCGTCGTCGTAGGCACGCTCGATGAAGTCTTGGTCCGGGCAGAGATGCACCGTGCCGAAGTGTTGGGGACCAGGCTCGTGGCCGGGCAATGCGGTAAAGCTCGGCAGCCGCTCGAGCGCGACGTTGATTTTGCACGACGCGCTGCTGTACGAAATGCGACCGACGGCATCGCGAAACTCGTGCGGCAGCTCGGCCGGCTCGAGCAGCTGCTCGAAGGTTACGTGGCAATCCACGCCGCTCGCGACGCGCTTGGCGCGAAACTCGTCACCGTTCGTGAGTGCGACTCCGGTGACGCGCCCGTCCCGGGTAAGGATACGCGCGACTTCGGCCTCGGTCTTGATCTCCACACCGAGCGCTCGCGCGGCGCTTGCGAGCGCCTGCGTCAGGCCGCCCATGCCGCCACGCACGTAACTCCAAACTCCGCGCTTGCCGTTCGTCTCGCCCATGACGTGATGAAAGAGGACGTAGGCGGTGCCCGGCATCGAAGGCGCCATGAACGCGCCGATGATTGCGTCGGTTGCGATCGTTCCTTTGAGCTCTTCCGATTCGAACCATCGGTCGAGTATCGGACGCGCCGCTCCGGTGAGAACTTCGATCGCTTCGCTCATTCCGGGCCCGAGTCGCTGCAGCGCGCGGCCCATCTTGCCGGCTTCGAGCAGTTGGCCGATATTCGGGCGAAGGACGTTGGGCGGAATCTGCGTGAGCGTCGGCTCGACGACCGACGCGACGCGTTCGAGCATCGCCTCGTAGCGCGGATAGCTCTGAGCGTCACGCGGGCTGAACTTCGCGATCTCCTCGACGTCGCGCGCCGTGCCGGTTCCGAGCATCAGATAGCGTCCGTCCAAGAAGGGCGAAAACGATGCCGGATTGCGCTCGATCGCTTCGAACCCGTACTCGCCCAGACGCAGATCCGCAATGATTTCGGGGCGGAAGAGGCTGTTCACGTAGGCTGCCGTCGAGACTTTGAAGCCGGGGAAGATTTCTTCGGTCACGCAGGCCCCGCCGACGATGTAGCGCCGCTCGAGCACGAGAACGCGCCACTTCGCGCGAGCGAGATAACACGCGGTCACGAGGCCGTTGTGCCCGCCGCCGATGACGATGGCGTCGTACTCCGGCTTCAAAGGTTCACCGGACTGCTAGGCTCCCACGATCGAAAGGTAGTGGCGATCGAAGGCGCTCAGCAAACCTTCGGCGTTCGAGTACGGGCCTGGCGAATACGCGCGCGAGCTCAAGCCCCGCTGCGTCAGCTCGTTGACGTGCCAATCTTGCCGATTGGTGAGATCCCAAAACTCCACGACGTCGGCCGGATCGAAATCCGGCTTTGCGATCGCGCTCGGATCGAAAAGCCACGCGCACGTGACCTCCGTGCGATCGGCTGCCAGCGGCTTGCAGTAGTGCACCATTGCGTAGTCGGGATGAAGGCTCAGCAAGAGCGACGGAAAGATCGTGTAGTAGTAGACGCGATCGAGATCGTCGCCGCCGACGCTTCCCAACGGCTCGCGCGAGCTCCGCCCGCTCGCCGTAAGACTCGTGCCGTGCTCGCGCAACTCGGAATAGCCACCCAGGAAGGCTCCTACCGAAAGATCGTTATGCCCGCTATCTGAGGGCGAGAGCTTATCGAGCTGCGGATGGACGAGCGGACAGTGGTAGCACTCCGAATAGTTGAGAAAGACGAGCTTCCAGTTGCAGGCAAGCTCGTAGGTGATGTTTCGCGCCGTTTGCAGATTCGCGAGATCCCAGCGTGAGAACCGGCCGATCAACGGCGCAAAGACTCGCTCGAACTCATCCTGAGGACTCCCAGTGTCATCCTGAGGACTCCCAGCGTCATCCTGAGGACTCCCAGTGTTATCCTGAGGACTCCCAGTGTCATCCTGAGCTTGTCGAAGGATGAGTGACGATCTCAAATTGATAAAGATGAAGCCTTCCCAGAGTGCGACGGCGGCCTCTTTGAGCGGATACTCTCTCCGGTCGAAGCCGGGAACCTCCGCCATATTGCGCGCGACCTTCAACTCTCCGTCGAGCGCGTACGTCCAGGCGTGATACGGGCACTGGATCGATCCCGTAAAGTGGCCCGAAGCTTCGCTGCAGAGACGCGTGCCGCGGTGGCGGCAGACATTGTAGAAGGCATGCACCGCGCCGCCGGCGTCGCGTGTAACGATCAGGCTTTCTCCGCCACGCTCCACCGTGAAAAAATCGCCCGCACGCGGCAGCGATTCTTCGCGCCCGACGCAGAGCCACTGCGAGCGAAAGATTCGCTCCTCCTCCTGCGCAAAGACGTCGGGCGAGATGTACCACTTGGCGGGCAGCGACTTGGCGCCGGCGCCGACGCTCGGCCTTGCAAACGTTTCCATTGCGGCTTAGCCACTTTCTCAGCGCGGTGACGGAATCCGCTGTACGCCATGGAAAGGCGGACGAATGGAGCGGCCACTCCCGCGCGAGTACGACGTCATCGTCTTGGGTCTCGGTGCGCTCGGCAGCGCCGCTGCGTACTGGTCGGCAAAGCGCGGTGCGCGGGTGCTGGGGCTCGAGCAGTTCGAGTTCGGCCACGCGCGCGGCAGCTCGCACGATCGCTCGCGAATTATTCGCCTATCGTACTTCACGCCGGCGTACGTACGGATGGCGAAGGAAGCCTATCGCGCATGGGCATCGCTGGAAGAGGATGCCGGCGAACGTCTCGTCGTAAAAACCGGCGGTCTCGATATCGGCCCGCGTAGAAGTTCCGTGCGAATGTCGGAGCACGTCAACTCGATGCGCGACTGCGGCGTTCCGTTTGAAGAGCTCGATGCGGTCGAGATTTGTAAACGCTGGCCGTGCTGGCGCGTCGGCGACGACGTTCGCGGTATTTTCCAGGCGGACGCGGGGATTGTCGCCGCCGAGCGCGCGACGGATGCGCTTCGGCGTGTGGCGGTCGGTTTCGGCGCGACGCTGCACGACCGGACGCCGGTGACGTCGTTGCGCGCCGAGGGTGGAGAGATCGAGGTCGAAGCCGGCGGCAGCCGTTACCGCGCCGGCAAACTGATTATCGCGGCCGGCGCTTGGACCAACGATGCGCTCGCGCATCTCGGCCGCAGCCTGCCGATCGAGGTGACGAAGGAGCAGGTGATCTACTTCGTCCCGCGCGATCCGGCCGCGTTCGCCCTCGGTGAGTTTCCGATTTGGATTTGGTTGGACGAACCTTCGTTCTACGGATTTCCGATTCTCGGCGGACTAAGGAGCGTTAAGATCACGCAAGACTCCGCCGGCAAGCCGGTCGACGCGCAAACGCGCGACTTCGAAGAAGATCCGGAAATCACCGCGCGCGTCAAAGGTTTTCTCGAGCGATACTTGCCGGCCGCGCTCGGCCCCGTGGACCTGGTGAAGACCTGCCTCTACGCGCGCACGCCGGATCGAGACTTCGTGATCGACGCGTTGCCGGGATACCCCAACGTCAGCGTCGCCGTAGGCGATGGGCATGCGTTTAAGTTCGCAAGCCTCATCGGCCGCATCCTCAGCGACGGCGCGGTCGAAGGTTGCAATCTAATACCCTTTAGGATCGCGCGCCCGATCCCGTCAGGCCCTGACGAGACCGAACACGATCAGCGTCCGGCAACAGATCGGTGACTTCGTAATCGTCACGCTGAGACGGTCGTTACCGCTGCCGACAAGAAAGACGGCCGTCTCTCGGGGTGCGGTGATGTGCGATCGCTCGGATCCCGCCGGCAAACTCTTATTGTAAAAGGCGTAGACCGTGTCGAATGAGTCGCTCGTCGAGTAGGCGCTCCCCGAGACCGCTCCCGCCCCGGGGTAGACGGGCGCCGCCGACGGTACGCTTGCGGTCGTTGCGGCGTTGCGAGAAGAAGAGCCGTGCGAACAACCGGCAGCAGCTATTGCCAGAGCGAGGGCGAGGATCCTCGAGGCGTGCATCTCCCTATTTGCTCGTCAGGTGCGAGAACTTCGCTGCCGTGCCGTTGGCGGCGCGCTGTCGTGCGATCTGATCTTTGTTCCTCTCCAAATAGGTGACCAGCGAATCCATCCCATCGGCGAGCTGGGTATTCGCAGCCGGCCAGCGCCGGCGATCGATAAACGCGACGTTTGGATAGATCGCGCGCAAATCCCCAATCCGCCGCCCCTCGCGTTGCACTCTGCGGACGGTTGCGATTAGGCGGTTCGGATCGCCGAACGCATATCCGTTGATCCACGTGCCGGCGGTCTGCATAAAGGCGCTGCCGGCTGCTTGCAACTCGAAGCCGGGATCGCCGACGTTTCCGATCTTGGTTGGGTCGAGGAGCACGCTCACTTGGCGAGCCCGATACTGCGCCGTGTAGAACCAATATACGGCTTCATTCCGATAGCCGAGATCGTAGAGACGAATCGCTCCGACATAGAGTTGCGGAAAGCTAAGCCGTTGCCACTGCCGTTTCATCTGCGCGGTCGTCGCAAAAACTTGCTTGGGATTACTCGATGCCAGCTCGGAGCTGAACGCCCCAACCTGTATCGAGGGCCCGTTTGAATCGTAGTACGGCGTGACGTAGGCAGTTATGCGTGCCGGATCCATGGCGGGTTGCGCGCTGCCCGAGCGGCAAGCACGGGCGGCTTCGCCGAGCTTTTTGCTGGTCTCCGGAGCGTCCGCAGTCATCTTGATGAGCTGGTCGTCGGTGTTCTCGCGCTCCAGCGTGCTTTCGATACAGCCGCAGAGCGTCTCCGTCGTGCCGACTTGCGCCGTGCACGACTTCATAAAGCTCGATTTGAACGACGAACGGAATCCGCTATGAAAGCCGGTCGCTGCGCTCTGCTGCGCGTTGTGGATCGCGCCGCAGCCGGCGAAGACCACGCCGATCGTGCCAAGCCAAACGGCGATCCGGACCCAGGAATTCAGACGCATGTTGCTCCTCTGGGCGGCGGCGGCTCCGCCACTGCGGAGCCGCCAGCAAAGAGTGGAGGGACTCTCCTTAGTTAGTGAGCTAGGGAGTTGGGTCCGTCGAGCGTGGTGTACGGTCCTTCAATCGTGCGCAGCGGCGTCGCGTTGCCGGTGGCGTTGCGGGCGAACTCCTTGATGGTGTCGTTGCTAAACTCAGCGGCGTAGATGTGGCCCTTGGAATCCGCCATGACTCCCGCCGGATAGCTAACCGATGTGATCCACGCAACCGGTGCGACGTTGCCGATGGCTCCCTTGGCGAAGACCAGGATGCCCGAGTCCTCGTCGGCGACCAGTAGGCGGCCGCGATTGTCGAACGCGATGGCGAATGGTTTGGAGAGGCCGGAAGAGCCTCCGCCGATTATGCCCAGGGGTGTCGCGTTACCGCTGGCGCCCTTGGCGAAAACGACGATCGTGCCCGCGTCTCCGTTCGCCACAAAGAGCTCGCCCTTGGCGTTCATGGCCAACCCTAGCGGCTCGGCGAGCTGCGTGTTGCCGCCCCCGATTGTGTTGATGGGCGAGACGTTTCCGGAGGCGCCGGCCGCGTATTCGGTGACGTCGTCATTGCTGTA
The DNA here is from genome assembly GCA_963736775.1 of Vulcanimicrobiota bacterium. Lineage (GTDB taxonomy): Bacteria > Vulcanimicrobiota > Vulcanimicrobiia > Vulcanimicrobiales > Vulcanimicrobiaceae > Cybelea. The sequence goes on along the minus strand of CAVTPY010000003.1, from coordinate 39,212 downwards.
GCTGCTTGCCCAGAGATCGCCGGAGGCGTCGACCAAGATGCCCTCGGTGGGACCGAGGTTCGAGTTGGAGCCGCCGATGATTCTCGCCGGCTTGACGTTCCCGTTCGCATGAGGGCCGAAGACGGCGACTTGAGTCCCGCCGTCGTTCGCGACGTAGATCTTTCCCGACTTATCCATGGTCAGCGCGTCGGGTTGGCTCAACGTCGTCTGCGAGCCCGCGATGCTAACGACGGGCGCGACGTTGCCGTTCGCCGTCGACTCGAACGCGACAACGCTCGCGCCGTCGCGATTTGCGGCAAACATTCGGAATCCGCCGTGCAGCGGAAGTGCCTGGGGACGGGATTGGGCGGCGGCGCCCGGGACGAACGGCCCCGTGGCGGTCGCGCCGGCACAGCCGCCGAGCCCGACGACGATTGCGAGGGCGGGAATGCAACGGTTGCAGAGGGTGGACGTGGACATGGTTGCTCCTCAAAGAAAGAAAGGGTTTGAGTGACTAGGGCTCATCGTAGCGGTGGCGGCGTACGGAAACGTCCGGAGAGCCGGGGAGGCGGCCGCCCAGTTCGAGAAGGCAAAATCGGGAGGGCAAAGCCGTCGCCAAGGTGAGCGAGCTCCGTGCACCGGCACCCAAATCGCCCGGGCGTTTGGAGTTCCGGCTATTCGGCCATCTGGAGGTCGCGCTTGACGGCGACCGTTTTACGCTTGCCACGCCGCGGAAATCGCTGCAGGTCCTCACCTACCTCTTACTGCATCGCGCGACCCCGGTATCGCGTGAGTACCTCGCCTTTCTCCTTTATCCCGACGACGAAGAAGGGGCGGCGCGAGCGAAACTGCGCGCGACGCTCAGCGAGCTTCCAAAAATCTTGCCCCAGCCGTCGGAGCGGTACGTCTCGATCGAGAGCGATAAGGTCGGGTGGAATCCGGATGCCGACGTGTGGCTCGACATCGACGCTTTCGTAGCGGCCTCGAGCGACCGCAGCCGTCTCGCCGAAGCGATCGAGCTTTATCGCGGCGACGTGTTGCCCGAGATCTACGACGAATGGCTCGACGTCATTCGTGAACGCCATCGCGACACGTATCTGCGCTGCGTTACCGAATGCGTTTCCGACGCTCGTAGAAACGCCAATCTCGCGCTCGCCATCGAGATGGCTCGGCGAGTGCTGGCGGTCGATCCTTGGCGTGAAGATATGGTGCGACGCATCATCGCGATGCGCTACGAGAGCGGCGATCGAGCCGGCGCGCTCAGCGAATACACGGCGTTCGGCAAACGCTTACGCACGGAGATGGGTGCCGACCCAATGCCCGAAACCGCGGCGGTTGCGGAACGCATCGCGCGGGGCGAAGATGTAGCCGAAGATGGCGTTGAGGACCGGCCCACGATCGAGGGCGGCTCGGCAGTTCTACCGTTCGTCGGCCGGCGCGACGAGATGGAACGCCTCCTGGAAGCCTGGAGCCGTGTGGCTCGCGGACGCGGCGCATGCGCGTTCATCGGCGGCGAGCCCGGCATCGGCAAGTCGCGGATGGTTTCGGAGTTTGCTCATGCCGTGGAAGATCGCGGTGGCCGGGTGCTCGTCGGCGCGACGAGTTCGCCGGAGAGCGTTCCGTATGAAAGCGTCGTCGATTCGCTGCGCTCGGCTCTTGCGCTGGTCGCGTCGTTAAAGCCCAGCATCGCCCTTGCTTGTGTGGCAACGCTTTTGCCCGAGATTCACGCGCGCGTCGCACTCCCCGCCGTACCGCGGCTGGATGCCGAGAGCGAGCGCATCCGTCTGTTTGAATCGCTCTTCCGATGCATCGCCGATCTCGCGAAGCCTCGCCCGTTGTTGCTGATCCTCGAAGACCTGCATTGGGCGCAGCCGGCATCGATCGAGTTGCTGCAGTTCTTGCTGCGACGCATTGCCGGCGTGCGCGTCATGATCGTCGTTACCTATCGCGACGAGGAATCGCAGCGGCTGCACGCCTTTCATCGTTTGCGGCGGGAGGCGCGCGCGGTCGCCGGCGCACAGAGCATGTGGCTGAGTCCTCTCTCGGTCGCCGACGTTGAAGAGCTGCGCGCGACGTTGCCCGACATGCGCGATCGCGCCGCCGAAACGTTGATCGCGGCGTCTCAGGGAAATCCGCTCTTTCTCACACAGCTCGTCGCCGAGGTGCGGGAAGGCGAGCGCGACCGCGAGCCGATTTCGCTGCAAGCGGTCGTCGCCCGCCGCATCGAACGGCTTTCGGAGAACGCGCGTACCGCTGCCGAGATTGCCGCGTGCATCGGCGATCGCTTTTCGCGCGACGCCGTGCGCGAGGTCAGCGCGTGGGACGAAGCGGCGCTCACCGATTCGCTCGACGAACTGCTCGACCGGCGCATCATCCGCGAAGCTCCCGGACGCGGCTTCCTCGAATACGCCTTCACGCACCATCTCGTGCAGGATACGATTGCCGGAGCGGTGCCGCCCGAAGCGGCCGCCATTCGGCGCCGGCGCGTTGCGCGCGTGCTCGAGCGGCTCTATCCCGACCGGGTGCCGGAGCTCTCGGCTTCGCTCGCCGCGCACTACGAGTTCGCGGGTGACGTTGCAAACGCCACGCGCTGCTATCTCGAGGCGGTGCGGCGCTCGATCTCGATCGGAGCGCTTCACGAAGCCCGGATGCAATGTGCGCGGGCGCTCGCGATTGCGACTGAGCCGAGCACGCGAGCCGACCTGCTTCTGGAAAGCGTCACGATCGAGACCCGCTACGGCGATCTCGAATCGCGCAATGCCGCGCTGCTGGCGTTGGAAGGCGTCGATGCGGAGCTGGACGACCCCGCGATCCACCGCGCCACGCTGTTGCAGCGTATGGAGTTTGCCTCAACCACGGGCGATCGCGAGATGCACGAGCAAGCCGCTCGTGCGCTCCGTGCATGCGTACCGGACGACGACGCGCTCTGGAACGCCGAGGTGCACCTGGCCGAGTCACAAATGGCCTTCACGCTGGGCCGCTTGGCGGAATCGTTCGATTTGGGAAAATCGGCGCTCGCCTCGAGTCGAGCGGCGAACGACGGCGCGGGGGCGACGCGTGCGCTCTGCTTCTTAGCCCAAGTAGAAGCGCATCGCGGCCATCTTTCGGCTGCCGAAGCATTACTCGAGGAGGCCGCGACGGACGCCGCGCGCGCCGATGATCCGATGCTGGAACAACTCGCACTGAGCAGCGCCTACACCGTTGCGTATCAGCGGCGCGACATCCGCCGCTGCCACGCGTTGAGCTCGCGGTGTCTGGAGCTGGCGGTGAAGCTGGGCGATCGTCTGGCCGAGGCGCGGGCACACGGTCGTCTAGCCTCGACGCTCGCCGACACCGGCGCCAAATTCTCGGAGGCGCGAGAGCACTATGCGGCCGCGAGCCGCATTTACCGCGAAAGCGGATACCTTGCCGGGAGCGCGGGCCAGCTGCTTAATCAAGCAATTCTCGAAATGAAGCTAGGATTTTTCGAACGGGCCTGCGCCGCCACGGAAAAGGCGGTAGCGCTCTTCGAGCGCGCAAACGATGCGCGCGGACGAGTCGGAGGACTCTCCAACCTCATCTTTATGCGGGCCTACACGGGACAGATCTCCGGTGCGCGTCAAGCGGCCGAGTCGGCGCTCAACCTTGCGCGCGAACTCGGCTTCGGGTTGATCGAGGCGTCGGTTCTCGAGAATCTCGCGTTCGCGGAGGCCAAGGCCGGCGATTTCGCGCGAGCGATCGAGCTCACCGAGGCGTCGTTCGAGCTGCGTTCGCAATCCGAATCACAGGTCTGGTCGAGCACGACGCTTGCCAACTTCGCGATTTGGCACGCGGCCCTCGGTAATCTGCCCGCCGCGCGCGATGCGGTGCGCCGGCTGCTCGCCGCCGACGAAGCGATAATGCGCGCCACCGATTGGCCCACGCACTGCTATTGGGCGGCGGCGCAGATCTTTCACGCCGCGGGGGAGTCGGTCGAGGCGGCCCGCGCGCTCGAGCAGGCGAAGCGCATGATGCTCGCGGCGGCCGAGGGCCTCGAGCCCGAAGATCGTGAGAGCTTCTTGGCGCTTCCGTGGCACGTGGATTTGGCGAACGCGGTCAAAGCGGGCGTCTGGCCCGATCCACCCAGATAGGCCGCGCCGGGGCTAGACGAGCGCGAAGACCCGGTCGAGGCCGGTAACCGAAAGTGTCCGCAGAATCTCATCGCGGCTCGATCGAAGCGCAATCTGGGCGCCCTTGAGGCGAGCGCGGCGCAGCAGCGCGATCAAATCCCGCAGGGCATCCGTATCGAGGACCGCGAGAGTGTCGAGGTCGATGACGACCTGCTCCGCCCCCCGTTGCAACTTCGCGTCGACGGCGGCTTCGATCGCGGGATAGTTCTCGGGAAGATAATCGATCGAGGTGTCTTCGACGCTTCGCTCCGGCGGGCGCATGTAGCGCGGGAATCGCACGTAGCGCGGGAAGAGGGTGAACGCGGACATCGAGCGGCTCCTTCGCGGTGTGGGTGATTCGCGCTCATCGTACCGGAAGGGGCGTACGAGAACGTACCGCACAAGGGGCAGCCCGGGCTAAATCTTGCTACGCTCCCCCTCATCGTTGAGCTGCAAGGGCAGCCTCTGGAGTTTACGCTCGATAACGACATGCGCAAATGGGCACCCGTGGACGCGGCGACGCGCGGGCACCTTCCGGAAGGCGAGTTTCCGCTCATTGCGTTTGCCGACGGCAAGCGTTATGAGCTCTATAGCGACGGAACCTTCGACGAGGTCGAGCTGTAGGCAGGTCGTTATGCGTGCGTGTTTCACTTGCGGACTCCTCGGGTAGAAAAGGCGCTGAAAGTGAGGGCTCATGTACACAGAAGACGCATTTGAATCCGAAATTTACTATGACCGAGAGCCGGCGACGGCCGCCGTCGAACGGCTTCACAATCTCGGTTACGGACGTGACGAGATCAGCGTGATGATGGACGACAAGACGCGCGAGCGCGCCTTTTCCTCGATCGTGAATGTCAAAGGGAGCGAGGGTATAGCGGCGGGCGCAACCATCGGCGGCGTGCTGGGGGCAATTGTCGCAGGTCTGACGGCGACCGGAAGCGTCGCCGCGATCGCGGGTACCGGCGGTCTTGCAACACCCCTCGTCGTTGGCCCGCTGGCCGCTGCGCTTGCCGGTTTGGGTGCGGGCGCCGCGGGAGGCGGCATCCTCGGCGGTTTGATCGGCGTCGGCATCGGTGAAAGCCGCGCCAAACAATACGAGAAAGGGCTGCGTGAAGGAGGCATCCTCGTCGCGGTTCGGCCCAAGTCCAAAGAGCATCGTGCCGATGTGCGGCGCGCACTCGATTACGAACGCCCGATGAGTCGCGGCGAGATCGATCCGGATGTCGAGTACGCGGGAGAGACGCGCAGCGAATAACCAAGAGTCCTGTGAGCGGCGGTCGCGAATTTCGGCCGCCGCCGGAATTATTCGAGGGCTTTGCGGCTGCCCCGAATGTAAATAACGAGGCCGGCGGCGAGCATCAGCACGGTCAATCCGATGACCTTCACGACCGCCGGCGTCTTGTTCGGATCGCCGGCGGCAGCGGAGCTCGAGAGCCGAAGCGAAGAGGAAGAGGAACGGCAGCAGCGTGATGATGACCGTCGAGCTGACGAGGACGTCGTAGGCGCCGCTCACGCTCGTGCCGCCCTGTCCTAAGAAAATGGAATCCGCGCTGGTACCCAGCCATGCGCCGGCGCTGCATGTGCCCGCGACGTTCAACGCGGCAATGGAGCTCGCCCACCGGCACGTTGCGATGCCGGTGGGCGATGTGTGAATGGAGCTTTAGTGAAGTTCGCTGGAGTTAGTTAGTAGGGCCGTCCCCAATGACCGCCGCGCCAGTACCAGCCGCGAGGTCCGCTCACCCAGTGCCCCGCGTGCCACGCGGCACCCGCGTACGGCCGGTACGCATAGTGACCGCGAGCCCAGACGTAACGATAGCCGTTCCATTGCCAGAATCCCCCAACCCAGAAATACCCGGGTCCCGGCGCAACCGGCACAGTCTCGTAGATCGGCGCCGGAGGCGCAGTTTGAATGTAAACGCCACCGTAAACCTGCGCAGCGGCCGGCAACGCGGCCCCGAGTACCCCGGCGCCGAACGCGAACGCGAGTAGAACGTTACGAAGTTTCATCATCATGCTTTATCTTGTACCATCCTCGCGGCTAAGGCTCTAACCTCGAACGATTAGAGCCTTATTCAAAAACGATGAGAACGACAAACTATCGGACACGCCGTCCCCAATATGCGCGGCGATACGGGCGCCCATAGGCACGACGCGCCCAATATCCGCGACGCCAATACCCGGCCGGATAGGCCGCGTAGCCGTAACCTCCGCCAACGTAGCCGTAGCCGCCGCCAACGTAGCCATAGCCGCCGTAACCAACGCCAACGGTTACGCCGTAGCCGTAAGGATAGCCGTAGCCGTACCGATAGCCGTAGCCGCGATAGGGGTAGCCGTAGCCGTAGCCACGATAACCGTAGCCACGATAACCGTAGCCACGGTAGCCGTAGCCACGATAGCCGTAGCCCCGGTATCCGGTTCCGGAATAGCGGTTGCCCGGGAGCACCCGCCCCGTCGCCGCCGGTCGCGCGGTTCCAACGGCGACGTGAGCCGCCGAGGCCGGCGCCGTCGCGCCGAGTAACGATCCCGCGCCCAGCGCGCAGGCGAGTAGGACGTTATGGAGTTTCATCATGCTTTATTTTTAGCATCGTCCGGGCCGAAGCTCTCGCTAGAATGATTAGAAGGTTCTTCGAAAAAGATGAGAGGGCAGTCGAGCAGCGGTTCTTGCGCTTGCGTCCACAGCGCGCCGGCTCGGTCGACGAACGTCTCGCGCTCGGTGCGAAGGCGGTGCTCGGTCTGCGCCATCGCGGCTGGAAGAATGGAAAGCAGCACGTCGCGATCGTGCGCTTCGCCCAGCGCATCCTGCAAGAGCGCGAAGGTCTTCGCCGGCGCTTCGAGCGACGGCTCGAGTTCGCTAAAGCGCTCCAGCGCATAGCGAAAGCGCTTGCACGCGATGCGAAAATTGTGAAGGCCCAGCTGATCGCGCCGCTCCAAGCCGCCGGCAAGCCGCCGAACCTCGCGCAGGCGAGTATGTAACACGCGCCGCGCCAGTTCGGTGCTGTCGGTAACGCCGCGCAGAAGGACCGGCTCGGGCTTCACGTTAGCGAGTTATCCGGTGAAGCACGTTCGCCGCAGACGTTTGTGGGCCAGACGCGTCGCCTCTTTTTCGCGCGCGCTCAGCTCGGCCAAGAGCGGTTGCGCGACGTGCCGTTCGCCCGGGTCCGCGCTGTTCTCGAGAAGCCGCAAGATGATGCCTGCATCGCGCGCGGCATCGGTCTGCTCGGCCGCGCGCCTGACGCGTCGCAAAAGCCTCGCGGAGGGCGCGAGCTCGGCGACGTCCTCGAGCAGCGATCGAAAGCGCCGGCCGGCGGTGCGAACCGCGTGCAGACGAGTCTCACTTGGTTTCGAAACGAAACGCCGGCGGGCAGTTTCCAGCGCGCGCCGTTCCTTCGCAACGGTCCTTTTCAGCCACTTCACTGCCGGCCGCTCATTTCGCGCCAGCGTTCGACGGAAGTATTTAGAGCGACCTTCGCGAAGGATACGATTCGACGTGAGATCGCCGCGCCTGCCCATCCTCGTCGTGCTCCTTGCAATCGTCGCCGCCGGCACGTGGTACTATCTCTCCCATCGTGCGCCCGGCGCCGGCGAGACCATCCCGATCTACTACACGAAGCTCGACGGGAAGACATTAGCCGAAATGCGGGTTTCGATGCGCCCGCGTCAAGCCGACGAAAGTGCTGCGGAACGCCTCCACAACGTCGTCTTGTACGCCGCCGTCCAGGCGATTGCCGGGCCTCCGAACGACGTGCAAGCGATTCGCTTTCCGCCCGGAACGCGAGTTCTGGAAGCGAGCGTTGACGGTTCGATGGCGACCCTCGACCTCTCGAAGAATCTCGAGCAGCAAGCTGGAGGCACCTTCGGAGAGAATGGTGAGTTCAAAGCGCTCGTGTACACGATAACGGGCATCGAAGGCATCGACGCGGTGCAGATACTCGTCGAAGGAAACCGGCTGGAGACGCTGCCGGGAGGCAATTTTGAATTGGATCAACCACTTCATCGCTCGGACTGGTAAACTCGCATCGTTGCTCTCGCCGATGCTGTTTGCATTGGCGATCGCGCCTCCGGCGTTTGCCGATTCGTCACTCACCGCCACGTATCAAGGGCGCGCGATTCGCTTTACGCACCTCTCGTCGCGAGCGGGGGCGCCCGCGATCGGCGTGAACGATCCGGGATTTACGACGTTGCTGAACGACGCCGGAGCCCTCCTGACCTGGAAGCCCGGCGAACGTTTCGTTCTGATTACTACCTCCGTTCCGTTGGTGGTCAGTTTTGCGATCGGCGATCGCCGGTACGACGCCGGTCCCATCTCGCTGCAGGCGAGCTTCGCCCCCTTCCTCGTGGGCGATGAGGCCTATCTGCCGCTGCGCGAGGTGCTGCGTGTTCTCGATCTTGCTTTGCGCGAAGAGAACGGCGTTGCGGTGTTGCAGCCGCAGCTTGCCGCGCTCGACGTGCGTCAAGATGGCTCTCGAGTGACCGTGTTCGCGCATGGCGGCGCGACGCTGCATGCGCGAGTCGCGCAAGAGAGCTCGGCGTCGATTACGTATGCATTCGACGGTGTCGGCACGACGCTGGCCGGTACGCGTCAAGTCGGCAGCGGCGGCATCGCAAGCATAACAATTGCCAACGCGGGAACGCTTCGCGAGCCGAGCACGCTGGTCACCGTGCAGTTCGAATCGGGGACGATTGCCGAAGCACCGCAGAATACCGACGGCCGCGACGTTCTGCTCGCATTCGACACGCCGGCCTCCGCGAGTCCGCCGCAAACGGCCGCAGAAGAAGCCTCGCCGACTCCCGAACCGCCGGATACGACGCCGGCAAGCGGTGCGGGCAGCGCTCCGGCAAGCGGCCCCGCGACCGTGACGGGCGTCACCGTCGAACCGGCGGCCGACGGCGTTTCGGTTGCGATTGCGATCGCCGGCAGCGCGACATACGAGTGGCACCGGTTGCGCGAGCCCGACAATCGCTTCTGGGTGGATATTGAGAACGCGCAGCTGCAAGGGCCGCCGATCGATCAAAGCGCACCCGCGCCGCTGCTTTCGGTGCGCGTCCGGCAAGTAGATCCGACGACGGTGCGCGTCGCGCTCTCGCTCAGTGGTCCGAAGTCGATTGCGTTTACTTCTTCGGCCGGCGGCCTCGGATTAGCGATCGGCACGCAGGACGTCGCCGACGAGCAGCGTTCGGGAAGCGGCGGCGTCGGCGGCGCGAGTGCCGCCGTGGCCGCGGCGCCGCTCGAGCAATCCGAGCCCGGGACCGGCAGCTCCGACGATTCGAGTTGGAAGTTCGGCCCGCGCAGCGGTTACGTTGCGACCAATCCGCGCCTGATCGTGATCGATCCAGGCCATGGCGGGAGCGACGTCGGCACGATGCACGGTGGCCTCTCCGAGAAAGAGTTGACGCTCGACATGGCCAAACGGCTGCGCGCGATTTTAATCGGTCGCGGATGGGAAGTGGAGATGACGCGCGAGAGCGACGTGGACGTGTATGCGCCGAACGATAGCCCGCACGACGAACTTCAAGCCAGGGACGACATCGCCAACAAGGCCGGCGCGAGGCTCTTCGTCAGCATTCATGTCAACGCGTTCATCAACTCCGGGCCGTACGGAACGACCACGTACATTTCCAAGCCGGACGACGTGGCCTTCGCGCACTTCGTCGAATCGCATCTCGCCGCCGACGGCACGAAGGACGACGGGATCATCAAGAGCCATCTCTACGTAACGCTGCACGCGCGAATGCCGGCCGTGCTGATCGAGACGGCATTCCTCACCAATCCCGGCGATTACGCGCTGCTCACGTCGGCGGCTTGGCGGCAGAAGGTCGCGCAAGAGATCGCCGACGGCATCGGCCAGTACGCCCAAGCGTATCCGGTTCCAAATCAACCGGCACAATAATTCTGGTGTCATCCTGTCTCCCGGTGTCATCCTGAGCCCTTCGACGAGCTCAGGACAGGCTCTGTCGAAGGAAATGTCATCCTGAGCCTGTCGAAGGATGACCGGTGATCGGCCTCTTCGACTCGGGGCTCGGCGGCCTGACGGTCTTAGCGCGGGTCCGCGAACGGATGCCGTCGGCCGACATCGTGTTTTTCGCCGATCAAGCCAACGTGCCGTACGGCGATCGAACGCACGCGGAGCTGCTGAAGCTGCTCCAGGCGAACTTAGCGCGGCTCGACGCGCGAGGCGTCGACGCGATCGTGATGGGTTGCAACACGTCGTGCGCCGTGGCGGAGCGCTACGGCTGGCCCGAGACGCGCGCGCCGGTGGTTGACTTGATCGAATCGGCCGCAATCGCGGTGGATCGCGGCGGCTTTGCGCGTGTCGGCGTCGTGGCAACGGCGGCAACCGTCGGCGCCGGTTCCTACGGACGAACGATTCGCGCTCGCGTCGGCGGCATCGACGTCGTCGAAGTTCCGGCGCCGGCGCTCGTTCCGCTCGTCGAAGCCGGGGCGACCGAAGGCCAACGGCCGCGCGCCGCCGTCGCGGAGGTCTGCGGGCACTTGCCGCTCGATCTCGATGCCCTGGTGTTCGGCTGCACGCACTATCCCGTGCTCGAATCGCACTTCCGCGCCGTCCTCGGCGACGGCATTGCGTTGATCGATCCGGCCTTCACGCAGGCCGAACGAACTGCCGAGCTTCTCGGCAGCCGCGCGCAGGGCAGTGGCTCTACGGAATACACGACGAGCGGCGACGAGGTCGCGTTTCTGGCAAACGTCGCGCGCTTCTTACGGCGGTGAATCGAGTGCCGCCGCGTATCGCTCGTCGGCGTCGTGCCACCTGTTGGGGACGTCGATTCGGCGAACGTTGTCCGGGTAGCTGCCGTCGGGGTGCCTGGCAGTCCAGTCCTGGGACAGAACCGCAAGGTACTCGAAATTTTCATAAATGGCGCGTCCGTAATGCCCTCGCAAAATCGCAGTCACGTCGATCAGCGCGTTCCATGCATCGAGCGCGACTGCGGAGTGGATGTCCAGCAGGAGTCTGCGATCGACCAATCCGGCCTTTGCAAAGACTCCCATATTCTCGTAATAATCGCCTACGATCTCGACATAGGAGATATGCTCGTTGTTTTCGACCGTTCGTGCGACTCTATTTGCGAGTTGGTACCGAAAGGCCGGATCTTGTATTTTCGACGGCAATTCGCTGTAGAGGTAGTGCACCGCGTTTAAGAACTCAGGCGTTTGCTGAGAAGCGCGAAGTTCGGTGAGGACCATAATCTGGTTGCCGCCGCGCATGTGACGCAGTTGAATGATTGCGGCCAAAGCGGTCGCCGAGATGACGAGAAACGTGCCGACGGTCGCGGCTGTATTCCACAGCTCAAGAGACATATCTAACCACCCTCCACGGCGACGCTCACCCCTGGCGCTTCGACGGCAGCACCAGCGGTCCGCTCAGGCGCAGCCCAACAGATGGGTCTGGGCGTGGGCCGTGGAAATTTCATGGCCTTGTCGCCCAATAAGCTATGGCTTTGCATCGCTGCGATCGCGTCGATCCCGTTGCTGGCAGCCGCGTCAACTGCCATCGAGACGACGATCCCGGAGAGCGTCGCTCCCATAACGATCGATCGCTGCGTCGTCGCGCTGCAGAAGACGCCGGCCGGCGGTGCATTTTCAGATGACGTCGACTTCACGAATGTCAGTCAACGCACGGCGACCGAGGTGCGCTTCCGTTTCGAGGTCGTCGACGCGAGTGGACGAACGGCCGGCAACCTGACCGACGACAAGGTGGGAGCGTTCCCGCCTGGCGTTCCGGTTAGCCATTCCACCGCGGCGCCTGCGGGTTCGAGTCAGCCGCAGCAGTCGTTCAACACTATACCGGCTTCGGTGAAAGTCGTTTGCATGGTACAGATGGTCCGCTTCGACGACGGCAGCGTCTGGAATGAGGGCGACGGACCTGTGGGAACCGGATCGATGATTACGCCGCCGCCGCAACCATCGGCGACACCGTATTGGCAGTTGCCGTTCGATCCGCCCACGCCACCGTAGCGGGCCTAGATTTGCTCCGGACGTCTGCGGACGTGTCCGCTGATAGGCTGCCGTCATACAGCAGCCAGCCGCGACACGCGGCGTATCAGATTGGAGTAAAATGTGCTCAGCAAACCCCTCATCATGCTTACGGCATCCCTCGTCATCGCGACATCCGGGCTCGCCTCGGCCAGGCTCATCACGACTCCAGCAAGAGTCATGCAACCGGCCCAGACGTCTGTCCAGCCCAACCACAAGAAGTCGGCCGTCAAGGCCGGCGTCGTCGGCTCCGACGGATCGATCATCGCCGGGAGCGGCTTCTCGGTCAGTCACGACGGAACGGGTGAGTACACGCTCGACGTTTCCGCGGGATACTTTAAAAACTGTCCGGTGGTTATGGTGACGCCGGCGGGCGTCGACGGACACGCCCCAATCCCCAACGACTACGACTATTACACCTGCGGTAATAACGGCGAGGTCAAGATTCAGATCCGAATCTACTCGGCCACCGACGGCTCTCTCCAGGACAACTCGTTCCAGTTCGTCATGAACGAGATTCAATAAAAACCATCGACCGCCGAGGGCCCGCTTTTCCAAAGCGGACCCTCGCGTCACTCGCATTCGAGAGAGGTGGAGAAACGTGCGCTCTGAGGGTAAACGCGAGCGAGAAGATCGCCGCTTCGTGCTGCGCTTCTGGCGCGAGCCGTCCGAGGCGGAGGGTGGATGGCGGGGAAGCGTCTACGAAGTTTCGAGTGCGTTTGGCATCGCATCGGGCAAGCTTCGCGACCTGTGGGATTTCGTCACGCTGCGCCTCGGCCAAGGATCCGAACCGCGCACCGCCAGGGAAACGCACGACGAAGAATAAAGGCGCAGCGACGAGCAAGACTGCAGAGTCAACCGAACGTCGATCCCTCGAGGTGCGGCTGTTCGGTCAACCGGCAATCGCGGTCGACGGTAGGGCGTTTCGGCTGGCGACGCCGCGCAAGTCGCTGCAAGTTCTCGCATATCTCTTGATACACCGCGCGGCGCCCGTCTCGCGCGACTACCTCGCGTTTCTGCTCTGGCCCGACGAGGAGGAGGGGGTCGCGCGAACGCGCCTGCGCTCGACGGTCAACGATCTCTTGCGCGTGATGCCGCAGCCCGGCAGCGACTTCATCGGGAGCAGCGTCACCGAGTTGTGGTGGAACCCCGACGTCGCGCTGTCGCTCGACGTCGACGAATTCACCGACGCGTCCAAGGATGCGGCGCGGCTCGAAGAGGCCGTCGCGCTCTACCGCGGAGATTTGCTGCCCGAGCTGTACGATGAATGGCTCGACGGTTTGCGCGAACGGTTTCGCAACATCTACTTGACGGTGCTGACGCAACTCGTTTCGAGCCTGCGCAAGCGCGGCGACGTAAGGCGCGCGATCGAGATGGCGCGCAAAATTCTCGAGGTCGATCCCTGGCGCGAGGACGTCGTCCGGCGCGTCGTCGCGTTACGCTATGAGTCGGGCGATGCGGCCGGCGCGATCAGCGAGTATCGCCACTTCACCGCGCGGCTGCGCGACGAGTTGGGCGTCGACCCGATGCGCGAGACCGTCGCTCTTGCGGAGCGCGTTGCCAAGGGAGACGTCGCCGGCGACGACGACGATCGCGTGCCCGAAGCCGCGACGGAAGCGCGTGCCGCCGAGCGTATCCGATCGCTGCCGTTCTTCGGGCGCGAGCGCGAGATCGAACGGCTCTCCGAGGCGTGGAGCCGCGCGAAGATGCGGCGCGGCGGCATCGTCTTCATTGGCGGCGAGCCGGGCATCGGTAAGTCGCGGCTCGTTCGCGAGTTCATGGAGTCGGTCGAAGAATCCGGCGGCCGCGCACTCTACGGCGCCACCGGATTCCCAGAAGCGTTTCCCTATCAGGGTTTGGTCGAGGCGTTGCGCGGTCAGCTGCCGCTCGTGACGGCGCTCGACATCGGAGCGACGTGGTTTGCGGCGCTCGCGCCCGTACTGCCCGAGCTGGCGCAGCGCGCCGGGCCGCTGCCGCAACTCCCAACGATCGGTGCCGACGATCAACGGCTGCGACTCTTCGAAGCACTCGGACGCGCCGTTGTCGGATTGGCGCGACCGCGACCTCTGCTGGTCGTCCTCGAGGATTTGCACTGGGCGAGCCAGGCAACGTTCGACGTGCTCGCGTTCTTGGCGCGGCGCGCCTCGGGCGCGCGCGTGCTCTTCCTCGTGACGTTTCGTGACGACGAGACGCTCGCGCGCCATCCATTGCGTCAATTGCAGCGCGAAGCGAAGATCGAGGGCAGTGCCGCGTCACTCTCGGTGTTACCGCTCGACGCCGGAGTGGTGGAACGCATCGTCGAGGAGACCGGAGTTCGCTTTGAAGGAACGCTTGGGGAGTTCGCCGCCGTGCTGCATAGCCGGTCGAGCGGCAATCCGCTCTTCCTGGCGCAACTGCTCGAAGCGCCGTCACCGCAGCAGTCGGTTCCCGCGACCGTCGCCTCGCTGGTCGGCGCGCGCGTCGCCGCGCTCTCCGCGCAGACGCAGACGGTTGCCGAGGTGGCGGCGCTCGCCGGGCAACGCTTCTCGGCCGAAATCGTGCGGGACGTCACCGGTTACGGCGATGCGATCGTCGACTGCGCGCTGGACGAGCTGCTCGACCGCCGCATCGTCCAAGAGACCGCCGGTCGCGGCATTCTGCCCTATGCGTTCGGCCACCAGCTCGTGCAACAGGCCATCGCCGCGCTCGTGGAGCCGGAGCGCATGCGCGAGCGCAGCCGGCGACTGGCGCGCGCGCTCAAGCAGCTCTACCCAGAGCGCAAGCGCGAGTTTGCGTCGCAGATCGCGGCGCATCTCGAAGCGGCGGAGCAACGCGACGAGGCGGCGGCCGAGTATCTCATTGCGGGACGGCACGCGCTCGAGCTGGGCGCGCCCGACGACGCGCGCCGACACATCGACCGCGCGCTAACGCTTGCGCTGGAGCGGCCGACGGTTGCACAGCTATGGCGCGAGCGCCAACGCATCGACGAGCGCGCGAGCAACGTCGCGGAGGAGAGAGCCGACCTCAATGCACTCGCAGCGATTGCCGAGGAGTTAGGCGACGAAGATCTGCGCTGCAACGTGCTGTTGCGGCGAGCACGCATTGCGTTCAACGACTACTCCGGACGATCCGAAGCGTTTGCGCCGCTAGCCGAGTTGCGCGAACGCGCGCGCCGGGGCGGCAGTCTGCGCTGGCAGGCCGAAGCCGATCTTCTCGAGAGCATGTTCTACCCGCTCGGCGTCGCGGCCGGCGAGACCGTTGCGCTGTCGAAGAGCGCACTTCGAGCGTATCGTGAGCTGGGCGACGAGCGCGGCACGGCCGCGGCACTCGCTGAAATGTCACGCTCGCTCTGTGTTTGCGGGGCGATGGAAGAGGGACGCGGCGCCGCCGAAGAGGCGCTGACGATTGCGGAGCGCCTCAGTGACTACGCGATCGCCGAGCGGGTACTCGCGGTGCTGGTTTCGAACGCGCAAGACGCGCTCGACCGCGACGCGGTTACGATGTGGTGCGCGCGCTGGATCGAGCTTACCGTGAAGGCGGGCGATCGGCGCTGCGAAGCCGACGCGCTGGGCCAGAGCACGTGGCCGCTGCTCTGGAGTCCCAATTTCCTGGACGGAATCCCAATCTTGGAGCGTGCCGCGCAGATTTGCCGCGAGTGTGGTTTGACACCGGCGTTGACGGTCAACGAGATGAACATCGCCGAATTCAACCTCAAGCTCGGCCGATTTGACGCGGGCACGGCAGCCTACGAACGAGCCATCGAGGCCTATGCTTCCGTCGCGCCGTTCTTTACCGCGGGGGCGCGAAGCAGCCTCGTGTTACCGCTTACGTACGGAGGGCACGTGGAGCGCGCGCTCGCGGAAGGACGCGAGGCATTGGCCGTTTGCAAAAAAAGCGAGAGCGTCTTCGCGCGCGAGCAAGTGCTGCAGCACTTAGCCGAAGCGGAATATGTTGCCGGCAACCTGGATCGCGCGATCGAGTATCTAGAGCAGGCGGTCGCGGTCCGCAAGACGACGTCCGTGGCGCTCGCTGCCGCACACCACGGCGCGCTCTTAGCCGCCTTCTACGCGCAGGCCGGAGATTGCCCGGCCGCCATCGCGCACGCAGCGCAGGTTCCAAAGGACGAACCGCAGCGCTCCGTTGGCTTGCTCTGGCCGCAGCGCTCGGCGTGGTGCGCGGCCTTCGTGTATCACCGCTGCAACGACGATGCCGCCGCCAGCGAATGGCTGGCCCGGGCGATCGCTCTGTACGACGCGCACACCCCGCATCTCAACGGAGAACAGCGGATGGTGTTCGCGGCAATCCCGTGGCATCGAGCGATGCTCGCCGCGAACGCGAATGAATGGCCGACAACGGTTTGGTAGGCTAGGCAGGTAGGTAGGCGGACCTCGGCGCCGGATTCGGTCGACACGAGGACGAACCGGAAAAAAGTGTCGCGAGACTGCACTAGAGTCGCCCTTCTCTTCCTATTTCTGGCAGCGCTCTGCGCGCGCGGTGCGGCAAAGACGGATCCCGACTTCCATTATTTGGATCCAGCGCAGGTCGACCTGACGGTTTTGCTGCCGCCGCCGCCCGACCTTGGTTCGGCGCAGGAACGTGACGACGAGGAAAAGGTTGCCGTAGACGTAGCCGCGCGTAGCTCCTTGCAGTTCGCTCTAGCGAAAGCAGCGTCGGAGCGAAGCGTCTTTTTCTTCGCCAACTCGATCGGACCTGAGTTCAATCCGTCGCGATTCCCGTTGACGGGCGCCTTCTTCGCACGCGTCGAATCGGACGTCGAAAAGTTGGTCGATCTTGCTAAGGCGTACTGGAGACGGCCGCGGCCCAACGGTGCCGTAAAGAATCGCGGCTCATATCCAAGCGGGCACGCCGCCTTCGCGGCATCCGCGGCAATCCTCTTAGCGCAGCTCGTGCCGTGCAGACGGGAGCAGATCTTCGGACAAGCACGTACGTTCGCGGAGAATCGGATCGTTTTGGGCCTGCACTATCCCAGCGACGTCGCCGCCGGCTGGACCGCCGGAACCCTCGCGGTGTTTGCAATGATGCGCAATACCGCGTTCGAGCGAGATTTTGCGGCAACGAAAGCCGAGGTGCAAAAAGAATGCGCCCCGGCGCGGAACGATTAGCGAAGGGCCGCGATCCCCACTCCGCCGGAGAGCAGGATCAGCAACGGTGCGTTGATTTTGGTGCGAAGCATCAAGGCCACGACCACGGCGCTGGTCGCGTAGGCCACAACCGACGACGGCGCCCCGCGAGCGATCGTCGAGACGCTCGACCAGACGAGGCCGACGATTGCCGGTGCAAGCCCACGCGAGATGATCGCGCGCCAGGGTGAGGCTGCAAAACGTGCTTCCAGCGAATCGAAGCCGATCATGATGAGGCTCGACGGTACGAACATGGCCGCCGTCGCGACCGCGGCCCCCAACAACGGACGTTGCGGCAGCGCCGCGTAGCCGATGAGCGCGGCGAAGATCGTCGTGGGACCCGGCACGAGCTTGCCGATGGTATAGAACTGCGTAAACTGCTCGGACGTGACCCAGCGATACGTCGTGACGGCGTCGGTATGCATCTGGGGGATGATGCCTTTCCCGCCACCGAAACCAAGAATAGAAAGCTGCGAAAAGACCGAGAGCAGATGGATCAGCGTTTCCATCGATGCTAGGTTTCCGATCGCTTGCGCGCTCGCAGCCATTCGCCGAGGACCCCGGCGCCGCCGAAGATTGCCAAGACCGGCAGCAAGGGCATGTGCAGCAGCGAGACCGCTAGAGCGGTCGCGGCAACGAGCGCGACGCTAAGCCAGCTCTTGCGCTCGTCCCACGTGAGCTCCAACGCATTGCCGAGCGTCAGACCCAACGCCCCCGCCGCACAGCCCCGAAGCCCGCCGTGGACGAACGGATTCGAAGCGAATTTAAAGTAGAGTGCGCCGGCCACAAGCACGATTGCAAACGGCGGAATGCTGACACCGGCAAACGCCGCCAGCGCGCCGGGGACGCCGCGCACCTTTTGCCCGCAATAGATCGCCAAGTTGAGCAGGTTTGGCCCAGGGAGGACCTGCGCGATCTCCAAGCCCTCGAGAAACCGGTCGGAATCGATCCATCCGCGCGCCAGTACCTGCCGGCGAATCGAGGCCTTCTGCCCACCGCCGAACGACGTGGCGGCGATCGTCGCGAAGGTGAGCGCGATGCTCGCGAGAGAGGGGCGCGCCTCAGCCGGCATCCGGCAGCGGCCCGTCCACGACCGCGGTGCTGTGTTTGCCCGAAAGAATGTGGATATGCACGTGCTCGGTGTGCTGATAGGGTGGCAGCACGCCCATCCGAATCACGAATCCTTTTTCGTACAGGTCGAGCGCGAGCGCGACCCTTTGAATGCCGCCCAGCAGGCGATGCCAAACCTTAGCGTCGCCGACCGAGAAATCCAATATCGTCGGAATCCATTTCTTCGGAATGATAACGACGTGAGTTTCCCACCACTCCGCTTTGCTGGGATCGATGCGATGGCGAAACGCGAAAACATCGTCGTCTTCATAGACGACCTCGTCGGGCGTGGCTCGCGTGCCATCGAGGCGTCCCCGAAAAGTGTGCTGCGGATCCGGCTTCTCCCAGACGCGCTGTTCGGGCCCGGAAATCCGTTGCGAAATCCAAGACGTCATTGCATCGCTGGCTTCCGGCGCAGCATGCAGGCGTCCTTTGCGAGGTGCGGAAGCTGCGCGTCATGAGCGCCGATCGCGCGAAGAACAGGGTTGCAGCCGGCGAGGTGCTCGGCGCGCCGCCGCAATGGGCCAAGGAGCGTCGCGCATGGGAGGGGATCGTCGGCAATAGCGAGGTGGTCTACGAAGATCATCACGTCGTCGTCTTTCACGATCCCGTCGACGAAGAGCACGAGTCGGCGCGCGTCGCCGGCGAGCTGCGCCTCACGCTGCTTTCGAAGAGAGACGGCCTGGATTCGCTGATGGACTTGAGCGTCGCCGACGAAGAGTTGAGCGCCGCGATCCTCCACGGGATACAGCAAGCCGCGTTGCGGCTCGGGCTCCAAAGGCAGGGGTTCGAGGTGCGCGCCCACGTCTATCCGCCCATGCAGAGCCGGCCCGAGTTGGCGTTCAAGATACGCGCCGGCAAACCGCCCAAGTAAGCCTTATGCGAATAGCGCCGACGTGATAATCTGATGCCGACGGTTGCCGTTACGTCGGAGAAGAGCCTGGCATCGTCCTTAACGCGCCCTGCCGCTCAGAACGAGGGTGCTGCGACTTCCTTTGGATTCGGGCCGTAGCGGTTATCGCCGGGTTGGCTATCTTGGCAGAAGAGTATCGAGCAGCACGAGTCCCCCCAGCGGTACCAGGTTGAGCAACACCCACCAGCCGTTCATTCCGATGTCGTGGAGACGCCGGACGCTCACCGCTAAGCTCGGAAGAAAGATAAGCAGCGAGAAAAAATCGAGCAGATACTCGGCGAGTGTGGGCGGACCACCGGTTATCTTTGCGACGTACATGCCGGCGGCGAATAGTGCAACGCCGATCAGGCAAGTGAAGAGAACGAAAAACCAGTACTCGCTTCGCCGCGATCTCCCGGTGAAGACCGCGTACTTTGCAAGGGCATCAAGAAAGTAACTCATCAAACGCTCCTAAAACAAGCGGATGTGGGTTGCCTCAGGCACGAATGAGCGTACGGTCGAGCATCTCGATCCGATCGCGCGCAACATCCAGGTGCTTTGCTGCCCACCGAACGATCGAAGGCTGCTGAGCAAAAACAATGATCTGCCGCGCCTGGCTCATGCGATGGAGTAAGTCCATGATTGCTGCAGTGCGAACCGAATCGCAATGGGCGGTTATATCGTCACAGAGCAGGGGGCAACTCTCCGAGGAGGCCGCGGTTAAGTGGTCGACCATCGCGATTCGAAGCAGCAGGTAGACCTGCTCGGCCGTTCCGTGCGAGAGATGCACGGCGTCGCGCCAGTCGCCGGCGTCGCTTCTTACGCGAACATTTAAGGTTTCAGGATCGACTGCGCCTCGTGTGTACAGGCCGTTCGTAACGATGGGGAGCCATTTTTCCAGGCTTGCCACCAAGACGGGCGCGATGCTTCGATGGACGGCCTCTTGTGCGTGTTCGAGAAATTCGCGTGCGGTGTCGAGCGTGCTGCCGAGCCGCTCGATCCGCTCGAGCTCGGTAGCTGCTTGAGACGCGGCCTCCTTGGCCTCCGCAACGCTTGGCAACGTTCGGACCATCGCGTCAACATCGCCGGCTTCCTTATCGGCCGCGCTTCTTGCTGTTTTTACGTGGTCCCGCAGTGCTCGCAGATCCTGTGCGTTTGGCGCGCCCTTCGCTCTTTTGAGCGTCTCTCGCTCCTCGACCGGCAGAGCCGAACGCAGCGCGTCAAGTTCCCTGGCTTTTGCGAGCGTTTCGCTCTCGAGAGCCTCCAGCGTATCGCCCTGCAGAAGGTTTCGCAGCTCTTCCCAGCTGACGATTGCCGTTTGCAGCCCCTTTAGCCGCTGCGCGCGACGTCGCTGCCAATCGCGCAAGCCGCTCAGGAGCGCTCCGCCCTTGGCTTCAACAGCGCAGCGGCGTGCGAGCTCTTCGAGACGCGCGTTAAGCTCAGCGCGCCGGCTACTGTAGTCGCGTCGCTGCGTGTCTGAAGCTTCGGCAGCCTCCAGACGCCGTAGCAAGTCCGGTTTGCGTGAGAGCGCAGCGGCGTTCTTATCGCGCTCGGCGCAGTCGTCCGCGTACTGCCGGCACACCGTTGCGAGATCGCCGGTCGCCGTATACCCCCGCGACGACAGGGCCTCCGCCAGCGACGCGCGCAGGCGCCATATCTGGTCCTCGTGATGTTTCGCGCGGGAGTTCCACTCAAGCATCTCCGAGCGGTCCGGGGCATCCGGCGCTGCCTCGCGCGGACTGGAGCGGCCCCGAATGGCGACCCAGACGGCAAAGATAAGGAGGAGCATCGCCGCCACGGCGGCAGCGACGGGTTGATGCGCTAGGAAGAATGCGACGCCGATAACGATCGCGAGGCCGAGGGCAGCAAAGGCTTCAACCGGGATGGGCGCGGTGGTCGGCATCGGCAAAGCGCCATCCGACGCGCCCGAAGGCTTGTGGAGCGCGTGTTCGGCGGCGGCTGCCTCGACCTCGGCAAGATTTGTATTCGTAGCGAGAATCAGCGGACTAGGCGTGGTGTCGCCATCTGTTTCGACCGGCAGCACGGCGAGCTCGGCTTTTAGCGCCGCGGGATCCTCACCAAACGATGGCGGTTGAAGCTCTTCAGAAGCGCTCAACGCCGCGGCTACGTCCGTTGCTAGTTCTTGGTCCTCATCAAGCGTTGCGGGCGGCTCGGGCCCGAGCTCGGCGCGAAGGCGCTTCGCACGCGCAAACTTCGCATCGAGCTCCTCCGCAACGGCCTGCGTGTGAAGGGCATCGGCCAGCGCGTATTCTCGTTCGAGCTTGTGCGCGTCGTTCTCGAGCCGGTCGCGGTCGCTAAGGCGGGCGAGGTAATGCGTATGGGCTTCCTGCGCGACCACAAGCTGGGCGCTGCACCGCTCGAACGTCTCTCTTGCAGCGCGTAAGGGCTTGGTACTGTTCTTGCGATCGAGGCCGATATTTTCGCTTGTGTAATTGCCGATGGCACTAATTGCCGCAGATGCCGTGGCGTCGCGACCCGTGCTGGCGGCTGCCCTCTGCAGATAATTTTGCAGGTCGCCTGCCGCCCTCACGATATCCAGAATTTCTGTCTGGCCGATGCAGGCCGTCCTCGCAAATGCTCGCCGGTCGAGTCCTACGAACCTCGAGCCGTCAGGCGTGCCTTCGGACATGATGTCGCTTGAAAGATCTAGCCCAAGATCGACGTCGGTTGCAGAACAGTTGACGCGACCATCGAGATCGTATCGCAGCTCGACCCATTGCCCGTTGTCCAGCTCAATCTCTGTCTGCAGCTCCCATTTGTCCTGATCCCACGGCTGGTGGCGCTCCTTGAAAACGCCATCTTCCGAACGCGCACCCATGCCCCGGCGCATACCGCAAAGGCCGGCATAGAGCGCCGCGTGCCAAGAAGATTTGCCCGCGCCATTTGGACCGGCGATGATCGTCATTCCCGGCGCTAGCTGGAGCGTGCGGTCCTTGAAAGGTCCAAAGGCGATCGCAGTTAGGGATTTGAAGCGCACGTCAGACGGGCTCCAGGTCGGTCCGGCCGTCGAGTGCCCGCAGGCCTACGACCAGCACGCGCTGCGTTTCGTCATCGCCTAGGTCGCTGTTGCGTACGTCCCGCACGAACTGACCACGCACGGTCTGCTCCTCTGCGAGCGCGTTGAAGTCGTAATCGGCGATCAAGTCTTTCGTGCGAACGACCAGACCGTCGAGCTGCACGGGAATTGCTCGGATATCGTCGAGCTTGAGGTCGACGGTTGTGGCCAGGCGCCCCGATACGGTTACCCGCGCGACGCCGCGGAGCTGCGCGACGGCATCGCGCGCCCGTTCAAGGATTTCGCTCATCGACGCGGCGCCCGAAACGTCTAGGCGGATGTCGTGGAAGGCGACGGATGACACGTCGACTCTCTTGCGGTGTATCTCTCCGTCGGTTAACTCAACGATTACCGCGCTGCCGGAACTCTTGCCGAAGGCGAGCGGCTGCGGGCTGCCGGCGTAGGTCAGCCATTGGCTGTCTCTTGGCTGGTGGTAGTGACCGACGAACGCGTGACGGAGACCCGCCGCGCGAATCTCGTCCGCGCGAAAAGGCGCGTGCGGCACTTTGCCTTCTTCTTGCTCGGTGAGAAAGCCGTGCTCCGAACCGTGAAACAGCGCAAGATTCAACGCAGGGCCATCGACGTGAAAGCCCTGTAAGAAACCGTTCGTATTTACGGGGCCGCGGTGGGCCGCGCCCCACAGCGTCACCTGACCGTCGAGCGGGACGGCCGTAAGGCGGCCCTCATCGAAGATGCGGACGTTTGGGCTCCACGGCACTTCCCGATAGAGTGCCGTCGGGCCGTACCAATCGTGGTTGCCGGGGGCGATGAATACCCTGCGCGGCGTCAACTTTTCGAAGGAGCTTCGAAGATACTCGGCCGTGTCGGGCGTGAAGCTCTCCTGCTCGTAGAGATCGCCGGCGCACAGCAAGGCATCCGCGCCCTCGTCCACGGCCAAGCGGCAGATACGGTCGAGCGTCTCGCGTAGCCCCAGGCGCAGCTTGCGCCCAAGGGACGGCCCCGCCCATTGAAAGGGCGAGTCGAGATGCAGATCTGAAAAGAGGACGAACTTCATCCTGAGTGCTCCTAAGGGCACCCTTTCTTGGCCGCTCCGAAAGCCCTGCAGGCGAGCCCTAGGTCCTCGAGTCAGACCCCTTACAGGCCGGACTATCCGCAGGGTTCGAGAATTAAGTTGGCCTGGTGAACGTAGGACCTCCGCAGCGCGGAGAGGCGCTGGTCGCCGCCACACTAATTCTTTTCGCGTCTGGCTGCGCCGGAGCGACCGCGCCGGGCGGATCGGCCTCGGTCATGCCCCCGGCGTCTGCCGGCTTGCGTCATTCCGGCGGTTGGATGTCGCCCGAGGTCAAGAGCGCGAAGGCGCTGCTGTACGTCGGAGATCCGACGGGCGAGCCCGTCGTACAGCGGGGTCATCGACATCCTGTCCCTACACGGTCTGCAGTATAAGCTCGTCGGCCAGATTCAAGACGACGACATGCCCGAAGGCATGACGACCGACGCCGCCGGCAATCTCTACGTAACGGACTTGGGCGTCGCGACGGAAGGTCAGGCCCACGGCGATATTAAGGTATATTCGAAGGGCTCCACAAAGTACTCGCGCTATATCGTCCCCGCAAAGTGGGTTCCGTACGATATCGCGGTCGGGAGCGACGGGACGATGTACGTCGCAAACATCGCGCCGTTTGCCGAGTTCTCGCCGGGCTCGGTCTCGGTCTTCCCGCCGGGGGCCAGCCAGCCTTCACGCGTGTTGCGCTTCACGAACTTTCAAGTGGACGGCATAACGCTCCACGCCCAAACCAACACGATCTTCGTCTCGTTTCAGACCGAGGCGAGTAGCGGCAACATCGCCGAATTCTTCAATGCGCGAGGAAAGGCACACAAATTCGGCGCGAGCTACCCCGAGCCGTGGGCGATCCTCGAGGACGGCAGCGACAATCTCCTCGCGTTGGACGGAGGCGGCACGGTCGAAGTCTACTCCGAGGCGACGGGCGAGCTCGTGCAGCAAATCCCGGTTCCCAATGGTGCGGCGTGGGAAGCGTTCAATCGGAAACGGTCCGAGCTGTTCGTCTCGAACTTCGAGCAAGTGGAAGTCCTCAGCTATCCCGCCGGTAAGCTGCTTGGATCGATCAACGAGGGGTGGAGTACTTCGAACTACCCCACCGGCGTCGCCTACTGGCCGCCGCCGTAGCGAGCCTAGTACTCCTCAAGTGCCTTTACGATTGGGCCCAGTTCGGCAGCGAGCTGCCGAACGCGCGGATCACTTGAATCGGCATAGAGTTTGAGAAGCGTTTCGTAGTTCCAGATACTGCCGTCGCGGCCGCCTGTGAAGCGATCCCAGACGCCGGGCCCAACGCGCTGCAGATCGGCGAGCGTTGCTCGCGCGTTGTGAAGCTTATCGGCGGCGCTCACCAAGAGCACCGATGAATCGGCCGTTTGCCGAGCGTGGTCGTGATAGCGCTCTTTGCGAGCGCGCCACTCCTCTTTCGCCCGAGGGTCGACTTCCAAAGAGTCGGAGCAGCCCTCGACGATCGCGGCAACGCGGTCGCCGAAGCGGGCGCGAATCTGATCGAGCTGAGGATGGCCGCCCTGGTCTTCGGGAGCGTCGTGCAAGAGCGCCGCGATCGCCTCATCTTCGTCTCCCCCAGTCTCGAGCACGATGCTTGCCACCGCGAGCAGGTGGCTCACATAGGGAATCTCCGTTCGCTTGCGGCGCTGGTTACGGTGAACGGCGTTTGCGTAAGTGAAGGCGTCAGCAAATCGATCGGAGAGGACGACCATCAGGGTATTCTTCGGGCAAGTGCTCGCAGTTCTTCAAGGATGAGGCCTTGCGTCGCTTGCAGCGACGCTATCGCGTCACCGTTGTGTTGCGAGAGCGTATCGAGCGCCGTGCCCACTCCACGAGCGAGCGCGAGGAGCGCGTCGCACTCATCGGGCGCGTAGGCCTCGCCGTCGCGTTTCGGACCGCAAACGAGCGCGCCGACGAGATCGCCGCGCGAGATCATCGGGAATGCCAACTCTCCGCGCAGCTCCGAATCCTCGAGCGAATGCAGGTTGACCGGCTTGCTCCAGGCTTTGAGGGCAACGATTCCCGGATCATTTGGGTCGATGCGCGCGCGAGTTCCGTTGCCACCGGTCACGTAGCCTCGCGCGTCGTCGCGGACGAGAATCGTCGCATCGTCGGCATCGGTGTGCGCCAGCACTTCCCGAATCGCCCGGTTCAGCAGGATGTCGCGATCGCTGATGTAGGCCGACTCGCCGGCGAAGCGCCGCAACGCGGCCTCGTCGTCGTGGCGTTTCCGGAAGAACACGCGATCGACGAAGACATCCACGTACCGGTGAATAGAACGCATCGAGAGACCGAGTGCGAGCGCGACGACCATCCCGGCCACGACGCTGGTCGTATGGCTGGCGCTGACGAGCCACTGGCCGGCGGCCCATTCGACCAAGATGAAGGCGCCGATGACGATCGCCGAGACGATGCCGAACACCGCCGCCCGGTTCAAGACGAAGCCGATGTCGATCAACCGCCGGTTGAGAGCGACGTACGTCACGACCAGCGGCGTGGAAAAGAGTACGAGACTATAGGTGTAGGTCATCGCAAGATAGCCGGCATAGGAGTGCAGGTGGATCGCCGCCGTATCCAGCGCGTAGCGCGTAAGAACGAGGAGCGCCGGCGGGACGAGCAGCCATGCCGCGCGTCTCCGCTCGATGCCTTGCGAGGCTGCGATCGCAAGCACGCCGCATCCAAGTGCGGCGAGCAACGCAAGGCCGAACAACGGCCCCGCGGAAGCCCACAAGAGTCTCATGGGATCGAACCACAACGTGATGACGCCGAGGACGCCCGCGCACCCAATCACGATCGAGGTCGCGACGAACAGATAGCACAACGTTTGGGTCGCGCGCCGAGCCTGCGAGAGCGGCGTGCCGAAACAGCCGGCACACGCGGCCCAGAATGCCACCGCCAAGGGCCCGAAAAACACGGTGCCGATGCGAAAGACGACGTAGACCCACGTCCACGGCGCGGCAAACGCAAACGGCGCGGTAACCTGCCACAGCGCGTAAGAGACCAGCGCCAAACACAGGAGCCGCATCTCGCGAACGTGCGATCGGCGCCAGGCGATCAGCGCCGCAAGCAACGCGATCCATATCTGACCGGGCCAATTGAAGAAGGCATCCCAGCGCCGCCTCAAGTTGGGCGGACCCGGCGTCACGACGGCCGTTCGTTGCGCCGAACCGCGACGGACCAGGATGGTCACGCGGCCGCCCGCTCAGCGGTTGGCCCAGAAGCGAGAACCGATCGAGGAGATCGTTCGCGCGTAGATCGACTCGATCGCCCGCGCGCAGGCCGCCGAGCTCGGCTGCGCCGCCGGGATCGATCGATTGAATCGTGAGATCAAACGGCTGCGAGGAAGCCGAGACCGTTGCGCCCCAGATTCCGAGCCAAGGCGAAGCACCGCCCACTCCGGTCGCGCCGAAAAGCTCGGAAAGAGCGGCGAGTCCCGTTATCCCGCAGAGCACCAGGATTGCCACACGCCACGCAGCGGGCTTCATGGAAATCCAGGTTATAGCTTCAGGTTGGGCAGCCTCTTATGGCGCAAATTGCGGCACCGCACGGAATTCCTGATCGACGAGCACCAGCACTGATTTTGTCGTTAGCGGCGGCGGTAGATGGCGAGCAACCCATTCACCCTTTTGGCTGGCGCGGCTGACGACGCCT
This sequence comes from Vulcanimicrobiota bacterium, assembly GCA_963736775.1. Lineage (GTDB taxonomy): Bacteria > Vulcanimicrobiota > Vulcanimicrobiia > Vulcanimicrobiales > Vulcanimicrobiaceae > Cybelea. The sequence continues at coordinate 12,243 of CAVTPY010000003.1, read as the reverse complement.
CTCAGAAAGGCGCGTAATGTTGTTTTCCTGATCCTCACCGCCCGCCGGTTTCAACGGTCCGTAGGTATCCTCGTAATACGTATCGCGCAGATTCCCGAGTTGGGGGTCGCGGTCGATCGGCGTCCCGTCACCGCGGAAAACCGTCGCGCGCTTAACGAGAAGCCGATAGGGTTCCAGGCGCGCGTTCTTCCAATCCGAAACCTTCCAGCGCTGCGGAGCCATCACTATGTAGTTGTAGGGCGGCAAGGTCTCGCGCTTGCCCGCGAACGGCTCGAATTCGACGCGGAATCCCTCACGTTCGAATATCGCGCGCTCGACCTGTGCTTTCGTAGCCATCGTCGCTGCTTCTCGGTCGCCCTTCTGCGCTCTTCCGCGTTCAGCATGCCGCGCGGGTGGAGTTCCTCCTAGAAGAGCACATTTCTTTTCCTGGTAAGCGGGAGAATCTCGTTCATACGACGCCGGTGCGCTCGCGCGCCTTTCCAACGTCTCAACTTTGGCGTGGGCCGTCGCCCGCAGTGCGAAGCGGTAAAAAAGCCCCGGTGCCGGGGTCAGCATCGGTCGCTGAAGCGCATGTTGCAGGCAAGTCGGGGCTAGGCCTCCGCTGCTTCGAAAATCGCGATGCAAGCCGACGATAGCCCCAGGCGGCGGTTGGCGGCGCGCGCTGGTCTGCTGATCTCTTTACGAAGTCCGTTAGCGGGCTTCAATCCCGTTGGGAGCACCTCGAAAGCGCTTATTTCGCTTCGATTTTGCCCCGTTACTGGTCAGGGTGGCCCACATTTGGCCCACGGGAACGAGGCCGCCAGTATAAAGGTCGCCTGTAATATTAGCATTGAGATCCTGCGGGCGTTATAGACGCCTCAACCGGAAGGGAGTACCGCTGGCCGCGGTCGAGTTGTACGGTGCGCTCGAATTGGAGGTAGCCGCTATGACCTGTTGTGTTGGAGTCGTGGCCGAGCATGGCAAGTCGCTCGTCTTGGTCGGAGATGGAGAAGTCAACCTCGACTGGGTCGCCGCCGAACCAGAGGTCCAGAAGATTGAGGAAATAGCTCCGAGCTGGTGGGCGTGCTTTTCCGGCACAATTTCTCGTGCCTCGCCCTCATAGATGAAGCCAAGGACGAGTTTGCAAAAAAAAAGGACGTTCAACCGAGGAACACCTGGTTATACCGCGCGAGTTCGGTGAAGCCGTCGAGCGAGTCATACTTCGCCACAAGAGATAAAGAAGCCGAGGTGTTATATTTGCGCCCTCGCGGCTGGACCCTAGAAGATTTTAAAGTCCTTGGCGTCGACCCGTAGCGCTTTTTACCTCATGCGCCGTTCGAGACCGATTCCTCGGAAGTGGGAAAGGATGGAGTGGATCGACCAGTATTCTGGCAGGCGATGCCGCATCACAGCTTCAAGGGCACACGGATCTCGCACCGTCGCGCGCGTAAATACCTTTGGCGATGTGCTACGCGGTACGAGTTTCACCCTAACGCTAAGTGGGCCGGCCCACCGGTGCTTCGTGCTCGAAGCAGACTATCGGGCTCCTTGGCCGGCGCCACGTCGCCATTGATTCGACCACCTACATCGGCAAAGAGTCCAACCTTCAAAACGCCCTCGCTGTGTTTCACGAGACCGTTGCTTGCAGTTGGCTTAGTATGGCGCGGATGGACTGACCGAGACGCCAAGAGCCGACGTCAGCCCTTTATAAATCGTGCCGATTTGAGAGCCTGTAATGTAACTGAATACCAGAACCATCCCGCTGTCGGGGTCGGCAACGTAAAGTTCCCTTTCGTTCTTAGTAAGTGCAAACTTGTATGGATCACTGCCGATTGTGTAAATTTCGCGCGACGGTGAGACGGAACCCGGCGGGTACACACCAATCACTTGATTAACCTGGTCGGCCAGAACGAGGTTGCCTGCGCGGTCGATCTTCGCGTCTCCGGGTCTGTCCGGTGGATATGCCGAGGTCCTTGCCACTCATAGGGCCACGGTCGAACATGTCAACCTGGCCAGTGTAATCCTCTTCATTCCACGCGACGTAAAGGTTGTCGTGTGCGTCGATTGCGAGACCCTCTGGATACGTCAGCGACGCTATTCGCTTAGTGGGTGACTTGTCGCCCACGGCAAACTCGAGGACCAAGTCCCTGGCGAATTCGCCGACGAATAGGGTGCCGTCGGATCTCACGGCGGTGCTAATCGGCTCATCTATCCCGCTAGAGAGAATTGAAGTTGGTTTGGTCGCACCTTTTCGATATTCACTGACGGTGTTGTTCGCAAAATTAGCCACGTATAGGGTGCCGTCTCGGTCAACGCATGTTCCTACCGGACCGTGGATGCCATCCGTGATCGAGCCAACCTGGTCTCCCCTAGCAGAAAACACTACAATAGTATTAGCGTAAAAGTCCGATACAAATATCCTTGCATCCGGCTTTCGGGCAACGGCCAGCTCTCACCAACGTGACCGCGCCGGGCATACTGCGCGCTGGACCGAGGCATTATACCAAGTAATGCTAAAAACGTCGATTCTGGGTGCGCTTGGAAACGGGCCACGTTTGCCGGAGTAGCTCGCATTACGGTGGGGCCGGAGGTGGAGCCGCCGTTGCAAGCCGCTGAAAAATTGCGCATAATGCTGCCAGAGTTACCTGTCGCAACACGCGAAGATGAGATCGCATGCTTCCGTCCTCACGGTGCAATCGCCTGGCTAACGCAGATGCCACGTTGGTCACGGAGTAACCGCCACGCCTTCGACTAGCGATTCTCCGTTGAATCCGCCACTTAGTTCGTCTCTGCGGCGTCCCTTGCGGGTAGCGAACGCCCCAGACAATGTTTACTTTTGCTGCCGCAATCCATACTTCGTCACCAGCCTTATCGAACTGTAGCGATACGCAATCTCCCCCCGGGCAATTCGAACGATATACCTGTCGGCTTGAACGCGGGCACCGAGTACGCTGTTAATTGGCCATCTTGATCGTCAACAAGAAGGTTGCCGTTGCGATCGATCCCCAGTCCTCCGGGAAACCCAAGCGGTATGCGCGTGTTCTTCCACCGCGTCCCCAACCCAGCCGGAAGCCAATCCAGCTCGGGCACGTCAGCAAAAAGGCAATTCCATCCACAAAAAGGTCACCGGCGGCGTCTACGGTCACAAAGTAGATTTTGTAGAGGTGATTGTCTCCGATTTGCGCACCGATGTTGTCACGCGGCGCGTACTTGCGCACCTCGCCAGGCAAGGAGCCGCTATCCAAGATATTCGTTACGTAGGTGTTCCCCTTCTTATCGACGGCAACATCGAGCGGGAATCCATTTGAGTCATTCATTGTACGAACTGGTTGCTGGCCGCAGCCATTGTAAACCAATACGTCCGACGCATCAGTGTTGGCGATCGTAATCTTTTGATCCGTGCCAATCATCCCTTGCGGAGCTTGCAAACCACTCGTAATTGTGCCAATAGGGGGAGGGTTAAAACCACTCGCCGAGTAGCAGTTGACAAAGCTGTTAACAGCATCTGATGCGAAGACCATACCACCCTTCGCTTGGTTCCTAAGGTGGGGCTTTTGATACTTGAGATCGTGCTTAAGGACCGCGGATGACTGCGAAGACGCTGTAGGCCAAGATGCATCTTCTCGGAGCCAAGGCGACAGCGCGGTAATCGAATAATCGAGTGTATTCCCAGCCTCCCCGTGCTTGCCAAGTGTGGGGATCGAACTAGTTGACAAGCCCATGCCATTGGAGCTGGAGCTGGTACAGTTTGTCAACAGAAGCATTGCGACAGCTATCGCAGCATTAGCTTTAGAGGAACTTCCTGGAAGAAGAAATGACCGAAGGAGCGGCGCACCGGTATACGCGTAGCGACCCATCACTTGAGCCCAGGGGATACGGCGATCCCTGTTGGTATAAGGACCGCCGACAACCCTTCGGAAATAGTGTCCTCAAGAGTGCCCGATGGAAATGAGATGCCGTAGACCGAAATTGCTGACTCCGTCTACCACCCGAAGTTCTCGCCCGTCCTCTGTGAAGTTCAACCGGAGACATCCCTACCCGGGCAGTCGAATGATCGAATCTGCTTGAAGCTCGGTATGGAAACGACAGCAAACCTCGTCTCAGACTGAGCTACGACCAGATCGCCCTTTTTGTCGATTCTGACAGGTCCGTAGGTTAAGCCGGTATTCTTCCATGGCTCCCGCCAGCGGGCAGCCAATCCAGTTCTTCAGCACCACCTGGGTGTTATGCCCGCGACGTAGACATCTCCGGCGTTATCAACGGTTACCAATTTCAGGCATGGCGAGGTTCGGATCGCCGATTTGCTTGCCGCTGCCGTCTCCCGGTGCGTATTCCCTAACCTCGCCGCCTTCGGTTATATACGTGTCGCCGCCTTTATCCACGGCGAAGTCATACGGTGCGCCATCATGACAGTTAATTGCGGTACGGGGAGAGCGCACCCTTGTGGAAGACCTGAAAGCTCCACGAGCCTCCATGCCAACGTAGAGGTCAGTGCCGTGGCAAACAGCGTCCGCTCCCGCAGCACGACGGGACCGAGCGAAACGGAGACTGGTTCATGCCAGTCAGATGGTAGACCCAGACGTCCGCCATGTTGTACTGGGAAACGTAGATGATGCCCTTAGTCTTTGCCGGGAGGACACCGTCAGGATTTGTCGCTCCAGCGGATAGCAAGGTCTGGCCGCTACCGCTAGCGGCGGCGGGATAGTATAGGTTGGCGCTCGCTGTACCTGGTTGTGCGTTGAGGTTGAGGCAGCCGTCAAACTGCAGAACAACGCAGGTCAGCAACAAGAAACGCGCAGTTGCATGCAATTGGGGCATAGCCGGTATCTCCTTTAACAAGCTCTAAAATGAGACTGAGACCAAAGCACCCTTTCCCGCTGAACGGCCTTGAAGTGGCAAACTAGAGCGCGAAACCGTATGACAGCAGGGAATGTGCCTGTTACGCTTGGCTTGGTGAAGTCGCGAGGTATGTTGCGCGGCCGTTGAGTGGACTTGCTGTGAGGGCTCACTGCGGAGTAGCTGCGACGCCGATCAACGATGCATTACTAAGGTTATCGAAGATTGCGTCCGCAGGGTGCCCTGCGGATAGCGAAAGCCCCAGACGAAATTTCGGGCGCTTCCGCTGAACGCTGCAATCCACAAGTCGTCGCCGTTCCTGTCAAATCCGAACGAAACACAATCGCCCGCGGGGCAGAGAAATGACAGACCGACCTGTTGAAAGCCAGGCACAGAATATGCGGTTATGGATCCGGCTTGATCGTCCACGACGAGGTCACCGTGTGTGTCAACTCCCAGTCCGCCTGGGATTTTGACGCCGACATATGTGTTTTGCCAGACGTGCGAGTGCGCCGGGCGCCAGTCCACCTCGGCATGAGAAGTGAGTGATCCCATCGACGAAAATGTCTCCAATGGCATCGACCGCCACGAAGTAATCTTCCGCCAGATTTGGGTTGCCCAGTTGCACGCCGAGCTTGCTCCTGGGGGAGTACTCCCGAACCTCGCCACCGCCATTGAAGTCGTAGATGTTGGTTACATAGGTGTTGCCGCTTTGGTCGATCGCCACACCGACTGGGTAACCAGTCGGATCACTCATAGTGCGAACAAGTTGCGCGCTGCAACCGTGATATACGAGAACATTTAAGGCGCCGGTGTTGGCAATAGTGAGGTCGGTCCCTCGACTAGCCAGGCCTTGGGGCTGAGCCAGCCCCGTGATGCTGCCGAACGAAGGCGGGTTAAAACCCCTCGTCGTGTAACACTCGACAAGATTGTTTGATGAATCGGAGGCGAATAAGATCCCATTCGTCACGCCATGCTTCAAATATGGTTGAGAGCGAGACGCCGGGGACTGTTGAACGGGCCCCCGATTTAGCCGCATCCTGACCCATGGCGGCAACACGCTATACGAGCGGTGAACCGTCCGTGTCTCGAGGCCACGCTTTTGACCAGTCACCGCCGGCATCACGCCAAGGAGCACAATGGCGGTGATGGAGGTCACCAAGCACCAGCTACAGCTTCGGGGGGCATATGGCGACCTCCGTTTGGATGAGTTGCGATTTGACTTGGTACACTGTTGGATGAGGATCAGCCTCACTCATCCAACGAAAATGTCACCAAAAGTGACCAAATAATCCATGCCTTGTCTCTTCGTCGAACAGTCCAAGCAGCGCACGTAGGATCACCGTGGCTGATGGGTCTAGGGATCGTGGGCCGGCGTGGTGATGCAGCTTCGCCTGATCTATGTAGAGCGCAGCGTCAGTATTCACGCCAAGGTTCGGATGCTCGCTTCGAATGTCGCGCGCAGCTTGCGAGCTTTTATCCTGAACTTGGTTTCGCCCGTCAGGGACGCAATAGTAAGATATGCTTCGATAAGACGGTCATAGTGTTGGCCGGTTTCCTCAAGGTGCTCCGTGGCGAGCCGCATAATGCGAAGCGCGCGCTCTGTCTCGCCAAGCGCCGCCAATGATTCGGACTGCAGTTGCAGGCAGGGACCCACGAAGCGTACTCTCCCCATCGTGATGAAGCCGCTCTCAGCCGCCTCCGAAGCCCTTAGAGAGACCTCAAAGCGGCGGTTCGCATATGCGACTCGCGCCCCTAGCAGCTGCGCGTGGGCACGAATCCACGGTGTCATGCTACAGACGGCGCCCAGTTCATCGTTGCATCTGCCCGCGATATCCAAGTCTCGGGCATCGGCAGCGGCACGTCCCAGCTCAACGAAAAACCCACCAAGAAGATCACCGAACGCAACTTTACTGGCAAGCTGAAACAGGGGGTTCAACAATTCCATCGACTGGCCAGGCCGCGCTGTGATACGCCAGTAATTGGCCAAAGTGACCGCGACACTCAGAGCGTGACGAGTTTGGCCGGCATGGATGGCATCACCGTAGCAGGTGCGTAGATCAGACTCGGCTCGACAGGGGTTTCCGGCGATGATCTGCGCAATGGCCGCCAAGAGGCGCGCTGCCGCCAGCGCACCGGCATCGGGGCTTTGCAGTTGTCGCACAACTTCTAAGGCTTCGGACGTGAGCTGCACGGCGGCGCGCGAATCTCCACGGTCAATTGCGCCACGGCTGCAGAGATCAAGCGCAGCTAGCAGTGCCTTAGCAGGGCGCGTGTCTGGGCTTGTAGGAACCCAAGATCGGAGTGCAACGCAAGAGCATCTGGCAAGATCGAGGCCATTCGCCATATCACCCGTCGCAACGGCAAGCCGTGCAGCTGAAACCGTCGCTTCGGCCTTCAGCCACGCGGGTCCAACCCTGTCACGGGCGGAGAGCTCCAGGGCAGAACGGACGCGTCCAGCTGCGAGGCTAAATCGCCCAGCATCTATGTATAGGTCCGTGAGAAGCGCCTCGACCAAGCATCGCCGCTCCGCATCGCCCACGTCCGAAGACAGGCGCTCCAGCATTTCAGTCGCAATGACCCATTGCCCGTTTTGCTCCAATGTTCTCACTAGAGACAGCTGGACCGCAAGGGCGTCAGGCACACCCTGCACGATTGGTAAGTATTCGATCCCTCTGACGGCCACGTGCGACGTTATTACAGCTAGGGCGGCTTTCCGCTCCCGATACAAGTGGCGGATGGAGATGCCAAGATCGTCTGCGACCTGCACGTTTACTTCATTGGCCAAGTCGCATCGTTCGATGATCACGCGCTGGCGTGTCGAAACATGCCGTAGCGACGCGCGTACCGAGGCTTCCAAACATTTGACGAGATCGACTTCGGCATCATCTGGGCCGAGGCCAGCAACAGCCCAGATGCGCCTGGCCAGCAGATCCTCGCGAAGACGGCGAGGAAATGTTAGATACCGAAGCAGATTCCGACCATCACGCAACGTCCCTGGCTCCGACCGGGGACTCTTTGATCCCGCTCTTCTGCCCATGACGCCTACTCCTGCGCTGTAGAAAGTGCAAAAAAGCTCGTAGTTACTATCGCAGAACTGAACCTCGCCTGTTCGGCCTCCGATCAGCTCGGCCTTTCGTTCGGACGTTGTTGGACCTGGGCCACTTGCGTTCCCAGGCAAAGAAACCGGCGCGGATTATTTGGTCACCTTTAGTGACATATGACGGGATGAGCCAGACCAAGCCTCGCTCAATACCCACATATGTCTCAAGACTTCGGTGAGATCGTAACGCTGGTAGACCACGCACGCCATCCACGGAGTCGGCTTGCCTTGCTCTACTTATGCCCAACATTCAAAAGTCTATGGAGGATAAGTCTGTGCGCATTTCTTCGGCGCTTTTGACCATGGCGCTCGCATCCGGTGCCGTCGCTGTTTTCGCCGGATGCGCCGGCGGCAGTTCGTCAAGCGGATCATCGACTTTGCCCGGAAGCGCGGCGCCGTCACGGGTCGGCTCGTTCACACAGTCGGCGGAACGCCCCAGCATCGTCCTGGCCCACGCTCGCTCGGGTCGCATTGCCGTGGCGGACAGAGGTACTGGAGCCGTGGAAATTCTGGACAGCGCTTACCAGCTAAAGTACTCGATCACCGCGGGGTTGTGTAACCTCTATGGCGATTACTACGACACCAACGGAAATCTGTATGTTGCCAACAGCGCCAGCAGTGGCTGCAAAGGTGCGACAGTCACTGAATATAACAAGCAAGGAGCCTTGAAATTCACATATTCGAGCGGCATCTCCAATCCGATCAACGTGACAGTTGACAGGAGCGGTAATGTCTATGTCCTCGACTACGGATATTACTCTGGCGCCGTCGTCGAATACCCGCAAGGCAGCAATACACCCTCGGTCACGTGCAGCGCCGACAATTACACTTCGGGCGCAGCGGTCGATTCACATGGCAATGTTTTTGTAACGCTCGGCCCCTCCATTATAGAATACGTTGGTGGATTGACCGGCTGCAACTATACGGTGCTGGGTGTGAGCCTTCACGAGGGTGGTGGCCTCCAGATTGACAAGCACGGCAATCTGGTTGCCTGCGACCAAGGTGCCAGCGTCGATATCATCCCGCCGCCGTACTCGTCGATCAAGTCGAAGATTACTTCGGACGCCTACAACGTCGCGCTCAATAAGAAGGAAAACCTGATCTTCATCACTGAGACCGGTAACAAGGACGTGCTGGTGGACAAATATCCGAGCGGCAAGCATGTAACGACGCTGGGTTCGGGCAACGGACTCTCAGAGCCGATCGGCGTCGCGACGTACCCGATTGCAAAGAAATGACCAAGCGAGGGGCAATGCATCTGGGGTTATCTGGCGCAGCGTCGCTGGGTGACAGGAATCGTAGATACCAGACACAGCGCTAGTCCGAGAAAAGGATCCTTGACTCGTTGCGCGCGATTGGGGACGAACCGAAATAGGCAAGACCGATCGTGCTCTTGAAGTGACTCCATCGGGTGCCGGACACTTAGCGAAAAGGCGCCCGATAAGAAGTGGAAGTGCTTGACGAGTCGATCAGGGAGGGCGATGATTGCGGTACGAGGCTGCGTTCGACTTTTGCCCGCATTTTAATGCGCGGGAAACTATGAAACCGGTCGTTCGCGCCTAAGGCATTACGGGAGGGCTCGAAGCTGGCGTGAGCGGACCTATCATAGAGTATGGCACGGCGGCTCGAGTCCGATCGCGACCCTAAGCGACTCGGGCTACCCTGCAGGTTGCTCCGTCGATCCGACGACAGGCAATCTCGCCGTCACGAATACCTGTGGCTATCCGAGCCGTGGCCCTGGTAGCGTTGCGATCTACATCGATGCCGCGGGCACGCCAACGCTGTATACGGATCCGGACATTAACGGCTATTTTTTCGATAGCTACGATAATAAAAGCAACCTTTTCGTCGATGGTATAAATAGCGCCGGTTCCTTCCAATTCGCTGAGCTTCCAAGCGGCGGTACGTTCACGAACATCTCACTAAACCAGAGTATCGGGTACCCCGGTGGCGTTCAGTGGGTTGGCAGATTGTAGCGGTCGAAAATCAGGATACCAATGTGATCTACCAGTTCACTATAAGCGGGAGTGGCGGCACGGAAATAGGTTCCACAACGCTCAACGGAGCGGGTGACGTGCCTACCTTTTGGATAAAGGGTAAGACTGTCGTTGCACCGGATGAATATAATATTTTTGTCGGGCTCTGGAACTATCCGGCAGGTGGCGCGCCTACGAAAACACTTAATAACTTCCAACAACCCGTGGGCGCGGTTGTTAGCAGAGGGCCGAAGTAATGTCAAGCGCTACTCGGAAACCAATATTCGTGAAGAGGGAACTGAGGAATTCGCTAACGATGACTTTGGCTTTGCTTCAGCGCGTGTCAGGCGTTACACGGCCGTTGTCATGCTCGCCGGCTGCGGCAGCGGCGGTCCGCAGCTTGGCGGCCCGACGCAGCAGGCAGGCGCCGAGCCGGGCTTTAGCGCGCATCTGTTTAGATACCACCCGCGTACTCTTGTAGCTGACGTTGGTTTTGCGAGCATGCATCCGGACCACAACAAATCATGGATGGTTCCTGCCGCCAAAGCCGCACGGCGGCAACTCCTTTATGTCTCTGACATTAGCACCGATGACGTTAATGTTTACTTTACGTGTCGGGGACGCAGATCGGAGCGCTGACGGGTTTTAACGAACCGCAAGGCGAGTGCGTCGACAACTCGGGCGACGTCTATATCACGAACACGGAATCATCGGATATTTTTGAATATGCGTACGGTGCTGCGAGTCCCAAGAAGACCCTGGTTGACCCGGGTCAATATCCGGTCGGATGCTCGTACGACGCGAATACTGGCGAACTAGCAGTTTCAAATATCCTCTCGGTCGGCTCCGGCCCAGGCAGCGTTTCGCTTTACGCGAAAGCCAAGGGGTCCCCGAAGATCGTAGCGTCTCCCAGCTTCAAGGGAGTGTTTTTCCTAGGCTACGACAGCAAGGGCAACCTGTTCCTCGACGGCTTCAGCCCCGACGATACGTTCCAATACGGCGAGATTCCTAAGGGCCGTAGAGCCATTAGTCTGATTACGGTGAGCGGTGCAACCATCGAGTTTCCAGGCGGTGTCCAGTGGGACGGCCATCAGATGACGGTTGGAGATCAAAAAGGGCCGATTTATCAAATCAAGGATAACGGAGACATTATCGGCACGACTACGCTGAGTGGTGCGTGCGATGTCGTTCAATACTTCATTCTAGATAGTAAGATCACGGCACCGGACAGCTGCACCGAGAATTTCCGATATTTATACTTACCCTGGCGGGGGGCTCGCCTATCGTAGAGGTCGGAAACTTAGTCACTCCTATCGGGGCGTCGGTAGTCAGCAAAGGGAAGTAGTCTAAACCACACGTCGGAATGAGAGACGGGCCCGGCTTTGCTCTGGCGGGCTCGTTGCCAAAGCGCGCGGCGCCGGTGCGTCACCCCCGCGCCTTGGTCAATCCCGATGCATCGCCCATGGAGCATGCATGTCGGGACCGCGGCAAAAGGCGCTGCGCCATATGGCTTTTTCCGCGTGCGCGGCTTTTTGCAAACGCGCGCTGCAAAATGCGCGACGCGCTAGACCCGGATCGCATAGGCGAACCCCCCTTTATTCACGGGCTTTTTGGCCACACGCGAGGCCGAGCCGGACAAGCAGCTAGGGGGCCCGCCGAGCGAATCGGACCCGTTCCCCTATGGCCCGAACGCAGCGGTACGGGCATAAGGTTAGGGGCAAAAATGATACCCCCTCGGCCCGATCGCGCCGGCCGTCGAGCGTGGCCGAAAAGCCTGTAAAATAAGGGTTTTTTGCGTCTCGCTATCCACCCTCGCTCGCCGTGCGTTTTGCATCACGCGCTTGCAAAAACTCACAGACGCCGAAAAAGCCATATGGGATATGCTGTTTTACTGATGCTTCGCTGTCACGGTGTATGAGCAATGTATCGGGCCGGGTTATTTACTGCAGCACGCTGTCATCGAAGGGCTGTGGGCGTCCGTCGAGACTCTTTGAACTCGTTCTAAGTAGTCTACTCAGCTCGAGCATTGCGTACTTGCTGTAGCCTGGAATCTGCCCCATGATCCTATACGCGGCCGCTAGCCGGAAAGAAACATTCGAACTTTCAATGAGGCCAATCGCTGCTTTTGCAACGGGCTGCTCGCGTGAACTTACCAAGGCCGCTTAATGCTTGAATCTGAAAAAAGCATTAGAGCTTCACCTACCAACCGGTCTAACCCAAGTTGTACGAAGTTAGTCTCCGCCGCCTCCGCCGCTATTAGCGCTGGTCCCACCGACCGATAGCCGAATGAAACCTCGCAACTGTCAATTTGGGCGGGACCTTGCCGGGCGGCATTGCCAACAACCATTT
>CAVTPY010000002.1:0-297983 GCA_963736775.1 Vulcanimicrobiota bacterium | reverse complement strand
ACGGCAACGAAACCAAGCAAGATGCGGAAATGAAAAGGCCATATAATGTATAGGCCTTTTCGTGGAGCCGACGGCCGGACTTGAACCGGCGACCTATTGTTTACGAAACAATTGCTCTACCAACTGAGCTACGTCGGCGATGCAGCACGCCGCGCGACGCGCGAGGCTGGTCGGCGGTCCTTCCACGGAGCCTTCGTCGCCCCTTCCGGCCAGAGCTTCCCTATGCGCCTAAGACAGATCGTGAAAAGTTCCCCGCTTGGCGCTCTCGTCAAGCTCGAGGTCGTCGAGTAAATAATACACGATCTTGCGGTCGTCGAAGCCCACTTTGGCGAGCGAACGCCCTGCGATTTCGACGACCTCGTGGATGTGGCCAGTACGGCCCGCGTACGCATAGTTGACGGCCGTGTAGTTGGGATCGTCGGGTTTTGGATGCGGAGTGGCCTTCACGCCGCGCAGCGGCGTCCGATGTCGGTGCATAGGCGCGAGGTTCGACGTGGCTATTTCCGAAGCATCGTGCATGATTATCGAGTATCGAGGCAAGCGGCCGAAGATCGACCCATCGGCCTTCGTCGCGCCCAATGCCGTGCTGATCGGCGACGTCGAAGTCGGTGCCGAGTCGAGCATCTGGTTTGGAACCGTTTTGCGCGGCGACAACGGACCAATTCGGATCGGGGCGCGCACGTCGATTCAGGATAATGCGGTCGTCCACGTCAGCGAACGGGGCGGCACCTTCGTCGGCGACGACGTGACGGTCGGTCACTGCGCGGTGATGGAAGATTGCACGATCGAACGCTACGCCCTGATCGGAAGCAACGCGACGCTGCTCAACGGGTGCACGATCGGCGAAGGCGCATTGATTGCGGCCGGCAGCGTCGTCGGGCAAAATGCGGCGATTCCGGCGCGCGTCGTAGCGGCGGGTGCGCCGGCTACGGTGAAAAAGCCTCTGGAAGGCGAGGCTGCCAAATGGATCGAGATCTCCTCACAAGAGTACGTCAAGCTCTCGCGGATGTATCTCGCTCAGAGCATCGGCAGCGTCGAAGACCAGGGGATCAGTTAGCTCGGATGCACCGTCGTCCAAATAAGGACGACGTTGAGCACGAGAATCGCGACCCCCGCGCACGCGGCCAGCGCAGTAACAAACGGACGGTTCACCAGGTCGCCCATGGTCTTTCGATGCGCTCCCAACAGCACTAGCGCGATCACCGGGACCGGCAATACGAAGCTCAAGATCACTTGGCTGACGATCAGCGTTTGCGTGACGTTGAGCCCGAGCGCCACGACGACGACCGCCGGCAGCATCGTGATCACCCGGCGAACCCAAAGCGGCACGGTGAAACCGATGAAGCTTTGCATGATTACTTGGCCGGCCATCGTTCCGACGACCGAGCTCGAGATCCCCGACGCCATCAGCGAGATCAAGAAAACGACCGCCGCGAGATTGCCGAGCAGCGGCGTTAAGGTGCGATACGCCGTCGCAATATCGGCGACGTTCGCATGCCCGGTCGTATTAAACACCGCCGCCGCCATATACATCATTGCCAGGTTGACCAAGCCTGCGATGGTCAGCGCGACGATCACGTCGACGTACGAAAAGCGTACGATGCGCCCGACGTCGCGGCGATTCTTGCCGACGATTCGATCCTGCGTGAGGGCGGAGTGCAGGTAAATCGCATGCGGCATGACGGTCGCGCCGACGATGCCAACGGCCAGAAAAAGGCTCGAGGGCCCGCCGAGCCAGGGCACGAGCGAGTGATAGAGCACGAGATGCCAGTTCGGCTTCGACAGCACCGTTTCGGCGACGTAACAGATGGCGATGATGCCCACCAGCGATCCGATCAATACTTCCATCGTGCGAAAGCCGTACCGGTGCAGCGCGAGAATAGCATATGTCACGATGCCGGTAATGACGGCGCCGATCAACATCGGAATGTGGAAGAGCAGATAGAGTCCGATGATCGCTCCGAGGAACTCTGCGAGATCGGTCGCCATCGCTCCGACCTCGCTAACGATCCACATCGAAATCACGACGGGTTTGGGTGCGTTGTCCCGTGAGAGCTCGGCGAGATTCTTTCCGGTCGCGATGCCGAGCTTCGCGGAGAGCCCCTGAAAGAGCATCGCCATTAGGTTGGCGAGCACGACGACCCAGAGCAACCGGTAGCCGAACGCAGCGCCGCCTTGAATGTTAGTTGCAAAGTTGCCGGGGTCCATATACGCAACGGACGCAACGAAGGCCGGGCCGGCAAAGGGCAACAGCGCTCGCCAACCGCGCCGATTCCCGGCCAACACCTCGTTCGCAGCGGCAACGACACGCGGGCTGGGCCCGCCAACGCCGTAGCTACGTTGCAATGCGCACCATCGCTGCGTAACGGCGATTTAACGAGACGACGCGCTTTCCGCAGCGCACGCGCATCTTCAGCGTGTCGTTTCGTTCGACGCGGAGCGCTGCACCCGGAAGCACGCCGGCCGCGGCAAGCGCACCTACGGCCTCATCGTCGCGATCGTCGAGGCTCACGACCACAACGCGATCGCCTGCGGCAACGCTCGCCAGAGTAGGCAGTGGCCCGGCGGCGGCCGTCGCCTCGTCGTATGGAATGGGATGCCCGTGAGGATCGCTGCTCGGGCGCCCGAGAAAGGCGGCGATTCGTGAAGCGAGATCGTCCGAGATCACGTGCTCGATGCGCTCGGCCTCCGCGTGCACGCGTTCCAGCGGCACGTCCAACGAGCGATGGAGAAAGGTTTCGAGCAGGCGGTGACGGCGCACCATTGCGACCGCGAGCGCGCGCCCTTTGCCGCTGAGCCGGAGCGGCTTGGCCGGCGCCGGCTCCGGTTCCAAGAGGCCGTCGCCTTCGAGGAGGCGCTTTGCCTTGCTCACCGAGACTCGGCTCACGTTGAGATATCGCGCTACCGCCGCGGCCCGCACGGGGGCGCCGCCGCCGAGTTGATAGATCGCCTTGACGTAGTCCTCGCGCGCCCGCGACGGGGAGCGGTCGGATCCAACGGTCAGCAGGTCCGTCGCAGTCTTGTTACCCATGGCTAACGCTAACCATGGTTAACAGATTGGCTCGGACCTTCTAAGGCACCTTCAGACGCGCCGGCGCTACGGTCCGGTTACGGCGACGGATAGTGCGTTTCGTCTGCGTAAGGAAGAAACAGCGTAAACTCCCGCTGGAAGCGCAGCTTCACCGTGCCTGTCGGACCATTGCGATGTTTCGCGATGATGAACTCGGTCAGATCGGGCTCCGGAGTTTCGGGATTGTAGTAGCCGTCGCGATAGAGGAACGCGACGACGTCGGCCTCCTGCTCGAGCGAACCCGAGTCTCTCAAGTCTGCCAGCATCGGTCGCTTCTCGCTGCGAATTTCCACGCCGCGGTTGAGTTGAGCCAGCGCGACGATCGGTACTTGGAGATCTTTCGCCGTGACCTTGAGCGTGCGGCAGATTTCCGATAGCTCCTCGTTGCGATTGGCATTGCGCGCGAGCACGCCGGGGCGAACGAGCTGAAGGTAGTCGATGAAGATCGCGGCCAACCCGACGGTGGACTTCAACCGCCGGCAGCGGCTGCGCACGTCGCCGATCGTCAGCGCGCCCATGTCGTCGAGATAGATCGGAAGCTCATTGAGCGTGCCCATCGCGCGCGAGATATCTTCCCACTGATGCTGCTTGATGTTGCCGCGGCGCATATCGTTCATCGAGATGCGCGCCTCGGCGCAAATCAGGCGCTGAATCAGCTCGTTGTTCGACATCTCCAAGGAGAAGAACGCGATCGGCTCGCCGCACTCGCGCGCTGCGGCGACCGCCATGTTGAGCGCGAACGAAGTCTTGCCCATGCCCGGCCGCGCCGCGACGATCACGAAGTTGCCCGCCTGGAAACCCGTCGTCATCGCGTCCACGTCGCGGAAGCCGGACGTCAGCCCGGTGCGATCGCCGCGCATGTGGAAGAGCCGATCGATGTGATCGAACGCGTCCTTCATCAGCCGGCTGACCGGCATGAACTCGGTGATGCCGCGGCGCTCGCCGATCGTATAAACGAGCTGTGCCGACCGGTCGAGCGCTCCCGGAACGTCTTCTTCACCCTCGAAGCCGAGCTGGGTTATCTCGGTTCCGGCGTGAATCAGCGAGCGGAGCAGCGATTTCTCGCGGACGATCGTCGCATAGTAGCGAGCCGATCCGGCGCTCTGCACCGTATCCATGAGCGCGCTGATGTACGAGAGCCCGCCCACGCGTTCCAGAACGTTGCGCCGCTTGAGCTCTTCGCCGACCGTGATCTTATCGACCGGCTCTCCGCGCTCGTACAGATCGACCAGCACGGCGAAGATCGTTTCGTGCACGTGCGCGTAGAAATCGGCCGGACGAACGATTTCGCCAACGGCTGCAAGCATTTCGCGATCGACCAGCACGGAGCCGATCACGGCCATCTCGGCCTCGAGATTGCTCGGCGGAATACGGTCGATCGTTGAGCGAATCGGTTGGACTGTCATGAGCGTCGAGCCGCTGTGCCTCGCCGCGCCGGTGAACGCCTTGTGGGTCGCTTGTGCATAAGGAAAAATTTACGTGAGTTGTGTGCCATACGTGATGGCACACAGAAGCGCGGGTGCCTTAGCGCCGGCGCTTAGGCAGGTCTCGCAGCACTTGCGCGACGCTCGTCACCGCAACCACGTCCATCCCGCTTAGCGCAACGTCGATCTCGCGTGCATTCTCCTTGGGCACGAGGACGCGCCGCATGCCCGCCTGACGGGCCGCATAGAGCTTCTCGACGACGCCGCCGACCGCGCGCACCTTTCCTTGGATCGAGAGCTCGCCCGTGATCGCGAGGTCTTGAGGAATCGGCGTCTTCGTAACCGCCGAATAGAGCGCGAGAAAAATGGCGAGCCCAGCGGAAGGGCCGTCGATGTTTCCGCCGCCGACGATGTTGATGTGCAGATCGAAATCGGCGACGTCGACGCCGGTCACGGCGCGCATCACGCTGGTCGCGTTGAAGACGGAGTCCTTGGCCATCGATCCGGCCGTGTCGTTGAAGCGAGTCGTCCCTTTGCCGGGTTGCGATGCGGGAAAGGCGACCGCTTCGATCTCGATGATGCTTCCCAAATGATGCAGGACACCCAGTCCGAAGCTCTTGCCGATCTCGCGCGTCGCGCGCCCCTTCACCTGCGTGGCGCGCACCAGCCGGCTCGTGCGAACGACGGCGCGCACGTCTTCTTCGAGGATCGAAGGATGCTTGATCGCGGCAGCTTGCGGCTTGCTCGGGTAGAGTCGATAGAGCGCCTGACCGTACGCGTCGGCAACGATTTGCACCGCCTTGCGTCCCTCGATCGTGTAGGACGCAATCAGCGCAGCGACGCCGCGTGCGGCCTTGGCGCCCAGCCGCCGAATCGCGCCCTGAACGATCGTGAGGATTTGATGCTGCGACAGCGGCGCGAAGAAGATCTCGGCGCAGCGCGAGCGTACCGCGGGATCGATATCGTCGGGTTCGCGAGTCGTGGCGCCGATCAAAATAAAGTCGGCCGGAGCGCCCTCTTTGAAGAGGCGTTTGATCCATTGCGGAACGTTCGGCGAGCTTTCGTCATAGTACGACGATTCGAAGGGGACTCGCTTATCCTCGAGCACTTTGAGCAGCCGCGACTGAAGCGGCCCGTCCATTTCGCCGATTTCGTCGATGAAGAGCACGCCGCCATGAGCCCGCGTTACCAGCCCCAGTTTGGGCTCGGGAATGCCGGCCTCGGAAAACTCGCGGCGGCTGCCTTGATAGATGGGGTCGTGAACGCTGCCTAAGAGCGGATCGACCGTTTCGCGAGGATCCCATCGCAGCGTCGTCCCGCTCGCCTCTACGAACGGCGCATCTTTTGCAAACGGCGTGTAAGGCCGCGACTTTGCGACCTCCAGCGCGAGACGCGCGACCGTCGTCTTGCCGACGCCCGGTGGCCCGTAGAGAATGGCGTGCTGCGGATACGGCGAGCTGATCTTGGCGAGCAACGCTCGAATCGCCGGCTCCTGGCCGACGACGTCGCGCAGCGTTTGAGGACGCAGCTGTGCGAGGGCCGAAACCGAGAGCCCGCGCGCTGAGAGCGCTTCGAGCTCTTCGAACTTCGCTTGGGATGCCGGCGTCTCCGGGCCGCCCGTCTCGCGCAGTGCTTCGAGCTTGAGGTCTTTGACGTACTCCTGGTGGCGCTCGGCCATCTTTTCGTTGACGCGCCGCTCGATCGAGTTTTCGGCGTGACGCTGCGCAATCACATCGGCCATTGCCTCCTCGATCTCGGCGATTGCCTTGCGCTGTTGGGCGCGAGTCGTAACGCGCTCGAGCGTCGGGTCCTCGAAAACGAGGCGCTGCAACCCGCAAAGCCGGTCCGGCAGATTTTGCGAACGCATCATCTTGAGAGCGCTGACCTTGCCCGCTCGCAATACGACTTTGTCCTGGCCGATTACCGAAGCGAGCATGTCGTAGAGCGCGCCGACGTACCGGCTCAACTCATCCTCGGCGCCGAACTTTCGTCGAAAGCGGGCCACGTAGACCTGCTGCACCACAGAAAACGGCTCCTTAGGCGGCTACGACGTCCACCTTGGTTTTGGCGACGACGCTCTTGTGAAGCTTGATCTCGACCGAGTAGGATCCGAGCGCCTTGATTTGATCGACTAGCTCGATTTTATGCCTGTCGATCTCGATCGAGAGCGCGCCGGCGATCGCCGAGGCGACGTCGGCATTGGTGACCGCCCCAAAGAGCTTTCCGTTTCCTCCGGCTTTCGCGCGCACGGCAAACTTTGCGGCTTCGATACGGACCGCGAGCGCCTTGGCCTCGGCCAGCTCGTTTGCCTCACGGCGCGCTTTCGCTTTATGTTGGGCTTCGATCTGTGCCAGCGCGCCCTTGTCGGCCTCGCCGGCGAGTTTACGCGGAAGTAAGAAGTTGCGAGCGTAGCCGTCGGCGACGTCGACGACGTCGCCCTTGCGGCCAAGCGCTTTGACATCGCTGAAAAGAACGAGCTTCACGGCTGCTATTCGGAGCCGAACGGAAGGAAGGCGATCAGGCGTGCCCGTTTCACCGCCACGGTCAGCATCCGCTGGTGCTTGGCGCAGTTTCCCGAGATGCGCCGCGGCACGATTTTCCCACGCTCGGAGACGTACTTTTTCAGGCGGCTCGCATCGCGGTAGCTTACCGCGATCGCTCGATCGGTGCAGAACCCGCAGGGCTTGCGCTTGGGGCGCCGGTCTTTGACGGCGCGCTTAGTTTTGCTTGGTGGCATAGCGTCCTTTCGACTAGGTGGTTGCCGGTTTCGCAGGTCCCGCGAGGGCCGCAAAACCCTAGCCAGGTGGGGCGAGGCTCGCTCCACCACCGGGCCGAGACTGGCTCGGAGGCCGGATTTTCGGAACGTACGTTCGGATTGCCCGGCGGGCGCTCCTGGCGGCCAAGGGCGGAATTCAGTGACGCTGGCCTCCGAATGGTGTATAGTGGACGGGTTACCCAGGCTTCGAAGTCCGCAAAGGTCCCAATGGCTGAAGCGAGTCGGATCCGGAGAACAACCTTACTTAATCTAGGAGATTCGCTCGCTACATGTATACAGACGAAATGCTCACCTGCGTTGACTGCGGACAACAGTTTCCGTTCACTGCCGGGGAACAAGAATTTTCGCAATGAAGGGCTTTACGAATAAGCCAAGTCGTTGCACGGATTGCCGTGCCGCGCGCAAAGCCGGTCGCTCGCCAAACGGCGGTGGCGGCCGCAGTACCAGCCAACGGGAAATGTTCAAGGCGACGTGCAGCCAGTGCGGCGGCGTTGCCGAGGTTCCGTTTCAGCCGCGAGGCGACAAGCCGGTCTATTGCCGCGATTGTTTCGCCAGCCGGCACTCGTATCGTTAGGCACCGCTAGCACCAGCTAGGAAACGAGAGGGCCTGCTTCGTGCAGGCTCTCTTTCATAGGAGCCGTGGCGTGAGCTACGAACGAAAGAGACAATGAATCGAGCGGCAAGGTACGGTACGGGGATTGGACTCGGGGTTATTCATGTCGGTGCGCTGGCCGCTTTCGTGCCGGCGTTTTTTCATTTTTCGGATATCGCCGTCGCGGCGATCCTTTCTTACCTCACCGGCGTCTTAGGCGTGACGCTCTGCTATCACCGCGTGTTGACGCATCGCAGCGTTCGCTTGCGTAAGCCACTCGAATATCTTTTTGCCGTCTTCGGAACGCTCGCGCTCCAAGGCGATCCGATTCGTTGGGTCGCCATTCATCGCAAGCATCACGCCCATGCCGACGACGAAGGCGATCCGCATAACATCCGGCTCGGCTTTCGCTGGGCGCACGTCGATTGGCTCTACCGCCAGAACGTCGATATGCCGTCGGACGAAGAGATCGCGCGGTACGCTCCGGATCTTTACGCCGACCCGTTCTACCGAGTGTTGCAGCATTTGGGTCTTCCGCTCCAGCTCGCGCTCGGGGGGGCGCTCTTCCTTTTGGGCGGCTGGGCCTGGGTCGTTTGGGGGGTCTTCGTCCGCCTCGTCATCGCGTATCACTCGACGTGGCTGGTGAACAGTGCCGCCCATATGCTGGGCTATCGCACCTATCGGACCACCGACTGCTCGACGAACTGCTGGTGGGTCGCGCTACTCTCTTTTGGCGAGGGATGGCACAACAACCACCATGCCTTTCCGTTTTCGGCCCGCCACGGTCTGCGTTGGTTCGAGATCGACATGACATGGTGGCACGTCGAGCTCTTGGCCCTTTTGCGCCTGGCAGACCGCGTTCGGATTCCCAGCCGGCTCATGCGTCAAAAGCTCGCCTACACAAGCATCCGTCCGTTTGCCGGTACCGCGGATTATTCCAGCGGCGGGGCATGAAGGCTGCGGGCGCCGCATATTGTATACTACTTGAACGGGCCTTGTGCCGAGGAGTATCTACATGAAAGAGAAGCGCGCACCATGGGAGCGCCCCGATTTTCAAGAGCATCAGCTCGGCGCCGAGGTAACGGCTTACCTTAGCGCGCCGGTCCGCGAACCCAAGCTCTAACCTCCGCAACGACGGCCGATTCCGATCTCGTCGCGCGGCTTCATGCCGTCGGCGATGAGCGTTACCACGACAAGCACCCGTTTCATCGGCGGCTCGTCGCCGGAACACTCGACCGCGCCGCGGTGCAGGCCTGGGTGGCCAATCGCTACTACTACCAAAAACAAATTCCGGTAAAGGACGCGGCGATTCTCGCAAACCTGCCCTCCGCATCGCATCGCCGGGCGTGGATCTCGCGCATTTACGATCACGACGGCACCGCGGACGGCGAGGGCGGCACGGTCTCGTGGCTGGCGCTCGCGCGAGCGGTCGGGCTCGACGAGGCCGCGGTGCTCTCCGAACGCGCGGTCGCACCGGGAACGCGCTTCGCCGTCGATGCCTACGTCACGTTCGCTCGCACTCGTCCCTGGATCGAAGCGGTAGCCTCGTCCCTCACCGAGCTGTTCGGGCCCCCGGTCATGGCGGCAAGAGTCGCGGCGATCGTCGAAAAGTATCCGTGGATCGATCGCTCGGGTCTGGCGTACTTTCAAAAACGAATTCCGCTGGCGAAGCGCGATGCCGAATCGGCGTTATCTTGGGTGCTGCAAGAAGCGACGACGCCCGACGTCGAACGCCGTTGCGTCGAAGCCTTGCGCTTTAAATGCGACGTTCTTTGGTGCATCCTGGATGCGACGGCGCTCGCCTGCGGCGCCTTCAAATGAAGCCCACCACGTGCCCGCGTTTCGGTAAGGGCGTCAAGCTGCGGCACGACGGAAACGGCAGCATCATGCTGCTGATCCCCGAAGGCGCGCTCGTTCTCAACGCCTCCGCGGCGGCGGCGCTGCAACTCGTCGACGGAGCGCGCCCGCTGGCAGAGATCGTCGCGGCGGTCGCCGCACAATTCGACGTGACCGCCGACCGCGCCGGCGAGGATCTCTTCGAGCTCTTCGAGCGGCTCGAGCAGCGTGGACTTATCGTGCAGGTGAACGAAAACAGCTCAGGCCGCTGTCGCTGCTCTGCGAGCTTACCTACCGGTGCAATTTGCAGTGTCCGTATTGCTACAACCCGCTCGACCTGCGCGCCTACCGCGATGAGCTGACGACCGGCCAGTGGAGCGGCGTCTTGCAGGCAGCCGCCGATCTTGGCGTCGTTCAAGCGCACTTTTCCGGCGGTGAGCCGACGCTGCGCGCCGATCTCGTTCCCCTGGTCGAAGCGGCAGCCACCGTCGGACTCTACACGAACCTGATCACGCAGGGAACGTTCCTCGACGACGAATTGCTCGACCGGTTGGTCGACGGCGGTCTCAATCACGTGCAGATTAGCATTCAGGCGCCGCAAGCACCACTCGCCGACCGCATCGCCGGTGCGATCGTCCACGAGAAGAAGGCCGACGCGCTGCGGCGGGTGCTTACGCGCGACGTCGCGCTCACGCTCAACTGCGTGCTGCACCGCTTGAATCACGACTCGATCGAAGAGGTCATCGATTACGCGCAGCGCCTCGGAATTCGCCGGCTCGAGCTTGCAAACGTGCAGTTCTACGGTTGGGCCTATCGCAACCGCGCCGCGCTGATGCCGACGCTGGAGCAGGTTCGCCATGGGGAAGAGGTCGTCGCCGCGGCTCGCGAGCGTCTACGCGGATCGATGGAGATCGTCTACGTGCTTCCCGATTACTTCGGCGATTTTCCCAAACCGTGCATGAACGGCTGGGGTCGTCAGTTCATCACCGTCACGCCGAACGGCTATGCGCTGCCGTGCCCGGCTGCGGCCGGAATTACCACGTTGGCGTTTGAGAACGTACGAGATCGCGCGCTCGGGGAGATCTGGCGCGATTCTGCAGCGTTCGTGCGCTATCGCGGCACCGATTGGATGCCCGAGCCGTGCCGCTCGTGCGAGCGGCGCGAGTTGGATTGGGGTGGTTGCCGGTGCCAAGCGTACTTGATCACGGGCGACCCCGGCGTGACGGATCCGGCCTGTTCGCTGAGCCCGGATCACGCGGCTATCGCTTCACTGCGCGAAGGGACGTCCGGGGCCGAACCGGTCTATCGCCGGGCGTGATCGTCCGCGTGCTCGGCTCGGCGGCCGGCGGCGGCGTGCCGCAGTGGAACTGCGCGTGCGACAACTGCGCCGCGGCCCGTGCGGGACGCCGCGCACAACGCACGCAATCCGGGCTCGCGGTGAGCGCCGACGGGAGACGCTGGCTGCTGCTCAACTGTTCGCCCGATATCGGATCGCAGATACAAGCCTTTGCGCCGTTGCATCCATGCGAACCACGCGGCACGCCCATCGCCGGCATCCTCTTCACCGATGCGAACGTCGATCATCTCGGAGGCCTAGCGACCCTGCGTCAGAGCGGGGAACACCACTTTATCGTCCGCTCGAGTGCGACCGTTCGCGCCATCGCCACCACGCAGCCGGCCTACGCCCCTTTCTCGCAGCCACCGCATCGCTGGCTCGAGAGCCCGCTCGACGTTCCATGCGAAGCTGCAAGCGAAGACGACATCGTTGGAAATCAACTCGCGGTTCGCGCCATCTCGGTTCCGGGAACGACGCCCGGCTACGACGGCCGTCGCCGTATGCCCGGCGCGGTGGTTGCCTACGAAGTCTCGGATCTCGACCGGAAGAACCGCCTACTATTCGCCCCGGTCTTCTCCAGCATCGACACCGAACTGCACGCCGCGATCGCATCGGTGCAGGTCGCTTTTATCGACGGGACGTTTTACACCGCCGACGAGCTGGTCGCGCAACATCTGCTCCCCAAGCGCGCCGAGTCGCTCGGACACCAGTCCGTGGGTGGTGAGGGCGGCACGCTCGAGCGTCTGCGCGATATCGGCACTCGGGTCATCTTCACGCACCTCAACAATTCGAATCCGATGCTCGACCCATCCTCAGCGGCTTCTCAGGAAATTCGCGAGGCGGACGCCGAGATCGCCTACGACGGAATGGAATTGCTCCTCTAGAGTGGGAACTTACGTTCTTGATGATCGCCCTAGCCGGCCGGTTTTTTTTGACGCTAGCGGTAGCGTGGACTCAATTTCGCCTGGGTCCCCAAAACAATGCCGTCGTTGAGGGTTCGCTCAACGCCTCGTGGCGGATCGAAACCGGAGGACAGATTTCGGCTAGTCCGACGATAGTCGACGGAACGGTCTACGTCGGGAACAATAACGGCTCGCTCTACGCGATCGAGGCTGCCAACGGAAAGGTCTTGTGGAGCGCGCGCGTGCCAAATCCGCTCATGAGCGCCCCCCTGATTTACAACGATTTGGTGATCGTGGGTGAGGGCGATCCGACAAGCCGCAGCTCGTCGCCTTCCGAGCCCGTGATGGTCGGCCAGGGTCCAAGTGCCCTCATCGGTTTCAATCGTTTCACCGGCAGCATGCGCTGGCAAACCGCCGTGAGCGGTTCGGCCATGCCGACACCGGCCATCATCAACCGCACGCTGATCGATCACGACGGAGCAGGTTGGATTAACGGCCTCGATCCGGCCAGCGGCCAGATGCGCTATCAGCACTGGCTCGGATCGATGGCCTCGATGTCCGCGATTCTTCCCATCGGTAACGGGGACTTCGTCACGACGGGAGTCGGCAGCAACGCCGCGTGGCGAGTGCACGCCGATGGCGGCTCCATCATTTGGCGCAGCCCGTTTTCGAGGGGCGCCTCGGGAGTCGGCGATTGTCCTCCGGTCACCGACGGCCGTCGGATCTACTGCGACTACGTTTCGCCCGTGCTGCCCGATACGTCGACGGCCATCGGCGACCTAACCGCGCAGCGAGTCTACGCGCTCGACGCCGCAAGCGGCGCGCCCTTATGGGACGTCGCGCTGGAGAGCGGGGCGCTCCCGATTCGTAACGAAGCCGCCATTCCGCTCCTCGAGGAGAGCCGGCTCTTCGTCGGCAGCGCGCTGGTGCCGTGGATGCACGCGCTCGACACGGCGACCGGAATGCTGCTCTGGGAGACGCCGACGCGAGGCGCGGTCAAGGGCGGCATTGTCGACGTCGACGATGTCCTCTACTTTGGCGACTTAGGCGGTTATCTGTGGGCACTCGATGCCAAAACCGGTCGCGTCGTCGGCGATAAGCTGATGCATACGCCCTTCAACGTCGGCTCGCCGATCGTTGTCGGAACGACTCTGATCATCGGAAGCGATACAGGCAGCGTGATCGCAATACCGCTAGAGAAAATCCGCAAGAGCCTCGATCCGTAGCCGGAGCGCACGTGGAACCAAGCTATGCTGTGGTGCGGGGACGCCCCGCACCACAGCACAGCTTGGCTCCACGTGCATAGAGAGGCGCCTCTAAAACAGGTTCCAAAGGTATTGGTTGTACACTTCGTGGTGGTATTGCACTTCTTGGGCTTTGACGAAGCTTCCGAGTAGTCGGGGACAGCGGTCTGCGCTGGCCTGTTTGAGATCGGCATAGCGCGTTTTGACGTCGTCGCCCAGGAGCTTGCCGGTCCATTCTGAAGCGCGAAACGCGGCCATCGCATCGTAGATATTGTCGGGCAGGTAACGATCGGCTTGGCGCAAGTTTTTGAGCGTGCTGGTCGTTCCCTCGAGACCGGTCTTAAAGACGGCCAGCATCACCATATACGGATTTGCGTCGGGAGCGACTGACCGGACCTCCGTGCGCATGCTGCGCTCGTTGCCGATCGGAATCCGCATCATCGAGCCGCGATCGATCGCCGATGCTTTGAGCTGATTGGGCGCTTCGAAGTGCGGGATCGAGCCGGCGATACGAGTTCACGCTGGAGTTGAGCATCAGGCAGATGTCGTTCCCATGCGTGAGGATGCGATCGACGAACTTCCAGCCGAAGGCGCTGAGCTGCTCCTCTCCTTTGGGCTCCCAGAAGAGGTTCTTGCCGTTTTTGCTCACCGAGACGTTGGTGTGCATGCCGCTTCCGTTGACGCCGACGACCGGCTTGGGCAAGAAACTGGCGGTCATTCCGAGCTTCGTCGCGACTTGGCGGCAGATCAGTTTGTAGAGTTGGATCTGGTCTGCCGCGGCGACGACTTCGCCGTAGTTATAGTTGATCTCGAACTGCGAGGGTGCGACTTCCGGGTGGTCCTTCTCGTTTTGGAAGCCCATCGCGCGCTGCACTTCGGCAACCGTATCGATGAAATCACGCAGCGGGTCGCCGGGCAAGGAGTGATAGTAGCCGCCCGTGTTGACGTACTCGAACGCCCCGCTCTCGTGGTAGCGCCGTTCGGCATCGAGGCCTTTGAAGAGGAAGCCCTCGATCTCGCTGGCCGCGTTGAGCGCGTAGCCTTCCTTCGTATAACATTCGTTGGCGAACTTCTTGAGCGCGCCGCGAATGTCACCGGTAAAGGACCTTCCCTCACGGTCGAAGACGTCGCCGAAGACGAGCACCTTGCCCGATCCGAAGATGTCCGCCGGTCCCCAAAAAAACGCGCTCCAGTCGAGCGATAGGCGCAAATCGCTTTCGCGCTGCGGCGTAAAGCCTCGTATCGAGGAACCGTCGAATGTAAGATTGTCGTGCGACTTGAGCAAGAACTTCTTGTCGTAGTCAAGCATGTGCAGGCGGCCCTCCAGATCGCTGAAGAGCACCGTTAGTGCTTTGATCCTTGGCTCGTCGGCTAGATATTTCAGCCGCTGCTCTTGCAGGGCGTGAAGGGGAACGCGCTCTTGGCGCTGCTGCTTCGCGCGCAAGTTGAGCTCTTCGAGCTCGGAGTAGGGAAGCATTAGGAAGTCGCGCAGGTCGGCGTTGGTCGGCATGGCCGTCGAAGTCATGTGGTTCGTTCTCCTTGACGTTCGGCGAGTTACATGTCCTGGACCCTTACACAATCCGCACCCCGCGCCTTTGGACAATTGGTAAACGTTTTGGGTCGGGAGCGGGTGGGACGGAGCCCAGTTCGCCGCGCAAGACTTGACGCCGTTCCGATAGAACGGCACTGGAAATGAATCATTTCGGGCCGAGATCTGCCGGCTAAATACGAGCCCAGCATTGTTTAAGAAGCCTCGGTTTTCGACGGAAGCGGGGCGCCTCGAAGCCTTCAGCGATGGCGTCATCGCCGTGATCATCACGATCATGGTGCTCGAACTGCGGCCGCCAGACGGCACGGATTTGCGGTCGCTGCACGCCCTGATTCCGACGCTTTCTGCCTACGTCCTCAGCTTTGCTTTTATCGGAATTTACTGGAACAATCACCATCATATGCTGCGGGCAAGTGACGGGATCGACGGCCGAGCGATGTGGGCGAACCTCCATCTGCTCTTTTGGCTCTCGCTCGTGCCGTTTACAACGGCGTGGCTCGGGCGCAATCCGTTCGCTCCGGTCCCAACGGCGCTCTATGGCGCCGTACTACTGATGGACGCCGTCGCATTCACTATTCTGCAAGCCGCGCTTCTCGCGGTGAACGGGCGGGGCGGCGCCTTTGCAAACGCTGTCGCGGGAGACGTGAAAGGCAAGGTCTCGCTCGCGCTTTACATAAGCGCTATCGCGATTTCGTTCCGTTCGACGATTGCGGCCGACGCGCTCTTCGTCGCCGTTGCCGTTCTCTGGATCGTACCGGATCGCCGCTTCGAGCCCATCATCGCCAAGCGTGCGGATGCTAAGAAGAGCGCAGACGCCGCAGGCGGAAGAACGCTCGGATGAAGACCCTTATGCTCATGCTCTCGCTCTTCGTGGTGCTCGGCACCCGGCCAGTGCTCGGCGCACAGACGGAAACCTGGACCGTCGACCCGGTGCACTCCACCGCGCAGTTTACGGCCCGCCACTTCGGTATCGTTCCGGTGATCGGCACGATTCCAATCGAAAAGGCGTCGGTCCAGCTAAACGCAGGCTCGCAGATACCCGTCGCAGTTTCGGCCGAGCTCGACGCTTCGAAGCTCGACACGCACAACGACAGGCGCGACGGCGACCTTCGCTCGGCGCACTATTTCAACGTCGAGTCGACGCCCGAAATACGCTTCGATAGCACGAAGATCGAAGGCACGGACCCCGCGCATTTCACGATCGCGGGCAATCTGACGATGCACGGTGAGACGCATCCGGTCGTGTTGAACGCGCAGGTCATCGCTTCGGGAAAATCGCCGCGCGGGCGATCTATTATCGCCTACGGCGCAAGCGTGACGATCGATCGTACGCAGTGGGGCATGACCTATGGCCCGCTGATCGTCGGAAACAGCGTGGACATCTCACTGAATATCGAAGCCGACGGACCCTCCTGAGCGCGGCCGGAGTTTAGAAAGGGATTTCGTCGTCGAGTTCGTCGGCCGAGCTGTCGGCAGCGCGCGCGGGCGAACTGACGGCGGCCGCGCTGCGACCTCCGTTAAAGCCCCCGTGGTCGCCCGAGTCGGCGTCGTCGCGCCGCGAGGAGAGCATCTGCATCCCCGAGATGACGACTTCGGTCGCTTGACGGCGAATCGGCTGACCGGCATCGTCCTTTAGCTTGCTATCGTCGTAGGAGCGGATCGAGAGCCGGCCCTCGACGAGCACGGGACTGCCCTTCTTGAGATACGTGTTGCAGGTCTCGGCGAGCCGTTCCCAAGCGACGATGTCAACGTACATCGTATCTTCGGGCTTCGCGTCGCGCTTGTTCGGATTGACCGCGATGCGAAACTTTGTGACGGGTGAGCCGGAGTTAATATAACGAATCTCCGGATCGCGCGTCAGGTTCCCGACTAAAATTACTTTGTTGAACGAAGCTGCCATGCCTTACTCTCTTTCACCACATGCGAACCCTTTGAAAGCTAATACCATCCCAAAGTGTCACCAGTGTGGCATAGATGTTATGAAAAGGATGCGTTCTGCGGCTGCGGTGGAGCAGCGGCAGCCAGCGCCGCCATATGGGTCAGCATCTTTGCATCGAGCCGAACGATAAGCGCTCGCAACACGTCCTCGTGCAGTTTGAGCAGGCGGTCGAGCTCCTTGGAGACGCTGGGGCCGCCCTTGAACTGCATCACGACGTAGGTGCCTTCGCGGGCGTCCTTGATCTCGTAGGCCAGCCGCTTCTTGCCCAGGCGCTCGACGGCCGTGACCTCGCCGCCCTGTCCCTTGACGATCTCGGCGATGGCGTTGGCGCGCTCCTCGACTTCGTTCTCTTCGAGCGAAGGACGCAAAATGTAGGTTACCTCGTAATCGGTCATGACGCTAGCTTCGTGCCGGTCATCGACGCACTCCTACCGGCAAGTATAGGAGTGGCGCTCGACCTTTGGGAAGAGTCGAAAAAATGGTCGCAAAGGCCCTAGTCATTCCCGCACTTTTCGGTCTGATCGCCACGGGTGGCTGCTCGTCTCCCGCAGCGCCGCCGGTCAACCCGCAAAGCAGCCTGCCCGAAGCTCGGCCTGCAAGCGGAAACCCCGTCAGCAAATACATCAAGCACGTCGTGGTCATCATTCAAGAGAACCGCAGCCTCGAAAACTTTTTCGCAGGGTATCCCGGCGCGAATGCCCCGATGCATGGATGTGCGCCCACGGGAACCCGGGAACGGCGCTTCACCTCCGGCTCCGGCTGCCCGAGCGGCGACAAAGAGGTTCCGCTGCACGCAATCGCGTTCGACGGTCCCGATCTAAAACATGACTGGATCTCGTCCATCACCGATTGGGACGGCGGGAAGATGGACGGCTTCTATAAATACGGAGAGCACCACGGTATCTACGAAGCCTACGCGTATGTCAGACGGTCGCTCATTAAGCCGTACTGGGACATGGCCGAACAATACGTGCTTGCCGATGAAATGTTTCCCGACGGAGTTTGGAGGCAGCTTCACCGGGCATCTGACGCTCGTTGCCGGTACCGACGACCTCACTCCGTCTACACCGCCGAAGTTGATTTCCCGACCGAGCCTCCCGACGACTGCGACTCGCCGCCCGGCACGAAGAGTTCGTATGTGGACTCCAAACGCCACATACACCGCTCTCGCGGGGCCATTTCCATGTTTCGATCAGTGGAAGACGATGGCGCAAGACCTCGATAGTGCCGGCGTGTCGTGGAAGTATTACGCCACCAAAGTGCTCGACGGCGGCTTGTGGGAGCCGTATGAAGCGAGCAAATACGTCCGCTACGGCCCCGACTGGAGCAAAGACATCATCGCTCCGCAATCGCGGGTCTTGACCGACGCCTCGAATGGGAAGCTCGCTTCGGTGAGCTGGGTCAGCCCGACGAAGGCCGACTCCGATCATCCCGCGGAGCACAGCGGCCTCGGCCCTTCGTGGGTGGCGTCGGTCGTCAATTCGGTGGGCGAGAGTTCGGTATTGGCAGTCGACTGCAATCATCGTGCTGTGGGACGATTGGGGCGGCTGGTACGATAACGCCGCGCCCAAGCAACTCGACTACCGCGGCCTGGGGATTCGCGTTCCCTGTTTGATCATCTCACCGTATGCGAAAGAGACGAGCACGAGCCAGCCTGGCTACGTCTCACACACGCAGTACGAGTTTGGCAGCATTTTGAAGTTCATCGAGGAGGCCTACAACCTCAAGCCGCTCGGCCAAACGAAGAACGGATACAGCGACCAGCGCGCGACGAGCATCGACGACAGCTTCGACTTCACCCAAAAGCCGCGCAAGTTCACGGCGATCCCGAGCGAGTACCCGCTGTCGCACTTCCTCCACGAGCCACCGTCAAACGAACCGGTAGACACGGAGTAGAAGGGTCAGTCGCCCTACTGTTCGAGCTCGTGTAGCGTGTTGGTATTCGTGTCGGTGTAGAACAGCACGGTGTTGCTGTCCTTCGTTCCCGTCGCGGCGAGCCCAAAGATTCCAGACGTCTTGCTCTTATCCACGACCTTCGTATCGAGCACCTGACCCTTCGGCGTCATCTCCACCAGCGTGTTGTTTCCAGTATTCGCTACGATGAGGTTGCCGTTGGGCAACAAGGTCTGCGCTACTGGTTTGTCGAGCGGCGAGCCGGCCTTGACCACCGTCGCGCACGTGGTCTTCGGGTATTCGCACGTGAACTTCGTGCAGCCCGAACCTATCGTGATCTCGTCTTTCTCCAAGAGACTGCTGGCGTGACTGATGGCGACGACGGCGTTGCACGCACCATCTGCGACGTAGAGCGTGTCGGGCGGATTGTTCTTGTACGGGCACTCACCCGAACCGGGCAGGACGCCGCACCAATACGCGATGCCCGAGGGCCCCAGCGCACTCCCTCCCGAGCCTTTGTTCACGTCGAAGCCGTTGATGACTTCCGTCCCTTTACCGCTACCGTATCCGCCGAAACTGAAGCTGTCGACCCCGCCGGTATCGGCGTTCCCGGCAAAGACGAGTTCCGGTGAGTAGCCGTAAAGCATCGGCGCCTCGTCGTCACCCAGAGGCTGCGTTATCGGCGAACCGTAGGTCTTCTTGAGCTGCCCCTTTGCATTTATCAAAACCATCACTTTGCTCGTAAACCCGGTGGCGTAGACATCGTTACCGCCGTCAATGGCGTCGCCGTCGCATCCCTCAATCTTGCTGTTTTGGATGAAGGTTGTCGGCTTCGAGTTTGCGACGGCATCGAACAGTTCGATCGTCGTTCCGTCGCCCGCCGTGCCGGACGAGTTCTCAAAGTTGCAGACGAGCAACTGACCCTTCTTTAGCTTTTCGAAGTTGTTTTGAACGACCGTGACCGCACGCGGACCCATGTCGCCGTTGGCCGCATCGACGGTCGAGCCGATCGTGACGTCCTTCTTCAGCAGTTTCAAAATGGATGTCGTGTCGGCCGGGGATGCGACCGCTGCTCGAGAGTCGCCGGCATCGGGGTTCGCGGCCGGTGCGCTCGAGGGCACGGCACCGGTTCCGTTGCATGCCGACATCGCCAGAAGTACGCCGGCGGCAAGCAGTGCCGCGCGAACATTCGAAAAAGGCATTCTAAACCTCGTTGGTCAGTTGAGTAGTTGGGAAAATTCCCTTTCGAATTAGTTGTTTAGCACCCTGCAACAGATGAACGACCTTCGTCATCTTTCGTCAGAAAGATCGAGCAAAGAAAACCGTAGTCATTCCCACGCCGATGAAGATTACGATCGCGCGCGAAAGCGGTTGCGGCACTCGCCGAAAAAGACGCGCACCGAAGTATCCTCCGGCCAGTGCGAGCGCCGCCATCGGCACGGCGAAATGCCAGTCCACAATACGAGCGATAACGAACGGCACCAATGCGACGCCGTTGATCGCCACCGCAAGCACGTTCTTGATTGCATTCTGTGCGTTAAGACTGGGGAGGCCGGAAAACGCGAGTACGGCGAGCATCAGGATTCCCATGCCCGCGCCGAAATAGCCGCCATACACCGCGACGGCAAACTGGGCGGCGATCTGCCACGGAGCGTGACGCGGTGCGCGATCCGTGCGGTGCGCCAGCAAGGGACCGAAGGCAAAAAGCAACGTGGCAAAGAGCAATAGCCACGGGATCAAACGCACGAAGAGCGCTTGCGGCGTCAACAGCAGCAGCGATGCGCCGATCAGCGAGCCTGCGGCGCTCGCAAGCAGGACGGGAAGCAAGAGCGACCGATGCTCGCGGACTTCTTCGCGATAGCCGCGCGCGCTTCCGATCGTGCCGACCCACATCGCCGCGTTGTTGGTAGCATTTGCCGAAATAGCCGGCACGCCGGCAAAGACGAGCGCGGGAAAGGAAAGAAAGCTTCCGCCTCCGGCCACGCTGTTCAACATGCCTGCCGCAAAGGCAGCCAGGGCGGGCACGAGAAGTTGGGCGGCGGACACGCCTCCGGAAACTATAGCGCGGCGCGCTCGCGTTTGGTGACGCGATAGACGCGACGAACGGTTTTTAGCTTTTCGAGTTTGGTGAGAAGCTTGTGGAGATGATCGAGATCGCGAATCTGCACGGTAAGGCTCGCTACGGCGACGGTGTCCTTGCGAACTCGAGCGTTGACGGAGCTCACTTGCGTTTTGAGCTCGGAGAATACTCCCATGATGTCTTGCAGCAGCGCAGTACGATCCTCGGCCTCCACCTCGATATCGACCAAATGCGTCAGACCGGCATCGGTAAGCCATTGGGCCTGCATGATCCGCTCCGGCGTCGCATTCATGAATCCGAGATTGGGGCAATCCGCCCGGTGCACGCTGACGCCGCGGCCGATCGTGACGTAACCCATGATCGGGTCGCCGGGTACCGGAGAGCAGCACTTCGAGAGGCGCACGAGCACGTCGTCGACGCCGGCGATTCGCACGCCGCTCGAACGGCGCACGCTTTTCCGGAGCGCGGGCTTGCGGCCGATCTTCGTAAAATCGACGACCTTGTCGTGCTTCACTTCGTCGCGTACGCGGTTGGCGACGGCCTGCGCGGACGCGTCGCCGAATCCGATCGCCGCGAAGAGATCCGTCGGCGTCGCATAGTTCAAGCGCGCCGAAATGCGTTCGATCAGCTCGCCGCGAGCGGCGTCGGTGCGCAGCCCGGCCCGGGCCAACTCCTCTTCGAGTGCCTCTTGGCCGGCCAGGACGTTCTCCTCCCGTCGCTCTTTGCGGAACCACTGCTTGATCTTATGTTTGGCGCTCGACGTTTTGACGATGGCGAGCCAATCGAGCGACGGGCGCCCACTCGATTTGTTGACCAGGATCTCGCAGATATCGCCATTTTGCATCTGATAGTCGAGTGGCACGATGCGGCCGTTAACTTTTGCGCCGACGCAGTGGTTTCCGACGTCGGTGTGCACCTGGTACGCGAAGTCGAGCGGCGTCCCGGCAGCCACGATCGAATAGACGTCGCCGCGCGGAGAAAAGACGAAGACCTGGCTGTCGAAAAGATCGAGCTTGAGGTTCTCCATGAAGACGCGCGAATCGCGCATGTCTTTTTGCCACTCGAGCAGCGCGCGCAGCCACGACAGCTTATTCTCGAACTGATCCGCCTTGCCGCCTTCCTTGTAACGCCAATGCGCCGCGATGCCGTACTCGCCGGTCCGGTGCATCTCCCAGGTTCGAATCTGAATCTCGAGCGGATCGCCGCTCGGGCCGACGACGGTCGTGTGGAGCGACTGGTACATGTTGGGTTTGGGCATCGCAATATAATCTTTGAAGCGTCCCGGCAACGGCGTCCACATCGCGTGCACCGCTCCTAGCGCAGCGTAACAGTCCTTTAGGCTGTCGACGATGATTCGAATCGCCGTGAGGTCGTAGATCGTCGAGAAATCCCGGCCCTTGCTGATCTTCGAGTAGATCGAGTAGAAATGTTTCGGCCGGCCCTGGATCTCGGCGTTGATCGCGAGCTCCTTGAACTCGTCGCGCAGGCGCGCAATCGCCTTCTCGACGTCGGCTTCACGCTCGCGGCGCGTCTTGGCCACTCGCTCGACGATATCTTGATAGGGACCCGGATCGAGATAGCGCAGGCACTCGTCTTCGATTTCCCATTTGATCTTCCAGATTCCGAGACGGTGCGCGATCGGAGCGTAGATGTCGAGTGTCTCGCGGGCGATCGCCCTCTGTTTGGCCGGTGGGAGGCTCGCCAGCGTCCGCATGTTGTGGAGCCGGTCGGCCAGCTTGATGATGATGACGCGGATGTCTTTGGCCATCGCCAAGAACATCTTGCGAAGATTCTCGACTTGCGCGTCTTCCTTCGACTGATACGGGATCCGAGTGAGTTTGGTCACGCCGTCGACGAGACGCGAAACGTCTTCGCCGAACTGCTCGCTGACCTGCTCGGCGGTAATCGTCGTGTCCTCGACGACGTCGTGGAGCAGCGCGGCGGCAATCGTCTGATGGTCCATCTCGAGCTCGGCCAAAATTTCGGCGACGGCCAGCGGATGCTCGATGTAGGACTCGCCCGAGGCTCGATGCTGGCCTTGGTGGGCCGCGTCGGCGAGCTGATGGACGCTCATCAGCCACTCCGCGTCCGCGGAGGGGTCGTAGGAGCGAACGCGTTCGATCAGCTCGGAAATGGTCATACCGCCAACTATTATACAGCCTTGGTGAAGGACGCCCTAACGGAGGCCTAGGACATGCTCCTACGTCGGGCTCGGGGCGGCCGTAACGGTCTCGGTATCGAGCCGGTTCTTGAAGAAAATCGTGGCGATTCTCCCCTGCGCATCGAGTGCCAGCCACAGGTAGATGTTTCCGGATTGGCAGCGCATTTGGTAGATGTAACCGTGCGCGCCCGACGGGAAACTCGAGTCGGCCCAGGGCCCGATGTAGACCGCATCCGTCAGCGCCCCGAGCTGCCCGAGGGCGCGAGACGTGTCGGCCACCTTTTCGTCGGTGAGTTTGTCCGTGACTTGCGCGGCGTAGAGATGCTGGTTCACGATCCCGGCCTGCCACGAAACGAACTGCTGGCGTGCCAGCTTGGTGATCGCCGGATCGGCAACCGGCGCAGGCGATGGCGACGGCGATGGCGTCGGATGCGTTCGCGCTGCGCTCGTTATGGTTAGCGCGGCGAAAAAGAGCATTACGATCGCGGCGACGCGAGGCGAGAATCTCATCCTATCCTTCAATACGAAATGAAGCTGACGATCTCCGCGCCGGGAAGCGCCTCCCGCCCTCGCAACCCGGTCAGCTCGATCAAGAATGCGAAGGCTTCCACCGAGGCCCCCAGGCGCTCGAGCAGCCGTGCCGTTGCGGCTGCCGTGCCGCCGGTAGCGAGCACGTCGTCGACGACCAAAACGCGCTCGCCTCGGCCGATCGCGTCCGAATGAATCTCCAGAGTGTTGGTTCCGTATTCGAGCGCGTACTCTTCACGCATTGTATCGTACGGTAACTTTCCCGGCTTGCGCACCGGGATGAATCCGGCTCCGATCGAGTAGGCGATCGGCGCCGCGATGATGTAACCGCGCGCCTCGATTGCCACGACGTGGTCGATACCGCGACCAGCAAAGCGCTCGACGAATAGGTCGATTGCCTGGCGAAACCCTTGCTTATCTTTCAACAACGGGGTAATGTCACGGAAAAGGATTCCGGAAATCGGAAAATCCGGGATCGCTCGAATCAGCGCTTCGATCTCCACGCGTGCCGGGTTTGAGTCGGGGGATCGAATGGCCTGCAGGAAAGGAGAACATGAAGAAATCGCAAGCTCTGGCTGCCGTGATGACGGCAGCGCTTGCCGCAAGCGCGGTCGCACCCGCATTCGCCGACGGTAGCGGAAGCACGAACACGATCATCTTCGCGAGCGCCGCCGCCGCAGCGTCGGTTCCACTGGTCATCAACTACAACCACAAAGTCCGGGAAAAGCGCGCGGAACAACAAGAAGTCACGCGCCGGCAAGACGCCTACCGCGACTGGTTCTACCACAAGTACGGCTACTACCCGACCTACGATCAGTTCAAGCAGTGGTACGTACAGACGTACAATAAGAGCCCTGACTAGGAATCCCAATCACCGCAACGCCGAGCCTTTCGATCGAGATTGGCTCGGCGTTTTCTTTGGCCGGTCGTACCCGCGCCGCTTGGCGATCGCGTTCGCGGCTTCGATCGCCGTCCACGAAATCGCAGCGGGGACGATTCCCGGCAATCCAGCGACGGCGCCTCCGGAACGCGAGATCGTAACCCGCGTGCAAGTCCTGCGCATCGTCAGGCGCCCCGTCGTCAAAGCAGCGCAGCAGCCGGTAGCGACGCAGCCTCCGGTCTCAACGCCACTTCCGCAACGCGTTCGTGAGATTGCGAGTGCGGTCGAAGGCCGGCCGCGTCCGCGACACGATCGGGCGCCGCCTCGCGCGGCGGCAGCTCAACGCTACGGGGCCAAGCCGGTCTGGGATGTCGGTGCCGGCACGGGCGCCGGCCAGCTCGCCGCCGCGCAAACCGGAACGGCTCTTGGTTCGGGTAGCGCCTCGGGCGCACAAGGAACCGGCAGCGGCCCTGCGACCGGCTCGGAGCCGTGCGGCTTCGTCGAGTTTTCCGATCCGCACGGGAGCGCATTCGACCCTCGCACGCGCGGATTCTACGTCGACGTCAGGATGCGAGTGCACTTCGCCGACGGCACGTCGCAATCGCTCGTTCTCGACTATCCGTGGTACTACGCAAGCGAGAGCGCCAATCCGTGGTCGGACGCAAACCTGCGGGATCCCAACTTCCCGACCCGTTTCCAACCCCCGCCCCAAGGCAAACTCGGAAACGAGCCGGAGTTAGTGCGATACGTGATCGACCACAGCACGCCCGAGGGTCTAACGCTCCTGCGGGATTGTCCTAGCCCGGCTCCGTCGAGTTAGCGAACCTCCGCTACCAGGGCGCAACAAATCGAGGATCGACGGCGGCAGTGACGATTTTACGAAAGGTTGCAAACGGACAGTCGAGCGCAGGGCAGCCGGGAACGTAGACCGGCACCCGAAGCGGGCTTTCGCCGTGACCCGCGCGCATCGCATCGAGCGATTGTGCGGCAAAGAACGTGCGCACGAAGGGCTGCATTCCGGCGCGCTCGTGCAGCTCGAAGATCAGCGCGCTTCCCGGCGGCGTGTCGTTGAGCTGATCGCCGTCGATCAGCCACGAGAGTCCGAGCAGCCCCGAAAACTCGGCGAGCTGCGTGTCGTGACCCGATAAAAAGACGAAACGGCTTCGTGCGGGCACTCGCGTCCCGGGCACTGCTCTGCCCGTCGCGCCCTCCTCGAGCGTCTGCAAGATGTGCGTCATGATGTTCGAGGAATGGGCACGCGCCGAGTAACGATTGCCGTGTTCCAACTCCTTGCCGAGAACGTGAAGCTGCAGCAGTTGCAGCAAACGAGCGTGATCCACGCGACCCCAGCCAACATCCGCGTTGCCGTTCGTGTATTCCAACAGCATGTTCTCGGCAACGTCGCCCGCCATATCGAGGCCGCCCGAGA
The DNA here is from genome assembly GCA_963736775.1 of Vulcanimicrobiota bacterium. Taxonomy (GTDB): domain Bacteria; phylum Vulcanimicrobiota; class Vulcanimicrobiia; order Vulcanimicrobiales; family Vulcanimicrobiaceae; genus Cybelea. Next base: position 272,344 of record CAVTPY010000002.1, on the reverse strand, counting down.
GGCCGGCAAGGCCGCCGTCACCATCGTTGGCGACCGTCGTTGGCACTTGCGAGATCCGCTTGCACGTTGCGGGCGATTGGCATCCCAGAACGGACTCCATCGTCGCAAATGCCCCGCCGTACGCCACGGTCAGCGCGTTGAGATTGCCTCCCACGGCGCCGAGAACGGATGCCATCGACTCCGCCTTGTTGACCACGCCGATACCCGGCAGCGGATCGAAGAGCGGGTCCGGGTCGGCGGGGGCGTGCCCAACCGCGATATTGCATCCGGGTGCGAGGCCCGCGAGGATCGCATCGCCGGTTGCGCGCGTGCGCTGGTCGACGTCGGCCCACACGAAGACCGAACCCGCCGGAGGACAGCCGCTTTCCCCGATGCCCAGCGACGCGCCGTACGTCCGGCGGTAGTATGCGCCGAACTGTTGCATCAGCACGGCTCCGTGCTCGGTCAGGTTCCCGGGTTTACCGGGCCACGCCGGCCACGTTTGGGCCGCATACGCTTGGAGTTCCGTGGGATGCGTCGGCGAGCGCACGCCATGGCGACTGACGACGATAACCATGCGGAGTTGCGATGGCGGAGGAGCCGCCGCCGCTGCTGCTTGCGTCCACAGGGCTGCGACGAAAAGGATCGCGATAAATCTGATCGAGCGCACAAGAGACCTTTCGAGAAAGCGGAGAGTTCTCTCGATTGTAACTCAGCTAAATGACATCAAAATGAAGCGGGCCCGCGAGGGGCCCGCACCCGGGATCAGACTTTGAGCTCGACCTTTTCCAGCGCGCCCTTGGTTGGAACGACATGGTGGTCGAGGCGCAGTTCGGCCGGATCCATTCCGAACGCCAAGCCGAGCAGTTGCGGAAGGTGGAAGATCGGAACGCCGATGTCTTTCTTGAGAACACGCGAAGCGTCGGGCTGTTGGCCATCGAGGTTGAGGTGGCAGAGCGGACACGGCGTAACGAGCAGATCGGCGCCCTTGTCCTTCGCTTCCATGATGTGGTTGCCGCCCATCGCAAGCGCCTTGTCACGATTGAACGTCAGCATCGGAAAGCCGCAGCACTTCGTCGAGCCGCGATATTCGACCGGCTCCGCGCCGACCAGCGCAATGAGCTGCTCGAGATAGGTCTTGCGCTCGGGGCGCTCCTTCAAACCAAGCGACTCTTCCGGCCGCAGAATGTAGCAGCCGTAAAACGGCGCGATCTTTAGTCCGGTGAGTTTGCGTTTGATTGCGGCCTTGACCCGATCGATGCCGATATCTTCAAACAGCATCCACAGTAGATGCTTCACCTTCGTCGTGCCGCCGTACTGGAAGCCTTGACCGGCCAGGGTCGCATTTGCGCGATCCATCCGTTCCTTGTCTTCCTTCAGGTGGTAGTTATGATTCGAAAGGACGCCTTGGCAGGTGCTGCAGATCGTCATCAGATCCGCGCCTTCCGACTCGGCCATCGCGAGCGTCAAGCCGTTGAGCGCATCGGCAAGCTGCGGATTCTGCTCGCTTAAAACGCCGGCGCCGGTGCACGGCGCCTCGTACAGCTCTTTGAGCTCGAGGCCCAGCGGCTCGGCAATCGCCTTGGCCGAAACGTAGAGTTCCGGGCAAGCGCCTTTCGAGACGCAGCCGGGATAGAACGCAACTTTCACTTAAACCGTCCTCCGACGCGTTCGAAAATGGTCTCTGATGCGATTGATTCCGGGTATTGTTTTGTGAATTAAGGGTGGAAGCTTACCGGCGCGTATCAAATTGAACGCGCTCGGCAGCGTCTTGATCTGTCCGATGATGTTGAAGAATCCGACCGACTTGGGCATCAGCGTCAGCTCGTTGAGGCGCCCGCTGTCGCGCACCGATTCGGCGAAAGCGTCGGCGTGGCGCGTGCCCGCGTTGTGGGTGAAACCGGCGTCGACCGCCATCTTTCGCAGCTTCAAAATCTGATCGAGCGGTGCGACGCCCTTGGGGCATTGCGTCACGCATTCGTAGCAATGCGTGCAGTCCCAGATGCCGCCGGGTTTGCTGTACTCCGCGAGCCGCTCCTTCGTTTCGGCGTCGCGCGGATCACCGGCGTACCGGTAGGCCTGTGCGAGCGCTTGGGGACCCAAGAAATCCGGGTTGACCGCGAACGACTCGCAATCCATCAGACAGGCGCTGCAACTGATGCAGCTTACTTCCTGAATCAGCTCCTCCATCGACGCGTTGGAGACGCGGTACTCTTCGTTGGGGGGCGGCACGGGCTGCCTGTTCTGCAGCCACGGTTTGACCGCCAGATGCTTGTCCCAGAACGGCTTCATATCGCAGACCAAATCGCGAATGATCGGCATCGAGGGCGGCGACTCGACGCGCGTCTTTCCCTCTTTGGTAAAGGCCGACAGTTTGCTCTTGCAGGCGAGGTGGGAGTGCCCGTTGATCCACATCGCGCACGAGCCGCAGATCGCGCTGCGGCACGCGCAGCGAACGGCGAGCGACTGATCCTGATACTCTCGAATCGCGATCAACGCGTCGAGCACGACGGCGTGCTCGGGAAGATCGACGGTGTAGGTTTGATAGCGGCGAGCCGGCGAGCGATCCCACGGCGCCGGAAACGGCGCGCCCGGTACCGCGTTCTCGGCGTACGTGCCTTCGGGACTATAGCGCCCGACTTCGATCGTAAACTGCATCAGTAGGTTCGCACCTCGGGCGTCCATTTAGTGATCGTGACGGGAACGTAGGAAAGCTCGGGTTCCTCTTCTCCGCGGCAGGTCAAGAGGATGTGCTTGAGCCACTCCGCATCGTTGCGCTCCGGGAAATCGGTACGCGTATGCGCGCCGCGGCTCTCCGTGCGCACGATGGCGCTGCGGATGATCGCCTCGCCGCAATCGAGCAGATAGCCCAGCTCGAGTGAGAACGTCAAGGCTTGATTGAATACGCGGCCTTTGTCGCCGACCGCGATCGTTTGATAGCGTTTCTTGAAGCCTTGCAGCCTATCGAGAGCCTCCCGCAGACCGGCTTCGTCACGGTAGAGCCCGACCAGCCCGTCCATCATTATCGCGAGCTCGAGGCGCAGCCCCGCGTTCGTTTCGCCCGTGTACGGACGGCTAAGCAGCTCGCGCAAGCGTTCTTGCTCGCTTCGCAAGAGGGCTTCGCCGCCGGTGCTTGCCGGCGTGGTTTTTGCATAGTCGGCCGCGACCTTACCCGAACGCCGGCCGAAGACGATCGTGTCGAGCAGCGAGTTCGCACCCAGACGGTTCCCGCCGTGAACGCTCACGCAGGCGACTTCGCCCGCGGCGTACAGGCCGGGCACGGGCGTCGCGCCGTCGACGTCGGTCTTGATCCCGCCCATCTGATAATGCATGCCGGGACGAACCGGAACCGGATCTTTGACCATATCGATGCTGAGATAATCGAGCGCCATCTCGTGAATCTGTGGGAGTTTGCGCAGGATCACGTCGGGGCCGAGATGGCGCAAATCGAGCAAGACGTTTCCGTCGATGCCGCGGCCTTCGGCGATCTCCGTCGCTTCGGCGCGCGACGTAACGTCGCGGGCCGCAAGCTCCATTTTGTTGGGCGCGTAGCGCTTCATGAAGCGCTCGCCCAGCGAGTTGAGCAGATAGGCGCCCTCGCCGCGCGCGGCTTCGGTCATCAAGAAACCGCTGCCGGCCAGCGTTGTGGGATGGTACTGCACCATCTCCATATCCATCAGCGGTGCGCCCGCGCGATACGCCAGCGCATATCCGTCGCCGGTGCAGATCAGTGCGTTGGTGCTCGGCTCGTAGAGCCGGCCGAGTCCCCCGGCGCCCACGATCACGGCTTTGGAGCGCAACAGGTGCAGCTCGCCGGTCACCATTTCCAGCGCGACGAGCCCGCGACACGCGCCGTCTTCCATGTACAGCGCAGTCGCGTACCATTCTTCGTAAACCTTGACGCCGGCTTTGAGGATCTGATCGTAGAGCGTCACGAGCAGCGCTTGCCCGGTGATGTCGCCGACGAAGTAGGTGCGCGCCTGCGACGCGCCGCCAAAGGCTCGCGTTCCAAGCTTTCCATCGGGTGCGCGGAAAAAGATTACGCCCATGTGCTCGAACTCGATGATGTCGCGCGGCGCTTCCTGACACATCACCTCGACGGCATCCTGGTCGGCAAGATAATCGCTGCCTTTGACCGTGTCGAAGGCGTGCGATTCCCAGCTATCCGTCTCGCCGATCGCCGCGTTGATGCCCCCCTGCGCAGCGCTCGAATGGCTGCGGATCGGGTGAACTTTCGTGACGATTGCCACGTCGGCACCGGCACGCGCCGCTTCCAGCGCAGCACGCATGCCCGCCAACCCCGCGCCCAAGACTAGGACGTCGTGATCGTTGATCACCAGCCGGTAGTTTCCCGAAAAGAGTCGGCGCCATTCCGAACGCCTGTTCGATGGATGAAGTCGTGCATTTTCGCTACGTCAAGAATAGGGCTCCGCTGGCGGCCCCGATATGCGTTTCGTAGCCGCCCTAGCGGCCGGCAGCGATCGTCGCAGTAAGCCTCCCGACTCACCGCGTTAGGAGGCCCTCATGTTACAGAACGTTACGATCACGCCCGCGCGCCGCTCGCTCGAGTTCGGCATCTACCGCGACGGCGACAATAATCTCGATGCCATACAGGAATCGACGCTCTCGCAGGCGTTGCGAACGAGCGCCCGCGACTCGCGCATCGAGTTCACGGTCGAAGACACGACGGCCCTTCGAGCGCCCTTCCACAAAGCCGCGGGTGATAAGGTCGGTGGATTGCATACCGACGAGTACACGATCTCCGACGGCGACGTCGGCGACGTGCGCTCTTACAAGGCTGCCGACATGAGCGACGAGGCGAACCTCGCGCGCTTCGTAGCGCGCACCCTCGACAACGCCCAGGCCAGCGGGGCGAAGCAAACGTGGATCGATCTGGTCGATCACGGCGGCGGCGACGGCGGTGGACTGGAGACTGGCGACGGCAGCGTGATGTCGATGCCGGATATCGCCAAGGCGATCTCCGACGGTCTGGCGATGCACGCGGCGGCCCACCCCGACGATGCCCGGCGCTCGATCGATGGCGTCGTCGCAAACCAATGCCTGATGGACACGATGGGTTTCGCTGACGCGCTCTCCACCGCCGGCGTGCGGTATCTCGCCGCTAGCCCGGAGACGATGCTGGCGCCGGGCGTTCCAAGCGACGTCGCGCACACCATCGCATCGTATGGGAACGATCCCAAGACGATGGCCAAGAGCGTCGTCAACGATGTGATGCGAACCAAATACGACGCCGGCGATCTCGGCGCGTTCGGGCCGGCGGCAGCCTTCGACGTGCTCGATCTCGACCCGGCAAAGATGCGACTCGCCGAATCGAGCATCAAACGTCTCAACGACGACGTCGGCGCGGAGGCCGGCGCGAACGGCGTGCGTGGCATCGTACGTCAGGACGCCCGCGCGATCCAAGGAATGGTGCGCTTTCCCGACGCCTCGAAGGACATGCCGTGGCGGGCCGATCGTCCGGCGATCGCATTCTACGACACGCTTGCCGGCGACGGCCGTTTGGACGCGCGGCTTCGCAACGATGCAGCCGCCGCCGCGGACGCCGTGGGAAGCCTAGTATTAGCGCACCGCGAAAGCGACGAGTTCGCACCGTTTGGAGGCGCGGATTACTCCGACGCGGCCGGACCTACCATTCACCTTCCGACGACGCGTTACCAGATCGACCCATGGGCATCCGCCGGCGTCGTCGAAACCCAGAACGCTTTTTATAAGGACGTCGATGAAGACGCAATGACAGGCGTCCTCGCGTAAGCGCGGCCTATCGACGTAGGTGAATATTGGAGGGGTAAATGGGCCGGTTGAGCACGCGTTCGAGCGTTTCGGCGGGCGCGAAGAGCGCGAGCTCGCAGAATCGCAAGAACGCTTCGCGCGTCGCTTCGCCTTCAGCATAGCGCTCGTTGCGCTCCATTTCGATTCGTCCGCTTACGGCAAGGAATCGAACGAAGCGCCCGTCGTCGTCTTCGCCCACTTCGATGAGTCTCGAATCGGAAAAGATTCGCAACGCGGCGTCGATCGTACGATCTCGGACTCGGTCGATTTCTAGAGTTCCCGCGATTTCGGTGTTCCCGCCTCGTACTAAGCCGTCTCGAGCGAGGCCTCGCAGACCGCGGTAAATCTCGCGTAGCCGCTCGAGCGGCGGCGCGTCGAGATCGATCAAGAACTCGTTGAGGGTACGATCGTGCGGCCCGTAGAGAAGATGAATCTCCGCGGGGCTACCGTCGCGCCCGGCCCTGCCGGCTTGCTGGTTGAACTCACCCGAGTCGAAGTTGAGATGGAAGAGCACGACGTTGCGAACGTCGGGCAGATCGATTCCCTCGCCGAATGCCGACGTCGCAACCACGACGCGCAGCGCGCCTTCCCGAAAGAGCCGTTCGACCTCGAGCCGTTCGGCGTTGGGCATTTTGCCATGGTAGAACATCACCGTGTTGCCGAGGTGCTTGCGAAGACGCTGCGCGACTTTGGTGACCTCCGGCCGCGAGTGGCAGTAGATAATGCCCTTCTCCCGGCGGGCTCTCTCGCGCCGAAAAGAGCTCGGTCAGATAGCCGATCTTGTCCTTGGTGCCGCGCGCATCGGCGACATGAAGGTTCGCTCGTACCGTCGGGTCGATCACCCAGCTTTCGATGCGCAGATCGTCGACGATACGGCGAAACGTTTCGTCGCCGGCCGTCGCCGTCAGTGCGAGTACCGGTGGATTGCCCAGCGACGCAATGGTTGCCGAAAGCCGGGAGTAGGCAGGCCGGTGACGCGACTCCGCAAGATGATGCGCTTCGTCGACGACCACGAACGACGGCGTGCTCCGGCCGCGGAGCGCCTCGCGGTGAAACTCGAGGAACTCCGGCGTCGCTAAGACGACGTCCCACGACCCCTCGCGCAAGGCCGCAAACAGATCTTCTCGCTCGTCGCTGTCGATCGAACCGTTGGCACGAAAGAAACGCAGACCCAGCGGCTCGAGCGTACGCCGAAGCGCCTCGTACTGATCGTTGGCCAACGCACGCAAGGGATAGACGACGAGCGTCTTGCCTCCGCCGGTGAAGGCTCGCATCGCAGCGGCGTATTGAAAGCAGAACGACTTCCCGCGCCCCGTGCCGAGCACCGCCAAAGTATTCTTGCCGGCTTCAACCCGCTCGAGAACGGCTCGCTGCGCTTCGTGCGGGGCCGAGAGGCCAATCAAAGCGGAGCGTACCAGCTCGCCGGTCTCGGCCGCATCCGCCTCGACGCCGGGACGCTGCGTCGCCGGATCCGTCCGCTGCAACTGCACGCCGAACGCTTCGCGTTCGATCACGACGTTGACCCCGCGATGCTTGAACTCGCCGGTGGAGGTGCCCCCAGTCAGCGACGCCACGCGTGCGCCGTAACGGGCGCCCGCATCCATGAGGGGTGCGATGTGCGCCGCGAGCCGCTTATTGAAAAAGCCAAGTTGCAACTGCCCGTAGTGGACGGCGATGGCATTAGAATCGTGCGGGTTATCCCCTTGGCGCCGCAGTTCGAGCGGCGCGCCGGCGTGCAATCCGGCGATGACGTCTTGGCGTCCTTCGAAAGAGACGCCCGCGAGTTTGGTATGAAAGCGCGCCGCATCGGCGATCGTTGCGTACGTATCGTACAGATACTCGTCGCCCTTCGCGAAAACGCGTTCGACGAAGGCGTCCGTTGCAGACGGCCCCGAGGCGATCGAAGGCTCTTCAAAAGAGCGCAAGAGCGCTTCGAAGGCGGCCTCCGACGCGGTGGGCGCCGGCAGATTCTTAGGGCGCGTCGTCCTCGTGACGCTCTTGCGCGTCTTCGAAGTTGAGGGAGATTTCTTCGTGACCTTGCTCCAAAGCGGCGTCGTGCAGACCAGCTTGTTGTGCGTCGAGCGGATCGATCAGCTCTTCACCCGCCACGAATGGTTCTTCTACCGCGACGGCGCTCTCCGCATCGCGCCGCTTGCGATAACGCGGCGTCGGACCGGGCGAAACCGCTCGCGCCGCTTTGGCCTTCTGACGGCGCTCGCGGCGCGCGGCCACGATATCCTCACGCGCGACGCCGCTGCGGCTCGCCAGCGAGGCGGCCTCGGAGCGCGACCGCGCGGTTGCGGTCCGATCCTGCGCGAGACCGGCATGCCGGCGTTTCGCAGCGGCCTCCAGCTGGCGTTTGCGGAAGCCCAGCACCAGCGGCGCCGAGTAAAATATCGAATGGTATCCGCCCGAGCAGATGCCGACGAGCAGCGCGAAGGCGAAGTTCTTGAGGCTCGCCCCGCCCAACGCCAAGAGCGCGACCAGCGTGATGACCACGGTCGCGAGCGTGTTGAACGAACGCGTCATCGTCTGCTTGATCGACTCGTTGACGATCGTCGCATACGGCGCCCCCGCCATCAACCTGGTGTTCTCACGAATTCGATCGAGAATTACGATCGTGTCCATGACCGAGTAGCCGATGACCGTCAGTACCGCGGCCAGAAACGCATCGTCGGCGCGCCGGTCGGCCAGCGCGTAGATGCCGATCATCATCGCCGCGTCGCGTACCAGTGCGATAACCGTCACCAACCCGAAGATGTAGTTCCAACCGAATCGGAATGCGATATAGATAAACTGAATGCTTAGCGCGATGATCAGCGCCCAGATTGCCCTGGTAAGGTACTCGCGTCCGAGCGACGGACCCACGGCCGTGATCTGTGAAGCCGCGCGATCGACGGGGGCGACGGTGTTCAGCGCATTCCAGACCGGCGCCGAGTCGTTGGCGTATGCGGTCTGCGTTTGAATCACGAAGCCTTTGCCGTCGGTGCCGGCGGTCGTCACCGACTCCTCGGTCATGCCGAGACCCGCGAGCGCCGCCTTCACTTTATCGGCGGTCGTCGGTTGCGTGAACTGCACCGCGATATCGGTACCGCCGGTAAACGAGAGCCCCAAGCGCAGCATGTGCGACGGCTGAAAACCGTTACCGCCCTTGAAACCGTTGTAGATCATCGCGCCGAAGCCCAGCGCGATGATGAGATACGAGATCGTCGAGACGATGCGGAACCAGCCGACGATGTTCCAATTCAGCCTGCGAAAGAGCACGAGCTACGCTCCGGCCTTCGCGAATATGCCGAGGTCCGCGCGCTTGACCCCGTAGAGCTCGGGCGACGTCAAGACGTTGTTGTCGACGAGCACGTCGACGAAGAAACGCGTAACGAAAACGGCCGTCACCAGCGAAACGACGGTACCCCAGAAGAGCGTGAAGGCAAAGCCTTTGACCGTACCGGTGCCCAGCATGTACAGCACGCCGGCGCCGACGATCGTCGTGAAGTGGCTATCGAAGACGGCGGAAAAGGCCCGCTGGAATCCGACGCGAACCGACGCGCGCATCGTCTTACCGTTCCAGAGCTCTTCCTTGATACGCTCGAAGATCAGCACGTTGGCATCGACCGCCATGCCGATCGAGAGCACGAAGCCGGCGATGCCGGGAAGCGTCAGCGTCGCGTGCGAGAGCGCGAGGATCGCCATCATCACTAGCACGTAGATCGCCAGCGCGAGGTCGGCCAGAAGACCCGGCAGACGATAGACGCCGACCATGAAGATCAACACGAGCCCGAGGCCGAGCGCCGCGGCTCGCATCGATTGAACCAGGTCGAGTTTGCCGAGCGTCGGACCGATCGTCTCTTTCTCGATGATCTTGACGCTGACGGGCAAAGCGCCGGCGTTGAGCTCGTTGGCCAGCGTTATCGTCGATTCCTGAGTGAAGGTGCCGGTGATCTGGCCGCTATCGTAAATCGGGCTTTGAATGATCGGCGCCGAGAGATAGCGATGGTCGAGAAAGATGCCCAGCGGCTTCTGGAGATTCGACGAGGTCAGCTTGCCGAATTTAGCGGCGTCTTTGGTTTGAAAGAGGATGTCGGGCCGGCCGCCTTGATCGTAGCCGGCTTGAGCGGCCTTGAGGTCCTTGCCGGAGTAGACGACGTTGCCGCTAAGGTCGTAGGCGGTTTTTGAAACGTAGAGCTCGGCAGCGGCCTTATCCTTTGCCGAAAGCCCCGGCTGCAACAACGCCGCATTCGCGGCATCGGCCTTCTGCATCACGTCGAAGGGCACGATCTTATATTCGAGGACGGCGACCTGCTTGAGTACTTTTTCAGCCTGATCCGGATCCTTCACCGCGGGAAGCTCGACCAGAATGCGATCGGTGCCGACGTTGCTAATCGATGGCTCGGCAACGCCCAGTCCGTTGATGCGGCGGTCGATGACCTCGCGCGTTTGCGCCTGCACCTGCGAGGTAATCTGCGGCACTTCCGCGGTCGGATAGAGTTGAAGCAGAAGCCGCGCTCCGCCCTGGAGGTCGAGCCCCAGACGGATGGTTTTCTGAACGGGGATGACCGCCCAGAGGGAGATCGCGCAAACCGCGACGATGACGAGCGCCTTGAACGGCGCCTTGAAATTTTTCCAGTTCATTGGAGCCGGTGGAGCTTAGCCTTCTAAGGGCGCCGGGCCTGCCATCGGCCGCCAGAGCCGGCGGCCGGTCGCGAGCAAACCGATTACTGCCAACCCGGCGACCAGGCTGCAGAGCGCCCCGGCGATCGGCCGCCCATAAATGAACGAGCCGGTGGCAAAGAGGGCGCCGTAAACCGCGGCCACGCCGAGCACCCAGCCCAGAAGCGCCATTGGCAGCGAATCCGGCGATGGGCCGAGGCCGCTGCGCCGTCGGATCGCGGCCCAGCCGGGACCGGCCGGCCGCACCTTGGCGTAGAACGCCGTCAGCGTCTCTTCACCGACCGGCGGCGTGAGATACGTAACGACGAGCCAGACCGCGGTCGTAATGCCGATCGTCGTCAGGAGCGCGGTCGTCGAAGCAACGGCGTGCCCCGTGCGCGCGGCGACGAAGAACGCGAGCGCGACCCCGAACGATGCGATCATTGCACTCACTTCGCTCCAGGCGTTGATCCGCCACCAGAACCATCGCAGCAAGTAGATGAGGCCGGTTCCCGCGCCGATCGAGAGCAACAGATTGAACGCGTCCTTCGCGTTATCGAGCACGAAGGTCAACGCGACGCCGAGCGCCATCAGGAGCGCCGTCACGAGCCGTCCGGCGAAGACCAGCTCGCGCTGGCTCGAACCGGGCCGAATGAAGCGCTGATAAAAATCGTGCACGAGATACGACGTGCCCCAATTGAGGTGCGTTTCGATCGTCGAGCGATAGGCCGCGAAGATTCCGGCGACCATGAAGCCGGCAAAGCCGGTCGGCAAGAAGATGAGCATCGCAGGATAGGCGACGTCGTTGCCGATGAGGTTGGGCGCGAGCGCCGGGAACCGCATCTGCACGTCGTGCAGCGTGGGAAAGACGATCGTGGAGGCGAGCGCCACGACGATCCACGGCCACGGGCGCAACGCATAGTGCATCGCTTGGAATGCGAACGTGCCGAAAAGCGCGTCGGACTCGGTGCGCGCCGCGAGCATCCGCTGTGCGACGTAACTGCCGCCGCCGGGCTCCGCGCCCGGATACCAGACCGACCACCACAGCACCGTCATCGGAATGACGAAGACCGCGAGAGCGGCCTTCCAGTCGCCGAAATTCGGCAGAATCGAGAGTGCGGCGGTGCGGCCGCTAAAGTGTGCGACCAGCCCGTGCAAGCCGCCGACTCCCGGCGCATGAATCGCGAAATAGGCGGCGGCGAATGCCGAAGTCATCGTGATGCAGAACTGAATCATGTCGGTGACCATGACGCCCCAAAGGCCCGCGGTCGCAGCAAAGACGATCGGAACCGCGACGCAAATAGCCAGCGTCTCGGCGCGCGGCCAGCCGAAGAGCACGCCGGCGATCTTCACCAGAGCCAAGTTTACCGTTGCGATTATCCAACAGTTGAAGAACAGCCCGAGATAGATCGCACGAAAGCCGCGCACGAACGAAGCGGCGCGCCCGGCGTAGCGCAACTCGTAAAATTCGAGATCGGTCAACACGCCGGAACGCCGCCAGAGCCGCGCATAAAAAAAGACCGTCGCCATCCCGGTGAGGAGAAACGACCACCAGACCCAATTTTCGGAAACGCCGCCGTCGCGCACGAGATTGGTGACGAGGTTGGGCGTGTCGGTGGAAAACGTGGTCGCGACGAGCGAGATGCCGATCAGCCACCACGGCGCCTGACGTCCTGCCGCGAAGAACTCCGTGATATTCTTTCCGGCTCGGCGCGCGAGCACGATCGCCGGCACGAAGCTTACGCCCAAAGAAAGGACGACGATGATCCAATCTAGCGTCCTCAAGTGCATTGGGCGAGCGCGTTCGGTTCCTCCTCGGCGATGACCTCGGATGCGACGAGCGCGACCTCGTTGGGCAACTCGCCGTAGGCATAGACGCTGACCCGAATCCCGGAGCGCAGCAAGAACTCGGCAAGTACCGGCCGGAGCACCGACGTGCAGACGACTGCCGCACGATCGCGACGCGTCCGTTCCGCATAGCGTTCGATCCGGGCGCGCAATGAAAGCGCCGCCGCCGGCTCTAACGCTTCGGTGCCATAGCGGCACCACGCCGCGAAGGTTTCGGCGGGAGTGCCAAGGTCCGCTGCTACTCTTATGTCGCCGTCTGCACGACCGCGACGGCGGTTCCGACGCGCGCCGCAATGGCAAGGCATCGGTAAAGCAATCGCGGCGCTGGTAACGTCGTGGAGCAATCCGTCGAGGACCTCCGTTATGACGCTACACGGAGCCCGTTACAACCGCTTTACAGCGTTTTTATGCTCCTTGCAGCGTCGATCGCTGGGCGCCAGGCGCTAGCCGCCAGAAGCGACGAAACGATGGCGCGCGTTGCCGGCGAACGGTTGAGCGTATAAAAGTGCAGCCCTGGCACGCCACCTTGCAGCAGCCCGAGCGCCTGCATCGAGGCGTAAGCTACGCCCAAGTCTTCTACCGCCTTGATGTCTCCTTTGCGCGCTTCCATCTCGACTCGAAGTTTCGGCGGAATGCCGGCGCCGCAGAGGGCTACGAAGCGTTCGATTTGACTGAAGTTCGTGATCGGCATCAAACCGGGAAGTATCGGAAGCGTGATGCCGGCTCCTCGAACCCGACGTTCGAACGAAAAGAACTGCGTGTTGTCGAAGAAGAGCTGTGAGACAAAAAAATCGGCCCCCGCTTCCGCCTTGAGCTTGAGCGCTGCCAGATCCGCTTCGAGCGTCGCCGCCTCAGGATGCTTCTCCGGATAGCACGCAGCACCAATGCAAAAGTCGTAGTTGCGCCGCATCATGGCAATGAGCTCGTTGGCATGCTCGAAACCTCCCGCGGCTGCGACGAACTTCGAACGCGCGGGGGGGTCGCCGCGCAGCGCCAAGACGTTCTCGATGCCAGCCCGCGCCAGTTCTTCTAGCAGCGTTCGCAGCTCTGCGCGACTCGCTCCTATGCAGGTCACATGCGCGACCACCGTCAACCCGATATCTCGTTGAATCTGCTTTGCGAGCCTTACGGTTCTCGCGCGCGTTGACCCGCCCGCGCCGTACGTAATCGAGACGAATGCCGGCCGCAACGGCGCGAGCGCCTCAATCGCCGCGATGAGCTGAAGCGAACCGGCGTCGTCCCTGGGCGGAAAGAATTCGAACGAAAAGAACGGCCGCTGACTCGCGAGAGCGTCGCTGATGCGCATGTGAGCCGTTGCTTATCGAGAGCTAGCCGCCACGCCTCCGCAGGGCTGTGCCCAGCGCTTCTACCCGTCAACAAGCAGGGGATCATGAGGGTAACCCGCGATCGTAACGCCGAGGAATCCGCACGTCGCCGTCTTGGGGTCCACCATGACACTACGCGGAACTCTCCGCGGAAATCCCGAACCTCCGCGGCGTGAACCCGCGTCATCCTTCCGGCCGTTTGCAGGCGACTCTAGAGGAACGCAGCCTGCCAGACGACTCAGCTGCCTCGGCATTCGAGGAAGGCGACCTCGTTGTGGTGCTCCGGCTCCGGGTCGAAGGCGACCGCCGGATCCTTATCGTCGACGACGGGAACGGTCCGGTTCAGACCGACGTTTCGGATTCGCGCGAAACTCTCGAATTCGTCCTTCCGCCTCACTCAACGGCACCACCTGGATACCTGGCCGCGCGCAACGAAATCGTACGCGCCTTTCTCCACTGAACGCGATCCCCGGGGCCGCCCCCACTGAAAGCATGGAAGGTGGCGCTGCTGGGGCGCAACGAGAAAGCGCGAGGTTGAGCCGCAACCCCGATTCTGGGCAGCGCTGCGCCCCTAGTCCGTCGCGACTTCGCCGCTAGCTCGGGGCGGTATTATTACGGGCCCGCGGACGCAAAGAGGGACCGCTAAAACGGGTCCGGCGGCGTGACAGCAAGTGCGATAAGGAGTGCCAACAACATACTAAGCATCGTTTCCCCTTTTCGGATCGGCAAGGTACGAATAAATGGTCTATTTTGCCGGCGGGTCGCGAGGCCCTGGGCCGCGGGGCCCGACGCACGAGAGCGAGTGCGCCTGCCTCGCGCGAAGGGTCCCCCGTTCGGGTCAACGTTAAGGGAAGCGTTTAATAAGTGCGCTTAGCGGCGCGCCTCAGTAAAGAATCGCCGCCGCCGGTCTGCACCATTGCGGCGGGCGCTGTGCCCTGCTTTACCGGAGTTGGCGCGCGCGACTGCGGCCTGCGCCTCCCCAAGCCGAGTGCGAGCATCGGCGAGCGCCTCTCTTAAGGAATCTCCAACGTCGAACATGCGCACGATCCTAGCAGCGCCCGGTGACCACGGAGCTTACATTAGATTGATGAAATATGACGAGACGCTAAATAATGACTTTAGTTCGTTTTCTCTGCGCCACTCCTCGTCGCAAGGCGGACGGCGGTCGCTCGCTCTTGCAGGCGCCGAAAGAGGCACTTCGAAGCCCGCTTCGTCACCACTGCGTTAGGAGCGAGGTTTAGGATGCCAACTTTCAACAGTCGCGTGCTTATGCTGACCGCGGGAGCACTGCTTGCAACTTCGGCGTGTGGAGGGAACGCTACAGTTCCGTCCGGAGCAGTCTCCGCGCCGGGTGCGAGTTCCGTTGTTCCAAACGACACTACCCCGATTCTGAAAAAGCTTACGAAGGATGTCGAAATCGGCTCGACGGTCGATCCGGAAAATGGCGACATGGGCCCGCGCGCTATCTCGCTGGTCTCAGGGAACTTCGGGCTCAAGAAAGGGCAGCTGCTCGTTTGCAACTTCGACGACTCCGCGGGCACGGCTGGAAACGGAACCACGATCGAAGTACTCGATCCAGCCCCGAGCTCCAAGCCGGTAACCTTTGCGCAAAGCACCAAGATACAGGGTTGCGACGGCGATGCGATCACCGCGGGAAATGACGTCTACGGCGCAGGGTCGGTCAGCGGTCTGCTTTCGGAGTTCACTCAAGCCGGCAAACTCAAGAAGAGTTACGGTTCTCCCATCCAGGTTCCGTTCGCCGACGCCGATGCATACTGCGGCGAGTCGTACGCGCCTGAGGACCTCTACGTGGGGGATTCCAAGACCGGCGCGATTATTAAGTTGGCGTTCCCCGTTAGTAGCTCCGGCCACGCGCAAGTGATTCAAGTGATGAGCGGCTTCGGGATCAATAGTGGCTCCGGTTGGAGCGTCTTAGGCCCATCCGGAATGCAATACGATAGCACAAAACACGGTAGCCGTTGCAACGACACCCTTTATATCGTAGATGGGGTCGATAACACGGTCATCGCCGTTTCGAACGCCAGCAACCTACTCGAGAAGAACGAGATCGTCGTGCAGCCCGGCGGAAAGACGTTCAAATGCCTTCACGCAAAGAGCACGTGCGCGACGCTCGTCTATAGTGGCTCGCCGCTCAATGCGCCCGTAGCTTCTGCTCTTCTACCGAACGGAAACCTCATCGTTGCGAATACCCAAGGTGGAAACAAGCTCGTGGAGCTGACGCCGACGGGGAAGGTACTCGACACCAAGACCATCGATAAAAGCAAGGTCGCTCACATCTTCGGACTCCTTGCGATCGGCACGAGCGATAGCAATACGGCGCTGTTCTATACCGATACCAAAACGAACACGCTCCAAGAACTCGAGCAATAGAGGCGGAAGAGTAAGCCGCTGGGCGGCGCGTGAAGCGCGACGTGAGAGCGGGATGAAGAGCGCGTTGGAATGGCCTGACGAACGGGTAAGAGTCTTGTGAAAGCGCTCCGGGATGCCTGAATTAGGCGCGTAAGAACGGTCGTTCCGGGTTATAATTCGAGCATCCACTCCGGAAAGGAGAATTTATGCGAATCTCAAGATTACTTCCCGCGCTTCTTGCGGCCGTTTTTATTATCGCTCTTCCCGTGCCGGCACCGGCACAGTTCGCGATCGGCGTTGGTGTCACAGTCGGCGTGGCCCCGCCGCCTATACCCGTTTACACGATCCCCGTCGCCCCCGACCCTAACTACATGTACACCCCCGGTTACTGGGCCTGGGGACCGGGCGGCTACTATTGGGTCCCCGGCGTGTGGCTGGCCGCGCCCGCCGTCGGCGTCTACTGGACGCCGGGCTACTGGGGCTCCTATGGAGGCGCCTATCGCTGGAACGCCGGCTACTGGGGTCCCCGCGTCGGTTTCTACGGCGGCATTAACTACGGATTCGGCTACTACGGCGCCGGCTTCGTCGGCGGAGTTTGGGCCGGCGGCAGCTTCCGCTACAACACCGCCGTGTGGCCGGTCAACCGGACCTACATCCACAACACCTACTACAATAAGACGATCATCAACAACTACTACAACCATTCTCGCGTCAGCTACAACGGCGGGCGCGGCGGCATCTCGACGCGCCCGACTCCGGCCGAACGCTCCGCATGGGCGAGCCGCCGCTACGGTGCGACGCCCGAGCAGGTGACTCACGCGCGCTATGCCGCACAGGATCGCACGCTCTACGCGAAGACCAACGGCGGCCACCCGGCGGTGACGTCGACGACGCACGCCTACAACGCTAACAATCCTCCGGCGCACTATGGCACGGTCTCCCATGGAACGTCCGTCACCCATTACAACGGCACCACGCACACCGCGACGCATTACAACGGAACCACGCACACGACCACGCACTACAACGGAACCACGCACACGACCACGCATTCCACCGGGACGACGCACGCGCAGCCTGCGTCGGCCAGCCATCCGAGTCAGGGCAACGAAGGCCACAAGCCTCCCAAGCATTAGGCCCGGAACCGCAAGAGTCAAAGGGGGCCCGCTCGGGGCCCCGTTTGCTTATCTTGCGATCGGCAAGCCTTGCGAATCCAGCGGGACGCCGAGGATCAAGCGAGTCACTTCGTCGTAGTTTGCGATGCCCGCTGCGATGCGATTGCTTTTCAGATAAGCGTTATACGTGCGCCACGACCAATGCGCGAGCATCACGTTGATGTGGCGCGCGTTGCGCCGCCGAATCGCCGTAAAATCTTGCCAGACGAGCGGAACGAACTCGCGACGCGCGTAGTGGCGTTTCTGCGGCAGATAGAGAAAGAGCGCGAACCACCCCGCGTAGCTCACGGCCGGATCCTTCGAACGCAGACAGGTCACGATTGCGAGATAGTTCGCCTCGTCTTCGCGAGCGTAGGCCGCGACGTGGCTCCACTCGTGCGCGTAATCGAAGGGGCGCTCGAACCAGAACAAATCTGAAGCGGTTGCCACGTTGAGCGTAAACGGGTTGATGAAGCCTTCCGTTCCGGTGGCAAGCATGAAGGGATCGGCCACGGTCGGCTTGGCTGCGCCGACGAGCGGAGCCCACGTGTCGCCGACGCGCTGCACCGCCGGCAGCCATGCGGCCCGCAGTGCCGCAAGATCGAGCGGCAGGCTCGCGCGCGCGTGCGCGGGTTTCGCCAGCGCGTTCATCTGGGACATTGCGCGCCTTTGCAAGGCCTCTGCAGCCTGCGGCGTCACTCGGGCCGGATCGTACCGCACCCGAGTCTCGAGCGGCGCGCGCGCGTAGTTCCACGCCCAGCTCAGCTCGAACCACACGGCGTAAAGGCCGACGATCGCGGCGCAGTTCAAGAGCAGCGCGCCGACGTTCCTTGCACGCCGCCCGCGCCGTCGAGCGAAGAACACGATCTGCCAGACGATCGCAGCGACGCCGGCCAGCGCGGCCACATCGCCGAGCGACCACGGCAGCGCGTTGGTGACGGGAAATGCGTTGCGTTCCCAAACGGGATAGACGCCGTTGGAGTAGACGCGCTCGATCCAGGCCGCCTGTGGTTGTACGAGCAATGCGACCGCGCCCAGCGCAATTGCCGCGAGCTTGAGGCTACGCTTTAGCGTTTGCTGTATTGGAAACGTTTACGGGCGCGCTTACGGCCGTACTTTTTCGATTCCTTTTCGCGCGGATCGCGCGTGAGGAAGCCGTTCTTTCGCATCGTTTCTTTGAGCGACTCGTCCATTTCAACCAGCGCGCGAGCGATTCCGTGACGGATCGCGCCCGCTTGGCCCGTCACGCCTCCGCCTTCGGCCTTAACGCGGACGTCGAAGCGCGAAACGCTCTGCGTTGCTTCGAGCGGCTGGCGCACGATTTGCAGCAACTGAGGACGCGAAAAATATTCGTCGATCGGCTTGTTGTTGACGGTAATGATGCCTTGGCCGAGCATCAGCTTGACGCGGGCGACGGCGCGTTTGCGGCGCCCGGTCGATTGAATTACTTCAACAGGTTCGTTCAAACAATGCTCCTACGGCAACGACGACGGCTGCTGTGCGTCGTGAGGGTGCCCGGCGCCCGTATAGACGCTCAAGCGGCGCAGCTGCACGTCGCGCATGCGATTGCCCGCGAGCATTCCACGCACGGCCTTCTCGACCAGCCGTTCCGGATGCTTGTCGGCGATTTCCCGCGCCGTTTGCACCCTCAGGCCGCCCGGATAGTTACTGTGGCGATAGTAAAGCTTCTGATCCCACTTCTTCCCGCCCAGCTCGATTTTTTCGGCGTTGAGCACGATCACGTGGTCGCCGTCATCGATGTGCGGCGTCCAGGTCGGCTTGTGTTTGCCCGAAAGCGCGCGCGCAATTCGCACGGCAAGCGTCCCGAGGCGCTGTCCCGAAGCGTCGACGACATACCAACGATGCTCGGTCTCCGCGGTTTTCTGCTGGTACGTGCGCACAACCAACGAATCTTACGGGAAAGCCTGTTCTCCGTCAAGGCGCGGCGACGCGCCTCACCGGCACAGGATCGGCGGCTCGGCAAAGGAGTCGTAGCCGTCATTATAGCGGACCCCGGCCAAATAGAGGCCGTGGGCGGGCGCGATGGGCCCCGCCGCCGAGCGATCCGCCGCCGCCAAGACCCCGGCCAGGTCGCCTGAGCAACGTCCGCTCCCGACCTCCACCAGCGTCCCCACCAGCGAGCGGGCCATGCGGTAGAGGAAGCCGCTCGCGGCGATCTCGAGCCGGAGGAGCCCGCCACGCGGCTCGATCGTGAAACGGTAGATGCTCCGCATGGTCGAGCGCGCCTCGTTTGCAGGCCCCACGGGCAAGATCGAGCAGAACGACCGGAAATCGTGTTCGCCGACGACCTGGGCGGCGGCGGCGCGCATCGGCTCGAGTTCCAGTGGTCGAGGGAGGTGCCAGGCGTAGCGAGCCGTCAGGGCGTCGCGCTGCGGCCGGGACGCAATCGCATAGACGTAGGTCCGTTGCGAGGCGGAGAAGCGGGCCGAAAAGCCGGCATCCACGACGGCCGCCTCGCGCACCGAGCAATCGGCCGGAAGCACCGCGTTAAGGGCGACGGCCAGCCGGTCGAATGGAAAGGCCGCGGCCGTTGCGAGCGAGACGACCTGGCCGCTGGCATGCACGCCGCTGTCGGTCCTCCCCGCGGCCGTCACCTTGACGGGCTCGTCAAAGAGCGCGGAGAGCGCCTTTTCCAAGACGCCCGCGACCGTCCGGTCCACGGGTTGCCATTGGAAGCCGCAAAACTCGCTTCCGTCGTACTCGATGGTCAGTCGAAGATGGGTGCGCGCGACGTCAGCCGTGCTGGCGTTGGAGCGGAAAGAGCAGGACGTCGCGGATCGAGCGCTGGCCGGTCAGCAGCATGACGAGACGATCGACGCCGATTCCGATTCCGGCCGTCGGCGGCATGCCGTATTCGAGGGCTCGCACGAAATCCCAATCGGGGTCGGGGATCTCTTCGTCTCCGGAGATGCGCTCGGCCACTTGCGCCTCGAAACGTGCGCGTTGATCGTCGGGATCGTTGAGCTCCGTGAAAGCGTTGGAGATCTCCATCCGCGCGCAAAAGAGCTCGTAGCGATCGGTGATCTCCCGGTCGCCGGCACGGCGCTTGGCCAGCGGAGAGATCGCGACGGGATATCCGGTAACGAAGGTCGGCGCGACGAGATGGGGTTCGAGCACGCGCTCGAAGATTTTGTCGAGCGCGTGACCGTGCGTCGGCGACCGCGGCAATCCGAGCTCGTGCGCGATCGCCTGCGCGCCCGCCGGATCGAGCAGCACGTCGCGCGCGTACTTGCCGCCACTATACTGCGCCATCGCGTCGAGATACTCGATGCGCGCGAACGGGCGCGCAAACGAGATCGTTCCGTCGCCGTGCGGCAGATCGGTCCCGCCGCCGGTGACGGTAGAGACGAGATGCGCGATCAGCGCCTCGTTGAACTCCATCATGTCGGAGACGTCCCAGTACGCGGCGTAAAGCTCGAGCATCGTGAACTCGGGATTGTGCGTCGTGTCGATCCCTTCGTTGCGGAAGATGCGGCCGATCTCGTAGACTCGCTCCATGCCGCCGACGATCAACCGCTTCAGATTCAGCTCCGTCGCGATGCGCAACTGCATCTCCTGATCGAGAGCGTTGCAGTGGGTTACGAAGGGCCTGGCGGCCGCGCCGCCTGCGACGTGCAGCAACGTCGGCGTCTCGACTTCGTAAAAACCACGGTCGTCGATGAAGCGGCGCATCTCGGCGATCAAACGGCTGCGCATGATCATCGTGTCCCGCACGTCCGGGTTGACGATCATGTCGACGTAACGCTGGCGGTAGCGCTTCTCAACGTCCTGAAGGCCGTGCCACTTATCGGGCAACGGCATCAACGCCTTACCGATCGCAACGAAGGAGGTCACGTGGAGCGTGAGCTCGCCCATCTTCGAGCGAAACATGTAGCCGCGCACGCCGAGCAGATCGCCTCGGTCGAGATCGGCCCAGTCGGCGAAGGCCTCGTCTCCGACGTCCTGTTTGCGGATATAAATTTGCAGGCGTCCCGTGCGATCCGCGAGGTCGGCGAAGACGGTCTTGCCCATCGTGCGCTTGGAGAGAAGGCGCCCCGCCAGGCTCCAACCCTCGGCCGACGCGTCTTGGCCCGGCACGAGAAACGCGTAGCGCGCGACCAGCTCCTCCGCAGTCGCGTCCACTTCACAGCGGCGTTGCGCGAACGGATCTTTGTCCCGCGAACGCAAAGCGGCCAGATTCTCGCGTCTGGCCGCTATGAGTGCCGCTTCGGTCTTCCCGAACTCCTCCAAACTTACGACGCCTTCTTTGCGGCCTTCTTCGGTGCGCTGCCCTTGATCGACTCGATCTTGTATTTGACCAACCCGCGCGGTGTAGCAACGTCGACGGTCGTGCCTTTTTTGTGTCCCATGAGCGCGCGGCCCAATGGGGATTCGTTGGAGATTCGATGATTCGCCGGATCGGCCTCGGCCGACCCAACGATCGAGAACTCGTACGGTTCGTTCTTCTTGAGCTCTCGTACCTTGACGACCGCGCCGAGATGGACTTCATCGGCGACGTACTCGGACTCGTCGATGAGCCGGGCATTGCGGATCATCGCCTCGAGCTTGAGAATGCGCCCCTCGATGAACGCCTGCTCCTGCTTGGCGTCTTCGTATTCGGCGTTTTCGCTCAAATCGCCGTACTCTTTCGCTTGGCGAATGCGGTCGTTCACCTCGCGCCGATGGACGCTCCGCAGCTCGTCGACCTCCTGCTCCAGCTTCTTCAGACCTTCGGGAGTTAGCACGATCTCTTTGTCGTTCAACCTAGAACCTCACGGGGCTCGTGACCCGAGACCCCACAGCAATTTCCTACGCTCTTGCGAACGCTGGCGCGGTTTGTTCTCAGCGGCTCGCTGGAAGGCCTCCTATACCCAGGCGGCCTCAGGACGACACGGAGGCCAGCCGCACGACGCGCGGCTTGAGCCCCAGCTCGCGCAGCAAGCCTTCATAATCGGCGGGAACGACGTCGCTCCAGGCCTTCCCGAGCAACGCTAACAGCGCCGCTTCCAGGACGTTGGTTCCGAACGATCGGCCTGCGATCTCCGGCGTCGTTGTGATCAGCATCTTGACGCCGCGCACCGCCAGATCCTCGACGTTGCCTGCCGTGACGGTGTTCGTCAGGACGATCTTTCCGTCGAGCCGGTCGGGCATGAATTGGCGCATGAAGTGAAAGTCGCCGGCGATGATATCTCGGACTGTTCGTAGTAGTGCGGATATTTTGGCTCCGGAGGCTTCTCTTGCTTCTTACCGGTCGGGTAGAAGAATTGAAACGGCAACTTGCACGCGTCGGGAAGATACTTTTCGGCGAGCTCTTCAAACTCGGCAAGACCGCGCACCGGCATGTCCTTGTCGAGCGCGAAGATGAAGTCCCCGAAGAGCACGTCGGCACCGGCATCGACGAGCGCCTGCGCCATGCCGAAGCGATCCAGCGCGCTCACCATCAGTACGCGCTTCCCGCGTAAGTCGATACCGAGGTCGCGCTGCATGAAGGCCACGGCTTCGCGCTCTAGCGTATTCTTCAAGCCGCTTCCGTCGACGATCGGCGTGATCTTCGCGGCTTCGAGCAATCGTAATCCATCGCGCAGTGCGTAACGATGGCGCCCGGCATACAGATAGACGTCGATGCCCCCCAAACCGATGGCATCGACGTGACCGTCGAGCTCGCGCACCATCGCCAGCGCGGCATCGAGCTTGCCGTCGGTTCCGACACGCGAGATGTCGAACTCCTCACCGAGGAAGGTTACGTTGGCGCGATGATCGCGGCTGCTCGAACCCAGCGAGACCGAAACGACTCTCTTCATCCCTTCGCCTCCGCGCTTCGCGCTGCGCTCAGGACTGCGCTTCGCGCAGCCACAACGGAATTTGAAAAAGCGGCGGCGCGGATGGCGGCGATCTTCTCGGGTGTGACCGCAGCATCGAAGGCGCGCATGTCCGCGAGCTCAAAACCACAGCGCGCCGCCATTGCCTCGATCTCGATCACCTTCTCGAGCTTGATGCCGCGCCCAAGCGTGTACGGCTCGAGGCGCCCTTCGAGCGCCAAAATCATCGTCTCGCTCATGCACGCCAGCGCCGTGCGCGCCGGGAGATTCAAATCGAACTCCGTTCCCGGCTCGCGGACGCGTTCGAAACGCGGATTTCCGGGCACGCGCATGTTTCCGCCTTCGACGACGAGCACGTCGGGCCGCTCGGCGGCAACGCGGCGGCTTACGTCGTGCGGCAGCGAGAGCTCGCAGATCACGGCGCCGATTTGCAAATCTTCGGGCTCGATGACGTCTTGCGTCGAGCTGGTCGCGGTAAGAATGAGTTGCGCTCGCCGCACCGCGCTTGCGACGTCGGTCGTGTACTCTACCGCACACGGCAACGCGCCGCCGATTTGCTCGTAAAACTTGCGCAATCGGGTTTCGTTACGCGCCACCAGAATGACACGCTCCACCTTCGGTGCGATGAGCTGGACGCAGGCGGCGCCGATGGAACCAGTTGCGCCGATAACGGCCGCCGTACACGAACGCGAATCGATGCCGAGCTCTTGCGCGCCACGGAATAGACTCGCGACGCCGGCCGCGATCGTCAGCGAGTTTCCCGTGGTGACGGGGATCGGCGAACGCGCGTTGATCGTGATACCGCCGTCGCCGACGACGCCGGTGAAGGCGCCCAGGCCCGCGACTTGGGCTCCTAGCTGGGCGCCGATTTCGATCGCGCCCAGAACGCGTTGATAGACTTTCTCGCGCGGAAACTCGACGATCTGTTCGGGCAACAACGTCGCGGCAACGAACCAGCCTTCGGTTTCACGCCCGTCGGGCGTGCGAACGCCGGAAACGTGCACAGCGGCGTAGGGTGGCATCCACTCCATGATCTTGCGCAGGATCGGTTCTCCTTTGCCCTTTGCGCCGGGCTCGTAGCGGGCGATGTCCTCGAGCGAGAGCGGATGGATGACAAAACAGAACTTATTCATTCCGGCGTTTGCTCGGCTTGCCGTTTGAGTGCGGCGAGCATCATCTCGCTGTTCTCGCGCACCTTCTTCTCCAGGGTCGGCCCAATGAGCTCGGCGAGGGTCGGCACGCCGAAATCAAAATCGACGCCGAGAACGACGTGCGTGCGGCCGTCGCGGTGCTCGAACGTCCACGCGCCTTCGAACTTGTCGAGATCGCCCTCCAGCAGCTTGTAGTCGATGCGCAGCGCGGCGTCGTCGAAACGATCCTCCTCCGTCCACTCGATCGGCGCCTCCTCCACGAGCGTCTTCCAGCGCGAAATCGCGCCGTCGGGGCGGCGTTCGAGAATCGTTACGGTTTCGACGTCGGGCATGAACTGGGGAAATCGCTCCTGATCTTTGGCCAGTTCGTACACGAGGCGGGCGGCCGCGTCGATCACGATCGTGCTTTCAACATACGGCATCGCTCGCAGGGACTACAGCGGACCCAGTTTTGCAAAAGCGGTAGCAACGCCGCCGCGCAAAGCCTGCAGCGCCCGCTCGATCTCGCTTTCGCTCACGACCAGCGGCGGCTCGAGGCGAATGACGCGCTGCTGGTTGAGCGTCCACGCCGCGGTCACGCCGGCTTTGAGCATCTCGGGGATGATCCACCCCCCGTAACCTTCATGCGTCAGCTCCACGCCGACCAACAGTCCGAGGCCGCGCACCTCGCGCACGACCTCTGGAAACTCGCCGGCAATCGCGCGCGCCCCCGCGAGCAACTGCTCGCCTCGCGCGCGAGCCTGATCGACAAGCCGTTCGTCTTCCAGCACATCCATTGCCGCGAGCGCCGCCGCGCACGCCAGCTCTCCGCCGCCGAAGGTCGAGGTGTGCAACAGCGGCGCGTGCCCGAACGCGCGGTGCCAAACACTCGGTCGCGCGATAAAGGCGCCCACCGGAACGACGCCGCCGGAAAGGCCCTTGGCAAGCGCCATGACGTCGGGTACGACGTCGTCGCGATTGCAGGCAAAACGATATCCGCAGCGACCTAGTCCCGTCTGCACTTCGTCGGCAACAAAAATGGCGCCGCTGCGATCGCAGGCCTCGCGCACGGCGCGCAGATAGCCCGGCGGCGGCACGTTGACGCCGCCCTCGCCCTGCACCGGTTCGACGATAAATGCCGCGGCACCGGCGAGCGCCTCCTCGAGCACACTGGCGTCACCATAAGGAATGCAGGCCGAGTCGGCGAGCAACGGACGAAACGGCGACTGAAAGGTTTCGCGCCCGCTAACGGAGAGCGCGCCGAGCGTCTTGCCGTGATAGGCGTCGACCGTTCCGACGATCTTCGCGCGTCCGGTAGCGGCACGCGCAAGTTTGATGGCGCCCTCGATCGCCTCGGTTCCGCTGTTGCACCAAAAGGAGATCTCCAGATCGCCAGGCGCGAGCTCCGCGAGACGCCGCGATGCGCGTCCGAGCAAGACGTTGAACATCGTCTTGCCCGAGAGCGAGATGAGGTCGAGCTGATTGCGCACGGCCTCGACGACGCGCGGATGACGATGTCCCAGCGTGAAGACGCCGTAGCCGCCGGCGAAATCGAGATACGCCTTTCCCGTCTGATCCCAGATCGTCGCGCCCTCCGCGCGCACTTCGACCGGCGATCCGGAGAGCTTCATCACGCGCGCCAACGGCGGATTGACGAACCGTTTGTAGTTCTCGTACGTCTCCGCCGCAAGCTCTTGCGGCGATGCCGCACCATAAAGATCGTCGCGATGCTCGATCACTACTTGTCCCTTGCTATTGCATGTCGCTTGCGTGATGAGAACCAAAGCCCTCGTAGCTTAATTGAAGAAAGCACGGTTCCGACTAAACCGAGGATGCGGGTTTGAGTCCCGCCGGGGGCGACTCGTTCCGGCTAAGCATCTTGACGCGGGCCAGTCATCCGCGCTAAAGTCAGGCTGTTTAGTCGGGACCGTGAACTTTATGAAGCTACGAAGAACGCGGGGCCGGAGAAATCCGGTCTCGTTTTTTGTTCATGCTGCGACCAGTGGCGCGGATTCGAGGCGCGAGATCGTGGCTTCGATCGTAGCGATCGTTTCGTCCGGCGGTCTCGATGCGCATGATTCGTTCGCGTAGCATCGCGGCGCCCGGGATTCCCTTGAGATACAGGGCCAGGTGCTTGCGCATCTGGGGAACCGCGCGCGCCTCGCCGAGCTCCTGGACCATCGTGCGGTAGTGGACGATCGCAAAGCGCAAACGATCGGGCGCACTCGGGAGCGCGCGCGCATCGCGTCCCTCCATCAAATCTCGAATTTGTGAGATCAGCCACGGGTTACCGAGCGTCGCACGGCCGAGCATGACCGCGTCGACGCCGCTTGCGCGCATGCGTTCGATTGCCAGATACGGATCGTCGAGATCGCCGTTGCCGATCACCGGAATGTCGAGGCTGCGTTTGAGCCGCGCGATGTGTTCCCAATCAGCCTCGCCTCTATAAAACTGTTTTGCGGTGCGCGCGTGCAGCGTCACCGCCTGCACGCCGGCGCGTTGCGCGCGCTGCGCGACCTCGAGATAGACCAGCGCGTTCTCGCTCCAGCCCAACCGCATCTTCACCGTTACCGGACAATCCACGGCCGCGACCACCGCGCGGACGATCGATTCGCAACGATCCGGATCGCGCAGACAGGCCGATCCGCCGTTGGTCTTGGTCACCTTGGGCGCCGGGCAGCCGAAGTTGATGTCGACGATGTCGGCGCCGCACTCGCGCACGACCTTGGCTGCGCGCGCCATCGTCGCCGGGTCGTCGCCCCAGAGCTGCGTCGCGACGGGTTTTTCCAAGCCGTGCTGGTCGATCATCTCCATCGTGCGCCGGTTCCCGTGCGCGAGCGCGTTGGACGACACGAACTCCGTCACGGTCAGGCCTAGGCCGAACGGGCGATAGAGGGCGCGCATCGTCCGATTCGTCACCCCGGACATCGGCGCGAGAATCAACGGCGGCCAGATCTCGATCGATCCAATCTGCAGGGGCTTGCAGCGCATCGTGCTAGCTTAGACCATTTTGCTCGTCGCGCCTCGCAGCGCGTGCCGAGCGATAAAACAGATTTAGCCCGATGAGGCTCAAATAGGGATCGACTGCATCGACGACGGGCGTTTGCTTGGCAACCACGTCGGCGAGACCACCGGTTGCGATGACTTTGGCGCGGACGCCCATCTCCGCCCGGATCCGCTCGACGACCGCCTCCACCTGCCCGGTGAAACCGTAGACGATTCCGCTCTGCAGCGCCTCGTTGGTATTTCGGCCGATCGCACGGCCCGGCGTCTCGAGCGCAATCTGAGGCAGTTTGGCCGTACGCCCGATCAGCGCATCGATCGACACGGCGATGCCCGGTGCGATCGCGACGCCGAGATATTCGCCGGCCGAAGAGATCGCGATGAACACCGTCGCCGTGCCGAAACTCACGACGATCAACGGCGCGCCGAAGCGCCGCACTCCGCCGATCGCCGCAGCGACGAGATCGGCGCCGACTTCCGACGGATTCTCCGTCAAAATGGCGATCAGCTCTTGCGTCTGCGGCTTCAAGAAGATCGGAGTCGCTTTGAAGAACCGGCCGCACGCGCTCTCCAGCACCGGATCGAGCTTCGGCACGACGCTGGCGATCGCCACGGCGCCGACCGCCTCGATGTCGATGCCGCCCGTGGCAAAGAGTTGCGTGAAAAAGACTCCGTACTCGTCGGGCGTACGCCGCAGTTCCGTCGTCACTCGCCAAGTTTGCTGCAGCTCGTCGTGCGAGAAGCAACCGAGTTTGGTCTCGGTGTTGCCGACGTCGATCGTCAAGAGCATCGCATCAGTTCCTCAACCGCGTCGAGCAATCTCGCCGCCAGCATTTTCTTGTCGGATCGCCCAAGCTCGCGGCGTCCGTCATCGCCCCACAAGAGCACCAGCTCGTTATCGCCCGTGCCGAACCCGCGTTCACCGCGCACGTCGTTGACGGCGATCGCATCGAGATGCTTGTCGCGAAGCTTCTTGCGGGCGTGCGTTTCGTGATCGTCGGTCTCCGCTGCGAAGCCGACCAAGAACGTCGAGCCCTTGCGCTCGCCGAGTGCGGCGAGCACGTCGGGATTCGGTGCGAGCCGTACCGTCAAATCTTCTCCGCTCTTTGCGAGTTTCGATTCGCGATGCTCGGCCGGACGCCAGTCGGCCACTGCCGCCGTCGCAATGACGAGGTCGGCGCCGACCGCATGAGCGAGTGCCGCCTCGTAGAGCTCGCGCGCCGTCACGATCCGTACGACCGCGACGCCGGCCGGCGGCTCGAGCTGCGTCGGGCCGAGCAGCAGCGTCACGCTTGCACCTCGCAGCGCGGCTTCCCGCGCGAGCTCGATGCCGGTGGCACCGGTCGATGCGTTGCTGAGGAAGCGCACCGGGTCGAACGCCTCTCGAGTCGGACCGGCGGTAATGGCGACGCGTTTGCCTTTCAACGCTAGGCGCCGGGTCAAAGCGCGGTCGAGTGCTTGGAGAATTCGTTCCTCACTCGCTAAGCGTCCGACGCCAAGCTCTCGTTCGGCCAGAAAGCCGCGTTCGGGATCGACGATCTCATAGCCCCGCGCGCGCAACGCGGAGATATTCGCCTGCGTCGCCGGATCTTCGTACATCGCTTCGTTCATCGCCGGCGCGAGGATGCGCGGAATCCGCGCCGCAAGCAGCGCGGCCGTCAGCAGATCGTCGGCAATGCCCGCAGCGAGTTTAGCGATGAGGTTGGCCGTTGCCGGCACGACGAGCACCACTTGCGCCTCGCGAACGAGTCGAATGTGCGGGATGCGTTCGGGAAGATCCCACAACGACGTGTAGACCGGTCTCGCCGTCAACGAAGCAAAGGTCAGCGGAGTGACGAAGCGTTCGGCCTCGGCCGTCATCACAACGTCGACGCAGTCGCCGCGCTGCACGAGCGTGCTCGTCAGCGCCGCCGCTTTATAAGCGGCGATCCCGCCGCTTACCCCTAACAAGATGCGAGGCTTAGCCACCATTCTTCAGCCTGTCCCGAGCCATGTCATCCTGAGCTCAGCCTGCCCTGAGCCTGTCGAAGGGTCGAAGGACGAAGGGGCACCCACAAATTGTCGATCAGGCGCGTCGTGCCAAAACGCGCCGCACCGATGACGAACGCCGGCGGGCGGGGCTCTTCGATCGGCTCGAACGTTGCGGCATCGACGACCTCGAGGTAATCGAGGTGCGCGCGCGCGCTCAGCGCGGCGGCTCCGGCCTCGAGCGCATCCGCCTTAGGAGCGCCGCCTTCGAGGGCGCTCAGGGTCGTGCAAAGCATTTGGTAGAGCGTTACCGCTTCAGCGCGGCGGGTTGCATCCAAATAGCGGTTACGGCTCGACATCGCGAGACCGTCGGGCTCGCGCACCGTCGGCACGATCTCGACTTCGACCGGAAAATCGAGATCGGCGATCATCTTACGCAGCAGTACGGCTTGCTGCGCATCCTTTTGACCGAGAAACAGTACGTCGGGCCGCACGACGTTAAGCAGCTTGGCGATGACCGTCGTTACGCCGCGAAAGTGTCCCGGCCGTTGCGCGCCTTCGAAAAGCTCTCCCAACGGCTCCACCGCGACGACGGTCGAGAAGCTCGCGGGGTACATCGCCGGTACGTCGGGCTCGAAGAGTGCGTCGACCCCCGCCGCGGCGAGCTTTTCACGATCGTGCTGCAGATCGCGCGGATAGGTCGCGAGGTCTTCGTTGGGCGCAAACTGCAACGGGTTGACGAAGATCGAGGCCACAACCGCCGCGCAGCGTTCGCGCGCGCGCCGCACCAGCTCGAGATGCCCGTCGTGAAGCGCGCCCATCGTCGGAACGAATCCGAGAGGCCGCGGCA
Organism: Vulcanimicrobiota bacterium; assembly: GCA_963736775.1. Lineage (GTDB taxonomy): Bacteria > Vulcanimicrobiota > Vulcanimicrobiia > Vulcanimicrobiales > Vulcanimicrobiaceae > Cybelea. The sequence continues at coordinate 242,461 of CAVTPY010000002.1, read as the reverse complement.
ACGCAGATGAGAGCGCGCGCGCCCGCGCAACCGTAGCGGCGCTTTCCACGAGCGTACGGCTACGCGCGCGTCACTCGCAGAAGGGTGCGGCCGACGACGAACGGTTCGCCCACCGGCAACGGAACGTCGCCGACGACGGGCTGACCGCCCAAGCGTGTCCCATTGCGACTGCGAAGATCGGTTAGCCGGATCGAACTGCCGTCGATGAGCAGACGCGCGTGCTGGCGAGAGACGTAGCGGTCGAGCGAAAGGCAGGCATCCGCCAGCGCGTAATCGCGCCCAATCGTGATCTCCCGCTCGAACGGCCAGGTAGTGCCATCGAGCGGACCGCTAAGCACTTCGAGCAGGTACATGGCCGCCAGCCCTTCTCTAGGCGCTCCCGCGGCTTCCTGGCGCCGCCCGGCTAAGAAATCCCCGCCGAGGGGACGATACTAGGGAAGACCATGGACGACCGACTCGATCAGCTCCTCCAGCTCATCGAAGCCGAGCCCGATGGATTGAGGGCCGCAGAGTTTCTTCAAGCTCGAGAGATTTTGCAGAGCCTCGTAGGTAAGACGGTAACCAGTGCCTCGGTCGAGGACACGCGCATTGCTATTTCGACCTCCGACGGTTGCTGCTATCACTTCTACGGCTTCTTAGGCCGCGCCGGGCCGCCTAACTAGGCGACTCGAGCGCGCGCGCGGCGAAGAGCGCGCCCAAATAGGCATGCGAGGCGAGCACCCCGCCCTGCACGTACACTTCGTACGGCGGGCGCAGGGGCGCATCGCAGGAGAGTTCGATGGTGGCGCCACCTATGAAGGCCCCCGAGGACATCAGCACCGGATCGGCATACCCCGGCACCGCGCCGGGCACCGGCGTGAAGCGCGCATTGACGGGCATCGCGGCTTGTAAACCTGCGGCGAAACGCTCGAGCCTGCGCGCCGAACCGAGACGAATCGCCTGCACGATATCGCTGCGCCGCGCACCCGCGGACGGCTCGACGCCATAACCTAGGGCCTCGAAGAGCGCGGCGATGAAATCCAAGCCGCGCAGGGTTTGCTCGACGACGAGCGGTGCGAGAAAGAGACCTTGCACGAACGCGCGGCCGAAGCCTAACGTCGGGCCGAGCGCCGCACCTAACCCGGGCGCGTAAAGGCGAGCCGCGACGCGCTCGACCAGCTCGGCGCGTCCTGCGACGTAGGCGCCGGCCGGGGCGATGGATCCGCCGAGATTCTTGATCAACGATCCCATGATCAAATCGGCGCCGGCCTCCGCCGGCTCGCGTTCTTCGACCAGTTCTCCGTAGCAGTTATCCACCAGCACCAACGCATCCGGGGCCACGCTCTTGACCGCTGCGTACGCGGCTTCGCACTCCGCGACGGTCAGCGATCGCCGAGGCGCGTAGCCGCGCGAGCGCTGAATGAAGACCGTTACATTAGCTGCGGAGCGCAGCGCTTTTTGCGCGGCCGGCAGATCGATCGTGCCGTCGTCACTCAGAGCGATCTCGCGGTACTCGATGCCTTCGGCCGCGAGGCAGTACGGTGCGTCGCAGATTGCGTTACGAAGCGTATCGTACGGCGGGCCGGAGATCGAGAGCAGGGTCGCGCCACGCGGCGTGCATGCCGCCAGCGCGGCGACGATTGCATGCGTCCCGCTGACGATCGAGAGCCGCGCGATGGCGCGCTCCGCACCGAGAACGCGCGCGAGCAGCGACTCGTAACGCGCGCGCGCGGCGTCGTCGTAGCCGTACCCGGTGGTTCCGGCGAGATCGCTCTCGTCAATACCCTCGTCGATGAAGGCGGCGAGGACCTTGCGCTGCACGCATTGCTGCGCGTCGTAGGTCAGCGTTGCGGTTTGGCGCTGCGCCTCGAGCGCCGCCTCCTTGACGCGCCCCGTTATCCCGAACCGCTCGCAGAGTTCAGCGATCATTTGCTCTCCAAGACGACTTGTGTTGAGCTTGTCGAAACAACCTGTGTTGAGCTTGTCGAAACATGGCGCTCGTAGGCGCGCACGAACGGATAGTACATCGCCGTCGCAACCACGATGTTCAATGCGGCAAGTGCTATGGCGCGCAGATCCTGCGTGGCGACGTACGTCGAGATGAACGTCGGAACCGACGAAGGGACGTAAAACGCGGCGCGCGCGACGAGGCCGGTTGCAACGGCCGCATAGGTGATCGTGGCGAGCACGATCGGCACGCCGACGAACGGCAGAACCAGATGAGGGTTGAAGACGACGGGAGCGGCAAAGAGTAGCGGCTCGTTGAGATTGAAGAGCGAGGGGACGAACGTCGCGCGGCCCACGGCGCGAAGGCGCGGAACGCGCGAGATCGCAAGCAAAGCCGCCAGCGGTAACGTCGCGCCGGCTCCTCCCGGAAAGACGAAGAGAAAGAGCGAGACCACGACGATGTACGGAAGCGGCGCGTGCACGGTAAACGCGTGGGTGTTCTGCATTTGCATCGTCAGATAAACCGGCGTGACGATGGCGGCCAAGACCGCGGGGCCGTGCACGCCCGCCGTCCACAGCAGCGTTTCCACCAGCACGATTGCGACGAGCGCGAGATACGTGTCGCCAAGGTGCGCGATCGGATGCATCGCCGATGCGATGGCCGCCGGCAAGGAGACGTGCAGGGCGATGAGCGCGCCAAACGTTCCGATAGCTAAGAGAGCGCCCAGCCAATCCGACAGCGCCGGCGCAACGCGGCGGCGCACGAGCGCCATCCAGGCAGCGGTAACGCCACAGGCAAGCATCGCGACGAAGAGTCCGGCGGTGCCGAGCACGCGGAGATACGTGATCGCATCGGGCCCGAACGGCCGCGGCAAAGCAAGCGCGAAAGCGGCCACGCTGCCGAGCAGCAACGGCGCGACCGTGTAATGCGTCGCCCGTGCCAGCCGGATCGGCAATATGACGACGAGCGTCGCCGCCATCACGCCGAACGCGGGCAACAGCGCCGACGCCACGCGCAAACCGAGCGTCTCTCCCGGTAAGCTCCTGGCGACGAGCTCCGCGATCAAAATCCCGACAAAGGCTGCCGCGAGCCCGATGAAGCTCCACGGTAACGCGTCGCGCAACGAGGCAATAAACGCCAACTCACCGAGGCGGCGCATTACCGGCACGGCCCGCCGCTCGAAAGCGGCGAAAAGGTTAGAGGCGGCGGACGACGGCTTCGACGCGACCGACGATCTCGACATCGCTCGCGTAGATTGGCGCCATTGCGCGATTCTCCGGCTGCAGGCGGATGCGCCCCGGTTCACGATAGAAGCGCTTGACCGTGGCCTCGCCGTCGAGCATTGCGACGACGATTTCGCCATTTTCGGCGCTTCGCTGGGGACGAACCACGATGAGATCGCCGTCGAGAATCGCAGCCTCCACCATCGAATCGCCCTGCACCCGCAGCATGAACGCGTCGGAGACGCGCGGCACGAAGCCGGCCGAAAGCAGAAACTCGCCTTCGACGTCCTCCTGCGCCGTGATAGGCACCCCGGCGGCGACGCGTCCCAGAATGGGCATGACGACGGCATCGTGCCCCTGGAAGGACGCACCCGAACGCATTGCGCGGGGCTTCGTCGGGTCACGCGATATCAGACCCCGGCGCTCCAGAGCCTTGAGATGGGCGTGGATGGTCGAGGAAGAGGAGAGGCCGACGCGCTCGCCGATCTCGCGCACCGAGGGCGGGTAGCCCCGTTCAGAGGTGAAGCTCCGGATAACGTCCAGGATGCTCCGCTGACGTTCCGTCGCCGGTTTCTCCAACGTCGCCTTGCGCATCGGTCCTCCCATCGGCAAAGTGCCAAGCGTATGGCACGGATAACGGGTATAACCCTATCACAGATCATAAATCATGGCAAACATACGTTCGTAACCGCTTGACAACCCAAGGCAGACCCGTGCTAAAATCTAGTGGACGAACAGGCGTTTGGCACTAGATATAGGAGTGAAAACGGTGGGTAGGCGCAAACACTTCACACTCATGCCAGCGATCGCGCTGGCGGCCCTGGGGGTCATGGTAGCCGTTCCGATGCTCTCGAGCGTCCGGCTCTACGCAGCCTCGGCGCAGCACTACACGACCGTCACCGTCCAGCCGGGCGACACGCTATGGGGGCTCGCCGCGGCCCACTCCGGCCCGAGCGCCGACGTTCAAGAGATCGTCGACCGAATCACCGACGTGAATCACCTTCAGTCGGGCGCGTTGCAGCCGGGGGAGCACCTTCGCATCCCAGAGTAACCCCCCTTCGTCCTTCGACTCCGCTCAGGATGACAAGGCCCTCACTGTGCTCAGGGTGACAAGCTGAGGATGACAAGCGCAGGGCAGGCTAAACTTTAGGGTGACAAAAACGACGCCAACACCGTGGCGTCGTTTTTGTTTTTAGCGACGCGAGACCAACACGAGGCTGTGCCCTTGATGTTCCTCTAAGAAACCGAGTCCGTCCATCATCCAGGTGTCGAGGCCGCCCGCGGAGTGTTTTGCGACCTCGCGAACGACGTGTAATCGATCCTGCAGCCAGCGCAGCTCGCTACGGGTCGTCGTGGGGAAGATCGCCATCTCGCAATCCTCGCACCGGTACCCGTACTGCGCTATGTTTTCGCCATGCTGTCGGAGACCAGCTGCAGCGTAGTTTGGTAGATCGTCGTGGAAGTTCCCACCACGCCGTTATCGTGGCGCTGCGTCACGTACTCGTCGACCGTCGTTGGAAGCCCGCGGCTCATATCGTAGCCGATCTTGGTTTGGATGTCGGTGGTCAGGCTGCCGCCGCCGGATTGGTGGATTTTGCGCGCTTCGCTAACCTGCACGTCGCTGGTGGTCGTGGGGCCGATGACGTAGTCGGCGGTGATGTTCAGGTTGGACGAGTCTTGAGTGATCTGCCAGTGACGCTTCGCATCGATGTTGTTAGGATCCACGAAGTTCGGCCCCAAGAAACGCAGTAACGTATACTCTTCTGAGTAGACCGTTTTGTTGGGGTCACAGATGACGCGGGTGTTGCCGTAGACGACGCAGGTCGCCGCTGGGGCTCTGCGTGTCTGCTCACCGGCCTCGCTGATTGAAACGATCAAACCGCCGTCGCTCTGCTTGGCCAAGATGCCGACGGTCATCGTACCCTTGTCGGTCAGAGAACCGCTGTAGTGGGACGTGCCCGAGCCTGGAGCCGCGAACCCGCCGGCGTTGCCGTAGTCTTCCGCGGGATTAGCCGAGTCCTTTGCGTTGATATCCTGCTTCGCGCTGTAGGTGAAACTGTAAACGAGCGTAGGAACCGTGTTGGTATACGCGCGGGCTACGCTCGGCGCAAGAAACACTGCGGCCGTCACAACGGCGCCCAAGATTTTCTTAACTCTCAACGTCCAATCACATACTGCGCTATGTTTTCGCCATGGTGTCGGAGACGAGCTGGAGCGTCGTTTGATAGATCGTCGTCGCCATTCCCTTGACGCCCCGATCCTGACGCTGGGTCACGTATTCCTGAACGGTTGTGGGAACGATGCGGCTCATATCGTAACCGATCTTGCTCTCCACGTCGGTCGTCACGTTGCTCTGGCCGGGCGTCACAATCTTGCGCGTCTCGCTGATCTGAACGTCGCTGGTGGTCGTGGGTCCGATCACATAGTCCGCCGTGACTTTCAGCGTCGGCGAGTCTTGCACGACCTGCCAGTGGCGCTTTGCATCGATGTTCGCCGGGTCGACGAAGTTTTGGCCGAGAAAGCGCAGGAGCGTGTACTCCTCGGTATAGACGGTCTTGTTCGGGTCGCAAATGACGCGGGTATTGCCGTAAACCACGCAGGTCGCCGCTGGGGCTCGCCGCGTCTGCTGGCCGTCCTCGCTGATTGAAACGATCAATCCGCCGTCACTCTGCGTGGCCAAGATGTTGACGGTCATCGTCCCCTTGTCGTCCAGCGCGGCTTCGTAGTGCGACGTGCCCGAGCCCTGATTCGCGGGATTGCAACCGGAGGCGCCGGTACAGTCGTGCCAGTCTTCCGCGGGATTCGCCGAATCCTTTGCGTTGATGTCCTGATTGGCACTGTACGTGAAGTTATAGACGAGCGTAGGAACGGGGGTGTCCGCGCGGGCTACGCCGGGCAGAAGAAGCACTGCCGCCGTCGCACCGGTTACTAAGATTCCCAAAATTCTCAACATGTCGTCACCTTCTGCTTTCTAAAGCGAACTATGTTTTCGCCATCGTGTCGGAAACGAGCTGGAGCGTGGTTTGATAGATCGTTGTCGAAGTTCCCGCCACGCCGTTGTCGTGGCGCTGCGTTACGTACTCTTCGACTGTCGTTGGCACCGTGCGGCTCATATCGTAGCCGATCTTGGTTTGGATGTCGGTGGTGAGGCTGCCGCCGCCGGATTGGCGGATTTTGCGCGCTTCGCTAACCTGCACGTCACTGCTGGTCGTGGGTCCGATGACGTAGTCGGCCGTAATGTTCAGGTTGGGTGAGTCTTGAGTGATCTGCCAGTGACGCTTCGCATCGATATTGGCCGGGTCCACGAAGTTCTGCCCCAAAAAACGCAGCAACGTATATTCTTCTGAGTAGACCGTCTTGTTTGGATCGCAGATGACGCGGGTGTTGCCGAAGACGACACACGTCGCCGGTGGGGCTCGCCGCGTCTGCTGGCCGGCCTCGCTGATTGAAACGATCAAACCGCCGTCACTCTGCTTGCCCAAGATGTCGACGGTCATCGTCCCCTTGTCGTTCAGGGCGCCTTGGTAATGGGACGTGCCCGAGCCCGCATTCGCGAACGCATTACCGCCGCCCGAAGTCGGGGTTTTACCGCCGCCGGAGTTCCCGGCTGTGTAGTCTTGCGCGGGATTCGACGAGTCCTTTGCGTTGATATCCTGATTTGCACTATAGGTGAAGTTGTAGACGAGCGTAGGAACGGGGGTGGTATCCGCGCGGGCTACGCTAGGTAGAAGAAGCATTACCGCCGTCGCAGCGGCGGCCACGATTCCCTCAGTTCTTAACATGTCGTCACCTTCTGCTTTTCTAAAGCGAACTATTTTGGACACGCAGCGAGCGCCGCAGAGATGGTTCTTCCGGCGACGTCCTCCCGCTTCGCGGTTTCGGACTGGAGCCACGTAACTCCATCCTCGATGCGGGAGAGCGGGTTGTAGCCGACCGCCAACCCGGGGATTTGGCTCGGGTCGAGCGAGTATGGGTTCTGGGATATGCCCGGCGTGTTGGGATCTTGCCAAGGATTCGGAGTATCCTGAGCGGTTTGGTACGTAGCGTCGGTGCCTTGAATGGCGCCGATGTACTCCTCGCCAGCGTGCTGAAGCTCGCCCATCTGCTGCGTCTGCACGAAGCCGTTGATGAGGTCGAGCGACGCGCTCTGAAATGCGATCGTTTCCAGCAGCTGCTTCTTGATCTTCTCCAGGGTCGCATTGTCGGCCGGGCTCCCCGTCGGCGCAAGGAGCTTCTCGTCGTCGAGCAGCGTCTGAGCCGCGATCAGGTTGCGTGCAATTGGCGACACCAAATACGACATCTGCTGCAGTGCCATGCTCGTCGCGGGTGAGACGTTATTTATCGAATCGCCGCCAACGCCGCTGGCAACGCCATTCTCGAAAACCGCGCGCCCGTATCTCTTGAAGAGCGGCGCGCCCTTCGCGATCGTGCCATCGTTCTGAAGAATCATTGCGACGGCGGGCCGGACGGTTTCGTGAAGGCGAGCGCAAAGCGCGGTCGTCACGATGTGATAGATCTGCGGCGGCGGGGTCGCCGCGGCAACGGTACCGTCCGACCGAGCCTGTAGCGGTAGAAGGCCAGCGCACGCTAGGACGCAGATCGAAAGAAGCAGCGATCTCTGCACGAAGACAATTTTTCGCACACGTGAGCCCGGCGCCTGCAGGGCACACAAGCAGAAGCGGGGCCCCAAAGGGCCCCGCTTTGCATTGGCTACATCGGCGAGGTTGGATCGGTTAGATCTTCACCTGCGCGTTGATGTAGAGGTTGATCGGTGCCGGCGCGCCACCGATTGCGCCGTTATTGAGCGAACTAGGTTGATAGCTCTGTGTAAACGGCGTGGTTGCGTGGTTGGCCGCCCGGTCGCCGATACCGGTGCCGTTGTAGAAGTTCGACGGATAGAGCGAGCTGTTGAAGTTGCCGCCAGCCGGCGAATATCCGCAGACCACGTTGCTGGGTGGGTTCGCCGTCGTCCATGGCGCCGTCGAGCCACCGAAGCACGAGTGGAAGAGATTCGCGCCCAAGAGCGTTACCCTGATCGTCGGGCTCACGTCGTATGCGACCTGAAGGTTACCTACGATTGAGCTCGGTTGCTGGTAGTTATCGAACAGGAACGATCCCGTTTGCGGATCGGGGATGTAGAAGTATCCGAACTGCCCCAGTCCGTTTCCGGTCCCGAACAGCACGTTGCACTGCAACGGGTTGGTCTTCGGCGAGACCTTCGTGATCTTGCCAGTCCCGAAGGGATTCGCGGCCGAGTTATACTGGCAAGCACGCGGGTCCAGACCGTTGGTGTCGAGCGGACTGCCGTAGTAGCCGCCGTTCTGGAACGAGAAGCTGGGCGTAATCGCCAGCTTGTCGTGGCGATAGTTCAGGATCAACGACGAAACGATCGGCGAGATATAGCTGCCCAACCCGGCGTTCAGGTTCGGTGCGATCGCTGTCGAGTACGGGTTGTACCAGCCGCTGGTATTGAGAAGCCCCTGGGCCGGCTGGTTGTAGTACGGGTTGAGGATGGTATCTTGGTTGGCCGAGTTTCTCTTGTTACACGCGACTCCGTTCAAGCCTTGGTAGCAAGGGCTGCCGCCGCCGCTCTTGGTCAGCGAGTTGTATGCGGCGATGACCTGATTGAGGGCCACGAGCTCGTTCGTGATGGTGCCGCCCGTGGATGTCGCAATGTTCTGGAACATTACCTTCGAGTTCGTGTAGGTGAAGGCTAACTGTCCCGAGAGACCGTTGCGGGTGAAGTCACCCTTGTTGAACTGGAACTCGACGCCTTGGTTACGGTTCACGCCGACCGGCACTTGGGTGACGAAACCGGAGCCGATGAATGTCTGCTGCTGCCAGTTCGAGACCCAGGTGTAGAACGGCGTGAGCTTAAAGCTCATGTCCGTTCCACGGAAGTGCTGTTCGTACGAGAGATCGTACTGCCCCGATGAGATGCCCGGAATCGGGTGGAACGGCGAGTAGAACCCGAGGTTCATCGTATTGTTCCATACCGACCGGTCGTCTCCCGAGACGCTCGTGTACTGTACCGAAGCCGTGATCGGCGGCTGCGTGAAGCGCCCCGCCGAAAGACGCCAGACGACGTCGGGCGACTGCGTGAACGTCGCCGAGAAGCGTGGTTCCCAATAGTCAAGGGAATACGAGGTCGGCGAGGTCGCCGTGAAGTTCGGGGCCGCTACCCCGTTTTGGGTGGTGCCGTTGGGATGAACCCATCCCGTGTGCGGTCCAGCGGGGTTGAGCTTCGTAGCTGCTGTGTCACAGTTGCCGTTGACGTATTGCGTCGCTGCCGGCGGCGCCGCGCCCGGCGCCAACGGTTGCGTTAGGACCTCGTTCGTAGCCGCTAAGACGCAGGTATAGTTTGCGGTCATGTTGGCGTAGAACTCGTTCGCGGACGTGGCCGAATTCGGCATGTCGTACGTGAAGTTGTCGTAGCGAATCGAGGCGTTGATCAGGAACCGGTCGTTGGGCCGGAACTGATCGGAGAGGGAGGCGTTGGTGAACCTCGGCGTTATGGCGTTGTACGAGCCGGTGGCGTTTCCGGCCCAGAGACTGTCCCAGGTTGCGCCGGCTTTCGCCGCGGGAGTTCCCGGCAGCGCGAAGCCGAGCGGTCCACCCGCCGCACTGCTAGTCCAGCTTGGGCTCAGTGTTGCGCCCGCCTTAACGTCGTAGTAGCTGCTACTCAGACATGGCACGGGCGTTCCGGGCACGTAGGTGCCGCTGCCGCTGCGGTAGTGGTCGGGGTGCCGTTGAAGCACCGGAAGCCGCCCGGCCCTGCCGACATATAGCCGATCGGCGAGCAGGTACCCAGGCAGCCATTATAGGCCGAGGTGTTGTTGAACCGGATCACGCCGGCGGTCGTATAGTTACCGTCCAGCGAGACCAGGTTTTGGTCGTTGAGCTGATCCTGAAAGTCCAGCGCGCCGCCCGACGTGTGAGTCATGAGCTGGTACTGGGCCGCAAGCGCAGAGGGTGTGTATCCGTCGGTTGCGCCGTACGTGGGGCTAGCCTCCATCCAATCGGAGTAGAAGGTGTACCCATAGGCCCGCAGATAGGCCGACTGGCTCAGCGCGTACGTGTATTGGACCTTCGTGATTCCGGTGTCGTTGCGGTTGTTGGTGATTCCTTCGTTGTTTGCTGGAATCGGTCCATCGAACGCATGAGCCGGAGTATTCGGAGACATATAGACGCCCGGCGCCTTGATGTTCGTCATGCTCGAGGCAATCGGCGTTCCGAACGGCACGTTGTACGCAACGTTATCGCCATACCCCAAGTAGGTTGGGCCGCAGGCGATGGGTTCCGACGGACACGTGTAGGGCGCGCGGGTATCCCGATCCAATGAACCGCTTGGCATAGAGCAGGTTCGGGTTCAAGAGCGAGGTGATCTGCCCGGAACTAGTGCACCCGTTGACCGTTAGCCCCGGCGCGATGGTCTCGGGACCGCAGGTGGGTGCCGCTGCGCGCGTATTATAAAGCGCGTAGATGAACTGAGCGTTGCCCGGCCCCATGTCGTCTGTGCTGTTATAGAAGTAGTTGGTGAGCGCCGAGCCGCTCCACAAGACCTGCACGTCGTCGCGAAGGCCGTTTCCCTTTGGGATCCCCATGTGCAGGTTGATGACGCTTTCACGATCCGTGATCTGGCTTGGGCTGGCCGAGATGCCGCTGTAATACTGCCAGCAGCCCTGATCCGGATAGTAGAAGCCCTTTGATCCGGCGCCCTGGCACATCGGCTTGACGCCCTGGCACGTGGCGATTGCAATGCACGCGTACCCGGGGCCGATGACCTGATTGTCACCGACGCCGTACCCGATGGCAATTCCCAGTGTATTACCGGAGAAGATTCCGCCCGGCGTCATGTATCCGGCGCCGTTCGAGTTGTCGGCGAAGCGGTAATCTTGGTTGTAGCCCAAAAGAGCGACGTAATAGCTGAAGTTTCGGTCCGGCGTCGAGCCGCCGATTTCGACCGAGGCCTGATGGTAGTACTGCGGCGTTCCGATGCCCAGGTTGGCAGTCGCGAAGCCGGGGAAAGTACCGGTCTTGATGACCTGATTGATAAAACCCGAGGTACCCGCGGACGCAACGGAGGCCGGTCCGCCGCCCGTGTAGACCTGCAACTCCTGCAAGCCCACGCTGGACTCGGTCGAGGAGTTGTAGTTATCGAAGGCGCGGTTGACCGGGATACCGTCGTACTCGAACGCGGAATAGTACGAGTTTTGACCGCGAATGTACGCGGCGTTGAAGTCCCAGCCCATGCCGCCTTGCGACGTCTGGACGCCGGGGACCGACGCCATGGCCGAATAGGCGTTATTCAGGTTGCCGCCGCCACCGAGTGACTGTGCGGCAGCCGCCTGCGCGGCGGTGACGTTATACAGGTCGGATCCGACGCCGGACTTGACCAGCGACGTACCCGCCGATGACGTAACGCGCGCGATCGTCACGAGCGTGGCCGTCATCCGATAGGCGAGCTGTTGCGTCTGGTCGGCAAAGACCACGACGCCTGGATACGAGTAAGGCTGGTATCCCGACTTGGTGAGGCTGATAGTGTAGGTGTCGGGGCCAAGCGAGAGGATCGTAAAGTGACCTCCCGCATCCGTCGTTGCGGTCCGGTTCCCGGAGGGGGCGACTGCCTGCACTTGCACGCCGGCAATCGGGGCTCCCTTCGAGTCGGTAATCGTGCCCGCGATGTTACCCGTAACGCCTGCCAGTGCCCATGTTCCCTGGCTAAGGAACGCGACGAGTAACGAAGCGGCTATAACCGCGCGACGGAGGGTCTGTTGTGAACTCATTGTTCGTTTAACCCTCTATCATTATCGAGTTGTCAAAAGGCGAGCCGCCCCGCTTTCCCACGGGCCAGCGGCCCCAGGAATTTCACAGAGTGACCCACTGCGCCAAGCATTTGCTCAGGATTGGGTTGGTTCCTTTAGGTACCCTTAAGGGATGGCGCCTAGCGCCGTTGACGGATTTACGCCCGGACGGCGAGGCGTTCGGCAAGCAAGCGTGGGATGTCGGATGGACGGCCGGCTACCGGCACGCCGGCGGCTTGAAACGCGGCGATCTTGCTCTGCGGCGTCCCGAAGCTTCCGGAGATAATTGCCCCGGCGTGGCCGAGGGACTTGCCCGGCGGGGCATTTCGGCCGCCGACGAAGGCGACGACCGGCATCTCGGGCAGGTGCTCGGCGATGAACGCGGCGGCATCCTCTTCGTCCGAGCCCCCGATTTCGCCGCAAAGAACCAGCGCGCTCGGTCTGCGGATCGTTCTTGAACTCACGCAGGCACTCGACAAACGTCGTCCCGATGATCGGATCGCCGCCGACGCCGACGCAGGTCGATTGCCCGAAGCCCTCGCGCGTCAGGAGGTCGACGACCTCGTAGGTCAGGGTTCCCGAGCGCGACATGACGCCGACGCAGCCCTCTTTAAAGATGTGGCCCGGCATGATGCCGACCAGCGCCTTTCCCGGCGAAATGAGCCCCGGGCAGTTCGGGCCGATGATGCGCATCCCGGCCGTCGTACCGACCACTTTGAGCGTATCGTGGACCGGCACGCCTTCGGTGATGCAGACCGCAAACGTGATTCCCGCTTCGTAAGCCTCGTAAAGTGCGTCGGCGGCAAAAGGCGGCGGAACGAAGATGCAAGTGTGGGTCGCGCCGGTCGCTTCAACGGCCTCTTTGACCGTATCGAAGACGGGCAGTCCGTGCGGGGTCGTCTGCCCCCCCTTGCCGGGCGTGACCCCGCCCACGAGATTCGTTCCATATTTCACCATGCGGTCGGTATGATACGAACCCTCCGCACCGGTGATGCCTTGCACGATTACCCGGCTGTTCTTGTCTAAGAAGATCGACACGCCCTTAGCCTCTCATCTCCGAAGCGAGTCGCACCGCTTCGCTTGCGCCTTCGTCCATCGTTTCCACCGGGGTCATGCCGGCATCGGCCAGGATTCGCCGGCCCTCCTCTTCGTTGGTTCCCGTCAAACGAATGACGAGTGGAATCTTTCGTGACGTCGTTTCCCGCATCGCTTCGACGACGCCGCGCGCAACTTCGTCGCCGCGCGTGATGCCGCCGAAGATGTTGATGAAAAAGACCGTCGCGCCGGTGTTGTTGACGACGAGCTCGTAGCAGTTGCGGACCCGTTGCGCATTCGCGCCGCCGCCGACGTCGAGAAAGTTTGCGATTTGGCCGCCGGCATTGCTAACCGCATCCATCGTCGCCATCGCGAGTCCCGCGCCATTGGCCATCGTGCCGACGTCTCCGGGGAACCGCCGAAAGTTGCGAATCCCGACGCCGGCTTGCGCGGCGAGCGTTTCGTCCTCATCCAGCGGCAGCACCGCGTGCCATTGCGCGAACTCGGGATTCTTGAACAAAGCGTCGTCGTCGAGCTCGACCTTGGCATCGGAAGCAATGACGCGGCCGTCGGTCGTAAGCGCGAGCGGATTGATCTCGACCAGCTTCGCGCCGTACCGGAAAAACAGTTCGTACAGCGCGCCCGCGATCGCCGGAAACTGCTTGCGATAACCCGGATCGAGCTGCGCCGCAAACGCGAGCTCGCGCCCGATGAAGGGCGAGTATCCGATTGCCGTATCTACGGGAAATTTCACGATCGACTCGGGATGCCGCTCCGAAACCTCTTCGATATCCATACCGCCGTAGCTACTGACGATGAAGACGGGCTTGCGCGCCGCACGATCGATCGCCACCGCACAGTAGGCCTCCTTCGCGATGTCCAGCCTCTCTTCGACGAGCAGCGATTTTATCGGTTCGCCTTGCGGATTCTGGCGATTAGGCGGCATCGGCGTTGCCAAGATATCCTCGGCGACGCGGCGCCCTTGCGCGGCATCGCTCGCCATCTTGATCTTGCCGGCCTTCCCGCGACCGCCCATTAAGACTTGCGCCTTGACGACCCACTCGCCCGGGTTCTTTTCGATGAACTGCGCGACCGCGTCGGGCGTGAACGCGTGCTCGCCGCGCGGCACGGCGATGCCGGTGCGCTTAAAAAGCTCCTTGCCCTGGTACTCCATCAAATTCATAGCGGGCGCTCAGGTTCGCCCGCGGTCGCGTTTGTCATCCTGAGCCACCTCATCCTGAGCCATGTCATCCTGAGCTTGTCGAAGGACGAAGGACGAAGAACTTGCTATCTCCGTCGCACTTCGTGAATGCCACCCGCTGGGGCGTTTCGATGGTGTCGACGAGGGAGCTGATACCTCCCCTCGCTGCGGGTTCGATTCCCGCGCGCTCCAGCGCAAGATCGACACGCGTTGCGCGATCGATTTGTACGTGGTAGTGTGAGGTAGAGGTATCAGCTCCCTATCGACGTCGCAGGAGGCATCTAACGGTGCCTCCTGTTTGCTATTCCAGACGCCCTAAGAGCGAGCGCGCGATAATGATCTGCTGGATCTCCGACGTGCCTTCGTAGATCTCGGTGATCTTTGCGTCGCGGTAATGACGCTCGACCGCGAACTCGGTCGTGTATCCATACCCGCCGTGAATTTGCAACGCTTCGGCGGCGTGCCGGCGTGCGGCCGTCGAGGCAAAGAGCTTTGCCTTGCTCGCGGGAATTGCGAAGGGCTCGCCCGCGTCGGCAAGGGCCGCGGCGCGATAGGTGAGCATCCTCGCGGCATCGAGATCCATCGCCATCTGCGCAATCTTGAACGAGATGCCTTCGAACGCCCCAATGGGCTTTCCGAACGCGATGCGCTCCTTAGCGAACTTCACCGACTCGTCGAGGCAAGCGGCGAGAATTCCGATCGCCTGAGCCGCAATGCCGATGCGACCGGCGGTTAATGCCGTTATCGCGTTGCCGAAACCGGCGCCCTCGTCACCGAGCAGCGCTTCGCGACCGACGCGCACGTCGTCGAAGGCCAAATCGCAGGTGTTACTGGTGTGGATTCCCAGTTTTTCGGTCACGCGCTCGATCGTGACGCCGGGCAAGTTCGGCTCGAAAAGAAAGGCGCTGACACCGCGAGCGCCGGGGCCGCCGGTGCGAAACATTCCCATGATGACGCCGGCATAGCTGCCGGTGCTGCACCATTGCTTTCGCCCGCGCAGCGTATAGCCACCGCTGGAAGGCTTCGCAGTAGCGCGTAGGGCTACCGCGTCGGATCCGGCGTCCGATTCGGTCAGCGCGAATCCGGCGAGGACGTCGCCGTGTGCCAGTTGCGGCAGCCAGTGCTCCTTCTGCTCCTTCGTGCCGAGCTTTAGAATCGCCGAGCAGATCATCGAATGAACCGAGACGGTCACCGCCGTCCCGGCATCGACTCGCGCGAGCTCCTCGATCGCGAGCGCGTATGAAAGATAATCGGCTTCCGCGCCGCCGTACTCTTCGGGCACGAGGATTCCCATGATGCCTGCGCGGGCCAGCTTGCCGTAGAGTTCGCGCGGAAAAACGTGGTCGCGATCCCACTGCGCGACGAACGGCGCGATTTCGCGTTGCGCGATCTCCGCTGCCAGCGCGCCGATCTGCCGCTGATCCGCGCTTAAATCAAACTGCGAAATTCGACGCTACTCCACACGCACGAGAAGGGCATCACCCTGCCCGCCGCCGGAGCAAATCGTTGCCACGCCGTAGCCGCCGCCACGTTTACGCAACTGGTTGATCAGCGTCGTTACGAGGCGAGCTCCCGACGCGCCGATGGGGTGCCCCATGGCGACGGCGCCGCCGTACTGGTTGATGAAGCCGTCGTCGAGCCCGAGACGGCGACCCGACGTAATCGCAACCGCCGAGAAGGCTTCATTGATCTCCCACACGTGGATGTCGTTCGTGCTCAAACCAGTGCGGTCGAGGAGTTTGCGTGCCGCCATCGCGGGCGTCAAGCTAATGTAGGGCGAGTCCCAGGCGACCGTCGCGTGCTCCACGATCGTCGCCAGCGCCTTGTAGCCACGCTCCTGCGCGAAGCCGGCGTCGGCGAGAATCAACGCGGCAGCGCCGTCGTTTACGCCCGGCGCGTTTCCGGCGGTCACGGTACCGTTGCGTTCCAGAGGCTTGAGCTTCGCCAACGCCTCAATACTTGCGTCGGCGCGTACCGCTTCGTCGCGATCGACGAGCGCGTGTGGATGCTCGCCCGTGACGAACGGCGCGAACGACGCGTAATCCAACGTGAACTCTTCCGAAGGCTCGTGATCCCAGACCGAGGCCGAGCCGCCGACCGCGACCGGAACCCGCACCTTCCCTTGACGCGGGAGACGCTCGACGACGACTTTATCCTTCGCTTTGGTCGCGACTTTCACGGCGACGATCTCGTCGGCAAAATGTCCGGCTGCGTGTGCCGCGGCGGCGCGCCGATGGCTTTCCATCGAGAAGATATCTTGCTCTTCGCGCGTGAGCCCAAGCTCGTTGGCGACTTTGCTGCCCTGAGTTGCCATCGTCATCGGAAAATATTGATCCCAGAGTCCGTCGAAAATCATAGCATCGACAACCGTACCGTCACCGAAGCGATAGCCCCAGCGCGCATCGCGCAGCAGATACGGCGCGTTCGACATCGACTCCATCCCGCCGGCCGCGATAACGGAGTTGGCTTGTGCGTTAATCGAGCGCATCGCGTTGACGACCGCCAGCAATCCCGACGCGCATACCTTGTTGACGGTATCGGCGGTCACGGTCTTGGCGAGTCCCGACTTAAAGAGCACCTGACGCGCCGGATTCTGCCCCACGCCGGCTTGCAGCACTTCGCCGAACGTCACATGCTCGATCTCGGTTGGATCGATCTTTGAACGCTCGATCGCGGCGGCAAGGGCGACGGCGCCAAGCGTCGTCGCGGAGAGCGGAGCGAGCGCTCCCCCGAGTTTGCCGAACGGCGTCCGTGCCATTCCGAGCACGACGGTCTTTGAATTCAACTCTGTCATAGGGTATGCGGTTCTATTTTTCTCATATGAACGCCTAGGGCGGCTGGGGGCGGTCACGTCCCGTGAGGGGCGTCTGAAGGAGGAGCGGAGGCAGGATGCCGGGAGCGACGACGAAGCGAGTAGCTTTTTCGCAGGACGCGAAAAAGCGAGCGTCCCCGAACGGGACGTGACCGCCCCCAGCCGCCCTAGTGCTTTACCACTACTGGGCAGGTTTCGCACTCGAATTGAATTGTGACGTGCGTTACGCCGAAGTGCTCGCGGGCGCAGTCGTCGATCTCGCGCAGGACGGCGGTCGCTTCGCTCAAGCGGCGGTCGTCGAGCAACACGTGCGCCGAGAGCGCGTGCGAACCGCTGCCGATCGACCAAACGTGCAGATCGTGAATTCCGGTGACGCCCGGAATTTTTTCGATGTGTTGCGCGAGGTCGGCGCTGTTCACGTCGCTGGGAACGCTTTCGAGCAGCACATCAGTCGCATCGCGCATCAGCCGCACGACGCCGACGACGATGATGGCGGCGACGAAGAGCGAGAGCAGCGGGTCGATCCAGGCGACGTGCGTCAGACCGATCGCGATGCCGCCGGCGATCACGGCCACCGCGCCCAGTGCGTCGCCGCAGACGTGAAAGAGCGCCGCGCGGACGTTCATGTCGCGTTTGCCCGGTGCGCGCAACGAAAAGCCTACGCCCGCATTGACCGCAAGGCCGACGGCCGCGACGATCGTCATGACGCCGGCGTGTGGCTCGACGGGCGCCGCAAAGCGGCGTACCGCAAAGTAGACGATCCCCAGCGTCGCGACGAGCAGAATCGTTCCATTGACCAGAGCCCCGAGCACCTCGATGCGTCCGTAACCAAACGTCCGGCGCGGATCGGCTGGGCGCGCCGCGCCGGCCGACGCAACCAGCGCGAGCGCCAGTGCGACAACATCCATGCAGACGTGCACCGCATCGCCGGTCAGCGCCAAGCTCCGCGAGACGGCGCCGCCCCAAAACTCGAGCAGCGCCACGAGCGCCGTCGCCAAGAGTGCGAAACTCAGACGGCGCGCAACGTTGGTCGCAGCCATTACGGCGTCTTGCGGGCCTTCAACCACAGAGCGAACAGCATCGCGCCGAACGTCACGAACGTCTTGCTCTCCGCGTTGCGGACGACGTCGCCACTCCATTGCCCTTGCGCGCCGTCGATCGGCGTCGATCGTGGAATGAACGGTGGAACGCGATCGCAATAGCGCTCGAACTCTTCGCCAAACTGCGAGTGCAGGAATGCCTCTTCATGCGGCACGATTGCGGCGTAGACCGCACTCATCGCAGCCAGCGAGCCGCCCACGAGCAGGGCACGCGCGATCGGACAGTTGCGACCGGTGAAGGCGATGGCGAACCCCGTCGCGGTAACGAAGTTTCCGATATAGAGCGGATTACGTACGTAAGCGTACGGGCCGGCCGTGACGAGCTTGCGCGCCGTTACCACGTCGTTGCGCGTAGTCTCGCCTGAGTAGCCCACCGCCCAGCAACGAATCAGCTCGCCCGCAATGGCGATCGGCAGGCCCAACGCGATGCTGCCCGCGCTCGGTTTGCCGCGCTTTACGAGCGCCAATGCCGGGAGGCTCAACAGCAGGCCGCGGTTCTTAAAGACGAATGCGCGCACTAATCGTTCTCCGCCACGAGCGCCGCTGCATAAACGTCGCGCAGCGAGCGGTCCAGCGTAATCGTCGGCTGCCACCCCGTCGCCTCGCGCAGCTTGTCCGAACTCCCGACCGAGAGAGGAATCTCAGTCGCGCGTACGCGTTGCGGGTCTTCGCGTACTTCCACCGGCACCCGCGCAATCGAGATCAGTTCGCGCAACACGTCGCGGATCGTCACGGCGCGACCGCTGCAAACGTTATAGATTTGCGCGCCTTCGCCGCGGCGCGCGAGCGCCAGATAGGCCTCGACGACGTCGCGAACGTCCAAGAAGTCGCGAGCCGAGCTGAGGCTGCCCACGTACATCTGTGGCTCGCCGCCGCCGGCGATGCGGGCCAGCTGCGTTGCCAAAGAGGCAACGACAAAACGCTCGTTTTGATTCGGTCCGATATGGTTGAAGGCGCGCGCGACCACGACGTCGAGTCCGAAGCTTCGCGCCCCGGACAAGAGGAAGGCCTCGGCGGCCGCCTTGCTTGCACCGTACGGATTGGCCGGACGCAAGTCCAGGCTCTCGTGCAGCGGGTACTCGCTTCGATCGCGTATGCCGTAAACTTCAGCGGAACTGGCGAAAACGATGCGTGGCGATGGGTCGCCACCGTAGGCCCGCACCGCTTCGGCCAGCCGTGCGCTCCCGAGCGCGTTGGTTTCAAAGCTTTCGATCGGCGAGCGCAGCGAATCCGGTACGAACGTTTGCGCTGCGAGATGAAAGATGACGCTCGGGCGTGCCGCTTCCAGCGCGGCGCGCAAAGAATCCGAGTCGCCCAGATCGATCGGGAAAAAGTCGCTTCGGTCGTCGTGAGGGCCGCCGCAAGCCAAAACGTCGTCGCCTTTCCGGCGCAGCGCGGCGACGAGAAAGCGACCGACAAATCCGCTGGCTCCCGTAACCAACGCTCGCACGGCAAGCGCTAAGCGCCGACGCGCGCACGGAGACGAGCGACATCGGCCTCGACCATCATCGCCACGAGCCGCTCGAACTCGACGTCGGGCTTCCAACCCAGCTCGAGCGCGGCTTTGCTCGCATCGCCGACCAGCAGGTCCACTTCGGCCGGGCGGACGAACCGCGGGTCGGTCACGACGTAAGGCTCGAACGAACCCAAACCCGCGACTTCAAACGCGATCCGCACGAAGTCCCGAACGCTGTGGGTCCGTCCCGTAGCGATCACATAATCCTCCGCGCGCGGCTGCTGCAGCATCAGCCACATCGCGCGCACGTAGTCGCCGGCGTAACCCCAGTCGCGATGCGCGTCGAGATTCCCAAGGCGCAGCTCGTTTGCAAGGCCTAGTTTGATCCGCGCCACGCCGTCAGAAATTTTGCGCGTGACGAACTCCTTTCCGCGGCGCTCCGACTCGTGATTAAAGCAAATTCCGCTGCACGCAAATAGGCCGTACGACTCGCGGTAATTCACGGTGATCCAGTGGCCGTACGCCTTTGCGACGCCGTAGGGGCTGCGCGGATAGAAGGGCGTCGTCTCGCACTGCGGCGTCTCGACCACTTTGCCGAACATCTCCGAGCTGGAGGCTTGGTAGAACCGAATCTTCGGGTCGACGTGACGAATCGCTTCGAGCACCCGCGTGACGCCGAGCGCCGTGAACTCGCCGGTCAGTACCGGCTGGCTCCACGAGGCAGGCACGAACGATTGTGCCGCGAGATTGTAAACTTCGTCCGGACGAACTTCGCTGACGATCGACGTGATCGAGCTTTGGTCGAGAAGATCGCCCGATACGATCTCGATCTCATCGACGATATGCTCGATGCGCTCGTGCACCTCGGTGCTGGTGCGCCGCGTCATACCGACGACGCGATACCCCTTCTCGAGCAACAGCTCCGCGAGATAGGAGCCGTCTTGGCCCGTAATTCCGGTAACGAGTGCGGTCTTGCTCACCAGTGCGGCCGGCCTTGCCGGAGGCGCTCCGCCAGCGTGACTGCGATAAACGACGCGACTTGGCTCGGCAGCGTGCCGCGGCCAAACCCGGCGTCGTAGCCGAGCTCGCCGGCCAACAGATTCGTCACGCGCGGGCCGCCGCAGATCAGCACGACGTTGTCTCGCACGTTCTCTGCCTCCAGCAGCTCGCTAAGTGCGGTGAAGTTCCTGATGTCGCTTCCTTTCTGCGTGACGGCCTGCGACGCGAGCAATGCATCGATCCGTCGCTCCTTGGTGAAGCGCACCAACTCCTCGACGGCGACTTGACTGCCGAGATTATGCGTTTCGAACTCGTGATAGCGTTCCAAGCCGTAATCGCCCTTATACCCCTTCATATTGAGGATCGCGTCGATACCGACGGTGTGGGCGTCGGTGCCAATGCAGGCGCCGGCTACCCGGATCTTGCGGCCGACCCGCTCGTGCACCAGCGCGTCGATCTGCTCCATCGACAACGCATGGGCGCCGGCCGAAGGCGCCACGATGGCGTCAACGTCGACGGCCTGCGTCGTGGTTGCGTAGATCACGAAGAAAGAGAAGCCCGAGGCGATCGGCCGCCCTTCGACGACTTGCACGTCGCGAAAGCCCATTTTGCCGGCGAGTTGGCGCGCCGCCTCGTCGGCCGCTTCGCTCCAATCGACCGGCAGCGTAAACGAGAGCTGCACCTTTCCGTCATCGCGCGTATCGCCGAAGGGCCCGACGAGCTTCGTCATCCTTCCTTTGTGCCTGCGCGAAGCGCAGTCCTGAGCGGAGTCGAAGGGTCAGGATGACACGTGAAGGGATTCCAATAGTCGGGCGCCTTTTCGAAGACGCCCTCGAAGCCGCGGCCGCCTTCGGGCGCCCGCGAGACATCGGCAAAGAGCGCAGCCTCTATGGCCGCCATCAGTCCCATTGCCGCAACGCGTTCGAGCAATGCTTCGCACGAAGCGAGCACGTCGTGCGCGCGCCGTTCGATGATGCCGCCCGGACGCAGCGCGATCTCGTCGCCGAAATGCCGGGCCGTGCTCATGATGTAGCGCGCATTCTCGAGGGAGAGCGCGCGGTCGCCCAAAAATGGCGTGTGGATCGCTTCGGTCGGCATGCCGCATAAATGGATGCTCTGACCCGTCATCACCGACGTTAGGTTGAACATCGCGTCGATCAGGTGCCCTTTGAAGATGTCGCCGGTCATGTGTTTGGTCGGCGGCATATACTTCAGCGGCGCATCGGGGAAAATCTCGCGCGCCAACTGCGCCTGTGCGACTTGATAGAGAAAGCCGTCTTCGCGGTCGGGGTCGATCTCGTAGGCGTCCCCCAGGCCAATCTGAGCGTCCGGCAGTCCGGCGCGATGTGCGAACTCTTCGTTGATGAACTGCGATGCGAGCACCGCCGGCGCTTGCTCGACCGCGTCGGCCGTCGTTAAGTAATTATCCTCGCCGGTGTTGATGATGATTCCCGCGCGAGCGTTGAGCATTCGGCTAAAATGCTGATCGACGAAGGTCCGCTTCATGTTGATATCGCGAAAGAGAATGCCGTACATCGAGTCGTTGAGCAGCATGTCGAGCCGTTCGAACGCCGCCATCACCGCAATCTCGGGCATGCAGAGGCCGCTGGCATAGTTCGTAAGCATCACGTAGCGGCCGAGCTTTTCGCTCGCTTCATCGAGCGCCGCGCGCATTATCGCGAAGTTGGCCTGGGTCGCGTACGTGCCGCCGAAGCCTTCCGTCGTGGGGCCGAACGGCACGAAATCGAGCAGCGACTGGCCGGTAGACCGAATCACCGCGATCACCTGCGCGCCGGCTTGTGCGGCCGCGACGGCGGCGACGCGATCCTCGTAGATGTTGCCGCTTGCGACGATCACGTAGAGCAGCGGCGGCGGCAACTGCGGAAAATCCGCGAGCCAAGCGGCACGCTCGTCGCGCCGTGCGGCGATCCGTTCCAGCGCACGATCGACGAACCCGGCTAACGCGCCGCGGGCCGCGGCTTCCGGGGTGGCGGCGAACTGCTCGAGCACGCACCGGCCTGCGGCGATCTCCGCACCGAGTGCCGCCGGCTCCAGACCCGTTTCAGCCAAGGCTTTTCCAAAGGGCAACGCCACGCCGCGAGCGCGCTCGCGAGCCGGCACCGCGTCGAGAATCGCATTGGGCAGCGGAACTTCCTGCAGCGTGATCCCATCCACGCCGAGCAACCGCAATACGGCGCGTTCGACCGAAACCGTCGAATGGGCGGCGATAAAGGCTTCCACGGGCGCAACGATAGCGCCGGCGAGGTCGCGGCAGCGTTCTACGCTGCGGCGGTCGATTCGAAGGTCCACGCGGCCTCTTATCTTACGCCAAGCGCCAGATAGGCGGCAATTCCCTCGCGCCACGGCGGCATCACGATCCCGAGCTCGCCCAGCTTCGCGCTCTCGAGCGCGGAATAGCGTGGACGAATCGCCCTGGCTTTCCACTGGTTCGCCGCAATCGGCTCGATCGCAAGCTCGACCCGAGCTTGTCGCATCGCTTCGCGGGCGAACTCATACCAGCTCACCGGCCCGGCGGCGGCGGCGTGATAGAGGCCGTATGCGCCGGTGCCGATCAGCTTGCGCAGGGCATCGGCGAGATCGCCGGCAAACGTCGGCGATGCAACGACGTCGGCAACCACGCGCGCTGGTTCTCCGCTCTCGCCCGCAGCGAGTGTCCGCTCGATAAACGTGCGGCGTCGCGACGGCGAACGCGAAGGTCCGTAGACCCCGCAGGTTCGCACGACGAACGCGCGCCCTCCGGCGGCTTCGACTAAACGTTCGCCCGCGAGTTTCGAAGCGCCGTAGAACGAAAGCGGGTTCGGCGAGTCGCTCTCCGTATACGGATTGCCCTTCGCGCCGTCGAAGACGTAGTCGGTGCTCATCGTTACGAACAGCACGTCGCGTTGGGCGGCCAGGCGCGCGGCGCGGCCGACCGAAAATGCGTTGATTTCGAGCGCCGTCTTTTGCTCGTCTTCGCAACGATCCACATCGTGAAAAGCCGCCGCGTTTACCAGCACGTCCGGCCGCGTTGAAGTCAGCGCCTCTGCGAGCCGTGCGCTTTGCTCGATCGCCAGGTCGTCGTGCGACGGCGCGACGATCTCGCAATCGCTCCATCGCTGCGCGATCGCCGTTCCGAGCTGTCCCGACCCTCCGAGCAAGAGAACGCGGGTCACACCGTCGACCGCCGCCCGCTGGAGTTTCGCTGAAAGAGCAGCGAAACCGTGACGGCGAGGGCGGCTGCGAAGTTGCCGAGCACCATGATCTCTACGACGCTCGCAAGCGTCGGATGGAAGGTAACGATCGCGGCGAGCGTACTCAGCGTGCAGATCAACAGCGGCACCGTAAACGCAAGGCGATGGGTGGCAATCCCATAGAACGTAAGCGAATTGGTCAATGCGAGCAGCACCATCGCCAAACCGTATTTGACCAGCAACGGCGCCGCCGCATCGAAGGCATGGCCGACGAGCGCGTGCAGCACGTCCAGACCGAAGAAGTAAAAGATGAAGAGTCCGCAGAGAGCGACTGCGACGAGCATCGCTAAACTGCCCGCCAAAACGTCTCGGGTTCTCGCGCCGCGCGCGTGACGGTCTGCTGCCTGCGGGAGGAGTACGGTTGGAACGAATCCGACGAGATAGAGCAACATCTTTCCGCCGAGCGACGCGGCGGAGTAGAGTCCCGCAGCGTGCTCGGGAAAATAGTGCTTCACTAAAACGACGTCGGCGGAGCCCATCAACGCGATGGCGATCGTCGCTGCAGCGGCTCCGGCTCCCGCGTTGAGGATACGGCGCCAGTCGTAGCGCACGCGATGCGGCGGCGAGGCGGCATATCGCCGTTTCAGCCGCAAAGCGAGATAGATCAGCGCACAGAGAGGCCCGACCAAGAAACCGATGACGGCGCCCCCGAGCCGCAGGCCGACGGCAACCAACGCGACGATGCCGATGACTTTTGCGATACCCTCGGCCGCATTCGAGAACCCATAACCGACGAAATCCTGCGTCCCCTGGGCGATCGCGCGCAGGGAGTTAACGAAGAGTGCCACGCCGGCAATCAATCCGACGAAGGGCACCGACCAAATCGGGACGTGCAGAAAGTGCGCAAACGGAATCATTCCGGCAGTCGCCACGAGGAGGTAAAGCAGGGCTAGTTTTGCGAAGCCGCCGGCGATGCTGTCGGTCAGTCCGCGGAGATGGCCGTCGTCGTGCAGCGCCCGAAACTCCGCGGCGAGCTGAGCGACGACGGGCGCGACGAAAGCGACCGGGAGGGCCGCAATCAAAGCGGCATTGATTAGCGCGTAGAGTCCGCCGTACGCGGCGACGCCGAGCTGCCGGCTCGCAACGGCATGCGCGACGAACCCGCACACGTTGAGCACCATCCCGGTGGTAAAGACCAGAAGGCTCTGCTTCACAATGGCGCTGGTGCGCAACCGCTCGAGTCCGCGCCGGAGCACGAAAGTACCCGGTGGACTCGCGCTACCGTTCATAGAACCGTCGTTCTCATGGAAGTCGAGACTTTACCTCTTGCCGGCGCTTTGATAGTGACACCGCGTGTACTTTCGGACGAACGAGGCTCCTTTCTGGAGCTTTTTTCGCTCGATCGGTATCGCGAATGCGGTATCGGGGACTCGTTCGTGCAAGATAACTCTTCGCTCTCGTGCCGTAACGTCTTGCGCGGATTGCATGGCGACGCGCGCATGGCTAAGCTCGTTTCGGTCCTGCGCGGCAGCGTTTACGACGTCATCGTGGACGTTCGGACGACGAGCCCGACCTACGGGCAATGGCACGGAACGACGTTGACGGCCGCCGACGCGCGACAAATCTACGTTCCCAGCGGCTTTCTTCACGGTTTCTTAACGCTGGAAGATGGCACGGTTTTCTGGTACAAGCAGAGCGCCGCGTACGATCCCGGGTGCGAATTTGGCGTTGCCTGGGACGATGCCGATTTAGGAATCGAGTGGCCGCTCGGTAAAAACGCCCCAATTCTCTCCTCTCGCGACGCCGCAAACCCGCCCTTTCGCTCCTTGCGCGACCGTAACAAACTCGCTTCTGCCTAGGTAGAAGCCGCCAAAGGAACCGAATCGAGGGGGGATGGCATTCCGTGATCAGAGTGACGAGACTCTGGTGCATCGAGTGCGTTCCGGGGAAAGGGAGGTCTTCGGCGTGCTCGTCGATCGCTACAAACGCGGCATAGCGAATTTTATCGGCGCAACCGTACGCAACTCGGCGGAAACGGCGGATTTGTCGCAGGAAACGTTCTTGCGCGCCTACGCGCATTTGAACACTTTCAACCCGCAACTCGGGAAGTTCTCGACCTGGATCTATCAAATCGCGCGCAACGTGATTCGCACCTATCTGGCCAAATCACAACGCGTCCCGCAACTTGCGGAGCTTTCGCAAGAGCAGACGCTCGAGACGGCACTTGCCGATCCGTCGCCGCAAGCGGATCCCGCCGGCGGCCTGCTTCGCCAAGAGGCCGAGCGGGAGTTGCGCGCCGCATTGGCCGAGCTCCCGGACCGCACGCGAACGGTGCTGGCACTGCGCTATTTCGATAATATGGAGTATCAGACGATCGCGAGCACGCTCGGGCTATCGCTCGGGAACGTAAAGACGCTGATCCATCGCGGAAAGATCGCGCTCACGAAAAAGATGCGCGAACGCGAGGCGCGCGCCATCGGCGTGCCGGCTCGGGCGCCGCAGAAGGGGGCTTTACGTGCGTTGCTCCTCGTGTGAGCCGATGCTGGACGATCACCTGGAAGCGACGCTAAGCCGCCGGCAGATGCGCGATGTCGCGCATCATCTGCGCTCCTGCCCCGCCTGCAGCGCGCTGTTCGAGGAGCTGCGTGTGATCGATGCCCTGCTGACCACCACGCAGCCGCGCGGACGGATTGGCTCGGATTTTACGGCGGCCGTCATCTCCGCTGCTGCAGCCGCGCCCCCGCACCCCCGCAGGCGCACGGCGCTCTGGGTGCCGTTGCTGGCCTATCTTTGCGTTGCCTGGACACTCGTGGCAGTTGCGGCACTGGACGCCCGCGGCTTTGCGGGTCTCTTCGAACGGCTCGCCGCTTCGGGAGATCGCGGCTTGGCGGCGGTCGAAGCGGGCCTGTGGGCCGTCGCTCCCGAGACTGCGGTCGCGGCGGCGGTCGTCACGGCCGTCTTGCTCGTCGATCTTCTTCTATTCGCCGGAATCTTCTACGGCTATCGCCGCCTCCGCCCGATCCTTCGCATTCACCTCGCCCGTGGGTCGCGCTCGTGAGCTTTCGCCGAGTAATCGTTTTTGGGATGGCGTTAGCGGCGCTGGGCGTACTCGCCCGGCCCGCGCTGGCCGCGACACAGGCCGTTTATCACGGCGGGACCTACTTCGGCTCGGTCGTGGTCGAGCCGGGGCAAGTGGTCGACGGTGATCTCACCGTAATTTTCGGTGATGCGACCATCGAGGGGATCGTCGAAGGCAACTGCAACGTCGTTGGAGGAAGCTGCTTTACGACGCCCGGAGGCATCGTCACCGGCCAAGTGAACCAGGTTGGAGGCGCCGTCGCGCAGGCAGTCGTCCCATGGGCACCGCCCGACTCCGGCTACAGCCCGTTCGTTCCCGATCATCGGCTGCTTTGGCGGCTTTCGTGGAACCTTCTCGCCCTGCTCGTCTTCTTGATCTTCCCGCTGCGCACCAGAATGGTCTTGGATCGGCTGGAGCGGCACCCCGGACTTAGCGTCGCCGCCGGTTTGATCGGCTGCATCGCAGTGATCCCGCTCGCGGTGCTGCTGGCGATCACAATTCTGCTCATTCCTTTGATCCTGCTCGAAATGGTCTTTCTGCTCGCGAGCGCCTTCCTCGGGACGGCGGCACTCGCGCTGTTGATCGGCCGGCGCCTCTGCGAGCTCGTCAGCCCCTCGACGACTCCCTCGCCCCTCGTTGCGTTCCTGTGCGGCATCGCCCTGATCACGGCAGCCGAGCTGGTGCCGGTCGTCGGGACGCTGGTCCTCATCCTCGTCGGCCTGATCGGCTTAGGGGCAACGATCCTCTCCTTTGCGGGGGAATCGCTGAGCGCCCCGGCCGGCGGGCCGCCGATAAGCGGACCACCGATGACCGCTGCCTAAGCTACGCACCTATGACCACGATCTCGCGAGCCGCGAAGTTCGCCGAGCGGACGGCTCGCTTGCGAGCCTCGACGATCCGCGAGATGCTCAAAGTCACGCAGCAGCCCGACGTCATTTCCTTCGGCGGCGGTCTGCCGGCGCCCGAACTCTTTCCGACTGAGGCGATCGCAGAAGCGGTGCGATTGGTGATGCAGCTTCGTGGAGCCGCCGCGCTGCAGTACAGCGTGACGGAAGGCATACCCGAGATGCGCCAATGGGTGGCGCAACGTTTGAGCCGCCGCGTCGGGCATACGCTCGACGCCGAAACCGTGACGATCGTGAACGGCTCGCAACAGGGTCTCGATTTGATCGGGAAGATCTTTCTCGATCCGGGCGATCACGTCGTGCTCGAAAATCCAACGTATCTGGGCACGATTCAAGCCTTTGACGCCTACCAAGCCCGGTATCTCACGGTCGACACCGACGAAGACGGCTTACTGCCCGAGTCGCTCGAGGGCGTGCTCGAACGCGCCGATCCGTTTCCGAAGCTGCTCTATCTCGTGCCGAACTTCCAAAATCCCACCGGCCGCACGCTTTCCGCGCGGCGCCGCGAGAGCGTCGTCCGGATCTGCGAGCGCTTCGGCCTGCCGATCGTCGAGGACGATCCCTACTGCGAGCTGCGATTCGAAGGCGCCGACTTACCTGCGTTGATTTCGTATCAGACGACGGCACCGATCATCTACTTGGGGACCGGCAGCAAGATCATGGCGCCGGGCATGCGCATCGCATGGCTCGTGATTCCCGACGAAGAGATTCGCGAAAAAATCGTGCTGGTGAAACAAGGGGCCGACCTGCATAGCGGCACCTTCGCCCAATACGTCTTCCATCAGTACGTCAGCGATGGCCCTGCCTTCGACGCGCACGTTCGCGAGATCGCGCAAACGTACTCTCGGCGCCGCGACGTCATGTCCGAAGCGCTCGCCGAGTTCATGCCGGAAGGCGTTCGCTTCACGCGGCCCGCCGGCGGAATGTTTCTGTGGGTGACGGTTCCGGGCGTCGATACCACCGAGCTGCTGCGCATCTGCGCGGCATCGAAAGTCGTCTTCGTTCCCGGCGTGAGTTTTTATCCCGGGCGGGACGTTCACGACGGCATGCGTCTCAACTTTTCCAATGCGTCGGAGAAGAATATCCGTATCGGCGTAGAACGGCTCGGCCACGCCATTACGGCATACAACCGTTAAAAGGAGCCCGCACTCGTGGCAGTAGGTTTGGTCATCGGCATTTTTTCCGACTCGGACGCAAAAGCGCTCGAAGACGCCCTTTCGGCGCAGCAGATCGATCTAAGCAAAGTCAAAGTCTTCGCGGGTGACGGCGACGATTCGGAATCTTCGACGCTCGACTTCATCGAGGTCTTCAGCGAGACCGAATCCATTACCGGGCTTTCCGACGACATGACCAGAGGCACCGGCGTGCTGGCCGACTCTGGAGGCACCGCCGTCCCCGGCCTCACCGGACCGGAACCGCGATTCCGGGCGTTCTTTCCGGAGGAAGGCGAGTCGAAGCATTATCTCGACGGCTTCCCGGTGCCCGACGATGAAGTCGAGAACTTCGACGACGCGATCGCCGACGGCCACGCGGTCGTGCTCTATCCGGACGCCGGAGCGGACGAGCAAAAGATCGCCGCCGCCTTCAAGGCCGCGGGGCTGCGGAACGTTCGATCTTACTGAAGGTTTGCAAGCCGCTTTCTGACCTACTGCGCCACTGGACGCCGCGCGATGCCCTATAGGGGCCCGCGCGTAATGATTACGGCGGCCGGCACGGTGACCGCGCAGTCGCTGATCAAAGCGCTGCGCGACGACGGGCGCGCGACCTTCATTGCCGCGGGCGACATGGATCCGTTCAACGCGACTAAGGCCTTCGTCGACGAGTTCGTGCTGCTGCCCAGAGCCGACGATGGCGCATTCGCGCAAAACTGCTTTGCGGCGGCCCAGCGCTTGAAGATCGATATCTTCGTTCCGCTCATCGTCGAGAGCGAGTTCCTTCCTCTCGACGGCGCGCGAGAGCTTTTTGAATCCATCGGCTGCCGGCTCGTGGTGCCGCCTCGCGACATCGTCGTGCGCACCGCAGATAAACTGACGTTCGCGAACTTTCTAAACGAGATCGGCATTCCCGGACCCGCAACGCAGGCATATCGCGAGGATATCTCCGTCGAGCAGTTCCCCGTCTATCTCAAGCCGCGGCGCGGTTCGGGTTCGATCGGAACGGCGCGGGTCGACAGTGCGCACTCCCTCCACGAAACGGCGCGCGGTCGCGACGATCTGATCGTACAAGAAGCAATCGCGGGGGCCGAGTTCACCGTCGACTGTTTCGCCGCAGAACCGGGCCGCGTCGTTGCGGCCGTTCCGCGCGAACGGATCGCGATCAAGGCAGGCGTCTCGGTGAAGGGGCGGACGTACCGTCATCCGCTGATCGAAGGCATCGTGCGCGAGGTCGTCGAGAAGAGCGGCCTACAAGGTCCCGCTAACGTTCAAGGCATGTTACGTGCGGACGGAACCTTCGCCATCATCGAAATGAATCCGCGCTTCTCGGGAACGCTTGCGCTCACCACCGCCGCCGGAATTAATTTCGCGTCGCTCTTGATCGATATGGTCGAAGGAAATGCGATTCCGAATTTACTCGGACGACACGAAGACGGTTTGACGATGATGCGCTACTGGAGCGAAGTCTTCGAAGATTCTAGCGGTCAAATCCGATTCGGTACACCTTTGCGTTACTAGGAGGCCGTCGGGTTATGGTACGTCATGCTGAGGAGGCTCTGGACGACGAGCGGAGCCTGGATGGCGGAAAGCGAGGAGCCAGGCAGCAGGAGCGTAGCCAGGATGGCGGAGCGACGAGCGGCTCCTCAGCGTGACGTACTATAACCCGACGGCCTCCTAGTAACTCATCGTCGTCCAGCGATGAGCGTTCTCCCTAAGCCACTCCCACTCGCGCTTAAGACCTTCGCGAAGTGTGACCTGCGGCGTAATGCCGAACGTGCGCTCGACTTTCGCCGGCGATAGCTGCATGACACCAAGCTCGGAGGGCAATCGCATTCGCCCGGCAACGAGTTCGGACGTTTCACCGGGCTGCACGTTTTCCGTGACGGGCTCGAGGCCCGTGCCGGAGATCTCGCACGCCAGCCGCGCGAGCTGCGACACGGACGTCGCAATGCCCGTTCCGCCGTTGAACGATTGCGCACCGCGCAGGCCGCTCTCGATGCAGGCCCGATGGATGCGGACCACGTCGTCGACGAAGACGAAATCGCGTAGCTGCTCGCCGTCCCCGAAGACGACGGGCGCCTTCCCTTCCGACAAGCGCTTGAGAAAGATCGTCAGCACGCGGCCGTACCACTCGCGCGGCCCGTAGGTGATTCCGTACCGCAGCGAGTGCACGGCAAAGCCGTAGTCGTTCGAAAAGATTTGCGCGTACTTCTCGGCGGCGAGCTTGCTGGCGCCGTACGACCAGTTGGGATCGTGCGGGGCCGCATCCTCTTCGCTCGGCGGATCGACGGCCTGCCCGTAAATGCAGGCCGACGACGCATTGACGACGCGCCCGACGCCCGCGAGCCGCGCCGCATTCAACGCGTTGATCGTTCCGACGAGATTCGTGCGCATGTCGTCGATCGGATCTTCCAAGCACTTGGTAATTTCGAGTTGCGCCGCTTGGTGGGAGAGCGCGTCTTTGCCGCGCGCGGCCGCCGTTAGAGCGTCAGCATCTAAGATGTCGCCTTCGACGATCTCTACCTCGCCGTCGAAGGCGGCCAAGTTCTCGCGGAGGCCGCTCGAGAAGTTGTCGAAGACGGTCACGCGATAACCGGCCCGCAGCAGATCCGCAACGATATGCGAGCCGATGAAGCCGGCGCCGCCCGTGACCAAGACCGAGCCCGGCACTACGCGCGTTCTCCACGGAGGCGGCGCCCCGCAAGCGACCACGCATAGGGTAACGCGCGGCGCCAAAACTCGACGCCGAGCGCGAAGTTGATCACGGGGTGATAGAACCACGTCGCGCGACGGTCGCGAATCGCGCCGAAGAGCGCCGCAACGAGCGGCCCGACGATGGAGACGGCATAGAACGGCCATACGTACGCCCGCAGTTTCCGGGTGGGCGTCCACGCCGCGGCGCGCTCCCAGACCGGTTGATCCCGGTCTTCGAGCCGCTTGGCGATGCGCGGGCCAAACTTGCTCACGAAGTTGCGCAGACCTTCGACGGTATGATGCTCGATGAGTGCATCGGGAACGTACGCGATGTCGAATCCCGCGCGGAGAATATCAACGATGGGCAGGATATCGTCCTCTTCCCAGCCCTTGCGCTTTGGAGCGTTGGCGCGAACCGTCACGCCCTGCGCGATCGCCACGAGCGGCGGCTTGTCAACCGGAAAATCGTACACGAGATAGGAGGCCGTCTTGCGCTTCAACCGATAGGCGCGTCCGAACGTGATCGGCGCGGCGGCATCGCCGTATAAAAAGTGATTGAAGGGATCCGTAAAATCGTTGATGTAGCGCGTGCTCAAATTGTCGTCGCGGGTGCTGACGACGCGCGGAACGGCTGCATATACGTTGGGATCCTCGAACGGCTCGACGATGCGGCGAAGGAAATCGCGGTTGTGCAAGATGTTGTCGGCGGCGATGATCACCAACAGATCGCCGGTTGCGGCTGCGTAGCCGAGCAGATGGCCGGGCTCGGCGAGTCGCCGAGGGTTGTCGACGACGACGCACCCGGCGCTACGAGCGTACTCTTGCGTACCGTCGTCCGACAGTCCGTCCACGACGACGATCTCGACTGACGCCGGCGGATACTCCTGGGCGCGGATACTTTCGATCACCGGCGGAAGCCGCTTGCGCTCGTTGAGCACCGCGATGATAAACGAGACCTTCACGGGCCTACCGCAACCTTCGCGCCGTCGAGCTCCGCGGACCGCAGCGCGGCTTCGATCACGCGCACGACGCCGGCGCCGAATCTCCCGTCCGAGCGCGTAGGCGTGCCGTCGCGAATGGCGCGGGCAAAATCCGCGGCCAGCTTTCCGAGCGCTTCGCGGTTATCGATGAGCGGCACGTGCAGGTCTCCCAACCGGTACGCCACCATCTGCTGCTGGAGCGACGTGCTCGACGGATCCAAGACGACGCCCTTATCGTAAATGTAGATTTTTTCGGTAGGCTCGACGTCGTCCCAAACCGCCATCTTCAAACTTCCGGAGATCATCGTACGCCGCACTTTGACCGGCGAGAGCCAGCTCAAATGCACGTGCGCGAGGCAGCCGCTGGGGTACCACATCGTCAGAAATGCGACGTCGGGCGTCTTGGCGTGGACGCACGCGCCGAGCTGCAGGGCCACCGATAACGGCAACTCGTCCAGGACGTAGTTGATGATGGACACGTCGTGCGGCGCGAGGTCCCACACGACGTTGCTCTCCTGAAAGAGCCCGAGGTTGACGCGCACGGAGTCGATATAATAGACCTTGCCGAGGTCGCCGCCCTCGCGCAATGCCCGCAGCTTCTCCACCGAACCGGTGTAAAGAAACGTGTGGTCCGTCATCAGGCAAACGCCGGCGCGCAGCGCGCGCTCGCAGAGGTCTTCGGCGTCCCTGAATGTCTCTGCCAGCGGTTTCTCCACGAGCACGTGCTTGCCGGCGTCGATCGCGCGCATCGCGAGCTCGCGGTGCGTGCGCGGCGGCGTCGCGAGCGCGATCGCGTCTACTTGCGGATCGCCCAGCGCCGCTTCGATCTCCTGATGTCCCGCAACGGCGGGATAGAGCCGCCGCAAGCGCTCCAACCGCGGCCGATCGCGTTCGACGATGCAACGAACCGACCACTCTTCCGAAGCATAGAAATTTCGAACGAGGTTCGGTCCCCAGTAACCGGCTCCGATTACGGCGACGCCAAGTGGCGCACGTTCCATTAACGAGGCTCCTAGGCAACGAGCAACGGACGGCAGCTCGCAAGAGCGTCGACCACGCTGACGATCTGGTCTTCGGTGAGCTCGGCAAACATTGGAAGTGAAAGAATCCGATTGGCGCTTCGCTCCGTACGCTCGAACGAGCCGGGGCCCAGGCCGAGGTCGGCGTAGGCGCGCTGCAAATGAATCGGAATGGGATAGTGAACGCCGGTGGCGATGCCGCGTTCGCTCAATGCGGCTTGCACGCGATCTCGATTCTCAACTTCTATCACGTAGAGATGATAAACGTGGCCCTCATCGTGCAGCTTGCGCGGCGGCTCGATGCCGATTTCGCGAAGAAGCCGATCGTACGCTGCGGCATGGCGGCGGCGAGCATCGTTCCAATCATCTAGGTGGCGAAGCTTAACGTCGAGCACGGCGGCCTGCAACGAATCCAGCCTGCAGTTTTCACCCTTTACGACGTGTTCGTACTTCTTTTTTTGGCCCAAGTCGCGCAGCAAGCGTAACGCGTCGTACGAACCGGGATCGTTGCAAACGATCGCGCCTCC
The DNA here is from genome assembly GCA_963736775.1 of Vulcanimicrobiota bacterium. GTDB lineage: Bacteria > Vulcanimicrobiota > Vulcanimicrobiia > Vulcanimicrobiales > Vulcanimicrobiaceae > Cybelea. The sequence continues at coordinate 208,355 of CAVTPY010000002.1, read as the reverse complement.
GTCTCCGTACGCGCCGAGGTTCTTTCCGGGATAAAAGCTGAAACAACCCATATCGCCGAAGCTTCCGGCGCGGCGGCCCTTGTAGCGCGCGCCATGCGCCTGACAAGCATCCTCGATAACGCGCACGCGGTGGCGCCGGGCGAAATCGAGGATTGCATCCATCGGAACGGCTTGACCGTATAAATGCACGGGCATGACGGCTTTCGTGCGTGGCGTCACCGCCGCTTCAAGCAGCTCAGGATCGATCAAATAGGCACGATCCATCTCGACGAGGACGGGATGCGCTCCAACGGCCGAAACCGCGAGTGCCGATGCGATGAACGTATTGGCCGGAATGATGACCTCGTCTCCGGGACCGACCGCGCACGCGCGCAGGGCGAGCTCCAACGCGGCAGTGCCCGATTCGACGCCCACGCAATAGCGAGTGCCGACATAGGTCGCAAAGTGTTCCTCGAAGAGCGCTACGTCGGGGCCGAGAATGAAGCTGGCGCTCTCCATCACTTGCATCATGCGAGGAACGACCTCTTCCGATAACGCGCGAAACTGCGCTTTGAGATCGACAAACGGAACCTGCAGCATCATCGTCACTCAAGCGCGCTTCGTCGGCTTCCCGACGAGCGCCTTCAGCAGCGCAAGCACGCAAAGCACGCCCACCAGCTCGGCGATTTGCTGCACGAACGCAGTGATTTGCACGAGCAAGACGTCGCCGGACGAGCGATCCGTGAGAATCCAACCGTTCGCTGCAAGAGCGAGGCGAACGTGCGGAAGCACGTGCCACGCTCGCAACGCCATCCATCCTGGATCGTAGCGTTCGTTTAGACGCACGAGCCGTACGGAACCGGCAGCGCCGTGCACGCGATAGAGCCACGGCGCGAGTTGGTCGAACGGCAACGCGCGAGTTCGTGCGACGCTTTGACGAAGCGGAATCGCCGGAAAGAAGCGGGACTCCGCCACGAGCTCGCAGAGCCCCCGGCAGGAGACCGAGTCGACGTTCGGCGGAATCGAGATCCAGGTAAAGGACCCGGGACTCGCGGCGAGCGTTTGGCCGTCCGAACCGGTCAATCGTCCGCGCACGTAGGCGAGCAGCCACGCACCCGGTGTAACCGGGTTTGCCAGCGTGGACTGCGTGAGTACGCCGCCGATGCCTTGGGCGAGCGCGGGTGCGCGAGCAAACGCGAGACGTGCATCGATCCACGACGCCGAGGGATCGATCGAGTCGCTCGGCCCGTGCAACGGAGTAACGGCTGGATAGCCCGGCGCGTCGCCAAAGAACATATCGCATGGATCGAGACGATCGACAAGAGCGACGATTCGCGCGCGTTCACACGCGGAGATCAACGGCGCGGCGCCGACGAGTTTCTGAGTGCTTTGCGTCGCAGAAGACGGCCGCGGCACTCCTAAAGAAGAGGCGGCCAGGCCGATTTCTCCATTCGATCGCGATACGAGCCAGGGCCGAGCAACGATCCGGCTAACGCCGAGAGCCCGCAAGGCGTCCGCGTCACCGTCGCGCTCGTAGCGGGCGAGCGCCATGTCCACCGGATAGGCGGGAAGGTAGTCGTTGAGCGCCGCGACTTCACCGGGATACGCGATAGCGTCGGGATCCGCGCCGTCGCCGGCGCCGGTGCGCAATTGCAGCGGCTGAAAGGCCGGCAGAAGGGCGACGCGAGAGAACGGCGGCGCCGCGATCGCGGGGTGCGGATAGCTTTGGGCTGCGACCCAGAGATCGCTGGGCGGATGGATCAACCAGGCGATGGGTAAGACCGCGCCGGCGATGAGCGCGACATATCCGAGCGCTTTCGCCCGAGCGGTCAGCGCCGTAGCAAGCGCGATAAGGAGCGCAGCAAAGACTCCGCCGAAATCGTACAACTCACGGAAGACGCCGCTCTCGGGAATCGAGCGCACCGTCCACTCATACGCGGCGTCGAGCGGTCCGTGAACCCCCAGTGCGCAGAGATAGACTAAGCCGGCTGCCGCGGCCGCCCACCTGACCGCGCGGAGGCGGCGTGCCGCTACGACACCGGCCAAGGCAAACGCGCACAGCGTCCAGATCGCGACCTGTGCCGCCAAACCCAACCGATCGGCGTATCCCGGGAAGTAGCCACCCAGCGAGAGCAGCGCAATCGGGGAGAGCGATTGGTTTGCCTGCCATTGCACGCTATATGGGGTTTGCACGAGCGCACCGCGCTCGGCGAAAAGTCCAACGATCGACGGCAATGCAACGAGTACGCCCGCAACCGGCGCCAACCACTTCTTTGTCACCAAAGCGAAAACGACCAGCGCGCCTGCAGCGACGATGAAGAACTGCAGTTGCGCTTCGATCAACGCCAGCCACAACGCCAAACGCACCGGCGATGCGCCACGGCCGCGCGTCATTTCGGCCAGCAGCCCGATGAGGCCGCCGTAAGCGAGCACCATGACGAGATGGCCGGCAACGACTTCGTTATAGACCCACGGATTAAAGAGCGCGAAAAGGCCGGCGCCGATCGCTGCCGGCGCCGCATTGCCCCATTGCGACGCCACGTCTGCGGCAGCTCGCATGCAGCAGTAACCGGTCACGAACGCAAACGCGGCTAAAGCGAGCAGCGGGCCCGCTATCCACATCAACCCGACGAGCGGAAGAGCGATTAGATAAGTCGTTGGATGCGCGTTGGCGACGCCGAACCCGACGGGCAGCCACCCGCCGATCGATTCGTTGAAGAATGAGGGAATCGCGAGCCGGTCGATCGGCCAGTTCCAATCGTGACGCAGCGTTGGAGTTCCTTTTGCGACGACGAACGCGGCGAACGCGAGTGCGGCCGCAATCGCGCCGTTCTTCACCGTGGATTCGAAATCGAAGTCGCGCGGCGGGAATCGGCGACGAGGCCAAGACGAATTTGGACTGCAACTCCGATCGTGACGACGACGATGGCGACGTACGCGCAGAAGGTGGAGATTGGTGCGGTTCGTGGCCACAGCGAGGCGACGAGGAGAGCCCCCGCGCAAGCGTACGCGGCGTAGCCGGTCGTCCGCTCGAAAATCCACGCCGGGGAAACTTTAAAGATCGCCATCACGAGTCGCCCGAAGCCGGTCCTGCCTAGCAGCGATACCGAAAGAAAGATCGTCGCGGCCACAACGGCCCAGCACGCAACTTCCACGGCGACCGCCTTCGTCTCGGCGGGTAAGACCATCGCCAGAACCAATGCGAGGGCACCGGCGAGCACGCTGTAGCGTTTAAGGGCCGCCAGCATCCCACCGGCGCCTAACTCGCCGTGGAGTGTCCGAGAGAATCCGCCGCCCGCGAATGCCGCGATCGCGGTGAGCGCGGCACAGACGAGCAACAGGAGCCCTTCGGCCCCCGGCTGTCCGGCAAACAAAGCCCCCAGGACCAGGATGATCGCGACGAGCAGCACCGACTGAAGCGCTGCGGGCAAGGTAACGACCAAAGGTCGCTCCGCCACAGCGCCGGCCGGCACAAAATGGAGTGCCGTCACCGTTACGGCAGCAAAAATCACGGCGAGATACACGATCGTTGCCAGTCGTTCGCCGTCCGTTACCGGCAGCAGGCTCGAACCCACGATCGCTACGATCGCCGTCACGATCGTGTAGCGCAAGACGCCTCGTAGCGCTGAGGCGACGGATGAGTCTTTCATGGACTCGACGAGCGGAGCGGCCACAGCTCCGGCTTGAGCGCAAGCGTAATCAATAAGCCGAGCGCGATCAACGATACGATCCCTGCGACGATGTAGTATCGCTGCCCGATGAATCGCAGAGCGATCGTTCCACCCTGCGGAAGGGCCGGCACGACCCATCCGTTGGAAACGCCGTTTACGATAACGTGATCTAGCAGCTTCCCGTTGACCGTCGCCTGCCACTCGGGATGATACGCATCCCCGAATACCAACAAGAAAGGGGCCGCATTTGCCTTTACCGGCACGGTTACGTCGACCGAGGTCGGAGAGCGTCGCTGCCAGTCGAGTGCGAAGGGTCGCGTCTTCGGCAGCGTCACCGGGTCCATGCTCAGAAGCCCAATCTTCACTTCGGGGTCGGCGCTTTTCACGACGTGCTTGCCCCGGAAGAGGAAAACCGGTTGCGTGACGAGCTTGCCGTCGACCCGAATCGGCAGCGACGTCAGCGATTGCGGGCGATGCAGTGCCCGCGCCGGCATCCCATGGAGGTCATAATAGAGGCCGCTAAGCTTCAAGCGCGTGGTGCGCGAAACGAACCATATGCCGAGGACGCGCTGGTATCCGTCGTACCAGTTGTTCGGGAACGCATGCATGAAGTTAATATCGAAATTTCCCTGCTGTGGAAGCGGGAAAAGCCGATACGTCACCTTGCCGCCAACGCGCAGAGCGACCGCGAGCCACGAATTACCGTTTCCGGTCGACGAAATGTAACCGCTGAGGTCTGGATCGCCCTGGAGTGCGCCGGGCGGACCGGCCACCGCCTGCGCACTGAACGAGCCATCACGCCGAACCGGGGAAGCTCCGGACGCGGTGCCGATTTCAGTGAACGAGAGATCCGGCGCGACCGCCGCCGAAATTACTCCCGCACCCAAGTCGCCGCGCTCGCCGGTAGCGGACTTAAAGAGGAAAGCCACGTCGTTCCAGCCCGGTCCAAGCGTGAGGTCTGCCGTGACACCTGCCGGTGCGGGACCGGTAAGTCGATCGGTTGTGTCGTATTCCTGCGCGCCGGCATGACCGCCGGGAAGCAGTCAGCGTCCGTTGCACCGCGCCATTGACTGCGAGGTTCAGAACGCTGCCAACCTGGAGGCGGCTGATTTTCATCGCGACTCGGGCGACAACGCTGCTTGTTCCGGGAACGAAGACGCGCACGTGCGCCGCGCGAGCGAAGAGAAGCCACGATTCCGGGTCGCCTCGCTGCCACGCGTAAACCGTAGGATCGTCGCGATACCACGAATCCGGCATGAGGATCGCCGACGTTGCCGCGACTCCGGCGTCGGAAATGTAGGGAAGCGTCGTCGAGAGATTTCCTGCAAAGGCCCCGTGATACGAGGCGCGCTTGTCGAGGTGCGTCGCAGCCAACCCGTCGGGACCAAACGGGCCGACGGCGCTGGCTTGGACTCGGTATCTCCCCGCGGACGGCAGCGTCACGACCGTCCTGAAGCCGTAAACCGATTTGGCGAGAGCAGTATTTTGCGGAAGGGCTCGCTCTAGCGTCGCGATTCGCGCTTGCCAATCATTGAGATCGTCCGCCCGCACCAGCGCGACGTCCAAGTCCTGATCGATGTAACCGTCGGAGACCGCGTGATGCCCCGCCGAAAGCGTAACCTGCCCATACGGCGACCAGTCGCCCCCACTTTGCGGAGTGAAGTTTCTGTCGTCGACTGAAAGCGTCTGCGGCGGGTCGAGTGCGAAGAGCAACGACTGGTCTCGCGCAAAGACGTCATATACGCCGCCCGACCTGACTTCGAAAGGAATCGTCCAGTCGGCGGTCACGGACGACGGGCGAATTCGAACCCCGTGGATCAACGCCTCGTTTATGGCCAGATCCCGAGCTTGCTCCGCAGATTCGGGTAGGATCGGCGAAAGCGCGAGCATTTCCGACGAGAACTCGTCGGCGGAACGCGCTTGCGGATCGAAGCGTGCCTCACCGCGCGCCATTGCCTCGACATTGCCGAGATAGCCGTCCGAAAAAGTGGGAGCCGTACCGATCACCGGGTGAGTCACGCCGTAAACCAGCGGCAGCGCTCCGCGCAGATGATACACGTGCAGCGGGCCGTCCGAGCGTTCGGGAACGGCGCCGAGCACGCGATGGAGAAGATCGTGCGTCAAGGTCGTGGTGTTGAACCGCGACTCGTCGGGCGAGCTGAAATCGATCACCGGAATGAAATCGTCGCGCTGCAAGAACGTGTCGACGCCCAAGACGCGAAACATGTCGGCCGCAAACGGCAAACCTTCGCGCGTTCCACGGTAGGCGCGGCGAACCCAGAGATCCGTTCCCTGGGAAGGCTCGCTTCCCAGCAACCCGTAGATCATCGGACGGCTGATCAGCGAGTTCTCGATATAGAACTGCGGATTTCCCCAATCGAACTGTTCGAGAAACTGGGTTGGGAAGAGCGCCACGCGGTGCCGGTCGTCGTTACCCAATAGTGCGTTTTCGCGGTACTCCCAGGCCGGAATCGTCGAACTGGGATAGTTCATCTTCAGAATCAAGACCGGAATGAAAATGATGACCGGCATTGCGACAAGCAGTCCGCGGAGGCCGGCCGGGAGCCACCCCAGCGGTTCTCGACGCGCCGCATTCCAATCGCGCAGCCAGCCTAACAGCGCGTACGACGCGAGCCCGTAAAGGCCGCTGATCCCGAACTCCACGCCCGCCACCCATTTATAGGAGAACCGGAACATCTGAAATCCGGGGAAGTAACGGTAGAACTGATCGTAGATCGGTGTCGTTACTGCGTCGCCCAGCGAGTCGTGATAGTAGCCGACGACGATTGGAACCGAGACGATGGTTACGATCAGAAAGTAGAGGGTGATCGGTCGTTGGTTGCGCGCAAACGCGACGCCGCCCAACGCGACGATCGGCACGAACCAGAGCAGGCTGCCGAACAGGCCCGCAGCATACGGCGCCGCCCACGGGAAGTACGGCCGGCCCGCAAATGAGACGAACGTCGCCCAATGCCCAAGACCGCGAAGGACGTTCTCGAACGACGTCGCGGCGTTGTGCAACGACGGCCCTTCGCTCAAGACGCCGCTGAGCCAAACGCTGCGGAAGTAATCGCCAAACGGCACGACCCAGTAGAGATTGATCAACAGGGTCGCTGCGCAGGCCGCGACGATGAACGGAACCGAGCGCCTCGCAATGACGCCCGGATCCGGGCTCAAGGCCAACGTCACGACGACGTAGATGGCCAACAAAATGACGTTGATTGCAACCAACGGAGGATTCACGCCGCCACCGACCACCACGAGCAACGCGATGCCGAGTGCTGCGGGCCAGGCATTCATCTCGCCGCGCATCGCGCGGGCCGTGATCCCGACCATTGCGGGCACGGTAGCGTAAGTGAGCAGCCAGACGATCTGCGCTTGTGAGTTCAGCGCAACGTACATATTGAACAGATAGGCGACGGAGCCCGCGATACGCGAGGTCTCGTCGAGCCACGGCGCGACGCTGCGCAGGCAGTAGTACATCGAGGCGAGGCAACCCGTATAGACCACGAAGACCGCGAACCGCTGCGCGAAGAGTTGAGGAACGTGAAAGACCTGCGCGATTCCGTAGACCCACGCGTACGGAGTTTCGTAAGGGAACCAGAATCCGGTGTGCGTGCCGAGGTACAGCGAGGGGTTCCACGCGTGCAGCAACGAGAGCAGAAACTTCAGGGGGTCGATGTGAAGGTCGGCTTGCCCGTCGTTTAGTTGGACGCCGCTGCCGTACCCGAGCGTCACGAGAAGTGCAAGCGCGACGAAGAGCGCCGGAACGAACGCTCTTCTCAACATCGCTCGGTCCGGCCAGCGCAACTCCACTGCCGCGGAGGCGCGGGCCGCTTCCTGTTTCACGGGTAAGCCTTTCCGTAAAGCTTGAATGGACCTTCCAAACTCACGCGTTGCTCGACGAAGGCCGCAGCGAAGAGTTCGTCAACGACCTTAGCCACAGCATCGAACTCTACGTCGCGTAAAATGCACCGGTATTCAATCCGCAGCACGCAGTCGAAGCCCTGCGAACCTTCGTCGTGACAGGCTGGACAGAGCGACGGACGCAGCGCGACGGCCTGCCCGATCGGCGCGCCCCGAACCTCACTCGTCATGCCGTAGAGCGCCAAGGTCTTTACGCCTAGCCCGGAGGCAAGATGACTGAAACCGGCGTCGTTTCCTACGAAGACTTCGCATTCCGCCAACCGCCTTGCAGCCTCGTCGAGCGGCTCGCGGATGATGCTGATTCCCTCGACGGAGCTAAAATCTTGCTCCACGCGCGCGGCCTCGCTCTGTTCGTGCGGCCCCAAAAAGAAACGCACGCTTCGCCCGCTGTGTACGTGCCGTCGTGCCAAGGCGGCAAAGCGGTCGTACGGCCACCGCTTGGACTCGTTTCCCTTCCAGGCCATGGATCCGGGGTGAATGCCGAGAATCCCCGCGATGCGGTTCCGGCGCCAAGATTCCGGAATCCAGTACTCGAGATCGTCGCTTCCTGCCGGCAGCCCGATGGCGCGCGCGAGCCGCAAGTTTTCGGCGAGGCGATGTCCCCCGCGGAGCGCGACCCGAACGTTGGGACCGGTCCGCGCAATCAAACGCGCGCTGCCGCCGTATTCGTGCATGTAAAGCTTCCCCGCGCCGGCTCCGCGCGCCAGCGCCGCGTACTGCCAGCGCGTTGCCGGAAACGGGAGGATGCAGATGTCGTATCGTCGCGGCCTCAGTTCAGAGAGCGCCCCGAGAGCGTCGGCCGCGGTCGGGCGGAGAGGCAGTTGCGTAACGTTTTTTACGATGCCCAGCGCGCGCAGATATTCGCTCACCGGCGGGTGCATCGTCAGGGCATCGACAGACCACGAGTCGCGGCGCAGCCCGCGCAGAATCGGGCTGCAAGCCAGCGCATCACCGAGCCCTGGCAGCAAGATCGCCAGCGCGGTACCTCGAGCCAACCGGGCTTACTCTCCGACGGGGATAGGAATGATGATTTCGTGCGAACCGGCGCGATCGATCTTGTTTGAGAAACGCTTCGGCTGGTCGTAGTAGCGCAAGATGCGCATTCGATAGAAGATCGCCAGCGTATCCACGAAAACGTTCCAGACGGCCGCCAGCCGAAGCCGGCTGCAGACCCGGTTGAAGTTCACCACTACCGGCGCCTCGACGATGCGGTAGCCGAAGTGATGGGCGTTTGCGAGCAGCTCGAGGTCGAAGGCAAATCGCTTGACTAAAACTCGCGGCAGCACCTTTTCGAGCACTTCCCGTTTGAAGAGCTTGATACCGGTCTGCGTATCGCGCACCGGTAATCCGAAGAGCGACCGCACCAACATGAAATAGAAGAAGCTGTAGATCCGTCTCAGGCGCGGATACTCCACTTTCGATTGCGGATGAAACTTCGAACCAATCACTACGTCGGCGCCGCGCGAATTCATGATCGCGAAGAAATTCTCGAGTTGCTCGGGGTGCAGATCCATATCGGCATCGAGGAACGCGACGTACTCGCCTTTCGAATACGCCGTACCGCAAATGAGCGCGTTGCCTTTGCCTTTGTTGCGCCGGCACCGCACGATACGCACGCATTCGGGCCACGCGCGCAACGCGTCGATCGCGGCGGTGTGCGTTCCGTCCAGGCTTCCGTCGTCGACGACGACGATCTCGAAATCAATCCCGAGCCCGCGCATCGTTTCGACGGTTTCACACACGTTCTCGGCGATTGATTGAGCCTCGTTATATGCAGGCATCAAGATCGAGAGCATGGTTCGGGAGGCTTGGCGGTCGTAAAAAGTCGCGCCTCCCGGCGGAAAGTTGATCATAGTTAAGATTAGGCGATCGGGGCTTCGCGGTTTTCCGGCGGGCTAACGAGGTTGCGTTCGAACTTCGCGACGATCGTGTGCCAGGCGAGGTCGAGCTCTTCTACGTCAAGCATGCGAGCGAATGCGATGAAGACGGTTCCGCCTATTGCGATCTGCCCGAAAAGGAACCAAGCGCGCGAGGCCAGCGTCGCCTCGGGCGTCACACCCAACGCGCCGATCCAATGCAGTGCTGCGAGCATCGCCAGCGAGCAGACCACAATTTTTCCGATCGAGATGACGAGAGCGCCCCAGTCGATTCCCGAAACGAGCCTCGCGGTCAGCATCAGCAGGAGCACGGCCTGCACCGTCTGGCTCGTCGAGTTTGCGAGCAAGAGTCCGCGCGCCCCCAGACCGGGAAGCCACACCAACGAAAGCAACACATTGAGGACGACGGTCATGACCGAGATGGTGACCGGCCAGAGCGTTTCGCGGCAGGCGAAGCAGCAACGGGTCAATACGACGTTCGCACCCAGCGCGACTAAACCAAACGCGGCGTAGGGCAGCAGTCCGGCAGTCAAATCGGTGGCACCGGCCTGAAAGGTTCCACGTTCGAAGAGCGCCTGCACTAGCGGGTGGGAGAGAACCACCAAGGCGCATGCGGACGGAATGGTGATGAAGTTCACCAGACGTAAACCGGTAACGACGCTGCGCGCTACACCGCGGCGGTTCTCTCGCGCAAACTGCGCGGCGAGCAGGGGGAAGATCACGGTCGCGATGGCGGCCGCAAAGATCTGCTGGGGAAAGTTAACGAGCTTCGTCGCGTAGTTCATGCCCGCAATGTATCCCGGCGCAAGCGTCGACGCGAAGAAGCGGTCGAAGAAAAGGGCGAGTTGGCCCGCCGCCGACCCGACGATGATCGGCCCGAGCAACACCCAGATCTTCTTCAGCCCGGGGTGGTGCAGATCGATGATCGGTCGATACTTGCCGATCGAGAGAAAGGATGGAAGCTGAACGAGCATCTGCGCGGTTAAGCCCAGCGCAGTCCCGACGACGAGAGCGTAGATCCCCATGCCGTGGCTGAGCAGGACGACGCAAGCAATCGTCACGATGTTGACCGCCACGCCGACGAGGGCCGCGGATCGGAAGCGATGATAGGCGTTGAGCATCGCCGACAGAACGCCGCTCAGACTGACGGCGACGATGCTGGGCATCAGCCAGCGAGTCATCCTGATCGCGACGCCCATTTGTGGCGCCGGGAACCCGTGGGCGATGATCGGCACGTACCAGCGCGCTGTAAAGAAGCCGACGATAGCGCAGCCCGTAACGACGATCGCCAGAATGTTGAGCGTCGTACTCGCCAAGCGCCAAGCCTCGTCTTCCTCATGGTTGGCCAGATACTCGGAGAACGTCGGAACCAGCACGCTCACCAGCGCGCCGTTGAAGACGCCGAAGAGGATAGTCGGAATCGTCGCCGCGGCGAGAAAGGTATCCATCTCCCAGCGCGTCCCATAATAGCGCGCGCTGACGACCTCACGCATGAAGCCAAGCAGCGTCGATGCGAAGGTGGCTCCCATGATAAAGAAAGTGGAGCCGGCGATGGAGATGCGATGGCGGGGGCGCTCCCGCTGCGGAACCGCCCGCAGGTACGGCTTAATGCGCTCCGTCCCTTCGCAGGACGGCCGGAACGGTCTTGGCGATGATCAGCAGATCCCCCAGCGGCGTCCACGAATCCACGTACCGATTGTCGAGTTCCATCCAATGTTCGAACGAAACCTCGCTGCGGCCGTTGATCTGCCATAGGCAGGTGACGCCCTGCGGAACGCTCAGCCGGCGCAGTGCGATTGCATCGTAGTGCTCGACTTCACTCGGCAAAGCGGGGCGCGGACCGACAAGGGACATATCGCCGAGCACGACGTTGACGAGATTCGGCAGCTCGTCGATACTGGTGCGCCGAAGAAAGCGGCCGAGCGGATGAAGCCGGGGATCGTTGCGGATCTTAAAGACCGGGCCGTCGACTTCGTTGAGATGCATGACGCTGTGGCGCAGCGCGTGCGCACCGTTGACCATCGTGCGCAGCTTGAACATCTTGAAGCGGCGTCCGTGCATGCCGACACGTTCCTGCGGGAAAAACGGGGTGCCCCCGGTAACGCACGCGATCGCGAGCGCCGACAGAATTACGACCGGTGCGCTAATGACGAGAAGTAGGCCGCCCGCTACGACGTCGATCCATCGTTTGAGGGTCGGCCACGATTCCGGAACCTCGCGCTCGCCTGCAGCGCTAACCGTCATTTGCATCGCGTTCAACTCAACAGCGCCCGCTCGACGGTGTGCCCCACGAAGTCGAGCCCTTCGATTTCGCCCAGCATCGCTCCGGGAGAGGAACTCAAATGGATGAAGGGCGCGTACTCGCGCGTGTGGTCCGACCCCGGGGCCGTCGGATCGCAGCCATGGTCGGCCGTAAGGATCAACTCGTCACCCGGCCTCAAGAGCGCTTCGAGCGCGGGTAAGCGCGCATCGAACTCCTCAAGAGCCGTACCGTAGCCGCGGACGTCCCGGCGATGGCCAAACTTCGAATCAAAGTCGTTGAGATTCGTGAAAATGAAGCCATTGTCGACCTGGTTTAGCAACGTTAACGTCTTCTCCATCGCGTCGGTGTTGTCGGCGGCGCGTAGCGTTGACGAAATTGACCGACCGCAGTAGATATCCGATATCTTACCGACTGCGTGAACCTCGATATCCCCCGCTCCGAGTCGATCGATCAGGTTGGGGGGCGGAGCGACCGCATAGTCTCGCCGATTCGGCGTCCGGCGGAAAGCCCCCGGTTTCCCCACAAAGGGCCGGGCGATGACCCGGTTGACGTTATGGGGGGGCCTGAGCATCTCACGCGCCTTCTCGCTCCAGTCGTAAAGCCGATTCAACGGTACCACGTCTTCGTGTGCGGCGATTTGGAAGACCGAGTCGGCCGAAGTATAAAGGATGGGCCGCCCGGATGCCATGTGGGCGGCACCGAGCTCTTCGATGATCTCGGTCCCCGAGGCCGGGATGTTTCCGAGCGGCAGCTTGCCGGCAATTTGCGCGAATGCCTCGACGACGTCGGCCGGAAACCCGTTTGGGTAGGTAGGGAAAGGCACGCTCGTCGTGATCCCCATCATCTCCCAATGGCCGGTGATCGTGTCTTTGCCGCGGCTTCGCTCGCGAAGACGCGCCACCCGCGCGCGCGGATCGGACACGGCCGCAACTCCGGGAATGGATGTCAGGAGCCCCAGCCCCAGACGTTCGAGGTGGGGAAGGTGCAACGAACCCAAGCGGCGCGCGACGTTGCCGATCGTGTTGGCCCCCGGCGCATCGCCATAAATATCGGCGTCGTCCATTGCGCCGACGCCACCCGAGTCGATCACGACCGTGACCACACGCTTCATCAGACTTTAATCCGCCGTTGCGTCTTTCGGAGCCTTTCGACCTTGAAAGACACGCGTTGCGGCCGTCGAAACGCTTGCGGCTGTGCCACGGATAGCATTGTCGGCGGCGACCTCGATACTGATGCTTATTCTCGCAAGCGCTGCAGCGCGTGCGCAGAGCACGCCGACGACGCTGCTCTATCTCAACGCGAAGTCGATTAATTTCTACTACGATCGTTTCTTGCTCGAAGCCGACGGCAACGTGCGTCTGCGGACGAGCGACGGCTTCACCGTTACCGGCGATGCGTTCTCGATGGACCTCAAGCTCAACCGTTTTATGGTCGCGGGGCACGTGACGCTGCACGACGCCAGCGGCACGGTGAGCGGCGCCGCGATCTCGGACTTCCTCGATTTCAAGCGCATCTACTTCGTTCCGGTCACGAGCGAACCCGACCGGTGGACGTTTCTCAACGGCGACCTCGCGCACCCTGCCAAAGGGCGCGTGATGCCCGGCGACGTGTTCTACTTTCCGCCGGTTACGACGCATCCGGACATGACGGGCACCGGCGCCATCATCGGCACCAAAACGTACGTGCGTTTCGTCGGCGCCGTGGCGTACGTCGGAGGCGTCGGCATCCCGCTGGGAAGCAACGTGATCAGCTTCTCCTCGAATCAATACCTCGCGCAAAATTCGCTCTCCGGCGCCACGGCCGACATCACCTGGCAAGTAGCCGGAAGCCCGAATGCATTAACGGCGCTCCATTTGCGGTACGATCCGACGTATAAGCTCTATGGGTCGGTGGAACAGCATTTCGTGGGCGATCACGAGTACGCGATCTTGTCGGTGAATCCGGCGACGCGCGCGGAGAAATGGTGGAATGCCATGCTGTACGAAAAGCTCGGCAGCCGCTTCCAAATTCAGAGCTTTACGCAATATTACGCGCAACAGAACTATCTCCAGCTGCCGCGCGCGGCGCAACAGACGACCTGGATCAACGCCACCTACGCGTTTCCCCACTCCTACGTTACTGCCACCTCGCAGGTGGTCAACTACAACCTCCTCGGGCCCGGCTCGCTCGAGGTCCCCAAGGCGCTCGGCGGCAGCCTCGCGCACCCGACGTTTCTGCAGTTAACGGCCAACAGTTTTCAAAACAAGATCGCCACGCTGCCGCTGTACGAAAGCATCTATGAAGGATACGGCTTCGCGCACGACTCGGTCGGCTCGCAGTATCTGAACGGCTTCGCGCAGTATCCCCAAGATTCCCGCCGATCCAGGTTCCCGGATTGCAATCGTACGGCGCGCTGTGCGCCTACCAATATCCAACCCTCCCAAGCACCACATCAGCTACTACTGCCCTACCTACACGACGATCTACAACACGGTTCTGGGGTTCAATCTCTACACGCCGTCGCTCAAGCTCAACCACCCCGATAGCCCGTATCAGGAATACTACTTCAACGCCTCATTCAATAAACAGCGCCAGTGGAACTCGCTGCCGCACTACATCGACAACACGAATACGACCCTGACGATCAGCCGCCAGCCCTCGCGATCGCTCCACATGTATGCCGGCTACGAGATTCAAAACATCGGCGACCACTACATTAACGGGGGCTACGAGCAGTGCACGGGTCCCGGCACGACGTATTGCCCGGATAGTTTCACGTCGTTTCGCGGCGTTGCGACGTTGCGCACGACCAGCTTCGGATTCAACGACACACCGACCCCGACGTTCAATTTCTCGATGCTCGTTCGGCATCACGAGGACTTTCCGATTCCGGTGCCGGGGCTTTTCGCGTTCCCTGCAAACAACATTCTGGGTCAGCCGCTTTATTCGTGGTGGTTGGGACAGCCGCCGTATGACGCGACCGCCGACGTCCGCTTCAAGATTCTTCCGCACACGCTTGCCGATATCTCGCGAACGCTCTACTGGTATGGCAACCCATACCGGGCGCAATATTGGCAGCAAAATTTCGTGATTCAGCTGCTCCCGATATGAAGCGTCCTTCGACGGGGCTCAGGATGACAACGGCGATGGTGCTCTCACTCGGCCTCGCCACTCTGCTCGTGGCGGCTGGCCCCACGGTCGTCGTCAGCGGACAGCTGCTCGCCTATCAAGACGGCTTCGTCTTCTTCACGACGGGCGACGGCTTTCGCGTCGCGCCCAGCATCGTGATACGCGACGCGAAAACTGGAGGCACCACTGCGGTCGTGCCTGCGCCGCGCATCTGGGCCCGCGCGACGTTTGACGCCACCGGCACCGTTACCGAACTCGATCTCTCGCGGGCGCCGTTGCCGCCTGAAGGCAACTTCGCCGACGTGACGCGTTTCGCGGTCGCGGCGTCGTCGCCGGCGCCGAATCCGGATCTACTCGCCTATCAGAATCTCGCGACACCGGCGCCCGGCGAGAGTATCGGCCCGGCAAACGTGAGCTACTCGGGCAAGCCGGTACTCGTGACCTTCATCGTGCAGGTCCCACCGACAACGCCGCTCGTTTCGAGCGTTTACATCTCGACCGATCAAAGCGCGTGGAGCGCGCAAGCGATCCCCATGGACCGCATCGATGCGCTGCACTATGAGATCACGCGCCGGTATCCCTCCGGCACGATCTTTCACTATCTCTACGACCGCGGATCGCTTCAGTCAGAGGAGATCGCGCAGAACGGGCTCAGTCGCAAACCACGCAACTTCATCGTCCCCGATGCCGACGTGCGTGTCGT
This sequence comes from Vulcanimicrobiota bacterium, assembly GCA_963736775.1. Classification (GTDB taxonomy): domain Bacteria; phylum Vulcanimicrobiota; class Vulcanimicrobiia; order Vulcanimicrobiales; family Vulcanimicrobiaceae; genus Cybelea. The sequence goes on along the minus strand of CAVTPY010000002.1, from coordinate 192,827 downwards.
TCGCGACACCGTTTACGGCTGGCAAGACCAAGTTCCGGGAAGCATCAATCAGCAGCAGCCGCAGATCATGCCGACGCCCTACAACCCCGCACCGTTCCCAAATCTTCCGCCCGGGAAGCCTCCCGAACCGCCGCCCTAAAGGCCCCCACAGGCGCGCTGAGGCCGCCAACAATCCAGGGATGGCTCACGTCCGGGCCAACTTCGGGATTGCATGAAGCGGCGGGCGGAGACCGATGTTTATAGTGCGTTGGTCTGGGCGCTCTTTCTCGCGCTGGCATCGGCGCTCTGCTTCATCGTCCACTGGCGTTACGCGATCTTCCGCAACGATGTCGATCTCGGCATCTTCACCCAGGTTATTGCCGGCCTGGGGCACGGCTTTTCGAGCACCGCAGAAGGCGGAGTAAATCATCTCCTCGTTCATTGGTCTCCGATCGTCGCGACGGCGTGGCCTTTCGTCCGCGCGTTCGGTCCCGTTGGGCTCGAGTATTTTCAGGCGATCCTCGTCGCGGCGGTCATTTTCCCGATTTGGGGCTTGGCGCGAGCCAGATTGCGCCCAGCCCCGGCGCTCGCGTTAGTCGCCGTCGCGGCGCTCTATCCAATTCTGTGGGCAAACGCCGTCGGGGATTTTCACGAGATGGCCTTCGTGCCGCTCCTCTCCGCCACGCTGGTCTACGCTCTGGACCGGCGCCGCTGGTCGATGAGCATCGTGACGGCCCTGCTCCTGGCTTGCACGAAGGAGGACCAGCTCGTCGTTCTGGCGGTAAACGGTTTGCTCTTCGCGGTGACGGCACGCTCGGACGTCCGAGCTGCGCGCATTGGATGGAGCATCTCCGGCTTAGCGATCGTAATGGCCTTCGCGTACTTCGGAGTCGTACGCCAAGCGCTAAACTCGCACGTGCCCTATCAGTCGTTCGAATTCTTCAACTGGGCCGGCCCTCACGGCGGAATGCAGAGTTTCGCGTGGGTCGTGCTGCTTCCACGCATAGGCTACGTTTTGATAATCCTGGCCCCGCTGGCTTTCCTGCCATGCATTTCTCGGTATGGGCTGTTCCTGATTCCGGGATTCGTCGAAATTTTCGCCTCCCACCAGGCGGTCACGATCGTGCCGGGCGCGCACTACAGCGCGCTGCTGACCGGTTACGCGCTGGCGGGATTCGTTGACGGCGCCTATCGATTGAGCGGGAACAAACCGCGACTCGCTACGGGACTTGTCGTTGCCGCGGCAGCGGTGTCGATATGGGTCGCCATTTTCGCGAGTCCGATGGAATACTGGTACTACCTTTACCGGCCCCCAAACGCGCACGACGTGCTGCTCGAAACGACTCTGGAGCGACTGCCTCGGCAGGTAGACGTTGGTTCCGAAGATGAAATCTTTGCACACTTAGGCCTCGATCCGAACGCCTCCATCAACTTTAACGGTCAGCGATGGTTCGTTTACGACCGGACGCACTATTCGGAGCACTGGCAGAAAATCGACGAGCCTGCCGTCGCCCGAGCACTCGCCCGCAAGGAGTATTCCGTGACCAGCGACCGCGACGGCATCGTAGTCCTCAAACGATCGGGCTCGTGAACGGCTACCGGATACTTGCTCCGGCGCTGGGAGTGCTCGCCGCCTGCTCCTCGATCGCCGTCGCCTGCGCTCAGGCTTCTTCGCCGGTTCCCGGCGTCTCGGCACCTTCGCAAACGCCGTGGCCCGCGCCGACGCCGACAATAGCCATTCTGCCGCCAGATGCAGCGCCGCAGATTCTCTGGTGGCACCTGAGCTCGACCACGCCGCAGGCCGGAGATACCCTTTCCGTCATCGTGCTGACGTCATCGAACGTCGCCAGCGTTGAAGTTCGTGTCGGTGGCTACAGCTTCAATTTGCCCAAGACCGACGTGGGGCGCTTCGAAGGCGCTTACGCCGTTCCGCAGCTCCCGTTCTTCATGAACCATACTCTCGTCATGCAGATCATCGCGCGAAACACCGCCGGCGCTGCGATGACGAGCAATACTCAAATCCAGATTCGATAAAAATGCGACGGGAAAACCGGATCGAGATTAACCGAGGAAACGCGATTGCCGCACTGCTTTGCGCCGGCGCGACTTGCGCTCTCGGCGTGGAGCGGACCTATGCGGGCGACGAAGGCCTCGCGACGGCGGCGGCACGCTGGGGACGCTTTTTTGGATCGGCCGTCAGGGTTGGCGACCTTGACCGCGAGCCAAATCTGCGAGCGGCGGTGATTCGCGAGTGCGAGCAACTCGTGCCGGAGTTCGAAATGAACTGGAACGCGATCGAACCCGAATACGGTCAGCTCTCGTTCGCCAAGATCGACGCCCTCACGACTTTTGCGATTGCGAACGGCAAAAACCTGCGCGGCCACACGCTGCTATGGCATCTCGGCGTGCCGGAGTGGGCCGTGGATGTGCTGCGCGAGAATCAGGATTGGAATCTCATCGCCAGGTATTTCGGTTCGGTGATTCCCAGGTACGGCGACGTCATCGAGATGTGGGAAGTCGTCAACGAGCCGATCGACCCCGGTCAACGCATCGATGGGCTGCGCGAGAACATCTTTCTCGAGGTATTCGGTCCGGATTACATCGGCCGCGCGCTGACCCAAGCCCGGACGTTTGCGCCGAAGGCGCAACTGATCGTCAACGAATATGGGCTCGAGTACGACCTTCCCGAGGAGCGGGATCGGCGCTACTTCTTGCTCAAGCTGCTCGAGCGGCTGAGGCGCGCCGGCGCACCGCTCGATGGACTCGGCGTACAGGCGCACCTCGATCTGCGCAAAGGCCATATCTCACAATCCGCGGTCGCGCGATTCTTCCGAGAGGTGGCAGCCATGGGTCTCTCTATCGTCGTCACGGAGTTGGACGTCAAGGAAGCCGCTTATGTGGCAACGGCGAACGAACGCGATCGCCAAGTCGCCGATGAAGTGCGTCGCTACCTCGATGTTGTGCTGGGTGAGCGCGCCGTCACCGGAGTAACGACGTGGGGCCTGAGTGACCTCCACTCCTGGCTCGAGGTAACGAAGGACGACTACGCCCGGTTTGCAGGCGCCTGGACCGATGCCAGCGGGCCTGGCTTTAACCGCGGATTGCCGCTGGATTCTTCGATGCGAGCCAAGCCGATGTACTTTGCGATTCGAGACGCGCTTTGGTACGTCGAACCGGGGCCTCAGAAACGCCGGAAAAAGGTCGCGCCGCCGTAGGCCCGCGGCGTAAATCCCGATTCCCAGGCTTCGCCGGCCGAGAGCTGCAGCTCGGAACGCGGACCAAAACTCACGCCGGCAAACGGGCCCACCCGATTGAGATGATAGCTGGGATTTCCTTCGACGGCGTATGCGGCGCCCAGTCGCCAGTTCGGCGATACGGCGTGGGTGCCGTCGATTGACCAATTGTAGTCATAGAGTCTGGTTCCGTAGTAGCCGAGCCAATCTGCGCGCCATGGTCCGCCGTCGGTCCCACCATCCAAACTCAGCCGAAGCTCCGTTTGGTCACCTGCCAGTAGATTCTTGGAATCATACGGCGAAAGGCCCGTATAGGTTGCATTGACGCCGACGCCGAGGTCGTTCCAAATGTGCTTGAGCGTAATCCCGTAGACGGCGTCCAGCTCTTCTCCCGAAAAGTTTGCCCGGATCACACCGAGGTCGTGCCGCACGTAATCGTAGCCGCCGGTATCGAAGTACCCTCGAAAGGCGAGTCCGTTGCCGATGCTCGACCCGGGCCAAGCCACACTCGCGCCGGCGAAAACGTAGTTCGCAAAATCCGCCTGCCCCCCGGCAAAAGCCTCAACGTTATCCGCACGAACCGCGATCGGATCGGCCAGCAAAAAGAGGCCGATGGCCGCCGCCGCGATTGCCCGTGACACTGTGATTGCTCCCTTCACTAGACGAGAAGTCGCTGTTTTTCGAGTTCGGCGAGGCTCGCCCGGCTGCGATCGACCGGCGCCTTCGCTTGCGAAACCCACGCGACGAGCTCTCGCATGCCCTCGTCGAACGACCGCCGCGGCCGCACGCCGAAGGTTCTCTCAATTCTTGAAACGTCTGCAAAGCAGTGGCGAACGTCGCCCACGCGGTACTTGCCGAGATATTCCGGCGCGATATGCTTGTCGAGCATCCGAGCCAGCGTGCTCGCCATCTCTGCAATGGCGATCGGCGACCCGCTGCCGACGTTGAACGCGTCCCACACGGCCAACTCGCTCTCCAGCACGGTTACGAACGCGTTGGCGACGTCGCCGACGTGCACGAAATCCCGCTTCTGCTGCCCGTCTTCGAAGACTAGCGGCGGCTGATCGTTGAGAAGCCGAGAGATAAATATCGCCGCAACGCCGGTATACGGATTGCTGAGCGCTTGACGGGAGCCGTACGCATTGAACAAGCGCAGAGCTACGGTCGGAATTTGAAGCGTGCGGCCCACCGCGAGAAACATTTCCTCGTGATCTCGTTTGTTGATGGCGTAGATCGAGGAGGGCCGTAGCGGTTTCTCCTCGGCCGTCGCGATGGGAGTCAGATCTTCGCCATCCATCGATAGCTCCCAACGACGCGCCGCGAGCTGTTCGTGGCTGCGCGACGGCGGTGCCACCACTTTTCCGGTTGAGGGCACTCGGTACGCGCCTTCGCCGTAGATCGACATCGATGACGCGACGGCTATTCGCTCGACCGTATGCGCGCGTCGTGAAAGCGTCTCCAAAATAACCGCGGCCGTCATTACGTTGTTACGCGTGTAATCGACGATGTTGCTCATGCTCTGACCGACGCCGACCGACGCCGCCAAATGAACCAAATGGGTTACGCCACGAAGGCTTGCTTCGAAGACGCCCTCATCCAAGAGGTCGCCCTTGATCCGCTTCGCTCGACGGTCCACGTAGACGGGCCAGCCCTCCGCGTCGCGTTCTCCGTCGGCGTGCACTTGAGCCACCAGCGCGTCGAGCACCGTAACCTCATAGCCATGGGCCAAGAGAGCGTCGACGAGATGAGAGCCGATGAACCCGGCGCCACCGGTGACGAGGACGTGTTTAATCAAGACGCGGCTTCTCGCTTTCTCTAAGCTTCTTGCGAATGAGCACTTTGTTTGCGTCGATTTTCTCGGTCCGCTGCCAGGCCAACCCTTCGTCGCGCAGGTACATTCGAAAGCCGATTGCCAACGGCACGATCCAGAGAAACCACCAAATCATGAGAGAGAGTGGGTTGACGCGCAGCATGTACCAGGCGCGATCGCGCCACCGGGTAAAGACCAGCCGAGTTCGCCCCCAGGTATTGACATAGAGCGACGCCAGCGACCACATAAATAACGCCAGATTCAGCGCGGCAATCCAGAGCGTCCAGACCGGCACGACGTGAGTCCGAGCAAAGTACATCCAGAGCGCCCAGATTCCGAGCGGCACCCCGATGGTATTGATCCAGAGCGATAAGCACGGGAAGAATATCAACCAGCATTTAAAGCGCTGCCCGGGCGTTAAGCCGAGATGGCTCAGCGGGCGCCCAAGCGACTGAAAGAAACCGCATACCCAGCGTTTCCGCTGGGTTACCCCCTGGAGCCACGTCTTCGGCACTTCTTCAATAAGAGAGCTCGCGAGAATGCCGAGTCGCAATCCATTTGCCCAGTAGCGCAATCCGATTTCCGGATCTTCGATCGTGATCCATGGATGAAAACCGCCCAATGCGATGAGGTCGGAGACCCTGTAGAAGAGGCCCTTGCCCAACACCCAATACGGCTGGCGCCCGTGCGCCGTGAGATGCGGGTATTTGTAGCCGTCCCAGGCCATGTGGTCGAAAGCGTGCCACGAAGCCGGCAGTGTAGCGTTGAGGTTTCCGGCGACATTGAGGGCCTGCACCACATCGTAGTGACGCAGACCGATGACGGCGCCCCTGAAATGGTCGCCGGGCGGGCAGCTATCGGCATCGATATAGTTTATGACCAGATTTGGCTCGTGTTTGAGGGTTACCGCCAACCAATATAACCCGTAGATCAGCTGACGCGTTTTTTTGGGGGGCAGATCTTTTACACCGGAGCGCTTCCCATGATGCCACCAATACGCTTTTGGATTGGCGTTCCAGGAATCCCAAACGATCTGCCACGACGGATCGCTCGTCGGCGGAACCTCCAGAATTTCCAAGAATCCGAACTCGGCGGTAAGTCGCCGGAGACTCGCGATCGTTTCTTCGTCGTTACTATTTGGAATCGCAACCACGCGGCATCGCTGTGCTGGATAGTCCACCTTCGAGAGCGACAGAAACGTCGTCCGCATCGTCGCTTCCAACTCTCGCAAGACCGGATAAAAAAGCACGATGTAGGGCCACTCGCTTTCGGGCTCCGCGATGGGTTCTTCCATGTCGACCCAATCGACCGGAAGGCTCAGAAAGTACAAGTCTACGAGAAACGTAACGGTGTAGAGCACTTGTGAAAGCACGAATGCTACGGTTAGGAGCAGTAAAAGCAATGGAAGGCTAAATCCTGGAGGCCAAAAGCTCGCGCAGGCCGGCTGACAGCCGAAAGTACTCCAGCGTAGCCAGCAATCCGTCGCGAAGCGTTACCTGCGGTTCCCAATCCAAAAGCCTGCGCGCCAGGGTGATCGCCGGCCTGCGACGCGTCGGATCGTCCGGCGGTAGCGGCGCCTTGACGACGTCGAGCTTTACTCCGGCGATCTGTGAGATCATCAGAGCCAGATCGGTTATCGTAAATTCGTCGGGATTCCCGATGTTGACGATCTGGCCGGCCAGCGCTTGACGCTTGGCGAGGCGAACTACGCCGTCGACGAGGTCCGTCACGTAGCAGAAGCTTCGCGTTTGCCGGCCGTCGCCGTACACGACCAGAGGCTCGCCGCGCAGGGCCGCCATGCAGAAGTTCGGGATGACGCGGCCGTCGTCGGGCTGCATGCGCGGTCCGTACGTGTTAAAAATTCGTACGATTCTTGCGTCGATCCCAAGCGTTCGAACCGCCGACGTGACGTACGCCTCGGCGTAGCGTTTGGATTCGTCGTAGCAGGCGCGCGCACCGACCGGGTTGACGTTGCCCCAATAACTCTCAGGCTGCGGGTGTTCGAACGGGTCACCGTAGATTTCGGAAGTCGAGGCGAAGAGCAGTCTCGCGCCGGTGGCGCGCGCAAGTTCGACTCCATGCATTGCACCGAGTGCATTGACGGCCATCGTCGCCAGCGGCTCCCCGCCGTAGTCGATGGGGCTCGCCGGAGAGGCAAAATGTACGATGAGCTCAGGTTTGTCCAAATCGCTCGCCCACGTCCACTCGTGCGATACGTCTGCCTCGACGAATGCGAAGGCCGGATCGTTACCGGCCGTCTCGAGGTTTGCGCGCGATCCCGTCGTTAAATTATCGATGCCGACTACGCGGTCCCCGTCCGCAAGGAGCCGATCGACGAGGTGGGAGCCGAGAAAACCGGCTGCTCCGGTGAGAACGACGTTCAAAGGCGAATCACTCGCCGTACGCTTCCTGGTATGCAAGCTCCAACGCGGGCTCCTTCGCACGCCCGACTCCAACGTAGCGCAGGCCTTCCATGACGACGTCGCTCGCGTCGAAGATGTTGCGCCCGTCGAATACGATGTTTCCCCGCATCAACTTGCGAACCATCCGGAAGTTGATCCCCTTGTACTCGTCCCATTCCGTCGCCAGCACGAGAACGTCGCATCCATTGATCGCTTCGTACATTTGCGAGCAATACCGAACGCCGTCGCCGGTTTTCGCCCGCGCGCCCTCGACAGTGATCGCAATCGGGTCGTGCGCGCTGACGGTCGCGCCGCAACGGAGGAAGAAATCGATCAGATGGAGCGCGGGCGCCTCGCGCACGTCGGAAGTGTTCGGTTTAAACGCGAGCCCGAGAACGCAGACGTTCCTGCCCTCGACCGAACCGCCGAGCGCGTTTTCGATTCTCACGAGAATTCGCGCGACCTGAGCGCGATTGACCGTCTCGACGGAGCGCAGCAGGGCCGCGTCGTAGCCGCGGTCGTGGGCCATTCTCTCAAGTGCCAGCACGTCTTTCGGAAAGCAGGAACCGCCGTATCCGATCCCCGGACTCATGAAGTGACTTCCAATGCGGTGGTCGTAACCAATACCGCTACCGACCGCCCTGACGTCCACGTCAACGAGCTCGCATATATTTGCGATCTCGTTCATGAACGAAATCTTCGTCGCTAAGAACGCGTTCGCCGTATACTTGATCATTTCACTCGTCCGTCCATCCGTGACGACAAACGGTGCGTCGAGCGGCGCGTACAAGTCACGCATAACCGCCTCGGCCTGCTGGCTGCTCGTGCCGATCACGATGCGGCTGGGATGCATGAAGTCCGCGACCGCCGACCCTTCACGCAGAAACTCCGGGTTGCTTACGACGTCGACGCGATGGCGCCGAACGGCGTTCTCGCCGATCGTGGTCGCAACCATTTCGCTCGTCTCGACGGGCACGGTCGATTTTACGACGACGATCTTCGGTCCGTTCAGCTCGCGACCAATCATCGCAGCGACGTCCCAAATGGCAGATAAATCGACGCCGTCGTCGTGACGCAGCGGCGTTCCAACCGCGATAAAAACGATCGCCGCATCGCGCACTCCTCCTTCGACGTCTTCGGAGAAGGAAAGCCGGCCGGCTCGATGATTGGCGACCATCATCTCGAGAAGCTGCGGTTCGAAGAAAGGCAGCTCGCCGCGCCGAAGCGTCGCAATCTTGGACGCATCGTTATCGAGGCAGACGACCGAGTTCCCGAACTCGGCTAAGCACGTCCCCGTGACGAGCCCCACATATCCGGTCCCGACAATGGCGATTCGCCGTTGCGCATTCGGATGTTGCGCAGGCGAGGACACGATGACGGTAAGCCGGTGCGTCGCCCCGTTCGTCGCACCGTTATGCGCTGCGTTTGTCCCGTTCGACGTACGGTTGTACGAGCCGTCCGTCATACGGGCGCGGCCAAGCGAGGAAATCCAAGGGAAAGAACGCGCCTTTTTACGCGATGCAGGCCTTTAAACAAGACGGTACTCCAAAAAGCAACGAAGGAGTCGGTACTGCGCCGGCTTCATCCACGTCGATGGTAGGCGATGGCAAATCGGGCCTGCATCCTGGAAATGGGAGAAACAGTTAAGCCAAATTGAGAAAGTCTTAATGTCTGCAGCACCCGGAGCCCCGTGCGAAGCCATTTCGCCCTTAAGTCTCAGTTTGTATCCGGGGGCCGCAGGTCGGGCGGCTGATGCAAGAAATAGTTTTTGCCGTAGGGGCCTTGAATCTGCACGAATTTGCGGGGTGACTGGTTGAAGTCGAAGGCATCGGCCGCGGAGTTGGCGCGCTTGTCGCTGGCAGCCAGTGACGACAGGCCGAACTGCTCCTCAACGAACTTCAGGATGCTGCCGTGCTCGTAGTGCGTGTGCGAGACGTAGCCCTTCTTGGCGTACGGCGAAATGATCAGCAAAGGGACGCGGAAGCCCAAACCATCGTAATCAACGTGAGCGGGCTTTTCCGGATCGTACCAAAGTCCAGGGTCGTCCCAAAAAACGAAAATGGCACTGGTGCTCCAAAACTTCGATTCGCCAACCGCGTTGACGAGCGAGGCGACCCACGAGGGACCCGTATCCGAATCACAGGTTGCGTGATCGGAGTTTGCGCAAGTCGGCGTAATCCACGTTACCGCTGCTAGCTTGCCGTTCGGCACGTCGGTGAGAAACCGAGTCGCGTCCGTGATGACATCTTTCTTCCAATCTCTCCCGTAGCAAATGTGGTGAATCGCCTGGTAGGCACTCCAAATGCCATTCGTCTCCTGGTACGTGTCGCCGCTGGCGTCCCCATCGCAGGGGTCCGGCGCGCTGCCAATGGGATACGTGTAAAACGCCCAAGGTAACTTCGCGTCGTCGAGCTCGTCACCAAGTGTTTTATTATCAAAGCAAACCACGCGATCGGGCGAAGAGCTGATCTTGCGTTGGTCGTCGATCGTGTAGGCTTTGTCGGTCGATCCGCCGGGGCATCCCCAAAAGCTCTCGGGATAGTTGACCGTATGGCTGGCCTGACCGGCGATGATGTACTGGTGCGAGACAAAGCTGCTGACGTCGAAGTTCGACGCGTACATCTGGTCGGCTAAGACGTACTGCTTAGCCATCAAAAAATAGGGCGCCGTCTCGCTGTGCGGGACGTACGAGTACGGCGGATACGTAACGCCCTTCGGACAACGCGGCTGCCCCGCGTGGCCGCAGGTCCACCCAACCTTATCGAAGCCATCCATCCGGCAGTTGGTCCCCGGAATCTTTCCGGTCCCGTCGCACGCCGCCATGAACGCGGCGTAGCTGTGCGAGACGTCCCACGTCGTTGCCAGGCCGATCGGCTTGAGCGTGATCTTCTGACCCTTCGAGTCGTAACCGTAGGTTACGGTCTTAGCACCGGGGTAGCCGTAAAAAAGATTGTTGAAACTGCGATTCTCTTGAACGATGATAATGACGTGCTGTATCTTTTTCGGGCTAAGCGGCTGGATCGCCGCTCGGTGCGGCTGCCGATCGACCGCCGGAACCCCGGGCGATGAAGATATTCCACCCTTGCAAGCGCAAAGGAGTAATGCCATCGCCGCGAGCGCGAGCGGAAGCTTTCTCACGATCCCACTAATCGTTGTCCGGCGGCCGCGTGTCGAGCGGCTGGTGCATGAAATAGTCCGCATCGTACGCGGCTTTGATCGGAACGAACTGGCGCGGTGACTGGTTGAAATCGAAGGCATCGGCCGGCGAGTTGGCACGCGTGTCGCTGGCGGAGAGCCGCGCTAGACCGAACTGGTCTTCAACGAACTTTAAAATGCTGCCGTGCTCGTAGTGGGTGTGCGAAACGACCCCTCGTTTTGCGTACGGCGAAACGATCAACAGCGGAAGGCGATACCCTAGCCCGTCGTTACCGACGTAGGCCGGTGGCTCCGGATCGTACCAACCTCCGGGGTCGTCCCAAAAGATGAAGATCGCAGTGGAGCTCCAAAACTTCGATTCGCCGACTGCGTTGACCAGCGACGACACCCAGGACGGGCCCGTGTCGGAGCCGTTGCCGCCGTGGTCGGAGTTTGCGTAGGTCGGCGTGACCCACGTTACCGTCGCAAGATTCCCGCCTTTCACGTCGCTCAGGAACTGCTGCGGCGGCGATTTGACGTCGTTATCCCAGTCGTTACCGTAACAAATATGCTTGATGGTCTGGTAAGCGCTCCAAATCGCGCTGCGGTAGCCGTTGCCGTTCCGCTCGGGACCGTGGCCGCAGAGCGTACCGGAGCTGCCACCCTTGTCTTCGAGGGGCACTGCGTAGAATGCCCACGACCAGCTGGCCGCGTCGAGCTCGTCTCCCAGCGTCGTGGGATCCCAGCAAGGGAAGACCGTCTTGGGATCGTTTATATTACGGTGCCGGCCAAGGACCTTAATCGCGTCGCCTGGGGCGCCCGGACAGCCCCACGATCCATCGGGATAGTCGTAGGTGGAATCCGGGTTGACGGCCGCGATGATGTACTGATGTGAGATAAAGCTGCTGATGTCGAAGTCCGACGCGTACATTTCGTCGGCTAAGACGTACTGCTTTGCCATCGAAAAATATGGCAGCGTCTGCTTTTGCGGCACGTAGCTATACGGTGGGTTGGCATTTGGGCACTTCGGTTCACCTGAGGCGACGCACCCCCAAGCCTCATTGTCGAAGCCGTTCATCCGGCACCGAGTGCCGGGGATCTTCCCCTTGCCGTTGCACGATGCAAAGTACCCCTTGGCATTATGCTCGAGATCCCACTTTGTTGCGATCGTAACGGGCTGCAGCACGATCTTCTTGCCGCTCGAGTTGTAGCCGTACGTTGCCGTTTTGGCGCCCGGGTAGCCGTAAAAGAGATTGTTAAAGCTGCGGTTCTCTTGAACGATGATGACGACGTGCTGTATCTTGCTCTGCGACGCACGCACACCCGGGAGTCCAGACGACGAAGCGATTCCGCCGTTGCCCCCGCACGCGCAGAGAGTAGCCGCTACCGTTATCGCAAGAGCTAGGTTCGGCAACGAAATGCAACGCACGGATCTCGTCCTTTTGAAGCAGGTGAACGGAGGCGCAGTTTCCTTCGCTATTCTCCCTCGTCCTTTGCGCGCACGCTTGAACTGCTCGTGAAAAAACTCACGACCTTAAGGACAATTTAAAGTCTTAAGAACGAGAGCCGATAGATTATCGAACGGTCAACGGTATCGTGCGTTCGACGGCATCTCCGCGCGTATTCTTTGCAATGACGCGCATCGTAAACGTTCCGCGAATGAACCACGGCAGCGGCGCGACTTTGTACGTCAGCGCAAAGCGTCCCACGCCGGTTTTCGCAAGGGTCATCGCATAGCCCCCGATGCGAGCCTGCACGCTGGCGACGTTGGAGGTCGTAACGACCCTCCCAGAGACCGTGTCACCCGGCTGGACCGTGGTCTCGCTTACCGCGACCGCGAGAATCTGTGGTGCTGCGTCGGGCGGCAGGCGAGGAACTTTGACCGCAAGCTTGGGCGGCGTGACGACGGGCGACGGTGGTGCCATCGGGCTTCGCGAGGCCGATGATGGGCTGGGAACCCCCGCGCTTGGGACGGTGGTTCGGGCGGCGGCTGGTCCCGCTTCGCCGGCGGCGTTCCGCGAAACGGCCGCCGGCGGCCGAGTTCGCGATGTCGGCTGCCCCCCGCTTGGTGCAGCCGCATGGCTGCAGCCGGCAAGCCAGAGCAAAGCCGCGCCGATGGCCAGGGCCGAACGGGCGTTAGGCATGCGCCCTAGTTCTTGGAGCCTGCGCACTTTCCGCCCGGGGTGACAACGGCGGTGAGATGTTGAAAACTCCAGCGGCATGGCCGATTCTGCACGCCCCACCTTCAGCATCGTGGTCCCCCTGTATAACGAAGCCGAAAACGTCGCGCCGCTGCTGGCGCGGATCTCGGCGGCAGTCGAGCCGGTAAGGGCACAGTTCGACCACGAGATCGTGCTGGTCAACGACGGCAGCACCGACGGCACGCTCGCCGCAATCCGCGCGGAGATGCACCGGCGGACTCGGACCGTGCTGGTTAACCTGTCGCGCAACTTCGGCCACCAGCTCGCGGCGACCGCCGGCATCGAAATTGCGACCGGCGACGCAGTGATCTTAATGGACGGAGATTTGCAAGATCCGCCCGAGCTGATCGAGGATTTTTTGCGAAAGTGGCGCGAGGGCTACGACGTCGTGTACGCGGTTCGTCGAACTCGCAAAGGCGAGAGCCGCTTCAAGCTCTTGACCGCGCGCGCGTTCTACCGAATTATCAAACGCCTGACCAAAATTGCGATTCCATTGGATACCGGAGACTTTCGTTTGATGAGCCGGCGGGCCGTCGAAGCCGTCCGGCGGCTGCCCGAACGCCATCGCTTTCTTCGCGGAATGGTAAGCTGGGTTGGATTCAATCAGGCCGCGATCGAGTACGATCGTGACGTGCGCTACGCCGGCGAGACGAAGTATCCCCTCTCCAAGATGCTTCGCTTTGCGATGGACGGCATCACCTCGTTCTCCGACGTCCCGCTGCGCTTTGCATCCTATTTCGGCTTCACGGTCAGCGTCATCGCCTTCGTCTATGCGGTGGGCGTCATCGTCATGAAAACGTTCAGTTTGAAGCCGGCATTCTACACGCCGGGCTGGGCCTCGACGATCGTCGCCGTTCTCTTTCTGGGCGGCGTGCAGCTGATGAGCCTCGGCATCCTCGGTGAGTATCTCGGACGCGTCTATGACGAAGTCAAAGGCCGCCCGCTCTATATCATCAGCGACATCGAACGATCTTGACGTATCGTCCGGTCGTCGACCACGTCGCCGTTCCGACTCCCCTCGATCCGTTCTCCGCCGTCCTCTTCGTCGCCGCATTCCTTGCAGCCGCGATGCTCACGGCGCGGCGCCCCGCCTACGGACTCTGCGCCCTGCTCCTCGCGACGCCGATTGCCTTCGCGCACGATCTTGCGGCGACGACGATCACGCTGCCCAAGTGCGTCCTGCTCGGCGTGCTGCTGGGTCTGACGACCTATGCCGGCGTTGCCGGCGCGTTGCGCCGGCGCCCGGCGCCCCTGCTTCTTGGAGCGCTGGCGTTCTACATACTCGCGACCGCGCTCACGATACTCGACGCAACGCATCCGGGAGCCGTCATTCGCGAGACGCTCAAATGGGTCGAGTACGCGGCGGTCTTCGTCGCGGCGTATTGCTGCTACGCCCTCGACGCCGACGATGCGGCACTCGTCGGCGCCGCGGCCGCCGCCGGCATTATCGTTGCGCTCTCGGCGCTCGTTCAAGAGGTCGCCGGCGCGCCGTCGGGACTTTACGTCGGCGCCGCGATCGTTCCGCGCATTGCGGGGTTGCTCGAAGGTCCGAATCAACTTTCGGCCTATTGCACGATCGCCGTCGCGATACTCGGAGCGTGGTCGCTCGTTCGACGAACCGCGTTACTCGACGTCGCGCTCGGGCTCGTGGTTTTTGCCGACATCTTAACGTTCTCGCGCGCGGGCATCCTCTCACTCCCGATCGTTGCCGCGATCGTCGTGCTTTGGGCCGGCCGTCGAGCCTGGCCCGCGCTGCGCCCCGCGATAGTGGGCGCCATCGCCGGGGTTGCCGGCGCGATTTGGTGGGCGATTTACGCACACACACCGGGCATACTGCGCGTTTCGCTCGCGCCTAGCGCCTACGCGGGCGGCGTCGGCAATCGCGGCGAGTTGTGGGGTGCGGCCTTGCGCATGTGGCGCGATTATCCCCTTTTCGGCGTCGGAGCGGGCAACTTCGAGCTCGACTTGCCGGAGTACGGCGTGTACGGCGTTCGCACCCATGCCAACAGCTGGTATCTGCAATCCCTGGCAGAGGGCGGGATCGTACTGTTCTTCGCGACCCTTTCGATGGTCGCTGCATCGATTGCAGCGTTCCTCGAACGGCCTTTCGTCGCGCGCCTGCGCGCGCAATCGCCGTGGGTTATTGCAGCGCTGGCAGCGAGTGTGGCACTGGCCCTGCATCAGATCGTCGACGACTTCGTCTTCTACCCCAAAGTCGGCGGCGCGTGGTTTTTACTGCTCGGGATCGCCGCCGCGGCCTTCGCTGCGGAGTGAGCGTCGCACCCGCGCCGCTCGTCGTCGTAACCAATTGGGGCTTCGGGGGCGTTCCGCCGCTCGGCGGAGTCCTGCTGGCCTGCGCCGTGGGCGCCGTTGCATACTGGCGGGCCTTGCGGCAAACGCGCCCGGTTTCGTTGAACGCCGTATGCGCTGCGGCCGCAGTTGCGCTGGCGGCCGCGTGGTTCGTGCCCGTTCTTTTTTCAAGCGACGTCTACGCATACGCGGCCTATGGAGAGATGGCACGAATCGGACTCGACCCGTACGCGCGCGCGCCGGCCGACGCCGCCGACGCACTCCTGCGCGCCGCACAAGCTCAGTGGGTGACGGCATTCCCGATCTGTTTGTATGGACCGGCCTTCGTCGCGTTGGCTGAGTTCTTCGTGACGGCGCTTGCGCCGTGGGGTCCCCTGGCGCAGCTCGACGCGTTCCGCGTGGCGGCGAGCGCCGCGTTTCTGCTCTGCGCGCCGCTGGCTTATTGTGCCTTTGCGGGCGATCGCGCGCAGCGACTGCGCGCGGCGGCGACGATCGGGCTGAATCCGGCCGCGATTTGGTGCGCGGCGGAGGGGCACAACGACGCGATCGCGCTAGCCGTGGTGCTCGCAGGGTTCGTTCTCGTCCGCCGGCGACTCGTCAATGCCGGCGCCGCGGTCGTCGCGCTCTCTTCGATGATCAAACCGCCCGGCATGGCGGCCGCAATCGGACTCGCAATCGTCGAACGACGCGCACGCATTGGTGCGCTTGCGGGCCTCGCGATCGCAGTCGCACTCTCGTCGCCGTTGATCGCGGGCGTTGCAACGCAACTTGCGCCACATGGAACGTACGCACCGCAAGCCTCGCTTCAAGCGATCGTTCGGCCCCTGGGAGTCTTCGTTTCGTGCGCGGCCGCGTTTGTCGCCGGTGCTCTGTTGGCCCGGCGCGGCGTCGCCTTGCTTCGCGGGCGATCTAAAGAAGGATGGATCTGGTTCGGGTTGGCCGCCTGGGTGCTGGTGCCAAACCCCTACCCGTGGTACGGGCTCTGGCTGGTCGCGCTCGCCGGGCTCGCTCCCCGGTCGCGCGCCGGAGCCGTTGCGATCCTCTTATCGTTGACTGCGCTGCTGCGCTACGTCCCCGACGCGATCGCGATCCCCAGCCCGCCGCTCGGCGTTGCGCTCGGCATCGTAGCAGCGCTCCCGTTGCTGGGGCTCTGTTATAATGAGCGACCCGCATGACCGCGCACCTAACCGTCGCAGCCCCCGCCCAGTCCGCTGGGGGCGACGCTGCGAAAGACCTCCTAGCCAAGCTGACCGAGTCGAACCGCGCCTTTGCGAGCACCCTCGAACGGTTGAAATCGCTGCGCCGCATCGCCGGAAAGAAGCCGGGCGGATATGCGCTGCACGAAACGATCGCGGCGGCGCGGCCGGCGCTCCTGGCCGCGTTGCATGGAGAGCTAGGCGGCTGCCTGCTGGTCGTGGTTCCGACTCCGGATGCCGCGGAACGGAGCTTCGCCGATCTGCTGTACTACCTCGAGGACTGCAGCGAACGCATTGCCCTGGTTCGGTCGCGCGATGAAGCGGTTGGCGCGATCGAGAGCCCGTCAGAGCGCAGCGCGCGAATGACGTTGCTCGCCGATCTCGCCGACGGCGCCCCGCGAATCGTCTTGGCGCCGATCGCCGCGGTTCGTCAGCGTTTGATGTCGCGCTCGCGCTTCGAGGAGCTCCGCTTCACGTTGCAACCCGGCGACGAGGCCGGTTGGGAAAGTCTGCAGCAGCGGCTCTTCGATCTCGGCTACGTGCGGTGCGACGTGGTCAGCGCGGTTGGTGAGTACGCCGTACGCGGCGGAATTATCGACCTTTTTGCC
Source organism: Vulcanimicrobiota bacterium (assembly GCA_963736775.1). GTDB lineage: Bacteria > Vulcanimicrobiota > Vulcanimicrobiia > Vulcanimicrobiales > Vulcanimicrobiaceae > Cybelea. The sequence continues at coordinate 175,953 of CAVTPY010000002.1, read as the reverse complement.
GCTACCGCCGATTCGCCCGTGCGCATCGAGTTCTTCGGCGATGCGATCGAATCTCTGCGAGCCTTTTCGATCGAATCGCAACGCAGCACGACGTCGATCGATCGGCTCGCAATAACGCCCTGGGAAGATCCGGCTACCCAAAACGCGGAGAATTTTGGGAGCGAGACCATTTTCGATTATCTGCCCTCCGACGCCACGGTCGTGCTGGAAGAACCTTCCACGATCGCCGCAGTCGTCAATGCGCTGGATGAAGAACGCAATCGCGAGCGTCACACGCTGCTCGCCGACGAGGATGCCGGCGAAGCGCTGCGGGCCGAGCTGTCCGCGACCCCGATTTCGCTGGACGACGTCGGCGCGCTCGTCGCAGCCCATGCCACGCTCGTCTTCCCCGGCACGATCGAGATGGGCAAGCGCGGAACGGACTGGGCGCCGCCGGCCATCGAATCGTTTGTTTTCGAATGCCGGCCGGTCGAACATTTCAATCGCCAGCTCGGGCTTTTCACCGAAGCGATGCGCGAATGGGTCGCAAACGGCGAGCACGTCTTCATCGTGAGCGCTGCGGTTTCGCGCACGATCGACCTCTTGCAGGCGGCGCAAATTGACGTCGGCGTACGGGCGCGGGGAAGCGTGCTGGTCGATCATGGATCGATCGAGTCGGGCTATTGGATGCCGAGCCTGCGGCTGCGCGTGCTGGGGGATCGCGAGATCTTCGGCGCGCCGCCTAAGCGCGTCAAGATGCGCGCCATCAAGGAAGGCGTGCCCGTCACCCTGGCAGATCTGCGCGTCGGCGATTATGTCGTGCACGCGGTGCACGGCATCGGCCAATATCTCGGCCTGCGCGCCGAGACGATTCTGGGCGCGACGCAAGATTATCTGGATCTGCGCTATGCCGGCAGCGATCGGATGCTGGTGCCGGTCACGCAGATGCATCAGATCGCGAAGTACTCGGCCGCCGAAGGGCAAAGCCCTCGACTCTCCAAGATGGGCGGCGCCGACTGGGCGCGCACGAAAACGCGCGTCAGCGAATCGCTGGCGAAAGTCGCCGACGAGCTCGTCAAGCTCTACGCCGAACGCGAGATGTCGCGGGGCTTCGCCTTTAGCCCCGACACCACGTGGCAGGCCGAGATGGAGGAGGCTTTCCCGTACGAACCGACGCCCGACCAGCAGAAAGCCTTCGACGCCACCAAATCCGATATGGAGTCCGCGCGGCCGATGGACCGCCTCATCTGCGGCGACGTCGGTTATGGGAAGACGGAAGTAGCGATGCGCGCGGCCTTCAAAGCGATCGCGGACAAGAAGCAGGTCGCGGTGCTGGTGCCGACGACGCTGCTGGCGGACCAGCACTTCCGCACCTTCAGCGCGCGTTTCGGCGCCTTTCCGGTGCGCGTCGAAGAGCTCTCGCGTTTCACTTCAAAACCCGATCAGAAACGGATTTTGCAAGATCTCGCGCAAGGGAAGGTCGACGTCGTCATCGGTACGCACCGGCTGTTGCAGAAAGACGTCGCGTTTGCCGATCTCGGCTTGATCGTCATCGACGAAGAGCAGCGCTTCGGGGTCATGCACAAGGAACGGCTCAAAGGGTACCGCGCGAGCGTGGACGTCTTGACGCTCTCGGCGACGCCGATTCCGCGCACCCTGCACATGTCGCTGATGGGCGTCCGCGATCTGTCGCTTATCCAGACGGCGCCTAAGAATCGGATGTCGATCAAGACGCTCGTCGTTCCGGCCAGCGACGCCGTCGTGCAGCGCGCGATCGCCGCCGAGCTTGACCGCGGCGGCCAAGTTTACTATTTGCACAACCGAGTGGAATCGATCTACGCCGTGCGTAACGCGCTCGAGCAGCTCTCGCCCCGCGCGCGCATCGGCGTCGGGCACGGCCAGATGCGAGAATCGGAACTCGAACCCGTGATGCAGCGATTCATCGACCGCGATCTCGACGTGCTCGTCGCGACGACGATCATTGAAAACGGGATCGACATTCCCAACGTCAACACGATGATCGTCAGCGATTCCGACCGGTTCGGGCTGGCGCAGCTCTACCAGCTTCGCGGTCGAGTCGGACGCTCGAATCATCAGGCGTACTGCTATCTACTCTACCAGGGGCACAAAGCGCTTACCGAAGAGGCTAAGGCACGGCTCGAGGCGATCCGGGAATTCGCGCACTTGGGATCGGGCTTGCAGATCGCGATGCGCGATCTCGAAATTCGCGGGGCCGGCAACCTGCTGGGATCGGCGCAATCCGGCTTCATTGCGTCGGTCGGGTTCGACACCTACTGCGAACTCTTAGCCCAGGCGATTGCGCAGCGGCGCGGGGGGCCCGCAGCGCTCGAAGAACGCCGCGAAGCCGTGATCGACGTGAAGATCGACGCGTTCATTCCCAACGACTATATCGGCCAGGTCTCGCAGAAGATCGCCATCTACCAGCAGCTGGCGAAGGCTCGCACGCAAGAGGAGGTCGAAGAGGTCGCCGCCGGCGTGCGGGACCGCTTCGGCGCCTTCCCGCCACCCCTCGCGAACCTGGTGGAGCTCACCAAACTGCGCGCCGTGGCACTGCGAAAACGCGTTACCCGGGTCGTCGTAGACGAGCGCCGGCTCACTCTGGGCGTCGGGTCGGGTTTCGAGCTCGATCCCGCGGCCGTGCCGAAGCTCCAGGCCCTCACCAAGAACCGCTTCCGCTTCACCGACGGGCGCATTCTCGTCGACCTGCCAGGCAGCCCGAACTGGATGCCGCTGCTCCGAAAGCTGCTGGAAGCCCTATAACCCTCGTCGGTCTAAGGCGCCTCGAAGGTCCCGAAGGTGCCCCTCAATCGAAGGAACGGGGGCGCGGCGCGCGAACGAGCCCGCCGTGATGCGGGGCTCCGGGTCCCGCGTACTACGCACTATTATCCAATCGGAGCAATTAATGTCGAAAGTCCAACGCCTCACCGTAGGCCTGGCCGCCCTTCTCTTCGGCACGTCGCTGGCGGCGTGCGCGGGCGGCGGTACCGTCGCGACGGTGAACGGCCAACCGATCAGCGAATCCGCATTTAACACAAAGCTGGAAGGGACGCCGATGGCGCGCACGGTCTTGCAGCAAATGGTGCAAGACGCGTTGATCGATCAATACGCCAAGAACAACAACATCAACGTCACCGATGCCGAGATCAGCGCGCGCGAAGACCAGATCAAGCAAAACTTTCCAGCCGGCTCGTGGGACGAGATGCTGAAGTCGCGTGGCCTTTCCGAAGACGACGTTCACGCCGCGCTGCGCGAGCAGCTCATCCTCGACAAGGCGCTGAGTTCGCAAGTAAAGATCTCGCCGGCCCAGATCAAGGATTACTTCGACAAGAATCACGCCACGTTCGATAAGCCCGAGCAAGTAACGGCCCGTCACATCTTGGTGCCCAACTTGGCCGAAGCGCAGAAAGTCGAGGGGCTTCTCAAGTCCGGACAGAACTTTGCCGACGTTGCCAAGCAGTATTCCACCGATCCCGGCAGCAAGGATAAAGGCGGCGACCTGGGCACCTTCAAGAAAGGGCAGATGGTGCCCGCATTCGATAAGGTAGCGTTCTCCGCGCCGATCAACGCAATTAGCGCGCCGGTGAAATCGCCATTCGGCTATCACATCATTCAAGTCGAAGCGCGCATTCCGGGGCAGACGGCAACGCTGGCCAGCGCGACGCCGCAGATCACCGATACCTTGCGCCAGCAGCAAGAGGCGCCGCTGATTCAGCCGTTCCTCCAGGGCTTGCAGCAGAAAGCCGATATTAAAGTCAACAATCCGACGTTTGCCGGTCTCTTCGCGACGCCGATGCCCCCAGGGGGAACGGGCCCCGCGGCGGGTTCGGCTGCGCCGAACGCAGCGGCTTCGCCCGCACCCTCTTCGACGTAAATCTCGCATGCGGCGGTGTCCTCACCGGGACACCGCCGCGCGGTTGCGAAGGACGCGGCGTGTTGGTTCGCATCGCGGGTCTCGGACCGGGTGATCCCGGGCTGCTGACCATCGGCAGCCTCGACGCGCTGCGTGCGATCGGTAAGGCCGTCGCGCTGCTTGCACCGCCGGACTTGACGACGTATCTCGAACGCAGCGGCGTAACGATCGTTCGTGACGCGGTGGACGATCCGGCCCTCTTTGTGCGCGGAAGTTCCGAGGAGATCGGACGGTTCGCAGATCGGCTCTGCAGCGGAACGTACGGCGAGACGCTCGCTCTGGGCGTGCTTGGAAACCCCCTCTCCGATTTTCCGGGCCTCCCTTCGCTACTGCGGCTATTGGAATCGCGCGGCGTCGCCACCCACATCGTACCCGGCGTTCCACGCGCGACGCTCTCGGCGTCGATCGCGATGCCGCTCGTGCCGCTGCCGCCACAGTCGGCCCACTATTCGTGGGACGACTTGGTCGAGATCATGGCTCGTTTGCGCATGGGCTGCCCGTGGGATCGCGAGCAGACGCATCGCACGCTCGTTCCGTACCTGATCGAAGAGACGTACGAGGTGGTCGAGGCGATCGAAGGGCCGCACCTCGACACCCTTTGCGAGGAGCTGGGCGACTTGCTTTTGCAGGTGCTCTTTCACGCGCAGGTCGCCATGGAAGTTGGAAAGTTCAGCATCGCCGACGTCGTGGACGCGCTCTCCAACAAGATGGTCCGCCGTCATCCGCACGTCTTCGGCGATGCGGTTATCGAAGACGTGGACGCGCAATGGCGCAGTTGGGAGAAGCTCAAAGCGCTGGAAAAAACCGGGCGCCAGCGTAAGAGCCGCCTCGACGGAATTCCCGCCCAGCTCGGTGCGCTGCAGCGCGGTCAGCGCATGCAGGAGAAGGCCGCGCGCGTCGGCTTTGACTGGCCCAACGCCGCTGGAATTTTGGAAAAGCTCTCTGAGGAGCTAGGCGAGCTCGCCGAGGCGCGTCGCCTACCCCAAGATGACCCCAGGATACGCGAAGAACTCGGCGACGTTTTCTTCACGCTGGTCAATCTGTCGCGCGCACTGGGCATCGACGCCGAGACGGCGATGCGTGAAGCCAACGAAAAGTTCTACAAACGCTTTTCCTTCATGGAAGAGCGCGCGACGAAAAGCGGAAAGAGCATCTCGGATCTCTCGTTCGACGAACTCGAGGTACTGTGGCAACTGGCGAAGACTTGAACGTAAAACTGCGGGTACGCATGAGCGCGCTCGACGCGCACTATGGCGGGAGCCTCGTCGACGGAGCACGCATGCTCGCGCTCTTCGGCGACGTTGCAACGGAGCTGTTAATCCGAATGGACGGCGATGAGGGACTCTTCGCCGCCTACGATAGCGTCGAGTTCCTCGCGCCGGTCTTCGCCGGCGACTTCATCGAAGCGCAGGGCCGCATCGTCGAGGCCGGCAAGACGTCGCGCCGCATGGAGTTCGAAGCCCGCAAAGTGATCGCTGCGAGGCCGGAGATCGGCGAAAGCGCTGCGGACGTATTGGACCCGCCCGTGCTCGTCTGCCGCGCCACGGGCACTTGTGTCACTCCAAAAGCAAAGAAAAGAAAGTAGGGCCCGACTACGAGCCTGTCAGGGCTCGCTAGACGAGGCGTTCGTGCGTTTTGCGCTTCCAAACGAACTCGTAGTATGAGAACTGCAGCACCAGCACGACGCAGTAGGCTGCCGGATAACCGAGCCAGACGCCGTCGAGCCCGATGCGGTGCATCAGGATCCACGCAACCGGCACTTCCACGCCCCAGATGGCAACGATGCCGTTGATCGTCGGCCAGAGTACGGTGCCGCTCCCGCGCATGAGGCCGCTGAGTACGGCCGAGTTTCCGAACAAGAGATAGCTCCACAGCGTGATCATCAGCAATTGGTGCGCGATCACAAGGGTGTAGTGGTCGGTGATGAACCAGCCCAGAATGAACCAGGCGCACAAATAGCACGCGGCGATGATGATACCGCCGATGACGTAGTTCAAGCCGACCGCCGAGCGAATAACGCTCCCGAGCTTATCTTCGCGGCGCGCGCCGATGCATTGCGCGCCGAAGATCGAAGCCGCGATGCCGATCGAGATCGCGGGGAACTGTACGTAGCTGACAACCTGATTGACCGCTCCGTAGGCCGCCGTCGCGCTCGAACCAAAACGATTGACGAACGAGATGACCGCAATCTCGGCCAGCGACACCATCATCACCTGAAGCGCCGTCGGCAGCCCGATGCGCAGCACCGCTCCGAGAATCTTCCAATCGATCCCCATATCGACCAGCGTCTCGCGGTCAAACTGGAGCGGGTGGTGTTTGCGGCGGAGGTAGAGGAGGAGCCATGCGAAGGCCGCGGTGTTGGCGATAAGTCCGGAAACCGCGGCGCTAACGACCCCGAGCTTCGGCAATCCGAAGACTCCAACGATAAAGAGCGGCGTGATGACGATGGCCAGTAAGCTCGAAACGATAAGGGCGTAGAACGGCGTGGCCGAATCGCCGGTGCCCCGCAAGATCGTCGCATAGACGAAATAGATGAAAAAGACAGGCATCGACAGGAAAGCCACGCGCGCGTAGGCGTCCGACTGCGCGATGATATCAGGGGGCGTTGCCAGCCATTTGAGAATCGTCGGTGAACCGAAATATCCCAGCACCGCGACGATGAGTCCGAGATAGAGGGCCGCACCCGTGACGGTCCCGGCGATCTTCTTAACCTTGTGGAAGTCCTTGGCGCCAAAGGCCTGCCCGACCAAGACGCTGCTGCCGCTCGAAACCCCGAAGACAAACGAGAACAGTAGAAAGATGATCGGAAAGACGGCCGAGATAGCGCCGAGCGCTTGAGTCGAAATCAACCGGCCGATCCAGATGCTGGCCATCGTCTGCGAGGCCGATTGCAAGACGTTGCTCAGCATCAAAGGCACCAGAAAAACGAGGAGGATCTGCCACATCGGCTTGCCCTCCTCGAAAATGTTGACCCCGCGATGCTGCGGTCGCGTTTGCGCCAAACTGCGAACCCCTTACTCTGCTGCCAGCACTTCGTAAATCCCCTTGCGCGTTTTGTCGAGCAACTCGCGCACGCGCTCGATGCTTTCGGGCTTGGAAGTATAGCCCAGCTGTGAAACCGCCTGTATCAGTCGCGACGCTGAATCGCGCATTTGCGCCCGCCGGTCCCGCGTGCCCTCTTCCTCGCCGTCATCTTCGAAAAAGCGACCGATGTCGGCCCAGCGCTCTTCCATCATTTTTCGTCCTTTCTCCGTGAGTTCGTAGATGCGGCGACCCTCCTCGTCGCGGCCGGCGATGAAACCGGCCGCCTCGAGCCCGGCGAGCAGCGGATAGACCGAACCGGCGCCCCCCGCCCAGCCCTTCTCCCGAATCTCGCGAATCAGGTCGTAACCGTGCCGCGGAATCTCGCTGAGCAGTTTGAGCAGGGCAAACTTAAGGATTCCACGCTTTAACCGCCGCATTCCGTGCCGGCGCATTCCCCATCTTTGCATTTGCCAATAGTATACGATATATCGCGATACTGTCACCCCTTCGACTGCGCTCAGGGTGACACTCTCAGGGTGACCCTCCCGGGGTGACAACGATACGGCACCCGATGGCGAACTCTCGACGGTGTGCGGTTGGACAAGTTCATGAAGGTCTCGCGGTTGGCGAAACGGCGAAGCGAGGCGCACGAGGCCCTGGAGCACGGACGCATCACCAGGGACGGAAAACCACTTAAGCCGGGCTATCAGGTCAAGCCTGGAGACGTTCTCGAGATCCACTACGCGACGAGGTTCGTGACGGTCCGCGTGCGCGAAGTTCCCTTGCGAGTTACGCCGGCAACGAAGCCGGCCGAGCTTTACGAGATTCTCGACACGCGGCGGGACGAGGCGGAGTGGATATGATCTCGGCCGACACGAAGGACGCGCTTGCGCGCGAGCTTCCCGACGAGCGCCATTGCCGCGATTCGCTGCTCGCCGGACTCTGCGTGTACGGCAGCATCGACGGCCACTTTGTGACGCATCGCAACGCCGTCGCGCGCCTGTTTTGGTCGCTGCTGGAGGAACGCAAGCTTCACGCCATCGAGACGCGCGCTCCCACCCGGCTGCAACGCTTACCGACCTTCGCGGTGAGATTGCCGCAACGGCTGCGCGCGATGCCGCCCAAACCCGTACGCAAGTGCGATCGTTTGGTCGAAGTGCGCGCCGCCTTTTTAGCGTGCGGTTCGCTGGCGGCGGGAGCGCGCGGCTACCATCTCGAGTTCGTCGTCCGTGACGAAGGGGTCGCGGCGCGGCTGACGTGGATGTTGCGCAGCAACGGGGTCGCGGCAAAAGAGACGCACCGAAAGGGACGAGCCGTTCTCTATCTCAAGGATTTCGACGCGATCGCGGAGCTGCTGACGCGCATCGGCGCTTTCGCAGCGGTGCTGCGGCTCGAGGACGTGCGCGCCTTGCGCGAGACCAAGAACCGCATTCATCGCCTGGTGAATACCGAGGCGGCAAACCTGCAGCGCAGCGCCCAAGCCGGTGCCCAACAGCGGCGCGTCATCGAGTTTTTGCAGAGCGCCTACGGTTTGTCGCGGCTTTCGCCGCCGCTGCGCGAAGTCGCCGAGCTTCGCCTGCGTCATCCCGATGAGTCGCTTGCGGAGCTGGGTCGCCGCTGCAATCCGCCCATCGGCAAACCGACCGTAAGCAGCCGGCTGGGCGCGTTGACCAAGTTGGCCGGCAACCTGCGCGGCATGCAGGGGAGCGCGAAAGCGGCCCGGTAAACGCGGCTCATGCGCATCGGAATCAACGGCTTCGGCCGCATCGGGCGAAACTTCACTAAAGCGATCGTGGAGCGCCATCCGGAAATCGAGATCGCCGCCGTAAACGACCTCATCGACGCCAAGCAGTGCGCGCATCTCTTTAAATACGACAGCAATTACGGCATTTATGGCGGCAGCGTGAGCGCCGGCGACGGCACGATCTCGATCGACCGGCAGCAGATTAAGGTCTTTGCCGAACGCGATCCAGGCAAACTTCCGTGGCGCGACTTGGGGGTCGACGTCGTGATCGAGTCGACCGGCCTCTTCACCGATGCCGCCAAAGCTCGCGCGCATATCGATAGCGGCGGCGCCAAAAAAGTCCTCATCTCCGCCCCGGCAACGGGCGAAGATATCACGATCGTGCTGGGCGTGAACGAGCGCCGCTACGATCCGCAGAAGCATCACATCATTTCCAACGCGTCGTGCACGACGAACTGCCTAGCCACTGCCGTGAAGCCGATCGTCGACGAACTGGGCTGGGTCAAGGGTTTCATGACGACGATCCACTCCTACACGAACGACCAGAACGTGCTCGACGGACCGCACAAGGATCCTCGTCGCGCGCGCAACGCCGCGACGAACATCATTCCGACGTCGACGGGCGCGGCCAAAGCGCTCTACCTAACGATTCCGGAAGTCGAAGGCACGTTCGACGGCTTTTCACTCCGCGTCCCGACGCCGACGGTATCGATGATCTACCTCGTCGCGCAGACGAAACGCCCGACCACCAAGGAACAGCTCAATGCGCTGCTGCGCGGCGCCGCCGAGGGCGCGTTGAGCAAGTACGTCGCCTATACCGAAGAGGAGCTCGTTTCGAGCGATTATAAGAAGAATCCGAGCAGCGCGATCATCGACGGCAAGCTCACCGGCGCCAACGGCGATCTGATCCAAATCGCCGCTTGGTACGACAACGAATGGGGCTACTCGTGTCGCCTCGCAGAGCTGACCGCCTTCGTTGGGTCGACGATTCCAGCCGCGACGTAGTGGCCTTTCGACGCCTGCAAGAGTGCGAGCGTTCGCGGCAGGCGCGTTCTCGTGCGCGAGGATTTGAACGTCCCGCTCGTCCTTCGACCCTTCGACAAGCTCAGGGCAGGCCAAGCTCAGGATGACAGAGGGACACGGATTGCCGATTATAGTCGCGTCGACGCCGCGCTGCCGACGCTGCGCTGGCTGCACGACCACGGCGCGAAGACCATCGTGCTCTCGCATCTCGGGCGACCCGACGGCAAACCGGATCCGAAGCTCTCGTTGCGGCCGGTCGCGCGAGCGCTTTCGGATCGCCTCGGCCTTCCCGTCGGCTTTGCGGGCGATTGCGTCGGCGAGGTGGCCGAAAGCGCGGTGGCGCAGCTGCGCGACGGCGACGTGCTCTTGCTCGAAAACGTCCGCTTCCACCCCGGCGAAGAACGCAACGACCCCGCATTTGCCCAGCAGCTTGCCAAACTGGGCGATCTCTACGTGAACGACGCCTTTGCAACGGCGCATCGCGCGCACGCGTCGACGGAAGGAATCGCGCATCTGCTTCCAAACGCCGCGGGGCTTCTGATGCAAGCCGAGTTGTCGGCGCTCTCGCGTCTGACCGACCACCCCGCGAAGCCCTTCGTCTGCGCCGTCGGCGGTGCGAAAATCAAGGACAAGATCGCCATGCTGGAACGTTTGAGCGACCTGGTCGATGCTTTTTGCATCGGCGGAGGCATGGCAAATACGCTGCTTGCGGCTCGCGGGGTCAATGTCGGCACGTCGCTGCGCGACGACGATCTCGAGCCGGCGCGCCGGATCCTGGCGACGATCGAAGAGCGCCGAGTCGATCTTCATCTGCCGGCCGACGCGGTCGTGGCGCCCTCGGTGGAGTCGCAGGAGCGGGCTCACGTCGTTCCGATCGAAGCCGTTGGCGAAGAGATGATTCTCGACATCGGTCCGGCAAGCGCGCAGAGCTATGCGAACGCGATCGAAGCCGCAAAGACGATCGTTTTTAACGGCCCGATGGGGGTGTACGAGCTGCCCGCGTATCGCAGCGGAACGCAGGTAGTCGGCGATGCAATCGCGCGCGCGACGGAAACCGGAGCGACCAGCGTCGTCGGCGGCGGCGATGCCGCCGCGGCAGCGCACTTACTGGGCTTCGCCTCGAAAATGACCTACGTTTCGACCGGCGGCGGCGCCACGCTGGAGTTCTTGGAGGGCAAACGACTGCCCGGAGTCGCCGCGCTTGAACGTTAGAACGATCCTCGCAGGCAACTGGAAGATGCACAAGACTGTGGCCGAGACGGCCGCGTTCTTCGATGCGTTCCTGCCCCGCGTCGCGCCGGTTCCGGCGGAAATCGAAATCGTCGTCGCGCCCGCGTTTACGTCGCTGCAGCTGGCGGGCGAGTTCCTGCGCGACACGCGCGTGCGTTTGGGCGCGCAGACGATGCATTGGGAACTGCAAGGCGCCTTCACCGGCGAAGTGAGCGCGCCGATGCTGCGCGCGCTCGGCGTCTCGCACGTGATCCTCGGGCACTCGGAGCGGCGCGCCTATTGTGACGAAACCGATCGCACCGTCAACTTGAAGGTGCGTACGGCACTTGCGCAGGGCTTGACGCCGATCGTCGCCGTCGGCGAGACCCTTGACGAGCGCCGCGCCGGCGCGACGGACGATCGTGTCCTATCGCAAACGCGCGCTGCATTCGACGGCGTACCGGCAGCCGATCTCTCGAAGGTCGCGATCGCATACGAACCGATCTGGGCGATTGGCACCGGTCAGAGCTGCGAACCTGACGAAGCCAATAGGGTGATGGCGACGATTCGCTATGCGATCGACGGCTTGGGTGGAACGCCGATTCTCTACGGCGGAAGCATGACGGCGGCGAACGTTGCGTCGTACATGCAATGCGCCGATATCAACGGCGGTCTGGTCGGAGGCGCGTCGCTCGACCCCGAAGGTTTCGCGGCGCTGATCGCGCGAGCCGTCCTTCGACTGCGCTCAGGATGACACAGGGAGAGAAGTACCGGCCCGTTGTGCTGTGCGTGCTCGACGGCTGGGGATGCCGGGATGCCACGCACGGCAATGCGATCGCGGCGGCAGACCTGCCACATTGGCGGGCGCTCTTCGAGCGCTATCCGCACACGATGCTGCACGCGTCGGGCGAAGCGGTAGGTCTTCCAGAGGGCGTCATGGGCAACAGCGAGGTTGGCCATATGAACCTTGGCAGTGGGCGCGTCGTGCCGCAAGGCGTCACGCGGATCGACGCCGAGATCGCGTCGGGTGAGTTCGCGAAGAACGAAACGCTGCGCCAGGCGATTTCGCACGTCGCACGGCAAGGCAAAACGCTCCATTTAATGGGGTTGCTCTCCGACGGGCAAGTTCACAGTTCGATCGTCCATCTCTTTGCTCTAATCGATGCCGCCGTCGCAGCCGGCGTGCGGATTGCCGTGCACTGCTTTCTCGACGGACGCGACACGCCGCCGCGTTCGGCCTCGATTTACGTGGGACGCCTCGAGGAGAAACTTGCAGCGGTCGACCGCACCGGCGCAATAGCCAGCGTTACCGGACGATTCTACGCCATGGATCGCGACCTGCGTTGGGAACGCACGCAGCTTGCTTACGATTTGCTTGCGCAGGGTCGCGCACAATTCCGCACCGCCGATGCGCTTTGCGCCGTCCGCGACGGCTACGCGCGGGGCGAAGACGACGAGTTCGTACTACCGACGATCGTCGGAGAGCCACGCCCCGCCCAAGACGGTGACGCAATCATCTTCTTCAACTTTCGCCCCGACCGCGCGCGTCAGTTGACGACGGCGTTCAACGCCGGGACGACGCTGTACTACGACGGCGGCTTCGATGCATTCGCGACCAAGACGTATCGCGACCCTTACTTCGCCACGATGACGAAGTACGACGAGAACTACACCAATCCGGTACTCTTCGGCCCGCGCCCGCAGCACGAGACGTTCGGCGAGGTCCTCGCGCGGGCGGGCTTACGCCAGTTGCGACTTGCCGAAACCGAGAAGTACGCGCACGTTACCTATTTCTTCAACGGCGGTCGCGAGGACCGTTTCGAGGGCGAAGACCGCGAGCTAATCCCCTCGGACCGCTCGGTGGCGACGTACGATCTCGCCCCGGCGATGCGCGCGCGAGAGATCACTACTGCCGCCGTCAACGCGATCGAGCGCGGACGTTACGACGCAATCGTTATGAACTACGCCAACGCCGACATGGTCGGCCACACCGGTAAGTGGGAGCCTACGATCGAGGCAGTCGAAGTCATCGACGAATGCTTGCCGCGGTTGGTCGACGCGACGCTTCTCGCAAACGGCCTGCTCGCGATTACCGCCGATCACGGCAATGCCGAAACGAAGCTCGACGAGCGCAACAATCCTCTTACGGCACACACGACCAACCCCGTGCCTTTGATTCTTATCGCAAACGGCTTGCATGGAACCCTCGCAAGCGATGGCAAACTGGGGGACGTTGCGCCGACGTTGCTGACCCTCATGGGTCTTCCGATTCCTGGTCAAATGACCGGAGTGAATCTTTTCGAGGCCTCACGCCCTTAGAAAAATTCATGCAACTCACAGGCGCGCTTAGGGTGCCGTTCAGGAACGTGTGAGAGCATACGGTGGAAGGCTAAGAGGAGGATTCCACGATGCAGTGTCACCGTAAAGAAATCCACGACGTCCTGATCTTCGCACAAGGCTTGACCTATTTCATCATTGTCGGCGCCGCCACGGTCGCAATCGCGCTCGCGGCGCACCTTCACTGAAGCGCCGCGTGCAAAACTTACGAGACCCTATGCGAGACGCGGATGGCCGGGGCTGCAAGAGCGCACTCTCGAGCGCCGCCTCCGCGGCGGCCGGAAGGCAGGGAGGTCATGAAACTCGATAGCAACCGCTTGGATCCACTTGAACGCAGCGGTTGCCAACCATAATCGAACGGATTCGGTGATCCCAAAAGGAGAGCACGCGGACGATAACGGGCCGCAGTTTGGCGATAAGCTCCCGCGCCCGCTGCGACACGGCAACCGCGTCCTTAACCCAGCGCGGATGGTCGTGCGGCAGGAGTGCGGTCTCGAGATCGGCTTGCGCAACAGCCGGAACGACGGCCTCGGAGCGCCCAGCCTCGAGCCGGGCGGAGAGCGCGGCCGGTGTTTCTTCGAGCTCAATACGGCGAAGCATGAGAGTCTCGTTTTAGCTTGGCAATCGCACTCAAATGCAGTTGCGACGCGCGCTGCGGCGAGATTGCCAAACGCTTCCCAACGCAGCGCAACGAGTTCCCTTTATAATAATGCAGCAGCACGACCTCGCGCTGGCGCGGCGACAGGCCCGAGATTAGCTCCGCGAGCTGCGCGCTTTCGGACCGGCGCTCCACGATCCGCGCCGGGTCGTCGCTCCAGTCGTTGACGAGCGATTCTCCCAACGGCAGCGGCGCATCGAGAGAGAGCGGCTGACCGCGATAGGCTGCGGCAATGGCGCGGCGATATCCGGGGTAGCGCTGCTCCATCTCGTTTGAGGTCGGAACCGCGCCGAGTGCGGCCGCGAGCGAGTACCGCCGGTTCTCGCCGTCGCGCACGATCCGGCGCGATCGCTCGGAGACCGGGTCCATGCGGCGGATTCCGTTGAGCATGGCGCCGACGACGAGGCGTCGCGCGTAGTCGCAGAGCTCCGGCCCGCGGTGCGGATCGAACGAATCGACGGCGCGGATCAAGCCGACGGATCCATCGCCGACGAGATCGTCGAGATCGAAGGTCGGCACGAGCCGCTTGAGCCGTCGAGCAAGTTTTTTCACAATCGGCAGCAAGTCTCGGATCTGCTCGTCGCGCTCGCCGGGGCTCAACGTGCGCCCTCCAAGCGAGAGGCGATCAGGACCGCGAATCCCTCGCCGTCGCTGCGCGCGATTTCTTGTGCCAAGAGCTCCAGCTCGTAATCCCCGAGCATCCCGCCGCCCACGATCAGCGGACGAAGCATCGGGGCGAGCAGGATCGCCTCGAGCATCTCGCCCGCGCGGCGTGCCGCGACGCTATCCACGCTGCAGATTGTTGGCGATGCGCAGCATCTCGTCTGCTGCCTGCACGCCTTTGCATTGGCCTCGTAAGCGCGCTGCGCGGTGAGGATTTGCATCATCGCATCGATAATCGTGACGTTCGACTGTTCGAGCATCCCGAAGTGCAGCTTCGGACCGTCCAACGAGCCAGGGATGACTTCCTTTGGTTTTCCCGCCCCGGGCGTTGCTTCAAAAATCGCGCCGTCGAGTGCGCGCAGATGCTCCGGCGCCGCGAACTCCGCAAGACGAATGCGGCCGAGCGTGCGGCTTCCCCCCGTAAAGGTCGCGCGAACGCTTCCATCGCCGGAAACGGTTACGCTAAGCGCGTCGGCGGGAATCGTGATGCCCGCGAGCCGATAATCCGCGGTATCGCGCAGCGTTCCATCCGCGCTACGCGAAAACTGGCCATCGCGCGTATAGAGTCGGCGCCCGTGGCCGTCGAGCACCGTAAAGAACCCAGGGCCGTCGATCGCAAGATCGAACGGACCGGCGCTTCGGGCCAGCTTACCCTGAGCGAAGAGCACTCGCGAACCGAGCGCTACCGTTCCAAGTCCCCTTCCACCGGGCGCGACCAGCTCCGCAAAGCCTTGCGCCGATCCTTTGAAGCCGACGACCCCGGCGTTGGCTAAGTTATCGGCAATCGTATCGAGGTTCCGCTGCTGAGCCGCCATGCCGCTAGCGGCGGCGAAGAGTGCACGATCCATACCGGCACGCTCCCTATTTCACACGGGCCGCGTCGGCCGACTTCTGACGCGTAGCATCGATCGCGGCGACCGCTTTTTCCGCGCTCTCGAAAGAGCGCTCCGCGGAGAGCACGTCGATCATCTCGGCGATCGCATCGACCGCCGGACCCTCCAAGAATCCGCTCCGTACGCGGCTGGTCGAAGGAAGACCGAGCGCGCGAGCGTCGACGACGCCGCCCGATGGAACGTGCAGCACGTTGCGGAGCCCCAGTACCACGCGTCCCCGGCCGTCATGCAACGTTCCATCGGCTTCGTGGACGAAGGCACCGGATCTCGTCTCGCTCACCCGGCCGGCCGAATCGCGAACGCGGAACGCGCCGCTGCCGAGAATCGCGAGATCGAAATCGCGACCCGTATGCCGCAAGGCGCCACCTTCGCCGGAAGTCCGTCGTGCGATCGTGACCCCGAGCGCGGTCAGGAAGCCTCGCGCATCGATGCGGCGAAACCCGTCGGTTGAAACGTTCGCGAGATTTTCTGTCGCGATTTCGAGCCGTGTTCGGGCCGCGACCATTGCGCTGGCCGCCCATGCAATTCCGTCCATGCGCGCATGGTAGCGAAGCGGGTTGGCCGAATCGTTTCCGCACGATGACCGGGCTGCGGTTCCTCACGCATGCGGTTGTGGCGACACTCGCCGTGGCATGCAGCCAGCCGTCGGCGCGGGAACGCACCGACGACGCCGAGCTCGCCGCGGTCGCCCCGCTCAAAACGCAGTATTCGGGCGTGGTGATGGGCTTCGACATCCGGCCGCCGAACACGCTGATCGTCAGCCTCGACTTGCAGAGCTACCTTGACATGGATGACGACGCCGTCGCCGCGATGCAGCGAACCGCGCTGCTCCGCTGGCGCTCGGCATGGAAATCGGGCCATCCGCATGCGCACGGACTGCTGCACGTCCGCTTTATCGATTTTATCGGCCGCAAGGTCGCCACATTGACGACGGACACCTAGTGGCCTGCAACTAGAGTCTGTCGAGAACCCCTTGCGTGAACGCGCGCGTCGATACCGGGGCGCCGCCCGAACGCGCCACGTCGGCGGTTCGCAGGCCATCGGCATAGGCGCGGTCGACGGCGCGCTCGATTCGAGCAGCAGACGAATCGTCGGCAAGGCTGTGGCGTAACAACATTGCGGCGGAGAGAATAGCTGCCGCTGGATTTGCAACGTCCCTGCCGGCCAAATCGGGTGCGGTGCCGCCGATCGGCTCGTAGAGGCCAAACTGCCGTCCAGGAGCGCCTCCCTGTCGCGACCCCCGTCGAGGGGCGCGAGCCCAGACTGGCGCTGGGGAGCGTCCCGAGCGAACCGGTGAGAATGGCGGCTTCGTCCGAAAGGATGTCGCCAAACATATTCTCGGTGACGATCACGTCGAAGTCGCCCGGCCGCGCCACGAGCTGCATCGCGGCGTTGTCCACGAGCAGATGCTCGAGACGTACGTCGGGATACTGCGCCGACACCTCGGTGACGACTCGCCGCCACAACCGCGACGTTTCCAAGATATTCTGCTTATCCACCGACGTGACGTGCTTACGCCGCGCGCGCGCTAAATCGAAAGCGATGCGCGCGATGCGTTCGACCTCCGGTGCGCGATAGATCATCGTGTCGACCGCCTCCTCGACGCCGTCCACGGTTCGCTGTTCCTTGGGCCGGCCGTAATAGATCCCGCCGGTCAGCTCGCGCACGACGAGCAGGTCGAGACCGCGTACGATCTCGGGCCGAAGCGAGGAGGCGTCTTCGAGCCCCGGAAAGACGCGCACGGGCCGCAAGTTCGCGTAGAGCTCGTAGTCGCGCCGCAACAAGAACAGCGCGTACTCGGGGCGTTGTGCCAAAGGAAGTCCGTCGTACTGCGGCAAGCCGACGCTGCCAAAGAGGATCGCATCGCTGCGATCGCAGAGCGCTTTCGTTTCCGGCGGCAGCGCGGGGAGCCCGGCGGCAAGCGCCGCCGCACCGACCGGCGCCTCCGTACACTCGACGTCGGGCCGGACGCGCCGCAAAACCTCAGCGGCACAGTCGATGACCTCCGGGCCGATTCCGTCGCCCGGCAACAGAGCTATACGCCCTCCTGTCACCCTATGCGCGTCATCCTGAGCGCAGTCGAAGGGGCGACGATATTAATAGACGGTGATGCGCTTGGTGTCGTCGTGCTTGAGCGGCGGCTCGACCGGCGTGCTGTTTTCGGCCGGTGCGGCGGGGGCCTGGAGCCCGCCATTGCTTGCCGCGCCCTCGGTCCGTTCGAGCAGCGCAAGATGCGTCATCAGCAGGCTGCGCAGCTCGCTCTTGGCCTTTTCCGTCGCTTCAACCGCCCGCTGCTGCTCGCGCCGAACGTCGGAGATCGTATCGCTGTAGCCGGCGATCTCGCGTTCGTTGGCCAGACGCGCCTGTTCTCGGATGAGGTCGGCCTCCTTATGCGCCGACGCTTTGACCTCGTCCGCCGTGCGCTGAGCGAGCACCAAGGTGTTCTGCAGCGACTCTTCGATCGCTTTGAAATGACTTACGCGCTCCTTGAGGTCCGCGATCTCCGCCTCGAGAGCGGCTCGCTGCTGTGCCTCGTCTTCGAGCGTCTCGATGATTTCGTCGAGAAACTTATCGACGTCGGCGCGTTCGTAGCCTTGAAGCGCCTTCTTGAAACTCTTGTGTTGTATGTCGACTGGTGTGATCTTTTCCATCGCTTCGTGTCCTACGGTCTATTGCCCATGAAATCGAAGGTACCGTCGGCCATCATCGAGTCGCGCAAGCCTGCGGCATTCACGACGATGCCGGCCGGAACGACTAGATAAATGGACTCGGCGAGCTTCTGGATCTTGCCGTCGATCGTGTAAGCGACCCCCGACGTAAAATCCACGACGCGCTGCAAGAGCGTTCGATCGGCGTTTTGCAAATTCATAATCACGACCTGCCGGTTCCGCAGTGAGTCGGCGATCTCGACGACGTCTTGATAGCTGCGCGGTGAGTAGACGCTCACCTGAGTGCCGCCGCGACGCCCGGCGGTCGACAGCGGTACGACGCGCCCCGACGGCACCTCGTCCTCATAAAACTCGTCTTCGTCGTCGCGAATCGAAAAAAACGAGCCGATCTTGCTGAACACGCTCACGTGTGCCTCCCATCTGTGCGCGGGCCAAAGAGCGCCTCTCCGATGCGCACCATCGTCGAGCCGGCTCGCAGCGCTTCGCGCCAATCTCCCGACATACCGATGGAAAGCGTACTTCCACCTATGCGTGCCAAGGTCTTGGCAGCGAGCTCGAATGCGCGC
The DNA here is from genome assembly GCA_963736775.1 of Vulcanimicrobiota bacterium. Lineage (GTDB taxonomy): Bacteria > Vulcanimicrobiota > Vulcanimicrobiia > Vulcanimicrobiales > Vulcanimicrobiaceae > Cybelea. The sequence continues at coordinate 157,257 of CAVTPY010000002.1, read as the reverse complement.
GATATTGCGTCGCTGTCGGCGCCCAGCGGTCCCATTGCCATGACGCCCTCGAGGCGCAGGCTCGCCTGGCCTCGGAGCGTTTCAGCGAGCTGGTCGGCTTCATCGGGACGGCACCCAAAGCGATCCGAGGGCGTAATGTTGAGCTGCAGCAGCACCGGCAGCGTCGCGCCTAGTTCTTGCGCCGCCCTTCCCAGCGCGACGCCCGCTTCGGCTCGATCGACGCTCTGGACGACGTCGAACATCGCGGCTATCGCTTTCGCCTTGTTACTCTGTATGTGGCCGACGAAATGCTTGCGCACGGCAGGCAGCAACGGAAACTTGCGGCGCGCCTCTTGCAGGTAGCTCTCACCGAGATCGGTCAAGCCCGCCTCGATCGCCTGGGCGATTAATTCGGGGGGCTGGCGCTTGCCGACCCCGACCAACGTGACGCCGCCTGGATCGCGCCCCTCTCTACGAGCTTCTTCATCGATCGCGCTTCGCAGCGCTCGGTAGCGTTCCTCGACTCCTTGGCTCATCCACGCGCCGGGCGGACCGGTCTGGCCTCGGTCCGCGGGCCGGGCCGGGTCGCGCAGTAGGCGATTCCGATCACCCCCACGACGATCATCGGCAGGGCGTAGAGCTGGCCGCCGGTGAGGCCCATCCAGCTAAAATCGGTCTGCCGCCACATCTCTGCGATCGTTCGCGTGATTCCGTAGCATGTGAACCAGGTCCACGCGACGACGCCGTCTTTGGGTTTGAGCCGGTAGACGATCAAGAGGATCGGCAGCGTTAGGATGTCGAGAATCGCCTCGTAAATCTGCGAAGGATGACGATATGCCGGTGCGCCCGGCGCGGAGGGGAAGACCATGCACCAGGGACGGTCGGGACGGCAGACGTCCCCCCACAGCTCGTCGTTGATAAAGTTCACGATTCGCACCAGTGTGATGCCGACCGGCAGCATCATCACGACCTCGTCGCCGACGACCACGTATTTCAGACCCGGATGCTGCCGAATGAACAGCCAGATCGCCACCAGCACGCCGATCAATCCCCCGTGGAAGGCCATCCCGCCGTTCCAGACTGCGATAAAGTTGACCGGGTTGGAAAAATAGAACGAGGCATCGTGCTTGCTGATGATGTCGTTGATGACGAAGAACGTTCGCCCGCCGACGAGCACGCCGATCAGCGCGTAGAAGAGAAAATCCTGAATCTGCTGCTTTGTCAGCCCCAGGCGGCGCAGCCCGGCCGGACGGCTCATCCACAGATAGACGCAGAGGAACGCCACCAAATAGGCGATGCCGTACCAGTGGATGCCGAATCGCGGACCGAGATGAATCGCGACCGGGTCGATGTTTGTCGGATAGGTGAACCAGTGCTGCATTTATAACAATCTTTTGACTGATGACCGCGACGACACATATCACCGCCGGCATCGCCTTCCTTGCGGGCCTCGTTTCCTTCGTTTCGCCGTGCGTCCTTCCAATGGTGCCGGCCTACCTCTCGCTGCTCACGGGAGAGAGTCTCGAAGACCTCAAGAACGAGCCGACCGCTCGCGCGCGCCTGCAAACGATGGCACACGCCGTCGCGTTCGTCGCCGGATTCAGCCTAATTTTCGTCGGATTGGGCCTAAGCGCGAGTGCGATCGGTGGAGCGCTGGCCGCAAACCGCGTGCTGATCGCGCAGATCGGAGGCGTGCTCGTCGTCGTTTTGGGCCTGCACATGATGGGCATGCTGCGCATTCCCGCGCTGATGATGGACGCGCGTCTGCACCTTCAACACGATCGCCGCACGTTGTGGACCTCCGGCCTGGTCGGCATCGCGTTCGCAGCCGGCTGGTCGCCTTGCATCGGCCCGATTCTCGCCGGGATTCTGGCCATTGCGTCGCAACAGCACAGCGCCGCTGCCGCGGTGCTGCTTTCCTGTTACTGCCTCGGGTTGGCGCTGCCGTTTCTCGCAACCGCGATGGCAATCGGCGTCGTTCTCCCATTGCTCGCCCGCATCAAATCTTCGCTACCCGTGATCGAGTTTGCGTCGGGTGCATTTCTCGTCGTCGTCGGTCTAATTCTCGTCAACAATGCGTTCCTCAACGTCGCAGGATGGTTCTATCAATTTGTACCGCAACCGAATCTTTAGCCTAAAGCAAACGCTCGTCATCGCGGCCGCGGCAATCGCCGTGCTCTGGGCGGACCAATACACAAAGCACCTGATCGTCAACCTCTGCTTCCCCGACGTGCCCGCGTGCCGTACGATCATCCCGAATTTCTTGAGATGGACGTACGAGCGCAACGTCCACGGCGCGTTCGGCCTCTTCGGCAGCAGCGCCGTCATGCTGATCGGAATGGCGATCGTCGTGCTCGTGCTCTTTTGGTTCAGCTTCCGGGAGGCCGCCGCGCGTTCGCAGACCGTTCGGATTGCGTTCGGCATGATCGTCGGCGGGGCGATCGGCAATGTCGTCGATCGTCTCCACTACGGTTACGTCATCGACTTCATCGACTTTTACCGCATTTGGCCGAATATCTTCAACGTTGCCGATTCGTGTATCACCGTCGGCGTCGGCCTTCTGCTGCTCTCGAGCCTTGTTGCACGTCGTCACGGCTGAGCAAGCCGGGAAGCGCACCGACGTCCTCGTTGCTTGGCTCTCCGGAGTCTCGCGAACCCTCGTAACGCAAACCGCTCGACGGGGAGAGGTTCTCGTTAACGGCAACCCCGCCAAACCCAGCCGCCCGCTAGAAACCGGCGACGTGCTCGAGTTCGAAATTACACAGCCGCCGGCGCTGGTAGCGCGGCCCGAACCGATTCCGCTCGACGTCGTTTACGAAGACGACGACCTGCTCGTCATCAATAAAGCTGCCGGAATGGTCTCGCATCCAGCACACGGCACGACGAGCGGGACGCTGGTCAACGCGCTGCTGGCACACGTCCAGGCAAGTCTCCCCGGCGATCTGCTGCGCCCGGGGCTCGTCCACCGGCTCGATCGCGATACCTCCGGCCTGCTCGTCGTCGCGAAGCGCGAAGAGAGCTTGCGCGCGCTCGGCCTCGCGATGAAAGCGCGCCGCATCGAGCGCGAGTATCTCGGACTCGTGCGCGGCGTACCGCAGCACCCGCTCGGCACGATCGAAGGACCGATCGGACGCGATCCGCGCAATCGTCTGAGGTTCGCGATCGTCGCCGACGGCAAACCCGCCCTGACGCACTACGAGGTGCGTGAAGCCTTTTCGGCGCACTCCGAGCTGCTCTTTCGCCTCGAAACCGGCAGAACGCATCAGATTCGCGTGCACATGGCCGGGATCGGCCATCCGATCCTCAACGATCCGCTCTATGGCAAGATTGAATCGCGCTTCGAGCTTCGAGGACAGGCGCTGCATGCGTGGCGGCTTGCGTTTCGCCATCCACGCACCGACGAAGCGATGTCGTTTGAAGCTGTGCCTCCTCGCTGAGTACGTGCAGGCTCGCGCGCTCGTAAGCTCTTCGCTCGTAAGCACCGCTCATGTGGATGCGTGATGCTTCGGAGCCGCTCGTCGCTCCGCCATCCTGGCTGCGCTCCTGCTGCCTGCCTCCTCGCTCCGCCATCCGGGCTCCGCTCGTCGTGCAGAGCCTCCGAAGCATCACGCATCCACATGAGCGGTGCTTACGAGTAAAGACCAGCAATGTTTGAGCTTCTCGCGCGAGACGGTGATGCGAGGCGGGGGCGGCTGCAGCTCGCGCACGGAGTTGTGGAGACGCCGTGTTTTATGCCGGTGGGAACGGCCGCTACGGTCAAGGGATTGACGCCGGCCGAGCTGGTGGAAGCGCAGTCGCAGATCGTGCTTGCGAACACGTATCATCTTTGGTTGCGTCCCGGACTCGAGACGATCGTGGGCGCAGGCGGCCTCCATGCTTTTATGGCTTGGGAACGGCCGATTCTTACGGATTCGGGCGGCTTCCAGGTTTTCAGTTTGGAGAGCAGACGTGAGGTCGATGACGACGGCGTCACCTTTCGGTCGCATCTCGACGGCAGCGTACATCGCTTTACGCCGGAGAGCGTCGTGGCTTTTCAAGAGGCCATCGGGAGCGATGTTGCGATGGTGCTCGATGTGTGCGTGAAGCTTCCCGCGACGCGTGACGCGCTCGAAGAGTCGGTGCGTTTGACGACGCTGTGGGCCCAGCGCTCCGCCGCGGCGCGCAAGGCGCCGGCGACCGCGCTCTTTGGGATCGTGCAAGGCGGGTTAGACCCGGCGTTGCGAGAGCGCAGCGCGCGCGAGCTCGTGGCGCTCGACTTTGCTGGGTACGCGATTGGCGGACTCTCCGTCGGTGAGACGCGCGAGCAGATGTACGCGACTGCGCGCGTAACGGCGTCGATGCTTCCGCAGGAAAAGCCCCGCTATCTCATGGGCGTTGGGACCGTCCGCGACCTTCTGGAAGCGATCGATGCCGGGCTGGATCTCTTCGACTGCGTCTATCCGACGCGCTGTGGACGCAACGGACGCGCGATGACTCACGACGGCGAGCTCAACCTCTTCAATGCCGCCTTCACGCGCGATTTCGCGCCGCTCGACTCCACGCTGCCACTGTGCAACATGCGCGACGTTTTCGCGAGCGTATCTCGCGCATCTCTTCCGCAGCAAGGAGATGCTCGGCCCGCGGCTGCTATCGTATCATAACCTCTATCTCGTCAACGCGCTGATGTGCGAGGCGCGCGCAGCGATCGAGGCGCGGGAGTGGAAGAAATTTCAGGAACGGCGGCGTCGTGGCTGGGTCACCCTTCGACCCTTCGACAAGCTCAGGGCAGGCCGAGCTCAGGGTGACATTGGGAGGGCGCGCACGACGCGCGTGCAGTCCGCACAGATATCGGGATGTTCTGGATCCTCGCCGAGCTCCCGATACTTCCAACAGCGCACGCACTTGGCTCCGTCCGCGGGCAATAACTCGAAGGCCTCCGGATCGCCCGAGATCAGCGTCAGTTGGGAGACGACCAGCGCCTCACGCAGATTGTCGCCAAGCGCGAGCAGCCGCTTGTAGAACGCGGGGGGCACGGTAAGGCGCACCTGAGCCTCGAAGTCGCGCGGTTCCGCCGACGCGGCCACTCGGGCGCGCAGCGCGCGCAGTTGACGCCAGAGCGCCAGGTCGCTTTCCGCGGCAGCGTTCCGGGAACGGTTTACATCGAAGGAACTGTCGAAAACGCTTTCAGTCCGCTCGCGGCGCCATTGGGGAAGATGCTGCCACGCCTCCTCCGCGGTAAACGAAAGCACCGGCGCGACGGTCGTAAAAAAGCGTGTCGCGATATAGAGCAGCGCCGACTGCGCACTGCGGCGACGCGGATCGCCGGTGGCGCGCGAGTAGAGCGGATCCTTGAGCGCGTCGAAAAAGAGACTCGACATCGAGCTTTCGAACTCGACGATGCGCAGATAGGCATCGTGTATCTCGCAGGAATCGTACGCGTCTTTAACGCCGGCGACGAACGCGTCGGTCACGCTGCAGGCAAGCCGGTCGATCGGCTCCATCGCCTCGCGCGCGACGACGTCCGCGGCGGAAAGATCCTCCAGGTTCGAGAGCATGAAGCGCATGCGATTTCGCAGGTTTCGGTAGACGCGTCCGACTTGGTCGACGACGTTGGGCCCGAAGCGCACGTCGTCGATTGGCTCGACCGAGGCAGCCCACAACCGTAAGACGTCGGCGCCCCAGCGCGCCATCGCATCGCTCGCGTCGATGCCGGTTCCCCGCGATTTGGACATGGGGCGGCCTTCTTCGTCGTTCACCCAGCCGTTCTTCATCACGCGCCGGTACGGCGCGCGGCCTTTGATCGCGACGGCCGTGATGAGCGAGCTGCGAAACCAGCCTCGAAACTGATCGCCGCCTTCGAGAACGAGGTCGCTGGGCCACGGCATCCCGTCGCGTCCCAGCACGGCGAGGTGGGTTACCCCCGACTCAAACCAGATGTCGACGATGTTCTTCTCTTTTTCGAGATCGCAACCACCGCAACGCGGACAGACGAAGCCGTCGGGAAGATACGTCTGCACCGGATCGCTCCACCACGAACCTGCGCCCGCCTCGGCGAAGCGTTTGGCGGCGAGGCGCGCCACGCGCGGATCGAGGATCGCCTCGCCGCACTCTTTGCAGACTAAGGACGGAATCGGCGTTCCCCACGTGCGCTGCCGCGAAAGACACCACTCGGGATGCGTTTCGATCATCTGCCGCTGGCGCGCGCGCCCCCATTGCGGCGCGTACTCGACTGCGTCGGTCGCGTCGAGCGCACGCTGGCGAAGCAGGTTTTGATCCATTGCGAGAAACCACTGCGCCGTCGCGCGGAAAATCACGGGATTGTGACAGCGCCAGCAATGTGGATAGGAATGCTCGTACTCCGCCGCGCTCCACAGCGCGCCGCTCGCACGCAAGTCGTCGATGATACGCGCATTAGCCGCGAAAATGTTCATGCCGGCGTAGGCGCCGGCCTCGGCGGTGAAACGGCCCGCCGCATCGACCGGATTGAGAATCGGAAGACCGTATTTCATTCCCGTATCGAAATCGTCGGCGCCGTGCCCGGGCGCAGTGTGGACTACTCCCGTCCCGGTCTCTAGGTCCACGTACGGCGCGAGCACGATCGTCGAATCGCGCTCCATGAACGGATGGCGCACGGCGAGCCCGTCGAGCTCCTCGCCAAGAGCGCGGCCGATCAGGGTCGCGTCCGCGAATCGCTCGCCCAACGCGCGCTGCGCGAGCGCCTCGGCGACGATCAGCATCTCGCCGTCCACGCGATAGAGCCCATAGGTCGCATCGGCGCGCAATGCAATGGCCACGTTCGCCGGAAGCGTCCACGGCGTCGTCGTCCAAATGAGGAACGAGACGGGGATCGCAGTGTCACCCTGAGCCAGCCTGCCCTGAGCGCAGTCGAAGGGAAGGGCGGCACTGCCTTCGCGGTCATGCTTCGATAGGCTGCGCATGACGGAGTCCCGCTGCTCGTCGTTCGCTGTGAAGCGCACGTAGATCGACGGCGACGTGCGCTGCTCGTACTCGATCTCGGCCTCCGCCAGCGCCGTTTCGTCGTGGACGCACCAGAGCGTCGAGCGCAAACCCTTATAGATTTGTTGACGCTCGGCCAGATCGGCAAGCGCGTTTACGATCGTCGCTTCAAAAGACGGGTCGATCGTGCGGTACGGATGGTCGAAGAAGCCGAAGGTGCCCATCCGCCGGCGCTGCTCTCGCTGACGGTCGAGCCAGTAGAGGGCGCGTTCTTTGCACTGCGCCCGCAGCTCGAGCGGATCGACGGCGTGAAAATCCGTGATTCCCAAATACTTGAGCGTTTCGTACTCGATGGGGAGTCCGTGCATGTCCCAGCCGGGAACGAACTTCGCGTACTTCCCGTCGAGCAGTGCGATCTTCACGAACATATCCTTGAGCACCATGTTCAGGAAATGACCCATGTGAAGCTCGCCGTTTGCATACGGCGGTCCGTCGTGCAAAATCCACGCGCCGCCCGGCGCGTTACGCTCCAAGCGTCGTTCGTACGTACCTTGCTCGTTCCACCACGCGACGCGCTGCGGCTCTCGTTTGGGAAGATCCGCCTTCATTGGAAAGGCGGTCTTCGGCAGATTCAACGTGCCCCGGTAATCCATCACTCGTCGTCCAAGAGCTCGCCGAGGACCTCGAAGTTGCGCTCCGCCGCCGCCTGGACGACCGGGAGACGCGCAGCCAACGCAGCCGAGAGGCGGTCGCGCCCCGAGACCAGCTGGTCTACGAGCTCGTCGATCGCGCCGTCGCTCGGGCGCGCTCCGCCCGGAATCCAGAGCGGTTTCAAAGGATAGTCGAGATCCTCGCAGAGTGCGGTCACTTTTGGATCGTACGGTATGGCAAGGAATGGGACGGCGAATCGCGCGGCGAGAACCAGCGCGTGCAGACGCATGCCGATCGCGAGGCGGGCGCCCTGCAGAATCGCGGCTGCTTTTTCGAGCGTGCATTCGGGGAGGAGCACGGGCGCTGACGAGCAAGCGCGGATGACGTCGGTCGACAGGGCAGCATCGGGCGCGCCTCCCAGCGGCAAGAAGGCCGCACGTACGTTGTGGCGGTCGGCGAGGCGATCGACGGCCCGCGCGAGGACGGGTATGCCATCCCGGAACGATGCGACCTTTCGCACGCTGATCACGGCGTAGGCGCCGCTCTCCGGCCCGAGGCCGTCGGCCGCCAGATCGTCACGCGCTGCGGGCCGGTCGTATAAAAAGACGGGATCCGCGGTGCGCTCGACCGGCGCGCCGGGCAAGAGATCCTTGAGCAGCCGCAGCGATCGCTCGTCGCGCACGGTAGCGCGATCGAGGCCTTTGCAGAAGCCTCGTACCACCCAGCGTCCCCAAAAATCGAGCGGTCCGATGGATTGCGCGAAGATCATCGCCTTGCGTCCGGTTCGAATCGCTTCGCGCAAAACCGCAGCGTAATACAGCAAGCTCCGCAGGCTCGTTTCGTTTTGCAAGAGACCTCCGCCGCCCGAAAGCACGACGTCGGCCCGTCCGATGGCGGTGCGAACGGCGCGCCAGTCCCATCGGGGTGTGGCATCGACGCGATAGGCGGCCGCAGTGCGCTTCGGCGTTGCCGATAGCACCTCGATCGATGCCGCGGGAAAGTCACGGCGCAGCCGCTCGACGATCACCTCGAGCAGCGCCTCGTCGCCCAAATTACCAAAACCGTAGTACCCGGAGATCAGCACGCGCGCCCCTTCGACGGAAGGGTTCAGGATAAACTCCGCCGGCGGAGGCTGCGCCGATAGATCCAGATCAGCACCGCCCCGACGATTGCGCCCGCGACGAGCCCATTGAGGATTCGCAAGACCGAAATCTCGAGCGGGGTGTGCAGGTGCGAAAACGTGTCGATAACGTCGCCAATCCCCACCCCGATACACAGCGCCAAAAGCCAGCCAATTGCGCGCCGGTGCGGCGGCAGCAACGCCGGCAGCACCATCAGGGCGGGAACGCCGATCAGGAACTCCTTGAAGCGTGGACGGACGCTGAGCGTGGCGGTCAAAAGATGGCGAAACGCGAGTTCGAAGGGCGAAGGCGAGACTTCGCTGTCGTTGCCGCTGCGCACGAGCATCAACGCGCCGGCAGCGACGATCGCGATGCCCGCCAAGAGCTGATAGGTGAGTACTGGCGAGAGAAAGACGTCCCGCGGCCGCTCGACGCCCGAGCCGAAACGCCGATCGAACAGGTAGAGCGTCAGAGCGATGAGCGGCGGCAGCGCCAGGACGAGCCGGACGCCTCGAAAGCGCTCGATCTCCTCCATTGCCAGCGGCGCGCTCATGATTCCGACGACGACGAGCGCGCCGAGCAGCGCCACGCCGGTCGCCGCAACGGTCCAACCCAGGCTGCGGACGAGCTGCGTGCCGGCGCCGCTTGCGGGGGTTTCATTCCAGGCTGGGATCAAAATCAAGATTGCCGCGGTCGCGAACAGCAGCGCGCCGGCAAGCGCAATAGCGGAGCGCGCGAACGCGTCGTGGTGCGTCAGTAGCCCCACCAGATACAGCGCGATCGTCGCGCCGTAAGCGACGACGGCGATCCGCCGCCCGTACAAGCCGAAGAATTCGAGCAGCAGCACGAAAATCGACGGGACGGCTAGCGCCGCCAGGCCAACGAGAATCCGATTGTTCCCACGATACGCGGGAATCGGCGTGGCGCGCCCGAGACGAAAGCCGCCGGCGCGCAGCTGAGCCGCAATCTGCTTGACCATTTCGACATTGGTCGCCTCGACCGAGAGATCTCCGTCTTGGTGCGCCCACGGACGCAAGTACGCGACCCGGACGTTGCGTTCGCGAACGCCCAAAACGTATCGCGCGACGACCTCGTCGAGCTTCAGCTTATCCAGCTCGGTTTTGGCGATGGCCTGAACGCGAACCGTCCGGCCGGGAATAAGCCGCGCAAGAGCGTCGTTCCCCTTCTGCACTTGACTGGGATCGTACGTCTCGATCGACCCGAAGTTGAAAAGGTGACGTTTGAAGGCATCCGCAGTATCCTCCAGATGATCGGGATAGCCGGCAACCGCATTGCTCAACCCGAAGAAGATAACCGTCGAGACCTTCGGGTCGTAGGCAAGCACGTCGTCGAAAAGCGCTTCGATCTGCGGCGCGCGAAAACGTTCGTCATTTTGAAAACGCGGAATCACGAGTAGTCCGAGCCGGTGTGCCAGTGCGATTTCGTCGGTGGGGATGCCTAAGCCAATCGCGTTGAAGTAGTCGATTTGCGTCCGGACCTCGATAAGCCAGGGGCGAGTCGCCCGCAAGACCCGCACGCTCTTGGGGCTGAAATGCAACGAAAGCTGGGCCAAATAGCGTCGATAGGTCGAGGAATCCGATACCAGGAGATAGATGGCGCCCGCGTCGACGCGCCGGCCGGCGACCAGGGAAGCCAGCAAGGGATCCCGGAGCGGGGAAAGGCGCGACTGATTGAGGAGCGCCGCCCCGGTCGTCGCATAAGACTTTCCGTTATAGCCAACGTTCGCGCCGAGCTCTTCCGTGAGGGCGAGCGAGGTTAGGCCCGCGCGCCGGAGCGCGATCAGGAGCGCGGCGGGATTATAGTTGTACGAGCGCGCGAGGGCATCGAGGTCGCTGAAATCCATGGCGAGTTCGACGCGGTTTGCGCGCGACTCCGTGCGAACGCGAAATGCGGCGACGGCCAGCGAGGCGATCAGCGCAACGAGCAGGACGACTGCCGCGTAGCGCGTCCTGGGAGTAAAAAGAGTCACGAGGCGGGTGTTTTCGACCAGCGGCGCAGTTTTTCTGCCACGGAATCACAGAAGGGCTCGCCATAGGCGAGCCCTCCTGCCGTCGCGTATGCGCGGTTCCCTTTTTGTCGGGCCACGCATACCGGGTGTGGGCGACGCTTGTTGTGTCATCGCGTGCGCTCGCTGCCCACGAATCGAGTGACGCGGAAGCTCGGCCTTCAAGGGTAGCAGATTATTACCTCCAGGGGAAGCGTTACCATTTCGGCGCGCGCTTTTCCAGAAACGCGCTGATGCCTTCGCGTGCATCGGCCTCGAGTGCGTTTGTGGTCATTACTCCTTTGGTGTAATCGTACGCGGACGCTTGATCTAGATCGATCTGCGCATAAAACGCCGCTTTGCCGATGCCGACGACGGTTGCGCTAGCGGACGCGATTTCGCGCGCGAGCGCGAGCGTCTCGGCATGGAGACTCTCCGGCGCAACGACGCGATTGATCAAACCCCAGTCGAGTGCCGTCTGCGCGTCGATCGGCTTGCCCGTCAGCAGCATCTCCATTGCGCGCTTGCGCCCAATCGCACGCGAGAGCGGCACCATCGGCGTACTGCAGAAGAGCCCGATGCGCACGCCAGGGGTGGCGAACGTGGCCTCCTTCGACGCTACGGCGAGGTCGCACGCGGCCACCAGCTGACAGCCCGCGGCCGTCGCGACCTTATGGACCTCCGCGATAACCGGCTGTGGAACCGCCGCGACGCGCGCCATCAAAGCGACGCAGGCCTCGAAGATGACGCGATAGGTCTCGACGTCGCGGTCCAGCAGTTCGCGCAGGTCGTGACCTGCGCTAAAGGCGGGGCCCTCTCCCCGCAGGACGATGGCGCGAACGGCGGCGTCTTGCCCCGCCGCGGCCAGCGCACCGTCGAGCTCACGCATCATACTTAATGAGAGCGCGTTGCGTTTTTCGGGGCGGTTCATGGTGATGACGGCGACCTCGCCGTCACGCCCTGCGGTGATTTCGATGTACGCGGGGTTTACCGCGGGCGTTCTCACTCCCTCGGGGACGCCGGGGATGGCGAGGGCGAGACCGACGACGGTGATGGCGGGGCCGACGGCGCCGCGGACGGCGCGACCGCGCGCATTGCTTTCGCCCACGGCGGGTCGGCTTTCGTCGAGACGCCGTGGTGCAGGGAGGCGCGGCTCTCGGCTGCGTACCGTGAGTGCGGAAAGTGCACCTTCACGTAGACGTAAAGTTTCACGGCGTGTTCGCGTGCGACGTCGCCGGGAAGTTCGGCATAGAGCGCCGCGATAAGAAGTCCCGTCGACGCGAGCCACGGATCGTTTGGGTAGCGCGCAGCCCACTGATCGAACGAATCCTCCGTGAGAAGCAGCAGATGCTGCGCCTGTTCGGGGAGGAGCTGATGCGTCTCGTACCGCTTCTTGAGCTGCATCGTTTCGTAGCGGACGCGCAGCGCGCTCATCTTGAACTTCCCGAAGTATTCGTCGGCCGGCGCGTTCGTGACGGCAAGTTGCGCGAGAATGACGACGCACGTAAGCATATCCGACTTTATCCATGCGCCCCCCGCCGCTACCTCTTAAGGAAGCATTAAGATGCATTGCCGAAACCTTCCGTATTTTTTTCGATTTGCGAAAAGCATGTGTTTCGAGAGCGAGCATTGGCAGGAGCCGCTTTTCGCGTTGCAAAACCGCGTCAACACCAAGCAACCGAAAATAGGATGGCAAACTATGACTGGCGTGAAACACATATATGCACGGCTTGTAACTCTTGTCGTCGTCGGAACGCTCGTCGGATGTGGCGGCGTTGCGACGGCACCCTCGAATGCGCTTTTGCCGGCGATATCTAAAGTGCAGTGGGTCGGCGCTCCGATTGCCAGCACTAAGTGCCCATCCGACAAAGGCGTTTCCGTGAAGCCGTGCGCGGTGAAGCTGACGGCCGGCGAGCCCGATGTTAAAGTGACGACGAATGGCCCCAAGGGGGGCGCCTTCACCATCAACGACACCGGATGTGCGACGAGGCTGGTCGCTACAATCAAGGGAAAGCGCGACATCTATACCGTAAAAGCCGGCGCAAACGACAGAGGGCAATGCGTAGCGACCTTCATCGATTACACCTCTACGGGCAAGCGACTCGGTGCGGCTAAGCTTATTATCGTGAACAAAGTCGACAGGCTGCACAAGTAACGGGCGGCTTCGTCTCTTACGGGCTTAGATCTCAACCGTTTCGCGCCACCGCGCGTAGACTTGGTCGAGGCAGCATCAGTCGGCAAGTCTTGTCATCGGGCATCTCAACCAGACGCGACCCTCTCGTGCCGACCGAAATGGTTCAGCGCTCCCTGTCGGGCGCGCCCGTCGCTCTTCCTGACTCGACGGGATAATCAAGAACTCGGGCCGCTTCTATAAGCGACCCAGAACGTCGTATAGCATACGCAGTCTTGGCTTGGGCGATGACGGGCTCGAACCGCCGACATCCTCCTTGTAAGGGAGGCGCTCTCCCAGCTGAGCTAATCGCCCGCGCTTGCTCGCGTAACCCTTCGGCCGGCCTGGTTTCTTTTACTTCACGAAGCGCCGGGTTGCTGTAGGAGGTTTAGCCGCGCATCGCAGCCGGGAAGCTCGTAATAACGAGAACAGCATTGAAGACTCATTATCGCGCAGACTACACAAGCGAGATCGGGAACGTGGCTCTGGCGCGAAGCAGCGTGGCCGGATTCGCGAGCGCTTGCGGTTTCTCCGATAGCGAGGTTGCGGATATCCGGCTCGCGGCAGGCGAGGCGTTGAGCAACGCCGTCGAGCATGGAAGCGGGATGCCGTCTGCCGGCTTCACCGTCGATTGCACCTTCGATGGCGTCGAGCTTCTGATCGAGATCCAAGATAATGGTACCGGGTTCTGCGCACCGGAGATTTGTACGACCATCGAGCCCGACCAGCGCGGACGCGGCTTTGGGATCTTCCTCATGCGCCGCCTCATGGACGATGTCGTCTTTGGAGGTAACGGGTCGATCGTCCGCTTAGTCCGCCGCCAACGACACTAATAACAACGACACTAATAAAAGGGAGGTTGGGTTTGGCCTAGCTTCCTCCTTAGGATGAGATCTACGTCTTGGTGGCGATCTTTTTCTGCAAGAGCGAGATGGCGGCGCTTAGTTGCGCGTCGCGGGCAATATCCCCAAAGCGAGCGTCGCGTGGTTCGTCGACGGCGATGTCCGGATCGATGCCGCGCAGATTTATGTCGTGCCGATTCGGTGTCAGGTAGTGGGCGGTCGTGATCTTGATCGCGGCCCCATCCGGCAGCGGCGTCAGCGTCTGCATCACGCCCTTACCGAACGTGCGGGCGCCGATCAACATCGCAATGCCGTCGTCTTGCAGAGCTCCGGCTGTAATCTCCGACGCCGACGCGGTGTATTGATTCACGAGGACGGTGAGCGGAAGCGCAATCGACGGATCGTCGTCGGCGTGGATTGTAGTGTCGCGCCGGCCGCGCTCCTCGACGGTCAACAGCGCCTTATTGGCGATGAAACGCGAGCTGATGTCGAGCGCGGAGTCGACGTAGCCGCCGCCGTCGTTGCGCAAATCGAGCACGAGCGCCTTTGCCCCCTGCTCGTTCAGTCGCGCGATTGCGGCATCGAACTCATTCGGCGTCGATCGTCCGAAGGCCATGACCCAAACGTAGCCGATGCCACCACTCAACATCTTGTAGATGACGGTCGGGGGCTGGACGTCTTCGCGCGTAATCGAGACGACCGACGTTGCGTTCGAGTGCGCTACGGTTACCGCAACGACGGTGCCGGCTTTGCCGCGCAGCAGCGAACTGACGCCGTCGACCGTGAGGCCCTTCGTCGGCGAGCCATTTACGGCGGTAACGAGATCGCCAACTGCAAGGCCGGCGCGCTCGGCGGGCGTACCGGGGAGCACGTACGTGATGCGAACGAAACCAGTCGCGGTGTCGGGCTGGATCATCACGCCGATGCCGCCGATGCGCGCCGGATCGAGCGCCTCGTTAAACGCCTTGAACGCGGCCGGAGTGAAAAACTGCGTGTAGCGATCGTTTACGGCCTTAGCCATCGCATTGATGGCAGCGTAAGCGAAATCGTCCGGCGACGCGTTTGCCGCACGGGCCGCGGCCGCAATCGCATCGTCGAGTTCGGCGACCGTCGCGTCGCGATCGGATTCGACGTGCAGCGCGGGTGCGGCGATTGGAGTGCCGGCCTTGCGCGCCGCGTCCGCCAGAGCTCCGCTTGCGGCGGCGAGGAGCGCGCGCGGTTCCACCTTTTCGTAGTAGGTCGTCGTCAAAAGGCGGTAACTCTCGGAGACGTCTCCAGCCAACTGATATGGGAGCACCTCGCCGGCCGGTGCGGCACCGAACCAGATGAGAGCCGCCGCACACAGGGCGGCATACCGAACGAGCTCGCGCTTGAACATCATCGTCCTCTCTTCGTTACCCAATCTCAGAACGCTTTGGAACGTTAATTTGTCTCATCAGCGCTTCATCGCGAGGCCGCGCGGCGTAACCGGTCCATGATGGCCAGGCCGAGTCCGCTCTCGGTCACGGGCGCCGCATCGATCCGCTCGAGGCCCAAGGCATCGAGCGCATGCAGCATCGCGAAAAGCGTCGCGGCGGCTTCGCGCAAGTCGCCCCGCCGCGAAAGGGTTCGCGAGGCCGAGTAGCCCTCGTACGCATCATCCCGCAGCGTAATGACGCCGGCGCGGCGGCGTTCGGGTTCGGGAACGAGCTTGGGATCGATCAACCGCAACGGCGTTGCGGGGGCGTAGTGTTGCGCGAGCTGGCCGGGTGCTCGCACCGCCGAGGCACGAGTCGCGCGCTCCAGCGGTCCGATTGCGGCTTCGATCTGCTCGACGGGGATCGCACCGGGACGAAGCAGTACCGGCCGCGGCTCCAACGCGACGATCGTGGACTCGATCCCGTGCATCGTCGCGCCGCCGTCGAGAATCAGATCGACCCGATCGCCAAGCATTCGCGCTACGTGCTCGGCGCGCGTTGGGCTCAGGCCTCCGAAGGGATTCGCGCTTGGCGCAGCCAGGGGAGATCCGACCGCCTCGAGCAGCGCGCGCGTGACCGCATGATCGGACATCCGCACGGCAACCGTCGAAAGGCCGGCCGTTACCAGCCCGGGCACGGCCGGCCTTTTTGCAAGCACCAGGGTCAACGGACCGGGCCAGAAGCGCTCGATCAGCGTTTCGGCGGCCGGCGGAACCGCCGCGGCCACCTCCGCAAGCATCGAGCGATCGGCCACGTGCACGATGAGCGGGTCGAACGACGGGCGTCCTTTGATCTCGAAGATCCGGGCGACGGCTCGAGCATCGAAGGCCAGCGCGCCGAGGCCGTAGACGGTCTCGGTGGGAAAAGCCACGACGCCGCCTTGCCGCAGCAACACCGCGGCGCGGGCGATCGAGTCGCGGGTCGCCGGCAGCAACATGGGTTAGCCCCAGCGACCGCTCGCCCGGGAAGGGATGGCTCCCGAACCCGGACCATTAGATAGAGAGGTATGGGCGATCAAAATCGGTTGGTGTGGTGCTTCCTTCTCAGCGCCATGCTGACGGCGTGCGGCGGCGGTTCCACTCCAGCGGGCGCGGGGTCGTTCCAGCCTCCGCCCCCGGCCAAACAGGGTAACTATTTCAAGCATATCGTGATCTTGATTCAAGAGAATAGGACGTTCGACAATCTCTTCGCGACCTTTCCGGGCGCGGACGGTACCAGGTCCGGCAAGACACACAACGGTAAGATTCTACTGCGTGCCGGCGACCTCGAGAGCGAGGTCTCGCCCAACAACGGCTACAGTTGCTGCTGGGTACGCGATTGGAACCGCGGTAAGATGAACCACTTCGACCTCGTGCCGATCGGCAGAGTGCCGGGCACCTACGTCTATCAATACGTCCGTCCGGATCAGATCGTGCCGTACTGGGATCTGGCCAAGCAATACGTGCTTTCGGATCACATGTTCCAAACTCAGGGCAGCGGAAGTTTCACGGCGCACCAGGATCTGATTCGCGGCGATACCGCCATCAACGAGACGTACAACCTGATCGATTTTCCAACCGGCGGTGCGGACCAGCCGTGGGGCTGCGACGCGAATCCAGGCACGAAGACGTCGCTCATTACCGCGGACAATAAATACTCCGGCAACGTCGGACCGTTTCCGTGCCTAACGTATGCTACGCTGCGCGATCTGCTCGACCCAGGGGACATCTCGTGGCGCTACTACGCGCCCGCGGTCGGGGGCAGCTTCGGCGGTAATCTTTGGAATGCATTCGATGCCATCAAAGCGGTGCGGTACGGGCCGGAATGGACGACGAACGAAGCCAACCCGGAGACGAGAGTCTTCACCGACATCTCGCGCGATACGCTTCCGTCGGTCGCGTGGGTGATTCCCGACTATCAGAACTCCGATCACCCCGGCGACAACTCCGATACGGGTCCGTCGTGGGTCGCACAAGTCGTCAACGCGATCGGTCAAAGCCCCGCCTGGAAGACGACGGCCATCGTGATCGTGTGGGACGACTGGGGCGGCTGGTACGATCATGTCCCGCCGCCGGGTGCGCATCACTACGGCGGCCTCGGCTTCCGCGTGCCGGCGATCGTCGTTTCGCCGTATTCGAGAACCGGGTACGTCTCTCACAATAATTACGAGTTTGGAAGCATCATAAAGTTCGTCGAGGAAAACTGGCGACTGCCGAGCCTTGGAACGACGGATAAAACCTCCGCGAGCTTCGTCAAAGACTTCTTTGACTTCACGCAGCAGCCGCGCAAGTTCGTTCCAATCGGCTCGAAGTATTCCAGGTCATTTTTCTTGCATCAACTGCCGTCGAACCAACCGGTCGACTCCGAGTAAAGATAACTGGGATTACCCGATGTCGCACGAATCGAAGCGTCACACGCGCTCCACACAATGGAAGAATAGCGCCGGTAGCGAAGGTCAGTCTTGGCTTTATATGCGTACGATTGAAAACGTCTCCGATTCCCCAAGCCTCGGCCGGCCGCCGGCGCCGCACCCGATACGCGCCTGCGCGCGGTACCGGTGGTCTTGTCGGATTTCCAAACCGTCCAAATGACGCCGCCGCGCGAGCAAGACGAACTCAAACGGATTCAGGCCCATTTCATGACGCTCGCGCAGTGCGCGCAAAAGGGCCTGACCTCGCCCGAAGATCGGCAGCGTTTGGCGCGCACGATCGAGGAACGCATGGCGCGCTACGGCGCTGCGAGCGAGCACATCGCGCGCCGCCAAGTCAGCGTTCTCACTTCGCGCTTCGTCGTGCCTCGGCCGGATAGCCCAGCCGAGAACGTCGCGCGCTACGGCGATTTACGGGCTTCGACGGGCGAAGCGCTCGACGAACGCATGACCCTCTTCGAAGAGGTCGCCTGCGACGTTTTCGAACGCGTCTACCCGGATGCAACGGCGCAAGCACCCGATGACATCGTGCACGTGAGCTGCTCGGGCTACATTTCTCCCAGCCCGGTGCAAACGTTTCTTTCGCGCCGGAAATGGCTGCGCACCGGCGTCACGCACTCGTACCACATGGGATGCTACGGCGCTTTTCCGGCGATTCGCACCGCCGTCGGGCTCGTCGGCTCGTCTTACGATTCGCTGCCGAAGCCGAAACGCCGCGTGGATCTCGTGCACACGGAGTTTCTTTCGCTGCATTTCGATTTGCTCGGCGAAGAAGCCGACAACTTCGTTACGTCGACGCTTTTCGCCGACGGCTTCATTAAGTATTCGGCCTATCCGGAGTTTGCTCGCGGCGGACGGAGCGGCTTGAAAATCCTAGCCATCGAAGAATACATACTTCCCGACTCGTTACCGGAGATGACCTTGCGACCCGGGCCGCTGCAGTTCGACATGTCGTTGTCGAAAAAAGTGCCCTTCATGATTCGCGATTCGATCGCCGACTTCATCGCGTCGATCTGCGGTCAGGTCGGCCTCGATTTCGAGCGTGAAAAGGCAACGATGGCATTTGCGATTCATCCGGGCGGGCCGGCGATCCTCAATCAAATTCGCAGCAAGCTGGGCATCGAAGAGTCGCAGATCGCCCTGAGCAGAAAAGTGCTTAACGAGCATGGCAACATGGCCTCGGCGACGGCGCCGCACATTTGGCAGGCGATCGTAGAATCGCCGGAGATTCCCGTGGGCACGAAGGTGTTGAGTATGGCGTTTGGGCCAGGCTTGACGGTCATCGGGGCCCTTTTCGAGAAAGTCTAGGCCCCACAATGGCAACGACACAAACGGCAAAGACCCAGAAGTTTTCCGTGCCGGCCCCTTTCTATTGGGGAGTGAAAGGCGTCCACGCAGCCGCGCCGCTCTTCGTCGCGCTCGGAAATCTCGAGACGAAGATGCTGCAGCGCCGGCTCGCCGGGCGATCCGTCGACCGGCCCGTATATATTTGCGGGCTTCCACGAGCGGGAACGACGATCACGCTGCAGATGCTCAGCGAGCATCCCGACGTCGTCACCCACAAGTACGCCGATTTCTTGATGCCGTACATGCCGTACGTCTGGAATCAGGTCTTTCCACGCATTCCGGTCGACGCCATGCGCAAACCCGTGCCGCGCATTCATCGCGACCGCATCGAAGTGACGCGCGACAGCGCCGAGATGGGCGAGGAGATCCTGTGGGAGCATTTCTTTCCGTACATTCACGATGAGACGAACTACAGCGTGCTCGACGGTACGACGTCGAATCCGGCCTTCGAAAGCTTCTACGTCGATCACCTCAAGAAGCTGGCGCTGGTACGCGGACGGAACCGCTACATCAGCAAGGCGATTATGTGCGTCGTTCGCATGCAATACCTTCGCCGAATCTTTCCCGACGCGCGCTTCCTCCTCTACGTTCGCAATCCAATCGATCACATCGCGTCGATGATCAAGCAGGACCGCATCTGGGCAGAGATCGAGAAGAGCGACCCTCGCCAGATCGAGATCATCGAGCTGACCGGGCACCACGAGTTCGGGCCGCACCAAGTGATGGCCAACGTCGGCAACCCCGACGAGATACGTGAGATCCGCCGGCTCTTCGACGCCGGCCAGTGGGGACTGTCGCGCGCCCGCTATTGGGCCTACGTTTACGGCTTCGTCGCCGGTCAGCTGCAGGCGGACCCGGAGCTGGCGCGGCGCGTCTGCATCGTGCGCTACGAGGATCTCTGTTCGGACTCGCTCCCGACGATCGACCGCATTCTCGAACACGCCGGCCTGGCCACCGAGCCGTTCGCGCAAACGCGCGAAGCCTACAGTAAGAAGCTCTCATTCCCCGACTACTATAAGCCGGTCTTTAGTGCGGAAGAGCTTGCGGAGATCACGAGGGTGACCGGCGGTGTCGCCGAGTATTTCGGCTACGACGTCGGGACGATCGCCCGGCGAGTCGAGGCGCTTACATAGTGCGGCTCGCGCCGACAAGCGCGGCCGTGCTCGCGAGCGTCGCGTTCTCCGGCTGCGGCGGCGCGAGCATTCCCGGCGGAGCGGTGCTGCCGGCAATCCATCGCCGCACGTCGAGCAGCTCGCCGATCCAGCACGCCGAATAGCCCGTGAAGCCGCTGGCCTTTGCCGCCGCCGCTTTCATCCTCGCGGCATGCAACGCCGGAACGTCGCAGGGCATGCCGAGTCTACCTTCGGTGCGGCCGGGGGCGCAGTCGCATCGTTCGCTGAGATCGCACGGCTCTCCGATCTCGCACATCGTCCTCATCGTTCAGGAGAACCGGACCTTCAACAATCTTTTCGCCACGTTCCCCGGAACCGTCGGCACGACGACCGGCAAGGAGCTCGTCGGCGGCAATGTCAAGTCGATTAAACTGACCGAAGAACCTCTCGAATCCCCGAGGACGCTTCGCCACACGTACACCGGCTATCAGGATCGCCTATAACGGCGGCCAGATGGATGGCTTCAATCTGATCCGCTTTCTAACCAGCGGAAAATATGAAGGCGCTCTTCCATATGAATACGTCAACCCGGCGGACGTCGCGCCGTATTGGGCAATCGCGACCGATTACGCGATTGCCGACCATATGTTCACGACCCAAGGAAGCTCTAGCTTTCCAGCGCACCAGGATCTGATTCGCGGTGGTACGGCCATCGATTCCACGGAGAGCCTCATCGACGACCCCAACAAGACACCGTGGGGCTGCCCCGCGCCACCCGGCACGACGACCGAGCTCATCACGACCGCACTGAAATACGAGAGACACGGGCCGCCTCCGTGCACGTCGGACTTTCCGTCGTCGGGGAACTACCAGACGCTGCAAGAGTTGCTGGATGCCAAAAAAGTATCGTGGAAATACTACACGCCGGCATATGAGGGCAATACCGGCGCGATGTGGAACGCGTTCTTGGTCATCGCGTCGGTCTTCGATAATAAGACGGAGTGGAACGCCCACATCTCCCAGCCCGAAACGAACATCTTTACCGATATTTCCAGCGGCGCGCTGCCGTCGATGTCGTGGGTGATCCCCGACGCCTTCAACTCCGATCATTCCGGCTACAAATCCGACACCGGACCATCCTGGGTGGCCAGCGTCGTGAACGCGATCGGTCAGAGCTCGTACTGGAACTCCACCGCAATCGTTATCGTATGGGACGACTGGGGCGGTTTCTACGACGAAGTCAAGCCGCCGAAACCCGACAATCAGGGTGGTCCAGGCCTGCGCGTGCCGATGCTGATCGTCTCACCCTACGTCGGACAGAACGAAATCTCACACGAAGCGTTCGAGTTCGGAAGCATCGTCCGATTCATCGAAGATACCTGGAACCTGGGACGCCTCGGAACCACCGACGAGACGACGAAGAGCATCGCCTCGATGTTCGATTTCAAGCAGTCTCCGCGATCCTTTATCACGATTCCGTCTAGTCATTCGAAGGCGTTCTTCCTTCACCAAAAGCCGTCCGGCTTGCCGGTCGACGACGAATAGTCATTGCTCGTCGGGGATTTGACCGTCGTTGGCTTGGCGCAGGAAGAAATCCGGTCCCTTCGGCGCTTTGATCGGAACGAACGTGCGGGGCTTCTGCGAGAAATCGAAACAATCGGCCGCGGGAGAGGTCGCGCGGGTGTCGGCCTGGCTCAGTTGAGCTAGACCGAACAAATCTTCCGCAAAGCGTAGGACGCTCGCGGTTTCGTATGGCACGTGCGAGACGTAGTTCCGCTTCGCATATGCAGAGATCACGATGAGCGGAACGCGGAAACCCAGACTGTCGTAATCCTTAAACGGTGGCGGCACGGGGTCGTAGATGCCGCCCCAATCGTCCCACTGAACGAAGACCGCGGTCGAATCCCAGAACTTGCTCTCGCCCACCGCGTTCACCAATGAAGTCACCCATGACGGCCCAAGGCCGCCGCCGCAGGCCAAATGGTCGGAATCCGGACAGAGTGGCGTGATCCACGTGAAGCTCGCGAGTTTCCCCGCTTTGACGTCGCGCAAGAAGCGCTTCTGCGGCGTGATGATGTCTTTCTTCCAGTCGGGCCCGTTGAAGATGTGCTTGACGGCCTGATATCCCGACCAAAAACCGCCTAACGGCCGCGTGTAACTGCTCGTGTAGAAGCGCCACGGGAGGCCGGCGCCGTCCAGTTCGTCGCCCAGCGTCTGATAACGGAAACACGGGACTTGGTTCGGGCCATAGGTGCGCTTGTGCGTAAGCGTCTGGACCCTGTCGTTGGGCCCGCCTTCACAGCCCCACGGGCCGCCGGGCACGTCGACGCTCGAGTCCGCCTGCGCTGCAATGATATACTGATGCGCCACAAAACTCTCGTCGAGCTGCGACGCGTGCATGTGATCGGCCAAAACAAACTCGCGCGCCATATCCCAATACGGTTTCGTTTCGCTGCGCGGAACGTAAACGTACTGGCCGTTGGTAGGCCCCTCGTACAGTTGTTCTAAGTTGAAGCCGTCCATTCGGCAATGGGTTCCGGGCAGTTTGCCCGTTCCGTCGCACGCGGAGAACATTGCGTGCGCGGAGTGATCGATCTCGTACCTCGTGCTCAAGCTAACCGGTTGAAGCACGACGGTTTTTCCAAAAGAGTTTTTGCCGCTCGTGGCCGTCTTGGCGCCCGGATAACCCATAAAAAGATCGTTGAAGCTACGGTTTTCCTGCACGATGTAAACGACGTGCCGGATCTTCCCCGTGCCGGCGAAGCCGAGCGTCTGCGTCAGATCGTCGCCGGCAGGAGCCGGCAGCGCGGCGCGCGACTGGAAAGCGCAGGCCGAGAGTGCCGCGCAGACCGCCGCGCAAAGCACAGCCCAATAAAGCTTCCGCATACTTTAGATAACGTTCAAATCCGTGAAGCGTTCTTCCCTGCGGCGACGTTGCCGAGCGCGTGCTTGGAGCCCGAAACGAAGCGTTTGCAAGCATCGTTACCAAAGAAGGACCCACCGAGAGGGAGCCGGGGCGTCCGGAAGTAACTCAGAAAATTCTCAGACTAACCCGCGGAAAAAAGGAGCTTTTGTGAAGGTACCCTTAAAACTCGTGGCGCCGCTCGTTGCGGCGCTCGCGATCGCCGCCTGTAATGGAGGCGGCAATCCCACCATGCCGGGCGCATCCGGCCAAATGGGCGCGCAAGCAGCCCATCACATTCCCCAGTGGCAAGCGACCCACTCGGCAGTTCCGGCGTGCGCCGGCAGCCGCATCGGACAGGCGCAGTGCGACGTGTTGATCGCAACTCGCGTCCACCGCGACGGCGCCGGCCTCTCGGCAGCTAATCTTGAGGACGCGTATAAACTGCCCTCTGCCAAGAAGGGCAAAGGGGCGTCGGTTTATATCGTTGATGCCTACGACAATCCGAACGTGGCGAGCGACTTTGCCATGTATCGCTCGGTGATGGGCCTGCCGGTCGGCACACTCAACAAATACAACCAAGACGGTCAGATGAGCAACTATCCGGCGGGTAACGTGGGCTGGGGCGTCGAGATCGACCTTGACGTCGAGATGGTCTCGGCAAGTTGCCCCAACTGCACCGTTAATCTCATCGAAGCGAATAGCAGCGGCGGCGGCGATCTCGGGGCCGCCGAGCAAGAGGCCGTCACCCTCGGCGCGACGATCATCTCCAACAGCTATACGGGCGGCGGGCTCGATGGCTCGGATTACGACACCCAGGGCGTGACGTATCTCGCCAGCGCGGGCGACAACGGTTACGGTCTGGAGGACCCGGCGGACTTCGCCAGCGTCGTCGCCGTCGGCGGCACGAATCTCACCGTCGACACCGGCAACAAGCGCGGCTGGGACGAAGACGTCTGGCCCGACAGCGGCGGCGGCTGCTCCAGCGAGGCGAAACCCTCGTGGCAGAAGGATCCGGACTGCAGCGAACGTACCGGCGCGGACGTTTCGGCCCAAGCGAGCGAAGAAGTCGCCGAGTACGACACCTACGGACACGGCGGTTGGTTTGAAGTCGGCGGCACCAGCGTATCCTCGCCGTTTCTCGGAGGCGTCTTCGCGCTCGCGGGCAACTCCACCAAGCAGAACGGCGGCGAGAACTTCTGGAAGCTCTCCAAGAAGAAGCTCAAGAAGGATCTCTTCTACATCAGCTCAGGCAACGACGGCTCTTGCGGAGGCGAGTACCTTTGCACGGCTGGAACCAAGCAGTTCGGAAACTTCTCCGGTCCGACCGGTTGGGGAACCCCCAACGGCATCGGGGCCTTCTAAACTCCGAGGATTCCGTGATGGAAAAAAAGAGGCGGACGCGCAAGCGTCTGCCTCTTTTTCTATTACATCCGGCCCGCTATTGCGTGTCGGGCATGCGGTTGTCGTTGGGCTGACGCAGAAAGAAATCCGGTCCCTCCGGCGCCGCAATCGGCACGAAACGGCGCGGCTTCCTCGAAAAATCGAAGCAGTCGGCTGCCGGCGAGGTGGCGCGCTGATCTGCCTTGGAGAGCTGCGGCAGCCCGAAGAGATCTTCGGCGAAGCGCAGAACGCTGGCCGTTTCGTATTGCACGTGCGAAACGTAGTTTTTCTTCGCGTAGGCGGAGATGACGATCAGCGGAACGCGGAAGCCTAGGCCGTCGTAGCCTCTGTGCGGCGGAGGAACGTGGTCGTAAAGCCCCCCCCAATCGTCCCACTGCACGAAGACTACCGTCGAGTTCCAAAATTTGCTCTCTCCGACGGCGTTGACCAGCGAGGTCACCCACGAAGGCCCGAGTCCGCCGCCGCACGACATATGGTCGGAGTCGACGCAGAGCGGCGTGATCCACGTGAAGCTCGAGAGCTTGCCCGCCGCGATGTCGATGAGGAATTTTTTCTGCGGCGTGGTGATGTCTTTTTGCCAATCGGGTCCATTGAAGATGTGCTTAACTGCTTGATACGACGACCAATAGCCGCCCAGGGGCTCCGTGTACTTACTGGTATAGAAATGCCACGGAAGCCCGGCAGCGTCGAACTCGTCGCCGAGGGTTTGGTAGCTAAAACAGGGTCGCTGACTGGGTCCAATGGTGCGTTGCCGTGTAATGGTCGCCACTTTATCGCCGGCAGCGCCTTCACAGCCCCACTGCGCCGTCGGCACGTTGACGCTCGAATCGGCCTGAGCCGCAATAATGTATTGATGGGCGACGAAACTTTCGTCAAGCTGCGATGCAAACACTCGGTCGGCCAAAACAAACTCGTGCGCCATATCGAAATACGGCTTCGACTCCGAGTGGGGAACGTAGACGTACTGCCCATTCGGAGGACCCCCCTCGGCCACTTCCTTATTGAAGCCGTCCATGCGGCAGTGCGTTCCGGGAAGCTTTCCCGTTCCGTCGCAAGCCGCAAACATCGCGGACGCCGAATGGTCGACGTCGTAGACGGTTTTAAGGCTGACGGGTTGCAGCTTGACTTTTTGCCCCAGGGAGTTCTTGCCGCTCGAAACGGTGTCGGCACCCGGGTAACCCATGAACATGTCGTTGAAGCTGCGGTTCTCTTGCACGATGTATACGACGTGCTCGATCTTGCCGGCGCCGGTCGGCGCGATTCGCTGGAACGCATAGGCGCTCGAAACGTACGGCATCTGAACTAAACGAGATCCGCTCGAACACGCCGCAAGCAGCGCGCAGAGGACGACGCAAAGCACGCTGCGGTAGGAATTTTTCACGTTGGTTCGCAGATGCTGCAATTTTCGGTGTGGTTCCTTCAGTGCGGTACTGCTCGTCGATTGCTCGTAAACTCAGCCTAGCGAAGCGACCGCGTGAGCCGTTTAGCGCGGGCACACCAGGCAAAAATAAAGCGGGCCCGCCGAGGCGGACCCGCTTCACATCGGCCCGTGCCGATTAGGCTAACCGAGAGGTGTTACTTCGCGATTGAGACTGCGCCGATCGGCAGGTCAAAGCTTCCCGAGAGGGTCGCGATGGCCGAACCGCCAGCCGGGTATTTGAACACTGTGGCGTTCTCGTTTCCTGCATCCGGGCAGTACACGAGTTTCTTGGCGATCCACGTCTGCACGCAGTCGGACGTGCCGTTGAGGTCGACGGTGCCTTCGAGTGTCGCGACGTCGCCCGAGACGGTGTACTGATAGATCTCGTGAGCTTCCTGGTCGTTGAACGTCATGTACTTGCCGTCCCACTGCAGGCCACCCGGGAACTCGGGGGTGTTGGGCAGCGAGACTTCGTTGAAGCTCGAGCTACCTGCGGCCATTTCGGACATGCCGTAGGTGTCTTGCTCGGTGATGCCGTCGACGAACAGGTCGCCCTTCGGATCGTAGGCGATGAAGTACGTCGAGTCGAGGCCGTCGGCCACCGTGGTGCCGCTGCCGGTGTGGCCCGTGAAGATCACGACGTCGCCGGAGCCCAGGATGGACACGGCAAGATCGCCACTCTTAGAGAGGCTGCAGCCGGCCGCTTCGCCAGCCGATTCGCTGACGCTTGCGATCGGGCTCGTTCCGCCGAACGCGTACTCGTCGATATCATCATCACCCGAATTGACTTGCCAGAAGTTCTTCTTGCCAGTCTGGGTGCAAATGCCTTGGGGGTCATCTCCGGAGAGCGATCCCGTCGATCCGTCACCCTTCGGATAGTCGAACTCGAGAAGGGTGCTGCTGTAGAAGTTCGAGACGTACTCGTCGTTGGTTTTCTTCTTCTTGTGCTTGTCGGGCGTGATCGGGATGTGGACGGGCTTCACTAGAGGAAGCATCGCCGATGCCACAAGCAGGCCGCCAACTTTGAGCGGTTGCAGGTGACCAGAACGAACGGCGTTCTGCGTTCCCGTCGAGGGGCTGAGCGCCGAGCTACCGCCACTGCTGCAACCCGCGAGCAGAGCGGCGGCCACGGTTACGCCGGCGGCGTACTTGGCCAAATTAGAGATCTGCATTATGGAAGTTTGCTCCATTCTTTCATGAAAGTGTGATATGAAGCGTCAGACTCTCTCGGGAAGCCTGACTTGGGACCTCCGTGGTGGGCAGACCGACCGGCAGAGAGGCTGACAACCTATGCCTCCTCTAAGCAAGCCAGGCTACGTTGATATGGGGCTCCCGTCGACGACCTTAGCGTTTCCTGAAGCTCTCCCCTGCCGTAAAGTCTCGCCGGTTGTTTTTTTTGGAAGGCTTTTTTCGCTTTGCTTGTCATGTCCGCCGAGTAAGCTGGGCCAACCTAGCAGGCCGAGTTCCCGGGCTCTTAGCCCTCGGCAATGCTGGTCACCGCCTTGACCAGTGAGTCCTTGCCCTGGGTGGCCGTTCGAAACGCCATTTGCCCGTAATCCAGCACCTCGGGAAGACGCCGCAGGTACCCCGTTAGGAAGCGCCTGGATAGCAGCTTTTTCGGAGAGAGATACTCCGCCTCGAAGAGCAGCAGAAGGTTCGCCACGATAAAATGCCGCATCGCGCTGCCGCGTTTAATGTGCACGCGCCAGCGCTTGGAGATGTCGACGTTGGTGAACACGGTGTTCCGCAACGACGCCGAAAGAACCGCCGGCGAAACCGTGATGGCGCTGTCGTAGACGGTAGGCATCCGCGCCGATCGCGAGATCGTCGAGTCGCCGAAGTCGACGCACCAGTATTCGAGCTGCGGCTTTTCGATCGTGAAGAGCCACCGCGTCTTACGCATGAACGGCCGCAGGAGCCGCGTCGCCTTGAAAAACTTCGTAAAGTAGTTCGAAAAGTCGTCGAAGGCGATCTGCTTCTCGCCTTCCGATCGGTAGACTTTTTCGAGACGTTCGTTCTCTTCGATGGCCCGCTGCTCGGCGTAGCCAACCATGTCGACGACGATGCCGTCTTCGGCGATCGTGAAACCAGACTCGGGCGACCAGCGGCTCCCGGGCGGCATCAGCACGAGCGACGCCGACGGAACTCGCGAAGCATTGGCTTCGAAATACCCCCTCATCTCCGGCCCCGAGACCAAGTATCGATTTTCGTCGCGCACCTCGCGATGCAAGTGGCAAATTCCGCTCGCAAATGGGATAGCATAGCGCGGTCGCATCTGTTGTGCGGCGGCGACGAACGCTTCCATGTACGTCCGGGCGTCGACGGGCAAACGATCGGCGGGGTCCTCGAACGTATAGCGCGTTGGATACGACCATGCCGGGGAGTGGCTGCGCAGAATGAAGTCGACCTTCGGATACTTCCTGCGGAACATGCGCCAGGTCGAAGGCAGCGGCTTGGCATCGTTGAGATCGACCAAGACGGTACCGTCGGCCTCGACGACCGCTACGCTATCGTCCTGAAAGCTGATTTGATAGCTCGTCAGCGAGAAGCCCGGGGCGAGCTCGACGCTCTTGCCATGAGGAAGCTCGACGATCCGTTCGAATCCGATGTCGGCAAGCTGTTCGCGTAATCCGGAAATCGGGAAACGCGGTACTATAACCGTCGTCGTCTTCGCGAACTTCTTGAGCGTTCGCGGATCGAAATGGTCGAAATGCCAGTGCGTTATATAGACGTAGTCCGCGCCAAAGAGGTCCGGCTCGAAGACGGGAGGCGGCGCGTGCCACCAGGACGACCAGTAGGTCGGTTCGTTCAGCCAAGGATCGATGATCAGTCGCTTGCCGCGAGCCTTGACATCGAGACAGGCGTGGCTAACGATGCTAAAATCCATAGCTGCGGCTCTTTCGGCAGGCTCTTGCGGTCTCCCCGAGGCGCGCTACTCCATCGTTCGAAGTGCGATGGCTCCGGTCGTTGTGTTCAATAAAATGCGGGCAGTCCCCGATCCTAACTTGCCGCTTGCCCGCACGCCAACCACATTCTCCTGGTTCTGGACGATTCCGGGCGCGTCGCTGGAAAAGCTGCCGACCGTACTCTCCGCGTTGACGGTCGCGCTGCTTTCGCGCGCGATTCGCAACGTGACCGTCCCCGTCGTGGCGCGCAGGTCGATCGAGCGATCTCCAGCGACCCTGCCGAGAGTTGCGTCGACGGTTCCGGTCTGCGTCTCGACGCTGACGTTGCCGGTAACGCCGCCGACGGAGACCGAACCGGCAACGTTGCCGACCTGGACGGAGGCGCCGACCGGAACCGAGATCCGGTAACGCACGCCGCCGCTATGATTGCCGCCCCCGTAGGTCGTAACGACGAAGATACCGTCACCCTCGCGGTTGACGTTGATGGTGACGCTGCGCAACTCGGAAGCGTCGTAGCCGTACTTGGTTGCGACGATATTCACGACGGGTTTGGCCCACGCCACAATCGCAACGGTTCCGGCGATATTGTCGACGTGAACGATCGGCGTCGCACCACTGTCGATCGCTCGCTGGAACTGTTCGTGAACGCGCTCGCCGAACGACCCGGCGCACGCGCAGAGCGCCAGCAGCGCACAGGAGCCAATCGCCCGAATCATACAGCCGCTTCTGCGGGTTCGTTAGGATGGATTCCTCGCGAAGTGTCCGCATTCGAAAGGTGAGTAGACTAGGGCGCGAGGAAGAGTGCTCGTCGCCGATGCAACTCGACGCGCCGGCTGGACACTTGAACCGAAGTACCGGTTTCGCCCCACCGCGTAAGGGCAAGCCGTAGACGTCGAGTTCTCCGTCGGTCGTTTGGAGCGTATAGATCAGTTCGCGCGGCGGATCGGCGATCAGCGCGCCAACCACCGTGTTCACGTGCTCGTTGGGAATGAGCCCCTTCGTCGGCTGGAGCGGTTCATAGAACTGGCTCATCACGTCAACCGGCGGCGACGGCGGCGAGCCGGGCTTCGGCGTCCGCAACGCTCCGACGTACTGTCCCAGCAACAGGTCGGCGGGGTTCTTCGCCGTCGGCAAATATTGGCTGGCATCGACGAAGTCGGCCTGATCCAAGTTGAGCCCGGTTGTGCCGGGCGGCTTGGCATAGGGGAACGCAATCTTGAAGAGCCGCGAACTCTCGGCTGCGTTGGTCGCGTAGACGTAGAGCGTCGCGCTCACGTCGAAGCGCCCCTCGCCCAAGTTCGTATAGCCCGCCGCCTTCGAGCCGGGCTGACCGAAGCCGATCTGGAGCGAGGCCTGCATCTTCTTGGAAAACGGCGTCCTCAGCTCGGAGATCTCTGCGCCGATATTATTGAACAGCCAGAGGTTGTCGTTGGGGTCGTACTCCATGTCGACCAGGTCGGCGTTGCCGCTGGCGTTGATCTCGGTAATCGCCGGCGTTAGCGGAATCGAAAGATTGACGCGCGATGGTTCGAACGAGACGATCGGCGGGTGGAAGATGCGAATCGCAGTGGGGCTGGAGATTGCGACCTCACCGTAGGGACCGACGGCGATTGCCGGCGCCAGTCCCAAACCCGGCCACTCGGCCGCCGTGAGTTCCGGTTTGGAATCGACATGCAGCGGCAGCCGATACGCGTAGAACGTTCCGTCGTGATCGGCGTAGAGCCAGTTCGCCGGCGGCGTCGGATTGGGCGGCCCTTGCGGCGGTGAGGTAATCGGCACGGGGCCGCTTGCGCCGCAGCCCGAGACGACGAGAATCGCCGCACCCATCGCAACGACGAGCGCAAAGACCGTCGAGATTTTCATCGATCGAGACTCCCGAAAACGGGGCCGCTCGCGCTCCCGGACTTGGCATCGAAGAGAAAGAGCGAGAACCGTAAGGCATTGTGAAACGGCAACGCATTGCGTTTATCGAACGCGTTGACGCCGGCTAAGGTTAGGTCGCCACCGGTAAACGGTTTACTCCCTCGCCCGGTGTAGCCGCCGAAGTTTGAAACGCTCGCGCCCAGCGAAACCGTGACGACGCTTCCGAGCTTCGCGCTCCCCAGCGCTTTGAAGCCCGAATGGCTCGAAGCGCGGAAGCTGCCGAAGTCGGCACTGGGTACGGTCGGCGACGCTTCGTAGAGGGAGAGTTGGGCGTTACCCTTCGCGCTCGCCGGTTCTTCGAACGCCAGCACGCTGTACTTCGGATAGGTTCCCACCAAGATCAGCGTGTATTGCTTGCCCGCTGCAAGCGCGGTGGTCTTGAAAGGGCCGACCGCATAGCCCGCTCCGTCGCGCGCAACGAGCGACAGCGTACCGGCAGTCACGCTCACGAACGACGTCATCGTGCCGTAGTAAAAGAGCTGTGATACCGTCTCCCCGTTCACTTGCAGGTAGCAAGGAGCGTTCGCCCCCAAGCAGATGGTTTGCGGGGTGCCTCCGATGACCGTTTCGAGCTCCGGAGCGCCGTCGGCGAACCGCACGCGCGCCACGCCGTTCGATGCCGGCGGCAGCGAACTCGAACTGGAACTCGATCCACCGCATGCGGTCATCGCAAACAAACCACTGACGACGACGCCGGCGAGGCGAGACTTCATGCTTAGTTTCACAAAATCGAAGTCCATGCAAATGAAGTTCGTGCGCACCGCTTTTTGCGGCGCGCACGAACGGTTTGGCGGGGGTGTTGGTCTTTGCTTAGTTTAGGTCTGCAAGCAAGCCGGAATGGCGTGGGTACCGACAAGCGCCTTCTGGATCTTCTTCTGGGTGGAGGCGGGGAGTGGTGTGTACTCAAGGCTAGGAAGTGCATTGTTCCACGCGTTCGAGTCGAGGTACACGATCAGGGACTTCAGGTCGGTGAAGTGGTTCGAGCCCGCACGCGTTTGATCTTTGCCGTAGAATAGGAAGTAGCTGAGGCCGACCATCGGGTATGCGCCCGTCGGCGGGTTTACGAATGCCGATGGCGGCATGTAGAGTTGGCAGTCCGGCGTGCTCGAGCCGAGCGAAACGCCGTCCGCACCTTCGCCGAACTGAATCTTACTCGCGGCTGCTGCCTTGAGTGCTTCGGCTACTGCGTTCGCGTTGGTCGGACTGACGAACGTGCTTCCGCTCAGCAGCGCCGCTTGGCCGACGCTCGGGCTGGTCGCTGCCGCCGCCCACGCGCCCTCGGCATAACCAGTGCCGTACGGGAATCCGGCGGTGCCGCAGCTGCCACCCTGGATGCACTGCAGGATGCCCGGGTTGCCGGAGGCACCGGCGAACACCGAGCCGGAGGTTTGGGTGCCGGTCGGGCCGGTCCAAGCTAGGGCGGTGAGACTAACCGGAGGGAACGTCCAGGCTGCACTGCGACTAGGGCTCCCATACGGAGCTTTAGCATACTGGCCCCTAAACGTTTGATTGCAGCCTTTTGCACTATTGGAGAGCTTGTTCTCAAATAAATAGGTCGTTCCACTGCCGTCCGTGCGGTAGTAGAAGTAGATCGGCTGGTGGCCGGCGACCTCCGTGCCGCCATTGTCTTTCGTGATTGCACCGTCGTCCCAATAGCCGATGGTGCCGTTAGCAATCGCGCAGTAGGTCCAAGTCGAGAGTTTCAGCTGATTGCCGCCGAGGCCCGTCAGACCGTTGCCGCCTTCGTCGATATACGGGAAGACGATCGGACCGCCGTAGGTCGGGAACTCGAACGGTTGGCCGTACGTCGAAGCGTACGCTTGTGGCGTACGCAGTACCACTAGCGCAACACTCGCTGGACGGCATCGCGACGTCGCTACCGACGAAGTCGATCGGATCGGTGCGTCCACCAAAGCCGGTCGGCGAGGCGCCGAGGACGGCGCAGGGTTGGGTCCCGACGTCTTGGACTCCTTCGAACTCCTTGCGGCCGTAGCCGCTGCCGGTCAGGCAGTAGTAGTAGTTGTTTCCGTCCGCATTCTTTTGCGCCGCGTTGAAGAGAAGCGAACCGGGTCCTGGAGTGGCTTGAACGTCGGTGTAAACGCCGATCGGCTGGTCTCCGAGATTGTAGCCGTAGGCCGGGAAGGTTGCGCCGCCGGCGTGGATGTCGCCGGTGCCGTTATCGTTGTGATGAATGCGACCGTGCTGCGAGGCTGCGGGAGCATTCGGCAGGGACGTTAGTCCAGAGTTTCCTCCGGAATTTCCGTTACACGCGCTCATGAGGAGCGCCGGAATTGCGGCCCAAGCCAAGATAGCGAGGGTCTTTCTCATGTGGATTTTCCTTCATGAAGAGGCTGGTGCTTTAAGTGGGTGAGTTCCGGCGCTCTCGCGCCGTTGACCGGACCGGCCTTGGCTAGCCCGGAAACTGATGTGATGACGAGCGCGATGGACGCGTCCAGTTGCGTGGCCGAGCCGGCAATGCGCAGTATCGGCTTCGTGGGCCCGTTGGGCGCGTCGGCCGGGTACTCGGCTACGGCGTCGTTGAACGGGTCGGCCGCGAAGAGCGCCGAGCCGCCGTAGATCTGGATCTCCGGAAAGTAGAAGAGCAGCGGGCTAAAGGTATTCGTGCAATCGGTGCCCCGCGTCTGAATCTGCTCGAGCGTCAAGATGCGCGTCGGCGATTCGCCGCTGCCGCTGCCGCTCGCTCCGGCGGCATAAACGTTGGTTGCGGCCTGACATATAGCGCTGCTGCCGCTGCCCGTCTTGACGAAGTTGGCGATATAGATTTCCGCGCTCTTGTTCAAGGCAACGTCGCTCGTAAATCCCGCGCTGAGCTTCGTCGTCGAATTCCATAGGAGCTCGCGGAACGGTTGCGCTGACGGGTTACCAATATTGGCAGCCGCATTGACGTACATGCCGTACGCGCTTCCGAAGCCGGATTTAAACGTACCGTTCAGATAAAAGTTGTTGGAGGAGTCGATCGTGAGCCCCGTGGGGCCGGGATAGTAGATCGCCGGCGACGAGAAGGCGAAGGCATACTCGGGATCGGTCGCGCCCTTGCTGCCCGCCGCATACGTCATCACCGCATTAGCGGTATTGCCGTCCACGGTCGTCGCGCCATAGGTCACCAGACGTCCCGAGGGATCGAACGCGATGAAAATCGGATAGATCGTCGTGCTCTTGGTGTGCGTCAGCACCGCGGTGGGCTGATCGTTGCCGCTGGCGCCCGGAGCATAGATCGCGATCTCGTTGCCCGAGTCGGGTTTACCGAAGCTCGCGCCGTTGCTGGAGTCGAAATAGCCTACGTACAGATCTCCACTCAAATCCACAGCAATACCAACTGCGTACAGCTTCTTGTCAAGCAACAACGTGCGCTCGGGCGCGGCGTTGCCCTTATCTTTGCCGTCATACTCGGTTACCGTCGCACCCTCTCCGCTGCTAGATCCGAAGTTGAGCGCGTAGATCGTGCCAATCGGCGGTGGCGGCTGTTTTCCGAGCAGGTTAAAGCCCGCGCTCTTGCTGAACCCGCTGGGCCCCGAGACGCTGGCCTCAAGCGTCATCGGCGAAGCCTGCTTGTTGCCGTCATACGTTAGCACTATGTCGCCGGTAGGCTTGGCTATCATCAGTGATTCACCCGAGCCGCTCGCATCGTGCAAGCGGAAAGCGTGATCCGTATCGTCTTGGATCGCAAGCGAAACCGGCGTGGCGTAGTCACTGGGGCCGACGATTTCGGCGCCGCTGGCGTCGAAGGCATCGAGCGTTACCGCTGCCGTCGTGCGCGTGCCACGCTTGGCATTCTTCGGCGAAAGGTCGAGCTTGAGCGCAGCGATGACACCGTCGAGCGTGAGCGACAGGTCGTTTGAGATTCCGACGCTGCCGCCGCCCGAACCAATCGTCGCTTTGACCGTGCCGGCAGAGAGGACCGAGCCGCTCGCGCCGGTGCCCGCGTAGGCCGTCACGGCAAAGATGTCGCTTCCGGGCGAACCTTTGGCCGTCGCCGTGCAGATGATACCGTGCGCCCCGGCTTTACAATCACGCGCCTTCGGAACCGTGTTGACGATCGTCGGATTGACGCCGGTCACGCCTTTGCCGTTAACCGAGGCGAGCTGGATCGCCAACGATTCCGTATTTGGAGAAACGTAGTTGGATTTCGCGCCGTGCGTTCGCGAAGGAACCGTCACCGTAACCTTGACGTCAACCAGACGCGTCGGCGGGTCGCCCGGATTCCCCGGAGACCCGACATACGAGCCGTTGGGGGTATTCGGCGAACCGCCGCACGCCGAAGTCAACCCAATCGCGACCAATGCCGCAATCGAAACGGCCGCTTGCATATGCCGCGCAGTTTGCATCACGGATAGAGCCCGAAGAGCTTATCGGAGGTGCTGACGTCGGCCTGACCGTTGGGGCCTTTGATCAGCGGCAGCTGTGAAAGGTTGTTGGGATAGGATGCCTCGTAGGCCGGGTAATCCGTCGCTGCGGCATAGATGTCGTAGCTTTCGCCGTCGCAGATCGTCGGAGTTTTCTTGCCCGATTGCGTAAGCGGGCCGAGGTTGTCGGCGAGTGCGAGTTTTTGCCGGCCTGCGCTATGCGTAACGAGTGTGTAATAGGAATCGTAGACGTGCGCTTGGCCGCAAAGGCCTTTGCCGCCGTGCACGGCATACGCGACCACCATCGCTTCGCCGGCACCGGTGGGAACCGCAACGCTGATGATTCCGCCGCCCTTGTGGTCGGGCGCAAACGCCGGGCGTCGCAAACTGCGGGAGCGCTCGCAGCGAGGTCAGCTGCGCGCCCGCGGCAAGAATGCCCGGCGGCGGGGTAGGCGATTGGTCTGGATTGGGACTAGGCGTCGGATTCTGCGGCGTATCGTAGGCCGGCGGAACGGCGGCGTAGAGATGGTAGGTCCCAAGAACAGGCCTGACGGCGAAGTCGGTAAATCCCAGGGAGTAGCCTTGCCATCCAAGGGCGATCACCGATGGGCCCTCCTGCGGGAAGGCCGGCGGCCCGCCGTACCAGTTGACGTTGTCGTCACCATAGACCGGCAGGTTATAGGAAACATAGAGCGGCGTGATGCCGTTGGGCGGCCCGGAGTCGGAGTTACAGGCGCACAACCCGTAGCCGAACGCACCGCTGGTCGATTGTTTAGGGCCGCCGCGATGCGGGCCGATCCACAGCGATTGATTGAGCGTGCCCCAGGTGATGTGGTTGGTACCGGTATCGCTCCCGGCGCCTTGCACTTGCAGTCCCGTTTCGGTGGAGAGCAGCACGGCAAAGCCGGACGGGCCGATAATCATCGGCACGTTGTAGAGCGTACCGGAGAGCCCGTCGCTTTGGCGCAGCGTCTCGATTTCGTTGAGGCCGTACGCCACGCTCTGTCCTTTGTTGTAGGAAAGCGTGGCAATGCCGACGGCAAACTGCACTTTGGAGGTCGCGGCCGGATCGTAGGAGGTCTGCGGCGGCTCCGAGGAGGCGCCGTTCCCGCACGCACTCAAAACGGCAACCAGCAATGCCGCGCCGCTGAGCGCGGCCGCAGCAAATACGATGCGAGGACGAGCAATCATATCGTCACCTGATAGTAGAGCCGGAACGAGATCGGCGGGAGGTTGGGATAGGTCAAGTACGGCGCCGAGGAATGCGCGGCGACATCGGGCGGTGCATAGGGTGCCGAGGAATACGTGCAGGGCGCATTCCCGCTCTGCAATCCCGTTGAGATCGGCGAGCCGTAGCAGCCGTTATAGACCGGCACGTTGTAGAGCTGATCGAACAGATTAAGGATTTGCAAGCCGAAGACCGATTGCGCGAGCACGCCTTTGCCGACCGGTGGCCGATACTCGGTGGTCAGATTGACGTCGACGCGCGGTGTCGTCAGCAGGCCTCCGGCCAATCCCGGCTCGTGAATGCCGCGGGTTGCCGCGATATTGGGTTTGGTGCAGGTGCCCGGATCGAGTGGATCGATATAGCCCGGCGTCTGCGAGTAGATGACCGAGAGGCTCGATGCCGGCACGACCACTGGAATGCCGTTGCAGTAGACGGCCGTGTAGTATCCCTGTCCGTAGGGATACCCGACGTTGAATCCGATGACCGGATCGATCCGCCAGCCATGGGCGTTCTGGTAGTTAAACGCGGTGTTGATTTGAAACGGCGAGAGATCGGGCGAGCGATAGACCAGGCCCAGCGCCAACGCTGCCGGTTGCAGGAACGTTCCGGGCGGCTCGTTGCCGAACTGGCTGATGTAGGTCGCGCCGATCTGCATCGAGATCCCAAGCGGAATATCTTTGTTATAGAGCGCCTCGACGCCGGTAGCTTTTTGAATGCCGAGGTTCGAATACGCGACGTCGCCGAAAACCGGCGAACCGGTTTGATAGTTGAAGCCGACGATGTTCGCGGTCTGCTCGATAACGTTGTAGCCCCGCCGGTAAAACGGCGTGATCTTCAGCGCCGAGCCGTCGTGAAACTCATGCGCCCACGAGAGATCGATGTTGGTGAAAGTTGCCCCGACCAGCGGCGCCTCCAAGGTCGAGCTGCCGTAGCGATAGTCGCGCGTGAGCCAATAGAGCTGATCGGCATAGCTGGCGCAGAGCTGATTGGCCAGCGGCCCGCAGTAGGTGGCCGCCTTCCCCGTCGTATTGTCATAGGAAGGAATCTCCCCGAAGGCCTCATACGGCGCGCGGCTGACGTCGGCGCCCAGCAAGCTGGGAATCGGCATCGAGAGCGTATGCCCGAAGCCAAAACGCAGCGTATCGCGGAGATCGGGTGCGTACGACAGATCGAAATGCGGCTCGTAGAGCCGCTGATGCTCGACGGCCGGAATCGAAGCGGGAGCGCCGGCTTGCGTGGGGATTTGAAAGTTGTAGCCGTCTAAGCGAAGCCCCGCTTCGGTCCGCCACTTGTTGGACATCTCGATGTTGTCTTGGAGATAGGCCCCGTACTGCTGTTGGGTAACCGTCGAGACGTCTTCCTCGAACGGAAAACGCACGCCGCCTGGAAACCACGAGCTCAAGTAGCCGCAGTTTCCGTGAATTTGTAACTGGGCGCAAAACGATGGGGAGAAGAAATCCTGCTCCAACCCTTCCTGGAACGACGGGTTGTTGTTGGGCAGCAGACCCGTATAGGTGTAGGGGAGCGGCAGCGGCTGGTTGGGATGCGTTATCGGGTAGTCGATGATGTAGGCCGGCGTCGTGAACGCCGTATACGATGTGAAGTCGTAACGGTTGCCGTAGGGCACGACGAACTCGTAGATCGCGCCGTACTTGAGCAGATTCTTCTCGCCGATCTGCGTGGCGACGTCGAACTGCCCGGCCGTCCGTGTGCCGCCGTAGGGATCGGCGAAGATGCCTTGGGCCGGCAGGTCTTCCGATTGTCCGCTAAACGTGCGAAAATACCGCGCGGTCAACTGCGACGTCGAGCTTAGGCTCGTGCCGTATTCGACCTTATAGGCCAGAAACGGACTCTTGAGCGCGTCGGCCTGCGAGACGAACGCGTAGGTCGTGGGCTGACCCGGAAAGAGCGGAATGAGCGAATCGCACGCGTAGTTTTGCTGCGACGTGTTGACCGGACCGCCGGGGCCATTGACCGGATAGGGCGCACATTTGCCTGCCGTCGTGCCGCCTGAGATGTACGGCAGGTATTGAAAGCCGCCGTAATCGAGGGTCTGCGTGATCGCTTGGTCCTGGATGAAAAACTGAAGACGCTGCGAGTTGTTCTTCCCAAACCGGTAGATCGCGTTGTCTACAAAATCGTTGGATGCCCGAAACGACGGAGCGTAGTAGACCAGATTGGGATCGATCGTGCTGCCAAGCGTCGCGGCGTTGGTGCCTAACGTGCCCAGCGTGTTGGCCGCCGAGCCCGGAGCGCCGTACTGAAAGGCGCTGCGCAGGCCGATGAAGCCTGCATAGTTGGAGAAACGCTGCGATGGATCGGCCCAGCCCCATTCCAGTCCCAGCTGATGCAGATACGGAAAGAGCTGCGACTCGACATCCAGGTGGAAGTAACTGGGATAGGTACCGTGCTTGGCGGTGAAGAGCACCAGGCCCGTGCCGCTGTCGCCGTGCGTCGCATCGCCCCCGCCGGGAATGAGCTGCACGCTTCCAACGCCGTTGAGCAAGCCGAAGTTGGAGATGTTCTGCAGCGTGTTCTGCAGGTTGGCCGTGGGTGCGGTGTAGTCGATCCCTTCGAACTCGTAGGCCGCCTCGAACGCGAAACCTCCGCGAATCGAGACGGTGCCCGTCTTATCGATCGTGACGCTGGGAATGCTGCGCAGCAGCGTGTTCTCATCGGTGTTGAAGGTCTTGCCCTGCACCATATCGATCTGCGCACCGGTCACCGTATACGTGTCGATCGTCATGCCGCGCTGAAAAGCGCTCCCGGCCGAGCGAGCGCGCGTCGAAGCGATCACCTTGAGCGTGCGCGAGAGCGGCACGTTGACGGCTTGCTGCGATCCGTTGAGAACGACGACCGAGATCGAGTACGACGCGTAGCCGCTCTTGAGAAACGACAGCGAGTACGTATCAGGCAACACGCTCAAAAAACGGTAGGCGCCATGGGCATCGGTCGATGTCGATAGGTCGCGCTGGGAGACTTCGCGATCACTTGCACCCCTGCGACCGCGACCCGAGTCTTGTCGTCGCTGACCCTTCCCGATATGATCCCCGCCGTCTCGGCTAGGGCCGCCGTTCGCGAAGCGACAAAGCAAAAAAGCTGAGGAACAGGACGCGCTTTTTTACGCAGCGGAGGCCGTTGAACAAACTGTACTCCCAATAGCAACGAAGGAGTCGACACTTGCCGACCTCTTCCAACTCGAATGCTAGGGGATGGTATGTCCGCCGTGCATCCCGGAACTCGCAGGGATGGTTAAGGCAACTTGAGCAAAGCTTAAGGTTCGGAGCCGTTCTTCGGGTCGGCAATTTGCCACCGCGAACGCAGGCCGAGGCGCCCCAGGATTGAGCTCACGTGCCGTTCGACGGTATGCTCGCTGATTTGCAAGGCCGCGGCTACTTCGCGATTACGAGCCCCGCGCCGAATGAGATGCGCGACCTGCTGCTCGCGCCCGGTCAGAGTCGAACCCACCGGACGCCCACGGCGGCGCGGAAAGTTCTCGTTCTCTTGCCGGACGAGCAGCAGCATCGCTTCATTCATCCAGCGTCGCATTCCCATCGCATTAAAGGCTCGG
Source organism: Vulcanimicrobiota bacterium (assembly GCA_963736775.1). Lineage (GTDB taxonomy): Bacteria > Vulcanimicrobiota > Vulcanimicrobiia > Vulcanimicrobiales > Vulcanimicrobiaceae > Cybelea. The sequence continues at coordinate 117,512 of CAVTPY010000002.1, read as the reverse complement.
GCCGCGTCGCCCGCATGGTCGATCCACGCCGCACGCTCGCCACCCCGAAAGAGCACGTGCGCCCGGGCAAGGAGCGCATGCGCTTTGCAATACTTGCGATTGGGAGCGACGAGGGCATTTAGCGTATCTGCGCCAAGCCGGGCCTCTTCGATATCCCCGTATCGCGCCGCCAGCGAGAAAAGCTCGACGGCGTACGTCGTTCCGCTCGCCCTCAGCAACGCCCGTCGCAGCGCAGTCGCGAGAGGGGAGCCGGGAACGAACGCGCGCGCGCAGAGCAGCGCAATCGTCGCCGCGATCGCACTTTCCAGGTCCTGCGAGCTCAGCGCCGTGCCGAGGATCTCCGAGGAGCTCCATGCAGCCGCGGCCTCATCGTTTCCGGCGGCGATCGCCAGCGCAGCGCCGACCGGCGCCAATAAAGCAATCGCTTCGGAGCTGCGCGCGTGCATCTGTGCGCGCTCGATTAACTGTGCGGCGCGGTCGGAATCGCCGACATCGAGTGCCAAACGCGCGGCCGCAGCCGCACCGCGCAAAAACCATTCCGAAAGACGGTGCAGCGACGCGAGACGCACGGCGTCTTCAAGCGCATTTCGCGCAATCTCGAGGTCGCCGAAGAGTATGGCGTGGTGTGCCAGCCGTTCGCGCGCGCCTACGGCGAAATGAAAGCGTTTCTCGGCAATCGCGCGATCGTGCGCGCTCCGGCAGAGGTCGTAGGTTCCCGCGGCATCCGCGACCCACGAGAGCGCGACCGCGCCCGTTAGATAGTCGTGCGAAGCGGGTTCGTCTCCTAGTGATTCGAAGTGCGAGGCCACGGCGACGGCCGTGCGAGCCGCAAGCAGTTGCGGCGCGACCACTGCCGCGAGATTGCGGTCGTCGCCTAACAGCGCATAGACTCCGGCGCAAAGGCGCTTGCGCGAGCCTTGGGCGTCGCCGCCGTCGTGGCTAGCCGCGGCAAGCCGCGCCGCCGCCTCAGTAAGCCGGCGATGCGCTATCAATTGCTCGGCTTGCTCTTCGCCGGCGAGATCCATGCGACAATGCTAGCAAGCGATCCTTAAAGTGCCATTACGAACCTTTAAGAAACCCTTGCGATCGTGCCTCTTCATAGTCGATGACCGTATCGTGGTCCGCTATCGCCTGACCCCAATCCAAAAACGTCTCGCCTGCGTTTCCTAAGCCATCAAAGGGGGGCGATGGCTCTTAACATGACGCGGTCAGCGGCTTTAGGTGCTTGGAGCGCATTCTTTTTCCTTGCCGCCGCCGGCGGCGCCTCACCGCATCCCCTCGGAAACTTCACGATCAATCACCTCGCAGAGATACGCCCGCAGCGCGGAGTGCTGCGCGTCCATTACGTTCTAGATATTGCGGAGATTCCGACGTTTCAAATCATGCACGCGACGGGCTCCTGGACGCCGCAGCGGCGGCGCGACTGGGAGGGCCAAGAGGCGCTGCGCGTGGGCGACGGCCTCTCCATCGAGGCCGCCGGCACCGCGCTTCCAATGCAACTCGAGCGGGTAGCGTCGCGCGCGCGTCCCGGCGCCGGGGGCCTTCCGATCTTGTATTGGACCGGCGACTTCACCGTCTCGGCGTCTTTAAAATCAACGATAACCGTCCGCGACCTCGTCTACGCCGATCGACGAATTGGTTGGAAGGACATCGTGTTGCCCGGTTTGTCCGAGCCGACGGACGAACTCCGCTCGTATCCCAGCGCCCTGATCGGTTCGCCCCGTCACAACGACGTGGCGACATTCGAGCTCGTCAACGGACGCGTCGCGCACGTGCGCGTCAGCGGCAACGATGCGGCCTCCTGGGGAGTGAGTTCGATAGTGCGGTCGTCCGCTCTCTCCGATCTCTTCGCGCGCGGCACGCAGACGCCGCTCCTGATTTTTCTTACGATCCTCGCCGCGTTTGGCCTCGGAGCGCTCCACGGCCTCGAGCCCGGCCACGGCAAGGCGTTGCTCGCCTTTACGCTCGTGGGGGCTCGAGCGACGTTCAAACAAGCGGTGATTTTGGCCGCCGCATTGACCTTCGCGCACACCGTCGCCGTGCTTTTGCTCGGAGCATTACTCTTCTTTGCCGCCGGGTTCGCCACGGAGAGCCTCTTCACGTGGATCACGCTGCTCTCCGGCGCAGCCGTTACCGTCATCGGCGCGCGTACGCTGTCGGCGGCCTTTAGGCGCGCGAGGCTCGGGCACGAGCATCACCACCAAAAACACCACGATCACGACGATCACGATCACGAACACGCGCACGCGATTCCGGGCTCGGCACCGCTCCATTTCCCAAGCGCCGTGATCGCAGCGATGAGTGGCGGTATTGCGCCGTGCCCGGCGGCAATCGTCGTGCTGCTCACCGCGCTGCACCTGCACCGAGTCGGTTACGGATTATTTCTCATCGTCGTTTTCAGCCTTGGCTTAGCGACGATTCTGACCGGTTTGGGCCTCGCCGTCGTCCACGGCGCCGCATGGCTGCAACGGAGGTCGTCCTTTGCGCGCCTTACGCGCATCGCGCCGTTCATTACCGCGGTGGTCATCTCGACCATCGGCGCGATCATGCTCGCTCAGGGTCTCGCCGATCAAGGCGCCGGGGTGCCCAGCCTCGCCGTGATTGCGCTCACGCTCTGCAGCATCGCTGCATTCGTCTTCGTTCCGTCGCTTCTTTCGACACGTTCGACACACCAACACCCACTGGCCATAAAGGAGCCCGTATGAAACTGCTTCGACCCATCGTAACGATGGCGGTGGTTTTCTTGCTCGCCTTCTCGGTTTCGCTCTACTCGGTTAGAGCCGCCCGGGGATCCGACCACCAAGACTCGCCGACCGTCGTGGCCAACCCACTCGCGGACATTACCGATGTCTTCGCGTTTCCCGATCCGCACGACGCCTCGAAGGTCGCGCTGGTCATGAACGTGCGCCCGCTCATTCCGGGCGGCATGTACGGCGGGATCGCACTCGATCCCAGCCTGCTTTATCAGTTCAAGATCGCCAACACCGGCGTGACATCCGGTTCATTTACCGAGAACACCGTTATCCAGTTCACGGCCGATTCCGACGGAACCGGACAAAACATCACGCTCTACGGACCCGGCAAACCTAACGAAGTCGGAACGTCGAATACGCTCATTCCTAAGACCGGGACTTTCGCGTTCGGAAAAGTCGCGTCGCTCAAGAACGATATTAAGGTCTTCGTGGGCCCCCGGCGCGATCCGTTCTTCTTCGACTTGGCGCAGTTTTTTAAGATCATTCCCGATCGCAACTACATGAACCACCCGCATACTCCGCCAGCTACCGCAACGTCGTTCCGCTTCGCAACGCGTTCGCAAAAGATCATCCTCAATGGCGTGAGCTATGGAACCGCCGGCTCCAACGGCTGCAAGATTGCAAAGCCGAAGGATTTCTTGGCGCCGTACGACGTGCTCTCGATCGTCATCGAGATGCCCAAGAAGCTGCTCGCTCCGGCGGACGGATCGCCAGGCGTCATCGGTCTTTGGGCCACCACTGCCTCACCCGGCAAGTCAGAGTAAGGAGTACAGCAACATGACATCAAGATATAAACTCGCGCTTCTTGCCACGATCCTCGCTGGAGCACTCATCGGCGGCTGCAGTTCGGGCGCGGGCGTCTTCAACCCCCAGGCAGGCGCCGGCACAACTCCAAACGCGAGAACGACCGTGTATAAGCAGATCGAACTCCTCTCCCGGCCGGCCGTCAAAGAAGTCTTCGAACTCTTCGAAGATCATAACAAGACCAACCGCGCCGAACCCTACGCCGACCCCGTTCTGCAAGCGCAGATCAAGTCGTTCACACTGATGTTCCGCAGCAAGCAAAATGCCGAAACGCTGCAAGCCATCCTCTATCCCAATGTAATGAAGGCCGACCTTTCGCAAGATGTTACCACCGCTTCCTATCTTGGCTACGAGACGGGTGGCGCGACCGGCAGCAAATGGGGCGGCCGCGCCCTCGACGACGACGTCGTCGACATCTCGCTCGGCGCCATTTTCGGCAACACCCTTTCGGCTCTCGGCCTGATTCCCGACGACAAAAAAGAAGCTCCGTGCCTTAGTGAGGACAACGTGGCCTACGATAAGTCCAACACGAAGACGTTCCCGTACATCCAGGCGCCTCTCTAACGTGAAGACGCCGGCGGCGATCGTCGCCTTTTTGGCGGCGATCGCCCTTGGGGCAGCATGGCCGTGGTTTGCCTCGCATCGAGCGCAGGCATCCGGAATGCCGCCGGCCCCGATATCCACGGATTACCGGCAGCGCGATCGGCTCATCGCCTTTTACGAGGGGCAGGCGCGACGCGATCCCAGCGATCAGATCACGCGTCGAATGCTGGGGAGCGAATATCTACAGCGGTTCCGCGAAACTGGCGACCTCAACGACGTTACGCGTGCGCACGCGATCGCCGCCCGCTCGCTATCGTTGCAGCCGCGAGGGAACGTCCAGGCTTTGGGCGTCATCGCCTCGAGCGACGTTGCGTTTCATCGCTTTTCGGAGGCACTCGCCGCCGAACGCGCGTCGTTGGAGGCCGACCCGTTTAATGACGACGCGCGCGCGCAGATGGCGTCCACCCTTATGGAAGTCGGCCGCTACAAGGATTCCCGGCGCATCTTATCCAGTCCGACCGAACCCGATCTCAGCCCCACTTGGAAATCGATTCGCGCCCGCTACGACGAAGTGACCGGCAATCTCGCCGGGGCACGCATCGAGATGGCTGAGGCGACCGAGCACGTGGATCGGATGATCAGCGTACCCGCCTACACTCGTTCGTGGTACCACCTGCGCGACGCGCAGCTCGCGTTCGAGGCCGGAGACGCGCAGACCGCCGGAGCGGAGTACGACGAGTCGCTTCGCATCTATCCCGACAATGCCATGGCACTTCTCTTTGCGGCGAAGTTTTACCGCGCGCACCGCGACTGGCAGCGTGCGCTGGCAGCGGCCACTCGCAGCGCCGAGCTCTACCCGCTTCCGCAAGCGTTAGGATACGAGGCCGACGCGCAGCGAGCTTTAGGTGACGATGAAGGCGCGAGTAGAACCGACGCTCTGATTGCGGCAGAGCAGCGGCTTTTCAACGTGCGGGGCATTAACGACCGGCTTCTGGCGATGTACTATGCCGAACACCGCGAGCACTTGAACGACGCCTTCGCCGCGGCTCGCTCCGACATGGTCAAACGCGGAAACGAAATCTATGCAGACGACACGATGGCGTGGGTCTTGGCCGCGATGGGCCGTTGGAAGCTGGCGCGCGTCTACGCAGTGCGCGCGGCGCGTTACGACACTGCGGATCCCGAGCTGCAGTATCACTGCGGCATCATTGCCTGGCATACCGGCCACACCGGCGAGGCGCGGCGTCGCCTTTCGGCAGCGCTTGCCGTCGATGCGCAGTTCCATCCGGTCTACGCCGACGACGCACGCCGGATTCTCGTCGCCATTTCGAAATGACCGAACTGCGCAATAAGGTCTACCTCCTCTACGCTTTATTAATCGGCCTCAACCTTGCCGCGTGGGGCTTAGCGTTCTGGCTCTTTGCACCTCATCCGCTGCTGTTGGGAACGGCGTTGCTCGCTTATACGTTCGGGCTGCGCCATGCCGTCGACGCCGACCACATCTCCGCGATCGACAACGTCACGCGAAGGCTCATGCAGGATCGCAAGCGTCCGGTAGGGGTCGGATTCTTTTTCTCACTCGGGCATTCCACCGTCGTGATCGCGCTCACGGTGGTGATCGCCGTGGCCGCCTCGATCGTCAAAGGCTCGCTGCCCGCACTCCAGCGGGCCGGCGAGCTGCTCGGCACCAGTGTTTCCGCCACTTTCTTGCTGCTCGTCGCTGCGATCAACCTGATCGTGCTGATCGATATCTTTCGCGCGTTTCGCGGTGCGCGCCGGGGCGAAGCGTACGACGATCGAGGCGTCGACGAAATGCTCGATGGGCGCGGCCTCATCGGACGCTTTTTCCGGCCGCTTCTCAGGCTGGTCGACAGCAGTTGGAAGATGTATCCGATCGGCCTGCTCTTCGGCCTTGGATTCGATACGGCGACCGAAGTCGGGCTCCTCGGCATCGCGGCTGTAGAGGCCGGCAAGGGACTTCCGGTTATCGACATTCTAATTTTCCCGCTGCTCTTTACGGCGGGAATGTCGCTGCTCGATACCACCGACGGCATCCTCATGCTCGGTGCGTACGGCTGGGCGTTTATCAAACCGATGCGAAAGCTCTACTATAACATGGTCATCACGCTCGTCTCGGTGCTCGTCGCGCTGATCATCGGCGCGATCGAAGCCGCGAGCGTCGTCGCCTCGCAGCTCCAGTTGAGCGGAGGAATCTGGGACGCGGTTAACTCCTTAAGTGACAATTTTGGAACGCTCGGCTTCATCATCGTTGGTGTGTTTCTGGTGAGCTGGGGAGTGTCGACGGCGATCTACAAGCTTCGCCGCTACGACGAACTCCCGGTGGCGATCGGCTTGACAGGTGCCGGCTCGACGCCATATAGTTAGCTTAGCTAACCAATCCGTCCTCGAGGCCCCTAATGCATGATGCGACCCTGGCCTTTGTAATGCTTGGTTCGAGCGACCTGGATCGCGCGGTTGCGTTTTACGGCGAGATCCTTGGACTTCGCGTGAGCGGCCGGTTCGGCGACTTCGTGTTTTTCGAGACCGGACAGACGACGCTGGCACTGAGCGGCGAGCTGGCTTCCGCCGGCGCCGGCGGCCCCACGCAAGAATGCGTTTTCGGCGTTGCGAGCGTCAGTCGAACTCACGCGGCCCTCAAGGATCGCATCGCCTTTATCAACGAGCCGCGCCCGGTCAATGCGCAGAACTGGGCCGTCAACTTCAGAGATCCGGACGGGCACTACTGCTCGTTCTATGGCCCGGAGTAACGAGCGGCGGCGCGTGGCGGAGCGACTGCACTCCGCCGCGATCCACGTGCTCCGTTACGCGAGACAGGCGGATCGCCAGAGCGCGATGGGCCCGGCGCAGCTCTCGGCGCTCTCGGTGCTGGTCTTCGGCGGCCCTAGCAACCTTCGCCAACTCGCCGATGCCGAGCAGGTGGCTCCGCCGACGATGACTCGAATCGTTGCGGCGTTGCGGCGGGGCGGTTACGTCCGCCTCACGCCTTCGCCCGACGATGCGCGCTCCTCGATCGTCGAAGCGACGGCGAAGGGTACGGCGGCGCTGGAAAAAGCTCGCACGGCCCGTTTGGACTTGATCGACGGCTTGCTCTCGCGCAACGAGCATGCGGATGTCGCTCTGCTTGGAAAAGCACTGGCGGCGATCTTCCCGCAGGCTCGGTAAGCGGGCTGTCTTAAATAGGCAGCATGGCAATCGTGAATCCGCTCGCCCCCGGCTTGCTCATGGCGCCCTACTCCGGCGAACTGCCGCCGCTGTCACCGGATTTCGAAAAGGCGATCCGCGATCGCATGCAATCGATTCCGATCTTCAAGAGCCTGGGCTTTTCGCAGCCGCGCGTGGGGGCCGGCTGGTTCGACTGCACCGTCGCCCGCAACAAAGAGTTTGACGGTATCTTCGACTCGTTCCACGGCGGCCTGCTGATGACTGCTGCCGACTCCGCCGCCGCGATCGTGAGCCTAACGGTCTGGGGCGCACAGAGCCGCATCACTACGACCGACATGAGCATCCGCTTTCTCGCACCCGCCCGCAGCGACGTTCGGCTCTTCGCGCAAGCAATCAAACAGGGACGCACGATAATTCCGGTAACATCCAATTTTTGGCGCGATGACGGCGTGCTGGTCGCCGTCGCGCAAGTAACGTACATGAGGCTCGATTAACGATGTGTTTCTTCCATTCGCCCTTCACCGACTCGATGACCCGCGCGCAAGTGCTCAAAGGCCTCGCGGCCGTGAGCGCGCTGCCGATCATGCCATCCGTCAGCGGCGTGCCGTCCGCACAAGATCTCAACGCGGGCCGCGACCTGACGGCGATCTTCGGGTCGACCGCGCTGATCGGCGACGATCTGACGCCGCTGCACGACGCCACGATTCTGATACGCGGAGAACGAATCGAAGCGATCGGGCCCGCGCACGACGTCGCCATTCCGGCGTCCGCCTTCCGCATCGACGCGACCGGCCTCTTTACGATCCCCGGCCTGATCGACAGTCACGTCCATTTCTTCCAATCGGGCGGTCTCTATACGCGCCCCGACGCAATCGATCTGCGTTCCGTGCGTCCGTATACCGACGAGATCCAGTGGATCCGCAACAATCTGCAGGACACGTTCGCGCGCTATCTGCGAGCCGGCATTACTTCGGTCGTCGACGCCGGCGGACCATTTTGGAACTACAACGTCCGCACGCAGGCGCAACAAACGGTCCTCAGTCCTCGCGTGATGGTTGCCGGACCGCTCATCTCGAGCGTCGATCGCAGCATTCTCGATCCGTACAACGATCCGCCGATCGTGAAGATCGACACGATCGCTGCGGCCCGCGCGCTAATCGATCGCGAAATCAACGCGCAAACTGATTTCGTGAAGTTCTGGTGGATCGTCACGCCGGAGCAGCCCGCCGCGGCCTTCCAACCGGTAGCGAGCGCGGCGATCGAGTACGCGCATTCGCGCGGTGCGCGCGTCGTTGTCCATGCGACGCAGCTTGAAACCGCGCGGCTCGCCGTTGAGTCGGGGACGGATATCCTCGCGCACAGCGTCTTCGATGTCGACGTGGACGATGCGTTCCTCGAACTCGTGCGATCGCGCAACGTGATCTACTGCCCGACGCTCATCGTGTTGGGGAACTACGGCTACACCTTCCATGGCGCGCCGAACCTTACGGCGAACGATCTGCGCGTCGCCAATCCCGACGTCGTTGGAACGCTCTTCAACATGCAGGACGTCGAGAGCTCGTTGCCACCCGACGTTCTGGAGCGAATCCGTGCCATGCGGCCGACGGAGCCACCGTACGCGGCGATGCGCAACCTCAAGCGCGTACACGAGGCGGGGATTCGCATCGCGGCCGGCACCGATGCGGGAAACATCGGCACGCAGCATGCGTCGTCGTTCTACGACGAGGCGCTGGAGATGGTCGCCTCGGGGCTTTCGCCGAAGCAGGTGTTGCTGACGGCCACCCGCGGCGGCGCCGCGATGATGGCGCGCTCGAGCGACCTCGGAACCATCGAACGAGGCAAGCTCGCCGACCTGGCCATTCTGAAAGGCAATCCGCTCGACGATATCGCCGCACTGGGCTCGGTCAAGTTCGTCGTCAAAGGCGGACAGGTCTTCGATGCCGGCGCGATCTTGAATGAGACGCCCGAGCAGATCGTGCAGCGCCAAGTCAACGCTTATAACTATCACGACGCGCAGGTCTTCGCGGAGACGTACGCGACCTACGCCGTCGTCCGGCGCCCCGGTGCCAACGTACGGAGTCGCGCCGCGATTGCGTCGGCCTACAAGAGTCTCTTTGCGAGCAACCCGCAGTTACATGCGGAGATCGTCGACCGTAACGCAAGCGGCGAAACGGTCGTCGACAAAGAGCACGTGACCGGATTCGCCAACGGCGCCGTGCTCGACGCAACCGTCACGTATACCGTGACCGGCGGAGCGATCGTTCGAGCCGCGGGGATGCCTACGAGCTGAGCGTCAGCGTCGCTTTGGCAACCGGAGTGACGTGGCCCCCGATTTCGATGCCGCGTTCGCCGCGTCGGCCGTCGATGAGAACGTGGAGAATGCTGCGGCGCCCCATCTTCGTGCCCTGTTCGCTGACGAGCCGGGTCCCGTCTGCGCTGGGCGCCAGGCCATGCGCCATCATGAAAGCCGCAAGGGGACCGGTCGCGCTCCCGGTTGCAGGGTCCTCGACGATGCCGAAATCGTTGGCGAACATCCGCGAATACGCGCCCTGTGCGGTCGGTGAAAAGACGAAGAGGCACGTCGGCTCCGACTCGTTAGCCAAGAGCCCGCGCAGCGCGACCGTGTCGACTTCGGCGCGATCGACTGCCGCCTCGTCACGTAGCGGAATGAAGACCGCGGGATTTCCCGCGGAGACGTTCTGGCACGGCACGTTGTCGAGCACGTCGCCGGGCGCAAGGCCGATCGCTGCCGCGCAGAGCGCCGGATCGTAGTCGCGGGACGTGCGAATCGGTGGCGTGCGCAGCCAAATCAAGCCTTCTTCGTCGATGCGAATGTCGACCGGTCCGACGTTCTCGTCGAGCACAAAGCGACGTCGGTCTTTAGCAACTTTTCCGACGTCCCGCAACACCCAAGCCGTTCCGACGGTGGGGTGGCCGGCGAACATCATCTCTTTGACGGGCGTGAAGATGCGAACTCGCGCGGCAGATTCCGGGCGCTGCGCCGGAAAGACGAACGTCGTCTCCGACAGATTGGTTTCACGCGCAATCTTCTGCATCGTAGCGTCGTTGAGGCCGGTCGCGTCGTAAAAGACGGCGAGCGCGTTGCCCTCCAGCGGCGTCTGGGTGAAGACGTCGACGATCCGGTAATCTACGACCATCATCTCGGGGGAAACCGCCGGGCTGGCGGCGGTTGCGAGGAAGCATCGACCGGTGGTCCTTCGGGAGCCGCCGTTTTGAGCATTGGGGACGGTCATCCGCTAAGTGGCGGAGTGGTTTACCCGAAATTTCACGATTCGGCTTACCAAGTCGAGCGGCAGCGGATGCTTGAAGGGGAACCGTACGGATCCCTTTGCAGTTTTGTACGGTGACAGTTCCTTCTTAAATGCCGCGATGGCCGCAGCGCCCGGGTAAAAGCCGATGTGCGATTTGAAGGCTGCGAACCAGACCAGCTTCTTCCCGCGCAAAGTAAAAGCCGGCACGTTGTAGCTGATCGTCTCCTCCGCGTTTGGAGCCGCCCTGCCGATCGTTCGGCGCATCTTCCCAAGCAGCGCCTGCACTTCTTCGGGAAAGCCGCTGATGTAGCCGTCGAGATCCGCCGGGGTACTCACCGCTCGACGAGTTTCATCATCTCGGGCGCGTAGCGCGGACCTGCGGTCTTCGATGCAAGCCCATCGAGTTGCACGAGCTGTTCCTGCGTGAGCTTGAGGCCGAGCGCGCCGGCGTTCTCCTCGACGTAACGCACGCGCTTCGTGCCCGGAATCGGGACCACGTCGTCACCGCGCGAAAGAACCCACGCGAGCGCTACCTGCGCAGGCGTCGCGCCGCACTGCTCCGCAACGCCTCGCACGACGGCTACGAGCGATTGGTTCGCTCGGGCGTTCTCTTCCGAAAAGCGCGGGTTGGTTTTGCGGAAGTCGCCCGGCGAGAGAGCCGTTACGTCTACCGACCCGGTGAGGAAGCCTCGTCCGAGCGGACTGTACGGTACGAAGCCGATGCCCAGTTCGCGCACCGCCGGGAGCACCTCGTTTTCGACGCCGCGCTCCCAGAGCGAGTATTCGCTCTGCAGTGCGCTGATGGGATGCACCGCGTTCGCACGCCGCAGCGTCTCCGGCCCGACTTCAGATAAACCAATATACCGGACCTTCCCGGCTTCAACGAGATCTTTCATCGCCCCGATCGTCTCCTCGATCGGCACGTCGGGATCGCGGCGGTGCTGGTAATAGAGATCGATGACGTCGATTCCGAGACGCATCAGCGATTCGTTGGCCACACGCTTTGCGTTCTCGGGCGAGCCATCAACGCCGCGGACGCCGTTTTGGAACTTGAAGCCGAACTTCGTCGCTACGACGACGCCCTCTCTGCGACCGCGCAAAGCCCGGCCGACGAGCTGCTCGTTGGTGTAAGGGCCGTAGACCTCTGCCGTGTCGAGGAAGTTGATGCCGAGGTCGAACGCGCGGCGAATCGTCGCGATTGCTTGGCCCTCATCCGCGCTGCCATAGGCCGAGGTCATCCCCATGCACCCCAGCCCGATTGCGGAAACGGTCAGGCCCTGCGTGCCAAGTTTACGTTGTTCCATAGGTTATTCTACCGTGCTTTCGCTACTCGCATGCTAGCTGGCCTCGTACAGCAGGACGAGCGATACCCCAACCGAAGGTAGGAAGCCCTTGCCCTTCTGATTCGGGGTGTGACACATGAAAACATGGATTGCAGTGCTCGTTAGCTTGCTCGTCGGCGCGGCCGCGGGTTACGTTCTCAAGCCGCTTAACAGCGTCCCCGGTGGCTTCGTCGCTTTAAGCAAAGTACAAGTTTCGAATCCATCGAACAGCGCTCATTGGCCGTGTCCCACGACGTCATGCTCGCTGCCGATTACGGCCGAGTTTCAATTCACGACAACGAAGCCGAATAGCGCTACCTGCGGCTCGGACGCAGACTGCATAGCTTTCACCAACAGCGACGAAAACTCCACGGCGGTCGCGACGACGGCGGGGCATCCTCCGTGCTGGGGGTCGTCGACGCCTTTGTACGTTTCCGGAACGGTTTCGTTTTCATCGTCGCGAGCAAACGAGGGCGGATCGCCATCGAATAGCGCGACTCCGTAAGGGGTTAGCAAAGCTCTGATCGAGGAAGCGATTCGGCTCAATGCGATCGAGGGCGTCCGCCGTTCGATCGAAGCGGCCCACCGCCTCGACCCAAAGATCGCCGCGACGAGCATCGAAGTCGCGGGTGGACTCGTCGCGTTCGCCGGGGTCGATTCGCCGCTTTCGCAAGCGTTGGGCGTGGGCGTTCGCGGACCCGTGAGCACCTCCGACATCGCGAAGATTACCGAGTTCTACGAATCGCGCGGCGCGACTCCGATGGTCCTCGTCACGCCCACGGCCGACCCGTCACTCATGCGCGAGTTAACGGGGGCCGGCTACGCTCCCGGCGAGCGCGAGCAAAGCCTTCTGGCATCCGCCGATCTGTTCGGCTACGCGCAGCGCGACGAACGCATCGGCGTTGCGCGCGATCTTTCTTCGTGGGCGAGGGCTTCGGCGACGGCCTTTCTCGAGCGCGACGAACTCGAGCCGAACGACGATCGCATCGCCCTTATTCTCGCGACGACCGAAGGAACGACTGCGTTGGAAGTCCGCAAAGGGGACGTCATCATCGCCACCGGCGCCTTAGGCGTGCGGGGCAAGCACGCCTCGCTCTTCGCGGGATCGACGCACCCGGCGTTCCGACGGCAGGGTTGGCATACGGAGTTGATTCGCGACCGCGTCGCGCGCGCTCGCGACGCCGGCGCGAGACTGGTGCACGCGACGGCCGGGCCGGGGAGTGCCTCGGAACGGAACTTCTTGCGCTGCGGTTTCGTTCGCCTTTACACGCGCGTACTCTGGGGAAAAACCTCTTCTGGTTTCATCGCCGCGCCGGCGGCAGCGGCGGCTGCGATTTCTTCCTCGCTCAAGCCGGCGTAAATTCGCTCGGTCGCAATTTTTTGCACTAATCCCAACTGCTCGCTGCAATGCGTTTTGGCAATGAGCTTGTCTGCGAGACCACAGTACTTCGCAGCCGCAACGAGATCGCCGCCGATCGCCGCGACGCCGGCGATCCCGTGGATCGCGTTGATGACGAATATCTGCGCCCGCAGCGCCGTGGCCTCGCGTAGAGCCGCTTCGAATTCATGCCGTGCGGCGTCAGCGCGACCGGCAACCAGCAACGCGCTCGCAATTCCAAGCCGTGCCTGGCATGCGCCGTGCGAATCGCGCTCTTCCGTCTTGATTTCGAACGCTTCTCGAAAGAACGGCTCGGCGCGTTCCACGTCACCCGAACATAGCGCGGCCCACGCTCGCTCGATTTCGACCTGCGCCGAAATACTGCGATCGCCGAGCCGCTGCGCATCCTCGCTCGCTTTGGCCAGCAGCTTCTCCGAGGATTCATAATCCTCTTCATCATCACGGGCCAGGATTCCCAAATTCATCAGGCAGATCGTCTTCCCCACGAGATGATTTCCGGCGTCGAGATGCTCGTAGGACTCGGTATAAAGGCGCTTCGCCTCATGCCAACGCCCCTGCCGGTGAGCCACTTCGGCGACGATGTGCAAAGCGGAGCCAATGCGCGAATCGTCGGACAAGCCGCGATAGATTTCGACCGCATCTCGAGCGAGGCGGCTTGCATTGTCGTAGTCGTCCTGCATCGCCGCGAAGGCGGCTAACTCGCGCAGCGCCCTCGCTCTTTTCGTGAGGTCGAGAACCTTTGCGCGGCTGAGTAGACGTTCGAGCCAGTCCCTTCCTTCGGTAAACGATCCGCGCGCCCGCCAGAAATGTGCCAGGTCGATGATCAGTTCAGCGGCTCGTTCGACGTCGCCGTCCATCGCGCGCTCGATCGCGGCGCGCATGTTGCCGATCTCGACATCGATGCGGGGCATGCCGGCCGCTCGCGCACTCGCATCGGCCAATGCAACCGAACTTGCCAGAGCGGAGTAAAACTCGATGTGCCGCCGGCGCAGGGCCTCGTTCGTGCCGGAAGCCAGCTCGCCGGCCGCGAACTCCGCCACCGGCCCGAGAAGCCGATAGCGAGGCTCGGCACTCTCGCGCAGATCGAGCTGCACGAGCGATTTGTCGACGAGCGATTCGAGCTCGCGATCGACCTCCGCGTCGACGACGTGCTCGAGCGCTTCTATCGTGCAGCCGCCCGCAAAAACCGCAAGCGCCGAAAAGGTGCGCTTCTCCGAGTCCGCCAGCAGGTCGTAACTCCACGCGATCGCGGCTCGCAGCGTGCGGTGGCGTTCGTCGACGGTAGCGTCTTTGCTGGCGAGCAACATCGCACGCAACCGCTTGGCCATGCGCTCCAGCGGCGTCGTCGCGAGTCGCGAGGCGGCCAGCTCGATCGCCAGCGGAATGCCGTCGAGGCGCTGGCACACGTCGGCGACGAGCGCGCACTCGCTCTCCGACAGAGCGAGTGCGCCGGCGACGGCGCGAGCGCGTTCGAGAAAAAGCAGCGAAGCATCGAGCGCTTCGAGATCGGCAAGGCTCTGCGCGCCGTCGGGCAGCGAGAGGGGGGCGAGGCGTTCGACACATTCCCCAGTGAGGTGAAGAGGCTCTCGACTCGTAACCAGACAGCGAACGTTCGGACATTCCGACACGACTCGTTTGATCAAGAGGGCCGTCGCGCCGAGAACGTGCTCGCAGTTATCGAAGACGAGGAGCACGCGCTTGGAACCGAGGTGCCCGGCAATCGTATCTTCCAACGCTTCGTTGGCTGCCTCGACGACGTCAAGCGCCGACGCGAGCGCATTGGAAACGTGCCGGCCTTCGCGCAGCGGGGCGAGTGCGACAAAGTAGACGCCGCCGGAGTAATCTTGCACGACCTCGGCGGCGACTTGCAGCGCGAGCCGCGTTTTGCCGATGCCGCCCGCCCCGCAAACCGTAACGACGCGATTCTCGGCGAGCCGGTGCCGAAGACTCGCGATCTCACGCTCGCGCCCGACGAAGCTCGAGATCTGCGAGGGCAGATTATTCGGGTGAGCGTCGATCGACGTAAGTGCGGGAAAGTTTGGACGCAGGCCTTCGGCCATCACTTGATAGGTCGCTTCGGCCCGCCGGAGATCTTTGAGACGGTGCGAGCCCAGATGGCGCAGCACCACGCCCTCGAGCGGAACGGCTGCCAGCATCTCGGCAACCGGGGCGGTCAGCAGAATTTGGCCTCCATGGCCAATCGCCAACAAACGTGCGACGCGGTTGAGGGTCGGTCCGAAATAGTCGCCGTCGTGTGCGATCGCATCGCCGCAATGCAACGCCATCCGGACGCGGACCTGGCCGATTTCCCGCGGCCAGCGGTGGGTTTGCAGCGCGCGCATCGCTTCGATTGCTGCGGCGAGCCCGTCGGGCGCGCGCTCGAACGCGCAGCAAAACTCGTCGCCGATGGTTTTGAAAACGTATCCGGCGTGCCGTTCGAAGATGCCACGCAGGAGGCGATCGTGATCCGAGAGCGCAGCGGCCATCGCATCGGGGTGCTGCTCCCACGTACGGGTGCTACCCTCGATGTCAGTAAAAAGAAAGGTTACCGTTCCTTTCGGGAGCGGCCGTTCGAGCATGTTGCTGCAGCGCCTCGGTTCCTACGTTGCGCATAGGCAGCAGCGGTCCTTCGCTTGGCTGCGGGGGGCGGCTAGCCGCCCCAGCCGGTGCCGCTGCCGCTTCCACCGCCGCCGCCGTGCGGCGTTGGGGTTGCTTGCGGTCCAGGCCCCGCGTGCGGCCCGACCGTTAAGACGTCGTGCATTCCCATGTCGTAGTGGTACGCGCAACCGATCAAGTAGATCCCGGCTTTCGTCAGCGTGACCGTGACCGATTGTCCCGGCTTGATCGGTCCGCTCGCGTAGCCTGCCGCGAGTTTACCGTCGCCCTCTGCCTTGATGGGAAGCTTTATCCCCTTTGGAAAAACGGCGGGCGGCCCCGCGATTACCTTCACCACGTCGAGCGTGTGCGTATATTTCGTCGAAAGATTGTGGATCGTAAGCTTCGTGTTCGGCGGAAAGCCGAGGGCCTGCGAATACGTTTGTTGCGTAAAGCCGCCCAACTCCGCTTTCCACTTTACCGACTTCATCGACCATAGGCCCTCGGAGGGAAGCTTCTCGCCGATCGTGTCTTTCGGAAGCACCGCGACGATTACCAAGTCACGGTTGACTGAGGGCAGCACAACGCTCGTGCCGCCTTGAGGTGCGCGCTCTGCGCAGCCGGCCGCGCCAAGGCCGAATAAAACCGCTGCCGTTCCGATCATGATTCTGTTCATAGAACTCCTAACAAAATCGCAAGAACTCTTGCGAACCTGATGTTCCCGACAGTACGCCACAAACGGATGAAAAAAGTCTGAACTGCCGGGCTTGACAAGCGGCCTCCGGCGCGCGTATATTACCATTACGTTATGGAACCAATAGGTTATGGATGTCGTTCGGACGAACGTCTCGACGCGACCTTCACCGCGCTGGCCGACCCCACGCGCCGGGCGATTCTCGCGCGTCTAGCATCGGGCGAGGCATCGGTCCTCGAGCTGGCATCGCCGTTTGCGATGAGCCAGCCGGCGATCTCAAAGCACCTCAAGGTGCTCGAGCGCGCGGGACTCGTTTCGCGCAGCCGCGACGCTCAACGGCGGCCGTGCCGCCTCGAGGCGAAACCTCTCGCCGAGGCGATCGGCTGGCTCGCCCGTTACCGCGACCGGTGGGAGGGCAACTTCGCGCGGCTCGACGCCCTGCTCGACGAGTTCCAAAGCGATGCAAACCATTCTAAACGCGCCAAGAGGCGGAGGAGATAAACCATGATGTCTGCGCAAGCAAAACCTCAGCTTGCGATCGCGACCCCGAGCGATCGCGAGATCGTGATGACACGCGTCGTGCGTGCGCCCCGCGCGCTGGTCTTCGACGCATTTACGAAACCCGAAATGATCAAACGCTGGCTCCTGGGGCCCGAGGGCTGGTCGATGCCCGTGTGCGACGTCGATTTGCGAGTGGGCGGAACCTTCCACTACGTTTGGCGCAACGATTCGGACGGTAGGGAGTTCGGCTTGCACGGAGCCTATCGCGAGGTTACCCCGCACGAGCGAATCGTGCACGCCGAAAACTTCGATCAGTCGTGGTATCCGTGCGACGTCGTCGTTACGACGGCCTTCGCCGAGCGCGACGGCTCGACGACCGTTACGATGACACAGCTTTTCGATTCGCGCGAAGGGCGCGATGCGGCAATCGAATCAGGAATGGAGAAGGGTGTGGCCGCAAGCTTCGATCGCCTTGAAGAAATTCTCGCCTAGGAGCCTGCAGGCTCCTAGGATTCCTTATCGCCGCCGACGGCGAGAAATGTGACGACGTCCCACGAGTTGCGAATGCCGATGAAGATCAGCGAAAGTACGCCGCCCGCGAGTACGAACAGCGCGTCTCGCGGGACGGCATTCAGAACGATCGCGCCCGCAAGGAGCGCTCCGTACGCGAGCAATGGAAGGACCGTATACCACATCCAATCGTCGACGTCCGCGGTATATTTCGTTAGACGCTTCGCGCGCCGCGCCACGCCCGCAAGGTATAGGACCCCGTAAGATCCGACGAGCCCCACGATGACGGCGACATAGACTAGCGAACGCCACGGCGCGCAAAGAATCGCCGATACGAACAACGCGGCGCAGAAATGCATGACCGTCGGCGTGCTGAACGTGGCGATGCCATCATGACGCACTTGCGATTGCTCCTCCCCGCGCACCAACGTGATCACCACGAACATCAGTCCGGTCAGCGCCGCGGCCGACGAACCCGAAATAACATAAAAGGTCGACCATGGTGGTAGAAAAGGCGCTGCGGGTTCAGGCAATTTCCTTCATCCCCAGCGCGGCCACCGCTTGCGCCGCTGCGCGTTCGCCGGTTTCAATGGCGCCGTTGACGGTGCCCCCTTGGCCATCGCTCGACGTCGCTTCGCCGGCAAAGAAAAGCGACTCGCCCACCGCTTGGGCAAGCGCAGCGCGCGCGTTGCCGCCGCCGACGGCGACGTAGCTATACGCTCCACGCGCAAAAGGGTCGCCGCTCCAGTCGTGCGTGAGGCCGCCCTCGAACTCCCCGCGTGCGAGCTCGACCTCTCCGAGCAACGCCCCGAAGCCCGCGAGCGCCATTTCGACGAGCCCTGCCTGTGAAACGCCGCTCAAGGCAACCGCGCCCGGTCCGCCGACCCACGCGACGATCAGCTCGCTGCGTACGGGCAACTGCGTCCAGTACGTCGGGATCGGCTGCCCATCGCTGTGGAAGAAGGCCGCGTCATAGTAGCGCCCGCGCGCGATCCGTTCCCAAAACGACGTCCGAAACCAGAGCGCGACCTTGACGACGTGCCCCATCTCGACGTGCGCGAGCGCTTCGCGCTTTGCCGCCGGCAGCTCGGGCTCGAAGCTGATTTCGGCATCGTCACCGCGGTGGCGTAAGACGCCGACGGGAAGCGTCACGATCGCCGCGCGCGCGCGCAGCGTTTGCGGATCGCCATGCGGACCAGTGACGCCGACGGCGACGCCGTCGCGACGCCACGAAATACGGCGCACGCGCGTCGAGTACGCGAAGCGAACCCCGGCGCGCTCGCAGTCGTTGCGAAGGAGCTCGAACATCGGCCCGTATCCCCCCAGCGGGCGCGCACTCGTGGAATCGGCACCCGATTCCCATTCGTCGGCAATCGCTTTGGCGCTTGCAAGCTGCGGATCGGCGGCTTCGAATCCCTCGACGAACGCACGCGCCGCCTCTGCGGTTTCACGCAACGCATCGTCGCCTTCGAAACGCCTCAGAAACTGCTCCACGCTTTCATCGTCCGGTAGGGAGCGCGAGCCTTCGAATATGCTTGCGGACGACGAGAAATCGTCGTCGCCACATTCGAGCTCGCCGTTTTTTCGAATCCACGAATCGCCGCCCATGTCGATCGCGGCGCCGCCGGCCTCCCGAAGCAACGCCTTCGTGCGTTGCGCCGGTCCGTGAATGAACTCCGCGCCGAGCTCCGCCGGCGTTGCGATCCGCGTCAACGGATGCGGCAGCACGCGGCCGCCGATGCGGTCGCGCGCTTCGAGCACCAGCACGCTCGGCGTTCGCCGCCCAACGCGTCGCGCGGCGGCCAAACCCGCCGCACCGGCGCCGATGACGATGACGTCTGCATCCATTGACGAGCCGAGCTGCATCGGAGCGCTAGGGAGATTCGGGCGACGGACTGGGCTTTGGTCCAAAGGAGCGCTGCAGCACGTCGGCCGGTGCCGGTACGCAGCCGACCCGGTCGAGAGGGTTATCGCAGAGCTGCGCGTTGCTAAAGTTTGCACCGGTAGTTAGGGCGTCGTGCATGGGATCGCAGGCCGCAACCCGCTGCGTGCCGTTGACCTGATTCCAGCAAAGAACCGCACCGGTGAAGTTCGTCCCGCGAAGATCGGCTTGCGAAAAGTCGACAGAGATTAGCGTCACTCCGGACAGGTCGCGCGCGTTCAGTTGGCCGCCGCTGAAGTTGCACGAGATGCAGCCGTCGAGCAGCTGCCGCAACTGCGCGTCCTCCACGGCCGAATTAAAGCCTTTAAAGTTTGCGGCCACCATGCGCACGTTGGAAAAGGTCGCGCCGTCGAAGCGCGCCTGCGCGAAGTTGCACGCCACGCAATTTGCAGCATCGAAGTGCGTGCCTCGAAGATCGGCTTTCTCAAAGTTCACGGCGATAAGCCGCGCGCCGCGAAACGACGAACCGTTAAGCGTCGCGCCTTCGAAGTTCGTACCGATCAGAACGCCGTTGGTAAAGTCTGAGTTCGCCAGGGCGGCTCCGGCGTAGTTGCACCCCTCGCAGAACTTCGTTGCATCGGCGTTTGCCGGCCGAAGGCATATCAACGAGAGGGCGACCGCGCCTACGGCGATCCAGATGGGTTTCATCGAGCTACGCGTTCGATATCCAACAACGTTCTCTTGCGCTCGAGCCCCCAGCGGTAGCCGCCCAGCGCGCCCGAGTCGCGAATGACGCGGTGGCACGGGATGATAAGTGCGACGGGGTTGCGAGCGACGGCGTTCGCCACGGCCCGGCTCGCCTTCGGGCGCCCGATGCCGGCAGCGACCTCTCGGTACGATGCAACGTCACCGCTGGGGATCGACTGCAGATACTTCCAAACGCGCATTTGAAAGGCCGTGGCGCGGATATCGAGCGGAAGGTCGAGATCCGGCCGTTCGCCCGCGAGATGGCGGACAATCGCATCCGTCCACTTCGCAAAATCGGGATGGTAGGGCTGCAGCATCGGCGCGATCTCGGCATTGACGTGCTCGGCTTGCAGCTTGTTGCGCAACTCTTCTTCGGACTCGCCGAACTGCGCAAAACAAATGCCGCGATCGGTCGCGCCGATCAGCATCGGCCCCAATGGCGTTTCGAGTACTGCATACGAGATCGAAACGCCCTGGCCTGCGGCTCGGTATTGCGCGGGAGTCATCCCGAGGTTGCGCGCGGCGTTCTCGTAGACGCGGCTGGGCGAGCCATAACCCGCCTCATACACCGCCGCATCGATGGAGCGATCGTCTTTGAGCCCGTCCTTCAGGCGCCGCAGCCGCGCGGCCGAGGCATACTCCTTCAGGGTGACGCCCACAGCGGCTTTGAAGCGACGGGCGAAGTGATACTTGCTCAGGCCGGCCATGGCGGCGAGCGCATCGAGCGTGAGCGCTTCGTCACTGTGCTGCTCGATGTAGCGGCAGACAACGCGGATCGGTTCGAGATCGTGCATGCCTCTAAACTAACGCCGCGGCACCGGCGGAGTCCATCCGAATCTTGCTTTCGGCCATGGCACGTTTACGTAGTATCATTCTTGCCATGATCGGAAGGGTTGCACGGGTTTCGGGCGCCTGCATGCTGCTGCTCTTCGGCGGCTGCTCGGGATACTTTTCGCGAAGCATTCCGGCGACCGGCGGCGGAGAGCACGAGGCCGCGCGGCGCATCGTCTTTCACGTCGTCGACGCCGAGGGGAAGCGCATCGATTGGAGTGCCTTTCGTCAGCTCGAGGA
This sequence comes from Vulcanimicrobiota bacterium, assembly GCA_963736775.1. Classification (GTDB taxonomy): domain Bacteria; phylum Vulcanimicrobiota; class Vulcanimicrobiia; order Vulcanimicrobiales; family Vulcanimicrobiaceae; genus Cybelea. The sequence continues at coordinate 96,236 of CAVTPY010000002.1, read as the reverse complement.
GAACGGCCCGGCCGGTTATCGTAACGATGCGCTGCTGGATTCGGCGACGCTGATGCTGACGCGCACCGGCCCCCTCTTCTCCTCCAATGGAATGGGCGACGGCGATCCTTCGCTGACGCTTCCGCGTGGCGCGAGTTCCCTTTCCCTGGCGTGGCCGGCAAGCGACGGCTATTCCAACCTGATCGTTGCCCTGCCGGCAAATGGCGGGACGTACGACTTCAACAAGTTGGCCGCCGCGCAAGTGCTCGACGATATCCGCGTTAGCCTCGTCCAGCGACCGTGGTACCATCCCGGAACGAGGTTCGCCGGACTCCACCGTATGGCGAAGATCGATTACGCTCGACAGCGCTACGCGCGATCGCTCGACGCCGGCGTGCGCGCCGAGATGACGCTGCTCGCGCAAGCCGGAGTCGCATACCTGCGAGCGCATCCGAGTCCCAAGGCTTGGGGCGCAACGTTTGACACGATCGAGGGCGGGGTCGCCGGCCTCAAGGTCGATGCGAATCTCTATCCCAAAGACGGCTGGCTCCGCATTTGCTTCGACCCCGGGGTAAAGCCAGGATACTATGCCGCGGAAATCTCACACGCTCGCGCGCTTGGGCTGCGCGTCGTCGGACAGATCACCGACTCTTCCGAGATGCGCCGCATTAGCATCGGCGCGTTCGAACGGCGCACGCGAGAGTACGTCGGCGCACTGCCCGATGTGGACGAGTGGGAGACCGGCAACGAAGTCAACGGGAATTGGCTGGGGTCGACGCCGAGCGTCGTTGCGAAGACGCTTTTTGCCTCGAAGTACGTCAAGGAGCACAGCCACGCCCGCGTACTTGTGACGCTGTACTGGGAGCTGGGCACGGGCCGCGCCGCCAACGCGATCTTCAATTGGGCGCAAACGAACATGACGTCAATTGCCCCGTACGTCGACGATATCGGCATCTCGCTCTATCCGCGGCAGAACCCGATGGGCGAGCCTTTCGACCGCGTCGTCTCCGCGTTACACGCCGCCTTCCCGCAACAGCGCATTATGATAACGGAGCTCGACTACGACGCAGGCCGAGGATGGTGGTGGGGCTCCCAAGATTCGATCGCGCGGGGGCGCGTTGCCGTCGCCGCGGCGTATCAATCGGCGATTATGGGATACGCCTATTCCGGCGGCGGAACGTTCTGGTGGTACTTCGTTGAAGAAGTTATGCCCGACGACGCTTTATACCGCACCCTTAAGGGCGTTTACACTAAAGTGCACGTCGGTAAAGCAGCCGCTCTTCATCGCCTGCCGTAAGCCGGATTGGAGTTGCAGCTGGTGCGATTCTTTTGAAAGTAGGCAACTCGCCCCCGCGAGGTGGCAATCGCGCCCCCACGAGGGCTGCATGTTCGCCGTGTAGACGACGATGACGCAGTTCGGCAAAACGAAGCGCAGCTGACGCAACTTCTCCAGCGGATCGGATTGGCATCGGTCGAGATCGGCGACGAGGACGTCGGGCGCGATCCGCTTGAGTGCCGGCACTTCGAGGTGCGTAACGATCGTGGTAGCCGGCTCGCCCGCACCTTCGAGAGCCGCACCGAGCACCTGAACATCCTCGGCAGAGACGGCTGCCAAACAGCATACGCGAGCCATGATAATACGCTTTCAGGGAGAGGAGCTTCGAGCAGAGAAGAAGCTTTTCGTCATCGTACCATTGGAACCGAAAGACCACCATCGTGAAAAAGAACGATAGCGCCGGCGCGGCTGCCGGCGGCCCGCTCTTGGCGAACTTCCTGCCGGAGTCGGACCCGGCATATCCCGTCATCGAGGCGATCCTTCGCGTCGTTCCGGCTTCGCGCTGGGCGTTTGCGCGCGTGACGGCGGATGGCGAGCTGGGCATGCTCCTGGATTCGCAAGGTAACGGCGGCGGGCTGGCGCGCCTCCGAAACGAGTTCGAGCGGCAGGGAGGAAAGGCCAAGACCGGGGCGCGCATTGCGGCGACGCTCGGCCCGATCGGCGATTTCGAAAGCGGTATCACACTCTTATTTGCCGACGCCCATGCCAACTTCGGGATTCTCACGCTCCTGCGCACGAACGAGCTCGGGCCCTTCACGTCGAGCGAAATCAGCGTCCTGACCTTGGCCCTCGACGCCACGTCCGAGCGTCTCTCGGCGTTGCGCCTCAACGCACACGAGGCCAGCCTCGACGGGGCGCAGGTCCCCGGGAGCTCGGGAGAATCGTTCTACGTGCTCGACGGCGACTTGCAGATCGTCCTGGCGTGGTCTTCGCAGGACCAGCGGCGCATCGCGCTCACCGGGTTGCGTACCCGGCTGGCCGACCGATTGCCGGCAGTGCTCGAGGAGACGGTGCGGGGCCTGGTCGCGGGCTGGAAGAGCGACTCTGCCACCCACGAAGTGGGCGTTGCCCATCCGGTGCCGTTCTTGGTCGTGCGTACGCAGCCGATGTCGGGGCCCGCCGGACTCTTTATCGGGGTGCGGATCGACCGGTTTGCGCGCTCGAACTCACTGGCCGGCCCCGCGGCACGCTTTCATATCACGCCGCGGGAGCTGCAAGTGCTCGCGCTGCTCCTCGACGGCGCAAAGCTCGAGGAGATCGGGCAAAAGCTGCACATCACCTCTTCGACGATTCAAGATCACATCAAGAGCATGGTCGACAAGACGGAAAGCCGGAACCGAACCGAGCTAATCGCTCGCGTCCTAGGTTGGGAAAGGACTCCTCCGGCCTGAAGAATCCGGCTTTTCACTATGCCCACCTTCCTTGCGATGCGGTACAGTAAGGGTGTTTCAGGCACGGTCAGCGTGCTTCACAGGTAGAGTAACGGTGCTTCAGAGGAAGGTAGAGTCTTGCGTACGCTCCTAATCGCTTTTTCGGGTGAATACGACGTAAGTGGTAGGAAGCGATGGCGCGACGAACTCGAGCGCCTGTCCCGCGAGCCCAACGTCATCATTGATTTTAGCGACGTGACCTATTTGGATGCGACCTGCATGACGGAGTTGCTCCGTTTGCACGAACATCGCCACGCGAAAGGCTTCGGCCGCGAGACGCTCGTCCTGCATCGACCGCTCGTTCGCAGGCTCTTCGAGCTCCTGCAGATGCAAGACGTCTTTCGAGTCGTGGAAACCGTCGACGAGGCCCTCGATAAGAAGGAGTTGGCCCCCATCGTGCGTCATGCGTTCGCGGGAGGTATCGACGCACTCCGGCCCGCTTATCCACCGGCCCTCCAACGCATTCAATACGTGTCCGCAGTAGGAGCGCTCAACTAACTAGATATGCATCAGACTTACAGCCGAATCAAAGGTTTTGGCCTCGTTGGCATCCACATAGGAGCGCTCGCGGCCTTCTGGCCGGGTTTCTTCAGTTGGTCGGCGCTGGCGGCCGCAGGGGTCGTATCGTATGCGACCGTGGCGCTCGGGATTTCGCTCTGCTTTCATCGCATCCTGACCCATCGCGGCCTGCGACTCCTCAAACCAATCGAATATCTCTTTGCGATCTTTGGAACGCTCGCGCTGCAAGCCGATCCTATTCGCTGGGTATCGGTGCACCGCAAGCATCACGCCCATGCCGATCATGAGGGCGACCCGCATAGTATTGCGGAGGGCTTTAAGTGGGCGCACATGGACTGGATTTACCGGCATAACATTGCGCTGCCGTCGGACGAGGAAATGCGTCACTTCGCCCCCGACCTCTACGCCGAACCGTTCTATCGCGCGCTGCAGTACCTCAACATCCCGCTTCAGGTCGCGCTGGCGCTCGGGCTCTTCGCCTTTGGCGGCTGGTCGTGGGTCGTTTGGGGTATTTTCGTCCGGCTCGCCGTGAGCTATCATACGACCTGGCTGGTCAACAGCGCAGCCCATATGCTCGGTTACCGCACCTTTGCGACCCCGGACCAATCCACGAACTGCTGGTGGGTGGCTCTCATCAGCTGGGGTGAGGGCTGGCATAACAATCACCACGCCTTTCCGTTTTCGGCACGGCACGGGTTACGTTGGTTTGAAGTCGACCTGACCTGGTGGCACGTTCGCGTTCTCGCGTTTCTCCGACTCGCCGACGGAGTCAAAGTGCCAACCAAGGCGATGCAGCAACGTCTGCGCGACATCGCGCGCAGCGGCTCGCGCAGCTCGCAGTCCTACGTTACCTAGAATAGCTAGCGGCAGCAAAAGAAAGAGCGCGATTTACATCGCGCTCTTTTTTGTAGCGGCTTACGGCCGATGCGTAGGCGCTACGTGGCGGCACGACGGATATCACTAGGAACGGGTTCTGACCGAACGAATGTCACCTGAAGTGCTAAACACATGAAGAATCGCGCAATCGCGCCAATCGCGCTCTCGCTGCTCAGCGCCGGGCTTGCTGCACTGGCTATGACGGCGTTTGGGCCGCGCTGGCTCCAACCGATGGTGCGCGTCGTTACCTGCTACGACGTCGCGGCGATCGTAGTATTGATCTGGTATTGGAACGTGATCCTGCGAACGAATGCCTCGAACACAAAAGTGCGTGCGGCCGCCCAAGATCCGGGCCGAGATGCGATTTTCACGGTCATTCTTCTAGCGGTCGCCTTTGGGTTCGTCTCCGCGTTCGATATCCTCGGCCCTGGACCGCACGACCGAACCCCGAGGCACGAGGTGCTAATTTTTGCTTCCGGCTTCGGCGCAGTCGTGTTGGGATGGCTGCTGGTCCACACGATTTTCTCGTTCCGCTACGCGCATCTGTACTATGGCGATCGCGATCGGAATAACGAAAGCGATCGCGGTCTCGTCTTCCCGGGACGGGCCGACCCAAGCTACTGCGATCTTGCGTACTTCTCGTTCGTCATCGGCATGACGTTCCAGGTTTCCGACGTGCAGATCACCGACCAACGCATTCGCCGGCTCGTGCTCGGGCACGGGTTGATTTCATTCGGCTATAACACGGCGATTCTGGCACTGGTCGTCAACGTCGTTTCGAACCTCCTGCACGGTTAGGGCCTCAGGTTTTTCCGGGAGCGATCAACGCCGGCTCGACGCTAGTGAATCGGCGCTTGGGTCGCGAACGCCTAGCGGTGCATGTACATACCGCCAGATTTCGAGATCGCTGATAGCGCAGCCGTCATGACGCTCATCGACCGGTTTCCGTTTGGGCTGCTGGTCACGAATGAGGAACCGTATCCGCGCCTGACGCACCTGCCGATGATCGCGGAGCTGCGCAATAGGGAGCTCTGGGTTCTCGGCCACGTTGCCCGCGCCAACGGGCACGCCCGATCCATTGCGAACCATTGCCCCGCAACGATCGCATTCCAAGGCGCGCACGCCTACGTATCGGCAGGCTGGTACGAAGAGCCCTACGCTACGGTACCGACGTGGAACTATACCGCCGCCCACCTCTGCGGGACGTTGCAAGAGGGCGACGCGTGGGACGTACTCAGGCGCCTGACCGCGAAGTTCGAGGGTGGGCGTCCCGATGCGTGGGATCCGCAGCGCCTGGAGACGGACTTTCGTGAAAAACAGCTGCGCGGGATCGTTGCTTTTGAGATGCGGGCCGAGCGTGTTTACGCCAAGGCAAAACTCAGCCAAAATCGCACCACCGCCGACAGGATACGGGTGATCCGGCAACTTTCGGAGTCGGCGGACGCTCTCGAGCGCGAATGCGCCGAAGATATGCGGCGCTCGTTAGGTCGATGACGCCGAAGTCCGTCGCGCTGGTTCTGCTCGGAGTATTCTTTATCGCAGCCGGCGCCAATCACTTCGTACACCCCGGTTTTTACCTCCGGATCGTGCCGGGTTATTTGCCGGATCACGCCCTGCTCGTTGCGATCAGCGGCGTCTGCGAGTTCCTCGGCGGGATCGGCGTGCTGATTCCAGGGACTCGACGAGTCGCCGGCATCGGCCTCATCGCACTCTTGATCGCGGTATTTCCGGCCAACGTTCAAATGGCGCAACATCCCGAGCTCTACGCCGATATCGGGAACGCACTGGCGTTTTATATTCGGCTTCCTCTCCAACTCGCCCTCATTGCCTGCGTCTGGTGGGTCGCTCGAACTGACCCATCGCGAAGACTGCCCTTAGATCGAAGTTCTTTATCGTAGCACTTCACGTTCTGCACCGGTATCGTGGAATTCAGGGATAGCCAGTTCTCACGGAACTGGTCGGTTTTCGGGTACACTATCGAGGAAACAACATCGTTCTGTTTGGAGTCGAGGAGCTCAATCATGTACGCACTGCGCGCGGCATTGGCCGCAGTCGCTCTCGCCGCAATCGCCTGCGCGACGGCCGGCGCCTATCCATCAACCCTACAAGTGAAACTGTACGCCCAAAATCGGCCGGGCGAAACCGGCACGGCGACGTTCGAGCAGGTGCCCAATGGCGTCAAGGTCGTCGTCAGGATGGCCGGCCAAGGCAACGGCAGAGAACCCATTCACATCCACGAAGGAACCTGCAAGAGACTGAACCTGGTACCCAAGTATCACCTGACCGACCTCCTCCGTGGAACCAGCACGTCGACAATACCCGGCATCACCCTCGGCGATCTGCTCAAAGGCAACTATGCAATTGACGTCCATTTCAGCAGCGCCGATATGACAAAATACGTCGCTTGTGCGGAGATCGCGACCCCGTGACTCGGCCAGTGGGTTAGGCTTCCTTGCCGTCGCCCTGGGCCGCTAAGCTGCCGGCTTCGGTCGGGGCGCCTTTGAGGATCCATTCAAAACCGACCGCGATCATCGCGCCGAGTATCGGACCAACGATATAGATCCAGTCGGTGTGTAGATCTCCGCGGACAAAGTCGGGCGCGAACGACCGAACGGGATTCATCGAGGCGCCGCTGATCGGCGCCGCCCACAGCCCGGCAAGCGCAATATACCCGCCGACCGCGATCGCTCCGTTGCTGCCGATGTTTCGTGCACCCGACGCGGTCCCGAGAATTACGTTGACCAAACCGGCCGTTAACAACACCTCCAAAATCAGCGTCTTGAGATCGCCGATGCCTGGACCGGGAACCGTGGCCCCGAGCAACCCAACGTTGCCGAACATTACGCGAAGGAAACACGCCGCGGCGATGCCGCCCACGAACTGCGCCGCGATGTATCTGGGAACTCGGTTCCATGGAAAGTTGCGGCGGACGGCAAACGCAAGCGTGACCGCCGGATTTAAGTGGGCGCCACCAACCGCGCCCATGAAGTAGATGACGGCCATGACCATCAAGCCCGGCGCGACGACCTTCGCGCTTTGCGTTATCTCACCGCCGCTCACGGCAGCGACGACTCCGGCGCCGGCCGCGACGACGACGAGGAGAAACGTTCCCCAACATTCCGAAAAAACGCGGCGCCATTCGTTGGCAGGCTCCAAAAATTCGGCAGCCGCTTTCGCATCCCGCAGTTGCTGCGGCGAACGGGCGATCAAACTATCTTGCACGGGATAACGGCGTCTTCATCGAACCCGTACACCGCGCAGAGACGATGATAGCCGTCGGCGATGATCACCCTTCCGGTGGTTTTCTCTCGATAGAGCAACAGTGGCGAAATTTCCAGGGCGCCGAGAATGTCTGCCCGGACTTTCTTCACATGGTAGTTGTCGGCGTCGAGTAACGGAAGCAGGGAGGCTCTGAAAATATCCTTCGACTTAAACGTCGTCATCTGGGCTTTTTTCAATGCGACGACGATCTTCTTCACCAAATCGGGTTTCATCGTCAGGCTTAAATATGATTCCGCGGCCGGATAATCGTGCTTCTGCGGCCCGTCGAACCACTTGATTAGCGTGGTCGTACTCGCGGTCTCACCCGTGGTCGTGCTCATGACACCGTCCTCTCAGCCCTCGCACGCGATGATAGTCTCGATCACGCGCTTGGTTTCGTCCGGGTCCCTGACCTGGATGCAGAAGGCGCCCGTCTCACGCGCCGGAGCATCGTTTCCGCCGGGGAACAAGGCATCCCCCACATACAGCATATCTTTCGTGGCGATACCGAGGATGTCGCGAAGCTTTCGAATACCGTACGCCTTGTCGATTCCGGGGAGCGTGACGTCGATCGAGGTCGTGCCGCCCAATCGAACGGAGAAATCGGGAAGATCCCGGTCGAGAGCCGCCTTGATCTTCTGGCGTTTCGCAAAGTCGGGATCCCACGTTTTCTTGGCGTCGAGCGGAGCCTCTTGGCCCAAGGCGGAGTAGGTTATCTGACTCTCGCGATCCTCAATTGTCGGGCCCCAAGTCTTCGTCGCGGCAAATCCCGAAGCCGCGACTTCCTTATTGAGCGCGTCGATGATCTTCGCTTTTTGCGCATCGCTCAAATTTTCCGCGTAAAGTTGGCTCCAACTGCCGGTATACCGGTAGAAGCGCGTCCCGTTGGTCGGTAACAGCGACAGCTTCGACAGATCCGCGCCAGGCGGCAGATGGCCGAGAACCTGTGTTTCGAACTGCGGCCAATCGCCTCCGGAGATGATCGAGACACGCACGTGCGGTATGCGCAGCAGCGTGGCGAAGAGAGTCCCCATCTCTTCATCGATCGCTGCCTTGCTCTGCGCCAGGGTACCATCGAGGTCAAAGACGATAAGCGTTTTCATACTTCGCTAGGCGTTAGACGTCGAGTTTCTTTTACCATCCGCTCGGGTGGACCCCGGGGCGATAGCCCGCGGCGAGAACGGCGACGATCGAGCGGGGCGTCAGGACGTCGACTTCCGTTCGCACCGGACGTGACTTCCGGTTCCCGTAGCCGGCGCTGGACCAGGCCAGCAGCTCACCGCCCCATACCAGCCATGCTTCTCCGTCGAGCGCAACGTACGTTCCGTCCGGAAGGGCGTCGACGTCGCTGCGATAGGTGCGCTTACTACCGTCGATCAGCCGCTCGCGATGGAGCTGCACGTCCATAGCATCGGCGCGCGCGGGGCCGCCGTGGCAGCTTTCCCATAGTCCGCGAAAGCGTTGGTAATCCGCGTAACGGCACTCCCGGCACGGACGATGGCCCGCGCTAAACGCGGTCGCTTCGTCGAGGAAGAACAACTCGGTATAGCGCTTGGGCTGCATGATCGAACGCCTGCGTCCGCGGAATTCGATGCGGCACGCGATCCAACGCTTTACATTCGAATAGCGGACGATTCGGCGGCGATCGTCGTGCAGGACGCCGCGGTTGCCCATTACGAGGCCGCGGCCATCCAGCGCGACGATCTCCCCGAACGGGGTGACGCGGTTCTGCAGCGGCATCGCTAGCGGGTTTCGCGCAACTCTTTCGGTGTAACCCCCAGCGTGCAGCGCATGCGCAGCGCCAAGTGGCTTTGATTGGCAAAACCCGCTTTGAGCGCGATGTCGCAGACGGGCATTTGCGTGCCAGTAAGCAGCTGGACCGCGCGTTCGATTCGCTTTCGCATGACGTACCGATGAACCGGGACGCCCACCGACTGCCTGAAGAGCAGGTTGAAGTGTGACGGGCTGACACCGGCAACGCCGGCGACCTTCATCAGCGTCAAGTCATCGTCGATTCGATCGTGAATGTAAGAAAGAACGCGTTTGAGTTGTGCGCCCGTTAAACCGCCGGACCGGCGCTCGGGCGCGACGTGTGACCAGCGACGCAAGAGCTGCGATGCAAGCGCGACGCCTAGGCTGTCGGCATACAGGCGGCCGTGAGGGTCCTCGGCTTCGAGTTCTGCTTTGAGTGCCCATAGTAGATGCTCGATCTGCGGATCTCTGCAGGTTAGCCGCGGCGCAAATCTCACACGATCCGGATCGATGCTCATTTCTAGGGCGGTCCTTCGGAGGAGCTCCCGCTCGAGACCGACGGCAAGAAAAAGCGAGCTGCCGCGATCGACCCACGCAACCGTCGAACTGGCCGGGAGGACGTCAAACACGCCCGCGGATTGCAGGCGCGCGTCGATGGCGTCGTCGCATTTGGCGACCGTCGGTAGCGGCGGTCCGACCAGCATGGTGACGTTGTGGCGGGCCAAGACGGCCGGTTGGCTGCTGCCTCCCGCGACGCGAATCAGCGAGGCTTGAAAGCCGGCCCAGCCTCGATCGCGGCTGCTGACGCGCGACAGCACCTCGAGAGGGCGATCGAGCCAATAGCTGCTGTTGATTTGCGCGTCCATCGTAGAGATGAACAGCTTTCGACAAAGCGGCGTGACGCTCATGGGTTGCACTGACACGATAGACAACTCTAGCAACAGACGGCGCCCGGAGTCACCCACGTTCGGACGATTGAGAACAGAATCGAAGCACGATTTTCAGTCCGATTGTGTTCGGGACCGTTCGAACGTGAGCGACGGCACCTATTGCAGCCTGGTACGCTTCGCCAACACCCATCTGGAGGTTAACGTGAGAAACCGGATTCTAGCGACGACGGCCGCTCTTCTCATCGCGGGCGGCTGCTCGTCGGGCGGCAGCAACGCCATCGTCCCGGCCAACGTGGCGCTGAGCCCGAATACGAGCGGCGGCTACACGGTGACCGTCTTGACATCGCTGGGCGGAACCAATAGCGCCGCCAACACGATCAACGAGCGCGGCTGGGCGATGGGGACGTCGTTTTTGTCGGGAAACATGGTGATGCATGCCGCGCTTTGGCGAGGCAGCAACGCGACGGATCTCGAGACGCTTGGCGGCCCGAATAGTGCGGTGGAATGGCCGGTTGAGAACGATCGGGGCTACGTCTCGGGCATTTCCGAGACCAACAAAAAGGATAAGTTGGGAGAGAGCACCGGTTGGAGCTGTCACGCGTTTCTTCCCGACGGAGGCAGCTCCGGCGACACGTGCGTCGGATTCGTCTGGCATGACGGCAAGATGCTTCCGTTGCCGACTCTGGGGGGAGAGAACGGATACGGCGCAGGCATGAACCAACGCGGCCAAATCGCGGGATGGGCGGAAACGAAGAAGCACGATTCGACCTGCCTCGCACCGCAAGTGCTTCAGTTTCTGCCGGCCGTCTGGAACGCGTACACGCGAAAAGTAAGCGCGCTTCCCACGCTGACGGTCAACGGAAGGACCGATCCGGACGGCGCCGCAACCGCAGTCAATCTCGGAGGCGAAGTCGTCGGTATTTCGGGAATTTGCGATCAGGCCGTCGGGCGCTTTACCGCCCGGCACGCGCTGCTTTGGAAGAACCGCAAGCCGGTCGAACTCAAGACGATCGGCGGGACTTCCTGGAACACGCCCACCGCCATCAACGACAGTGGGCAGATCGTCGGTTTTCTCAATCGCCCAGGCAAATCCGATCGCAAAGGCGATCCGAACTTCATCTCGGTCATTTGGACCGATCCAACCTCGAAACCAACGAGAATCGGAACGCTCCCCGGCGATACGTTGAGCGAGCCTACGTCGATCAACGATAAAGGCGCCGTCCTCGGCGTTTCTTTTCCGAGTTCCGACGTCTACGTTTGGCAGAGCGGGCAGATAACCGACTTGACCAAGCTCGTACTGCAGACCTATCCGCTACTGCGTCTGGTAAGCGTTGGGGGAATCGACGATCGCGGCGATATCGCGGGGCAAGCGTGTGAGCTAGTCAGCAGTGCCTGCCCATCGTCTAACCCCACATTGGTTACATTCTTAGCGGTTCCAAACTAGCAGATTGCAGCGGCCCCCCGACCTCGACCTAAGATTGATTAGGGAAGCTCTGTAATCCGAGGTAAGCTCGACGTGATGTTGGGGAGGCTCTGACCGAGGAGCGCAGGCATGGATGCCGGAGCGACGAGGCAGTGCAGCAGGAGCGGAGCCGGAGGCGGAGCGACGAGCGGCTCCGCAGCATCACGTCGAGCTTACCTCGGATTAATCAGCTTCCTTCGGAATCCGCGATCAAACTTGCGTAGGTCCGGCTCGAGTCGGTAGACTTTCGCGTTAGCCCGGGGTCGGTATCGAGATCGACGTGAAAGAGACCGAAATCGCTGCCGTCGTCGAACGTCAGGCCCCATTCGCGGTTCGAGGTAATGCTCCAGCACAGGTAAGCTTCGACGGGCGCGCCGAGCTCGACCGCTTTGCGCACCTGCGCAACGTGCGCCTTCAAGTAGTCGGCGCGTGTGAATCCGGGCACGCGAACGACGCAACCGTTCTCGACGACGATGATGGGCTTCCCGGGAAAGTCGCGCGCGGCCTCGCTCAGAATCATGTTGATCGCGTTCGGCCAGACCGGGGCGCTCGCGTACTGAAAATCCGCGGCGGCACTGAGCCGATGCAGTTCACCCGGCCAGAACGACGGCACGCCCCAGTAATAGTCGAGGCCGACGAAATCCAACGTGCCGACGGATTCGCTCGGGCAAAGAAACTCGGGCAGCTTGCCCGCCATGCCGAGATTCCACCAGTTCGTGCCGAGCAGCGTCGAGAAGATCGCGATGCTCTTGCGCAGCGCGAAGAGCGCATGCATCCACGATCGCGTCGCATCCAAACGCTGCTCGCCCTGCATCGCCACGAACTCAACGCGGCCGGAGTCGCCGAAAATAAGTTGCGCGATGCGGCGGCCGAGTTCGGGCTCGAGCCCTTCGTACCGGGGCGCTCCCGCGTCACTCTGGCCTTTCGCGGCACTTGCACGAAGCGTACACAAACCAGACACGCCAGGGTGGATGCCGACGCGCAACTTGCCGCGGCGGCGGATGCGTTCGACCGAGCGGTCCATCTTCGGCACTGGTTCTTGTTCGCTTCGAGCGCGCCCGGAACCGGCTGTCTGAGCTTCGTCCTCTCGTCCGACATGCGCGACCGTCTTGCGATTGAAGGCGTTTGGAATTTCGGGATGTTCGCGGCGCAGGTCGCGGATGGCGCGATCGACGACGTTGAGCAGCGTGCGACTGCCGAGTGCCATCGCTACCGCAAAGTACTGCGCGGAGTTCGGAAGCGGCGTGAGTCCAAACGAATCGCCTGCATACTCCTGCAGCATCACGTCGTCGTCGAAGAGCGCATCGGCGTCGCCGCGCCGCAACGCTTCGACGGCTTCGGGCATCGCGGGCAGATAGCGAATCGTCGCAGCCGGGAACCAGCCGGCGACGATGCGTGCAGGAAGCGTATCGGCGACCACCGCGACGTTCCCCCGCCATTCTTGCGCCGGTTGTGGTAGCTGGAACGCGCTGCGATGCAGCACCGCAAGATGCGTACGGTAATAGGGCTCGGAAAAGAAGGCATGCTGCTCGCGTTCCAGCGTCATCGTGAGCTGCGCGATAGAGCAATCGACGCGGCCGCCTTCGACGATTGCCGATTGTGCGATGCGTGCTGCCTGGCGTTTCACATCTTCCGGCGACTTGAGATGCGTCGCGGCGCGGTCGATCCAGCGCTGCAGCCAGCGCGGCAGCCCTAAGACCAGCGGATTCGTGCCCACGCGCGCGCTCGGCCGGATCCGCCGAATCACCGCGCGGGCTTTGGCGTGCGCGCGAAAGAGATTCGGGATCAGCGTGAGGACGTCGTCCATTTGCGCGTCGCCGCTCTCGTAAGGCGGCTGCCCGGGCGGCATCGGATAGGCACGCATCCAAAAACCTTTGATCCAGCCGTAGACGAGCTGGTTTGGCTCGTTGATCGTGACGTAGTCGCCGATGAGATCCCCGAGGCGCTGCGCGACTTCTTGCGCGAAGCGGGCGAGGCGATCCGGAAAGCCTTTCTCGAGTAGTCCCGCGCCGCCGCCAGCGGCCTGAACGTGGAGCGGCCAAGTGTTGTGGAGGAGCGTGACGACCGCCGACATTCCGGCGTCGCGCAGCCCTTGCAACACCTCGCGATAGTGGGCAAACGCCTCATCGTTCCACACGCCCGGTTCGGGCTCGAGCCGGGCCCACGACAGCGAGAGCCGAAAGACCGTGCAGCCCAAGCCGCGAGCGAGTTCGATGTCTTCGCGATAGCGGTTCCAAAAGTCGGTGGCTGCGCCGCGCGGAACCAGACCGCGCACACGCTCCCAGACGTCGCGAATGTCGTCGTGCCCGTCGTAGGCCTCGCATTGATGGTCGGCCGTTGCGACGCCGAATCGAAGGCTGCCCGTCACGCCCGCCAGATGCGTGCCGAGGCGGCCGCATCCCTTGGTCTCCACCGCCGCGCGGGCGTCCCTCTTGGCCGGCGCGAATGCGACGGCCATGCGATTTGCAAATAAGATCTGCATCGTCACCGGCGGCGGCTCGGGCATCGGAAAAGCGGCGTGCATGCAGATGGCAAGCGAGGGCGGCCGCCTCGTCGTCGCCGACCTCGATCTCGCGTCGGCCCAGGCCACCGTCAACGCCATCGCCGCTGCGGGCGGAACGGCGATTGCCGCGCAGGCCGACGTCGGCAGCTCTGCCGCGGTGCAAGCCGTCGTCGCACAGGCGGTCGCGAGCTACGGCAAGATCGACGTGATCGTCAACGACGCGGCGATGATGAAGTTTGGGCCGATCGCCGACATTGCCGAAGCGGATTTCTTTGCCACGCTTACGACCAACCTCGGATCGGTTTTCTTCTTTTCAAAATACGGCGTGGCGCACATGGGGCCAGGCTCGGCGTTCGTCAACGTCAGCTCGGTGCACGCGTACGCGACGTCGCCCAACGTCGTTGCATATGCGTCTTCCAAAGGTGCGATCGAAGCTTTCACGCGCGGCTTCGCACTGGAAATGCAGTCTCGCAACATTCGCGTTAACGCGGTCGCTCCCGGGTCGGTCGACACGCCGATGCTTTGGAACAACCCCAACGTGAAGAGCGGTGTCGAGAAACTCGAAGGCCCGATCGGCAAGCCCGAAGACCTGGCCGCTGCGATCTGCTTTCTCGCCTCGGACGACGCGCGGTTCATTACCGGCGCCACGCTGCTCGTCGACGGCGGGCGCCTCGCGAAGCTGCCGTAAGGAGAGCCACATGAGTTCGTTGAGCGGGAAGGCGCGAGTCGCCGGACTTCTGTATCTCGCGGTGACTGTCGTCGGCGTCTTCAGCTTGCTGTACATCCCGGGCCTCATCTACGTACCGGGAGACGCGGCGGCGACGTCGCACAACATCGCTTCGCATGAATCGCTCTTTCGCGCGAACATCTTCCTGGAGATCTGGGGCGCGACGCTTGAAATCTTCCTCGTACTCGCACTCTACCGCTTGCTCGCCGTCGTCGACAGAAGTCTCGCGATGGTCATGCTCGTTCTCGGCCTGATGGACGTGCCAATTTTCTTCGCCAACTCGCTCAACGACGTCGGCGCCCTGCTCTTTGCACGCGGCGCCGATTTCCTGTCGGCATTCGGCGAACCTCAACGAGAAGCGATGGCCATGCTCTTCCTGCGTTTACATCACTACGGAGAGGTCGTCAACGAAGTCTTTTGGGGGCTCTGGCTGCTGCCCTTCGGCCTGCTCGTGTACAAGTCGCGCTTTCTTCCGCGCCTACTCGGCGTGTGGCTGATGTTGAACTGCTTCGCGTACCTGGCGCAAAACGTTACCGGCATCCTACTTCCACAATATACGGCGGTGGTAACCAGTATCTCGATGCCGCTGCAGTTCGGCGAGCTTGCGATTATGCTGTGGCTGCTCGTCTTGGGCGCGAACGAGAGGCTTACGGCGCCGTGACGGATCCTTTCGTTTAAGCGTTGTAGACTCGACGAAGCTCGTCGATGTCGAGTTTGGTCATTTGCAACATCGCTCGCATGGCGCGCTGCGAGCGCTCTTCATCGTTACCGCCGAGGACGTCGAACATGCCTTCGGGCACGAGATTCCACGCGAAGCCGTAGCGGTCGGCAACCCATCCGCACGGCAGCTGCGTGCCGCCTTCGGAGAGCTTGTCCCACAGGTCGTCGAGCTCGGCTTGCGTTTTGCAGCTCACGAAGAGCGCGATCTTACCTTGCGAGAAGGCGTCGCTGGGCACTTGCGGATCGCTCGAGGGCGCATTAATCGCCATGAACTCCTGACCGTCGAGCTCGAACTCGAGGGTCATCACCGAACCCTTCGGCCCGGGTCCGGCCTCGCCGTAGCGTTTCACGTCGGTAACCTTCGAATTCTTGAAGATGGAGACGTAGAAATCGACCGCTTCTTCTGCCTGTCCTGTAAACCAGAGGAACGGGGTAATGTTGGGCATCGGGCACCTCAGCTTTCTTCGTTAAGCCGCGCGGCGACGTAGGCTACGAGTTGCGCTCGGGAGCGCATACCGAGCTTCGCTCAACGGCGGCCATCATACTGGCCGTACGACTCATCCATTCGACGACTAGGGCTCTCGCTTAAATGTTGCCTCCCACTGCGAGTTTGCAGCATCGAAGGCCGCCTGTTGGGTTTTCATCATGCGCTGCATCGTGTCGAACCAGGTTTGAGCGGTCTCTTGGCCGATCGCGCGCATCTTGACCTCCGAATCGAGCGCGTTCTTGTACATTTGCGTATATGCTACGGCCGCCTGATGTATTTCGGCGAGCACGGGCTCGACCCGATCGAACAACTGGTCGAAGCCCAGCCCTTTAAGGTAGAGCGCCATCGTCTTGTACTGCGCGAAATAACTCTCGACGGCAGACATATATGAAACCCACGATGCCAGCTCCCCAGAGTTGTGAAACGGAGGGGAGGCCAAGTATGCCTGCAGGTTCTTGTTCACGAGTTGATACTGCGCTTCTAGGTTGGACAGCCAGATCTGTTCGAGCCGCGCGGGGTCTTGGCTCCCTTCGTTCATGGTATTGACTCCTTTGCCGCGCGACAGGCACGGCCGGCAGGGAACGCTTCGACCCCAAGAGTATGCGTGCGCGGAGCATAAGTCAATCGAGCCCACGCTTCGGAGGAACCCCAGTGAAGACTTTGGCAGCCCATGCGCTGCGCGTTTGGGTGGTGGTAACGGTCGCCGCATCCACGATTGGGGCCGCGAGTCCGGCCGCGAATGCGCCGGCCCCATCGTTACGTTTGCTCGCCCGCGCGACGAATCCCAATCCGACGCTCGACTCCTATACCGCATCGGCCCAGTTGTCGGCGCTCCTTCACGCCGTCGTACCGATTCACAAGACCTTCAGCGGCACCGTGTACTACCTGCGTCCGAATCGGAAGATCGAGTTCCAAGGCGTGCCCGGCGCGCTCAGCCGCTTCAGAGATCTTGCTTCCACGACGCCGACCTACGAGCAGGCGACGCAACAGTACGTCATTACCCCGCTTACCGACAACGGAACGGTATCGACTTATTCCCTCGTTCCAAGAAAGGCCGGCGGACGCGTCAAGAGCGTTGTTATCTCCGTCAGCGACGCGTCGGCTCTTCTTAGCCAAGCGCAGTGGAACTACACGAACGGGGGCACTCTCACGTTCGGCCAGACCTACACGAACGTCGGGGGCTATCGGTTGCCCACCAGCGCGACGATTTCGGCGCGATTCCCGGACTACCGCGTCGATGGAACGCTGACGTTCACGAACTATCGGCCAAACGCGACGGTCTCTCCGGCAGTGTTTGCATCGCCAAGCAGCCAATGAAGCTTTACAGCAGCTTGCGCCGACGGCTCGCACCGCAGGTGGCGATTGCGATGCTTGCCGGCGTCGCGGCGTCGGCGAGCGCGCAGACGACTTCGCCGAGCGGCGCCGCGAACACCGATCCGTATGTGTGGCTCGAGGACGTGCACGGAGCGCGAGCGATCGCGTGGGTGAAGGCCGAGAATGCCAAGACGCTCGCGGCTTTGCAAACCGATCCCAACTTTTCCACGCTGTACGCGCAAGCGCTGGCAATCGCGCAGGCAAAGGATCGAGTTCCGGTGCCGGCATTTATCGCGGGTCAGGTCTACAACTTCTGGCAGGACGACGAGCACGTGCGCGGGATCTGGCGGCACACCACTCCGGCCGATTATGCAAGCGCCTCGCCCAACTGGACGACGACGCTCGATTTGGACGAACTGGCCACGGCTGAAAACGCGAACTGGGTATGGAAGGGCGCCGATTGCGTGTGGCCGGCCGAGAATCGCTGCCTAATTTTCCTATCGGACGGCGGCGAAGACGCGGTGACGGTGCGCGAGTTCGACCTTACGAACGCAGCGTTTGTAAAAGACGGGTTCACTCTCACGCATGGCAAGCAGAATGCCGCATGGGAGGATGCCGACACGCTGCTGGTCTCGCGCGAGTGGTCGCCCGGCGATCTGACGGCTTCCGGGTATCCCTTTATCGTCAAACGCCTCAAACGGGGCCAGCCGCTCTCGAGCGCCGTCGAAGTCTTTCGCGGCGCCAAGAGCGACGGCGGCTACGGCGTCACCCCGATCGCCTTGCACGACGGTGCAGGGCACCGCGCAACCATCATCGCGAGGCCGCTCTCGACCTTCGAGGCCGAGTACTATCTTGTGACGCCCGGCGGCGTCGAGAGGCTTCACGTTCCGCTTAAGTCGCGGCCGAGCGCGTTGGTAGCCGGCCGTCTGCTCTTTGACCTGCAAGAAAACTGGAGTGTCGACGGATCGACGTTTCCGCAAGGTTCGCTGGTGTCGCTCGATCTAGCCGCGGCCTCAAGCGATCCCACGAATTTGAAGCCGGCACTGGTCTATGCGCCCGGTCCGCGCGAGACGCTCGAGGATGTGGAGCAAACCAGCTCGCGGTTGCTGCTGATCACCTACGAAAACGTGCGCGGACGCGCCTGGCTGTACGCTCCGTCCGCTGACGGCGACTGGTCGAAGCAGCGGCTCGACCTGCCCGATAACTCTTCGATCGTCGTCGACAGCGCCGACGAACGCGGCGAGAACGCCTACCTCACAACGACGAGCTTCCTGATACCCTCGACGATATGGCAACTCAATGCCGGTACGGGGGAACTTGCGGTCGTGAAAAATTCGCCGGCTCGATTTGACGCTTCCAACGACGTCGTCGAACAGCGCGAAGCGACGTCAAAGGACGGAACGCGGATTCCGTACTTCATCGTACATCCAAAGAATATGAAGCTCGACGGAAGCAATCCGACGCTGCTCTATGCCTACGGCGGTTTCGGCATCTCGATGACGCCGAACTACAACGGGATCCTCGGCAAGCTTTGGCTGGAGCGCGGCGGCGTCTACGTGCTTGCGAACATTCGCGGTGGCGGCGAGTTCGGGCCCGCATGGCACGACGCCGGCCTCACCACTCACCGCCAGCGGATCTACGACGATTTCGCCGCCGTGGCGCAGGACTTGATCGCCACCAAAGTCACCAGCCCGCGCCGGCTAGGCATCCAAGGCGGCTCAAACGGCGGCCTCTTGATGGGCGTCGAGTTCACACAGCACCCGCAGCTGTGGCGCGCGGTCGACATTGCGGTTCCGCTCCTCGACATGCTGCGCTTCGAACAGATCCAGGCCGGCGCATCGTGGACGGGCGAGTACGGGAGTGTTTCGAACCCCGAACAACGCGCGTTCTTGGCTTCGATCTCTCCGTACAACAACTTGAAGCCTGGCGTGAAATATCCCGAGGCCCTCATTTGGACGACGACCAAGGACGATCGCGTGGGGCCGCAGCACGCGCGCAAGTTCGCTGCGAAGCTGGCAGCAATGCACGTTCCATATCTCTTCTACGAAGTAACCGAAGGCGGACACGCGTCGGGCGCCAATCTGCGCGAACGCGCGTTCACCAGCGCGCTGGAGATGACGTATTTCATCCAAAAGTTGATGAACTAGTCTAGCAGCGCCGCCAGCCTGGGTGCGTCCTACCGCAACATCAGCTCTACCTTGCGCGTCGTCGTGCCGTGGCGCACCGTCAGCCGTAACACTCTCCCGGCTCGTCCGGTGACGATCGCGACGAAATCCGCGGCGGAGAGATCGCGCGCGGCAGTATCGTTGACGGTGAGAATCTGATCGCCCGCCACGATGCCCAGCGCCGACGCCGCGGAGTTTGGGCGAATGGCGACGACATCGATGGCGTCGGGTCCGTTCTTCGTGAAGCCAATCCCGGAGCGGTTTCGCGGAATGATCAACGGGTGCGCCAGCGGCTCGAGGTAGAGCGTTTGGTTGGCGTAGTCGAATGTCGGGGTGAAGTGCGACAGCACCGAAAGCCCTAAATCACCGGCCTCGGTCCACGATGAGAACGCGCCGGTCCTCATCTGCGTGAAATCGGCGAGAAGCTTTGAGATCTCATGTCCCCCGATGTCGAAGCGCGCGAGCGTTTCCAACCGGCCCGTATTTGAGCCGCCGGTTCCCGCGCCGTGCACGGTATAACCCTGGCCGTATTTGGCCAGCAACTCCGTTCGCCGCAGAAAATCACCGTAGAGAATCAGGATCCCCGCGTTTCCGGTGTCGACGCCGAACTCACCGACGCTGCCATTGGCGGCGGCATGCGCGAGCGGCACGTCCTCTTGAAACCGAATCGGTACGGGCGTTCCCCGTCCGCGATAGGCGAAGCTCGTAAGCGGCGCGAGCGTCAGGCTCTTACGGGCGTAGTCGATCCGGGTCGCGTAGCGTTCGAACCATTCCAGTCCGAGAATGCCCGCAAGCGGCACCTTGCGGCCGCGCTCGTAGAACGAATACGGATACTGAATCACGAGGAAGGGCTGATCGAGCAGCTCCGCATTGCCGATGCGAACGCTCGCGACTCGCGTATACTGCAGCGCGATCGTCCCCGCTCCCGCACCGCCGCTCACGCCACCGCCCGTTGCGCGCAATCCGAGCGTCTTCGCCGCCGCACCATCGAGGATCGCGTGACCGCCTGAATCGAGAATGAACGGCATCGGTGCGCGGCCGTCGATCGAAGCCCACACGAAGAGCTGATCCCCTTCGAGCGCGATCGGCACCGTCGTCGCGCTCGCGCCGGCCAGCATCCGCGCCTTCTCCTCCGTGCGCGGCCTGACGAAATCGGCCGCACGAACGCGAGGGGACACCGCGTAGCGCGTCACTTCGACTCGGTCGCCGTTCGCCGGCTCGAAGAGGCTCGCTCGGGAGATCGAAAACGGGAGCACGATCCCGCCGACCTGACGATAATCGCCGAACGTCGTTAGGTCGCTGGTGATCGGCGTGCGAATCGCAACGGAATTAATCAGATGGCTGCGTGAATCAACGGTCACGACGGCGGGAATGCCGCCCCTCGGCGCGACGCGCACCACCTCGGCGCGATCGGCGTCGCTCCCAGTAAATCCAACGCATGTCATGGCGGCGCCGGAACGCGGATCGAGGTAGCCGCGCCGTGTGAGAAACGCCTCGGTGACGGCCCTTGCCCGCGGATACCACGAGTCGTACGGATGTACGCCGCCGGAGATGTCGCGCACCCAGAGGTTCTGCCCGTCGTACACCTCGGCGGTGCTCCCCTTGACGGGAAGCGCCGACAAGCGCGCGTAGCGTCCGTCGCGGATCTCGTCGCTAAGCTGCGCGGTGCCGCGCAATCCCGAGCTGAACAGCGCCCCCGAGGCGGTAATCTCGCCGACTCGATTCCAGGCCGAGCCGCCGGTGGCCGCGGCCACCTGCGCGAAGAGTGCGGCAGCGTTGCATGCGAGCGAAACGGAGGCGATAAGACCGATCATCCGGCGAGCATACACGCCGGACGGGACGGCGTCTTGAAGATTCTTAGCGCGCGAAGGTGCGGCGGTATCCCGCCGGCGAGAGCCCGAGGCTCCGGCTAAAGGCGCGCGTGAGATGGCTCTGGTCGCTAAACCCCGCGTTCAATGCGATCCGCGCGATGGGTGCCATGGTCGTCAGCAGCATCTTCGACGCCAGCCGTATCCGGGCGCGCGCCCGATACGCGTTCGCGGTCATGCCGACGTGGCGTCGGAACGCGCGGCTGAAATGCGACTCGTGCAGACCCGCAATCGCAGCGGCCTCGCGTAGCGGAACGGCCTCCTCCCAGGGGAACCCGTCGATTACGCTGCGCAACCAGGGGGGACGCTCCGGCGGAATCTCGGCGGATCGGCGCAGTAACGCGTCGTGCAGTCTCACCACTGCCGAGCCAAGCTCGCGGCCGTCACCATAGAACGATCGCACGACCTCGCCCACCGGGTTTTGCAGTGGAGCGAGATCCAGCGCGACGCTTCCACGCGCGTCTACGACACGGGAATCGTGCGGCAACTCGACGTTGAGACACCGAGTATCGCTAGCGAACCGGTCCGCATGTTCCTCCGCGGCGTCGTGAACGACGATGCTGCCGCTGCGGCAGAGCGCGGGAATCATATCGCACACCTCGACGTACGCGCCGCCCAAGACCAGCGTGACGAACGACGAGCCGTGCCGGTGGTGCTTCATCGCGCTGCACCCGCGGTGATCGGTTTCAAAAACGGCGCCGGCTTCGGTTATCCGCTCCATCGCAGCAACACGGTTCGCGCCCCAGGCGGCACGAACCCTAGCGCCTTGCTCTTAAGCTTGCCCCGCTCCGGTATAATTGGGGCGTGAAACGCATCGGGTTCATCGGCCTCGTCTCCGCGACCGCGTTGATTGCCGCGCTGTGGCTGGCGCTCGTCCACGCGCGCGCCACCGACGCCCCTTCGTCGGCGGACGTCCCCACGATGCGGCAGGGGCATATGGAGATGACGCTCCACGCGCCCGAGCGCCCGGGCGACCGTGAGCGCGCCGATGCGATCGTTGCGGCGGCTCGCCAAGTGATGGCGGATTATCCGACGGTTGACGCCGCCGAGAAGGCGGGCTACAAGAAGTTTCTTCCGGCGATTCCGCTTTCGATCGAGCACTACACGAATCGCAGCTACGCGGTAGAGGCCTGGCTCGGAGACTTCGAGCCGCTGCACCCGACGTCGCTCATCTTCAGGCGCGACGGCAACTCGCTGCAAATCGTCGGCGTGATGTACACGGCATCGAACTCCGCCGACCGCGACGAACTGAATGCGCGGGTTCCGCTGAGCTTCGGAACGTGGCACCGCCACGTGGATTTCTGCAAAGCGCCAGTGGGAACGCCGCTAGCGGATCGGTTTGGACCAAACGCACGCTTTGGGTTCGCGGGCTCGATTCACACGAAAGCTGCCTGCGACGCCGCCGGCGGCACGTTCATCCCGCGCGTTTTCGGGTGGATGGTCCACGTGTGGCCGAAAGAAAAGACGGATGCCTCGGTTTGGGCGGTCGACGCGCACCACAGCATGGACGGTATGGCGCCGTAGTTCCGGTCGCTTCGCACGACTAATCGAGAGTCGAGAGCGGCGAAAACAGCCGATCGATCTCGGCGGCACCGAGCTGCAGCGATGCTGACTCATCGAACAACCCGGCGGCTAACTCGGCCTTGCGCTCTTGCATCTCGACGATGCGCTCCTCCACCGTTCCGGCGGCGATGAGCTTGTACACGAAGACGGGCTTGTGCTGACCGATGCGGTGCGCGCGGTCGGTGGCCTGGCGCTCGACCGCCGGATTCCACCACGGGTCGTAGTGAATTACGGTATCCGCCGCAGTGAGATTCAATCCGGTGCCGCCGGCTTTTAAGCTGATGAGAAAAAGCGGCACCTCACCCGCCTGAAAACGCCGGACGGGCGTAACGCGGTCCTTCGTCTCACCGCGCAACTCGACGAATGCGATCTCGCGTTCGCGAAGCTCGGGCTTGATGAGATCGAGCATCGAGGTGAACTGCGAGAAGAGCAGAATGCGCCGTCCCTCGTCGATCAGCTCGGGAACCATCTCCAGCAACGCCTCGAGCTTGGCCGATCCGCGGACGCCGCGCGCCGCCGACAGTTTGAGCAGCCGTGGATCGCAGCACACCTGACGCAGTTTGAGCAGCGCGTCGAGCACGACGATGCGGCTGCGCGCCAAACCGCGCTGGCGCAGCGCGTCGCGCACGCGCTCGTGCATGGCGATGCGGATCGTCTCGTAGAGATCGCGTTGCGCGCCGTCCAGCTCGATGCGCGTGACGATCTCGCTCTTCTCGGGAAGGTCGGGCGCGACCAGCTCCTTCGTTCTACGCAAGAGAAACGGGCGCAGGCGCGACGACAGCACGCGGCGTCGCTGCGTGTCGCCCCGCTTCTCGATCGGCGTTCTGAACGCGCGCCCGAAGGCCGTGCGCTCGCCGAGCAATCCGGGAACCGCGAATGCGAAGACCGACCACAGCTCCTCAAGATGGTTCTCCATCGGCGTTCCGGTGAGGGCGAGCCGCTGCGCCGCGCGAAGCCGCCCCGCGGCCTGCGCGCCCTTGGAGCGCGGGTTCTTGATCGCCTGCGTTTCGTCGAGCACGGCGATCTGCCAGTCCTGCGCGCAAAGCGTCTCGACGTCGCGCTGCAGCAGCGCGTAGGTCGTTAGCACAACGTCGCTGCGCGCGATCTGCGTGAAACGCTGCGCACGGTCGGCGCCGGTAAGCGCGAGCACGCGCAAATGCGGAACGAAGCGCGCGATCTCGGCACGCCAGTTCGGCGAAACACTCGTCGGCGAAACGATCAGCACCGGCCGTTTGAGGCGCCCTGCGGCCTTCTCGATCGCGACGTGCGCGAGCAGCTCGACGGTTTTACCCAAGCCCATGTCGTCGGCAAGCACGCCTCCGAAACCGTTGCGCGCGAGCAGTTGCAGCCAGGCAACGCCGCGCGCCTGATACTGACGCAGCGTACCCTTAAAGGTTGCCGGCGTCGTGGCCGGCTCGAGCGCATCTTCGTCGGCAAGCGCGCGCACCAAATCGCGCAACTGCGCCGCTGCCGCCCAGCGTATCGGCGTCGCGCGTTCGAGCTGCGCGATCGACGCGAGGTGCGCGGGCGTGAGCGCGAGGCGTCCCTCGCGCGTGAGCGGTGCGTCGAAGAGTTCGACGAGCGTGGCCAGGAGCGGCGCGATGCGCTGGGCCGGCAATGCAACAAACGCGCCCTCGCGCACGCGCCCGTAGACGGTCGCGCCGTCACCGAGCCGCGCTAGCCCGTCGTGCGAACGAATGCCAAGCTCGCGCAACGCGCTTATGACGATCGGCAGCAGCGATACGCGCTCGCCGCCGACGTTGATGCCGAGATCGAACTCGAACCAATTGTTTACGCTTGGCTCGATCTGCGCGTCCCAATCGTCGGCTTCGATTAACTCGTACGGAAATGAGGAGTCGATCTCGATGCGCCAGCCGCCCGCGCGCAGTGCCGGCACCACGCCGTCGAGGAACTGCACCCAGCGCTGCTCCCCCGTTCCCGGAAAGCGCAACGTTGAGTTGCGGTGTTTGATGAATTGAATCTCCGGCCACGTCACGAGGTGTAACCCATGGCTATCGAGTGCCGCGCGGGCTGCGGCTTCGAACTCGTAACGGCGGGGCCAGAGGCTGACTCCGTTCGCTTCCACGGATCGGAATTCGCGCGGCTCGTCGGCCGAGAAGTGGACGGAGTGCGCGCCGTACGCAAACGTCAGCTCGGCGATTGCGGCGAGCGGCGTTTCCGAGATTCCGCGCAACCGCAAGACCGGAATCGGATCGCGCTCGACGACGGTCGTTTCAACGTCGCTCCGTGGAGCGGGGAGGCCGTCCTCGATCGTAAACACCGCCCGCGGCCTTTGACGCGGCCAACGGCCTTCGCCTGCGTTACCACGCCGCTAGTCATAGGAGCATGCAAGAAAGCGCCCGTCTGCGGCAACCCCGGCGTCGTGCGATCGACCCTTTGAAGATGCCAATGTTGGGATTGCCGAAACAGCCGTAACGCCCTTCGAAGAGCACTGGAGGCAAGTCGTGCGCAATACCTTCCTTGCGGTTCTGAGTTCCATGGCGATGCTGGGAGCGGGCTGCTCCGGCAACGGACTCGCGCCGGATTCTCTGTCAGCGGTTCCAAATTTGAATCCAGGTGTCGCCGCGCGTGGATCGAGTCGTGCCACGAGTTACACGGAAACCTTGCTCCATCGATTCAAGAGTAGTCCGGACGCGGCCAGTCCCGAGGCCGGGTTGATCTTCGACGCAGCCGGCAACCTTTACGGCACGACGATAGCGGGCGGAACAAATTCGGATTGTCCGGGAGGCTACAACGGCGGTTGTGGGACGGTGTTTACCGTCGACGCGTCCGGCAAGGAACGCATTCTGTACAGTTTTGCCGGAAAGCCGGACGCGAGCCAGCCCTTTGCCGGCCTGCTCTTAGAATCCGGAAATCTCTACGGTACGACGGCGAGCGGCGGAAACGTTGCAGCGTGCTATTCGTACGGTGGAAATGGCTGTGGGACGGTATTCAAGGTCGACAAGAGAGGCGCGGAGACGCTGCTCTATCAGTTTCAAGGAAACTTCGGCAGTGGGAAGGGCGATGGACAGGGCCCAAAGGGTGGTCTCGTTTCGGACGCGGCCGGAAATCTCTATGGCACGACACCCTTCGGAGGCGCATACGAATCCGGCACCGTGTTCGTGGTGACAAAACGCGGCAAGGAGAGGGTGCTGTACTCCTTTACCGGCTACGTCGATGGAGCTCGCCCGTATCCCGGAGTAGTTCGAGACGGAGCGGGCAACCTGTACGGCGTCGCGTACTTCGGCGGCCGCCAACCATGCGTCGGCGGATGCGGAACGATATTCAAGCTCGATACCGCCGGCACGTTGACCACGCTCTATAGTTTCAAAGGAAAGAAGGATGGCGGAAATCCGATCGGCGGATTGGTCATCGATGCCGCCGGCAACCTCTACGGCACCGCCCAGAACTACGGCAACCTCAACTGCAACAAGCGCGGGGGTAATCCGGGCTGCGGTACGGTGTTCAAACTGGGACCGGCAGGCAAATTCACCGTGTTGCACGACTTCGCTGGGAGTCCCGACGGTGCGGTGCCGTCCGAAAGTCTGATCCTCGACAAGAAAGGCAACCTGTACGGTACGACTTCGTTTGGCGGGGACGAAACGTGCAACGGCGGGTACAGCTGCGGCGTCGCGTTTGAGGTCGACGCCTCGGGACACGAGTCGGTGCTCTACAGCTTTAGGGGCGGAAAGAACGATGGCGAGGTTCCCTACGGTGGCCTGGCACGCGATGCGATGGGCAATCTGTACGGGACGACCGTCAGTGGCGGCGTGGGACCTTGCAGTCAAGGGTGCGGCGTCGTCTTCAAGTTGACCCGTCGGCCCATTTCACGCAGCAGATAGGTCCGCCACGGTGCTTCATGAACTCCGTGAGCAAAGCAAGCAATAAAGGACGGATACCTGCTCTGTGCGGAGGCGCGATTGAAGAAGCTCGGTCGGCGAATGTTTGTCCCGCTTTTGGTCGCACTCGCTTACGTTGCCGCCGCGAAGCTCGGTTTCTCGTTGGCGTTCACGACGAAGCAAGTGACGGCCGTATGGCCGCCGACCGGCATTGCGCTCGCCGCCCTCTTGCTCTGGGGGTATCGCGTCTGGCCGGGGATTTGGCTCGGTGCATTCGCAAGTAATGCGCTCAGCTCCGAGCCCGTTTGGACAGCCGCGGCGATCGCGACGGGAAATACGCTCGCGCCGGTCTTCGGCAACTTCCTCTTGCGACGCTTCGGTGGTTTCGATAATGCGCTCGGGCGCGTGCGCGACGTTCTTCTCCTCGCGCTGTTCGGATCGGCGATTGCCATGACGGTATCCGCGACCAATGGCGTCGTCGAGCTCGCGCTTGCTCGAATCGTTCCGTGGAGTGCTTTCTTATCGGTTTGGTGGGTATGGTGGACGGGCGACGCGATGGGCGTGCTGTTCGTTACTCCGCTGTTGCTCACGTGGATCGGGGCAAAGCGGAAGGAATCTGCGGAGGGTAGCACGCTCGAACTTGCCGCTCTCGCCGCGACGTTGCTGGCGGCGAGCTCAATTTCGTTTCTGAGTAATTTCCCGCTGCGCTTTTCCGTCTACCCCTTCATCATTTGGACGGCCCTGCGATTTCGACAGCGGGAAATGACTGCAGCTATTGCGGTTATCAGCGGTCTCGCCATTTGGGCAACATCGCACGGATTGGGTCCCTGGACCTCGGGCCCTCTCGATTCACGACTTATCCAACTCGATAGTTGGATGGCGGTTCTCGCGATAACGGGCCTGGTGCTCGGCGCGATCACGGCCGAAAGGCGGAGCGCTCGTCTCGATCTTCAGGAACTGTTGGCGCAGACGAAGCGATCGGCGGTAACGTTGCAAACCGCGTTTCTTCCCGAGCATCTCCCGCAGCGACGTGACGTTCGGTGCGATGTGCTTTACATCGCGGCGGAGCGCGAAGCGCTCATTGGCGGCGACTGGTACGACGCCTTCGACCTGCCCGACGGACGGATCGCCTTTTCGATCGGCGATGTGACCGGTCATGGGCTCGATGCGGCGGTTACCGCCGCGCGCCTTCGGCGGAGCATTTTCGCCGCAGCCCACGACACCGCCGATCCCGCGGAGATCTTGACCAAGGCCGACCGCGTGCTAGGATCGCGCCATGAGGCTCCGGCCACCGCGTTGGTCGCCGTCCTGAGCCGGGATCTCTCTACGCTCGCTTACGCCAGCGCAGGGCATCCGCCGCCGATCGTTGCGAGTCCACGCACCGCGGCGCGCTTACTGGCGCACGGGGGCTTCCCGTTCGGCATCGGCATTCCGATCGCGTCGGAAACGCACACGGTAGCCTTGGAGCCCGATGCGGCGATTCTTTTCTACACCGATGGGCTCACCGAGTTCAAGCGAGATATCGAACGCACCGAACGAGCCGTGATGCAGGCCGTTACGCGTTTAGTTGACGACCCGCACGTGGATCATCCGGCAGTCTTCATCCAACGCAGCGTTATGGGTTCCCAAAGACCCGCCGACGATACGGTGCTCCTGGTGGTCCAACTCGGCGCCGCACTTCAAAAGTCCTGGAGTTACGATTCAAGAGACCCGCTCGGTGCGCAGACGCTCCGTCGCGAGATCACGCACTTCATACGCTCGCTCGCGCCGAACGAAGACGAGCTGTTTCGCACGGAGCTCATCATCGGTGAGGCGCTCGCAAACACGGTCGAGCACGCGCCGGGCTCAGTGAGCGTCGACGTCGATTGGACCGACACGTATCCGGTCGTCATCGTTTCCGATACCGGCCCCGGATTATCGCGCTTTGTGGCGGCGTTGCCCACGGACGCGCTGAACGAAAACGGACGCGGTCTTTTTCTGATTGCGTCCCTGGCGCAAGACGTGCAAATCGAAGCCCAACCTGGAACGGGAACGAGAATGCGCATCGTTTTGCCGACGAAACGCGCGGTCGAGGCCTAACGCTCGACCTTCCCTCGCGCAGGAGGGGGAGGCGGCGGCGATGAGTGAATCCTCAACGATCTATGACGCGTTACCATTTTGATCTGCTGCGCCTCGCGGCCGCGACTGGCCGGGCTTTCGCTCTTCGCCGCTTGCTCGGCCAACTCAACGGTTCCCGCAGGCGTCCAAGGGGAAAGCAACAACCGGCTCGCGCCAGCGCCAAAACGTTGCAAAGAGAAGCTCTACGTCTCCAGTTACAAGCTCGAGTACGTCGCCATCTACTGCACGAAAGGCCATAATCAGGCGCCAATCGGAAAGATCACGGACGGCATCAACGGGCCGGAGGGCGCTAACGTCGATCGCAAAGGGAATTTCTATGTCGCTAACACGACTGCAAATACGGTAACGGAGTATGCGCCTGGAAGCCTAACACCGAGCTTTACCTATTCGAGCGGTCTTGGCGCTCCCGCCGGCGTCGCAATCGACGACAAGCAAAACGTCTACATAACGAACTTGAGCCCCCCATCGGTTGAGGTCTTTCCTCAAGCATCGAACACACCGCAACTAAAAATCACCGACCTTACGTATCCCATCGACGTCGCGGTCGATGCATCCGAAAATGCGTACGTCACGACGTACGCCCCGGGCTTCAAGGGCGGCGAAATTTTTGAGTACTCCGCCGGAAGCACGCAGGGAAAGAATCTCGGCATCGTTACCGACGCGCCCGGGGGAATTGCGCTCGACAAGGCCGGGGATATCGTCACCGCCGATCAGTCGCTTCCCGGCGTCCTGGTGTTCCCTCCGGGTAAAACCGAACCGTCGAGAACCTTCGCGCAAAATACGCTCGACCCGGATCCCGTACGCCTCGATAAGGAAGAGCGCCGGGTTTATGTTGGAGATTCGGTTGGAAACGCGGTCTACGTCTACGATTATTCCAGCGGCGCGCTAGTCGATACAATCACCGATGGCGTCGACGGTCCCAACGGTCTTGGCCTCGACCCGGCCGCGCCGCTCTAGCGCACCGAAAGGAGAAACGGTCATGCAAAAGAGTTTCTGGATTGCATCGCTCGCCCTGTGTGCGGGTTGTGCCGGCGGCCAAGTGACGCCGGCCGGGATGCCCGCGCAGAGTTCCGCGCAGCCATCCCATCGCGCCGGCGGATGGCTTTCGCCCGCGGCGAAAAAGGCGAAGCACCTGATCTACGTATCGGATTTTACCGGCAACGCGGTTGAGATCTACTCCGCCGCCGGATCGAACCAAAGTCCGATCGGAGAGATCACGGACGGGATCAGCGGCCCGGAGGGGAACTTCGTCGACACGCACGGCAATCTGTACGTGACGAATGTATCCAACCAAACCGTAACGATGTATCCGCACGGCAGCACGACGTGGAAGCTGCAATACACCGGTTTCGCGTACCCGACGAACGTCACGGCCGGCAAGGACGGGTGGGTCTACGTCGCCGATTTGGTCGGCGAAAAGGTCGTCGAGTTCCCGAAAGGATCGACTCGCTCGAAGCTGACGATCGACGTCGCCTATCCCCAAGGCGTCGCGCTCGATTCGAAAAACAATCTGTACGTCGAGTACAATTCGGGCGCGCACGGCGGCGGCCCAGGCGACGTCAACGAGTACGCGCCCCGATCGACGAGCCCCAAGGACCTCGGACTTCCCATCGTGTGGGGGGCAGGCGATGCCATCGATGGAAACAGCGACGTCATCGCCGCGGATCAGGGTTCGGGCAGCAATGCCGCCATCTACGTTTTCCCACCCGGTTCGCAGACGCCGTCGGAGACGATCAACCAAGGTTTGGAGGATCCGTTCCGCATCGCGATCGACAAGCCGTTCACGCACCTGTACGTTGCCGATCCTGAGGTCAACGCACTGCTCGTCTACGATTACACTTCGGGCAAACTCGTCAATACGATTACCAACGGGCTGAGGTCGGTCTACGGAGTGGCGGTCTCTCGATGAGACTTCAAAATGTTCTTATCATCGCGTGCGCGGCATTGTCGCTGATCGCAGCGCCCGCAAGCGCCCAGACACCTTCGGGCACGAGCACGCTCTTCGGAACGAATCTCGTCGTGAATGGAGACGCCGAATCCGATACCGGAGCCCCGAGCGACGGTCAGGTTGTCAAGCCCACCGGCTGGACGACAACCGGGGAGTTCACGGCCGTCCAGTATGGAGCCAGCGGCGGATTCCCCAATAAAACCTCACCCGGTCCCACGGACCGTGGGAAGAACTTCTTCGCCGGCGGCAACGTCGCCAAGTCGACGGCGGCGCAGACGATCGATCTGTCCTCCGGCGCGCAGGCGATCGATTCGGGCGGTGTGACGTACACACTGGCCGGATGGCTCGGGGGCTACAGCGGTCAAGCCGATAACGCGCAAGTCACCGTCACGTTCTTAAACGCTGGCGGTAGTTCGCTGGGCACCGGACGGATCGGCCCGGTCACCCCAGCCGATCGCCACGGCACGACCGGATTCCTTAAGCGCACGGCAACGGGATCGGTGCCTGCGCACGCGCGCGCGGCGCGCGTCGTCGTTACCGGGACGCGATTCGAAGGAACGTACAACGACGGCTATTCGGACGACGTTTCGCTCGTCCTCAAGAAAGGCGCCTCTAAGTAGCTTCGATCGAGTACAGACGCCAGGCGCCATGGCCGCCCGTGAGATTCACCGCTCGATCGTAGCCCAGCGCGTTGAGCTTCTTCGTGATGTACGCGCTGCGAGCACCCAGATGACAGTATACGACGATCTCGCGATCGGTTGGAATTTCCCCGAGTCGATCCTCAACTTCGTCCATCGGAATATTCACAGAACCGGCGATGCAGCCGTCGTCGACGACCTCGTCCGGCTCGCGCACGTCCAACAAGAACGGCGCGGCGCCGCTATCGAGACGTTGCGCGAGCCCGCCAGGCGTTATCGACTTCACCTATAACGGCGAGGGAACGCATTTTCCGGACGTCACGCGGCAGGTAGCGATGACGGCAGGCGTTTGGCCCGCGGGAAACGGCGATCCCTTCAGCGGTGTCAGTGCGCCGTTGCTCCCGATCTGATAACCGGAAATAGAACTGGCGCCGCTGTTGCCCACATAGACGAACTTGTCCGACGGGTCGACTGCCCCGTAACAGGCCCCGGATCCCGCCGCAAACGGCGACCCCTTGACCTGGGCCAGCGCGCCGTTACTTTTGATCGCATAAGCGGAGACATTCGCAGAGCCGTTGTTCGCAACGTAGATGAACTTACCGTTCGGATCGACGATCACGCTACACGCTGCGGTGCCCGCTGCAAACGGCGACCCCTTTACGGGCGTCAGCGCGCCGCTGGTCGCGTTGACGGTGTAGGCGGAAACATTATTCGAGCCATAGTTGCTCACATAGGCGAACTTGGCGGTCGGATCGACGGCCACGCCAAAGGGCTCGCTCCCCGCAGCAAACGGCGATCCTTTCACGGACGTCAGCGCGCCGTTGCTTGCGATCTTATAGGCGGAGACGTTACCGGAGCCCGCATTGGGCACATAGACGAACTTGCCCGAGGGATCGGCGGCCACGTATTGCGCACTCGTACCGGCCGCAAACGGCGAGCCGGTCACCGGAGTCAGTGCACCGCTGCTCCCGATTGTATACGCCGAGACGTTGCTGCTGCTGCTGACCCCAACGTTCGCCACGTAGGCGAACTTGCCCGTAGAATCGATTGCCACGCCCGATGGCGCGGTACCGGCCCCAAACGGCGAGCCTTTGACTTGTTTGAGCGCACCGCTGTTCGCGTCGATCGTAAAGGCGGAAGCATTGTTGGACCCGGCGTTTGATGCAACAGCGAACTTGCCCGTAGGATCGACTGCCACGCCCGAGGGATTGGAACCCGCCGCAAACGGCGAGCCTTTCACGGGCGTCAGCGCGCCGTCGCTCCCGATCTTATAAGCGGAAACATTTGTCGAGCCTTCGTTGGCCTCATAGGCAAACTCAACGGCGGCGTCGGGGAGCGCGGCGTAGCCCGGTAGCGCCGAGCTGGGCCCTCGCGATGCGTCGCTCGAACAGGCGGAGAGCAGAGCAATCGCGGCAGCAGCCGCGCTATAGACGGCTTTGGAGTTTCCCATTAACGCTACTTTGTGAAGCGTGGCCCGATGCCCTCGCCGATGTTACTACTTCTTGACCAAGGGCGATGAGGCGATCCCCAGCGGATCGGCGCTGCCGGTGATGGTCGAGAACGGCGTCCTCTGGCCTTTCTTGTAGCCTACGACTGCGCCGAACTGGTTCGCCTGAAAGAAGTAGTCGGCTGCGGTCACGCCGTTGAGGTTGGGGCTCGTTATTCCGTCCGTGATCGTTTCGGACGGCTTCTTGGAACCGGCCGAATAGACTGTGACATCGTAGCCGCCAAAGTTTCCAACGTAGAGCGTGTCTCCGGTTCCAAAGGAGATCCCGTCCGGTCCGTTGAGTCCGATCAGCCCGGCGTCCTTTACTTCCTTGGTTCCGGCGGGAATCGTATAGACTTTGTTGGCGGAATCGTCCGATACCCACACGTTGTTCTTGCTATCGATCGCAATGCCGACGGGATTGTCGAAACCGCCGATCGACTCGTACGGCTTCTTCGCACCCGGCTTGTACCCGTAGACCGTACCGCCGATGTACGTTGCGAAGATGTCGCCCTTCGAATCGACCGCAATTCCGTAATACCCTGGCGTCGGGATCGTCAAGCGCGGCTTACTCTTGCCGGGCGAATATACGGTGATCGTTTCCTCGGTGGAGCCGACGTTAGAAACGTACAGCGACCCTTTCGAATCGACGGCAAGACCCTGAGGATTCATCACGCTGTCGGTGATGGTACCCTCCTCCGGCGCGTTCGGCGTGTCGGGATCGTAAAGTCGAACGACGTTGCCTTGAAGGTCGCTGACGAAGAGGATCGGCTTTGCTCGCTTCGCCGCATCGGGCCACCCGCGAGGTCCGGTTACCGGTGGAGGAACCATCGGAACGACAACTGGGCCGGCGACGGCGGGGCCGGGTACGAGGCGCGTCAGCGATCCGGGCGGCGTGACGGACGACGAGGAGCCGCCGCATCCGGCAACACCTACGAGGGCCGCAATAACGATAAGGGCGCGGCCATAAAGCGATTCGGTCATAGCAACCTCCGAGGCGCAGTGAGACGTGCGCGCCTAATCTTCCGCTCGGCTTAGCCCGGACCCTGGAACCGAGCTGCTTAGCCCGGTCTGAATCCGTCGACGATGAGTAAATCGGTATCACTCAAGCGTTGACGGAGTGCCTTTGCCGGGGCATACTCCGCCGAATGCCACCACTCGCCGGCGCGCTCGTACGAATCGAATTCGAGTACGACGATCCGTGTGGGCGCCCACGATCCTTCGAGAACTTGCATTCGGCCGCCACGCACCAAATAGCGGCCGCCGAAACTCGTCACGGCTTCGCTCGCCATCGTTTTGTAGCGCTCGTACTCGACGGCATCCCTTGTATCGACGTTGACGATGACATATGCACTCATACTCTGCGGACGTTAGGCTCCGCTCGTGCGGTCACCTCGCACTCCGCAGCACGTGGAAGCCGGTACGGTCGCTCGCGCGGTAAGCGAAGGCGAGCGCTGGACGCGCCCGCCTTTCTTTTCCTTTCGTGCGTCGGCGAAATTAATACGCCGTAATGCCGTTTGGAGTTCCCCATCCGGCCGGGCCACTGTACGTTTTGTAGCCACCATCTTTCTTTGATAGGCCGGCCTCGCAGAGATAGGTGTTGCCGCACGTGCCATCGTTGCCGGACGTGATTACGTGCAGCTCCTTCTTGTGTTTTCTCCTCTTCAGGTCCCAAAACGTTTTGCCGCCGGTTATGCTGCTCGCGTTGCCGGCGAGTCCAACGATACCGGCGGTCAGCGGCGATGCGACGCTCGTCCCGCAAACGGGCTCCCAACCGCTGCCGCCGGTGGTAATGTACTCGGCGACGCCGGGCTCGCAGCCGGCTTCGGCGGAGATGTCAGAGATCGTCTTTCCGCTGCAATCCGGATCGTGCTGCCATGACGGCTTGGTGGTGGTGGTCGCGCAGCCAGCTCCGGCGCCGTCCCAGACGGTCTCGCTGTAGGTCGATCCGGAGAGTGCCAACTGCGTGCCGCCGACGGCGAGCACGTTTGCCAGCGCCGCCGGCCATAAAATTACATTATATCCGTCGTCACCTGACGAGGCCAAATACGCCACGCCCGGCGTACTGAAGTAGTTCGGGAAGTTCGAGTCGCCGCAGTTCTCGCCGTAATTGAGGTTGCTGCATCCCCAGCTATTGCTGAGGATGGTGGCGCCGAGCTTCACAGCCGTCGTTTCGGCGTTCTCCAAGCCGCAGATGACGCCGCCACAGTTGCCACCCTCGATCAGGTAGATCGTACATTTGGGACACGTGGCGGAGACCATTTGGATGTCGAGGTCGGTCTCGACGCACCAGCCGAAGTCCCCGCAGCTCTCAGGGTAGTTGCTTTGTTGTCCACTCTCGTTGTACTTAAAGAACGATGCCGTTCCCAATCCGAACGTGCTTCGGTAGGTCGCGAGATCGGACTCGGCAGTGGGCAAATCGCCGAGCTCGATGAGCGCCACGGCCGTTCCCGAACCTTTGCCCAACGATCCCGTCAGGTTATAGCGCGTCTGCAAGTCGATGGGCCGCCAGCCGCAGCTGCCGCTGGACGGCGAGCAGCTTGAATTTGCACGCCTCGACACAACCAATACCTGGCATTGCACGCCTCCGGCAAGCGTTTTGCAGACGCGCCGGGCTTCGTGCTTGGCTTGCCACTCGGGCACAAAGTGCGCGGAAGCGGAAGGCCCGCTCTGCGAGCTGCCGCCCGCTGGCATATTTTGCGAGCCGCTCGCGTTACAGCCCGCGATCGCCAGCGCCGCTACTAGCGGAAAAAGCTTCAAGAATCCGTTCACGAATGCTCCTTTACATGAGTGAATCTGGGAGTGTGCAGTACTTACAAGACGCAAGCCTTGCCTCCTATCGAACCTCGTTGTGTGTGCCTACGCCGCGGCATCCTAGCACGGCGACTGGCAATGATATCGATCGCGGTGATGCGATCGTCGACTACGCTAAACCGAAACGCAACGAGCACCTCGCGTTCATGCCGCATACCCATAGACTCCCGTCACGCTTCATTGCGAGGACATGGGTCAGAGCTGGATCACCCTCATTGAGATCAGTGCCGCAAAGGTAGGGCGCTGAGCCTCAACGCGGGATTGGCGGCCTAAGCGGCAGGGCTGGGGCCTGGCCCTCGCCTAACGCCGCACCGATGCGCCTTCAAATCATCGCCGACGACGCAATGCAGGTGCACGCGAAGGAACCGCTCGCGTCGTTTTATCAGCTAAGTCCATTTGTCTGGCGTGAAGGCGCTGGATTTCACGTCATGATTCGCGCCGTGCCACGCTGCGAAGATCCGGCCAAGAAGATCGCGCGGATTTATCACGGAGTTTCCGCCGATGGCCTCCTCTTCGATATGGACGAATCGGCGGCCATCGCACCGGGACCGGCTTCCGAGGATCTCGATGGTTGCGAGGACCCCACGGTGGCGCTCTGGGACGGCGCGCTCTACGTCTACTACACCGGCTGGAACCAAACGCAGCGACGCGGGTGCTTGCTGCTAGCCTCGGGGCCGAATGCCTCGAACCTTCATAAGCGCGGAGTCGCGCTCCAGTCCGTTCCCGGTTGTGAAAATCCCAAGGAAGCCGAAATCGCTTTGGCCGACGACGATAGGTGGCGCCTTTTCTTTGAGTATGCACAAGGGGATGCGTCACGCATTGGCATTGCCGATTCGAATCGCGTTGACGGACCGTGGGCCACCCGCCAGCCGCCGTTTGAGCGGCGCCCCTCGTCTTGGGACTCGTGGCATCTCAGCACCGGGCCGACGGTCACCCTTGACGGCACTCCCGTGATGTTTTATAACGGCGCGACGCGCGACGCCAAATGGCGTATTGGTTGGATTCGCTTTGACCCCAATTACCGCGTCGTCATAGAGCGTTGTGACGATCCGCTGATCGTGCCGCCCACGCCAAAAACCGACGAAACCGATATAGCCTTTGCCGCATCTGCGATAACTGAGGATGAGCTCATTCGCGTGTACTATTCGGTGGCCGATCAACATATGCGACGGGCGACGCTGCGCCTGGTTCATTGATGGAGAGCTGCATCCAAATTAGACAAGTGGGAACCCCTTCGGATTCCCACTTCAGGTAATCTGCGGAACGTATCTCTAACTTCGGCCTTTCGGCGGTTTTCCGCCACCGCCACCGGGGTGACCACCGGACATTCCGCCGTGCGGAGCACCACCCCCCGGACGGCCAGGGGCGTGGACGCTACCGTGCATACCACCGCTGCCGCCGACAGGCCCGCCGTTCATGCCGACGTGCCGGTACGTGCTGCCCTGTTGTAGGTGCACGCTGTGCACCGTCCCCGACGATACTTGACTGTGATGTACCGCGGTTACCGGCGCATTGTGATGTGATGGCGCACTAACGGTGCCGTGCCTCGCTACCGATTCAGTGTGATGGGCCGACGCACCGACGGTGCCGTGCATCGTGTGCTGCGTGGCTCTCACCGTTCGCAGCGGTCGCTGCACCGCGACGATTCTCGGCCGTCCGTGATTTACCGACGCCAGCTGGCCGCGTTCTCGCGCTGCCACGCGATCGTGCGTACGCTGGGCCGCGGTTTGCGCGACGGCATGCCGGCGCGCAGCGAGTTGGGACCGTGTCGGGCTTGCGTGGATGCCGCGACGACCCCCGTTAAAGCTCACGCGCGAACGGCTAACGACGTGCCCGTGAATGACGCCTCGGTTAACGAACGTATTGTGGATGACCGTTCGGTTGACGTTGACGACGGCCGTGTTGTAGTTGAAAACGCCGCCCGACCAGAAACCGCCGACGAAGCCGGTTCCGAAGTAGCCGAAGCCGTAGTCAATTCCGCCGTAGAATCCAACCGACGGACCCCAGTAGCCGACGTTCCAAACGTAAGCGCCATTGACGTAGTTCCAGTAACCGGGCGTCCAGTAGTAACCGACCGCCGGCGGCGCAGTCCAGTAACCTGGAACCCAATAATAGCCGGATCCTCCGCACCCCCAATAACCCGGGATCCATTGCCAGTTTGGATACGGCGCGGGCGGCATAGAGTATACAGGCAGCACGGGCGGCGGATACCCGGCCACGACACCGACGGCCCATCCTGGCCCTCCCAACCCCACGCCGACACCAACACTCACCTGCGCCGGCGCGACGGCCGGCACGGCGGCGACGGCTAGGGATGCAACGATTGCGACGACTGATCTCCTGATCTGCATTGTGGCTCCCTTCCGAGATGGATACGCTAAGAGCATTACCAACCGCTGAAGTGGCCAACCGGCAACTAATCCGATTCTTATAAAACTCCTCGAGATTGCGTGCCGGGGATGGCGAGCTCGGCTGGCTACGGAGCCGCCTGGCGGCGCCGGAATTGAGCCGCGCCTGACGAAAAAATCAATCGCTGCGCCGTCCAGGCGATCTCTACACCCGCTTCTCGGCCTAGCGGCGTAGATTGGCGACGTGCGAAGGAAGGAACAGTGCGTAAGTGATTCGACTATCGGTGGTTACCGCGTTTCTGGTTGCCCTAGGCTCCACTAGCTGCACCTCTAACTGCGACAACGCCGGCGTTAGTGTCGATGGCAGCGGCAACATCATCGTAAGGGGCGAGAACGGCTTCATAAGCCCGAATTCCTCCGTGCTTAAGAATGTAAGCGATTGGCCTCAACCTCCAAACGGCGAACAGAACTTCTCCTTTTCTCAAGGATACATCCTGACGCGAGACGGTACCGGTATGTATCTCCTGGCAAACACGGCACAACATCCCAATCTTGTGTATCACATAAATCTCGGCACCGGACAGGCCGCGCCGCTAGGAAGCGCGGGCGATGAACAAACGAAGGCCGCAAACGCGGCGTCCAAGGAAACTTGGATTGCGGCTGACGATCGCTCCGCCTATTCGGTTGGTCAGTCGGATGCAGCGATCAATCGCGCAGATCTTTCACAAAATGCCAAGCTTACGAAGTTTATTGCTGGCCCGCGAACGCGGCTCCGCGCCCCGATCGGCGTTGCGGTCGATGCGAGCGGACGACTCTGTGCTCTCGACAGTGAGACGCTGTTCGTCTTATGCTACGCACCCTTTGCACATGGCGACGTTGCCCCTGCGCAGGAGATCGATACGAAAAAAGTGCTGGGATATGGCCAGGTTGACGATGTGGCGTTCGACCTTGCTGGGCACGTGGTTGTGGCCGGCACGAGCGACCGTAACGGGATGCGGGACTTTTCACTGGCGGTCTTCGATACCACACGAGGCGCTCCGCGTCTTCTTCGAACGATTACGGGGCGGCGCACGGGACTGGCATTTCCTGACTCTATCGGCGTCGACAATCGCGGCAATATTTTGGTTCTGCAGAACGACTCACGAGGTTTTGCCAGTAGTAGCGAGATCATAGCATTTGGGCCCGTGCAGAGAGGCGATAGCGCTCCAGCCTGGGTGCGCAAGCCGGCGGCCACCCCAACGCATGCCTTCCGTATGGCCATCGATCGCGAGACCGGTGACATTGCGATTCTGGGCTCAGACGGAATCGCGTATTTTCCAAAGGCGGGAAACGAAGCGCCGACGCGCTGGCCCGCAGAAGTTCGCCTTCCGATGCGAGGTTGGAACCTGGCGTTCGGCGGTGGGTCGTTAATCGTCGCCGACGAGTTTGGTGGGCCAGTGCGGTACAACCTGCCGCAGGCATTGAAGCAGTCAACGACCACTCAGTCAAACACTTTCAGCCTACACGATCCCGAGTTCATCTCCACCGATCAGAATGGTCGCGTGTTCGTAGCCTCGACAGACGGTGCCATCAATGCGCTTCCTGTTGATCCCGGCAAAGCATCTGGGACTGTGACGACTTCATTTGCGACCAGGTTCGGGCGAAGTATGGACGCCTTCGCCGTCGACTCTGCCGGCTATTTCTATCTATCCTCTGCGATCAACGACGCCATCATAGTGATAGAACCTGGAGGTCATCAATCGCTGATTATTGGGCCCAAGACTAAGTTGAATCGCCCCGTTGGCTTGGCCGTCAGTCGTGACGGGTCGCTTCTTGTTGCTAACAGAGGGGGAAACAGCATCCTGGCTTTTGCGCGCGGTTCCACTGGCAATATGCCTCCGACCGGTCAGATCGGGGGCTCTACAAGCGAATTGATTGCCCCGCAAGCGCTTGCGCTAGACGCCGCCGGAAAGCTGTATGTCTTTGATGGACCAGTTACTGCCAGCGGATCCGGCGCTCGGCATTACGTCCGGGTTTATGATGTCGGCGCGCGTGGCGACGTGGCGCCAATGCGCTCGTATCCCGTAAACACCAAGTGTTGGGTTAACGCGCCGTGATGAAAGGAACGGTCGCCGCGCACGAACCGCTACCGACTAGTTCTTTGCGACGCTGACCGTGGCGCCAAAGAGTTCCGCAGCGCCGGCCGGAGCCTGGATGCTCTTTGCGGCTGCCCCTCCCGCAGGATAGGGCCAAAAACCTATTTTTTTGACCGTCCGCTTCACTACTCCATACGGAACGACGATCGTGTTGCCGGCGATCCAAAACTGCGCAAGGAGGGTGCTGCGGTCGCCTTTGAACCGTGACGTTCCGACTACCGTTCCGGTCGAGCCCGTTACCTTAATGCGGTAGAGTTCGCCGGTCGTTCCGTCCGCAAGCGCAACATACTTGCCGTCCCATTGAACCGCTCCGGGAAACGGGCCGAGGTTCTGCTTCAAAGTGACGTCGGTGAGCGACGTACTTCCATGCGGCATTTCGGCGAACTCCGTCTGCGTCGTGCCGGCGTTGGTACCGTCAACGTAAAGGTTGCCCTTCGCATCGTAGCTGCAGAAAAAGTATTCGTTGAAGCTGGAAGCCTGGTAGCTCTTCCCCATGCCCCTGCCTTTCCGGAAAATCGTGACGCTTCCGGGTCCGAGCTGAGGGTTGCTCGCGTAGTTCGCAACGGCCAGGTCTCCGGTCGTGGCGTCGACCGAACAGCCTTGCGGATAATAGCCGTAGACGTGGAGCACTTCGATCGGTTTTTTGCCTCCGTGCGCGTACTTTAGAATGGCGACGGCGGGCGTATCGACGACGTACACGTTACCGGCCCGATCGGAACACAGTCCTCCCGGTCCCTTAAAACCGACGAGCGTCCCCACGAGCTTGGCCGCCGGATACGAGTACACGTAGACCTTGCCATTAGTGTCCGAGACATACAGAAGATCCCCATTTTGCGTTGCGGACGACCTCCAGGAACGCGCGGGCCCGGAAAGTGCGCTCGTGCCGGCAACTGTTGCGAGGGACGCCGGCGTTGCGCCTGACAGTTGCGAACCGGCACAGGCGGCAAGCATCGAAGCGGCCACAGCAGCGCCTACCGCAGGGCGAACGAAACGTAGCGTGTCCATGTCCTAGATAGCCTGAATCTTCGCCATCATGCCGTGATCTTCGTGGTCGAGGATGTGACAATGGAAGACGAAGGTTCCTTTGATCACCGGGTCGCGAAAATCCATCAGCAGGACGAGCGTGCCGGGCGCGCCGTTCGTGTGCCGATGCGGAATCAGCTCACTATCGGCCCAGAAGGGATGCGCAACCTTGACGCCGTCGATCTCCTTGACGAGAAAGTGCAGCTGATGGATATGAAAGTCGTGGGTCTCCGCAGCTGACGTTTTCGATGCGCCACTGCTCGACGGTTCCGATGTGCACCACGAACATCGGCGGATCTTGCATTCGGAAAATCTTGCGGTTGATGCGGAAATGTGTTTCCCCTTCGCTGAATACCACGACGCGCTTGGCTGAAACCGGCGGAAGCGCCGTCGTGTAGACGTTTTCTGGCAGCGGCTCGCCTACGGTGATGGGCCCCGACGTTGACGAGCGGACGCCCTGCGGACGACTCGGATGCTTTAAGTTGGCAAGAACGAGCTCGGGATCGCGATCGCCACCGGAGCCCGTATCATAGCAGAGGGTCCGAAACTTTGCCGAGCGGCTGCGCGGACCCGTTACGACGAACTCCACGCGCGCCGCCGGAGGAACGATTGCGTAGGGCTCGACGAGCGTCGGCGGCGTGCCGTGGTAGGTATCGAGTGCGAAGCCGTCGATCGCAACTACCGTCAGCTTTTCCCCATCGACGGCGAGTTTGAGCGTCTTATGACCGGTCGCGTTGATCACCCGGAAGAACTGCTTCTCGCCGGGCGCAATCGTAATGTCCGGTTGGACGATGTAGTTAAGCGACGTGGTTAGCCCCGTCTCGGGTCCGCACGGCTCGTTGTTGATCGTATGCGGACTCGCGGTCGCCATACCCGCCATGCCATCCTCCATGCCCGCGCTGCCATCGAACTTTTGTGCCGCCTCGCCGTTACCGGTATCCCGGACGATGATCACGTGTTGGGTCATCTTTGCCAGTCGAGGAAGATGCCGCTCTAGGCCGTTCACGATGATCGCACCGGACATTCCGCCCTCGCCGACTTGATAGTTCGTTTCCCCGTGCACGTGCGGATGATACCAGTAGAGGCCGGGCTCCTGGTTCTTCGCGACGTGCACGATGTAGTGCAGGCGCTGGCCTGGATGCGCGAGCATTCCAAGTACGTCGTCGCCCGGGGCGTTGGGCGACGTACCGAAACCGTGAAAATGCAGATTGATATCGTTCTTATCTCCCTGGACCGGAGTCAACTCGTCGGCCTCCGTAATGTCGATCGTGTCGCCCGGATTCACTCGAATCGTCGGTGCAGTT
The DNA here is from genome assembly GCA_963736775.1 of Vulcanimicrobiota bacterium. Lineage (GTDB taxonomy): Bacteria > Vulcanimicrobiota > Vulcanimicrobiia > Vulcanimicrobiales > Vulcanimicrobiaceae > Cybelea. The sequence continues at coordinate 53,731 of CAVTPY010000002.1, read as the reverse complement.
TCGTTAAGACCGTTGACGGTGAACTGCGGAAAGCCCGTGTGTGGGCTCAGGTTGACGATGAACGAGACCCTGGCTACGCCACGTACCGATTTCACGACGGGCGGTTCGGGAAGCTCTTCGGTGTTCGGCTGCACGTACGAAAGTGTTGTGCCGCCCGGCGGTACGCCTGGTAGAATCTGACTCTGCTGAGCACGGCATCCGGCCAGACCGGCGAACGCGATTACGACGACCAATGCGAATCGCAGCACGAGAATCTCCTTCACAAGCGACTCACCGCAGCGCCGTAACTATGCACGCGAGCGATCGTTTTGATAGGCGTACCGCCCGCCGGATACCTCCAAAACCCCGCGTTGCGGTTGTAATCGGGTCCAACGAGCGTGCCGCCTGCGATCCAGAACTGGCGGACGCTGATCGTCCCGTCGAGCGTAGTCGTCCCGACCTCGGTTGCGTTTCCTCCGCTGATCGAAAACCGATACGCGACCGAGGGAGCGACGCCCGAGTCGCCTATAGCGAGATCCTTGCCATCCCACTGCACTTGACCCGGCGTGTCGATCGCCTGGCTTACGGCGATACTCTCGAAGGTCTTGGTACGGTGACGCAACTCTACGAGGGTAAAACGCCCGGCTTTGGATTTCGTTAGCCCGTCGATAAAGAGGTTGCCGTTCGAATCGTAGCCGCAGAAGTATGGGGTACGCATTGCCGAATCGGTATAGTGTGTTGGATTGCTCCATCTTCCGTGCGAACCTTCGTGGTAGATCGAGACAATCGTGCCGCCGATGCCGCCGGCCACAGCAAGATAGTGGCCCGGTGAATCGACCGAACACCCAAGGGGCACGCCGAAGGTGTCGAGCGACGCGATCGGCTTCGTACCCCCGTGCGGGTATTCGATGACATCGCGGCCTTCGATGTCGGCGATCCAGACGTTGCCTGCTTCATCGGCGCACTCGCTGCGAGGCTTTCCGAAGCCGGTCAGCGTGCCGACCAGGCGACCTTCCCGAAACGAATAAACCTTGACGTCATTCGCAACGACGTCGGAGAGGTAGAGCAGATCCCCGCTCGCCGCCTCTGGCGCCATCCAAGATACGCTCTTGCCGAGCTCGGCGCCGGGGACGACGTTCGGCAATGCGCCGCTCTGCGCCGGCGATCCCTGACAAGCCGCAAGCATCACCAAGGCCGCGCGGGCTGCAAACCAGCGGCAACCGACGCCGAAGGCGTTCATTACAATCTTTACCCGCTTCGCATGTTAAGGAATTACCTGTCGTTGGTGACCTGGTAGGATCCGAATCTCCCGAATTGAATTCGGGGCGGCTCCTCGGAGCTCATTCTTCTCCGGTGGCTTAGGATCGAGCAGGGCTTCGAGTCGTAGACGTGGCCGTTGTCACGCTCGCGCTGCTATTCATGCCAAGAGGCCGCGCCTCCGCGACTTTCAGCGCGATTAATTTGCAGTCTTGAAGACATCCGCGACGGTGGCCGCATTATACTCGGGGCCTCGTTTCGCTGTTGGTTATGGCATATGATTTTGAAACGAAATAGCTTACATTCTCGTTATCAGATTGCAACGGGCGCCTTCGACGTTAAGAAGCGCCTCCGTTAAGCTTTGTGACACTTGTTATTTTAACGTCGAACATACTAGTACAAACGTACCATACGTAACGCAATAAGCACCGCCATCCAAACCATCGCACACAACATCTAAACTGCAACGGCACTTTCGTGAAAGAAAAAGGGGCATTTCAATGAGGATCCTTAGGGTAGCCACGTACGCGTCCGGCGCGTTGGCCGCCACTGCTTTACTCGCTGCCTGTAGCGGCGTCGGCAACACACAATCATCGGGATACGCGCCCCCTGCCGGAGTTAGCGCTCCACATGGGCGTCAATCTACCGCTCAACGAGAGCTATCCGGGCTTCACCGGCCTCGTAGCCCCGAACGTCCATCCCGATCATCAGAAGTCGTGGGTCTCGCCGGATGCGAAGAAGGCACCTCGGCTGCTCTTCATCTCCGACATCGATACCAACGATGTGTACATCTTTACGATGCCGGGCATGAAACTCCAGGGAACCCTCACGGGCTTCGACGGACCGCAGGGCATGTGCAGCGACCGACGCGGCAATATCTGGGTGAACAATACCCAGAGTGCTGAGATCCAGCAGTACTCGCGCAACGGTAAGTTGCTGAAGACCATCGACGACTCCGGCTACTTTCCCGTCGGTTGCGCCGTGAACAAGAAGAACGGCGATCTTGCAGTGACGAACATCAGGACCACCAGCGGCGAGTCGGGCAACGTGACGGTCTATTCGAGTGCCTCACGATCCCCAAACGCTCGCGAATCCGGATCAGACCGAGTACTACTTCCCGGCCTACGACACCAAAGGCAATCTCTACGTCAACGGCCGGGGCGGCAACTCCAACGACATCATGATTTCAGAGTGCCGGTCAGGCAGCAGTTCGTGCTCGACTCTGACCGTATCGGGTGTAACGCTCAACGTCCCCGGTGGATTGAACTGGAATAAGGCCACCGAACATTTAGTCGTGGACGATCCGAAGTGCAATAACGTGTGGGGCTCTTGCCTCTACTCGATGTCCATCTCCGGCTCGACGGCGACGCTCACCGGAACCACGTCGCTGCACGACGCCAATGGAGGCGGGTGCGACGTCGATCAGGGCGTCTTCGCACCGAGCGATAAATACTTCGCCGCCGGATGCATCGCCCAGGGTTCAAATCCGGCCGCTGTTGCGAGCTGGAAGTTCCCAGCCGGCAGCAACCCAACGCACTCGAGCCCATCCGTGGAATATCCGGTCGGCGCGGCAATCAGCGTCAAGTAGTCTCGTCTTGGAGACACCCCCGGTAGCGCGGTCGGGCCTGGTCCGCAGTCGACCAGGCCTCCTCGCTCACGTCGAGAATCCCGGCCTACCACATTGCTACCGAATGGAGTGCAGAAGGTAATGATGAAACGCTTGGCGCTTACGTGTTGCGGACTATTCGCTGCCCTGGTGCTGCTAGCAGCTTGCGGCGGCTCGACTGGGAGCGCTCTGACGCCGCTCTCCGCTCAACGCACGAGTTCTGGACAGGACAAATCGTGGATGAGCCCGCTGGCGAGCCGGAAGTCAAAGCTGCTCTATATTTCGGCGTTTAACGGAAATGACGTCACCGTGTACGACTACGCCAGTGGAAAACAGGTGGGAATGCTAACCGTCTCGTCGCCGGCCGGCCAATGTGTCGATGCGAAAGGCGACGTTTATATCGCGAATTCCGGCGGAGCCGTCGACGAGTACGCTCACGGGGGCAAGAAACCCATCAAAACGTTTACGACGAGCGGAGACGCTTTCGGCTGTTCGGTTGACAAGGCGAACGATCTTGCGGTTACCGATTTTCTCGGGGCAAGCTACACCGCGGGGAGCGTCACGATCTTCCCGAAAGGTTCCAGCGAAGGCGTCGTTTACAGCAATCCGACCGATTGTTACGACATATGGAACGCCGGCTACGACGACAAGGGAAACCTTGTGATGATAGCCGAGAACGAAGCATCCGAAGCCGTCACCTTCTGCGCGGTTATGAAAGGATCTAAATCTCTTACGACGCTGAGCGCTAGCGGTTTCACGGTCTACTCTCCGGACTCCACGATGTGGGACGGCAAGTACATCGCTCTTGGCGATCAGCAGATCGGAGGAGGCTTTCAGTCCGGTCTTATCGAGGCCACTCTGTCGGGTTCGACGTTAACTTCTCACGGTCAAGTGGTTTTGGGCGACACCTGCCAGGGCGACTACACCCACGTGATTCAGCCGTTCATCCTCGGTCGCAAGAATACGCCGGTCAACGACAAGCAAGGCACGGTCGTCGCCGGCGCAAACGAGTTTTGCAGCGCAGACTTTCGTTTGTGGAACTACCCTGCGGGTGGTACTCCCATCAAATCATTCACATTCCAATCGGGCGGCCAATCCGTCAGCATCGGCAATTAGATCACCACTCGTGGTGTAACCAGTCAACGTGATCGTTCATCTGGTCGACGGAACCTACGAGCTCTTCCGCCATTTCTATGGACTGCGTCGCGTCACCAAATGGGAAGAAGCGACGATTCGGAGCGGTTGTCGGAGTGCTCAACACCGTGCTGCAAATGATCGGCGAGGGTGCCACGCACGTAGGCGTCGCCACCGATCACGTGATCGAGTCCTTCCGCAACGGACTTTGGAGCGGCTACAAAACGGGAGATGGAATCGATCCTGCGCTTCTCGCACAGTTCGAACCGCTCGAGGACGCGCTGCGAGCTATGGGGATTCCGGTTTGGGCGATGACCGAGCTGGAAGCCGATGATGCACTGGCCTCAGCGGCCGCAATCGCCTCGCGCGATTCTCGGGTACGGAAGATCTGCATTTGGACTCCCGATAAGGATCTCGCGCAATGCGTCCGCGAGGATCGCATCGTACAAATCGACCGAAGGAGCAAGGTCATCCGGGACGCTGACGGCGTCCGTGCTAAGTTTGGGGTAGTTCCCGAGCTGATACCCGACTATCTCGCGCTGGTTGGCGATGCCGCCGATGGCTATCCCGGCATCGCGGGAATTGGGCCGAAGGGCGCGGCCGCTCTCCTCACACGTTTTGGCGCGATCGAGCTATTCCCGGCGCAAGAGCTCGGTGAGCGGCAGCGCCTCGCGCTGTTATTCAAGGTACTGGCAACCCTTCGAACCGATGCGAACCTCTTTGCAGACGTCAACGAGTTGGAGTGGGGCGGGCCTACTGCCCGATTTCCCGCCCTGTGCGAGCGGCTCGACGCCCCCGATCTGCTCGCGCGCGCTACGAGAGCCGCGCGAGCCCACGCACGCTAACGAAACTGCCTTCACGGGGCCTCAAGAGCCGTAAGCGCAACTTTTCTTACTCTTGCCGGGTGTAAGGGTCTGCATCGGGGACGAGTCTGTGAGACACTTCTTCCCGTCCTCAAGCGCGATCTTTCGAGTGGTCGATAAGTTGCGCCCACCGAAAGATAGGTCGACATCTCCACTTTTTCAGAACTCCCCCTGGATGCTGCGATATTTCGCGGCATCGAAGACCTCCACTATATCAGAGGCCACGCCCATACAGCGCACGGCTATTCCCGTTGCTCTGTCTGGCCGCGACGTCTTTGCGAGCGCTCCAACCGGCAGCGGCAAGACCGCAGCTTTCGGCATTCCGTTACTCCAAAAACTGCTCGAGCCGCGCGCCGACCGCGGTACCGCGCTGGTCTTAACGCCGACACGCGAGCTGGCGCAGCAGATTGCGCAGCATCTTGCGCAGCTGGCAAAACACACCAAAGTGCGCATCACGCCGATTTACGGGGGCGTGGCCATGAAACCGCAGATCAACGCCATGCGCCGCGGCACCGACGTCGTCGTCGCAACGCCCGGCCGGCTCATCGATTTGATGCAGCAGGGCGAAGCGCGTCTCGACAACGTTGAGATTTTCGTGCTCGACGAAGCCGACCGTATGCTCGACATGGGGTTCTTACCGGCCGTAAAGCGCATCGTGGCCAAACTCCCTGCCCACCGCCAAACGCTCTGCTTCTCGGCAACGCTCGGCAGTGCGGTGGTTGCGCTTGCACGCGAGTTTCTCCGCGATCCCGTGCGCATCAATTTAGCATCTCCGACGCCCGTAGCAACCGTAACCCAGTGGGTGTACGAAGTGGAACCGCACAAGAAAACGGACCTCCTCGTGGATCTGCTCAAAGATGGCCGCGTCTTCAATGCAATCGTTTTTACGCGGACCAAGTCGCGGGCCGAACGCGTCGCCGGCGCTTTGATGCGGCATAGCATCGATGTCGAGCGCATTCACGGTAATCGTTCGCAAGCGCAGCGCTCGCGCGCCCTCGATGCGTTTAAAAAGGGACGCTACCGAGTCTTAGTCGCCACCGACGTCGCCTCGCGAGGTATCGACATCGACGATCTCGGACACGTCATAAACTACGACGTCCCCGCCGAGCCCAACGATTACATCCATCGCATCGGACGTACGGCGCGCGCTCAAAAAACCGGCGACGCGATTACGTTCGTCTCCCGCGACGAAGCGGGCTCGTTTGCACGTATCGAAGGCGCAATCGGCACACCTCTAAAGCGCAGCGAGCACGGCTTCATGGAGCCGGAATCAGCTCGAACTTCTACGATCGAGCCGCAGGTACGCCGCCGGTCGTTTCAGCGGCGCCGTCGCCGCTGAACGTTAATAAGGCGGCGGCCGCGCCTCACGTAATTCGACGTACTGTATCCACTCGCCGGCCCTAGCCGGATTCTCGCCAGCGACGGGATCGTCGAGCCGCCGCGAGCGCAGATCGAGGACGCTTCCCGAACGTACCCAGAGACGCCCCGACCGTTTCCAGCCGTCGGAGGTAAGCCGTGCACGGATGTCGCGATCGGCGGCGTCCAATGCCGCGCGGCTCATTTTTTCAGACGAGATCCCCACGTTGATGGTAGCGATGCGTGCCGAATCGCGGGCATAGGTCGTGATGTAGTAGTAACGGCAACGCGCAAAGATCGTCGCGCTTCCCGCGATGCGGTAGTTGAAGATCGCGGCGCCCCCATATTGCGCACCACTGAACAGCTCCGACTTCGAACCGCGTTGAACTTTAAGCGACGAGGCCGAGATCACGCGACCGATCCGCATGCCGGGTGCTGCCACGAGCGTGCCCTGCACCGGCATTCGCGCGATGGCTTCGGCGGCGGTGCGCTCAGACGCGGCCGCTGGGGTTGCGTCGTCGTGGGCAAAGAAGCCGGCGCGAATGGCCGTCGGAAGCGCCACCGCTAAACCGAGAGCCATGAGCGCCCAAATCGGCCATACGATCCATCCGGGGCGCGAGATCAGCGGCTGGAACGGCTGTACCTTTAGCCCTTTCCCGATAAGATCGAGACCGCCGAGAACGAGCGCGACCATGAGGGGTATCAGGGAGAAGCCGAATGCGACGAAGAGCGAAAAGAAGACGATCTTCGCAGGCGTTTCGAAGGCCGTTGGATTCGCTACGGCACCGGACGCTATTATAGCGTCGCCCACGATCACTGCCAGAAGGATAACGCCGAAGAGTCCGCCGGAGATGAAAACGAGCGTGGGTATTTTCGAAATCATAACCCCTCCGGTCTATTTATGGCGCACCGGGCGTCCGCGAGCGTCCCGCTCGCCGGCGATCCGCAACCGTCCGAATCGCGCCCTAGGCAGGACCCGTCACCCGGGCGCGTGCGGACGGCCCAGCTGCTACCATCGGCGTCAAGCCTCGGCAGTCGAGGCTTGAAGGAGATGACGATGCGCAGTTTTACGCTCTATTCCCGTGTAACGGTTCTCGCTCTGGCCGGCGCCGTCGGCGGCTGCAGCGGTCAGACCAGTACCGCCGCCTATGTTCCGAGCGCCGCCCGTAGCCACGTCCTCGATGGCAACGCGCCCCAACCCGACGCGAAGGTCCGGGTTTTTACGGCGAATCGCGGAGGTGGGAGCGTGCTGGCGTTCGACGCAACCGCGTCGGGTAATGTCGCGCCCGTCACCAAAATCGCCGGACCGAAGACCAAGTTCAGCGTGCCCGATACGCTGGCGCTGGACGGCTCCGGCAACATATACACTTCCGACTACACTTCCAGCAGTGCAACCAAGGTCGAGGTTTTTGGTCCGAATGCCAACGGTAACGTCAAGCCGAAGCGGGTGGTTGGCGGGAAGAAATCGGATCTCGGCCCGACCGAAGGGATCTTGGTAGATCCCTCCGGCGACCTCTGGGTCAGCAACATTCTTAGTAACGAGATCACCGAGTATGCGCCGGGCGCCCACGGTGACGTCGCACCGATCAATACTATTGCCGGTGGCTATACGCAACTGAACTATCCGAAGGGGCTGGCCATGAACCCGGCCGGCCAGCTCTACGTCGTTAACACCACGCCGGCGATCCTGGTCTTCGCCGAGGGCGCCTCAGGGGACGTTTCTCCCGTGGCCTCGATCGCGGGCAGCAAGACCGGGCTCAGTTCGCCGTATGCCATCGCGTTCGACTCCAAGGGGCGACTCTTGGTCGCCGACGAGGACGCAGGGATTCTCGTCTTCGGCAAGGGGGCAACGGGCAACGTTGCACCCTCTGCGATCATCACCGGATTGGACAATCCGACCGGCGTCGTAGCGGATGCCCACGATCGGATCTGGGTCGTGGACTTTGGTACGAATGCGATCGACGAGTATGCCAAGAACGCCAACGGCAACGCAACGCCGCTCCGCACGATTCAAGGTCAAAACACGACACTCGATCAACCGCTTTGCTTGGCGTTGCGCTAACCCACATCGTAAACGCGCTTGGGGGCGGCCTGGTGCGGACTTATAAGCTACCCGCTGGGACGGCGATCACTTTGGGACACCGTGAGCCCGAAATGCGACTGTATGGAACACATCGCGAATTACCTTAAGGATGATCGGCGGGTGATCGAGCTGGATGTAATCCCTGTATTCATTGTAATCGAAGACTTGGCGCGCGTCGGTCGAGAGACGAAGCCACGAAGCCTGTGCTCGAACTGAATCGCGCTCGAATGCAAGCCGTTCGCGACGCACGCCGGCGGCGGGCGTGACATCGCGACGATTGCTCGTGACGCGCATGTTTCACCGATTCGCCTCGTACGCTCATTCCGAAGAACCTATGGCATCAGTCTGGCGCGTTTCATGCGCGTCTTGCAGATGCAGCGTGCGCTTAGCCTTCTATCGGATCCGGCGATTTCGCTTAGCGCTGTCGCTGCCGGCGTCGGTTTCAGCGATCAGAGTCACATGACTCGCGCATTTGCCCAAACGTACGGCGCTACACCCGCCTCTATGCGCCGATGGAGCAAAAGAACAGGCGTTGCTAAGGAGATGCCGAAGCATGCCGACGGGCTTTATCGCGGAGGGTTTTGAACGATGACGTTGCCACCTTTCTTTTCGATCGCACTTTCGGCCGGCGTCGCGACAGTGGCGTTTATCTCGGCGACGCCCGTCATGGCGGCGTATTGCGGCTCAGACGCCGATACGACTTCACTCGAAAACCTGGCCCTTTCGCACGGAGCCTCCGATGCCTCGCGTATCATGGACGTCGTAGTCGTGCAAGATTACGCTCGCGTCGACATTCAGTCAAAAGGGCGCCTCACCGAGTACTACGTGAAGGATTGTGGAAAGTGGCGATTTAGCGGATATGCACTTCCCGAGGGAGCACCCACCGCCGTGACCACGCAGCTGACCGCGTTCGTTAGCCGCGATAGCGGCGGAACGCAATGCCTGAACCCGAGCTTCGTGAACCACCCGAGCGGACCCTAATCGGATCGTAGCGATCCCGCCCGCTGACGACTATCACGGAACGGATTGGTAGACGTGGATGCAGCTAACGACTTCCTGGTCAAAGCGGACTAGATGGAAAAGGCGCCGCCGACGCCGATGGCGCGTTGGTTGTAGCCCGCGACGGGCGTAAAGTTGAACTCCGACTCGACGTCGACGACGAACCCGGGCGAAAGCGCGCGCTGCAGCCCGACGAGCAGGACGTTCGACGTGCCACCGGTGGGATCGATTGGTATCGCCACGTTGTCGTTGACGAGCAGGCTCGTGCTCGCGTTCAATTCGTACGACAGCGTGATCGAGGGAGCATACGAGGCAAAGCGGCGCTCCGGGCCGCCGTTCTCTGGTTGCCCCGGCGCATTGACAAGCGAAAAGGATGTGTTGATGCCGAGTTTGCCGGGCGGCGAGAACGCGCCAACGTACGTGAACGTGTACGACGGCGTTCCCAGCGTGTATGCCTTCGACCCAATTGGTATCGTGACGAACACCTCAACGGCATCTTGGTACCAGTAGTGGCTATGGATGGCGTGTTTGAATCCCAAGCCGCCGTCGAGAGAACCGATCGCCGGCGTGAACTGCTCCGACGGAAGACCGGCGCGAATGGCGGTGGTCGGCGGCACGACGACGACCTCATCGTGCTTATCGATCCCGTAGCGTATAGTCGTCATCGGATACGAGCTCAGGATGCTCGTATTCTTTCCGGCATCGATCTCGTTGCGATACCCGAACTCGACCACGACGTGCTTTTCCGCAACGGTGCAAGGGGAGCCGCTCGTCGCAGGATACGGGCCGGTTCCAGGCCGGTTGACGACGGAAACAACCTGGCCTTGACGGCACGGCCGGGGTGCGTCTTCTTCGCGTCTGCCGGCGCGGTCATGAAAACGAAGGCCGTACAGAACGTCGCGGCGGCTGCCCAGCGCATAACGCCTTAGACGATTCGCCCAGCATTAGCAGATGCATGGCAAGGCTTCGTCCTTTAGGGCGGTCTGGCAACTGAAAGTGCACAAACGCGCTTCAAACCAGAAACTCTCTTACCCCGCGCTCGGAGTATTTGGAGAGCCTTGAACCACTCGGTGAAACCGCGACCGCGGTTGCACCAAACGACATACCCAACTCCGTCCGCATTCGTGCAGCATCGACCAGCTCTTGACGCGAGGCGCCGGGGCCGGCAGCCGAACCACCGTTCGTCGCGCCCTTGAGGGCTCTCCGGAGGCCGTAAAAGATAGACACGATTTTTTACCTTCACTTTCTGCTTTCGCATGGCAATCATCGCGCAGAACGCCGGCCGCCCGTAACGCACACCTGCACAGCAGACCTGCACAATGGGCGCTCAGATGGATGAGGGTGCCATTAATGCCGACGCGAAGGCTCAGCAAGATGGAGGACGAGGGGCGCGTACCCGGCTCGTCGGCCTTCGGGATGCTCCTGCGGCAGTACCGGCTTGCCGCTGGACTCTCGCAAGAAGCCCTCGCCGAACGCGCCAAGATGAGCTCTAACGGCATCGGCGCACTCGAGCGTGGTTATCGACGCACGCCTCAGCGAGAAACGCTCGCGCTGTTAGCCGGTGCCTTGGCCCTCGATGACGAGCAACGTAGGGGGTTCGAGGCAACTGCCGCGCGATCGGGATTGGTGCGCCGTGGGACTTCCGTCAGCGTTGTCCCTCGGGCCGACAGCACGACGGCAACCTTGCCGCTGGCGCTGACCAGCTTCGTTGGGCGGGAGGCCGACCTGGACGAGATCGCGGCGCTCATGCGCGACCATCGAATGGTCACCCTCACGGGGGCCGGCGGCGTCGGTAAGACTCAAACGGCGTTACGTGTCTCGATCCGGCTGAACCACTCCGACGGTGCCATCTGCTTCGTCGGACTCGCCCCGCTGAATAATCTTTCGCTGGTAGTTGCCGCGATCGCATCGGCGCTGCGCCTGGAAGAAGTGCCCAACCGCCCGCTCCTGGATACGCTACGGGGGTATCTCAAGAATAAGGAACTGCTGCTGATTCTCGACAACTGCGAACACGTTATCACCGAGGCCTCAATCCTCGCCGAGACCCTGTTGGGCAGCTGCCCTCGCGTTCGCATCCTTGCCACCAGCCGCGAACCGCTTAAGGCCGCCGGCGAATACAGCTACCGGCTTCCCTCATTGAGCAGCCCACCGCCCGACGCGGCTCGCGATATCCGTGGAACGGACGCCGTTGCGTATGGAGCAATCGCGCTCTTTGCCGACCGCGCGCGGGCCGCCAAACATCGCTTCACGCTCACCGACGAGAATGCGCCGATTGTTGCTGACGTCTGCCGACGTTTAGATGGCATTCCGCTGGCGATCGAACTGGCCGCTGCACGGGTGAACCTGTTATCGCTGAAAACGCTCGCGGAAGCGCTCGACGATCGCTTTCGAATTCTCACCGGCGGCGAGCGAACTGCCCTGCCGCGGCAGCAGACGATGCGCGCGGCCATTGATTGGAGTCACGACCTGCTCGAGGAGCGCGAGCGGTTGCTCTTTCACCGGTTGGGTATCTTCGTCGACGGATTCACGCTGGAAGGAGCCGTTACCGTCGGGAGCGGCGAGGATCTCGACGAACTCGACGTCTTCGACGTGCTGGCGTCGCTCGTCGATAAGTCGCTCGTGCTCGCGGAGCCGCAGGGCGACGCGGTGCGCTACCGGTTGCTCGAATCGACTCGCGCCTATGCGTTGGAGAAACTCGCTGCGGCGGGGGAGCGCGATCTCGTTGCGGACCGCCATCTGCGCTATCTGCGCGATTATTTCGAAGCGCTGGGCGAAGCACCCGAGCGGACCGCGCGATTTGCCGATTTCATTGCGGCGGTGCAGATTGAAGTGGGGGACGTGCGTTCGGCGCTCGACGGTGCATTGGCGCGCTCGGCAGTCCTCGACGGCGGCGAACTGGTCGCGAACATGGACGGGGGATGGCAAATGGTCAGGCTCGAGTCGGAGGGCATGGCGTGGTGCGAGGCGTATCTCGCGGCCCTTCCAGCGGATCAATCGCGGCTCCGCGCTCGGCTGTCAATTTTGTTGTCGCCTTTGCTCGACAGTTCGGGCCACTTCGTGCGCGCATCTGAGGTGGCGACTGAAGGGCTCGAGCAGGCGCGAGCGAGCGGTGACGCCTCGTTGCTCGCCTGGGCGCTGGTCACCTACGCGGAGGCGGCGACGTACCTAAATCGGCTGGACGATGCGGAGTTGGCGTTAGCGCAAGCCGAAGCGATCCCTGGGATTTCGGCTAAGCTTCGCATGTCGTTGCTCCAGGGGCGCGCACACCTCGGCAAGCTTCGTGGCGATCTTGAGATGGCGGCGGGCATGCTCGAGCAGATTCGCAACAAGCACCGCTCGCTCGGAAACGTCCACAACGAGCAGGTGGCGGCACTCAACCTCGCGGAGGTCGAACACGAGCGCGGTCAAACTCAGCGCGCGATCGCTCTTGTTCGCGAAACGCTTCCGCGAGCGCGAGCTGGTCACAGGGGCCTGTTCGTAATTGTGCTCAGCAGCCTCGCGGGCTATCTCGTTGCTGCCGGCGATCTTGCCGGGGCGACGGCGGCGGCGTGCGAGGCGATCGAGGTGCTTGCGGCGCACGAGCCCGACGACGCCCGCGTCGCGATGACGATCGAGCATCTGGCGCTCGCCGTCGCGCTGCGCGGCGATCTTGCGCGCGCGGCGACCCTGGAAGGATACGCCGACGCCGCGTTCGAGCGACAGGGATACGAGCGCGAGTTCACCGAGACGACGACCCACGTCCGCCTCGCCGCAATCCTACGCGAGGGACTCGCACTCGACGAACTCGCGCGACCGATGGCGGAGGGCGCTGCACTTACACCCGAGGCTGCAATCGCACTCGCGCTTGAGGAATGCTAATTGAAGTTCCGGTCAAAGGGACGCCGGTTCGAGGGACACTTCGTCCCCTTTGGCGGTGTGACGAGAGCGACGAAGTACGTGCTGATCGCGCGTTCCACGCACGTGCTCGGATCCGCATCGCTGGTATGACCGTAACCGTCGTGGGTTAGAAGAACCGCATTGCCGAGCCGCGATGCAGCGCGGACGGCGTTATCGTATGCCGTGTTCGGATCGAACCGCGTACCAATTACGAGGATGCGGTTTTTCGTGAACGCATTCCACGGGCCGGTGTAGCGATCGGCGCTGCGCACGCGCCAAGAAGCGCACGGAGCCCAGAGCAGCCAGCCGTTCACGGGCCCGCTAATGAAGCTCACGTCGCTCAGCCCACCGATGACCTCGGGCCAGTTCTGCGGTCCGGGCCGAGGTGGAAACGGTTTATCTGCGCATTGAAGTCCGACAGCCGAGTCGAGTGCGGGCTCTAGAAACGCCTTCACGTCTCGAGCTGTGTTCTCCAGCGCGGAGCCATCGCCGCGAGCGGCTTTGTCGAGATCGGCTGCGAGCTCCGGCCACTGTTTGGGAGCGCCAAGGCGCACCCACAGGACGACCAAAGCATCCCCGTAGGTCAACTTGCCCATCGGCGCGCGTCGCAAACGCGCCAACAGCCGCCGCACACGCGGTGCGACGGGGCCATCGCCGGCCAGATCGCAGCGGGGCCGTCCGGCACTTTGGCAGAGCGACTCGAATTTGCGCAGGACCAGATCCGCGTCGCCGATACTCTTCGCAATGCTCTCTGCAGTTCCAGCGGTAAATGCGACCGGGTCGACCACGCCGTCGAGTACCATCGTGCGGACTCGGAGCGGGAACATGTTGGCGTAAGTTTGACCGACGAACGTGCCGTACGAGACTCCCCGATAGTTCAGCTGGGAATCGCCGACGAGTTGGCGCAGGTAGTCGAGGTCGCGGACCGTGTCGATTGTGGAGACATGCGCGAGCAGCTCGCCGCTGCGCGACGTGCACCGTTTTACGAACTCCGCTGTCTTGGGCAGATACCGTATGGACTCGGCCTTCGTCGTCGGTATCGACCAGTCGCGCCCCCAGAACGTCTTTCGACTTTGCGCGTTGCTAAAGCAAACAACGTGATCGCTGTCGCCGGTACCACGCGGATCCCAGCTGACGACGTCAAAACGACCTCTACCGATTGCATCCAGCTCCGGTGCCGCGTCCCTCACTTTCGGGACGCCGGCAACACCCGGACCGCCCCAATTCAAGAACAACGAGCCAATGCGTTCGTGAGGACGGCTGGCACGGTGGCGGATCACGGCGAGCTCGATGTCACCGTCGTCCCGGCGCTGCCAGTCCAGCGGAACCGCGACTCGCGCGCACTCCAGGCCTTTAGCGGGCTCGTAGCAAGAGCTCCAGGCGATGCGTTGACTTGGCGGTAGCTCCGGGGCAACCGATGCGGGTCCGCAAGCGGGCGCTACGAGCACACCGGCCGCTGTAGCGAAAGCTAGTAGATGCGAGCGCATCTAGACCCAGGCTACTTCAGGATCTTGAAGTAATGCGGTTGTTCGGTCCAGGTTCCGTTGTTAAAGCGCAGGGTGCTCGTTACGCGCGTTTTAGTCGGGCAGCATAGCGGCGCGTTTGCGGCGTAGTATGGCCCCGTAAGCTGCAGCACGTCTCCATGCGCGCTATGCACGATGCTTGCCGCAAGGTCGCAGAAGTTCTCGACGGAAAGGGTCGTCATAACCGATTGCATTGCCGAGCCGTAGTAGAACACGTCCACACGCGCCATGCCGCAGTCGGCGCCCGTCTCGTGCGACTGCACGACGAGTTGTTGCGCGCCGGGCCCCATAAGCTCGCCGGTTCCGGCGATCTTCGCGGCCTGCACCGGGAACCAGAGCGGCGCACCCTGTGCCTTCGTGACGCGGGCGAATGGCACGGAGGAATTGGGCGAGCGATACTTCAGCCGATAGACGGTGTCATCGATGGCGTAGAACGACAGAAACCACTGGTAGAACGAGGTGCCGTTTCCTGTGCCGAGGAGCCCCTTGCTCAGCACCGCGCGCCACTGACTGTGCATCGCTTCACCCGCTAAATAGACGAGTTGGCTTTGGACGATCGTTCCGGGCGGTTGGGGCGCGAACGTGTAGTGCGGCGGTTCGCCGGCGCGAGCCGAGGCGCAAAGCCCAAGCGCGCAGAGGGCTATTACGTGCCAGTATTTCATTAGGGAGTTTGTTCCGGATTTGGGGTTGGTGTCTCCGCCGGTGCGGACGTGTATGTTTGCATCGTTGGCTGCGGAAGGGGCGTTCCGTTCGAACTGTGACCGCGGAGGAACTGGTCGCCCGGCTTCCAGACCGTATCGTCGGCAAACGTTACCTGCCGCACGTGCACGGTTTCGTTCGTCATTCTCCGCACAACGTGGGCCGGCCACAGCCAGCCGCGAGAGCAGTGGTTGTCGATGTTCACCGGCGGGGTGAACGTGCCCTTATCCAGCCAGTCGAACTTAGCTTCAACGTCGCCTCGGTAGTCCGTTACGACGAACTGAAACTCTACCTCCGTCACGACCTTCGTCGTGATATTTCGGAACGAGACGCACTGCTGATAGGTAAATGGTTGGCTTCCGTTCGTAAGCGAGGCTGCAAAGATATAGACGGGGTTGGAATGATTGTCCGATATCCGCGTGTTGACCCGTAGCGGCACCGGCGTCGGTGTTGGCTTTGGCGTTGGCGCCGGCGCCGGCGTCGGGCCGATAGGCGCGGGATTTGCGCGCGTCCAGTAGCTGCCGTTGCTCCAGTTGATCCTTCGGAGGTTGCCCGAGATGGTGCCGGTGATGCGCCCGCCGTTGAAGACGCCCCAGTCGGTGCTCAGCGTGCTGGGGCTATCAAAAGTTCCCGTCGCCCTGACGCCGTTTTGGTTGACGAGCGAGACTGAAGTTCCGCTTTGCGTGATGTGGCAGACGGCGCCTGGGTTACCGTTCGCGTACCACCGGCCGCTGATATCGGGCAGTGTACCGGCGCGTACCTGCGCCGACACACACATAGCGATTACGAAACTTGCGCAGATGGCAACTCTTGACGCAGCGCTCATGGGAAAGAGCGTTCGAGAGCAAGTAGACGTTCCCTCGCCATGCTCTTTAGTGTCCGCCTCCCACGTTGATTGCCTCGACCTTGCCGCTGATAAAAAGGAAGGCGAGGTGCCCGTAGAGCGTTCCTCCGTGCGAATCGCCGACGTTCTGGTTGTAAAACAGAACCGAGACGCCGCTCTTCCTGTAGATCTTTCCGGGGCCTTCGATCTTTTGGACTTGCGCAAGGCTCATGCCGAGGTTCGCCCCGCGCTTCGTGCCGCTGGGAACCGAACGCCTAGGAAGACCGCCCGGAATGCTCGTCGTCCGAGTGATCACAAGATCGGTTGCCGTTCCGTAGACCAAAAAGATTAGGGCTCTGCTCGCCGGCGCATCATAGTATCCCGCCATGCAGCCCCCTCCACCGACGTTGGTCGTGTAGAAGCGCATCTGTTCGAACGCCGGGTCGGTCGGGCGCATCGTATCCCATCGGTAGGTCAGGATAGTATCGAAGGCCGACGGGTGAACGCCGTTTTCGGAATCTCGAGGTCCGATAGAAAAGATCTTGCTAGCGGGCTGTTGTGCGAACCAAGAGCGGAACGTCTCGCAAGTGTTGATTGCGATCGTCCCTTGCGAGGCCGGAACCGCCCCAATGCAGCTGACGCCGAGCCCGAGACTCAGTGCGGCGATCCAGGCAGACCGGTAGTTCATGTATCCGACGTGCGATACCGCGGGAAGGTACGCCTGCCCGCTCGGCGATCCCACGACGCGCGAACCGTCGCAGCGAGTATTCATCGCGCTGTTGGATCACTCGCAACAGAGCAGTACTTAGATCGTCAGAGGGACCTCATTTTGAAACGCAGTATTCCTTGCCACGAGTAGATATCGGAGAGAAACAATGAGATCGTTAGCCGTTAGCCGCCGTGGCCTAAGCATATGTACGGCCATTTTTCTTCTCGCCGGCTGCGGCGGATCTCAGCCAGGCGGCGCTCTTACCCCAACCTCGGCCGGCGGTGCGTCGTCACGCCTCCACCGCCTAGGCGGCGATCCGTGCGAGGGAAAGGGTGGCAGCAGCTCGCCGCCGACGAATACCGAGTTCACCGTAAACGGGCGCTACATCCAATACAGCGTTGGGCGTGCGTCGCCGCGTAACTTCTTCGTCAAGGGGGTCGGTTATTCGCCGACGCCGATTGGGGGCTTCCTTTCGGACCCGCCTGCGTGTAACTCGCCGCTTCGCAACGGCAACAAGGAGATCTGGTCGCGAGATCTTCCGCTGATGAGGGCGATGGGCGTCAACGTGATCCACGTCTATAACGTCACTCCGCCGCCTTGGGACGAAGGACCGGAGGCGCACGTCGGCACGATCAACGAGTTCCTCGATGCTGCCTGGAACAACGGCAAGGATCCCATCTTCGTGCTCATGAGCATCCACTTCACGAGCGATAAGCTATTGAACGAACACTCAGTGAGCAGCCTCGTGAACCAGTATTACGAACTAGACAAAAAGTACGCGAAGTATCCGGCCGTGATGGGCGTAGCGATCAGCAACGAGATCGTCGGAGACGACGTCTGGGATAACGCGACGTGGTGGGCGAACTTCAACCGCGTTGCATCGTCGGCGAAGCGCGGATTTCAGGATCAGGGCGCAAAGAAGCTCGTGACGACATCCGACTACGATGGCATCACCCGGTTTGCCTACAAAGGCATCAAACAAATAGCCCAAATCTACTACGGCGAAAAGTATCACGCAGCGGTCGACGTGTGGGGCGACAACACCTTCCGCGGGCGCTCGTTTACCGAAGCCCCAAACCTGTTCACTCAGGTCCGGGACACCACGAACAAGCCGGTTATCTTCACGGAATACGGCGGGACGGCCGCATATCACACCGCCGAAACAAACACGTACAGTTACCCGAAAGGCGACCCGAATAAGAACGGCGTGTGCGACCCGCTCAAACCGACAAAGGTGCCGCTAACCCGGGACGCCGCAGATTTGCCGAACAAGAAGAACGAGAATCCAAACATGGCCGGGCTCGTGGACTATGTGACGAACAGCGCGACGCTCTTATACAGCGGATACAAAACCGACGGCGTCGTTTCCGGCGGAACCTATCTAGAATGGACCGACGAGTGGTGGAAGGCCGACGTCAACAACTGGGAATTTCGGAGCAGACACGTCGGAGACCTCAACTTCACGAATTATTTTCCCGGATGCGCTCGGGATGAAGCATGGTACGGCCTCAACGCCATCTCGAAAGGCCGCGGCGCCGTCGACGAACTGACCGCCCGTCCGACGCTTGATGCGCTCAAGCGAGTCTGGTCGACAGAACGCTAAGAGGATCTTGAAGGAGGCAACAAATGCGACCTTTCGAGTTCAGCCGCTGTGCTTTCGGCATCACCGTCGCTGTAGCGTCGCTCTCTGCGTGCGGCGGAGCGTCGATGCCGCGCGCTTTCCTTAACACAATCAGCGACGTCGGCGCGCTCAAGCACAATCAGACATTCCACTACACCGGAAAGAAGCAAACCTTCATCGTCCCTGCGGGCGTGAGCCAACTTACCGTGGTTGCTCACGGTGGCGAGGGAGCCGGCTTCAACATTTCTCCCAGCACTGATACTCCAGGCTTCCCGGGCCGGGTGCGCGCGATCATCCCCGTACACCCCGGCGATACGCTCTACGTTTTTGTCGGTGGGTCTGGTACGCACGGCGGCTTCAACGGCGGCGGCGCCGGCGGTACCAGTGGATCGGGGAGCTACTCCGGCAACCCGGGCGGCGGCGCGTCGGACGTACGCGCCGGTGGCGATAAGGTAAAGTACCGCATTCTTGTTGCCGCGGGCGGCGGCGGCTCCGGCGAAGCCGTACGAACCTATGGCTTTGCCTCTGGAGGCGACGGCGGTGGTTTGGCTGGCCAACCGGGAGGCGGCGGAGGCTCTTCCTATAGCGCTGGCGGCGGTGCGGGCGGCACGCAGAGGGGAGGCGGCTCGGGTGGCTCCGGCGGCCCCTGCTATAACAGCTCCGACTGTGGCCAGCCCGGCGGCAACGGTGCGTTAGGCCTCGGCGGTAACGGTGGTGCTGCTACTTGCCTCTATTCAGGCGGCGGAGGCGGTGCCGGCGGCGGGTACTACGGCGGCGGTGGTGGCGGCGGCGGCGGCGCTAACTACTTCTACATGTACGGCTGCGCAGAGCCCGGCCAAGGCGGCGGCGGTGGCGGCGGATCATCATACGTCGAGCCGAGTGCGATCGAGTCGCGCATGTGGACGGGCTGGAAAGTAAAGGGCGACGGGCTCGTCGTCTTTAGCTGGAACTGAAGAGGGAGGCGGAGATGCGAGCTTTCAAGTTTTACCGCTACGCTTTGGGCATCGGCGCGGCTGCGTCGTTACTATCCGCGTGCGGCGGCGGACCATCGGTACCGATTTCGACCGGTAGCACGGTCGCCGGTGAGGGCGGACTTAAGAACCATCAAACCTTCTCTTACACCGGCAACGAGCAAACGTTTATCGTCCCCGCGGGGGTCAGGCGACTCACGGTAGTCGCTCACGGTGGCAAGGGCGACGGCAATGTAAGCTATGGTTACACCGGTCTCCCCGGCCGGGTTTATGCGGTCATACCGGTACACCCCGGCGATAAGCTCTATGTTTTTGTCGGTGCGTCCGGTAGCGACGGCGGGTTCAACGGCGGCGGCAGTCGGCGGCGCGCCTGGATCCGGAACTTTCCAGGGGCACACCGGCGGCGGAGCATCGGACGTTCGCATCGGTGGCGACAAACTCAAAGATCGCATTATTGTTGCCGCGGGCGGCGGCGGCTCCGGCGATAGCTTTAGCTACGGCTACGCCGCGGGAGGCAACGGGGGTGGCTTGGTCGGCAAATCGGGAGGCGTCGCCCCGTATGGTGGCGGCGGAGGCGGTGGCAGCGGCGGCACGCAAAGTCAAGCCGGTTCGGGCGGAGCCGGCGGTCTTAGCTCTCAAAGCGGCGGTAACGGCCAACCCGGCAGCAACGGCAGTTTAGGCCTCGGCGGTAACGGCGGAGATGGCGGGCCGGGCAACGGTTGCGGCTCCTACGGACTACTGTTATGGGATGTCCCGGCGGTGGTGGCGGCGGCGGGTATTACGGCGGCGGCGGTGGGGGCGGCGGCGGCGCCGGCTACGGAAGCTCGGGAAGGAGCGACGGCAGCCAAGGCGGTGGCGGCGGCGGCGGGTCGTCGTACGTCGAGCCCCGCGCAATCAC
Organism: Vulcanimicrobiota bacterium; assembly: GCA_963736775.1. Lineage (GTDB taxonomy): Bacteria > Vulcanimicrobiota > Vulcanimicrobiia > Vulcanimicrobiales > Vulcanimicrobiaceae > Cybelea. Next base: position 33,334 of record CAVTPY010000002.1, on the reverse strand, counting down.
GTCCCGCATGTGGACGGGCTGGAGAGCAACTGGCGACGGCAGCGTCATGTTCCTTTGGAACTGAAATACGCAATCGATCCAATGAGTCTTGAAAGAGGCAGCGTATGCGACCTTTCGAGTTTAGCCGCCCTGCTCGTCGCACTTCCTCGCGATTCTACACTTTGCCGCAATCAAACGAGGACGCTGCATGTACGCGTTCGAGGGCGTAAATGTTGACGCCCCGATGAGGTACTTTTAGGCCCAGAACGCCGCGCTTTGGGCAGGATCTGCCTGATAGAGGCCGACTTCGCGGACGCGTCCACCGCTTAACGTGAAGATTAGGACCTCGCTCGCCTTCAGCTTGCGGCCTTTTCGATCGCCGGTGACGTCGCATTGAACGAAAACTTTGTCGCCAGACGCTGCCATCGTCGACGGTATGGAGCGGAATGTGCCGGCCGTTTCTTGGCCCACCTGCGCGAACATCGCGAAGATCGCGTCGCGGCCTTCGTAATTTCCCGCAAGTATCCCGGTCGGCTCACTGCGCCATCTGGCGTCAGCATCAAAGAGTTCGCTCAGGGTCGCCACATCAGAAGCGGCGAATGCCTCGAATCCCTTTTTAACGCGGTCGATATTATCGATTTCGGCGTGTGTGGAAGTCATAAATCTCCTCCCTTCAGAGAGTTTTGGGAAGCTATTCGGTCAGCGGCTCGACCCCGATTGTGTCCAGCTGAGAATTGATCGATTTCACCGCCGCCTCAATTAACGCTCCGTTGCCGGAGTCAGCAGCAGCGGCTTTGTTGAGTTGGTCTTGCCAAGCGAGCAGCGCGGGCTTGCCACCTTCCGTGGCTCGCTCCATCCACGTGTCGCTGGTCCTCAGCTTGCGGCAATCGTCCTGTTTGGCCCACTCCCCACCGATCCGACGCCCGAGCGACGTAAGCTGGGCTGCCACCGCGGCGTTTGTGCTCGGGTCGGTGACGCGAACGAGGATCTTTTGACTATCCGTGAACCAGCCGGCGTAGCCCCGCGCGCCAAAATAAAATTCGTGCACCTGCCCCCAATATTTGTTCCAACTCTGCCACTCCCCCTCGCAATGGTCTGCCTGCCAAACCCCATGGAAGGAATCTTTCCACGAATCGAGGGTAGCAGCATCGTCGGCAAGACAGCAGGCTCGTGCGATGAGAAAGATCGCGAATGTAACCGCTAGTGCGCGCAGCATTTGCGGCGCTCTGTATCGTGAGATCGACATCGAGCGCTTGGTTCTGCGCCGGCGTCCGCTTTCCCCGGGGATCTCGCTCTTGCGTCGAGTTGAGCGCGGCGTGGGTCCACCTTGCCGCCATTGGTAGTTCCTACAAGTCTCCGGGCAGCGTGATGGACGAAATTTTAACGACCTTGCCGCCCGCGACGGTGTACGTCGTTACGCTGTGGTGCGTTGCGCAGCAGTCGCCTTCTCCCGCCGCATAAACGGGCTGCTTCACCACGAGGCGGTCTTTCTCGATGCGTGCGACGCACTTGTAGACGCCCAGGGTAGTAAGACGATGTGCGCCGTGGTCACGCCAAACGTAGAGTATGATCGTCATAACGCCGCCGGTGCCCATACCGTCGATCGGAATCACGGCGAGCCAAGTTCCGTTAACCTTGCCCGAAGAACCCCCGCCCGTGTAGCAGCCGGAGACAACGTCGGGAGCGTCGATGCACGTGTACCGCGCAGAGACGGCGTCGCCCAGTTTCACTACGGTGAGGCCGCCGTCGTTCCGAAGAATCGCGTCCCAGTCGGCGTGCGCGAACGGGTCGGCGTCCCCGGCGGCCGGAACTCGCGCGGCGGATGCGAGGAACACTAGCAAAACACAAGCGAAGGCGTACCAACGATTCAACTGACCTGCTCCTTTCCAGGCCCAACGTGTTCGACGACTTACCCAGCGACGCTCTCTGGACGCCGGGTTTGCTATTATAGACGCGGATGTCGACGATGAACGCGGCGCCCCCTACGAAACGAGCGATGCTCGCCTTCGAGCTCAAAGCGGTGTTTTTACGCGCCAAACGCTTCGCGATCGACGCCCGCGGCGTGCCGCGCCGCTGGCCGCTCACCGGCGGCCCTTCCGGTGGCGCGCTCCTGGCCGAGAGCTCGACGCCGCTCCGCTCCGTGGTCGCCGAAACCGATCCCCGCGAGGCACGCCTCATTGAGGGCAAGATCCACAACTTGTACGTGGCGCTTGACCGGATCGACGGCGTCGTCGTCCCCGGCGGCAGCATCTTCAGCTTTTGGCGACAGATCGGTCGCGCCACCCGCCGCGCCGGATACGTGGAAGGGCGCGAGCTGCGCGAAGGCTGCATCATCCCTACGGTCGGCGGCGGTCTCTGCCAACTCTCGAACGCGTTGTATGCGGCCGCGCTCGATTCCGGTTGCGAAATCGTCGAGCGGCACGCGCATTCCCATTTTGTGCCCGGCTCGATGACCGAGCGCGATCGCGATGCGACGGTCTTTTGGAATTACGTCGATCTGCGCTTTCGCGCAAGGCACGAGCTCACGATCCGCTGCCGGCTCCAAGGCGATCGCCTAATCGTGCAGTTTTTTGCGCCGGTGACTGCGGCCGTATCCCAGCCATTGCGATCCGTTCTCGACGTCGCCGTCGCGGCCGCGCCGCCGTCGTGTATCAGCTGCGATCGAGTCGCGTGCACACGACATCGCAAAATACACGGCGCGAACTCTGCACCAGCGACGGCATTCTTACTCGACGGCTTTTGGCCCGAATACGATGGGTTCGTCGCGACGCAAGCAACGACAAGCGACGTGGCGTTCGTTCCGATCGATGGAAAACGTTTTAGTCTTCCCCAATACGCGTGGGCGCTTGCGGGATTCGGCGGCGTGAAGCAGGCGCCGTTTGAAACGCTCGTTCGCGCGGGACGCTCGCGCCGCCTTGCATCGCACGGGGCGGCGCGTCAACGAGCGATGCTGCTCGATGCCGAGCGACTCGCCCGTCGATTTGCACGACATTTGCCTTCGCGCGTCGAGCACATCGTCGTGATGCAGAACCTGCTGCCGTACCTGTGGCGCACCGGTTATCTCGCCGGGTGCACCTTCGAAGTGCTGATGACGTCATTGCCAATGAATACGGTGCACGAGGTGCTCGATGATGCGGCGCGCCGGCATCCAGATAGTCCGACTCTCTCGGACTTCCGCGCTCCGCCCGAAATCGTCGAAGCCGAACGTGAGGCGCTCGACCGCGCCCGTCGCGTCGTTACCCCGCACCGCGAGATTGCGCGCCGGTTTGGTGGGCGCGCGCTGCTGCTGCCGTGGGTCGTTCCAACCGTGCCTCGATACCGTGCGCCCACCTCGAACGGCGTGCTCTTTGCGGGCGCGACGCTAGGACGCAGCGGTGCATATGAAATACGCGAGGCGGCGCGGCGAACCGGCACCTCGATCGTTGTCATTGGCGATCGCGATGCCGAAAGACCCGATTTTTGGCGCGGGCTCGACGTTACGCGCGTGGCGAATTTTCGTCAAGGGCTCGATCTGGCGCGCGTCGTCGTCTTGCCAGCGTTTGTGGAACATCGCCCGCGCCAGCTTTTGCACGCGCTCGCCGCGGGCGTCCGCGTCATCGCAACCGCCGCTTGCGGACTGGCGCCGGCGAACAATCTTACGATCGTGCCGGCCGGGAGCGCAGATGCGCTAACGGAGGCAATTCTCTAATCGTCGAAATCAAATGGTCGAAACGCCAACGGGAATCGAACCCAAACATAGCGGTCCTGGCCGTTCCGCGTAGCTACTGAATAGTCCGATGCTATAACGGTTTTCCGCGATGCCGTTTCTGTCCGATACTGCCTCCCCGTATGATTTTGCATATGGCGATGGAGTGCAGACTTCTTTATCGCGCCTCCATATCGGGAACAGGCATCGAGGAGCGGAACGCCTTCACCTACTGCGCGTTGAATGGCTCCTACTTCGGGATGACTGCAAATACTGCACTGCCTCCCTGGCGCGCCCCTGTAGTTTTCCATGCTGCCTCCTTGGTCCGAAAGGGCGTACTGATTGCGCCGCCAACGTCCCAGAACGTTTCACTGTTTCGGAGAATGGAGTTCCCTCATGAATCGTCTTGTCACATTGTTAGCGCTGGCAATCGCTTTGGGCGGTCCAGCTTCGGCGCAAACGTCTTACGCTATTGCACCCGATTTCCGCATCCCGCGCGTCGTCGGAGGAGAGGTCTATGTCAGCGGAGGCCGTGTGCTTGGCAAGGGCTTTTCGTCCCGCATTGTGACAGCCGGTGAATACGAAATCGTTTTTCAGCCGAGGCTGTTTTCGGGCTGCCCTGTTATGACTGTTACTCCGATGGGAGCAGGAGACAACCCCCCTACTGGCGAGGTATACCAACCCTCCGTCTGCAGCGCAACCTTCTATGTTTTTTGGCATTCTGAAAACATAGTTGAAAATACGGTATTCCAATTCGTAGCTGTTGGGACTTCTGGTCAATAGTAGGCTCGGCGTCACGGCTGCGTTCACCCTTATGAAGATGGAGTAGCATATGAATCGTTTTACCCTAGCAATATTGACGTTGGCAATCGCGTTGGGTGGCCCAGCGTCTGCTGGCACCATCAACCCCTATGGCAACCCTGAACTCAATACGAATGTCGTGGCTGGTCAAGTCAGCGAGTTAGGCGTTGTCGAGCGTGGCCTGGGGTTTCATGTCCACCTAAATGGCTACAGCTATGAAATCAAGTTTGACAGGCGCTACTTTCCATCGGGATGCGCGGCCATGGTTGTCTCGCCGGTCGCCGTGGTGGTCCCGGCCGTGGAGCAAGGTCGTTGTGGAGGCCCATTCTATGTGACCTTTTATGACGTAAATTTACATTCGGCCACTAGTGATTTTCAGTTTATTGCCCGAGAGGACGCCCCCCAGCATCCCTGACGCCTGTAGTTTTTTCACGGTTTCGTCCTAACATTAACTGTTTTAAAAAAATGGAGTAAGTTATGAATCGTGTCGTTGTATTGTTAGCGCTGGCAATCGTGTTGGGCGGCCCAGTCTCGGCGCAAACCTCTTACGGTGTATCGCCCGAGTTCCGAATTCCGCGCGTAGTCGGAGGGGAAGTCGATGTTAACGGAGGCCGTGTGCTTGGCAAAGGCTTTTCGTCGACGCTTGTTGCAGTCGGCGTGTATGAAATCGTCTTTCGTCAAGACTTATTTCGAGGCGGATGCCCAGTTCTGAACGCTATGGTGCTCGGCGAGGCAAGGAATCCTCCGACCCCTGAGGTGTACCAACCGTCGGCCTGTAGCACGACCTTTTATGTTTATTGGGCCTCCGGGGCGTACAAGTTTGTGAGCACGCCGTTTCAGTTCATAGCTGTCGGGACTACCGGTCGATAATCGGCACCCCGCTCATTTTGTTTTCTTAGCGCGCTTGGCTTTCGGTTCAACCCTTGGCGCCCACAGCGCAAAGGCCTGCGGGCTGGGCGTGCGCAAATGTACGGCTCGGCGTGGAATTGTTGCGGTTTTCTGATCTCGAATGTCACTATGGGGCGCGCGAAGTATTCTCGAGTCTTAGTGGAGTTTTCAACCACGGCGAACGCATCGGTCTCGTAGGCCCGAACGGCGCGGGGAAGTCGTCGCTCTTGCGTATTCTCGCCGGCGTCGACCGGCCATTCGGCGGTACCGTCGTGCGGGCAAAAGGCCTGAAGCTCGGGTATCTCGCTCAGGGCGTTGCCGACGAGACCGAGTCGACGTTGCAGGACCTCGTCGACGCTGCGCTTGCTAGAGCGACGGACGAAGAGTGGGGCGTGCGCAACAAAGCGCTGCGCACCATGCTCTCCGCGTTCGGCTTCGCGCCAACGGAATACGATCGTCCGCTACGCTCTTTTTCAGGCGGCCAGCGGGCGAAAGTGGCCTTAACGCACGTGCTGATCGACGAGCCCGACTACCTGATTCTCGACGAACCGACTAACCATCTCGACGTCGCGACGATCCGCTGGCTCGAATCGTTCGTCTCCAACGATCCCCGCGGTTACATCGTCGTTTCGCACGACCGCTACTTTCTCGACCGGATAGCTACGCGCATCTGGGAGATCGAGCGAGGGCGTTTCCACGCCTACGCACCGGAGCGGCCCGCATACACCGCGTATGTCGCAGCGAAAGACGTGCGCCTAGAGGCGGAGCGGCGCGAGTACGAAACCTTCGTTGCCGAGCGCGACAAGCGGCGTAGGACAATTGCCGGCCTACGAGCGACGCACACCTCCTCGGATTACAGCCAAGTGCGCAGTCGCGAGAAGCAGCTAGCGCGCATCGAAACGACAAAGCGAGCCCCGTCTCCCGCGGCCCCCGAACGCCAGATCTCCGTCCGCCTGCGCCCATCGCGGCGCGCCGGCAGCGGGTTCGCCTTCGAAGCCCGGGACTTGAGCAAAGCGTACGATCAACAGCTCTTCAGCGGGCTAGCGATCGACGTCGGGCGCGGGGAGCGCCTCGGCATCGTCGGTCCAAACGGCTCCGGAAAGTCGACGCTTCTGAAGATACTCACCGGCGCAGCGCAGCCGGATTCCGGCTCGGTTGTCTTCAATGCCGCGGCGCAAGTCGCGTACTTTGCCCAGAACTCGCACGATCAACTCGACGTCCAGGAGAGCGCGCTCGCAGCCGTACTGGACGGCGCTGCGCTGACCCCGCAGGAGGCGCGCGGCCTGCTCGGCCGCATGCGTATTAGCGGCGATGCCGCCGACAAACCGGTGCGCGATTTTTCCGGTGGCGAGCGGCGCCGTATCATGCTGGCACAACTGATGGCGCGCGCGGCCGACATCTTGCTGCTCGACGAGCCAACCAACGATCTCGATATCGACAGCCGCGAAGCACTCGAAAGCGTCTTGTGCGACTACGAGGGAACGATCGTCGTCGCCTCGCACGATCGCTATCTTCTGTCGCGCCTGTGCGATCGGGTGTTGTGGGTTGAGCGGGGCGCGTGGGGACTCGTCGACGGCGGTTACGACGTGTACGAGGCGGCCCAGCGCGAGCGCGACAAAGCGGCGATCGAGCGCGCGGTCGAAGAGTCGACCGTGCGTGCCAAGGCGTCGCGTCAAACGCCGTTGCGCGTGCGCTCGCAGCTAAAGGGGCAGATCGAGCGAATCGAACGAGAAATCGGAGGCCTCGATGCGCGCGTCAACGAGATCAAGCTTCTCTTCGAGTCGCCCGAGATCTATACCGGCGCGGCCGGATACAAGGCGTTGAGCGAAGAACTCGCTGGACTAACAATGCGCAGTCGGGAGCGCGTCATCCAATGGGAAGCGTTGCTGCATCAGCTCGAAGAAGTGACGCACGTAGCGAGCGAGACTCAGACGACTTCCGGCGCGTCGCACGCTAGCGCCTCTTGAAGCACCGCCAAAGCCAATAGGCGGGAACGGCACTGACAAGCGCGGCGATGCAAGGCAGCGTGTCCCTGGGAAAGGCGACGATCGAGTAGGCGACGACTCCGGCACACACAACGCCGAAGATAGCCGTCGTATATGGATGTCCCGGAACTTCGATGGTAACGTCTTCGTCGGAACGATCACGTTTGCGAAACACGAAGACCGCGAGCGCGGCCAGTGCAAAGAACGAAAAATCGATGGCGACAACGCCATCGAGAATCGATTGATACCCTTGGCGCAACGCCGCGAAGGCGGCTCCGGCGAGCGTGATCGCGATAGCCACGACGCCCTGCAGCGCGATCGCGACGATCGGCGCCTCTGTCTTTGGGTGCAGCCATGCGAGACTTGCGAAGAAATCGCCGTCCTTCGCCATCGCATAGTAGATGCGCGGCGACGTGAGGATCTGGTTGCTCAAGAACCCCAGCGTAGAGAGGCCCACGCCCATAGCGACGATCCACTCCCACGCTGGGCCCGCCAAATGCATGATCTCAGTGGCAGGCGCCGAGGAAAGCGCGAGCTTCTCGGGACCGAGCACGCGAATGCAGACGATCGTCACGGCAACGTAGAGCACGATAACGGCGAGAACGCCGATCACCAACCCGTACGAGAGCGTTCGGCGCGGATTTTTAAGTTCGCCGCTCATGAAACTTGCCGTCTGCCAACCGTCGTAGGCGTAAAGTACCGGAATCATCGCAGAGCCGAGCAGAGCGAACATCCCCAGCCCTAACGCGGGGGCCGGGGGCGCCGCCGGCACGCTGGCCGGCGTGACGATGAACCCCGCGACGATCAGCGCCAGAATCACCGCGACCTTGAGCAGCATGAACAGGTTCTGCGTGGTGCCGCCTTCCTTCACTCCGAAGCAGTTGATCACGCTGAAGAGTAGGAGAACGCCGACGGCTGAAACGATCGCAGGCACGTGCCACATTGCGAGCGGATTGAAGTACAACGCGAAGGTGATGGCGGCCAGAGCCATACCGCCGCTTTGAGACACGAGCAGCGCTGTCCAGCCGTAGGAGAACGCCACGAGCGGATGAAAGGCGTCGCGCATGTACGCGTAGAGGCCGCCAACTTCCGGTCGACGCGCCGCGAGCTCTGCAAAGACGAAGCCGCCGAAGAGCGCCACGATGCCGCCGACGATCCACGCCGCGAAGATCAGCGGGGTCGTGTGCGCGCGCGCCGCAACGACCGACGGGTTGACGAAGATGCCCGTTCCAATGATGCCGCCCATAACGATGAGCGTCGCGTCGAACGCGTTGAGCTCCCGCGCGAGGTGCGGACGTTGTTCGGCCACTTGAGGGGCTTTTCGTTCGGGCCACGACCAGACCTATCTAACGCAGTTTGCGCCAGTTTCCACTCCGTAACAACCGCCGTCATCAAGCCTATTGGTTTGGGCAATCGCGTAAGCATTTCGTTGGCGGATTGCGGTGTCCGACTCGCCTTCTTCAAGCAAAGCCTCCAAGATGGCGTGCTGCGAGATACTCAAGCCTAATGGGCGGAGCTCTTCGTCCATCGCTGCCCTCAGTGCGGCTTACACGCGAACCGCGCGCGTATTCACGCGCGCGGATCAGCCACAGCAACACTGCCGGATCGGCAACGAAGCCCTAGCGCTAAATTACATTCTCGACTGGCTCGCGGCGGCCGGACCTCGCCTTCGCCGTCTTTGCGAACAGATTCGTGAGGAGCAAGAAGCACTGGTTTTCGCAACCCGACAGAAGGGTCTGCGCGACTGTTAACGCGATCGGGCTACTTTAAGCTGCGACGACTGGTTCATGTAGAGTCTCTGACGGAGGCCTACTCAACTGGCCAAGGACCCCGATTCACTGGCCCCAGGTTAAAAAGCGACGCTGTCCAAAGGCTAAAACGAATGTTTCTCATACTGCTTTTCTTTCATTTGCTGGCCGTTGCGATGCTATTCGCGGCCATGGGCATCGAGCTGGCCGTGTACGTCGCATTGCACCGGGCTCAAACGGTAGCGCAGGCGCGCGCCGCGCTCTCCAACGGTCTTCTCATCGGGCCAATCATGGGATTCGGCGTCTTGTTGCTCGTCGCTATGGGCGTCCCGATGGTGTACGTGGGCGGCTTTGGATGGCAAGCTTGGGCGACAGTCGTGTTCATCACAACGATTGTTTTGGCGGTAAACGGTCCACTTACGAACGGCAAACGCGGCGAAGCCCTGTATCGCTTGGCGCAAAACGCACCCGACGGTCCAATCACCCCCGAACTCGAGACCGCGCGAGCGGATCGCGTGCTGAGCTACTCCGTGTTCATGACCGCGAGCGAACTGATTGCGGCGCTGTACATCATGTCGAGTAAGCCCGGGCTGGCCGGCTCGCTCCTAGCGGTTGCGATTGCTGCGGTGGTCGCTCTTGCCCCGATGGCCCTCGTCACGCAAAAGAAAGCAGCGCCGCGATCGAATGTCTCGGCGTAGTAGTAGCTGAGCGGCCGGTCGGCATGCCAGATTAGTGCTAACGCGAGCACGTTTTTTTCTGTGCGCGATTAGCGCGGGCGCGTTCTAAGTCTGCGTTAAACTCGGGCCCGGCTACGCAGAAGTTGTTCCAGTTCGATCGCGTCGGCCTTGACTCGGGTACTCGGCAGGATTTCGGCCTGCGTCGAGAGGCAGGCACATGGCAGGCGTCAACTAGTTCGGCGGCGCCTCCACGTAGTGATATTCGTGTTGGCCATCTCGAATGATGAGACCGCGTTTGCCCGACTCGCTGGAGACGACGAACTCGAACCCGCTCTCCCCCGGATCGATCGTGAAGAATGAGATCGTGCCATCAGGATTCTTGCGAGTCGCCATATAGCTCTTCCACGCGCCGAAGTTGAAGGTCGTGCCATGTGAATCGTGGCTTACGTCGATGTGCCCGAGTTCGGCGTTGGTGTAGCGTGAAGCGAGTTGCGATGCCGCCGTCGGTTCGGCCGGCACGGTAAGCAGCGCCCGCTCCCTCAGCATCGCATCCTTGTCGTTCTTCGCAGCGAAGGCAAGATCGTCGGCCGCCTCCGGCTTGCCATCGTAGAGTACTTCGACCAGGCGCCGCGAGAACGAATCGCGCAGGTCCCCCCCAAGATCGGCATTGGTGAGGATCACTGCGCCGACCTGGGCCGAGGGAATTTCGATAATGTCGCTGTGGAAACCGATGAGATCGCCGCCGTGGTGGATGACCGAAACGCCCCAGCGCCGATCGTCCATCAGACCCATACCGTACCAAATGTTATCGCTTACCTGCACTGTATGCGCACGGCGTTGCAATAGATTCTTCGCCGAAACCAAGCGCGTGCCGTCTGGAAGCACGCCTTCGGTGATCTCATCCTGCACGTACTTGATCAGGTCGTGGGCCGATGACCATGCGGCACCGGCCGGGCGGATCGGAATCGCCGTCATGTCCAGATCCATGCTAGCGGCCTCCGTCCTCCCGTCGACGTCGTTTCCGTGCGGGCTTGCGTGATTGCCGCCCAGCGCTTTCTGCATGTCGAAGGTGGTGTCGTTCATCGCAAGCGGGCCGAAGATGAGCGATCGCATCGCGTTGTCATATGACGTGCCAAGCGGCTGATTCTGATTCACGATGTTCCCAGCGATATACCCCGCTGCCGATGCCATCAAATTGCTGTACTGAAAGACCTCGCCGAATTTACTAGTCGGGTTCGTTTGGGCCAGCTGGTCGAAGGTCGACTGCACCGGAGTATTCGCGCTGGTGTTTAGGAGCCAATCGAGATCTTTGCGCGGCACACCCGTGCACGCGCAAACCAGATCGCGAATGAGCACTTCTTTCGTGGTCTGCTCGTTGCCGAGTTTGAACGGAGGATACGCATCGATGACGTGCTCGTCCCACCGGAGTTTGTTTTGATCGACTAGCCGCGCGAGGAGTAGCGTCGTGAGCCCTTTAGTGTTCGAGGCGATCATAAAGAGCGACTGCGCGTCGACCGGCGTGGGAACGCCGAGTTGCCGTACGCCGAAGCCGCCTTCGAAAACGACCTTGCCGTGATCCACGAGCGCGATCGCCACCCCGGGAACGTCGAGCTCCTGCATGCCCGTTTTCACGAACGAAGTGAGCTGCGCGATACGCGCCGCGTCGAGTCGGTGGGCGATCTTTCCCGCAAAGTTCTCTTTCTGATAGCTGGCCGGCCGAATGCTTGCAACGATCAAGTTTGCAGCGCCGCTCCGCTTTTCGAACGTCGCTTGCGAGCCTACGAGCAGCACCACAGTCCATTTACCGTCGCGCACGAGCGCGGTAGCAACGACGACCGTATGTTCGTTCGGCGAAGTAGTGTAGTCGTATTCGCGCTCGTCGTCCCAGCCATCACGTCCGGGCGATGTCTGCGCGATTTCCACCTTGCGATGCATCGATGGCTCGTACGCCTTCCACGCGGCAGCAACTGCGGCGTCGGCGTCTTTCGCCGATCCGGCTTCGACGATGACCACCTTGGCGTCGCCCTCGGGCGCGGTGATCGCGACGGCCGAGTCGCTAACCTGCGAAGACCAGTCCTTCGGTATCGTGTAAGAGATCCCGGCAGGGGTTGTGCCCGGCGTATCCTCGGCCACACCCTGTGCGATCGCCGGATTCAGTGGTAGCGTGCAGCAAACGGTGGCCAAAACAACAGCAAACGGCGGCCAATGACGCAACGAATACCTCCTCGTCAGTAGCCCCAACCTACTCCCGCGTTATGCACGCCACCTTTTCCAAGCCGCACCCCCCGAATTAAGCAGACGTTTTGGCGGACATCGGGCCGACGACCCGAAAAATGCAACAGGCGCGATCTTGGTAGCGCCAACGGGAATCGAACTAAGCATAGCGGTCCTGGCCGTTCCGCCTAGCTACTGAAAAGGTCGATAGAATAACGGTTCTCGCGATGCCTCACTCCTGGCCGCTCCGGCCAGACTCTACTCTTTTCTGACCCGTCAGTTACGCGGGCGTTACACGGGGAACCCAAGACGGGCGGCGGCATCCTCATAAGATTTAGCGCGGAGAGGTAGCAGAGCGATTGAAATGAGGCACTCTTGAAAATCACTAAAGCCGTCCCGACAGGTCACCGCTTGCGTAGATCGAGCACGAAACCCTACTTGTGGTGACCTGCGAGTACTCCTCGGGGCAAATTCCGCCAGCAAATTCGAGATTTGCTAACGCAAGTACCAGAGCGAGTTTTGGGGCTTGGATGGCCTTAAGTAGCGAGAATGGATGTTATCGCTAGCCAGGTCCATGCCGTCGCGGCGTATTGTCACGATGTGATTAAACGAGTACGTCGAGCAAGAACATTGTCACCCCGAAGCCAAAGCTGCCGATAAGGGCGGCAATCTCGCTGAACCCGATACAGTCGGTCTGCTGAGGCGCCCGCGCGTGCGAGCCGAGGAACTGGCCCGGATCGGTAAGGATGTGGATGGGCTCGATCAGGATGAGGGCGCTTTGCGCGAACCGGATCGAGCGGGTTGAATTACCCGCGTCCGGTGCATGCCACATCGATCTCGCACTTGGTGAGGAAGTCGTCGTCGATCCGACCGACACGAGCGAAGACCTCACGGCAGAGGAGCTAAACGCGACCGAACCAGTGATCTACCGCGATGAAGGCACGCGGATCGACGACCTGCGTGCGAGAGTCCGGGGCGCGGGCGTTAAGCGCGTCGCGAGGGCGGCGATCGGCGTGAGCCTAAGCACGATTCAGCGATTCGTCAATCATGCGACGAAGCTTCACGCATCAAAGCTTGCCCGAATCGAGGCGGCGCTTCAGAGCGTTGGCGCATAGTCGTCGCGGTGGATGTGCTGTGATGAAGGTCGAGCGCGCATATGGCGTCGACTCGAGTGGCCTGTCCAACGACGACGGAGCGCTGATCGGCGCCGTGGGTGCGGGTCCTGGGGCCGAGGCGGCTTTCCAGCCTTGAGCCGGCTGGCTACCGAAGGCACCTTTCACAAGAGATTCCAATCTCGGTACTATATACAGGTTTGAGCAGGAGTGCAGCCCACAGCTTCACCTGCTAGAGTAGCTGGAAGGAATCGACATGGCTCGCAGATTGAGTTTGGGTTTTGTTTTTATGTTAGCGACGGCATTCATCGTCGCTGCTTGTGGACGCCAAGTGACACCGAACCCGGCTGGCTTGGGACCGGGCGGCGCTCCCCCGGGCTATGTAGCGATCCACTATGACGTCGAATCTCCCTTCAACTTCTCGAACTATCAGTACATGATTGTCTTCAACACAACCGGAAGCGGAGTGACGCCATCGACTGACACCGTACAAACGAATTGGGCCGGTTATTCGTTTGCCTTGATCGCGTTAGGCAACGGCGGGACATCGTCCGCGGAGGCCGGGGAGTATGTTCCAAGCAACAACCCTCATGCTCCTCCGGGATTTCTGAAGCTCGGAACGACGCCTAACCAGCTTTCGTATAATCCGAATAGCAACGGTCAGGGCACCGAGTTCTCGATGATTGCTCAAAAATCCATCATCAGAGGCTACGCTTCACCGTCGCCAAGCGCTAGTCCGAGCAACGTCTGGACATTCAACGCGTTCGTCACCGAACCCAGCCAGGGCCAGTGGTATTTCGCTGACTCGTTGGGTGGGGGCGGCCCGATCGACCCGCAGTACGTTTCGCCGCGGCTTTGCATGACCGAACCCTTCGACAACACGTACTTCGCGACCGATCTGCATATAGGGGACCCCACTTCGGAGATTGTGAGCGTCGAAATCTCGAACAACCCCGTCAGGCCAACAGCCTGTCCATAGAAAACAACCGCTCTTCCCATCGGCGCAGATTGTGAGATCCGAAGGAACCAATAAACCAGCTTCCCCCGCACCATGCCCGTGGATCGAACAAGCGCCAATCATTGCCCTGAAAGGCTAACTCGAACAAAATGAATATCCCGGCAAAGACACTCGCGTTACTCCTGACGTATGCATTCTCATTAGTGGGTTGCGGCGCAACCTCGATGCCGATCGGCGGTTCGTCGCCAACGGAGTCATTAAATACGCTTGGAGGCGAGCGCCCGGAGTTCCTTAACGCTAACGGCCAAAACAAGGACCTGCTTTACATATCGAATTATTACAGCAGCACAGTCGCTGTCTACAGTTGGCCTGAGCTGCACAATAATCAGAACTTGGGAGGCTTCGTAAATCAAATCGGTCTTTGCGTCGACAAACGCGGTGACGTATATGTAGCGAACACGAATGCAAACGACATTGTAGAGTATAGGCACGGCGGCGCGAAGCCAATCCATACGCTAATGGACCTCCCCGGCTACTATCCATCAAGCTGCGCAGTGGATCCAGCGACGGGAGACCTGGCCGTAACGAATCTCGGTTACGGCGATTATGGTAGTAAGACTGCCAATGTCTTAGTTTTTCATCACGCGAAGGGAACCCCAAAGGTTTACGATATCTCAAGCATCTACTACGATTACTTTTGCGGATATGATAATCGGAGCGATCTTGTAGTTGATGGTAGCAGTCAGAGCGTCGTTGCATTTGCGATCTTGCATCCGGGCAAAGCAAAGCTCGAACCGCTAACTTTAAACGTGAGCTTTAAGTATCCAGGTGGTATCCAATGGGACGGATCGCACATGGCAATCGGGAATCAACAAGATATGATCTATCAATTCGATATCAAGGGGAATACGGGTACGGAGATAGGTGCTACGACGCTGCAAGGCGCGAATGGCGTTTACGGCTTCTTTATAGCGGGGGGCAAGGTTATAGCGCCAGAACTAGGGGCCGGCGAAGCGGAGATTTACCGTTATCCATCAGGGGGCGCTCCTCTCACATCGATAACGGGCCTAGAGCAACCGGAAGCCGCGGTGGTTAGCGTGGGCAACTAGCCATGAGGAGTCCAGGGTCATGGAAAGATCACTCTTTCCGCGGCTCTTGGATGTCGGCGTTCCATTTTGTCGAATGGTCTCAACAGCTACGGACGATTCGAAGCGGTGATTATCCAGCTCTGCGGCGCGGTCTGCGATCGTAGCCACGCGGCTGGGCGGCCCCAACCCTATACGATCGCCGCGATCTTCGCCGATTATATGTGCGGCTACGACGATCGCGGAAACCTCGTCATCGACGGCCTCGGCCTTCACGGCCATGCAGCATTTGCGATACTCGAGCACGGCTCGACGAAGTTCTTTTCGGCGCTTTGGCGTCTCTGACGTCTGGCTTCGAAAGCAAGTCACGCGGTCGGAATGGTCATCTTTTGGTCAAAACCCGACGCGAGGGTTCGCAGCCGCTATTGTCGCAAGGCGTACAGACTAGTTCCCTCACTAGTGGGAAAGGCTCTCGCCATGCGTACTGAGGACCTGCCAGTGTCGGGGACCGTGCGTTCGCGCGTGGGACTCCGGGCATCCGGCGCTCGCGCCGAAAGTCTGAATGCCCGGCCCTCGGAGTTTGTCGCGCTCGCGCGCCTCTTGCGGGAGCTCGACGACGTCGCCGCTCTGCGTAGCAGCCCGCTGTTACGAGAAGCGTTTGCGAAGCCAGACGGAAGCGCGTACGCTGACCCCGAGGGCATGGCGCTGTTGCGCGCGCGAGCGGCAGTCCTATCGGCGATCGCCTCACTCGATTCCGGCCCGAGCGGACGGAACATCCACTTTGCCCGACAACGCGCGATCGTGACGCGCTGCGACTTGCGCGGCGAAAAGCACGCTAAGGTCGCGAACGACCTCGGCGTATCGCTCCGTGAGTTCTATCGCGAGCGCCGGCGCGCGTTCGAACGCTTGCTCGTGTCGATTCCTTCAAATCTCGCGGTGCGGGAGCGGTCGGCCCCTTCGCTGCCGACCCGCTTCGAGCTAGATCTGGACCACGTTGCGAACCTCCGCCTCGTCGGCGATTTCGGAGCTGCCTTTGCGAAGCTCGAACGAATCGCGTACGAGGCCAGCAGTGCCGAGGATGGCGTCCGCGCGTTCTGCTACGGTGTTGAGATTGCGGCTGACGTTGGTGATGACGAGCGAGCCCGACGATTCTTCGAGCGTGCCATCGAGCGCGCGTCCGAGATCGCGAGCGATTGCGAGGTTGCCCCCGTGGATCTGGATGTGCAGATGGCTTCCGCCTACGTCGGCTGGCAGGCCGCCGATCTGACACACTCGTCGGAGAGTCTAGACCGGGCGGCCAGGGCCGTCGATCGATTGCAGTTAACAGCCGATCGCCGCGAGATTCGTTCTGCGGTTGGAGTCCTGTTCCGATGCGCGGAACTCGCGTGCCTGCGCGGCGATGCGGCAGGCGCGCTCGCGTCGCTCGGCCGAGCGCGCGGACTGCTCGATCGCCTACGGCACAAACCGCCGAGTCTTCTCGGGCATCTGTTCTTCGAGCTCAGCATGGTGCAGGCGCTCGTGGTGGGCGGGATGTCGCGTGCCATCGAGTACGCGCTCGAGGCGCTCGCCATTTTTGAAAGCAGCCAAGACCCGGCGGGCATTGCCGGCGCGACCGGGATGCTCTGCTCGCATCTGACCGCATGTGGCGATTTCGCGCGGGCAAAGCACTTCGGACAAACGGCCTTGCAGTTGGCGCGCGCCACGAACAATAGGGCCGAGGTCGCCGATAAAGCGTTGATCCTCTCGCTAGCAGAGTCGCTCGGCGGAGATCCGCATCAGGGGCTCGCGCTCGCGCGCGAAGGGTGCGCCGTGGCCCACGGTGGACTCTTCGAGGTGCGCGGCCCGCTCGCGACTGCCGAAGCGTATTTGCGTCTCGGCGAACCGTCGGAGGCGCTTGCGGCCTCCGAACGAGTCGCGCGTTACGCACGAGCACGGGGCATGGAGCGCTACAGCGGAACGGCATCACGTGTCGCAGCAGACGCGCACCGGGCTCTGGGTAATCTCGCTGCGGCGCGCGATGAGGCCGACTTCGCGCTTGCTGCGCTTGCCGCGCACGGGCACCCTCACTCCCTGTGTCGGGCGTACGAGACGGCGAGCCGGCTGGGCGTCGGCGGTTCGGCGCTGCGGCTTGCGGCAGAGTTGCGTGCAACGCTCCACGAGTAATTGCATCGCAATCCTGAGGTCGAGATTGGCTTCGTCTTGTTGTTGTGAATACGGAACGAGGTGGTTCGTCTCGAGCTTCCTCTGAGTAGGACGCAGCTACCAAGAGCGCTTCGTTCGGCTGCCTTCGCGTCGGGGTTTTCGAATACGACGCTCTCGAATTGTCATCTTTTGGTCACATCGAAGCGGAGGATCGCCGCCCCGACATTCGCAAGGCGTGCAAACACGTTCCACGCGATCAGAGAGGCTTTCAACATGCGTTACTTTCGAACGTTCCCAGACGCACTCATCGCCACGGCGGCTGTCGCGTTCCTCGCTGGCTGTAGCAGCGGTGCATCACAGTCGGTATTCGGCGCCTCAAGGCCGGTCCAGCAGAGCGCGGCCCAGTCGGGCGCGAACTCGCAATCGCTCGGGCGCCTGCCCATTCCCCACCAAAGCGGCATTGCGAGGATTGTGCATCGGGACCACACCCAGTCATGGATGGCTCCGGATGCCAAGAAAGCCGACCTGCTTTACCTAACCGACGAGGGGGCTGACGACGTTTATGTTTACTCTTGGCCGCGCGGTGAGTTGAAGGGAACACTGACGGGCTTTGATGCGCCCAACGGGGAATGCGTTGACAAAGCCGGCGACGTTTTCGTCGCGAACGAGGACGAGTCACAGATACTGGAGTACGCGCACGGCGGCACGAGCCCAATCGAGACACTGAGCGATCCGGGGCAATATCCCGTCGGCTGCTCCGTCGACCCGACGACCGGGAACCTCGCCGTCACCAACATCGACACTCCGAAGGGCGGCCCGGGCAACGTCGCGATCTACACCGATGCGCTTGGCAGTCCGACGACTTACACGGCTCCGTACTTCTACTACTACTTTTTCTGTGGCTACGATAACGATGGGAATCTCTACGTTGATGGCACCGACACCGGCAGTTCCTTTGAGTTTGCCGAGCTTCTCAGCGGTAGCTCTTCGTTCGAGACGATCATGCTGAACCAGGGCATTGACTTCCCTGGCGGCGTCCAATGGGATGGCAAGTACGTGGCGGTGGGAGATCAGGAGGAGCCCTATATCTACGAGTTCACTATTAGTGGAAGCAGCGGAACGAAAGTCGGCTCAACTCAGCTCGACGATACGAACGATGTCGCTCAGTTCTGGAAACAGGGCCGGAAAGTCGTTGCGCCTGATTTCCTTAATAACGAGGTCCAGTTCTTTAAGTACCCTGCCGGCGGTATGGCTACCAAGACCATTCCTGACATAAGCACTCCGATCGGCTCGGTGGTCAGCAAGAGCAAGTAGTCTAAGGCAGATCTCTCAAGTTGCGCGGGGCCGGTGTCATCTTTTGGTCAGCACCGACGCGAGGGTTCGCGGCAGCGACCGTCGCACGGCCCACAGACACGCTCCGCTTGACACGAGGAAGGCTTTTCAGCGTGCATCTCTTTCGAAGGAGCAGCTTCTCATGACGGTTTCGAGTCCGGTCCGGTACAGATTAGGTGTTTGCGCGGCCATTGCTGTCGCCGGTTGTAGCGGCAGCGGGTCAACGTCGGGATACATTTCGACTACACGAGTTCAGACCAGTCAGGGGTGGCTGTCCAATCAGGCAAAAACGGGTAAGCAGCTCCTCTTTGTTGCGGACCAGCCTACTCAATCCGTATACATCTTTCCTCAGAAAGGAAAGAATCCGGCCCCAATCGGCGCCATAACGCAAGGGATTGCTTCTCCGACTGGGCTGTTCGTCGATAGGCATGGGACGCTCTACGTCTGCAACTCCGGCGCAGCGACTGTGACGGTCTATCCAAAGGGTAGCCTGTCCCCGAGCAAGACGCTCACCGAGGCTGGCGTCACTACCCTCGACGTTGTCGTTGGAAAGGACGGGACAGTGTACGTTGCCGACTTCAACGAGGGCTTTGACGGCCATGTCTTCGAATATGCCCCCGGTAGCACGACACCGACGACGACGATCTCCTTGACGGGCTATCCGGAAGGTTTGGCGCTCGATCGCAGCAACAATCTTTACGTCGCGTATCAGAAAACGGACAGCGCCGGGACGGTCTTGAAGTTCAAGCCCGGGTCTACACGGGGTCACGACCTAGGTCTTGCGATTACCTTAGTTGGCGGCGCGACGATCGACTCGCGAGGCGATCTGCTTGTCGCCGATCAGAGCAACCCTCACCCGCATGTGGATGTGTTTCCTCCAGGTGCCAAAAGTCCATCGCAAATGATCGGAGGCTTTGCGCTCGTCCTCGATATCGCGCTCAACCACGACAACGCGCACCTGTACGTGACGCAGAACCAAAATCCGGCCGTAGTGTATGAGGTTTCCTACCCGAGCGGTACGATTCTCCAACAGATCACCAACTCGCTCACGGCGGTTTACGGCGTCGCCACGAGCCCGGACGGGTCGCCGTAGACCGGCTTTGTGCCACGGCTGTTATACTTTGTGACCTTGAATCGCGCAGAGAATTCAGAGCGACAGGGCAAAGGGCAACTGGTGCTAACGAGGCGCTGAACCACGCGACGGCTGCCGCAGATTGGCATATTCGTGAAGGAGAGGGAGCAATTTCCGATGAGAATCTCGAGCTTGAGCCAGTACGCATTAGGGGTCACGGCGGCCGTCGCCATACTCGCCGGCTGCGGCGGCGGGTCACGCTTATCGCCTGACCTCTCAACAGGACTCCAGCGGAGCGTTGCCCCGGCGGTACACAGCTCGTGGATGGCACCCGATGCCAAGAAGAAAGACCTGCTCTACATCTCCAACCTCGGGAACAATACGATCACCGTTTATTCCTGGCCAAAAGGCAAATTGAAGGGAGCGTTGACGGGCTTCACCGGGGTGCAAGGCCTGTGCTCCGACAAGAACGGCGACATTTTCATCACGAACCAGATCTACGGAGCATCGCAGATACTTGAGTACGCGCACGGCGGCACCAGCCCGATCGCGACCCTGAGCGACGCGGGCTATTACCCCAGCGGTTGCTCCGTCGATCCAAAGACGGGGAATCTCGCCGTCGCAAACGTCTATCAGGGTAATCTTGGGATCTACCAACATGCCACGGGCAGTCCGACATACTATACTGATTCGAATATCTACTACGGTCTGTACTCGTATTTTTTCTGTGGCTACGACGATAACGGCAACGTCTACGTCGACGGCACGAACGACGGGAGCGGCGGCTTCGAGTTCGCCGAGCTTCCCAGCGGCAGCAGTGCGTTTACGGACATCACGCTGAATCAGCACATCGGATTCCCTGGCGGTGTTCAGTGGGACGGCAAGCATATAGCAGTCGGAGATCAATACGGTCAGGCGATCTATCAGTTTACGATAAGCGGGAGCAAAGGGACGGAAATCGGCTCGACTCTCCTCACCGGTTCGGGCGACGTCGTTCAATTCTGGAAACAGGGGCCGAAAGTCGTCGGACCAGATCAGTCTAACTCGGACGTCGGGTTCTGGAACTACCCGGCCGGCGGCTCAAGCACCAAGACCATCACGAACGGCATCGACGTGCCGGTCGGTGCGACGGTCAGCAAGCGAAAGAAGTAAGTCGATACCCTCGCTGGGGCCCTCGATCTGCTTGATAGATACTGACGCATCACTCTAACCCGGCTTTAGCCCGTACTCGCGGACCGTGCTGGTGACGCCAGCGCAGCGGGCCTCGATAGCGTCGTCCTACTGATCGGACGCGGTCTGTCAGGACACAGATCGTTACTCGTTAAAGATATCCTGGAGTTCTGGGTGGTCCTCGAAAGCGTCAGCTAAATCGTCGTCGATTGTATGTCTCGCATTCGTCGTCACGCCGGTGACCGGACGGGCAGACGGCTCTTCATCAACGGCGGTCATGCAACAGGGCGCCCAAGTCATGCCCTTTGACCAAAGTCAAGCCATGCATATGTTTTTGCCGGATTCATATGTTTTTGCCAGATTCAAATGGAGGGGTTCTTGAAGTTGTCATCCACGACATGAACCAAGCGCAGATTTCACTTGTGCGTTCGCACCTACTTCAGGAGGTCGGGAAATTCGCAAAAGGCGACTATTCGGATCCCGCGTGTATCCATGGCAAGGCGATGCCGGGCTTGGCTCGATTGGCATTCGGAGCGTCACTTGTATCGGTCCGTTACTTCGAGACTCCAACTGGAGTGGCTATCACCTTCAGCAGCTCGGACCGTGACATGGTTTTCGACGATTCATCAGTGGTTGGCCGCGCAGCAACACGATCATGAATCACGCGTCGCGTCCTTACGATGCGACGCCTAACGCGCTGCGCACTGCTTTTGAACAAGTCTAAAACGAGATCGTCGGTGGCCCTGGTACGCGCCGGCGCCGCTATACGAGCGTTGTTCATGGGCGCCTTAGGAATCTCGAGTAGAACGCTGCGAACACCAAGACGATTCCAATATTCACCATTAACCGTTCCCAGAATCGGTTTCTGAAAAACATGAAATCCACAGCCACTATGACGGCTGCTATCGCCACCACGTAAAGCACGATGGCTACCTGTCTGCCCATTTTAGCCGGTATTCCTCATTTAAAGGCTGCACTAAAGGCTTTCAAAACGAGACCCCCTCCGCGGGGTGCCGCCCGAGCTCCAAATCAGGGCCACGTGATGTCACCCACGCAATCTGCCGAGGTCACGGTCACGCCCCCCGTACTTTGCTTAGGTGCTCGACCCACTTTGGATCGGGCGAGGCGTCAGGGGGATAATTGTCATGCCAATTCCACCAGTCGTAGGGTTCGGTCTGCGGATAGCCCTCGGGTGAATCTTCCCACAGTTCTTGTCGCCCCAGTGGGGTTATGTCGAGGTGGTTCCAGGTGCCCCCCATCTGCTCGTCACCACGGCTGGTAACGAAGTAGGTACGAAACACACGATTGCCATCGCGGAAGAACACGTTGTGGCCGTGCCATTCGTCTACGCCGAAGTCGACATCGAAGCTGTCGGTGATAGTGTACCAGGGCATCTTCCATTCCATGCGCGCCTTCAGGCGCTGAATGTCCGGCTGCGGAGCCCGCGACGCGAACGCGAGCGTCGTCTTGCGCGCGTTCAAGTGCGCGAGGTGTGCGACCTGATCAGCGCCGAGAGAACAGCCGCGGCACGCATGTTCTGGCCAGCCGAACACGCCGGGCTCGAAGAAAGCGCGGTAGAGAATAAGCTGCGGACGGCCCTCGAATAAGTCGAGCAAGCCCGCCCTACCTTTAGGCCCTTCGAACTCGTACTTCTTCTCTACGGCCATCCACGGCATCCGGCGACGCTCAGCAGCTAGCGCATCGCGAGAACGGAACAAGGCTTTCTCCTTCACAAGCAGCTTTTGCCGCGCTTCCTCCCATTCTTGAGGCGATACAATTGGCGGTGTATTCATGTGAGGTTCCCTCCGGAAATCAGCAGTCTGTGATAAGAACGATATGGGACCGCAGTAAAGATCCTTGTCTAGCGCCAGCCCTCGTGCATAGCGCTAAATGTGTGGGAAGAGTGTGGGTCTTATGCGATTCACCGTTGGCCCCTCCCCCTCCCACGGCAAAGCGATGCTTAGATGACCTTCGGCTGGAGAAACGTGGCATTCTGACGCTCGAGTGCTTTGATCAAGCCGTTCAACCAACCGTCGGCGAGCGAGGGTATAGAATGTCGGCGAAGATCTCTTCGTCGCCGTTCTCGACGCCATGGAAGATGGCAGCTCGGGGCCGCGAGTCATGTCGGCATCTACGGGGCCCGGTAACTGCGAAAACAAAAGGGCCGCGGCTTTCGAAATCGAGTAGACGCATTATTGGATTCGCTAAGGAAGGCTTGTACCCTCGTGCCGGTTGATGCGCGCCTCGCGCGTAACCTTCTTGACGACGATGGTCTAACCTCCGCGCGGAAGGCGTCGAGCTTTTCTTCGGGGCCGCAATATTCTAAGCTGTTTACATCAAATCTGCCGTTATATGCCGACGCGTTCTCGAACGTGTTCGAGCGGTGAAAGCCTCTGGAGTTCCAAAGGTGACCTTTCACGGGCTGCGTCATTCGTAGGCATCGATCTCGCTGCGCGCAGGCACGCGACCACCGCAGATCTCTATGCGCACGTGCTCGGTGATCTCAAAGCCGAAGGTGCAAATCGTCTTGACGCGATCTTTAACCTAGCGGAAAAACGTCGCGCTGTCGGTGCGGTGCCGGGCGCGTGGGCCAAACGCAATCGCCAATGGCTCAAATCCATTTGTTGTCGCCGGTTCGCCCCGCGCCGAGCAGAACCACAAGGGGGTGGGTCGAGGACCGGTTTCGAAATCGTATTTAGGATGCTGCGCTTGGAGCGTGCGATGAGCAGAGGCGTTTGGGTCGACTACGCATTGGCGGCGTGTGTGGCGCTCCCACTTACCGCGTGCACTTCGGAGCTGCCGGCGCACAATACCGTCGACTCGGCCGGCGGGAGCGGCGCCGTTGCACGCTTCGAGGGGCTCAGACCACGCGCATCTTGGGTCTTGCCCGAGGCAAGATCGCAGAACTTGTTGTACGTCAGCGGCAATGCCGCCTACGTGTATATCTTTTCATTTCCAAAAGGCAAGCTGGTCGGAACGTTGACGGGTTTCCAGGAAGTTGCCGGTGTCTGTGCCGACGCCGCAGGCAACGTTTGGGTTGCGAACTCGGCCGACTTTGACCTCATCGAATATGCGCACGGAGGGACATCGCCGATCGCGACGTTGAGCGATTACGAGAGTTATCCGTTCAGCTGTTCGGTGAATCGCCAAAACGCCGACCTAGCCGTTTCAAATATCTTCTCCATCAAGCAGGGCGAGGTCGGCAGCATCGTCGTCTATCCGAGTGCGACGGGAACGCCAAGACTCTATACGGACTCCAAAGTTCCCGAGTGCTACTTCGTTGCTTACGGTCCCGAAGGAAAAATCTACTTCGACGGTACGGGATACGGCAGCAACTTCGAAATGGCTCGATTGTATCGGGGCAGGTTCACGCCCATCGTAATCTCGGGTGCAACGATCACTTCGCCCGGCAGCGTGCAGTATGCCGAGGGTTCGTTAACGATCGGTGGAGCAGACAGCGCTGGCGACGCGATCATCTATCGGATAACGGATCAAGGCGTGGTGACCGGAGAGACGACGCTTGCGGGTCGGTTTAGTTGCACGAGCTACGAGATCTGGAAGACCTACGCAATTTGTGCGTCGGGCGATGGGAACGTTCCGATCTACAAGTACCCCGCCGGAGGCAGCCCAATCGAGACGGTCGGCGCCTTCACAAACCCCTTCCAAGTTGTGATTAGCGAGTCCCGAAGGCGCTAGCGCCTTAGCGCCAAGCCTACTCCGAGCTCGGAGACGACTGCCTCATCGACCTGCCGAACCACGACGCTTACCAGCGATACCTCGCTAAATCAGCTCGGGCGCATGGGTTATAGCGCGGCTTTCTCAGAGAGCGCTGCATAGCACGCCCGATCCTAACGTCGAGTTCGCGCGCCGAGTATTCTCGCCCAAATAGGCGGGCACTCGCCGTGGCGCTCGCCGTCGCCATCGACGTAGAAGTTGCCACTGCGTTAGACGGCCGTTAGAGGAGCAGGCGCTCTGTTCTCCGCTGCACCCAGATTGTTACACTGCCTTTAGTGGGAGAGAAGTTTCCGAGGGCGCACCTGCGCTCGCATGCGTGCATCGAGGATGGGAATTGACACAGCCAAACGCATCTGTCGTAGCATATTGCTACGCTCGTCGAGGAAGACGGGTTACTCAGGTAATGCGGCCGAAGCGTAACCAGTCATGAAAAGTGAAGGTACCGCAAAACTTGTTCGAATATTCCTTGGTGAGTCCGACCGCTGGAAAGGGCAGCCGCTGCACGTCGCGATTGTGGAAGAGATGCGGAGGGCTGGTTTAGCCGGTGCAACGGTATTCAAAGGCATCCTGGGCTTTGGAGCCCACTCCGTCGTGCATGCTGCGCGGATTGTGGATCTATCCTCAGATTTGCCCGTTATGATCGAGCTTGTGGAATCCGAGGAGAAGGTTGAGGCGTTCCTCCCGACTCTCGATAAGATGGTCACTGAGGGGCTTGTCACGCTTGAGAACGTTCACATTATTGCATACAAGGCCGGGGAACCAAAGTGAAGCCGTTGCTCGCGTTTGGACTTGTTGGCATCGGCGGGGCGCTGGGTTCGATGCTCCGCTATGCGATAGCCACCTTAAGTATCGAGCGGATTGGGCCCGGCTTTCCGTGGCACACCGCTACCATCAATATCGTCGGTTCCTTCCTGATTGGCATAATCGCGGTCTACTCCCAGTCGAGCATTGGACTGTCCCCGTACGTCAGCGCCTTCGCGATGGTAGGTGTCCTCGGTGGGTTTACGACGTTCTCAACTTTTAGCTACGACACCGTAACGCTCTTATCAGACGGTGTGCCGACTACCGCCCTAGCGTACTGCTGCGGCTCGGTCATTCTCGGCGTCTTGGGGGCAATGGCTGGCATGGGGCTTGCGCGTGTTGTTTTGCACGCGACGTAAGGTCAGCCGAGCCGGACGGAGATCATCGAACAGTTCGGCGAACGAGGTTTGCTTTTCCCATTCCCACCGCTTCGACGCTACGCCGTTCGAGCAAGAATCGTAAAACCGTGAGCCTGCCACGTATGGCGTGAATGCACGACGAACAACGACCGTTCGCCTACCTTGTCGTCACGAGCAACGGCGCGGTGTAGAGAGTTTTGCCGCCGACGAACTGAAGCCACAAATTGTAGTCCTGCGTACTTGGCGCCAGTAACTCGAGTTCGAATTCATTGCCGATATTCAGATCTGGGGGCATTGGCGTCATCTGCATCATCATGCTGTCGCCACAATCGTTTGCGCTGGACATATCGAGCATTTGGGAAGTCATGCCGTGCACGTGCATGTAGGCCAGATCCCTGGTGCCTATAAGGACTCCGTGAGACATTACGCCCAGGTAAGGATGCAGATCGTTCGCCGGGTGCCCGTTTTTGAGAATGCGAACCGATATCGTGGCAATCTCGCCGATCGGAACCGACGTTGGGTCGATCATTACGGTATACGGGCCGACCTGCACCGAAGAGCCGGCAGCGTGAACGTAGCGAGTCGCTGTTGGCGCCCCGGCTTCGGCCGGCAGGTCGAACCGAAACACATTTCGACCGGAACCGTGAGGTCGCCCGTCTAGGTAGATATGGTACGTCTCAGCGGGCTTCGCCAAATGCAGATCGATAGTGAAGTGCCCGTTCGGCAGCAGTGTGGGATGGACGTGCTGAAAGTCCGTGAGGTCATCTGACACGACGATCATATGCATAAGTTTCGTCATATCGATGTCGTAGGTTTGAACCAATCGGCCGTGGAGGACTTCCCAGGCATCAATGCGCACGACCCCTTCCCGGGTGCGATCTGCGCGCAAGAAGGCAGTGCCAGGAACGGTCCCCGGATACGTAATGTCTTTACCGGGAATCACCTGATCAGCGCGAGCCTGTACCGATGCCAGTGCGGCAAGCAGCAAAAACGGAACTGCGATGATATTCTTAATCCGCATCTCGCAGTTTAACTTCTCTGCAAAACGTGGCGAATAGCTGAATCGAGCGTAGCCTGCGCAATCTCTCCGCTACCAATATAAGCGATGCGCTTGCCGGCGCCGATGATGGCCAGGGTGGGATAGCCGCCTTGCAGATACTTGTTGGCAATGGTGAGCGATCCGTCAAACGCCACCGGATAACGCACCTTAAAATACTGAACGAAACCGAGAACGTCGCCCATCGATTCGGGAGATTGGCGATCGTGCGCGTACGGGCTTCCCGTAACTGCTACGAATGCGACGCGGCTTTTGTACCGTTCATAAAGCCGATTCAACACCACGGTTTCGCGTTGGCAATGCGGACACCAGGTAGCAAAGACCTCGAGAAAGACCGGCACCCGGGTGCTTTCGAGCGAAAATGCACCCTGCGTCGTCGCCGCGGAAAAGGGCGGGGCCGATTCGCCAACGGAAAGGAAGTTATACGGCGGCGCGCTTTCGGCGATCGGCGGGATGCTGCGATTCGAAATGGCAATGCAGACAACGGCACCGATAGCGACGACGGCTACGCTGAGCCAGAGAATTAGGTTGCGAACGGGAAGGGTACGCGCGTGCGCGCGCCGCGAACGAACGGACATAAGTTGACCTCACTAGATAAGCAGGTAGTTAGTTTTTGTTTGGCTTAGCTAGCGAAAACTGGTGGCCCACGCTTGCCGTGAGCTCGCGATGCGTCGCAAGCACAGCAAAGGGCAGAGGGAAGCTCGCCTCTGAACAGCGCACAGAGCGGTCCCGGGTCCGCAGTCCGGTCCTGTAGAAAAAATGCGACGAGTGAAACCATGCGGGTATGGGCAGCGATCAGCCGGGTGCAGAGCGCTCGCAGTATGGCGTTTCCCGCGGCACTGAAAAATACGATCAACCCGAGCCCGTACGCGGGAACGGCCCCAAACGCGCTCAAGAGACCGTCGAGGCGCCCTGCTGCGAGCTGTTCGCTGGCCTCCATCCCAAAAAGGAGAACGGATGCAGCCAGGCTGATTGCGACAGTCACTTGCCATCCCAGCTTTGCGCGAAGAGCGCGAGCAAGTGACGGCAGCGAGCGCTTATCGAGATTGGCGAGATAAGCGGCGTACAGGGAGATCGCACAAACCGCGGCCGTCAGGCTCCCGAGAGCGACTGGAACGAGCGAGGCATGGGTGTGGCTGCCGTAATCTCCATGGAGAAGGCCGACAAACTGGGCGTACTCTAGGGCCGCATGCGTCGCCAACGTGACCGCAAATGTCACGAGGAAGAGCCCGGCAATCGCAAGCCGACGGTACAGGCTTCGCACTCCCATGACGATACTGATACACGGAGCGGCACCGCGATTCCGCCCGCGCGCGTCGGTTTTCTTACGCGTACGCCAAGAGCTTGCCGCCTCGCTCAGCGTCGCTTAGGCCGTCGGATTCAAATGCTGCGAAGGTGCGACCGCGACAACCTAGAACGCGCGGTTTGTGCTTCGCCGCTTGCCGGGGGCGCTCACATTAGGCCTGTTGGCCGCATTTGCGTCTCATGCTCTCGTCTACGGTAACGGTCACGTGATGGGTGGCGCATACGCCGATGCGCTCCGCTCCCTCGCGGCGGCGGCCGTAACGGCACTCGCCGCCTTCTGGACTGCAATTGCTTGGGTGAGTCGCGGCCGCGTCTCCAACGGCAGCATATTGGCTTGCTCGATGGCGAGCGTCATGCCCTCGGTCTTTACTGTGATCGTTGCCGCCTCGGGTTGGTTTTATCTCGTTGAGTCGGTCGAAAGCGGGCATGGCGCGCCCCCGAGCGCCTTGATTGTAGGCGTGCTCGTTATCGCAGGCGGCGCCGTGACTTTTCTGTCGCGCGCCATTCTTCGCGCTTTGGCAAAGATCGTCTTCGCGATGAAATCCGGCGGCTTCAGGCGGCGCTCGCCGGCATGGACGCCCGCGGCGGACACTTCCGTTTCACTAGAACCTGTTGCCCGCACGTGGCGGCTCTTTTCGCGTCCTCCTCCGATGACCTGGGACTTTCTCTAGCCCCACGTAACCCCGTCGATCGTCCTTTTTTCGGAGGACCCGTTTGTCCACACGTTTGAGGGTGCTGTGCGCTCTCACGATCCTATTGGCCCTCTCTGCAGGCGCCGCGCACGCCCATGCCTATGTCGTCGGCGCGCAACCGCCGATGGGCGGCAGCGACCAGCAACTGGCAGGTCAGATCAGCATCTCCTTTGACGAGCCCGTCGACGTGCTGGATTCCGACGCGGTGCAAGTCTTCGACGCATACGGTACGCGCATCGACCGCCATGATGCCGCGATCGACCGGGAAGACGCAACCCGCGTATTGGTCCACGTGCCGCAAAGACTCAAACCGGGGGTGTACACGGTTCGTTGGCGCGTGGTATCGGCCGATACTCACGTCGTTGCGGGCATCTATCAAATCGGGGTAGGGGTTCCGCTAACGCGGAAGCCTATAACGGAATCCCAATCGCCATTTGACCCGTCAGCCCCGCTACCGTCGTTGCTGCGTTGGTTGAGTCTCATAGGCGCGTTGCTTGCCGGCGGTGCCGTCTTTCTGCGATGGGACGCGCTCGATCGACTGGAGCGCATGTATCCCGGGGGTGTCGAAATCGCCCGGCGATGTGCGATTGCGGGCACGGCCGTGCTTCTGGCCGCCGCGTTGCCGAGCCTCATCGTGCAGGCATCGGCGGCGGGCGGAGCCCTAGGCCGAGATATTCCTGGAACGCTGATGGAGACAACCTGGGGCGTTGCATTCTTGGTGCGGGTTGGTACGGCTGCGGTCTTGCTGTTCGCATCCATCGCGGCGTGGCAGCGGCTCACTCGGGGCGCGATCGCTTTGATCGCCGTCCTGCTTGCGACGTTCAGCGCCGCCGGCCATGCCTTGTCTCAATCGAGTCGGGCCGCCGTAGCAGTGGCAGCCGCAGTCGATTTTGTGCACCTCGTCGCCGCTGCAGCCTGGGTTGGCGGTGTTTTCGTTCTTGCCGCGATATTGCTTCCGGCGCTTGCGCGCCGCGATGCGAGCGTGCGGGAGCGGACGCGCGTCCTATTCGCGGCTTTCTCACCTCTGGCGCTCGTTTGCGCCGTTGTCGTGGTTGCAACCGGGACATACGCGTCGCTTACTCACGTCAGCAGCCTGGGCGATCTCGTGGGGTCGGCGTACGGACGCGTGCTTTTCGCGAAGATCGTCGGCGTGGGCTTTGTGCTCTGGCTAGGTTGGCGGCATCTCAGAGTTGGAGCGGGCGCGCTCTCTCGGGGCGCAAGGGCCACGCTTCGCTATGAGGCGTTAGCCGGGCTGCTCGTCGTCGCGCTCACCGCCGTCCTGATAGGCCAAGCCCCGCCGGGCCATGGATCGGCGCTGCCTAACTCGACGGCCGCCACGCTCGTGGCGATGCTCTGCATTCTTGCAATTGCGCGTGCGGCGTTCAATGGAAAACCCGTTACTGCGAGATATCTGAACGGTTCGATTGCCTTCGTACTTGCAGCACTCTTGGTAAACGCATTCCTCATAGGCCCGTTCTACGTTCGGGCGGTCTTCATGGTGCCCACGTTGTGGGCCGGCGACGTCGTGCTGGTCGACGAAACCGCCTATCGCCGGCATACGCCACGAGAAGGCGACATTGCCATCTTTGCACCCCCTGTCGAATTCAACGGCGACGATATCGCCCAGCGCGTGATCGGCGTGCCGGGGGACACGATTACCATCAACGATGGGGTCGTCTACCGCAATGGGGCGGCGCTGCCCGAGCCGTACGAGTATCAGCCCCCCGCCTACGACCTAGCAATCCGGAGCTACGGCATCTACGTCGACGGACAACCCCTCGATCCGCACGTGGCGAACGTCCCGCCAAAAGCACTATGGCAAGCGCCAAACCGCATCCCAAACGGTTTCTACTTCATGTTGGGAGACAATCGCAATTATTCAATCGACTCACATATATTCGGCTTTGCGCAAACGGGCGGCCCTTTTGCCGCCGGCCCACTCGCGGCGCAAAAAGCTCGTGCGAGTTTCGAGGGCAGGGCTTTCTTGTCCATCTGGCCTCTGCACGGCTTGCGCTTACCGCAAGCATCGTGGCAGATCGACTCACGGAAGGGAATATCGTGACTCTACGGTTGGGGTGCACTCTTAGTCTGATCGTCCTGTTAATGCCGATGGAAACGGGAGCGCACGTACGGATCTTTCCCGACACCGACTCAACGCAAGCGCCGGCTTGCAGCTTTTCCAAGTTCACCGTTCGCGTTCCGGTAGAGCGTCCGGTTGCCACTACTCGCATCGACGTTGCCATTCCCACGGGAATAATCGTCTTTGCGGTACAGCCGAAGCCGGGTTGGCGCTTCGATCGTCAAACGACAAGAGGTGTCGTGACGAAGATCTCTTGGACGGGCGGGCGGCTCATGCCCCATGAATTCGACGAGTTCGCTTTTCTTGCCGCGACGCCGAGAACGCCCGGCGTCGTCGCATGGAACGCTTGGCAATACTACAGCGACGGCGTCATCCTGAAATGGGCCGGCCCTACCAATTCAGATGCTCCGCATTCCGTCACCACCATTACACCGGCGCACTGCAGACCTATCAAGAAGGGGAAATAACCATGCAAAAACCTTGGGCACCGCTCGTGGCAATTCTATTGGTTCTGCCGGCGCTTACGGCCGCAAACCCAGCGATCCGGGGCACGTTTGCTCTTCAAGGCCAGTCGCCGAAAGCCGAAGGATATTTGACCGCCGGAGAACTCAGTAACGATCCGCTGAACCGGCGGCTCGACACGTGGATGACGCCGCTGGGGTCCGGTGTGGCGATTCGAACGTACGATGTTGACATGACCAAACTGCTCCACATGATTATCGTCAGCGACGACTTCCGCACATTCTTACACGTGCACCCCGTTCTCGGGCCGAATGGGCACTTTCTGCTAAACCAGCGATTCCCCGACCAGGGCTTGTATCACATTTATATCGACGCGCGGCCGACTGGTTTCGGGCAACAAGTCTTTCGCTTCGATCTCGGTCTTGGAGGCGCTGAGACTGGGGCTTCGCGCGACCTTGGCGAGCGCGGAACGACGACCCGCGCCGGCCCTTATTTCGTGAGCATTTCAACCGATACGCTCGCAATAGGGAGCGAGTCTCACCTCGTCATTCATATTCTCAAAGATGGGAAGCCCGCGTCCGATCTGCACCCGTATCTCGGCGCGCTGGCTCACGCCGTATTCCTGAACGCAGGAGATTTGAGCTACGTTCATGCCCATCCGTTGCCGCTCTCGGCTTCGGGAGAGAAAAGCGGGCCTACGGGAACCGCCATGGGGATGAAGCCGCTGCCCGACTCGGCCTCGTCGTCGCCGAACATGCAGCTTCACGTGGCCCTGCGCGAGCCTGGTACGTACAAGCTCTGGTTACAGTTCCGCGGAGGAAACCGGCTTTACGTTGCAACCTTCGTTTTGACCGCTCGTACCACCACGTGATCGGCTCGAGGTTATTGTGATCCTAGCGCCGACCTCAGCACCTCGCACCGAACCGGGCGCGGCCCAGTCGGGCGCCCCAGTCTGCTCGACTGGCTTGTGACGCTGGCCGGCGTCTGGATCATGACGGGCCTTTTCATCGACGCTCACCAGCATCTTTTTATGGCGGTGGAGTCCTTCATCAACCCGTGGCACATGACGTTGTACAGTGGTGCGGTTTTCGCTGCCGGCGTGCTAGCCGTAACGATCGCCGTCAACTATCGCCGCGCGGGTTCGTTCTGGAAAGCCGTTCCGTTCGGCTACGCACAGAGCGTCGTCGGCGTTGCGGCGCTGCTCGTCGGCGGCGCCTTGGACGCCTTGTGGCACTCGTTCTTCGGGTTCGAGCATCAGCTCGATCTCCTGCTGAGCCCGCCCCACCTTTTCTTGCTTACCGGCTTGTTCTTCCTGATTACCGGGCCGGTGCGCAGCTCCCTCGCCCGGCCGGAAGCCAAGAATCTGCTCGAACAGTTACCCATGCTCGTTGCGCTGGGGCTTGCCTTCGAGATCACACAGTTCGTCACGCAGTACGGGTTCTATCCCGAAGCGTTGATGCGCGATCACCCTTTGCCGCAGGCCGATTTTCACAGCGAACAGTTTGTGCTCTCTGTCCTCCTTTTTTATCGCCAGGCGCTGGAGATCGCGATCGTGATTTGGCAGAGCCTGCTGCTTGCTGCCGCCGTCTTGTACCTATCCGCCCGTAAGCGGTTACATTTTGGCGCGCTCATCGTCATTTGTATCGCCGAAAAGGCCTGGATCGGCGGCGAACTGTCGAACGATATCAAGGAGTTCTTTCTGGTCGCCCTCGCATCGGCTAGCGCGGGGGCGATTGGGGATCTTCTGATGGCGAAGTTCCGACCATCGGTACGCAGTCCCAATGCATTTCGACTTTTAGGGTTCGCCGTGCCGTCGGCCTATTTCGCGGCCTACTTTGCTCTCGCCGTTCCCATGTTCGGCGGTACCTGGTGGGATGCCAGTTTTGTTTTCGGTTCAATCGTGGAGGCGGGCCTCGTGGGGCTCTGCGTCAGCCAGCTCTTTCTTGCCGGCATCACCGTATGACGATGGGCACAAAACGCTCCTCGGTATTGCCC
>CAVTPY010000001.1:0-190410 GCA_963736775.1 Vulcanimicrobiota bacterium | reverse complement strand
GGTCGCGCGACGCAACGGCCACGTCGATACACGCATGGTGCTCGACCGCTACGGTCACATGTTCGAGGAGCACGCCGGCAGGCAGCCGAAACGATGGATCGCGTTTTTGGGGCCGTCGAGATTGGTCGTCAAATGGTCGTCAAAAAATCGGATGCAGTTCCGAAAAATCAAACGCCGATTCCAAAAAACCTTATGAAATCGGCGCGTTTCTTGGTGGAGATGGGGGGACTCGAACCCCAGACCCCTTACATGCGAAGCAAGTGCTCTACCAGCTGAGCTACATCCCCATGGGTCCCTGACGGCGACGTGGAGGATTGTACGCGGTGGAGTAGGCACCTGTCAAAGCAAATGATGAAACGGTCGCGCATTTCCGGCGCCGTGCTGCTTGCGTGTGCGGCGCTCGCCGGCGCAGCTCCACCCCTTCGAGCGGCGACTCCCGTACAAGTAGCGGTGAACCGCTGCAACAGCCAGACCGTCGACGACGCGTATGCGCGCGTTCGCGATTTCGACCGGCATGCGCCCGGGGGCAGCTCCGACGATCTGCTGCAGCGGATCGGAGCCATTACCGGCCTGCTCGCGACGCTTCGGGAAGAGCGAGAAATACTCGACAGCGTCTGTGCAAGCGACGCGGCGCGAGCCCCGCTTTTCGCGCAGATTGCGGCGACGACTGCGTGGGCCCTCACGCTCGAATCCGATGTCGCCGTCCGGTTGAACGCGTCGTGTCCGGGTGCCGCCCGGGCGCTTGCGACGATGATGCTCTCCGACGCGTGGCTCGCGATGGCCAACGTCGTGAACGACTCGGGCGGTCCCGTGCCGGCCATCTTTACCGACGTGATCTCGAAGGTGCAGAGCCGCGCGCAAGCGGTCGGCTTGACGCTGCCGCCCTGGGCCGATACGTCCGCCTATTGGCGGGACCGAGTCCACGATCGGGCAAAGGCCGACGTCACGACCTGCCCCTCGCCGAGCGGCAGACCCCCTTCGACAAGCTCAGGGTGACACGGAATGGGCCTCAGGGTGACACGGAATGGGCTCGGGTTGCACGGGATTTTGCGAATGGTTCGCAAATGAGGTAGTTCCATGGGGCTCCGTGCCGATTACGTGACCCGCCCGCGGGAGTGGATCGCATCGATCCTCGCGCGCGAGCCGCGCTTTCTCTCGGCCGCGCAAATCCACCAGGGGCTCGAGCGCGACGGGGCGCGTGTCTCGCTCTCCACCGTCTATCGCACGCTCGATCGCTTGCAGGCAAAGGGCGACATCACCGTCCGCCCCGATGCCGACGGCGAGGTGACGTACATGCTCTGCGAACCGCGCCATCATCATCACCACGCGATCTGCCGCACGTGCGGGCGCGTCGAAGACGTCGATTGTGCTGCAATGGAGCAGTTCGCCGAGTCGCTGCGCGCGCACAACGGATTTGAGCTCGATGGACACGCGATCGAGTTTTTCGGAAAATGCGGCGCCTGCCGGTAGTCGCGGGCGCGCTCGCGCTCCTCTTGTCGGCGTGCGCCCACAAGGCAAGCCTGGACTCGAGTCACCCTTCGACTGCGCTCAGGGTGACACTGGGAGCAAAGATTCGCGTAGCGACTACGATTTCGACGCTCAACTCATTCGTGCAGGGCGTCGGCGGCGAGTACGTGAGCGTGAAGAACATCGTGCCGATCGGCGCGTCGCCGGAAACCTTCGCGCCCGCGCCGCAGGACGTTGCGACCGTCGCCGACGCCGATGTATTGGTTGAAAACGGAGCGGGCCTCGAGACGTGGCTCGATCGTCTTCTGCGTGATGCCGGCAAGCCCGGTCTGCGGGTCGTCGTCTGCGCGCAAGGCTTGCCGGTCAAGAATCTCAACCCGCATCTGTGGATGGACCCCGTATTCGCCAAACAATACGTTGCGAAGATCCGCGATGCGTTGATTGCCGCCGATCCGGCACACAGCGACGCCTATCGGCGCAACGCGGCCAGTTACGACCGGCGGCTCGACGATCTGATAGGCCAGATCCGCCGGCAGATCGCCACCGTTCCGCCGTCGCATCGCTACATGATCGTGTTCCATAATGCTTGGCAGTACTATAACGACCGTTTCGGAATCACCACGCTTGGCTTCGTCGAGCGAAATCCGGGCCAGGAGCCCAATCCGCAGCAGGTCGCGCAGTTAATCGATCTGGCCAAGCAGCATCACGTTCATGGCGTGTTTAGCGAACCGGAGTATAGCCCCAAGATTTTGTACGCCATCGCACAGGGCGCCGGGATTGCGGTCGTCGAGGACCTTTACGACGATTCCGTCGGCACCGATCCGCGCGTGGCAAACTATATTGCGATGCTGACCTACGACACGAACGTCATCGTGCACACGCTAAAGTGAAGAAGCAGGTCATCCTTCGACAGGCTCAGGATGACATTCGACAGGCTCAGGATGACATCCGACAGGCTCAGGATGACATCCGACAGGCTCAGGGTGACATCCGACAGGGTCAGGGTGGCACCGGGAGAGACGCCGTGGTTGCGCGCGATTTGGACGTGCGCTACGAGGATTTCACGGCACTCGTCGGCGCGACGTTCGCAGTGCATTACGGAGAAGCTCTCGGCATCGTCGGCCCCAACGGTTCGGGAAAATCGACGCTGCTCAAGACGATCGCAGGCCTTTTACTCCCGTCGAGCGGCGAGTTGAGCGTTCTCGGGCAGCCGCCCCGCAAACTTCCTCCCGGAACGATCGCCTACGTGCCGCAGGTAGAGGCTGTTGACTGGTCCTTTCCCGCGACCGTGTGGGACGTCGTCGCAATGGGGCGCTTCGCGCGGCTGCACTTCTGGCAGCATTTTGGTCCCAACGATCGCGAGGTCGTTCATCATGCGCTCAGCGTTGTGAAGATGGCCGATCTTGCCGGACGGCGGATCTCGAATCTTTCCGGCGGTCAACAGCAGCGCGCTTTCGTCGCACGCGCGCTCGCCCAAGAACCCAAACTGCTGCTGCTCGACGAGCCGACGACCGGCGTCGATGCGGCGACGGAAGAAGCGCTGCGCGAAATCGTTCGCGAGCTCGTCGGCGACGGGCTTCCGGTACTCATGGCGACGCACGATCTCGACCGTGTCGACGATTGGTTCGATCGTCTGCTCGTCCTCGACCGCCGGGTGCTCGCTCTCGGAACGCCGCGCGAGGTCGTCGAGTCCGGCGCCTATAGCGCCATTCGCGAACATACGCATACGCACGGACACTTGCGCCACGATCACGAGCCGCACGCCGCCCACGCCGCCCACCCCGAAATCCGAACGTGACGTGACATTGCTGTTGGAGCCGTTTCATTATGCTTTTATGCAGCGAGCCTTCGTTGCGGCGCTGGCGGTTGGGCTGATCTGCTCGACGATGGGCACGTACGTTATTTTGCGAAAGCTGTCGTTCATCGGCGATGGCATCGCGCATGCGTCGTTCGCCGGAATCGTTATCGCGTATCTGCGCGGCGCGAACTTCTATCTCGGTGCCGGCATCGTTGCCGTGCTGACCGCCGTCGGGATCGGCTTCGTCCATCGCCGCGGCCGGATATCGCTCGATACGACGATCGGCGTGCTCTTTACGGGCATGTTCGCATTGGGCGTTTTTTTGATGAGCCAGCAGCGCAGCTATGCCGTCGACCTCCAGAGTTTTCTATTCGGCGACATCCTGGCCGTCCAGCCGCAGGACTTGTGGTTGATTCTCGGTTTGAGCATCATCGTCGGCGTTACCGTGGCCGTGCTTTTCCGGGGCCTGCTCTACACGACGTTCGATCCAGTCGTCGCGCAGGCCAGCGGCATCAACTCGCCCGCCTACGAGTATGCGCTGCTCGTGATGCTGGCGCTGACGATCGTCGTCGCGCTGCAAGCGGTTGGCATCGTCCTCGTCGCGGCGCTGCTTGTCACTCCGGCCGCCGCCGCCTACCAGCTGACGTCGCGCTTTTCGCCGATGATGGCCTTGGCCGCGCTCTTCGGGGCCGCGAGTACCGAGGGCGGACTCTATCTCTCGTATTACGTTCGGGCTTCGAGTGGTGCGACGATCGTCTTGCTTGCCACGCTGCTCTTCTTTCTAGCGATTGGGCTCAAGCATCTCCGCCGCGCGTAACTTTCCAGCTCTCGTCTGCTAGCGGTTCCAGATAACCCCCGGCCGCAAGTGCGTCGAGCGCCTCTCGTAACGCAGCCCGCTCGTTCTTATTCGGCATTCCCGCCCATCGCATTGCCAGCGCATTAAGCTCGATGGTCGCGCCGGGCACCAGCGCGTCGCGCAAGAACTGCGCCGGCAGTTTGACGCGCTCCATGCGCCGCGCCACCGGCTCGAGCGCCTCATCGAACGAAGTCGCTGCCACATTGTCATCCTTCGACCCTTCGACAAGCTCAGGGCAGGCTGAGCTCAGGATGACAGGCGGCCTTAGGATGGGGGGTGATGCGTCAGCACTCTTTTGCGGCGAGAGGCGCGAAATGATGAATGGATCGGCGAGCGTTCCAAACCATTCGCCGAGTACGGCGCCGGCGGTCTGCCACGGAACGGCGTTGACTACTGCGGAGCGGCGTGCGATGCCGCGCAAGATCGCGCGCGCGACGCGCTCGGGCGACGCGGCGGGAACTTTGCCCCTGCGTTCGATTCCCATAGCTTCGTGAAACTCGGTGGCGACGAGTCCGGGATCGACATAGGTGACGCCAACTCCGCGGTCGCGTAACTCGCGCCGCAGCTGGGTTGCCGCAACTCGAACGGCAGCCTTGGCGAGGGCGTAGGCGCCGTAGTTGGGGAGCGGCACGCGGGCGATTCCCGAGCCGAGAAAGACAAGTTGTCCGCGAACCGCTTCGAGATGCGGCAATGCCGCGCGAGAGAGTTTCAGCGGAGCGACGACGTGAAGCCGCCATTGCGCTTCGATTGCGGCGTCGGTTTGATCGAGCAGTGCGCCAAGAGCGCCGCCGCCTGCGTTGTTGACGACGGCGTCGATTCGCCCAAAGGAGCTCATCGTCGTCGCGACGATTCGCGCGGGCATATCGCCGGCGGTAACGTCGCCGGCGACGGAAACGACCTTCCCGCCGGCGTCGCGAATCGCATGCGCGAGCTTTTCGAGCCGCTCGATGCGGCGCGCGACGATCGCGACGCGATAACCAGCGTGCGCGGCGGCGCGTGCGAGCGCGGCGCCGATGCCCGAGCTGGCGCCGGTAACGATGAGAACGCGCTCGTTGTCAGGCATGCGTGTCGCAATACTCGCGATATTCGCGCTCGATGCTTTGCGGAAGGCCCGCATAGTGCTCGGCCTCTCCGGCGATCGGCGGCGGCTTGTCGACAACGTCGCGAGCTTCGGCGGCGAACTGTGAGAGCATTTGCGCGACGGGTTTAGCAGAACCGTCGCTGCGCACGATGCCGAACCGCAGCTCGTGCGGCGCGCGATCGAATGGCGGCGTGTGCGCCAGGGCGAGATCGTAATCTGCCCAGCACCACCAAAACGCGCCCAGCGCGCCGCGTGCGTGCAGCCGGTCGATCGCACCTCGTCCGTAGAGCGCCATCTCGGTCTCATCCAAACAGGCGAAGCCGTCGACGCGTGAGTCACCCGGCGGGCATTGCGGATTGCCCAACTCGCTGAAGAGCACCGCTTTGCCGCTGAACGATGCTTGCAGCTGGCAGAGAAACGGCACGACATTCGTATCGAGACGGTCGCGGGCGAACGAGCTGTAGACCGAATAACCATGCATCGTCGGAAAGTCCCACGGACGCGCGATGCTCGACGGTCGGATATTGCGATCGCGCTCGAGGTCTTCGCCGTGCATCCCGCCCGTCACGCGGCCCCCCGAAGCCTCGAGCAGCGTGTTGCTCAGCCGCAGGCTCCAGTCAGCCGCGTCTTGCGGTCGATCCGGTTCGCGTAGATTTGAAAACTCGTTGCCGAGGTCCCAGGCGAAGAGGGCGGGATGCTCGCGAACCCGTTCGCCGACGCGCCGCGCAAACAGCACTTGTGCTTTTAGCAACTCGGGGTTGGCATAGAAATCGCCGATTGAGCGATCGATCACGGCGCCGCGACTAATCGTTCGGAAGCGCCCTTGACTCGTTTGGGGTTCGAGCGTCCACC
This sequence comes from Vulcanimicrobiota bacterium, assembly GCA_963736775.1. Classification (GTDB taxonomy): domain Bacteria; phylum Vulcanimicrobiota; class Vulcanimicrobiia; order Vulcanimicrobiales; family Vulcanimicrobiaceae; genus Cybelea. Next base: position 184,356 of record CAVTPY010000001.1, on the reverse strand, counting down.
GCGGCAACCAATTCACGCCGCTCATATGCCCGCAGAAAAGCGTGGGCATCGCTTGCAGCCCGCTACCGGCGATGATGTCCATGACTGCATCGAAGTGACGCAACGCGCCGGCGTCCATCGCGTTGGGCTCCGGCTGGAATGCCTCCCACATCAGGAAAAAGCGGACGATGTCGAGGCCGAGCGCCTTGATCCGCGCCATGTCTTCGCCGATCTCGTCCAGATCGAATTGCTGCCACATGTACATCGCGCTGCGGCGCGGCCAGTAGTTGATGCCGAGAAGAAATCGAGGCATTGCAAAACCATCCTTCGACAAGCTCAGGATGACATTCCTTAGCGCCTGCGCGTAGCGCAGCCCTGAGCAAGGCGCGAAGCGCCAAGTCGAAGGGTCAGGATGACATTCCTTAGCGCCTGCGCGCAGCGCAGCCCTGAGCCCTTCGACAAGCTCAGGACAGGCTCTGTCGACGGGTCAGGGTGGTAGGCCTGAGCTTGTCGAAGGGGGCCTCGCGATGGCGCAAACAGGCAAAGAGCCAATTGTGGGAATCATTATGGGCAGCCGTTCGGACTGGGAGACGATGTCGGCAGCGCGCGATACGCTCGACGAGTTGGAGATTCCCTGCGAGGTTCGTGTGGTATCGGCACATCGCATGCCCGACGAAATGTTTGATTACGCTGCATCCGCCTCGCGGCGCGGACTGACGGCAATTATCGCGGGGGCCGGCGGTGCCGCGCATTTGCCGGGCATGACGGCGGCGAAGACGCTCGTTCCGGTGATCGGCGTTCCGATTCAGTCGTCTCGCGCCGGAGGTCTCGACTCGATGCTCTCGATCGTGCAGATGCCGCCCGGCGTGCCGGTCGCAACGATGGCTATCGGCGGCGCGGTGAACGCCGCGTTGTTTGCGGCGCGCATCGTGGCGCTCAACGATGTCGCCGTCGCGCGGCGGCTTGCGGCCTACGTCGTCCGCATGCACGACGCTGCAGCCTCCAGCACGCTCGATTGAAATCGATTCAAACGATCGGCGTGATCGGCGGCGGCCAGCTCGGTCGCATGTTCGCACTCGATGCGAAGCGGATGGGCTACGACGTCATAACGCTCGACCCGCACGAGCACTCTCCCTGCGGGCAAGTTGCCGACGAACAGATCGTCGCAGCCTACGACGACCTTTCGGCGATCGAGGAGCTGGGGCGCCGTAGCGACGTCATCACCTACGAGTTCGAGAACGTCGATATCGACTCGGTCCGTCATCTGGAGGCACTCTCGTACCGCGTACTGCCCGATAGCGGCGTGCTGCACGTCACGCAGAACCGGCTGCTCGAGAAAGAGTTCGCGCGCGAAGCCGGACTCGCTACGACCGAGTTTGCGCGCGTCCAAAGCCTCGACGATTTAGCGCGCGCCGCGGAGCAGGTTGGATTTCCAGCAGTGCTCAAGACCGTGCGCGGAGGCTACGACGGCAAGGGGCAGTGGGAGGCAGCTTCGATCGAGCAAGCCCGCGCCGCGCTGGCGCAATCTGGCGGCGTGGAACTTATCTTCGAGGCAATGGTTCCGCTGGCGTCCGAGTTGAGCGTGATCGCGACTCGCAACGCGCGCGACGAACTCGTTGCCTATCCGGTCGCCGAAAACGCGCACGACCGGGGCATCCTCGCGATGACGATCGCTCCGGCCCGCGTTAGCGCGGCGACCGCGAGCCGGGCCACGGAGATGGCCGCGGTCGTCGGACGCAAGCTTCGTATCGTCGGCACGTATTGCGTTGAGTTCTTCCTTTCCACGACCGGCGAGCTGCTCGTCAACGAGATCGCGCCGCGTCCGCACAACAGCGGCCATTACACGATCGACGTGACGCCGTGCTCCCAGTTCGAACAACAAGTGCGTGCGATCTGCGATCTGCCGCTTTCACCACCGCGGCTGCTTGCCAACGCGATCATGATCAACGTGCTCGGCGACGGCACGGGCGATCGCTTGACGGGAATCGCAAAGCTGCTTGCCGATCCGGCGATCGTGCTTCACGTCTATGGTAAGCGCCACGCGGTCGCGCGCCGTAAGATGGGGCATTTCACGATGCTCGTCGACGGACCGGTGAACGCGGCAGCAGTCGCTCGCGCCGAGGCAGCCCACGCAAGCCTGAGCTGGTCCCAATGCTGACCGGACCGTTGGGCGAGGTCTTCTACGTGTTTGTCACGTTGCTCGCTATGCTCAACCCGATCGAAGCGGCGGCGGCGTTCGCCACGTTGACCGAGGGACGCTCTTTGGGAGATCAAGAGCGCATTGCGTTCCGAGCGTCGATGGTCGCCGGGATCACGCTGATCGTGTTTGCTTTCATCGGAGAGGCGTTGCTCAAGGCGCTCGGAGTCGAGATCGGCGCCTTCAAGATCGCCGGCGGGCTGCTGCTGCTCAAGGTTGGATTCAACATGGTCTTCGCCGAGAAGACCGATCGTCAGACCGCGGGCGAAGCAAAGGCCGTGGCTCCCGCTAGCGATCCGTCGGTCTTTCCGCTGGCGATCCCGATCATTACGGGTCCGGGCGCGCTGACGGCGAGCGTCGCGTTAGTCTTTCCGACGCCGGCGCATCGGTTTCTTAATGGTGGCATCTTTATCGTCGTCGCCATCATCGTGGTGCTGATCACCTATCTATTCATGCGTGCCTCCGAGCGCCTGACGGCGTGGTTTGGGGAAACCGGGATTGACGCGGTCAGCCGGATCGTGGGGATCATCGTTGCCTCCATCGCCGTGCAGCTGATCGTCAACGGCATTACCGGGCTGACGAACTTCACGATTCACTAAAGGACTCGCCTCGAGGCGACTTGGAATAACCGACGGATGATCGTGCGTGCGGGGGTTCTTTACGACGGGACGCTGGAGCCGCCAAAGCGCAACGTCGATCTGATCGTAAACGACGGACGCATCGAGGAGTTTCGCGCGGCAAGCGGCGAGTGCGATCTCGAGGCAGCGTGCGTTACGCCGGGGCTGGTCAACGCGCACGCGCATCTTGAAGCAAGCGGCGAGCCCGACATGATGGGCATGATCTCGACGACGACGCGCAATCAGCGCCTGCTGCGTGCCGTGGAAAACGCCCGCAAGTCGATCAAGGCCGGGGTCACCACCATTCGCGACGTCGGCAGCTCCAATGCGATTGCGCAAGACGTTCGCGATGCGATCGAAGAGGGACGCATTGCGGGGCCGCGCATGCGCGCTGCCGGCGCCGTGCTCTGCATGACTGGTGGACATGGCTGGCCGATCGGGCGCGCCGTAGATTCGCCTTGGGATGCGCGCAAAGCCGTGCGCGAACAGATGTGGGCCGGCGCGGATTGCATCAAGCTAATCGCGACCGGCGGCGTACTTACCAAGGGCGCCGTGCCCGGCAACGCGCAGCTCACGCCCGACGAGCTGAGCTCCGCCATCGAAGAAGCGCATCGTCATGGTCTGCGCGTCGCCGCGCACGCAATCGGCACGCAGGGCATCAAGAATGCATTGCGCGCCGGCATCGATTCGATCGAGCACGGAACGCTGCTCGATGACGAAGCGATCGAGCTCTTCAAACAGCGTAACGTGTACCTCGTCCCGACGCTGAGCGCGCCGACCTGCATCCTGGCGCATCTCGAAGACGGCCAGCAGCCGGAGTACGTTCAGAAGAAGGCACGTGGCTTGGGCGACGTGATGGCGAAGAATCTTCGCAAAGCGTACGAAAGCGGCGTGCGGTTTGCAGGTGGCTCGGACGCCGGCACGCCGTATAACTATCACGAGGACTACGCGCAAGAAGTCGAGTTGATGTGGTCGTTGCTCGGCATGACGCCGCAACAAGCCTTGCACGCGGCGACGAGCGTCGCCGCGGAGCTGGTCGGTTTGCATAACGGCCTCCTCGCCGTCGGCGAGCCGGCCGATCTGTTGCTCTTGCGCGGCGATGCCGGCCAGGACGTGCGCGCGCTGCGCGAACCACAGCTCGTCCTCAAAGGCGGGTTGATCCAATGATGAAGAAATCGATCGCCGTGGCCGCGCTGCTCGGCTTGAGCGGTGTCACGAGTGCATCGACTTCGAATCCGACGCTGCTCGGGCAGGCCATACCGGGAAGTCCCATCCGCCACGTGATCGTGATGGTGCAAGAGAACCGAACGTTCGACAACCTCTTTGCGTCCTCGATTCTGGCGCACGGCGGTCCGTATCCCGGCGCCGATACGTCGCAGACGGCGATGGTCGACGGCGAGCGAGTCTCTTTGAAGCCCGTGCCGCTGGAGTACCCGTCCGATCCGAGCCACAGCCATCTCTCGCTCTTAGGCGAGTGGGATCGCGGCAGAATGGACGGTTTCGCGAACGATCGCATCTCGACGATTCCCGGCTTTCCCAAACCCGGGCCCGGCTTTGCATATGCGTACGTGCCGGACTCCGAGATGACGATCTATCACTTGCTGGCGGCGCACTACGCACTAGCCGACGAGAACTTTGCGCCACGTTTGGTGCCGACGCTTCCCAGCCACTACACGATGGCGACGGCGCAGAGCCGAATCGCCGGCAACCCGAACAGCGAGATTTGGGGCTGCGACGCCCCGCCGAGCACGACCGTACCGATTTTCGGCAAAGGGGAATCGATAATCACGCCGGGCGTCTTTCCGTGCTTTGACGAGCCGACGATCGGCGATTTGCTCGACGCCGCGCACGTCACGTGGAAATACTATACCGGCCGGTACGACGATACCGTCAATCAAACCGTCAACGTCTACGACGCCTTCCGCAAGATTCGCTACGGTCCGGACTGGCAGCGCAACGTCATTACGCCTTCGGGCAAAATCTTGAGCGACATTGCGGACTGCCGGCTGCCGCAGGTTTCGTTCGTAATGCCCAACGCACTGGATTCCGACCATGCCGCGACGTTAAGTGCCGCAGGGCCCGGATGGGTTGGCTCCATTTACCTGGCCGTCGTGCAAAGCATGCATGCTGCGGTGCAGTGTAACTATTACAAGGATACGGCAATGATCGTCACCTGGGACGACTCGGGAGGCTGGTACGACCACGTCGCGCCGCCGCCCGGACCGGACGGCACGACCTGGGGTTTTCGCATTCCGATCGTCGTAATGTCGGCCTGGGCTCGCTCGAATTACGATCCGGCCAATCCAAATGCAACGCCGTACGTGTCGCATAAACCCCGGGAGTCCACCGCCATAACCAAGTTCATCGAAGTGAACTGGGGCCTTGGCAACATGGGACAGCGCGACGTCACCGACGACGATCTCAGCGATATGTTCGACTATACGCGCGCGTCGCAGGTACCTGCGTACTCCGAGCTCTCGATGAAACGCCTGATCCGCAAAACGCACTTCAACCTTGCCGCCGCGGATCGCGACAATCGCATCGTCGACAACGACCAATAGTTTGGCGGACTTGACGGGTCTGCGACTTGCGGTGCTCGGCGCAATTTCGTGGCCGGCGCCGCCGCCCGGCTATGGCCCGTGGGAGCAGATCGCGTTCAACGTGGCCGACGGCATGCGGCGGCGCGGGCTGGACGTCACCCTCTTTGCGACGGGTAACTCACGCTTCGACGGCAAGCTCGCCTCGGTCGTTCCGGTTGGACTGAACGAGGACCCGGCGCTCAACGGCGAGGTCTTTACCGCGCTGCACATCGCGGAGCTTTTTGCGCGCGCTTCGGAGTTCGATCTGATTCACAATCACTTGGACTGGAAGCCCCTGACGTACGCGCTGGCTACGGATTCCCCGCCGCTGGTCACGACGATTCACGGCTTCTCGTCACCGCAGATTCTGGCGGCCTATTATGCCGGTGCGCGGCGCAGCTTCTACTGCTCGATCTCCAACGCCGATCGCGATCCGGGCCTCGAGTATCTCGCTACGACGTACAACGGCATCGACCCGGCACTGTTTACGTTCAGCGACAAACCAGGAGATTATCTCTGCTTTCTCGGGCGCTTTCATCCCGAAAAAGGTACGCACCTCGCGATCGAGATCGCCCGGCGCGCGGGCGTACGTTTGAAGATGGCCGCCATCCCGCAGGACGAGGCCTACTTTCGCGAACAGATCGCCCCGCACATCGACGGCGATCGCGTGCAGTTCATCGGCGCCGTCGAGCGCGAGGCACGCAATCAGCTGCTCTCGGAGGCGCTGGGGCTCGTCCACATGACCACGCGGCCCGAGCGTTTCGGCATGACGCTGATCGAAGCGATGGCCTGCGGCACCCCGGTGCTGGGTGCGCGCATGGGTTCGCTGCCGGAGATCGTCGTGGACGGTGTGACCGGTTTCTTATGCGATACGGTTGACGATGCGGTCGAACGCGTGCCGCACCTGGCGGCGCTCGACCGTCGCGCGTGCAGGACGCACGTCGAGCGGGAGTTCAGCATCGAGCGAATGATCGATCGTTATCTTGGTCGCGTATGAGCGCGCGCTCGAGCTGCGTTTGCCGCCGCCACCGAGCGAGCACCTAAAAGAGATCCGCCGCCACGATTGGTGGGACCGGCCGATGGCGTACACGGAAATTCCGCCGAAGCCAAAGAACCTCGATTTCATATGAAAACGCGCGAGGAACGCGACTACTCGGGGCGCTCGCTCTTGGAAAAGCTCGGCGTGTTCGCCGAGGCACACGTGGCGCTGGTTGGGCCGCACGACGACGTTTTTGTTACGGGGCTAAATGCGGCGCTTGCAAAGTCGGCGTCGCAAGTATTGCGCACCAGCTACGATCTCATTTTCGTCCGCGTCAACGCTCCGCGCGATCTAGCGCGCATCAAGCGAGCCGCCGCACGCCTGAAAGCGGACGGTGCGCTGTGGGTCTTTCATCCCAAGGGCCGCGGCGCGTCGCCGACCGATGCGCAAGTGCGTTCCGCCGGGATCGCTACGGGTCTCGTCGACAATAAAATCAGCGCCTATACCGACTCGCACACCGCAACGCGCTTCGTCATTCCAGTCGCCCGCCGCCGGCCATCCTGAGAGCAGTCGAAGGACAATACGTCTCGCAGTGTCGTCTGAGCGCGCCTCCCGGTGTCATCCTGAGCCTGTCGAAGGATGACCTGAACACTGCTTTGATTATGCGCTCTTCTTGGTCGCATCGCTAAGGCTCTCGCCCAGTTCCTTAAGTGACTTGAAATAGCGAGAGTGCGTTCGCTCCAGAGTAGCGCGAGAGCTCCCCTCGAACAACGCGACTTCCACGTGTCCAAGGTCCTTGATCATCCGCTCCTGCGTGCTTCGTAAGGCCTCCATCGCGCTATCGCGCGCTGCCTCTTCATATTCTGTGACCTCGAGCAGTTGTGCTGCCTTAGTGTCGTAAACAACGAGGAATATCATTGCAGAAAGCGCTCCAACAACTCGAAAGATGCATTAATGTTTTCGCCGCGATCAAGATCTGCTTCCCACGAGTCATAGAGTCGATCCACAACGTCCTGCCCCTCTTCAAATACTACGTCATATGAGAAGTTAAAAGGAATCCACTGCTGGACCTCCTCTGGAATCGGCGATTCGTTGGAGAGCGACGCTCGTTCGACCGGTCCCTGAGGCCTGCCGACAAGGATAACGCATCCCTTCGGTAGTCGTCGGTTGCTGTACAAGGCGACGTCGCCCCGATTTGATCGAGTATTATTGCGTTTAGACTCTGCGTCGGACTCAAGGTAAACTACGGGCCTTGGCTGCAGACGCACGACATGGGTACCCGTGATGCCGCTCAAGTCCGTTTGCACCTGCCAGTCCTCCTCAAAGGCCTCTTGGCTGGCAATATCGTCGGATATCGACAACAACAGCCGCTGAATGTGTGCCTCGCCGCCTCCGTATTTTATCTCGACCCCAAGTCTATCCGCAGTCTTTTCAACAACGTTAGCCCAGCTCTCCTGAGACACCGTCCGCAACTGGATCTCAAACCTTCGGATCCCTTCTCGGACTATTAAATGAACCGCTCTGTAACCGTTTGATGGAATTTTTCTGCGGTCAACCACGCGTGCGCTCGGAAAGAGCGATGCCAGCGCGCTCAGCCATGCATTTTGGTCGATGACATCCGGGACCACGATGCGACACCCAACAAGGTCTTGAACTTGGACAAGCGTCGTGGTTTGTCGTCGAAGTTTTGCAAGGATCGAGCGGGTTGTCTTAACGCTGCGCCGCATGATCTGGGCAGAGCGTAGACCCGATGTTGCGGCATCGATTTCGCGTATCTTGGCGTACGTCTCTTCGGCGAACGGCTCAAGTGTTTCTAAGAAGCGTCCTAGCTGCCGGAGGTCGGGTAACGTTAGGGGTCCAGCGCGCAGCCTATTTCCGAGTTTTTCCAGCTGCGCGCCGGACAGATTATCACCTGCCTTCGGCACTTTTAGCCCGCCGCGCGCGACTCAGCCGCTTCCATTGCCTGGTAGGCTTTGCTCGTGAGCGCGTGGTCGACGACGCCGCCGATGAAGCGCGATGCCGCGCGCACCTTCGCGATGTCGACGCCCGTCTCGATTCCCATCTGTTCGAGCATGTAGAGCACGTCCTCCGTGCCGACGTTGCCAGTTGCGCCGGGCGCATAGGGGCAGCCGCCGAGGCCGCCGGACGACGAATCGAATTTGGAAATGCCGTTGAGCAGCGCTGCGTACACGTTAGCCAGCGCGGTGCCGCGCGTGTCGTGAAAGTGCATCGCGATGAGATCGAGCGGAATCCGCGCTGCGAGTAGTGGCACGAGCTCGTCGACCTGGCTTGGGACGCCCACGCCGATCGTGTCGCCGATCGATAGCTCGTCGCAACCCATCTCCATCAGCTTCAAACCGACGTCGAGCACCATCTGCGGAGTGACCACATCGCCGAAGGGCGAGCCGAACGCGGTTGACACGTAGCCGCGCACCCAGCAGCCGTCGCGCTTGGCGGTGCTTACGACGTCGCCAAAGGTTTCGAGCGATTCGTCGATCGACATGTTGATGTTGCGCTTCGTGAAGCGCTCCGAGGCCGCCGTGAAGACCGCGATTGCGTCGGCGCCGGCCACCCAGGCGCGCTCGTAGCCCTTTCAAGTTCGGAACGAGCACCGGGTAGTGCACGCCCGGCGCCTTTCGAATGCGCGCGAAAACCTCGGCAGCGTCGGCAAGCTGCGGAATCGCTTTCGGGCTGACGAACGAGGTTGCTTCGATCCACTTCAAGCCCGTCTCGGAGAGCAGATCGATATAATCGCACCTTGTCGGCGGTCGCAATCAGCGCGTTCTCGTTTTGCAGCCCATCGCGGGCGCCCATCTCAAAGATCGTAACGTGTTTCGGTAAGGTCATGCGTTATCTCTTGTCATCCTTCGACAAGCTCAGGATGACATTCCTTAGTGCCTGCGCGAAGCGCAGTCCTGAGCGAGGCGCGAAGCGCCGAGTCGAAGGGTCAGGATGACATTCCTTAGTGCCTGCGCGAAGCGCAGTCCTGAGCGAGGCTTGGCTTGTCGAACGTGCCGAGTCGAAGGGTCAGGATGACGAGCTCCGGATAGCACGACACGCCGGCGGTCATGCGAGTTCCACCAATGGGGTGCCGCTGCTGACGATCTGCCCTTCTTTGACGAATACGGATTTGACGCTCGCGGCGGCGGTGGCTTCGATGCGGTGCTCCATCTTCATCGCCTCGAGCACGATGAGAAGCGCATGCTCCTCGACCGCGTCGCCTTCGCGGACTGCCACCTTGACGATCTTTCCCGGCATGGGCGCAGCGACGCGTGCGCCCGCTGCGCCGCCGTGGCTATGTCCGGCTGACTCCGCAGATGGCGGTGACGCAAACGAAAAGCGCCACGTGCGACCGTCGAGCTGGACGTCGAATGCGTCGCCGGCGTACGTTACCGCGCCGGAGATCTCCGTTCCGTCGAACTCGGCCTGCATGCGCTCGCCCAGGCGCCGAGCGTGGAGTTCGCCGGAATACGTACCCGCTAAGCGCCAAGCCCCCGAAGCGCCAAGTGCATCTGCGACGATTTCGACGACGCTCGCGTCGTGTTGCAGGCGTAGCGGGACGCCGATCTCACCGATGCGCCAGGGCGCGCGACCGTCGACGAGCAGGGCCGCGGCACACAGCAAGACCGCTTCGCGTGGCACCGCCACGGCCGAAAAGAACGATGCGTCAAAACGTTGATCCAGAAAGCTCGTCGTCGTTTCGCCGGCGCGGAACGCATCGTCGCGCGCGATCCAGAGCAAGAGCGGCAGGTTCGTGCGCACGCCGTCAACCCCGAAATCGAGCAATGCTTGCTCGAGCCGCGCGATCGCAGCGCTGCGATCGCTGCCCGAGACTATCAGCTTTGCGAGCATCGGGTCGTAGTAGTGGCTCACTTCGCTCCCCGTGGCAACGCCGGCATCGATACGAATGCCGGGCCCCTCGGGCGGCGACCAGTACGTGAGCGTCCCCGTCGACGGGAGCAGGTCGTTCGCGGGATCTTCAGCGTAGAGACGGGCTTCGATCGCCCAACCGCGCGGGCGGATCTCGTCCTGCGCGAGCGTGAGCGGTTCGCCGGAGGCAATGCGAAGCTGCCATTGCACCAGGTCGATGCCGTAAACCAACTCGGTCACCGGATGCTCGACCTGCAGACGCGCGTTCATTTCGAGAAAGTAAAACGCATCGTCGGAATCGAGCATGAACTCAGCAGTGCCGGCATTGACGTAGCCGACCGATTCGGCCGCGCGCACCGCCGCGGCGCCCATCTCCGCGCGCAGCTTCGGCGTCAGCGCCACCGACGGCGCCTCTTCGATAATCTTCTGATGGCGCCGTTGAATCGAGCACTCGCGTTCGCCAAAGTGCAGCGTCGTGCCGTGCGCGTCGGCCAGGATTTGGAACTCGATGTGACGCGGGTCGCGAAGGTAGCGCTCGAGCAAAACAGCATCGTCGCCAAACGCCGCGAGCGCTTCGCGCTTTGCCGCTTCGAGCGCTTCGTCAAAGCGTTCGACCGAATCGACGACGCGCATACCGCGGCCGCCGCCGCCCGCGCTCGCTTTGATCAGCAGCGGAAACCCGACTCGCTGGGCCTCCCGCCGCAACGTCGCGAGCGATTGGTCGTCGCCGTCATAGCCGGGAACGGTGGGCACGCCGGAGGCTCGCACGCGGCGCTTCGCTTCGATCTTGCTGCCCATAGCCGCCATCGCTTCGGGCGCCGGTCCGACGAAGATCAGTCCGGCATCGCGCACGGCGGCTGCAAACGGTGCGCGCTCGGAGAGAAATCCATATCCCGGGTGGACCGCATCCGCCTTCATGGCGAGCGCCGCGGCGATGATCGCCTCTGCATTGAGGTACGATTGCGCCGCCGCCGCCGGACCGACGCATCGCGCTTCGTCGACGAACCGCAGGTGATAAGCGTTTGCGTCGGCCTCCGAGTAGATGCCGAGCGGCACGATCGCCATTTCGCGCGCCGCGCGCGCGACGCGCACCGCGATCTCGCCGCGATTGGCGATCAAGAGTCTCGTGATCCTGGGAGTGTTCAGACTGACGGGTCCTCGCGCTCGAGATCTTTTACGAATGAAGCCTGCCGGCGTTCGAGGAAGGCTCGTAACCCTTCTTGACCTTCGGTGCCGATGCGCTGCTGCGCGATCGCGCGCGCGGTAATCGCGCGGGACTCGTCGTAATCGTTGTCGATCACGCGCCGAATCAGCAGTTTCGCGGCGCGCACGGCCGCAGGGCCCGCCGTGAAGAGTTCCTCCAGGCAATGCTCGACCGCGGCGCCGAGCTCGACCGCGGGCACGACCTCGTGCACGAGACCGATGTGTTTGGCTCGCCGCGCGTCGAAGCGTTCTCCCGTCAGAAAGAGCGCTCGCGCGTGCGATGCGCCGATCTTCGCGAGAACGAACGGTGAGATCACCGCCGGAATGATGCCGAGCTTGACCTCGGTGAATCCGAAGATCGCGTCGTCGGCCGCGATGGCGATGTCGCAGACGGCCGCGAGGCCGGCGCCTCCTCCGAGCGCGGCGCCGTGGATTTGGCCGATCACCGGCTTGGGACAGTTATCGATTGTGCGAAACATGTCGCTCATGCGTTCGGCATCGGCGACGTTGGCGTCGAAGCTCAGCTCGAGCGACTCGCGCATCCAGCCGATATCGGCGCCCCCACAAAAGACTTTGCCCTCGCCCGCCAGCACGACGGCGCGCACGTCGTCGGCCGCCGTGATCCGTGCAAAGACGTCGTGCAGTTGCTCGATTGTCTCGGCATTGAAGGCGTTGCGGGCCTCCGGCCGGGCCAGGGTGACGCGGGCTATGCCCTCAGAGACGACGAGGCGAATGCTCTCGGCCATGGGCGCCGGGGTTCGAGGCGTCATCCGAGCGGGCCTCGCGCGCGTTATACTCCAAGGATGAAGGTTGCTGGGCGCCAGGCCATTTATCGCTATCCGCTGTTGACGCGGGCCAGCCACTGGCTTTGGGTGCTCGCGTTTGTCGTGCTGATCGGAAGCGGTCTCCAAATTTTTAACGCGTCGCCGAACTTGGATGCCTCCGACAAGAGCGATGCGGCACGGCGCGTGCTGGCGATCGGCTCGCCGGCCGATGGCGTTGGAACGACCACGATTTTCGGTCATACCTTCGTCACCACGGGTTGGCTCGGGTGGACCGACGACGGCATGGGCGAGAAGAGCGCGCACGCATTTCCGGCACCGATCATCGTTCCGGGCTACCAAGACCTCGCCGCCGGCCGGCGCTGGCACTTGTTTTTTGCATGGATCGCGGCGCTCTGCTGGCTGGCCTGGCTGATCTCCAGCGCAATCAAGGGGAACTTGCGCGAGATGCTGTTACGGCCGAGCGACCTGCCCAAGCTTTGGCCGATGCAAGCCTACTACTTAAAGTTGCGTAAGGAGCCGCCGCCTCACGGTATCTATAATCCATTGCAAAAGGCCGCGTACACGACGGTGCTCTTCGTCCTCACGCCGCTCGTCGTCCTGACGGGCCTGGCGCTCTCGCCGGGAATCGACGCGATCGCCAATCCGCTGACCGTTGCGTTCGGCGGGCGTCAGTTCGCACGGTTGTGGCACTTCGTCGGCATGGGTCTGCTCGTAGGCTTCTTCATCATCCACACGTTCCAGGTTGCGACGCAGGGCGTCGTTAACCAGATGCGATCGATGATCAGCGGCTGGTATCAACCGCAATGAGGCGGCGGCTTTTTCTCGCCGCGACGGCGTCCGCGCTCGCGGGTTGCGGCCCGATCGGTTCGGCACTCAACAACAACGACAACGTTCGGCGCGTTCTCGCCTCGGCTGAGGGACTCAACCACCTTTTGATCGGAACGCGCGGCTTGGCTCGCGAGTACCGCGACAACGACGTCGATCGCCGTTTTCGAGTGAATGGATTCGCCACGCCGTCGGACGCGCGCTACACGGATCTCGTTGCGCGTAACTTCGCTCCGTATCGTTTGATCGTCGAGGGCGCCGTCGAGCGTCCCCAAGCCTTTTCGCTCGCGCAACTGCAGCGCATGCCGCAGCAGACGCAAATCACGCGCCACGATTGCGTCGAAGGCTGGAGCGCAATAGGAAAGTGGACTGGCGTGCGGCTCGGAGGGCTTCTCGATATGGTTGGCCTCCGTAACGACGCCCGCTACGTCGTTTTTCGCTGCATGGATAACGACGGTTCGGGCAACCTCTACTACGAGAGCCTGGATCTCCATCAGGCTCGCCATCCGCAGGCGCTGCTCGCGCTGCGGCTCAACGACGCGCCCCTCGATCCCGATCACGGTGCGCCCGTCCGGCTGCGCGTACCGACGCAGCTGGGTTACAAGAGCGCAAAGTGGATCGCCCGAATCGAAGTCGTCGGCACCTTTGCGACCATTGCCGGAGGACACGGCGGCTACTGGGAAGATCAGGGCTACGAATGGTACGCGGGGATTTAAGCCGAGCCTGCATCGGGGCATGCGTAGTTTTGCTAGCGTTTACCGCTGCGAGCCCGGCTGAGCCGTTGGCCTACGGGACGCCGGCCGGAACCTCACTGGACAAACTTCTGCGCGACGTCGTCACCTGGAAGCTCACGCCGAGCATTTCTTTGGCGATCGTCGAGAACGGCAAGGTCGTGTACGCCGGAGCCCGAGGGAGCGCCGATCTCGAAAAAAACGTGCCGGCAACCGCTCAGACTCGGTACCCGATCGGCTCGATCGGCACGCTCTTCTTGGCCGTTGCCGTGATGCAGCTCGTTGCAAAAGGCAAACTCCATCTCGACGACCCGGTGGAACGCTATCTTCCCGTTCTACCGGACTCGACCCTGACGGTGCGTCGACTGCTCTCGCCGCGAGAGGACGAGGTAAACCTCGACGTCCTCGGCGCGGACGATGCAAACTACGACGTCCTCGGCGACGTCATCGAGCGCGTCACGGAAGTACCTCTCGTCACCTACCTGCACGACCACGTCTTTGCGCCGGCCGGAATGGATCACACGTGGTCCGGGGAACCGCCCGATTGGGCACCGCTCGCGCTGGGGTATTATGAGTGGCGCGATGTCTTTGGCCTAGCTGCGCTGGAGACGGACGCCTGGAACCGCAAGTGCTGCAGCTTCATCTCGACTGCTACCGACGTAGCGCGGTTCGATAGCGCGCTCCTCCGCGGCACGCTGCTTCCAGACGCATCGCTACGAGCGATGCAGCCGGCCTTTCAGTCAACCCGGCAAGCCGGCATGTTGATGATCGGTCGCCAGGGAACGCCCTCGGGCTACGTTGCGGGAAACGCGCTCTTCGTGCATGACCGGTTTGCAATCGTCGCGCTGGCAAACTGCGCCGGGTTTCCGGCCCAAGCCGTGCTCGATCCCGTGCTGACGCTCTTCTACCCCAAGGCAGTAGCGGCGAATGCGCCGTCGAGTCGCGCGGCCGCCGTAGATCCGGCAATCGCCGGTCTCTTGCGCCCATACTTGGCGACGCAGCCTCAAGCGCTTGGGAGCGTTCGAGCGATGACGTTGCTGAGCTCCTCCGTATCGGAAGGCTTTACCGAGTACCGCTACTTGGTCGACTTTAGCGGCGGAACGAAGACCGCGTTCCTCGTCGTGGGTCCCGACGGAAAGGCCGGCGGGTTCTGGTTACACTAACCTACATCCGGAACACGCCGTACTGCGTGCGCGGCTGCGGCGCGTGTGCGGCCGCATCGAGACCGATCGCGATCGCGCGGCGCGTATCGAGTGGATCGATGATCCCGTCGTCCCAAAGGCGCGCGGTCGAGTAATAGGGGCTGCCTTCGCGCTCGTATTTTTCGAGAATCGGCGCTTCGAACGCCGTTCGTTCTTCCGGTGTCATGTCGCCCTTGACGGTGGAAAGGACGCTCGCAGCTTGCGGGCCGCCCATCACGCTGATGCGCGCGTTTGGCCACATCCAAAGCTGGCGCGGCGCGTAGGCGCGGCCGCACATGCCGTAGTTGCCCGCACCGAAGCTGCCACCGATCACGACGGTGAACTTCGGTACTTCGGCGCACGCCACGGCCATCACGAGTTTCGCGCCGTCTTTGGCGATGCCGCGGTTCTCGTACTCGCGCCCGACCATAAAGCCGGTGATGTTCTGTAAGAAGAGCAGCGGCGTGCCGCGTTGCGTGCAGAGCTCGATGAAATGCGCACCCTTGAGTGCGCTCTCGCTAAAGAGAATGCCGTTGTTGGCAAGGATGCCGATCGGATGCCCCTCGATGCGCGCGAAACCGCAGACGAGCGTCGCGCCGTAGCGCGATTTGAACTCGTGGAACTCCGAGGCGTCGACCAAACGCACGATGACTTCGCGAACGTCGTAACCCGTGCGGCTGTCGGCCGGAATGATGCCGTAGATTTCGCGGGGGTCGTGCTTCGGCGGCGCGGGTTCGATGCGATCCCATTGCCGCGGCCGTTCCAGATGAAGGTTGCGCACGATTTCGCGGACGAGCGCGAGCGCGTGCGCGTCGTCCTCGGCAAAGTGATCGGCTACGCCCGAGATGCGCGTATGAACGTCGGCGCCGCCCAAGTCTTCGGCGGTCACGACCTCGCCGGTGGCCGCCTTAACCAGCGGCGGTCCACCGAGAAAGATCGTGCCTTGGCCTTTGACGATGACGGTCTCGTCGCTCATCGCCGGCACGTAGGCACCGCCTGCGGTGCACGAGCCCATGACCGCCGCGATTTGCGGGATGCGCAGGCTCGACATCCGCGCTTGATTGTAGAATATCCGTCCAAAGTGATCGCGATCGGGAAAGACCTCGGCTTGCAATGGCAAGAACGCACCGCCCGAGTCGACGAGATAGATGCACGGAAGATGATTTTGCTGCGCAATTTCTTGTGCGCGTAGATGCTTCTTGACCGTGATCGGATAGTACGTACCGCCTTTAACGGTCGCATCGTTCGCGACGATCACGCAGTGCTGGCCCTCCACGACGCCGATCCCGGTAAGGATGCCCGCGCTGGGCGAATCGTTGTCGTACATTCCAGAGGCGGCGAGCGCCGAGAGCTCGAGAAAGTCGGAGCCCGGATCGAGCAGGCGTTCGACGCGCTCCCGGGCGGGGAGCTTGTTGCGCCGGCGGTGTTTCTCGACCGCTTCGGCACCGCCGCCGGCTCGAACCGCGACGAGGCGCTCGCGCAACTCCGCGACTAACCGCTCCATCCGTTCGGCGTTTGCCTGAAAATCTGCCATCGCGCCGCCATTCGGCGTTCGTGCGCTTAGAGCCCGGTTAGACCTCTGCACGCGCCGAGGGCGATTGCGGCTGCAATGCGGAAAACTATCCGGCAATGGCGGCACAGCAGACTCCGGTCGACGTCGGCGGTATCGTACGCCCGGCGGGCGGGCTCGATCTGGCAACGGCGCTGCGGCCACATGTCGGGCGGCTGGGCGAACGCTCCGCCGCGCATTTGCTCCGGCGCGCCGGCTTCGGCGGCACGCCCGATCAAGTGCGGCGTTACGCCGCGATGACGGCCGGCGATGCCGTGGCATCGCTGCTGACGCTTCCGCCGGTTTCATCGATTACGCCCCCGCAAGAGCTCGAGGACGTGGGCGGGCCCATGTCGACGCATCGAGAGCGCGCGCGCGAGGGCCGGGACGCGATCTTCGCGTTGCAGCTTTGGTGGCTGAACCGGATGCTGTCGACGCCGGCCCCTCTGCAAGAGAAGATGACGCTGTACTTCCACGGTCACTTCACATCGCGCGCGACGCCGGTCTATCCGTGGATTACCTACAATCAAAACGCGCTCTTGCGCCGCTACGCTCTGGGAAATCTGCGCGACCTGGCGCTCGAAGTCTCCAAAGACGCCGCGATGCTCATCTATCTCAACGGCGCGCAAAACGTTGCGGCGCACCCCAACGAGAACTACGCGCGCGAGTTGATGGAGCTCTTTACGCTTGGCGTGGACAACTATAGCGAAGAGGATGTGCGAGAATCGGCTCGCGCGTGGACGGGTTGGCGCGTCGACCGGCGTACGGATACCGTCACGTTCGATGCGGCAGCGCACGACTCGGGGGTCAAAACGTTTCTCGGCCGTACGGGCAATTTTACCGGCGACGATATCATCGGTATCATTTTCGCACAGCCGCAGTGCGCGAGGTTTTTTGCGGCCAGCTTGCTCAACCTGTTCGTGTACAACGACCCGGAGCCACAGCTCGTCGACCACTTCGCTGCGCTCTTGCGGCGGCACGACTTCGAGCTAACGCCGATCCTCGGGACGATCCTGGCCAGCAACCTCTTCTACGGCGCGCGAGCCTACCGCGCGCTGGTGAAGAGTCCGGTCGAGTTCGTTGTCGGAACGTACGCCGCACTGGGAGTTCAGGCAATCGATCCGTCAGCGCTGGACGCGCTTACGCAGATGGGGCAACGTCTTTTCTTTCCTCCCAACGTCGCAGGCTGGCCCGGCGCAAAAAACTGGCTGACCAGCGGCACGATGATCGCACGGCAAAACTTCCTTACGCGGCTCCTCAACTCGCAGACGCTGACGGATTCGTCCTGGCTGCAAGGGCTGCCGGTAGCTTCGAGCGCGGCGGCTCGGCGGTTGGCGCAAACGATCCTGCAGGACGATGCCGCGCCCGAGACGCTCTTCGAACTCGAGGGCTATTTGAGCGGGACGGGCACCGCCGCCCTCGCGCCGCTTTCTGCGGAGAACTACGACCAACGAGTGCGCGGTGCAGCCTATCTCGCGATGGCGACGCCGGCGTACCAAATTGAATTAATTTATGAAACGAAGCAAGTTTCTGCTCGGCACCACCTCTGGATTGGCCGTCGTCGCCAACGCCGACCACGTCTTTGCCCGCGCCCTTGCGCAGACCCCGCTTCCCGGGTTGCCGGGAGGCGCCGACCGGTGCCTCGTGTTGATCAATCTCTACGGCGGAAACGACGGGCTCAACTGTGTCGTTCCTCACGGAAACGATCGCTACTATCAGTTGCGCCCAGCGCTTGCAATCGACCGCAAAGATGTGCTGGCGATCGACCAAAACGTGGGACTCAATCCGGGGATGCAATCGGTTAAGGGACTCTACGATAAAGGCATGGTCGCGATCGTTCAAGGCGTCGGCTATCCCGATCCGGATCACTCACACTTTCGCTCGACGGAAATTTGGCAGACCGCGGCGCCCGATCGTTACGAGCACACGGGTTGGCTTGGGCGCTACTTCGACCAAGCCGGGCCCGCGCGCGAGAATCTGTTCAGAGGCGTGGCCGTTTCGAAAGTACTGCCCGAAGTGCTGGTCTCGGAGCGCACCGATATTCCAGCCGTTCCGGGCCTCGGCGAATACGTGATGATGGCCGACCGCAACGTCACGGCGCGCGGTGCCTTTTCGCGTGAGGCGACCGATTCTCACCTGCCCTTCGCATCGCCGTACCTCGCCCACGTAATGGAGATCGAGGCAAACGCGCAACGCAGCTCTGAGGAGCTGCCGAAGCTCGTGGCGGGATATAAGACGCAGGCTTCGTATCCGGCGACCGGTCTGGGTCGCAGCCTGGCGCTGGCCGCGCAAATCGTCGGCAGCAATCTCGGAACGAAGGTAATCTATGTCGAACACGGCTCGTTCGACACGCACGTCAGCCAAAAGATTACGCAGAACGCGCTCCTAATGCAGTTCTCGAATGCTATCGGTGCTTTCTACAACGACCTCGGCGCACACGGAAACGAGCGCCGCGTGCTTACCCTCACCTTCAGCGAGTTCGGGCGACGTATCGAAGAGAACGGCAGCCGCGGAACGGACCACGGTGAGGCCTCCCCGCTCTTCCTGATCGGCGGCGGCGTCAAGGGCGGTCTATACGGGACGCTTCCCGATCTGAGCGCGACGAATATGGGCAACGTGCGGTACACGACCGATTTTCGCAGCGTCTACGCCACGGTGCTCGAGCGCTGGCTGGGTCGTTCTTCTGCCGCGCTCCTGCGCGGCTCTTTCACGCAGCTTCCAGTTTTAGGCTGAGTGGCTTCCTCGATTCTCTTTCTCGGTAGCGGCGGAGCTCGCTTCGTCGTCGCCCGCCAGCTGCGCGCATCGGGAGGAATGTGGTTCCGCTTTGGCTCGACTCAGATTCACGTGGATCCGGGCCCGGGTGCGCTCGTTCGAGCGCTCTCGCACGTACCGCCCTGCAATCCGCGCGAGCTCGACGCAATTGTGCTCTCGCACAAGCATCTCGACCATTCGGGCGACGTGAACGCAATGATCGAGGCGATGACCTCGGGGGGATTCCGGCGGCGTGGCGCGCTGCTGGCGCCGGCCGATGCGTTCGACGACGAGCACGTCGTCTTGCCTTACGCGCTACGCTTCGTCGAGCGCGTCGAACGCTTGACCGCGAGCAGCGGTCCGTATCCTGCTTCGACTGCGCTCAGCACAGGCTCCGCCGGCGTCGAGATCTTCACGTCGCTGCAGCACGCACACGCGGTCCAAACCTACGGACTGCACTTCGTCTACGACGGACTGCGCGTAAGCTATCTCCCATGCGGGCGTTATTTTGAAGCTCTGGCTGCCGACTACGCCGCGCATCGTCCCGACGTGCTCGTCGTCAACGTCCTGCGTTTTGCGGATCAAATAGACGCCGATCATTTTACGTGGCAGGATGCGCGGCGCGTCGTGGCCGAGGTGCGTCCGAAGGTCGCCGTTTTTGCGCATTTCGGAACGAAGATGCTCGAGGCCGATCCACCGCGGTTAGCCGAACAGCTGGAAGACGAGCTAGGCCTGCGAGTCATCGCCGCGTACGACGACTATATCTTAGACGTCGATACACAGGTGGCAGCGCGTTAGAAACCTCTGACCCATCCGACGTTGTGCATGATGCCTCGGAGCCGCTCGTCGCTCCGCCATCCTGGCTGCGCTCCTGCTGCCTGCCTCCTCGCTCCGCCATCCGGGCTCCGCTCGTCGTGCAGAGCCTCCTCAGCATCACGCACAACGTCGGATGGGTCAGAGGTTTCTAAAGCCGCGATGACGGCGTCCGTGCGGGGGACGCGGAGCGCGAACCGGTAACTGCGTACTGCCGCTGAGCTCTTGACGAACGCTGGGATGATCGTTCATCGAGCCGCTGTACAAATAGACCGATCCATTCTTCGAGGTGGCCGTAACGATCGGTCCGCCCCCACCCACCGTCGCTTGTTGCGTGTTTGGGTTTCCGCGTATCTGCGTGTCGTTTGGAAAGCTCGAAAGGACGTGTCCGGAGCCGCTGTAGGCGCCGATCTGCGCGCCGCCGCGTACGCCGAGCGCCACATTTCCGTGCTCGGAGTCAAAGCGCGCGAGACCCGGTTGAAATTGCCCGTTGTCGTAGACGATCGAGCCGTACACGCTACTTGCCTGAATCTGATGTGAGGTACAGCCCTGGAAGAAGATGTTTCCGGTGGCCGTTCGTACGCGCAGCCGGTCGAAGGTCGAGTTCGTCGCGGCGATCCGGCCGCGCATCGACTCCACGAATCCGGTCCCGCTGACGTGGTCGAGTGAGATACCCCCCGATCGAACGTGGGTGATGAATACGCCGTGATAGTTATTAAGCGTCAGGTGACCGGCGCGCACGTGCGCGATTACGATAGCGGTGCTGCGTGGAATCATGATGGTCATCGTGCCGCCCCCTCGCGCCACGACGGCGTCGTGCTCTCCGGGCAGTTCGGGGAGTACGAACGACTCGGCTGGGAGTGCGACCGGCCCGTACTCGGTTTGGATCCGCTGCCACGAGATTTGCATCTGCTTTGGAACGCGGGGATCCACGTCCGACGGAGCCAGATGGCGAACGTTTACGGGCTCATTGGATGAGATTTGCACTTGGGGCCGGTCCCACGTCGAAATCGTGACCTTGCCATGGGTGAGATGGACGTTGAGAATGGGCGACGGGCCGACATCGATCGGTTGGTCGGCGCGCACGGGCTGCGCGAAAGCCAGACAACACAATGAGGCGAGAAGCGCTACGAGCGCTCCCCGCCGAGAACCTCCGTACACGGGTCCATTGTATCGGGGGGGCGGGCCCTCCATCATGAATTCCCGGTGAACGGAAGCTCCATGAGAGGAAGATCCACCCTGAAAATCGCGCCGCCTGCCGGCGATCTGGCAGCGGTTGCCTCGCCGCCGTGCACTCTGGCAATGGAGCGAACGATGGCGAGACCGAGCCCGGTTCCCGGGACTTCTCGGGAACGCGCCTTGTCAGCCCGGTAGAAGCGTTGGAACAGGTTTGAAAGCTCCTCCGGCGGGACGCCGGGCCCCGAATCGGCTACTTCGACCCACGCCAACGCTCCCGCGCTTCCAACGCGCACCTCCACGCGGCCGCGCTCGGTGAACTTGATGGCGTTATCGACCAGGTTGGCGATCATCTGACGCAAGAGATTCGGATCGCCGCAGACGGTCGGAGTGGAGGTGTGGCTGAAATGGAGCTCGATCTCTTTTTCGGCCGCTCGAGGCGCGGCGTTCTGCGTGACTTCGGTCGCGATTTGCGCGAGAGAGAGCGGTTCCTTTGGAATCTCATCGCCACGATCGGCTTTCGCCAGCGTCAGCATGCCGTTGACCATCGCTGCGAGA
This sequence comes from Vulcanimicrobiota bacterium, assembly GCA_963736775.1. Taxonomy (GTDB): domain Bacteria; phylum Vulcanimicrobiota; class Vulcanimicrobiia; order Vulcanimicrobiales; family Vulcanimicrobiaceae; genus Cybelea. The sequence continues at coordinate 162,563 of CAVTPY010000001.1, read as the reverse complement.
TCGGCACTCTCGCGGACGATCGTCTCCAAACTCTCGCGGAGAATCGTCTGATCTCGCTCGCCCCAGCGCAACAGCATCTGCGCGTTGGAATTGATGGAAGTTAACGGCGTCTTGAGCTCGTGCGAAGCATCCGAGATGAACTGCCGTTCTCGCGCGAAGGCTTCGCCCAGCCGCGACAGCAGATCGTTGAAGCTCTGAGCGAGCCGCCCAATCTCGTCGCGGCGACGCTGCCCTTGCAGCGGAGGAGCGTCGTCGAAGGCGCCCGCTCCCGCGGCGACCGCCAGACGATCGGAGCTGATCTCACGCATCTCACGAGAAAGCTCGTTGATTGGTGTCGTGGCTTGGGCTGCGAGGACGATCGAAAGAATGATGACCGCCGCCGCCGTCGTTCCCAAAACGATGACGATTGCCTCGCGAGCACGCGCGAACGTGCGCTGCAACGTATCCAGCGGCTCGGCCACGTGAATGATCGCGGCGTTCGCGCCTTCGAGCAGATAGCGATCTTCGACCAAGAAAGAGCGACCGCCCAGGGTAAGATGCCGAAAAAGTACGTCGCGGCCGGGCGAAAGACTGGGGTTTGGCGGGATCGCGAGCGCGCCGAGATTTTCCGTTTTCGCTAAGGGATACCCGTCGCTCGAATCCACTTGCACGAAGCTGTTGGCCGAGTTCCACGTCGCCAGGTTGCTGCTATTGAAAAGAAACTGCAGCGTCCCCAGCGACGAATCTTCAAGCGAGAACGGGGTCGCGGATTGCTGCGCGAACTGCACGATCGCCCGCATCGTCGCATTCACGGTCGTCTCTGCCTGGTCGTCCAGGATCTGTTGGAAGCGCCAAACGAGCAGGCCGCTCATCGCCGTCAGTGCGACGATCAGCAGCACCGAATACCCCAGCGCTATGCGCCACTTGAGCGACATGCCGCTCAATCTTTGATCGTATAGCCGACGCCCCGTACGGTGGTAATGAGCTTGTCGTCGAAGCCGTCGTCGATCTTGCCGCGCAAATAGCGGATGTAAACGTCGATGAGATTTGAGTCGCCGAGAAAGTCGCTTCCCCAGACGCCGTTAAAAAGCTCGTCGCGCGTATGCACCTTGTTGCGGTGCAAGAGCAAGTACTCCAGCAGAGCGTACTCTTTGGCGGTAAGTGCGATCGCCTTTCCGGCGCGGTGCACTTCGTGGCGGTCGCGATCCATCACGACGTCGCGGTATTCGACGACGTTACCCTGCGGAGAACGCTCGCGCAAACGGGCGCGCACGCGGGCCAGCAGCTCGTCGGTAGAAAACGGCTTGGTGACATAATCGTCGGCTCCGACGTCGAGCCCCGCAACGCGGTCCGGCACGCGATCGCGCGCGGTAAGCATAATGATCGGCACGCGGCTCTTGGCGCGAATCCGTTTACAGACTTCGATGCCGTCCATCCGCGGAAGCATCAGGTCGAGCACGACGAGGTCGGGTTCCTTGAGGGCCTTTTCGAGACCCGCTAGACCATCCCGCGCGACGTCTACCTCATATCCTTCGTGTTCCAGCTCGAGCTGTAAGACGCGGTTAATAGCCGCATCGTCCTCGATGATGAGGATCCTATATTGGCGCTTCTGCGGCGCTGAGCGATTCTCCATGAAGGTAGATTATGGGACGTTCCTCGGCCCGGACCTGTGAGAAGCGTGCGCGACGGGTTGGGAAACGGTGAAAAGTGAGAGCCACAGCGCCGTCGCGCCTCCCGCGGCCAGCCATGCCAGCGTCGCACCGTTCGAGAGCGCCGCGCTCGCCACGGACCCGATCGTCGTGACGGTATGGACAAAGAGCGAGCCGCCGCCAAGGACGAGCAAAGCGGCAAACCAGACGGCGACGGCGCCGAGAGCCCCCAGCAGTGCCAACTCAAAGAACGAGAACGGCGGCGCCGGACGATAGGCGGTTGCGAGCAGAATCGAGGAACGCAGGCCGAAGGGCGGCTCCTCCAGCGCAAGGCCGAGAATGGCGCGATCCAGGCTGTCCAGCGGGCGATCCGCGTCGTGCATAGTCATGATTCCGTTACCTCCATCCCGTCCAGAAGCCTGCGCAGCTGCTCCTTCGCGCGAAACAAGTGTGTTTTTACCGTACCCAGCGGCAGGCCCAGAACGCTGGCGATCTCCTCATATTGCCGGCCTTGGAGATGAAAGAGTGTGACGACCGCGCGGTACTTTTCGGGAAGCGCGTCGATCGCGCGGCGTAAGCGCGACGCTTCATCGAGGGCGATCGCCTGCTGCTCCGGTCCCCGGGCCGGATCGGCCCGATCGGGGAGCTCGTCGCTCGCGTCGTGCTTGCGCCGTGCCAGGCGATCGCAGCAGGCGTGATAGGAGATCGCAAAGATCCAGGTCGAGAATTTAGCGCCCGCTCGAAAGGTCCGCAGACTCCGAAACGCCTTGAAAAACGCTTCTTGCGTCGCATCGCGCGCATCCTCGACGTTGTGGAGCATCCGGTACGAAAGGTGATAGACGGCTCGGTCGTATCGCTCGACGAGCGTTGCGAAGGCTTCGGAGTTGCCTTGCAAGGTCATCGCGACCAAGTCGCCGTCTTCCGGCGCAGCTTTCATGCGGATGCGCGGGGCCTCCGCCAAGAGTGCCGACACGCCAGTCGTACGCGCGCCGGACGGCGATTGTTTCGCGGCGGTGGCCGCCGCTGCCGGGCCTTCCTGCGAAACATGCTGCGCGCCGGGGCGTAAGTAGAGCAGCAACAATCACGGAGGTTCCACCAAAAAATGACCACAATCCCGAACACGACCCTTCCCGGCGGTTCTCAGACCGGCCGGAAGCATCCCGCGCTACCGTCCGACGAGCGGAACTCCGCTCAGTCGCTCCGTCCCACCTTTGACGGCTGGGGCCCGCGGATCTAAAATGTCTCGCGTCTCGGTCGTGGCGATGCTCCTCGCCGCCGAGGTCTTGATCGCCGGCATGGCCGTCTATGCCCTTGGCGGCGGCCCAACGGCGTTCGCCGGCAGCATGCACCACGTGGATTTCGCTGCCGCGCCCGTCGAGCCGCTCGCTGCCGGCGAAACCCCGCAGGTCGCAATCAACGACGCAGCCTCGCGGGTTAGCGTTGGCGTTTCGAACGACGGGCTCGTTCACGTGCGCGATCTGACGCAGATGCGCGGCGCCATCTTCTCGAGCTCGAGCTATCCGCAGCTACGCGTCACGCGTACTGCCGACGGCGTGCGGATCGAACGCTCCGCACGGCAACATTCTTCCGTCGAGCTATTTGGTTTTAGCGTCGAGGCCATCCAAGTGGACGTTCCCAGCGGATCGCACGTGCAGATCGCCCGTTGTTCGGGCGCCGACGTCAACGGCATTACCGGCGGCGTAAGCGTGCAGTCGCAGGACGGACACGTAAACTTGAGAGACCTGCGCGGCACCGTGGATGCCAGCAGCGACGATGGATACCTTACCGCAACCAACGTCCGCGGCGATCGTCTCGCGATGGAGTCGAGTGACGGGCATCTCACGCTCGCGGACGTCAGCGTCGAATCGCTGGTCGCTCGCACCCACGACGGGCGCATCGAAGCCAATAATCTGACGGTCGCCGGCACGCGTCCCGATGCGACGCTGCACAGCGACGACGGCCCCTTGCGCGTAGCGGGTACTTTCGGGCCAAATGGTTCTTACGAGGTATCGACCGGCGACGGTTCGGTCAACCTGCGCGTTCCGCAGGATTCCGATCTGGCCATCGACGCGTCGACCGGCGACGGACGAATCGACGTCGATGGATCTTCGCTCGCGCGTGACGATTCCGCGCGGCAAACAATACGTCTTGGTGCCGGCTCGAGCACGATGAAGCTGGCGACCTCCGACGGATCGATTCATCTTTACACGAACGGAGATTTCCAAAGTCATGGATTCTGACAACCTTGTGGCTCTTATAGCGATCATTTGCATCTTCGGAGCGCCCATTGCAGCCTGGATCGTCTCGCGCGTCCTCGCGCACCGGGAACGCATGGAGATGCTACGCCGCGGCTTCGTACCGCCGCCCAACGCGCGCGACATGCGCCGAGCGATGAAATCCGGATGGAACCCCGGCGCGACGCCGGCGGATCCGTTAGGGAGCCGGTACGTTTACGATGCCGACTTTCATGCTCAGCGGCAGTTGCGTCGAGGGATTCAAGTCGCATTCATCGGCTTGGCGCTGCTCGTGGGTCTTGGATTCATCGGCTACCATGGCGACGGCCAATACGAATATGGCCCGTGGTTACTGGGCGGCTTGATCCCGCTGTTCGTGGGTATCGCGCAGATCATCAACGCGGTTCTCAGCGGCGCGACGTTCGGGGTTCCCGCCGGGCAACGGCGATTCGGCCCTACCTATGACGCCGGCGCCCCGCCCGAGCATTCGGCTGGAAGTGCGGTGCCGCCCGGTCCAACCTACGGCGGCTGGCGCCCGGGCCCGATTCCGGAGATCGAGAAGCCGGCATCGCCGCCGGACTATCGCGCCTGACTTTTCGAGTTTTGAAAAAATAATGCCGCCAGGCGGTTGCCGGCGGCATTAACTTTAGAATAATAACGGAATGCTACTTGCAGGTGACCAAGGCCATGGCCCAACCAGCGGTTGTACGAGTCCTGACCAGATATCCATCTGCAGTCCGATCGTATACTTGATAGCCCGCTCTAAGTGCGTCGGCTAACGATTTGAAGACGATAAGACCTGCCATCTGCGGACCCCTCCTTTCTTTTTACTTACGCTCTCTATACAGTATAACGGCTAGAGTAGCAAGACCGTTCACCCGTTCTCGAAGAATTTTCTGAAAATTAGCAGAAAATATGATTGGTATGGCGATGCTTGACTTGCATCCACGCGTTGCGGCGACGACGATACTCGAGCGCCGCGAGCTTGCAGATGGAGTGGTCCTCTTGACGCTTAACGCGCCGGAGCTCGCCAATGCAACGCAACCGGGCCAATATCTGATGGCGATACCGCCGAGCGGTGAAGCGGCCGCAACGGCGCTGGCCGTCTACGAGGCGGAAGGCAAGCGCGCGAGCATTCTCTTCTTCGTAACAGGCAAGCGCACGCGCGAGCTTGCGACCTTGGCGTGCGGGGATCGGCTCGACGTGGTCGGGCCGCTCGGCAACGGCTTCGATTGCTCGGGCGACGCGCGCGACGTGGCGATCGTCGCCGGCGGCGTCGGCATTGCGTCGGTCTGGTTGTGCGCGCGCGAGCTGTTGCGTCGAGGCGCCCACGTGCGCCTTTTCTATGGAGCGCGAACTGCAGAACTCTTGGTCGACGCCCAGCGATTCGCCGATGCCGGTTGCGAGCTCGTCCTGGCTACCGACGACGGTACGTGCGGCGAACGTGGATTTGTGACCGATGCGTTGGCGCGCTCGCGCAAGCCCGAACTTATCTACGCCTGCGGTCCTTCGCCGATGTTACGACGCATTGGGGAAATCGCGAACGGCTTTGGGATTCGCGCGCAGCTCTCGTTGGAAGAGACTTTTGGATGTGGCGTCGGCGGTTGTTGGGGCTGCGTCGTCCCGTTGACCAACGCTAGCGCGCAAGCACCCAGCTTTCCCCCGGAGCAGCGCGGCGGAAGCGACGTCGTGTACGCGCGCATCTGCAAAGAGGGTCCGGTTTTTTGGGCGCACGAACTGCGGTGGTGAATCCACGACCGGCGCTCGCGGTCAAGCTCGGAAAACTCGAGCTGGCCTATCCGACCTTGATGGGCAGCGGATGCTACGGATCGGGCGAAGAGTTTGCGCCGTTTGCCGATCTTTCGAAGATCGGCGCGATCGTGCTCAAGAGCGTCACACGATTGCCGCGTCTGGGCAATCCGACGCCGCGGCTGGTCCATACCCCGGCGGGCATGCTCAACGCGATCGGGTTGCAGAATCCAGGCATCGAATGGTATCTCGAGCGCGAGCTTCACAAGTATGCCGGGCGGCCGTGTAAGATCGTTGGAAGCGTCGCCGGATTCGAGGTCGACGATTATGCCTATGTCTGCGAGCGTTTGGCGGCCCGGGACGAGATCGAGGCCATCGAGCTGAACGTCTCGTGCCCCAACGTGGCTCGCGAGGGAGAGACCTTCGGCTGCGATCCGGATCTCACCGCCAGAGTCGTCGAAGCGGCGCGCGCCACGACGAACAAGACGCTGATCGTCAAGCTCTCCCCAAACGTGACCGATATCGTCGCGATCGCCCGTCAAGCGGAGAACAGCGGAGCGGACGCGCTGGCGGTTATCAATACGGTCCGCGGGATGGCGATTGACGTAGAAACGTGGCGTCCACGTTTGGGTAACATCACCGGCGGCCTTTCCGGCCCAGCGATTCGTCCGATCGCCGTACTCGCCGTTTACGAAATCGCACAGGCCGTGAGCATTCCGATCGTCGGTCAAGGAGGCATCGAGACGCTCGCGGACGCACTCGAATTCTTCCTGGCCGGAGCGACGGCAATCTCGATTGGAACGGCGAACTTCACCGATCCTCGAATTCCCGAGCGCCTCGTCGCGGAGTTGCAAGCCTACCTTACGGGACGTAATATCGGGTCGATTCAAGAAATCGTCGGCCGGGCGCACGTGGAAATCGCGACCGCACATCAGTACGAAGGAGATGAAGGCTGACTGGAATGGCCACTCAACTGATCGTTGCCCTCGACGTCCCGAGCGCCGACGAGGCCGAACGGCTCGTGGATGCGCTCTACGAGCTCGACGTTATCGTAAAAATCGGGCTCGAGGCGCTCTACGGCTATCCCGAGCGAATTTTCTCGTACTGCGAAGCGCGCGACGTGCGAACGTTCGTCGACGCGAAACTGCACGACATCCCGCGAACCGTCGCCGCGGCCGTCTCCGCGCTGGTGCGCCCGACCGTGCAGATGCTCAACGTGCACGCCCTCGGCGGCCTCGAGATGATGCGCGCCGCAGTCGACGCCGCCGCCGAGCGGGCGGCGGAACTCGAGCTTCCCGCGCCCCACGTCTTCGCCGTCACGCTGCTGACCAGCATTGCCCCCGAGGATCTCAACGAGCTCGGGCTGCAGGGCGGTCCCGGCGAAAACGCGATTCGTTTGGCGGCATTGGCGCGCGATGCCGGCTGTGCCGGCGTCGTCTGTAGCGCGCTCGAGGTGCGCGATCTCAAGCGCTTCTTCGGTGACGACTTTCTCACGCTGACGCCTGGAATTCGACCGGCGGGGAGCGCGCACGCCGATCAAAAACGCGTCACCACTCCCGCCGAAGCAGTCGCCGCCGGATCCGATTACATCGTGGTCGGACGCCCGATCGTCGAAGCCTCCGATCCCGTGGCTGCCGCGAAGGCGATCTTGGAGGAGATGAGCGTACGCGCGTGAGCGAGTCGCAGCTCGACCTGCAGTCGGCGCTAATGCAACGCGGAGCGCTTCTCGAGGGGCACTTCCGTTTGAGCTCCGGCCGTCACAGCGATCGTTTCGTCCAAAAGTTTCGGATCCTCGAGGACCCGGCGCTGCTCGAACCCCTTTCGCAGATGATCGCCGCGCGATTTCGCGACGCCAATCCGACCGTCGTCGTCGGCGCCGCGGTTGGCGGCATTCTCCTCGCGTACGAAGTTGCCAGGCAACTTGGAACCAAAGCGATCTTCGTGGAGAAGGATAACGGCGTACCGGTGTTGCGCCGCGGATTTGCGCTCTCGGCCGCCGATCGAGTGCTCGTGGTTGAAGACGTCGTCACAACGGGTCTCTCCGTTCGCGAAGTGCTCGGCGTCGTGCAACACCTCGGTGCGCACGTCATCGGCGTCGGCATCGTCGTGGCTCGCGCCCAACAGGATTTTGGAGTGCCCGCGTACGCGCTGTTGCACTTGCCGATGATCTCGTACGATGCGGCGGAGTGTCCGCAGTGCCGCGCCGGAGAAACCGTGACCGATCCCGGCTCGCGTCGCGCGTGACCGTGCAGGTTCGGCGCAAGGCCGCTAGCGGCCCAGACGCAGCCTCCGACCGTGATTTCGTGCAGGCCCTCGGGCGTCGCACGGTGATGTCGAGCGTCGGTAGCCTACGGCGCCCAACCGAGTCGGCGGCCCGCGCGGCCTTCGAGCGCCTTTGCGACATCGTCGCCGATCAATCGCATGTCACGTTTATCGCACACGAAAAGGCCGAGCGCGTCGGCTTTCTACTCCTGCTCGACGAGCTTCCCGACGAAGTGACGCTGATCGATCAGGGTTTCATCGCCTACATGGCCGTCGAGCCGAAGTGGCAAGGAAACGGGGTGGGGGCGGCGCTCTTAACGGCCGCCGAGGACGAGGCGAGACGGCGCGGTCTTCCGTTTATGGCCCTGATGGTCACCGAGGAAAACGAGGCCGCGCGCCGCCTTTACGAGCACGCGGGTTATCGCACCGAACGACGGCTGTTGTGCAAACCCCTGTGACGACGCGCGTCTGGCGGCGCGCCGCTTGGATTGTCGCCGGCGTCGTTTTGGTCGCCGTGGCGCTCTGGTTTGCCGCGCATATTCCGCGGACGATCTCGATCTTCGTCATCGCGGCCTTCATTGCGTTTGGCGTTCAGCCGATCGTCGCCCGTTTGGAACGGCGAATGCCCAAGCCCGTGGCCGTCGCGATCGTCTTTTTCGGGCTGCTCGCGCTCATCGCGATCTTCCTGGTGATCGTCGTGCCGCTGGCGATCAGTCAAACTCAGCTCTTGGCTGCAAACATCCCGGCATACGCCGGCACCGCCGAAGGCTGGCTGGTGGAGGCTCAGAGCTCACTGCAGCAGCACTTTCCGACGCTGAAGCTGCCCGCCTACGGCGTCAATACCAGCCGAATCGGCGCGACGCAGACCTCGAGCTTTATCACCGGCGCGGTCGCTTCGCTCGGCACCATCGCAGTAAATACCGCGACGGCTTTCTTCGTCGCGTTCTCGTCGATCATTCTCTCGGTTTTCTTTCTGCTCAATGACACGCAGATCGCCGAAGGTTTTACCTCGATGTTCCCCCCGCGCAAGCGCCAGACGGCGCGCAAGCTCGCAGCGGAGGTGACGGAACTCTTTGGCAGCTACATCTCCGGGCAGGTAATCGTGAGCGCCCTTACCGGCGCCGTCATCGCGATTGCAACTGCCATCATCGGCTTCAAGTTCTCGCTGATCCTCGGCATCATCTCGGCCGTTGCCTACGCCGTTCCGATCATCGGCATGTTGATCGCGCAACTCATCGCGATTCCGCTCTGCGCGCCACAGGGGATTTGGATGATCGTGTGGGTGCAAGTCGTGATGTTCGGCATGGCGCGGATTAGCGACAACGTGCTCGTCCCCAAGATCATGGGCCAATCGGTCGGCGTCTCGCCGATCGGCGCGATGTTCGCCGTCTTCGCGGGGGGCGAGCTCTTCGGCGTTCCCGGGCTAATTCTCGGGATTCCGGCCGCGGCGCTGATCAAGATACTCTGGCGCTACTTTATGGCGCCTTGGATATCCGCCCAGCTGGAAAAGAACTAACTCGGCAGTCACGGTCTCGTGACGACGGAAATCGCGTCCTCGTAGAGGATGCTTCCGCACTCGCGTGCCGTGCGTAGTCGTTTTGCGTTGGTCCCCGAAGGCAGATCGTTTTGCGCGACCGCGACCAGCAATGCGGCGTGTGCGCGCGCTAGCGCGCAGGCGCCGTTATCCGCGAGGTCGAGCGTCTGGGTGCGCGGAGAGAGCACGTTGATGACGCCGGCGCGCAGGCCCCAGCCGCCGATTGCGGCGGGTTGCGTTCTCTCGATCCAGCGATAGACGCCTGGCGACGTACCGCCCACGCTCAGCGAGTCATTGTAGTAATCGAGCGGATGTCGCGCCGCAAGGTGCGTCGCGAGCACGACGGCGGCCAAGAACGCCACCGCAGCGACGAAGCGCAACCGCGTTAGATTCGCCGTCGCCGCGATTGCGACACCGAGCGCGGCGACCGCGAGCGCGACGTGCGTCGAGCCGTCGTTCCAAAAAAGCGCGAGCACGAACCAGCAACCGTAGAGCGTCGAAATCCACAGCAATGGAGTCGCGATCGCGGCGAATTGGCGGGCCACCGGCGCAAGAAGCAAAACGCCTGCGGCGATCGCCGGCGCGGCGAAGCGCAGCGACTCACCGCTTGCGAGTTGAGCGACGTTGGTTTCATAGCCGAACGGAAGCACGAAGAAGAGCAGGGCCGCAGCAAACGCAGCCCGGCCCAGCGCTCGATCTCGTCCGGCAACCAATGGGCCGAGTAAGGCCGCGATCAGCGCGACCAGCGCGAAGGGAGAGAGATGAATCGCGACGGTTGCCAGCAGCGCGAACGCTCCCGCGCCGTGCGCGAGGATCGTCGATCCGTAGGAACCGGCGCCGGCCGTGCCGGCTGCCGGCGGCGCAACCGCGCTGTTCCACAGGGCGGCGTCGTGAATCGCCCAGAGGCCGAGCGCGGAAAACGTTCCGACCCACAGGATCGGACGTGCTCGCGATGCCAGCAAGGCGATCGCTGCAAGTATCCAACCTTGGGGTTTGATCAAGGCCGTTACGGCGGCGCTGGGCGCGAAACGGTTTGCGGGCAGCGCGCGCAACGACCACAGGGTCTCTAGCCAAAAGGCTGCAAGCCACACGTCGTTCTGCAGCGTTCCACCTTGAATGGCCAGCGGAAACGCGCTGACCGTCGCAGCGGCAAGCGCGTCGGCCGACAGCGGCGACGCGTTCAACGCTTCGCGCGACCACGCGGCGATCCGAAAACCCAGCAGCGCCAGCGCCCCAAATCCGCACCATGGCAACGCAAACGGGCTGCCGACGGCGTACAGCGCGCTTGCAAACAGCTCCGATGCGGGCGGATACCACCAATACCGCGTCGTTGCCGTCCAGAGCGAATGTGCGTGAACCCACGCGGCGGCATTGGGCAGATGGTACGAAAGCGAATCGCCGTCGAGTAGCGGGCGCGTCAGCTGCGGCCAGGCGACGAGCAGGAGCGCGGCGATCAGCAGGTATGGCACGGGCTGCGCCGTGTTTTCGCTCGTCGGGCTCCGCTCGTTCAGGCTCCTCCAAACGGCGATCGCGATGCAAAGGAGCAACGCAGCCCAGCATGCGCCCCAGTAAAGCGCGTGGACGAAGCCAAGTACGAACGGGATGGCGACTCCCAGGATGAGCGAATCGCGCAGGCGATCGACAAAGTCGTAGGCCGGCCGCGCGCGCAGCGCCGGGGCGGCCGCGTAAAGGCCGAGCAGCCAGATCGCAGCCGGCACCGCGGTCACGAATTACATCGAGTCCGGTGCGCTGACGCCCGCGAGCGACAGGGCGCGAGCCAGGACGTTCTTCGATGCCAAGCAAAGCGCCAGGCGCGCCAGGCGCACATCGCGTTCGTCGGTCAGTATTTTGCACTCGGTATAAAATTGATGGAAGTCCGCGGCGACGTCGCGCGCGTAGCGAGCCAGACGGTGAGGTGCGAGACGTTCGACGACGCCTCGGACGACGCTCGGAAACTCGGCCAGACGGCGCACTAGCGAGAGCTCGGAGGGATGCACCAACGGCTCCAAAGAGGCGCCGCGAGCGGCCGCGACGTCGTCGCCTAGCGCGTTACGCAAGACCGACGCAATCCGGGCGTGGCCGTATTGCACGTAGTAAACCGGATTTTCGCTTTCTTTCTCGACGGCGAGCGCCAAATCGAAGGTGAGCGGCGACTCTACCGCGAGCATGATGAAGAAAAAGCGAGCGGCGTCGACTCCGACTTCGTCGATTATGTCGTCGAGCGTCACGATTTCTCCAGCGCGTTTGCTCATAGCGATTTGCTCGCTTCCGCGCATGAGCGCCACCTGTTGCGCGATGATCACGTCGAGCCGGCCAGGATAACCGAGCGCCGACGAAATGCCTTTGATGCGTTCGATGTAGCCGTGGTGATCGGGGCCGAGAATGTCGACGACGCGATCGCTCGCTTTGAGTTTTTGATAATGATAGGCCACGTCCATGCAGAAGTATGTCGGCCGCCCGTCGCCACGCAGCAGCACGCGATCCTTATCGTCTCCGAACTGCGTTGCACGAAAGAAGAGCGCGCCGTCCGCCTCGTACGTCAGACCGAGTCGCCGAAGATGCTCGATGCCCTCGGAGACTTGTCCGGAATCGTGCAGCTCGCGCTCGCTTTGCCAGTGGTCGTACTCCACGCCGAATCGGGCGGCCGTCCGTCGTTGCTCTGCGACGAGCTCGTCGCGGCCGGCGGTCGAGAAGTACGCAAGCCAATCCGCTTCGGGCGCCGAGATCCAGCGGTCGCCGTCGCGTTGGCGGATACGCAACGCAATCGGTATCAGATACTCGCCCGGATAGCCGTCCTCGGGAAAGGGAAACTCGGGTTCGAACGTTTGACGGTAGCGAGCGTAGATCGAACGGCCGAGCGCGTCGAGTTGGCCGCCGGCATCGTTGATAATCCATTCGACAAAAACTTCGTAGCCGCAAAAGCGCATTGCGTTGGCAAGCGTCGCGCCGATCGACATCGAGCGCCCTTGAACGACGACGAGCGGTCCCGTTGGATTCGCGCTGCCGAACTCGAGCGACACGCGCGCGCCGTGCGGCGGCACTTTCCCGAAGCCTTCGTTCTCGCGTAAAATGCCGGATAGCTCGGCATGCCAGATTTGCGGAGCGACGCGCAGGTTGATAAATCCCGCAACAGGTACGATCTCCGTAAAGATTTCGGCAAGCTCCGGGGCCTTGCGCAGAACCTCCGTGGCGAGCAGTGTAGCGACGTCGTGCGGTGGCCGCCGCGCGACTTTGGCCAGCGAAAAGGCGATGTTGGAGGCGAAGTCGCCAAACTCGGGACGTCGCGGCGCCTCGAAGGCGACCTGCGGCGTGACCCCTGGGTACTGCTCCTTCACGGCAGCAGCCGTCGCATCGCCGAAAGCGCGCAGCGCGTCGTCGAGTTTCATCGCGGATGCTCTTCGCCGCCCAGTAGAACTCCGACCCGCGCATAGCCGGTAGCGCCCTGCGATTCGACTGCGCCTTCCAGTTCGAGCCATGAAAGCGCGGCGAGCGCCGCCGGCGCAGAAATGCCGCTCTCCGCGACGATTCGATCAAAATCGAGGGGCCCGTGCTCGAGGGCCAGGAGTACCGACGCGCTCGCGGCATCGCGCGGGACGTAGGCGGGTAGCGCCTCAGCCGCGAGATTGAGGCGACCGAGCGCTTCGAGAACGTCCGACGGGGCACGGGCGAGCGTTGCGCCATCGCGGATCAGCGCGAGGCACCCCGCCACGTGCTTGCGGTCGACGTCCCCGGGCACCGCGAGCACCGGGATGCGCCCGGCGGCCCAGCTTGCCGTGTTGAGGGCGCCGCTACGGGCCGGAGCCTCCACCACCAGGACTGCGTCCGAGAGGGCCGCTACCACCCCGTTACGCTCCAGGAACTGCCACGGCATGGCCTGCTGATCGGGCGGATAGGGTGAAAGAACGCCACCCCCGGTGGCGAGAATGCGCTCGGCCAGCCCGCGATTTCGAAGCGGGAAGAAAGAGTGGTGTCCGCTGCCGAGGATCCCCACGGTCGGCGCTCCCGCCTCCAGGGCCCCCTCGTGCGCGGCGGCGTCGATCCCCAAGGCCAGCCCTGAGACGATGCAACAGCCGGACCGGCCCAGTTCGGCAGCAAATCGGTGAGCAAGCCGGCGGCCGTACGGCGTTGCCGCTCGGGTGCCGACGATCGCTACGCAAGGGCGGCCCAGGCCCTCCAGGCTGCCGGCGCACCAGAGGCCTCGCGCCGCCGCCTCGAAGGCTCGGCCGGCGCGCGCGGCTTCGATCCGTTCCCGGCTTTCGAAGGTCGGCTCTTGCATCTCGGCCTCCATCACGTCAGGACGCGGATCGTGCAAGAGGGGGAATATGGCGCGCCCAACGGAATAGGCGGGCCCACGGAGGTAGCTCAGTTGGCAGCAGAAGCGTATTGCGTCAAGTGCAAGGCCAAGCGCGAGATCAAAGACGCGGTTCAGATCACAATGAAAAACGGGCGACCCGCGACCGAAGGCAAGTGTCCGGTCTGCGGTACCAAGATGTTCAAAATCGGCTCCGCAGGCTGATTTAGCCCGGTCGACGGTGCCGGGCGGCCGATGTACCTCGGTACACTTCGCCGCCCGTCGTCTAGACTAAAAGCAGATTGGCTCTGCGGCAGGACGGACAAGGGACCGTTTAACAGCGGCCCTTTTTTTGCGTTACCCACCGCTAGTGACGTATAATACGTTCGCCCACAAGATATGCCGTGGGGGAGACTTACCGCTGACTTGCCCGACCTGTCGCAAGAGTGAGACGCGCGTCGTCGACTCGCGCGACGACGAGACCGTCGTACGTCGCCGCCGCGAGTGTTTGGACCCGCGGTGCAAGCACCGCTTTACGACGTACGAACGCATGGAAGTCCCCCGGCTCTTCGTCGTAAAGAAGGATGGCCGGCGGGAACAGTACAGCCGCGACAAGATTTTGACCGGCCTGCGCAAGGCGTGCGAGAAGCGTCCAATTTCGGAGGGGCAGATGGAATCGGTGGCGGCCGATCTCGAACGCGAGCTTTTTGCCCGCGGCGAGAGCGAAGTGCCTGCCGCGACGGTCGGCGAGAGGCTCATGGAAGCGTTGAGAAAGCTCGATCCAGTCGCGTACATTCGCTTTGCGAGCGTCTACCGGTCTTTTCGCGATATCGAAAGCTTCCGCGAAGAGCTCGCGCAGCTCTAATGGCTATCGGCCGCTAAATGGAACGGGTGCGCGTCTGCGTCCAACGTCTTTCGCGGGGCGAGGGACTGCCATTGCCGGCCTATATGAGCGAGCACGCGGCGGGTGCCGACCTGTGCGCCGCAATTCGAGAGCAGCTTACGCTGCTGCCCGGAGCACGCGCGCTGGTTCCAACCGGTTTTTCGATCGCGGTTCCGCCCGGCTACGAGGCGCAAGTGCGTCCACGTAGCGGCCTGGCGATCCGCGATGGCGTCACATGTCTCAACGCACCCGGTACGATCGATGCGGATTATCGCGGTGAAGTCCACGTCGTTCTCGCGAATCTCGGGACGGTGCCGGTGATGATCCATCGCGGCGACCGCATCGCGCAGATCGTCGTGGCGCCGGTCTCGCGCGCCTCCTTTGAAGTTGTGGACGAACTGCCGCCGACCGTTCGTGGTGAGGGAGGTTTCGGTTCCACGGGCGTCTTTTCGTGAAGGTCTATATCGTCGGCAAAGGCGCGGTCGGCACCTATCTCGGAGACTTGCTGCGCGCCGTTTCGGTCGACGTTTGCTACGCCCCGCGCACCCTAGATAAAGTCGAGCCATACGATGCCGACGTTGCGATCGTCGCGACCAAAGCGTACGATACGGACGGCGCAATCGAAACGCTGCGCAAAGCGATCGCCTATCCGCAAAAGTGCGTCTTCGTGTCGCCGCAGAACGGCGTTGGCAACGAGGAGAAATTGGCGCTGGCCTTCGGCGCCGACAATGTCGTGGCAGCCGCGCTGACGACGCCGGTCGGCCGGGACCGCGACGGTAACGCGCGCGCGACAAAGGATGGAGGGTTGGCGCTCGCGCCGATCGGCTCCAACGCGTACAACTGGCTGTCCGCTACCTTTGCGAGCACCGGGTTAGTCGTCAAGGTCGTCGAGGACTGGCGCTCGCTGAAATGGAGCAAGCTCGCGCTCAACGTCGTCGCAAACGCCAGCTGCGCAATCCTCAACGTCTTGCCAAACCGCTTCGTGCACTTCGACAAAATCTTCACGCTGGAAATTCGAATGATTCGTGAGGTCCGCGCGGTGATGCAGGCGCTAGCGATCGAACCGATCGATTTGCCTCGGTATCCGGTCCGCGCGCTCTTTGGCGTCGCGAATCTGCCCAGCCCGGTCGCGCGAACCCTTTTGGCCCACAGCATTGCGGGCGCGCGCGGAACCAAGCCGCCCTCTTTGTTGATCGACCTGCGGCGCTCCAAGCCTCGGACCGAGGTGGACGTGCTCAATGGGGCCGTCGCGGTCGCGGGGCTCGAGCATCGCGTGCCGGTGCCCGTCAATGCCGTGTACGCGCGGGTCCTCAACGACATCGCGCATACTCCGCCCCTTTGGGCGAAGTATCGCGAGCATCCCGACCGGCTCGAGGCCGAAGTCGAAGCCGAGGTGAAGCGCGCGAAAGTATTAGCTCGGGGCTAGCCCGAACTCGCAGAGAAGATGCGCGACCCGAACGTCCCGGAATCGCTCGAAGGTTGGTGGATTCTCCATCGCATGTTTGCATTCGACCGGCGCGCCTGGGATTCGCTGCCGGAGAAGCGGCGCAACAAATACGCGGGCCACGCGGCCGATCTCGTCGACCACCTCAAGGGAAGCGAGGACGGCGACGTCGGTTTGACGCAGATCGTCGGTCATAAGGGCGATCTCATGCTCACCCATTACGCGCGCACGTTTGATGGGCTTGCCTACGCTCAGACGCTAGTGGACAAACTCGAGTTGCGCGAATTTCTCGCGCCGCGTGGATCGTACGTCTCGGTGCTGGAGGTTGGGCTTTACGACGCGACCGGAAAGATTCACGCCGAGTTGAACCAGCGCGGGCTGCCGCCGCAATCGCCGGAATGGATTGCGGCCTTCGACGAACTCGTCCGCAAGCAAGGCGAGAGCCCATATATCGAGCCGCGCTTGTGGGCCAGAATTCCGTCGCGCCGGTATCAATGTTTTTATCCGATGAGCAAGCGGCGCGGCGAGGTGCAGAACTGGTACATGCTCGGCTTTGAAGCGCGTGCCAAGATGATGAGCGAACACGGCGTCGTCGGGCGCTCGTATCACGGGCGCGTCACGCAAGTGATCTCGGGTTCCGTCGGCTTCGACGATTTCGAATGGGGCGTCGATCTCTACGCCGACGACCCGCTGGTTTTCAAGAAGCTCGTCTACGAGATGCGGTTTGATGAAGCCAGCGCCCGGTATGGCGAGTTCGGCCCGTTTTGGGCCGGCCTGCAGTTTTCTCCCGGTGAGTTCTCCGCGTTCCTCGACGGCGACGCGATTCCGCAGTTCGACCAGCCCGAGAGTTAGCGCTCCGCCGGCGGCTCGGCGAGGCCATACGGTCCGTTTCCAAGCCGAATCGGGTCGCCGGCGCGCCGCGCAGCGACGTCGACAAATACGGCCGCGTTGTCGCGCGAGAGCAGCACGAGCGCCTGTTTGCCGTCGGCGGTGAAGCTGATGCCGAGGGGTGCGCCTCCGACTTCGATCGGTGTAGCGGCTTCGTTCGTCTGCAGATCGAGCGGGGTAATCGTGGAGTTCGCGTGGTTGCTGACGTAGGCAGCACGGCCGTCCGGCGAGATCGTGATTGCGAGCGGATCCACGCCAACGGGGATGCGTGCGACCGGCCGGCGCGTCTCGAGGTCGACGACGGTGACGTCGTTCGCTGCGCTGTCGACGACGTAGAGGCGTTTGCCGTCACGGCTCGATTGCGATGCCCGCGGGGCGCAGTCCGACGAAGATATCCTCCCCGGCAGCGTTCGTGCGCAGGTCGATCGGGGTCACGCTGTTCGACCATGAGTTGCTAACGTAGAGCGTCGATCCGCCGGCGTCGATCGCCAGCGCGCGCGGATGCGAAGCCGACGTGCACCGTCGCACCCGCGCGAAGCGTGGCGGTGTCGATCGCTTGAACCGTGCCGTCGTCGTAGCTTACGACCCATAGCGTTTTGCCGTCGGGTGTTAACGCGGCATCCATGGGCGTTCCGCCGGTCTTGACGGTCGCAATGCGCTTTCCGGCGCGCGTATCGACGACGCCGACCTCGTTGGCTCCGGACTCGACGACGTAGAGCCGTTCTCCGTCGCCGCTAAGCGCTGCGGCGCGCGGCTCTTCGCCCACGGCGATTTCATTTGCCGCAACGCCGGTCGTGAGATCGATTGGCGTCACGCTGTTGCCGAAGCGATTGGTCGCATACGCCATCGACGGCCAGTCGTCGCCGTGCGCGACGCGCACGGGCAGATCGAGGTGTTCGAGGCGCGCGCCGTTCGGCGCGTTGCCGTCGAAGCGAACGTCGTAGTAGCCGGTGCGCAGCGCTCCGTCGGCGGTTAAGTGAAGGTCGACCGCGCGTTCTGCGTGTGGTGCGATTGAGATTCTTCCGCCGGAGTCGTCGACGTGCAAACCGCGCGGGAGCGTTGCGAGCCAGGTGACGTCTGCGGCCGTTTCCCCCAGGCGATTCGACACGTCGAGCGTGACCGGCGTTCCGAGCCCGTCGCCGGCTCGAACGACGATGGGAGTTGCGGGCTTGACGAACTCCGCAGCCGTCGCAGCCGGAATCGCCGGCGTGCGTAGCGCGTACGACGGGGGCGCATCTC
Source organism: Vulcanimicrobiota bacterium (assembly GCA_963736775.1). GTDB lineage: Bacteria > Vulcanimicrobiota > Vulcanimicrobiia > Vulcanimicrobiales > Vulcanimicrobiaceae > Cybelea. The sequence continues at coordinate 144,411 of CAVTPY010000001.1, read as the reverse complement.
CGGGGCCGGTGGCCCAGCGTTCGTCGGCCGTGGCGCCGAGCGTGATGTCCAGCCGCACCGTTCCGCGGTCGGGGAGCGCGATCCAGCTCTTGTCGCTCGCGCGTCCGTCGACACGTAACGCCTCGACGTATTGAGCGTCGGTTGCCGCGTTCGGCGCCGAGACTTCGAGCGTCAGGCCGCTCGGAGACTCGATGCGAACCGAGCGGAAGAGCGGTGCGCCGATGCTGAGGTAGCGCATTGCGGGATTCTGCGGGTACAAGCCCATCGCGCACCAGACATACCACGCGCTCATCGTGCCGAGATCGTCGTTCCCAGGAAGACCATCGGGAGCGTCGCTGTAGAGCGTCGTCAGCGCTTGGCGCAGGATCGCTTGTGCGCGCCAGGGTTCGCCGGCGGAGAGATAGACCCACGGCGTGCCGATGCTGGGCTCGTTTCCGAGCCAGGCGTACGGCTTATCCTGCCCGGCGTTGAGTTGCGCGAAGAATCCATCGAGTTTGGCGGCGGCAGCGCGCGCACCGCCCAATGCGTTGATGAGATCGCGTAGGTCCTGCGGCACCATCCAGGTGTACTGTGCCGCGTTGCCCTCTTGAAAACCGCTCTGCCCATTTTCGGTGAGCGGTGTCTGCATGAAAGCGCCGTCCGGATCGCGCGGCGCAATCCAGCCGGTCGCCGCGTCAAAGAGCGTCGCCCAGTTCGACGATCGTGCGAAGAAGTCGCGATAGAGCGAACGGTCGCCGACGGCCAGCGCGAGTCGCGAGATTGCGAAATCGTCCAGCGCGTATTCGAGCGTTTCGGAGGCGCCGTTGGGGACCGGAGCAACCGACGTCGTGTGCGTGTTGACGACGTATCCGCGCTGCAGGTATTGGTCGCGCAGTTCCCAGCGCTCGAAGTACCAGCCTTGCGCGGGCGGTGGTTGCGTGCTTGTCGCGCCCTTTATCATCGCCGTGAGCGCACCGCGCGCGTCGAAGGCGCGCGCGCCGAACGCGTAAGCGCCCCCGATGACCGCGTCGACGGAATCGCCGCCCATCACGCTCGTCGGTCCGTTGACCAATGGCCACCGCGGCAACCAGCCTTCTTGACGATACGCGTCGACGAGCGACTGGATCATGTCGCTGGTTTCACTCGGCGCGATCAAGGCCAGCAGTGGCACTTCGGTGCGGTAGATGTCCCAATCGGAATAGTTTGCGTACTCGGCATGGCCGGCGGCGACGCGGTGAATGCGGCCGTCGAAGCCGCGGTATTCCCCTGTGATGTCGCTGATAACGTTAGGGTGGAGCAGCGTGTGATAGAAGGCCGAGTAAAACGTCCTTTGCTGTACCGTCGTGCCGCCATCGATGGTGATGCGGCGCAGCATCGCGCTCCACTTTTCCGTGGCGCGATCGCGTGTGCCGATCAGGTTCCACCCGGCGGCTTCTGCCGCAAGGTTTGCGCGAGCGCCTGCCGTGCTGACGAAGGAGAGTCCAATTTTCATTTGGACCTGGCGGTTCTGCATCGCATCGAAGGTCAGCCAGGCCCCCGCAGCGGGACCTTGCGCTGACGATGCATCGGGGAAGAGCCGCGTGGCTTGCCACGTTCCGTGCGCGCGGAACGGTCGGTCGAACTGTGCGACGAAATAGACGGTGTATTGGTCGGGCATCCCGCAGAAGAAGCCGCTCGTCGCCGAACCGGAAATTTCATTGGACCCGTCGACGCTGACGTCGGAGCCTAGTACGCCCGCCTGATTCGAGGCGACGTTGACGAGCAGATTCGCTTGCGACGTGGCGGGAAACGTGAAACGGCCGATGCCGGTATGCATCGTCACCGTAAGCTCGGCGCGAACCGCGGGCTCACCCAGCGAGACTGCGTACCATCCGGGCGCGCTCTGTTCGCTTGCGTGCGAGAACGTCGCAGATGCGGCGGCCGGCGACGACGGCAGCGCTCCGGCAATCGGTAAGATGCCGAAATCGCCGAAGACGTTACAGCCTGGCCCGCTCAGATGCGTTAGGCTCAGGCCCGTGATCTGCTTGTCGCTGTACTCGTAGCCGCCGCCGGCATTTTGCGACGGCGTATCGGGACTCCACTGCACCATGCCGAAGGGCAGATCGGCACCCGGAAACGTGTCGATCGGTCCGCCGGCCGGCGTGCCGGAGCTCCCAACGAAGGTGTCGACGAGCGATGTTGGGGCGACTACCGCCACGAGATTCGCCAGTGCCCAGAAGAGAATGTGCATTGCTGCGCCTGTTGACCGCGCGCGGCGCGACTGCCTTCCGCCTCTATGTTACGCGGCCGAGCCGAGCCGTTCTAAACTGCGGTACCCAATCGCTTCGGCCACGTTCTCGGCCGCAATCGCGTCGTTGCCGGCAAGGTCTGCGATGGTGCGAGCGACGCGCGTAATTCGATCCAGGGCCCGTGCAGAAAACTGGCGTTTCGCGCTGGCATGCGCGAGCAGCCGCAGCGCGGGCTCGTTCAGCTCGCAATAGCGGCGCATCGCATTGCCGGGGATCTCCGCATTGCAGGTCAGCGCGGTTCCGGCAAGCCGGCTTCCTTGGATCTCACGCGCCGCGACGACGCGCCGGCGAATGCTCGCGGAACGCTCGCCGCCCTCGTAGCGGAGCATGTCGTCGAAGGGTACGCGCGCAACGTCGATCTGCAGGTCGATTCGGTCGAGCAGCGGGCCCGATAGCTTGCTGACGTATTTCGCGACCACCGCATCGTCGCAACGGCATTCCGCGCTGCGCGTGCCGCGATAACCGCAGGGACACGGATTCATCGACGCGACCAGTTGGAAGCGCGCCGGATAGGTAAACGTTCCTGCAGCGCGCGCGATCGTTACGGTTCCTTCTTCCAACGGCTGCCTCATCACTTCGATGGCGCTGCGCGCGAACTCCGGCAACTCGTCGAGAAAGAGCACGCCGTGATGCGCGAGGGAAATTTCGCCGGGCTTCACGAGCGCGCCACCACCGACTAGTGCGGTTTGGCTGATCGTGTGATGCGGAAACCGAAACGGGCGCGCTCGAACGATGCCGGCTCGTCCTACGAGCAATCCGGCAACGCTATAGATCTTCGTGACTTCGAGCGCTTCGTGCAGCGACATCGGTGGCAGAATGGACGGCAGTCTGCGAGCCAGCATCGTTTTCCCGCACCCCGGCGGCCCGACCAGTAAGAGGTTGTGGCCGCCGGCGGCCGCAATTTCGAGCGCGCGTTTTGCCGCGAGTTGTCCCCGCACGTCAACGAGGTCGCCGTGAACCGTTTCATCGTTGGCGTCGAGAACCGGAGCGGCGGTACGGCGTCGCCATTTCGCACCGTGACCCATCAACACCGCAACTGCCGAGCGCAACGAGTCGATTGCGTACAGCTCGATGCCGGAGACGAGCGCGGCTTCGTCGGCGTTGCAAGCGGGAACGATCAGCTTTGAAAAGCCGGCGTTGCGCGCGCCGAGTACCATTGGAAGAATGCCGCTCACCGGTTGCAGCTTGCCGTCGAGCGCGAGTTCGCCTAGCGCGATAAACTCTTGCAATGCGGCCCGGCCGACTTGCTCGTCCATCCCGAGCAGAGCCAGCGCGATTGCGAGATCGAAGGACGGGCCGGCCTTGCGAACGTCGGCTGGCGACAGGTTAACCAGCAGCCGGCCTGCCGGATAGGAAAACCCCGAGTTGAGAACTGCGGCCCGAACACGTTCTCGCGCCTCGCCCAACGCGCGATCGGGCAACCCGATGATGGCGAAGCCGGGGGTCCCCGGCGCACTATCGGCCTCGACCCGCACGACGTAGCCCTCGATGCCGAGCATCGCGGCCGAAAAGGCGAGCGAGAGCATATGTGGTATCTGCGCGTCGCGACGCCGGCGTCTAGGGGTCGCGCAAGGCGGTCAAGAATGCGCCAGCCGTGAATTGGGAGGCGATAAGCGGCTGGGCGCAGGTCGCGACCGCAGTTGCACAGGTTGGGACGTTCGTCGTGATCGGCGGCAGCGTCATCGCCGCGCTCGTTCAACTGCGGCACATGCGCGGCGGCAATCAGTTGCAGGCGCTCCTCTCACTTGAGCGTGATTTTCGCGGCCCCCAATTGCAGTCGGCGCTCACCTACGTTCAAGAGCATCTGCCGCAGCGGTTGGAAGACCCGGCGTACCGCCGGGATCTGGATCAACTCGGATTCATCGATCCGGAAGTGCATCCGGAGATGGTCGCCTGCAACTGGCTCAACGAAATGGGCACTTTGGTCAAGCGAAATCTGGTTTCAGAGGGTACTTTTATGGATCTTTTTGGCCGATTAATCGTACATTGCTGGAAACACCTAGCGCCGGCCATCGCGATCATGCGGCGCAAACGCGGCCAAGCGCAGTACCACGATTTCGAGTACTTGGCGGTGCGAGCGGCAGCGTGGCTCCAACGAAATCCGCAGGGCACCGCGCCGCGGCCATTTGCCCGTGCGGAAGTTGCCGATCCTTGGCTGGCGGTAGATACGGCGCCGGGCGCCGAGCGCTAGGAAAACTAAGGCGCCTTTAAGCCGATGCGGGAATCGGCCATAACGCACGAGAGAAACTAGCGCAAAAAAGCCCTTCTCCACAGATTGCACAAGACCAATGTCACAGGCTGTGGACAATATCCAAGAGGCCGGATGTGGCGGGGCGTTCAAAAGGACCGCCGTTACAGGTCCGTTACTGCAAGGAGAAATCGATTGAAAAGAGCGCTCGGTCGGATTGCGGCAACGCTCGCCGCGCTTGCCTCGCTAGGTGCCTGCTCCCACGGAGCCTCCCAAGCGGCGGCCTCGGCGCAGCCCGGCGCCACGATGGCGCACAAGATGATCGGCGTTTCGATCCAAAATCGTGAGGCGCAGTTTTACCAGGATATGGAAACCGGCATGCGTGCCGAGGCCGCGAAAGAGGGCTACGCCCTCGTCGTCGTGGACGCCAGCCGCGATAACGCACGCCAACAGAGCCAAGTCGAAGATTTTATCTCCAAGCGCGTCGACGCCATCGTCCTGACGCCGTACGACTCGGCGGCCATCGGCAGCGCTATCGCCGAGGCGAACGCCGCGAAGATTCCCGTGTTCACAGCGGACATCGCGAGCACGAGTAATCAGGGGCACGTGGTGGCGCATATCGCCAGCGACAACGTGCAGGGTGGATTTGAGGCAGGGAAACTGATCTGCGCGGCCGTCGGCAAGAGCGGCGCCATTGCAATCGTCGACGAGCCTGAGGTCACCAGCGTTCAGGATCGCGTCAAAGGTTTCAAAGAAGCGATCGCGCAGCTTTGCCCGGGCGTTACGGTCGTTGCCGACGTCGATTCGGGTGGAACGCGCGACAAGGCGAGCAGCGACACCGGCGACATTCTGCAAGCGCATCGCGACCTCAAAGGCATCTTTGGAATCAACGATGATTCGGCGCTCGGCGCGCTCGCCGCGGTTCGCGCCGCCGGGCTAACCGGAAAAGTTGCAATCGTCGGTTACGACGCAACGCCGGAGGCACGCCGCGCGATTGCAGCCGGCGAAATGTACGGCGATGCCATTCAGTATCCGGGTAGGATCGGTTCGACGACGATTGACGTAATTCGCGATTACTTCGCCGGGAAGAAGCCGCCGGCATTCGTCAAGATTCCCGTCGGCGCGTTTACGAAATCGTCATAGCGTGCCGGCGCCGCTGCTCGAGATGCGCGGCATCGGGAAAAGCTTTCCCGGGGTTCGAGCGCTCTCTGACGTCTCGCTGACACTTGCGGCCGGCGAAGTGCTGGTCTTGGTTGGTGAAAACGGCGCGGGAAAATCCACGCTGATGAAGATTCTAGCCGGGGCCCTTCGCGCCGACAGTGGGCAGATCTCGATCGACGGCGCACCGGTGGAGATCGATTCGCCGCAACGAGCGCAGCATTTGGGCATCGGCATGGTCTACCAAGAGTTTACCCTCGTGCCGCAGTTGACGGCAGTCGCGAACGTCACGCTCGGAGCCGAGCCAACACGCGGCGGGTTGATCGATTCGAGAGCGGCCGTGCAGCGCGCGATGCGCGTCTTCGACGAGCTCGGCCTGCGCGTGCCGCTCGACGTGCCCGTCGCCAAGCTCTCCGTCGGCCAGCAGCAGCTCGTCGAGATCGCCAAGGTTTTGGCGAGATCCGCGCGCATCATCGTCATGGACGAGCCGACGGCGGCGCTCGCCGATCGGGAGATCGAAGGGCTTTTTGCGGTCGTTGCGACGTTGCGACGCGCTGGGGTCGGCATCATCTATATCTCGCATCGGATGGAAGAGCTCTCGCGAATCGCCGACCGCATCGCGGTGATGCGCGACGGAAGCATTGTGGAAACGCGACCAGGCAAGGATTTCTCCGGCGAAGATATTATCCGCGCGATGGTCGGGCGCAAGCTCGACTCGCACTTTCCAAAACTGCCCGCCGCGGCAAACGACGCAGCCGTACGATTGCAAGTGGAAGGCCTCACGCGAACGCCGGCCTTCCAGGACGTCGCCTTTCGCGTGCGCGCCGGCGAAATCGTCGGCTTGGCCGGCCTCATCGGCGCGGGGAGGACGGAAATTCTGCGGGCCATCGCCGGGGCCGACGTACCGGATCGCGGCGAAGTTCGCATCGACGACCAGCGCTTGCGACCGGGCGACATCGCCGGCGCCATCGCCGCCGGCGTCGCGTTCATCACCGAGGACCGCAAGGCGCAGGGCCTGGTGCTGGGGATGAGCGTCCGCGAGAACGTCTCGCTTGCGCATCTCGCCGACTTCGTCGATCGGGATCTCCTGGTCGATGTCGCGCGCGAGCGAGCCGCCGCGACGCGAATGATTGCGGAGCTACAGATTCGGACGCCGAGCACCGAGCAGCTCGTACGAAATCTCTCGGGCGGAACGCAGCAGAAGGTCGTGCTCGCCAAGTGGCTGCTCGGCAACGCGAGCGTCTTTCTCTTCGACGAGCCCACGCGCGGAATTGACATTGGAGCGAAGACCGAAATCTACAAACTCATGCTCGAGCTGCTGGCTCGCGGCGCCGCAATCGTCATCGCGTCGAGCGATCTTCCGGAAGTCTTGGGAATGGCGCATCGCGTCCTCGTCGTTCGCGAGGGCCGAATTGCGGCGGAGTTCGTTCGCGACGACGCGACCCCCGAGAACGTCATCGCCGTGGCCACGGGCGCGGCATGACGCAGCGGGACCGGCTCTGGTACTGGCTGCGCATCGCGGCGGCGCTGGTGTTCTTGATCGCGATGATCGCGATCGTCGACGTCGCATCGCACGGCTCGTTCCTCGAGCCGAGCAACATCGTTCGCGTGCTGCGTCAGATCACGTACAACTGTGTGCTGGGCATCGGCCAAACGTTCGTCATTATCACCTCCGGCATCGATCTCTCGGTCGGATCGCTGGTGGCGTTGACCGGCGTCGTCGCGGCGCTCTTCGCCAACTCGGTGCATTTGAGCGGCTTTCCATTGATCGCCGCGACGCTGATCGTGGCCGTAGCGGTTGGCTGCGCGGCCGGGTGGGTCAACGCTTTGCCGGTCGTCAAGCTCAATCTGCCGCCGTTCATAACGACGCTTGCGATGCTCGAGATGGCGCTCGGAGCCTCATTCATTCTTTCCCACGGGCGCCCGGTCGCACTACAGAGCTCGGACTTCGAGAATACCGGAATCGGCTCGTTCATGGGCGGCGTCACGAATGCGTTGCATCTGCCGAGCATTCCCGTGCCCGTGATCTGGATGCTCGTGGTCATCGTCGCGGCTTCGGTGCTCTTGAACCGGACGCGCTTCGGGCGCTACGTCTTCGCCATCGGCGGCAACGAAGAGGCGGCGCGCCTTGCCGGGATCAACGTCGCGCGTGTCAAGACGATCGTGTACATGATCAGCGGCGGTTGCGCCGCAATCGTGGGTTTCTTATACATGGCGCTCTTCTCGTCGGGATCGCCCCAGACGGGAACCGGCGACGAACTGCTCGAGTCGATCGCCGCCGTCGTCGTGGGCGGCACGAGCCTGATGGGAGGGCGCGGCAGCGTGATCGGCACTTTCTTCGGCGCGCTACTCATTGGCGTGCTCTACAACGCGATGAACCTGCTCAACGTCGATTCGTACCTGCAGAAGGTGCTGCTCGGCGCGGTGATCCTGCTCGCCGTCGTCCTCGACGAGTTGCGAAAGCGCTACTTAGCGAAGTAGTTCCGCGCTGTCACCGGACAGCAATGTCATGCGGGCCTCATTGTCATCCTGAGCCTGTCGAAGGATGATTTAGCGATCACGCCTCCCGATGTCATCCTGAGCTTGTCGAAGGATGATCTAGCACTAACGCCTCCCGATGTCATCCTGAGCCCTTCGACTTCGCTCAGGACAGGCTCTGTCGAAGGATGACTTAGTGCTCACGTGCGCCAGCGGTAGTCATAGTAAACGCTCACGGGGGTTGATAGCCGGTTAAGGTTATCTCTGCGTCATCCTTCGACAAGCTCAGGATGACATTGGGAGAGCTCAGGATGACAACGGGCTCACGCCGACATCGAGAGTTTAGAACGGAAAGTCGGATTGCGTTAGGCCGACGTTGGTTTTGAGGTCGGTAACGTTTTCGTCGAGGACGATCTGCGAGCCCGCGTACATGATCTGGCGAACCGGCCAGTGCGTCTCTCTCGACACGTAGAGTATTTGATCGGAGATACCGTTGTTCGAGGCCGGATCGGCGACCTTGAGCTCGATACGATCGGTCTCGACTCCCTGGATCTTTCCCCCCTCGAGCTGCGTGAGTTTGCCGGGAATCGTCGCATAGTCATCGACGATGCGCGGCAGCAAACCCTCGGGAATCGTCACGCCGCGCAGCGAAACGGCGCGCGGATCGTGCAGGCTGATCTTCATGTGAATGCCGGAAAGAAAGCCGCCCTGGTGCCCGCTGACTTGATCGCCGCCTATCCAGACGCCGCCGGAGCCTTTACCGTCGCCGTCGAGGATCAGCGTCTTGACGTAATGCGGCTTCATGAACTCGTATTGATAGACGCGGTCTTGGGTCATCGTGCCTTTTGCCTCGTGAACGTGCAGGACGCACGTGTAGTCGTTGATGCCGGCAAACGCTTTGTCGAACTCCGCAATTGCGGGTGCCGCGTTCGCGGCCCGCGCCACGAGGCAACTCACTCCGACGAGCGCAATGCAAAGTGACAACGAACGTCGGATATTCACGGTTTTCTCCTCAAACTTTAAGCTTGCTGCGAAGTGGACTGAGCGCTCTCGTCGATCAACAGCGTACCGTGCTTGCCTTCGACGCCGATCAGTACATCGCATTTTGCATCGGCTGCGATCTCGTCGATCACTCGGCCGAGCGGTGCGCCGCTGTATTTCCCCTCGCGATACGAGCCCAAGATGATCAAATCCGCCTTTTCGCGCTTGGCGACGTCGAGAACCGCCTGTTTCGTCGAACGCGCTTTGATCGTCTCGGTGCGAATCACGACGTTGTTCTTGTTCGCGATTGTTTCCGCCGCGCCGAGTGCGTCGAGCGCCGCTCGTTCCTCCAACGTCATCTCAGCATCGGGCGGCAGCGTGTACGGCACTTCGATCACGTAGAGCGCCAGCAGCTCGGATCGCTCTCCTCGCGCCAGCTTTGCGGCCAGCGCCATCATGTGCGCCGAGTCGATCTCCGGCGAAAAAGCAACAATCAAGCTGCCAACGATTCGTTCCAGGTTACGTTCGGCAGCAGCGGCAATGCGCTCGACGTACGACTCCGGCGGATGGAGCATCCACCAGAGCGTCGCTCCCACGAGGCCGGCGATCAGCAGCGCGATGAGGGCTCCCGCGAGCGTGACGTGCACTTGGCTCGACATCGAGATCACATCATTCCACGCACGCGTGCGATGAGCGAGAGCCGGTGAATCCCAAGCGCAATCATCGCCGCGCCCAAAACGATGCCCGGAAGAACGGCAAAGCGGCCCTCCGACAGCGCCGCAGCCATGCGTACGAGAATCACGAGTCCGCACAGGATTATCGCAATGGCGAGCAGTCCGCGAAAGAAGAGCATCACTAGGTACCCTGCCCCGCTCGCCGTGCGTCGCTCGCTTTGACGTTGGCGACGTACTCATCCATCAGCTCGAGCTCTCCGGCACGACGCAGAATCTCCGTTTGCGCGGTACGCCAGTTGCGGGGCTGCGAGCCTAGAACCGGCAGACGCCGGTACCTACGATATATGAGGTAGAAGAGAAGTCCCAACAGCAGCCAGCTCGGCCCGAAGATGCGCCCGAGCGGGTGCGTGAACAGCGTAAACATCAGGATCGAAAAAATGCCGATGAACCCGATGACGGCGACTATTGGAAACTCGACCCGTTCTCCGCGAAAGCGCATCGGCACGTTGAGCGGAATCTTGAACTTACGAGGGCTGAGCGGGTCGGTCAGGCGCAGCCCGATCAAACCGAGAAAGACGAACGAGTAGCTCGTGGCCGCGCCGAACGCATAGAGGTCCGCCAGAAAACCGAGGCCGTTCTCGCCGTGAAAGAAGCGCGTGTAGAGGGAAGAGACCGCCGGGAAGAGCGCGGGGGCGGCGGCAAAAACCAACTCCACGACGGCAATAACCGAGAAGAAGACGATCGAGATCATCGGCGTACGAAACCTCCGGTGAACGCGCTGAAAGATCGAGGGCAATAAATTGCTGGTGCTCATTGCGTAGGCGATTCGGGAGCTCCCGAAGACGCCCGAGTTCGAGGAAATGAGCAACAAGATGGCGCCTAGGACGGGGACGTAGAGCGCGGCAAAGGCGCCGTAATATGGGACCTGCGCCGCAAGGAGCGCGACTGCCTTGCCTTGATTGTCGGGGTTGTTCGGAAAAATTTGCCAAAACTGTAGATGATGACCGGCGGCATCGGTGATCGGATGCCACGGTTGAAAGCCTAAGGCGAGGTTCGAGTACGCCAACGCAAAGATCAAAATCGTGAGAATCAAAGAGACCGACGTGCGCGGGATGATCGAAGCCGGGCGTTGCGTTTCTTGCGCCGCCTGCGAAATCGATTCGAGCCCGACGAACGAGATGATCGCAAGCGACGTTCCCAGCATGAGCTCGTAGGGTGAAGGCCAGTGCGTTTGCATCGTGTGAATGAGCAGCTGCGGCCGGAACGCGAAAAGGAAACCAAAGCACAGGATGCAGGTTTCGCTGATCACGTCGAGCGCCGATACCACGCCATTGAACGTCGTACTTTCGCGCACGCCGATGACGTTCAAGAGGCAGAGTCCGACGACGAGCCCGAGTACGACGCCGAAGTGCAGCCACGGATGAACCGAGTTCACGAGTGCGGGCAGCAGCTGGCTCGAATAGTCGACGGAGGTCCAGGCGAAGAGCGTTACGTCGATGGTGAAGTCGAGCAAGACCGCCCATCCCGCGATGAAGCCGAAGATATCGCCGAGGCCGCGCATGACGAAATACTGTCCGCCACCCGCCACCGGATACGTCGCTGCGAGCTCCGTGTAGGCCAGTCCGATGCAGACGTACACGACGCCGGCGAACAGAAAGGCAACGTTCGAGGCTCCCGCAGCCCACGCGAGCACCAAGCCCAACCCGACGAAGATATCGGCGCCGACGTCGGAATAGCCCCAGGAGAAGGAGCCCCAGGGCGTTACGCTGCGGCGCAGCTCCGGTTGGGCGCTCTTAGAATCGGCGGGCACTAGAACGCATTTCGGTGTAGGCTCAGGAGTTTTCCGTCCAGCGTGACGACGTCGAATCGTATCTTTGCGGACGGCGCGACGATTTGACCGTAATCCGCGGCGATGCGCCGCAGCGTCGCGCGTTTTCGCGCATCGACCGCCTGCAACGCCGCACCGAACCTCCTGGAGTCACGGCGCTTTACTTCGACGATCACGAGCGTCGGCCCGTCGAGACAAACGGCATCGATTTCCCCTCCGGGAACGCGCACGTTGCGAGCCAGGATGCGATAACCGCAAGCGGCAAGAAAGTCGCTCGCCCGGTCCTCTCCCTGTCGCCCTTTTGTGCCGTTATTCTTCAATCCAACTTGGGTCCAGCGCGAGCTGCGCGTCACGAACCCGCGCCCAGTTTGCACGATGGTGAATGCTCGGGCCGTGCGCTCTCAAGGCCTCCAGGTGATGGGGCGTCGAGTACCCCTTGTGAAACGCATATCCGTAGCGGGCGTCCTCTTTGTCGAGCTCGACCATTAAGGCGTCGCGATGCACCTTGGCGATAATCGAGGCAGCGGCGACAAGCGCGCAACGAGCGTCGCCGTGAATCAATGGCTCTTGCGGGCCCATAAACGACCGGATCCGAACGGCGTCGGTGATCAGATACTCGGGCGCTGCGGTTAGCGATGCGATGGCACGTTCCATCGCCAGTACGCTGGCCCAATAGATGTTGAGCCGGTCGATCTCTGCGACGCAGGCGCTTCCGATCGCCCAGGCCACGGCTCGCAGCTTGACGATCTGCGCGATCTCGATTCGCAACTCCGGCCGAACCTGCTTGGAGTCGTTGAGTCCCCTGATGAACAAGGGTTGGGTGGCGACGACGCAGGCCGCAACGACCGGCCCGGCCAGCGGGCCGCGTCCCACTTCGTCGATGCCGCCGACCAGCCGAAAGCCTTTCGCGCGTGCCGCCTCCTCGAATCGGTGTAACCGATGCAGCCGCCGTCGCTCGCGTTCGTACGCGGTCTTGGTTTTACGCTGCTTCGGTGTCATCGGGAGCCTCCAATGATATGCGCCCGAAGGCGCCTTCGTTGAACGCGCGGATATACGAATGCGCCGCGTTGTGATAGTCGAGTTCGCCGCCGCGCCGCACGAAACCGCGTGCCGCCGCAAACGCCTGCAGGTCCGGCACCTTACTCCGAGGGGTGCGAGCGAGCAGCCAGCCATGAAAGGCGGCCGCAACCTCTTGCGCGTCGTACCGTTCGTGCGGGACCGCTCCGCAGATAGCGAGTTTCCACTGCGCGCGGGCGCTCGGAATTCGCGTCGGCAAGATGCCGGGTGTGTCCATCAGCTCGACGTTTCCCGCGAGACGAAACCACTGGAGGTGTTTGGTCACGCCCGCGCGGGCTTCGGTTTTAGCAGCGGCTCTGCGCAGGAGCGCGTTGACGATGGAGGATTTGCCGGAGTTGGGAATTCCAACGATCATCGCGCGAGCGACCCCGGTCGTCTTCTCTCCCCGCGAGCGGCCGATCGCAGCGGCGATCTGGACGACGCTGCGCTGATTTCGTCCGTCCACCGCGACGCCCGCGCAACCGCGCTGCGACAGCTCCGCCAACCAACGTTTCGTGGTGGCCGGATCGGCCAGATCGTTGCGGTCGAGCACGACGAGCCGCGTGCGAGCACCGGCAAGGTCGTCGAGCAGCGGATTACGCCCGCTGCGCGCGATGCGCGCATCGACGACCTCGACGACGATATCGATCGAGCGCAAATGCTCGCGAATTCGGCGCATGGCCTTGGCCATGTGGCCGGGATACCATTGAACCGGACGCTCCAACTTCGAATTCACAGTTCCCTACGCTTCCCGAATCGAGTCAAAGCGCGCCCAGCATGCTCGGAGGCCAAATGCCCGCGACGGCCCGGCCGATCAAACGGTCATCGCCGACGGCGCCGAAGGAGCGAGAATCTTCGCTGTTAGCGCGATTGTCTCCCAAAACGTACACGAAGGACGGAGGGACCGTGATCTCGGGGAGGCTACGACCATCGGCGTCTTGCACGTACGGTTCGTCTAGTTTCGCGCCGTTGACGTAGACTCGCCCGCGAACGATTCGAATTCGGTCTCCCGCCACCCCGATCACACGTTTGATGAAGACCTCGCGCGCATCACCTTCATGGCGAAAGGCCACGATCTCGCCATGCCGCGGCGCTCCGAGCCGATACGCGAACGTGTTGATCAGCACGTATTCTCCCGAGTGGATCAGCGGTTCCATCGAGAGGCCCGAAACCTGGGGCAATCGCATGAAGAAAGCCACGATGAGAAGGGAGAGTACGGCGAGCTGCAACACCAGGCTCGCGACCGAGCGCCATCGCAAGAAGCGGGCCACGCGCTCGACTTCGCGCCGCGCGCTACAGAGTCTTGGCTTGCGAGGGCGGCCAGAAGATCAGAAACGCCCGGCCGGTAAAGCCGGCCCGCGCACCGCTACGCGGCCCCGTTGCGAAGCGTCCTCCATCCTGCGCGAAGCCCCAAATGTGCGAGTCTTCGGAATCATTGCGATTATCGCCGAGCATGATGTAACAGTGGGGTGGGATTCGATCCGGTCCGCTCCACGACGATTTCGGCGGCACGTTCCCCGAGTCTGGATCGATGCGCTCCCAGCCGGTGCCGTAGTTGATGTAGATCCCATAATCGCGGATCTCGAGGCTATACGCCGGCTTTTCGGCCACATACGGTTCGTGCAGCGGGTTGCCGTTGATATAGACGGTGCCATTCGAGATGCGCATACGATCGCCCGGACGGCCGATCACCCGCTTGATGAAGTCGTCAGGAGTCGGAACGGGCGGCGGAAAAACGACGACGTCGCCCTCGTTGGGACGACGAAAGCGGTATTCGAACTTATCGACGAGGAGAACGTCGTGAATTTGTAAGGTCGGAAGCATCGAGCCCGATGGAATGTAATACGTGCGCGCGACGAAGGTGATGAGGACCCACGCGGCCAGGCCGGCGATGATGAACGGGTCGAGGAACTCGCGCGCAATGGCGGTGCTGCGGCCCGACGAACCGGCAACCACGGGCCGCAGAGAAAGGAGCGCGCGGGCCGCCCCAATGACTGCGACGATTGCGAGGAGTTCGTATGGCGTCATGTGGTCTACTTCTCCAAAACTTGCAGCCGGTTAAGCGGCCAGACGATCGCGAAGGCACGTCCCGTGAAATTGGCGCGCTCTTTGCGCCCAGCCAGCGGCCCGGCCGCGAAATCGCCGTGCGTTTGCGCGAATCCCCAGACGTGCGAGTCGTCGGAATAGTTCCGATTGTCGCCCAGGACGAAATAAAAGCCGCTGGGAATTCGGTTGGGTGCTTCCCACGAGGCGCGCGGCGGAACGTTAGCCGTTCGCGGATCGAGCGGACGGCCGTTGACGTAGATGCCGTAGTCTCGAATCGTGAGGTCGTAGTTGGGCGGCTGGTTTTCGTACGGCTCCCGCAGAGCCGTGCCGTTTCGATAAACGACGCCGTCACGGATCGTAATCGTATCCCCGGGCACGCCGATCACTCGCTTGACGAAATCGTTGCCGCCCGATTCCGCCGGCGGCATGAAGACGGCGACGTCACCGTCGCTGGGCCGGTGCAGGCGATAGGCGATTTCGTCGACCAGCAGTACGTCGCGGACTTGCAGCGTCGGCACCATCGAAACCGATGGGATGTAGAACGTGCGGATGACGAACGTGATCAAGAAGAGCGCGACGAGGCCGGCGACGATGAGGGCATCCACCGCGTCTCTCGCCGGCACCTTTGACGATAGCGCAAACCGAGCAATCGTTAAGAGGCCGAGAAGCCCTAGGAGCTGCAGTGGTGTCAGAGCGGCGAGTCAGGTTCCTTTGGCCTTCTTTTCCTTGATTCGAGCCGCTTTGCCGACCTTTTCGCTCAAGTAATAGAGCCGGCTGCGGGCAACGATGCCCCGCTTCCCGACTTCGATCCGCTCGACGCGCGGGCTATGAAGCAGAAAAGTTTTCTCAACGCCGACGCCATGAGCGATGCGACGGACGGTGATGGACTCGGCCGAGCTGCCGCCTTTGCGCACGATCACCACGCCCTCGAACATTTGCGTCCGTTCCTTGCCGCCTTCGGTAACTTTAGAAAAGACCTTTACGGTATCGCCCGGCCGGAACTGCGGGACACTTGGCTTGACCTGATCTCGCTTGAGTGCGTCAATTACGTTCATAACTTGTCATCCTGATGCTTCGACTTCGCTCAGCACTACGGCTGGCCGAAGGGCTCGGCGGCGCAACGAATAGCCGGGCGCGAAGCCCGGCAGAACCACCGTATCCTATCACGGGCTTTCCCGCGGAGGCAAGGCATCATCGAGCAGGTCGCGGCGGCGGCCGGCCGTGCGTAGGCGGGATTGTTCGCGACGCCACTGGGCGATCTTCGCGTGATCGCCCGAAAGCAGGACCGCCGGGACCTCGACGCCTCGGAAGGTTGCCGGACGTGTAAAACTTGGATAATCCAGCATTCCCGCCGAGAACGACTCCTGCGCCAGCGAGCCCGAGGCGATAGTGCCTTTGAGTAAGCGAATGGTGGCGTCCATGAAGGCCAGCGCCGGGATCTCGCCTCCCGTCAGGACGAAGTCGCCGAGCGAGTACTCCTGGACGGAATAGATGGCAGCCAACCGTTCGTCGATGCCTTCGTAGTGCCCACAAACGAGGATCAGGCGGTCGAGACATGCCAAACGCTCGGCCGCGCGCTGGTCGAACCGTTCCCCACTTGGGCTGGGAACGGCGATCAGCCGCCGCTCGTCGGGCGGTGCCTGCGCCACGATGCTATCGAGGACGCGAGCGATCGGCTCGATGCGCAGCACCATCCCCGGGCCGCCCCCGAACGGCGCGTCGTCGGCGCGCTCGCCCTCCTTGAGGTGGTCGAGAAGATGGTGGTAGCGGACCCGTGCGATTCCCGCTTCGACGGCGCGTCCGACGATCGACAGGCCGACGAACGGTGCAAAGACTTCGGGAAAAAGCGTGACGACGTCGATCTCGAACATGAGGCAAGAGTGTTCCGGGACCGAGATGAATTTGCTTGCGCGCTCGAGGCGCTCGATCGTGGCGATTTCGCCCGCGCGCAGAGCGAGCTCGAGTTGCTTCTCGAGCGGCGACCGTCCGGAGGGACGGAACGGGCCTTTCTGCTCAATAAACGAGGCGTGGCTCGTATGGGGCTGGATCTGCGGGAACTCGCGTGGGCCGACTTCGAAGCGGCGCTGGCCGCGCAGAGTCATTACGCGCCGGCGCTCACCAACATAGGCAATCTGTTGCTCGAAAGCGGCCGATTACAAGAGGCGATCGATCATTACGAGCGCGCTATCTCCAGCGACGGCGAGTACGCAATTGCGTTTCTCAATCTGGGAGTAGCTTATAAGCGGGCCGGTCGCATCGCCGAAGGAGTGCGAGCGCTACGTCAGGCGCAGCGGTTGGAGCAGCGCTTGCGAACTAGCGGTCGACGTTATTACCGGCCGTCTCGGCCGCGGTGATCCCTTCGAGATACTGGAAAAGTTGTGGGAGCGTAATCTTCTCGAGCGCGGTCCGTTCGTGAATCGTTGCGGCGTCCTCGCCCTCGTCGCGAAGATAGCACCGCGTTTCGACGCCTTCGCTGCTGCCGACAAAAGCGATGGCGAAGCCGCGGCCGGGAATCTCGTCGTAGATCCGCATCGTCTCGGGATCGAGAACCTCGATCGAGTGCGCTGAGTTGTGCGCATCGAAGATCAAGATTTTTAGGTGCTCGAAGTTTGTTACTTCGATCAGGCCGACCACGAACACGTTCTTGCTTGAAAAGAACTCGTGACCGCGTTTGTTGCGGCTTGAGATTTCATAAAAGACCCGGTGCGCAACGAACCGGTTTAGGATCTTTCGCAAGGTCGCTAGTGAGGCCAGCGTTTCGGTGCGATTGCCGCGAGTGTAGACGATCTTCACCAGGGGAACTCATGCTTGCACGGCCCTAGCAGGCTAGCCCTTCTCCAGCCGCGGCGGAAGTCTGGGGCCGCTGCTGAAGCTATTGCTCGCCGATGCTTTCCGTGCCCGACGTCCTCGTGGTTTCCGTGCTGGCGCTTTTGCTTTTTGGGCCCGATCGGCTCCCAAAGGTCATGCGCCAAGCCGGGCGTTTCATGCGCGACGTGCAGAACACGTCCCACTCTTTTATCGCTGAAATGGAACGCGCCGCCGATACGACCGAACCGCCGCCCCCTGCGCCGCCTGAGCCTGAGCCCCTATCGCTGGATTTGAAGACCGGCCCCGACACAAATGCGACCACGGAAAAGGGAACCCAGGAGAGCTAGATGTTGAAGTTTTGGCGCAGCTCCGTAATGCGCTGCTGGAGCATCGTTCGTACTTGAGTGTGGAGCCGCTCTTTCTGTTCGTCGGGAAGGCGCCGGTAGATCAGATAGCCCGCCGCTGAGAGCAGACCGCCCAGTACGCCGGCGAGCACGACCTTACCGGCTTCGGCGGTATCCCCGTCGTTCGAACGCTTATCGCCGAAGGCGCTTTGATAGCCGTTTCCGGGGCTTGCCGAACTCGACCACGGCTGGTCGGATGGGGTGGTTCGAAAACTTTCAGACATCCTGCGGCCTCCTTCGACCTGTCGAGTTTGTTACCCGTGACGTACGGAGTTTGTTACCCGTCCCGAGATGCGGTCTCTCGCGCTTTTCATACCTTTTCGAGCGCTACGCTCACGTGCTCCGGGAAACGACGGGCAACCTGCGCAACCGCAAGCTCGGCGGTCATGATGATCGCTTGAATGCTTTCGAGGTCTCGACCGCCGTCGTCGAGCATGACGTCGAACTCTCCCTCCTCCTGGAATGCAGTGAGGGCGCCCCCGCCGTAGTGCTCGAGCCCGAGTCGGGCAGCCTGGAGAATTCCCGAAACCGCAGCGCACACGATATCCTGGCCGTGTTCGGCAAAGTCCACGTGACCATAGGCGGAGATTCCGGCGAAACGATTGTGTCCGTCGCGGTAAAAGGTGACCTCGAGCACGGGAGCGTGTGGCTACGCGCCGCTAGGGCAGCGTGATCTTGGTAATTTTGACTTCGGCGAAACGGTTGGCGGTGGCCGTTGAGCTTACGGACGCGCTTCTTCGGCTTGTAGCGGAAAACGAGGATCTTCTTGTCCTTGGCCTGGCGCAGAACGGTTCCGGTAACCGAGGCGCCGCTCACCGTCGGGTTGCCGACGGCGACGTTGTCGTCGCTGGCCGCGAGTACCACACGATCGAAGGTAACGTCGGAGCCGACCTCGCTGGAGACCAGATCGCAGCGGATAACGTCGCCTTCGGCGACTCGGTATTGCTTGCCGTCGGCCTCAATGATCGCGTACATAACCTCGGTACGATACCAGCCGCGAGCCCCGCCGTCAACGAAGCCGCACGCTTCGAAGTCTTGACGGCCGGCCTCAGCGGGTGGTAAGCATAGAGTAATCTAAAAAACAGACTACTCTGGAGGCCAACATGTATTCGGTTATTCGGAAGGATGCGCACTGCGCCGGCAAGCTGTTCGTGCTCTGGGGGGCCTTCGGCTTGAGCGTGGCGGCCGTCTGGGGCGTAGCCCACGGCAATCCCGCCGCCGACGCGGCCATTTGGGCGGTCGCCCTGCTCGCCGGCGCTTGGTCTGCTCCTTGGGACGCTTGAGCTATGAACGTAGAACCGCTCGACGCCGCCGCAGCCCAGGATCATCTCGAAATGGTCAGTCGTATCTTGGCCGAGTCGCACCAGCGCCTCTGCAACGGTGGCGAGTACTTCGTCGTTTGGGGCATCGGGTCGGCCTATATTACGGTGCTCGCCCAGCTCGTGCACGGCGGATTGCTTCCGTACGCAGCGACGTGGTCGCTTCCGATCGTCATCGCGGCATGCGCGGCGTTTTCGATCGTCCGCGCGAGGAAAACGCGGCGCGAGCTGCAGCGCAGCTCGCTGTTGCAGCGCGAATTCTTCAACGTGCTCTGGTTGACGCTCGGTTTGGCCTTCGTCGTCGACGTCGCGGTCTTCAATATCTTCCCGGGTTTGGCGTCCGCGGCGATCTGGAGCGTCGCCGAGGCGATCGTGCTGCTGTATATCGGTATGCATGGCAACCGCCGCGCGCAAATCGCCGGCGTGCTCGTCATCGTTTCGCTGGTCGTTGCGAACTTCGCGTCGCCCGGGATTGCGGGATATGTCTTGGGTGCCGGCATGCTCGTCGGGTATGCGGGTTTCGGTGCGAGCGAGCTGCTCGCGCGCGAGTAGCCGGATTCAATGGACGAGCTGTTGCTCTCGAAAGTGCGTCTCGGCGTCGTTGCCGAGCTTCTGAACTTCGATTGGATCGCGTTCTCGGAACTGGCGCGCTCCCTTGACGTCAGCAACGGCAACCTCGGCGCGCACCTGAGCAGGCTGGTCGATAGCGGCTACGTCGAGGAGGAGAAGAGTTTCGCCAATCGCCGTCCGCTCAGCCGGTACCGGCTGACAAAACGTGGGCGCGAGGCGTTCGCAAGTCATGTTGCGGAGTTGCAATCGCTCTTGAAGGCCACGTCGTGATTCTCGCGTTTGAAGACGTGGTCAAATCGTATGGCGAGGTTCATGCCCTCGACGGGCTTTCGTTTGCCGTGGGGCCGGAAGAGGTCGTTGCGCTGCTCGGTCCTAACGGCGCGGGGAAGACCACGGCGCTCGAGATCGCGCTGGGCCTGCGCAGTTGCGATTCCGGGAGCGTGCGGCTCTTCGGCGCGTCGCCGCGCAGCATCGCGGCGCGCCGCCGGCTCGGTGTGACGCCGCAGGAGAGCGGTTTCCCCGATATGCTTACCGTCGGCGAGATCATCGAGTTCGTTGCGCAACATTACCCCACGCCGACGCCGGTCGCGCAGACGCTGAGCACCTTTGGATTGGAAGCGATGAAAAGGCGCCGCGCGGGAACGCTCTCCGGCGGCGAGTCGCGACGGCTGGCTCTCGCCCTGGCCTTCGTTGCGAATCCGGAGTTTTTCGTTCTCGACGAACCGACGACCGGATTGGACGTGCAGTCGAGGCGACGCTTGTGGGAGGCCGTGCGCGAGGCGTCCGGCAACCGTTCCATTCTCTTTACCACGCACTATCTCGAGGAAGCGCAGGCGCACGCGTCGCGCATCCTCGTCGTCGATCGTGGGCGGCTGCTTTTCGACGGCGACGCGCAGACGCTGCGCGGACTCGTCGGCAATCGCCGCGTGACGTACGTTGGGCCGGACGGCCCCGTCGTCGCAATGCCCGGCGACACCGACGCCTACGTTCGCGAGCTGGTCAACTCGGGCGCGCCATTTTCCAACTTGGAGATCGCGAAGCCGTCGCTGGAAGAGGCGTTTCTCTTGCTTACGAAAGGCCCGGCATGAACGCGTTGTTGCTCGTCCGCGCCCACACGAAGGTCCAGTTTCTCGACCTGATTCGTTGGCCGGGCTACGTCGTTCCAACGGTGGTCTTTCCGGCAATGTTCTATTCGATCTTCGATCTGCCGGTCGCAAGAATGCATCCGCAAGATGCCGATCTCTTGGCCCTCGCCTTCATTGCTTGGGCGGTCATCGGCGTCACGCTCTACCAGTTCGGCGTCGGCATCGCGCAAGAACGCGGCCGCCCGTGGGAGCGCTACGTGCGCACGCTGCCGGCTTCGGTGTTCGTGCGCTTCGGCGGCCGAATTGCGACGGCGCTGCTCTTCGGAGTGATGACCGCGGCGATCGTCGCCATCGTTGCGCGCGCCTTTACGCCGATCGATCTCACTCTCGCGCAATGGGTACGCGTGCTGGTTTATGCGATCGCCGGAGGCATTCCGTTTGTGTTGATCGGAATAACGATCGGCTATTGGGTCTCGGCGCGCGCCTCCGTCCCGACGGCGACGGCGGTCAATCTCTTGCTGGCCTACGCGGGCGGCTTATGGATGCCCCCGCAGTATCTTCCGCACTTTGTCGCGACGATCTCACCCTATCTCCCCACGCGGCAGTTCGGCGATCTCTTGTGGAGCGTCGTAGGTGAGGGCAACGCGTCGCGCGCGGTAATGGGCCTGGTCCTGTATAGTGCGATCTTTGGACTGCTCGCCGTCACGGGATACCGCCGCGACGAACGCAAGCGCTATGCGTGACCGCTCTCCCAGTGCCATGCTGAGCCAGTGTCATGCTGAGCCCGCGTCATGCCGAGCCTGTCGAAGCATGACGTAGCGATAACGTTAGCACTCCCGATTGTCATGCTCGAGCCCGTGTCATGCTGAGCCTGTCGAAGCATGACGTAGCCGATAACGCTAGCACTCCCGATGCCATGCTGAGCCCGTGTCATGCTGAGCCTGTCGAAGCATGACGTAGCGATAACGTTAGCGCTCCCATTGTCACGCTGAGCCCGTGTCATGCTGAGCCTGTCGAAGCATGACGTAGCGATAACGTTAGCGCTCCCATTGTCACGCTGAGCATGTCGACTTCGCCCAGGACAGGCTTTGTCGAAGCATGACGGGTGCCTCTCGGTCATCCTTCGACAGGCTCAGGATGACATTGGGAGTGGCTCAGGATGACATTGGGAGTGGCTCAGGATGACATTGGGAGTGGCTCAGGATGACATTGGGAGTGGCTCAGGATGACATTGCGGTTCAAGACAACGATAAAGAGTGTGCCGCCCGCAGGCCTTCGTCGAAGGCGCGAACCGCGTTGAGCTCCGCGGCATCTTTGGCGCCGCCGACCACGCGATACGGAACGCCGAGCTTTGCAATCGGCGCCAACAACGCGTCGTTGCGCTCTTGGCCTGCGGCGATCACGACCGTATCCGCTTCGATCAAGCCGCTGACGCCGGCGTCGCGAATGCGAATGCCTCCCGGCACGATGGCTTCGTAGTCGACGTTCGGGAGCGTAGTAACTCCGGCCGCGCGTAATGCGGCAATCACGGTCCAGCGCGTGGTTTTGCCGATGCCCTTGCCGATGGTCGCACCGCGGCGCATGAGCGCGACCTGTTTTCGTCCGGTTACGAGGAGCGCGCCGTTGCCGGGCGCCGCCAGCCCCTGCTCGTAGAGAAAGCGCGTCGTTTCGTCGACATTCGCTTCGCCGTGGCTTAGGTAGTGAGCGACGTCGACGCCGATTCCGCCAGCGCCTACGATGGCGACGCGCTCCCCCACCGGCGCGTCGCGCAGCAGAACGTCGGCGTACGTCACGACGTGCGGAAGATCGCTCCCCCCGAGCGCGACGCGACGCGGCACTACGCCTGTGGCGAGCACGATGCCGTCGAATCCGCGCAACTCGGCCGCATCGCCGATACGCCGCCGCAGATGCACGACGGCTCCGAGCCGAGCCAGCTCGTTGGTGTAGTAGCGAATCGTCTCGTTGAAATCGCCTTTGCCCGGAATGCGGCGCGCCATCCGGAATTGGCCGCCGAGTTCGCCGTCGGCTTCGAAGAGCTCGACCGCGTGTCCGAGCGCGGCTAACGCACGCGCGCTCTCCATTCCTGCGGGTCCGCCGCCGACCACGGCAAAACGGCGACGCAACGCTTCGGGCTGCGGCTGTTCCGGGAACTCGAGCTCGCGCGCCGCGCGCGGGTTGACCATGCACGAGACCGGCGCGTCCACTAACGACCGGTCGATGCAGGCCTGATTGCACGCGATGCAGGTGTTGACCAATACCGCCTCGTTGCGCGCCGCCTTGGCAACGATGTTCGCGTCGGAGAGAAAGGGACGCGCCATCGAAATGAAGTCGACGCTTCCGGCTGCGAGAACGGACTCGGCGGCCGCCAGCGAGTTGATGCGATTGCTTGCGATGACCGGCAGCTCGCCGACGGCCGCTTTGACTGCGGCGGCAAACCGAACCCAAACGCCGCTGGGAACGACTTGCTGCACCGTTGGAATCGACGATTCGTGCCAACCGATGCCGACATTGAGCGCGTCGACGCCGTCGCGGGCAAGCGCCCGTGCGAACGAGAGCACCTCTTGCGCCGTGGTCGAGTCCTTCATCAGATCGGCGCCGGAGATGCGGAAGATCACGGGGAACTCGGCGCCGGCAAGCGCGCGAATCTCGCGCAACACCGCACGCGAGAGGCGCATGCGCCGTTCGAGATCGCCGCCCCAGGCGTCCTCACGGCGGTTCGTCAGCGGCGAAAGAAACTGATTGAGGAGATAGCCCTCCGACGCCATTACCTCAACCGCGTCGAATCCGAGATCGCGCGCGCGGACCGCGCCTCGCGCGAAATCGCCGATCGTTTCGAGAATCTCGTCTTCGCGGAGCGCGCGCGGTGGATCCGGTGAGAAGCGCGACGCGATCGCCGACGGCGCAACCGGTTGAATTCCAAACGAAGCAAGATACGCGTACCGCCCTGCATGGAAAAGCTGCAGCGCGATCCGGCCGCCGGCGGCGTGCACGGCCTCCACGGCTGCATGCAGCGGCGCACCCGACTCCGGTTCGTTGATGAAGCTATAGTTGCGGCCGCCGGCGCCGGCCCGATTAACGCACGATCCACCGGTGACGATCAATCCCGCACCGCCGCGCGCGCGTTGCGCATAGAACGCGGCCAGCGCGGCGCCGTCGGATTCGATCCCCAGATGCATCGAACCCATGACGATGCGATTGGCGAGGCGCAGCGTACCGATGACTCCGGCTTGCAGCGTGCGTTCGAACAAGCGAGCTACAGCGAGAGCGGGGGCGTCGTATCGGAGTAGAACGGCGGCGCGATGACGCTCAAACCGCCGTCGACGCAAATCGTTTGACCGGTGATGTACTCCGATTCCGGCGAGAGCAGGAAGGCGATCGTGTCCGCGACTTCTTGGACGGTTCCCATACGCGCTTTTGGAAGCTTCGAGAGAACGCTTTCAATCGGGGCCATTCCCGGGACGTTTTGATAGAAATAGGCGCACGATTCGGTGTCGATCAGCCCACCGTTGACGGCATTGACGTTGATGCCGCGAGGTGCGAACTCGACGGCCATGTAGCGCACCCACGCTTCAATCGCCGCCTTGTTCGAACCGAGATTCGCGTAGGTCGGATAGGCTCGAATGCTGCCGTAGCTCGAGAGCACGGCGATGCGACCGCCCTGGGTCATCAGCTTCACCGCGCGTTGTGCCCCGAGAACGAAGGCGCGTACGTTGAGCGCATAGGAGCGGTCGAGGTTGTGCGCCTTTAAGTCGAGGACTTTCTTGAATGCGCTGGCCGCGGCATTGGAGACGAAGAGGTCGAGGCGGCCAAACGCGTCTTCGACGCGGTCGAAGAGCCGGTCGATCGCTTCGGGCTCTTCCATATTCGCCTGAACGGAGATCGCGCGCGTGCCCAGCGACTCGATCTCACGGACGGTTTGCGCGGCAAGATCGGCGTTGCGATTGAAGTTGACGACGATCGAGGCGCCCTCGCGCGCCAGCGTCAGCGCGAGAGCGCGCCCGATCCCGCGAGAGCTGCCCGTGATGAGCGCGACCTTATCTTCGAAGCGCCGCCTCATGCGCCGGACCCCCCGCCGAGCAGCTCGCGAGCGATCACGGTTTTTTGAATTTCGTTGGTGCCTTCTTCAAAACGTTGAGCGCGCGCGTCCCGATAGACTCGCTCGATGGCGTTGGGTTGCCAATATCCCGTGCCGCCGTGAATCTGAAGAGCCTTATCGGTAACGCGGGTAAGCATCTCGACGGCCTGCAGCTTGGACATTGACGAGAGCATCGCGGCACGGGAACTGCCGGCTTCCCATTGCGCTGCGGCATGAAGTACCAACTGGCGCGCCGCCTCGATATCGGTTGCGTTCTCCGCGAGCATGAAACGAATCGCCTGGCGCTGCACGAGTCGCTTGCCGAACGTCTCGCGGTTGCCGGCGTATTCGATCGCCAGCTCCTGTGCTCGTCGCGCGAGGCCGACGCACGTCATCGCAACCGAGATTCGGCTGGGCGTCAAGAATCCACCGAGCGCGATTTCGAGTCCTTGCCCTTCGTCGCCGAGTCGATTCTCTACCGGAACAGGCGTGCGGTCGAAGGCGAGGCGTCCGTGATCGGTTCCCCGCACACCCATCGACTCGTCCATCTCCGTCACGGTGGCTCCCGGCGCGCGACGATCGACGAGCAGCGCGACCGTCCCGTCCGCACCGCGTGTTCCGGCGAGACGCGCGAAGAGCAGCCAGTAATCGCAGATCGTTCCAAAGGTGATGAGGTGCTTCTCGCCGCTCAAGTAATAGGTGTCGCCTTCGCGAACGACGCTGCAGCGAAGATCGGCTCCGGTGCCCGCCGTCGGTTCCGTCAGCGTAAACGCAATCCTCAGCTCGCTTTTGATCGATGGAATCACGAAGGCGCGGCGCTGCTGCGGGGTAGCGAAGCGGTCCATCGCTCGCCACGTGCCGTTGACGACGTGCACGATCATCCGTATCGACGCATGCGACATAGAGAAGAGTTCGATGAGGCGAAGGTAGCGGGTGAAGGGAATGCCGCGACCGCCATACTCCACAGGGGCCGCCAGCGAGAGGTAGCCGCGATCGCGAAGCTCGTCCCAGAGCTCGAGTGGAACCCGGCGTTCGCGCTCGATGCGTTGTGCCCACTCTTCGGCCGGTCCGGCAACGTATGCGGCGATCTCGCTCTCGAGTTCCGCAAAGGCGGCTTCGTCGAAGATCTCGGCCCGGTCGAGCTGCTTCAAGAGACGCTCGCCTTGCGGCGTTCGTCCGGTCGCAGCTCTCTCGCTCGTTCGCGGAGCAGAAATTTCTGAACCTTCCCCGACGGCGTGCGTGGAAGCTCGCCGACGATCTCCAGCCGCTCCGGCCAATAGTGTTTGGCGGCCTGGCACGCGTAAAGATAGTGCTGCATCCGGTCGAAATCGAGCTGCGCGCCGGCGCGCAGCACGACGAAGGCGCAAGCACGTTCGCCCAAGCGCGGATCCGGCATTGCGACGATCGCGATCTCGGCGATTGCCGGATGATCGCTCAGCAGTTGTTCCATCTCGGCGACCGGAATTTTTTCACCGCCGCGATTGATGACGTCGCGCACTCGTCCGGTGATGCGAACGTATCCCGATTCGTCCATGACGCCGAGATCGCCGGTGCGAAACCAGCCGTCGGGCGTAAAGGCGGCTGCCGTCCAGTCGGGGTGATCGGCGTAACCCACGAACATCGTCGGAGACTGCACTTCGAAGTGCCCTTCTTGTCCCGGCGACATCGTGCGGCCCTCGGCGTCGGTGATGCGAAGGTGGATTCCGCGCAGCGCGCGCCCATCCGTTCCCCAAACTTTCGCGGGTTCGTCGGTCGCTGCGGAGAGCGATCCCAAGCACGACTCGGTCGTGCCCCAAGCCCCGCAAACCGCCGTGCCGAGAATGCGCGTCGCACGTTCGGCCAAACCGCGCGGCACCGCAGCCCCCGTTGCAACGAAGATGCGCAAAGCCGCTGGAGCGCGTTCGCCGGCCTCGACGGCCGCAACGAGATCCGCCAAGAAGGGCGTTGCGGCCTGTACGAACGTGCCGTCCCAGTCGTTGAGCGCCCGCAGCGCGCGTGACGCGCTCCAGACCGGCTGCACGATCTGCGGAACCCCCATCAGCAATGCTAGCCACATTCCGTAGAGAAATCCGGTTTGATGAGCGAGCGGAGACGGAACGAAGATGCGGTCCTCCGCTCGCAGGCCGAGATGCTCGATCTCCATCGCCGCGGCGCGCATCAGAACGTCGTTACGATGCAGCACGCCTTTAGGCTCGCCCGACGTTCCGGAGGTGAAGAGTAGCTGCGCGATCGCTTCCGAATCGCTCGGCTGCGCGTCGAGCACCTTTCGATCGACTTCGATCGTACGCAGTGCGTCTTGGTAGCGTAGCCACCGTACGGTGTCGTCGTAACCCGGCGTCGGAAGGGCGTAGGTGTTGCGCGCCCCCGCGCACACCACGACGTGCTCCAGCTTCAGCGGAAGATCGCCGCTAAAAACGGACGCCTCCTGCAGAATGGACGCGATCTCGGCGGCGTGATTGCGGCCGCGCGCCTCATCGGGAACGAAGAGAACGCGCGCTCGGGAACGTCGCAAGCAGAAGGCGACTTCGCGTTCGCGGAAGATTGGCATCAGCGGACAGCAGACGGCGCCGACGGCCAACGTCGCAAGGGAAATAACGACGAACTCCAGGGTGTTGGGCAGCTGGTACGCGACTCGTTCGCCGGGGCGTACGCCCAAACTCAGAAGAAGCGTGGCGGTGCGTTCCACTCGCTCTAACAGCTCCTGCCACGTGAGAGCGACGTCGCTTCCCTCGCGGGTTTCGACGACGGCTAGGCCAAGCGGGGTTTCGCGTGCGTGGTGCGCCAGCAGCTGGGCCAACGTCATTTGCGCGGCTCGATCGGGTTTTGGCATCGACGCCGCCCGCGCTCCGGAGTGCTGGCCGTTGTGCGGTCCGTCAGAGATCGATAGCGGGATGCCGATGCTTCGCATCGCATCGAGAAAGCGAGGATACGAGATCCGGTACGCGTTCGGATAGGTCAACGTGCTCTGTCCCTGCGCGCGGGATGCGGCGACCGCCAACGACATCAAGATGCGGTGATCGTTGAAGGACGAAAGATGTGCGCCGTTAAGCTGCGAGACGCCGTGCGCGACGAGCCGATCGTCGTGCAGCTCCAAGTGGCCGCCCATGCGATTGAGCTGCAGCATTGCGGCGACGCGGTCGGACTCTTTGAGACGCACGTGAGCGATATTCTCCAATATGGTTTCACCTTTTGCGAACGTACCCAGCGTCGACAGGATGGGCAGCATGTCTGGAATGTCGCGGCAATCGACTCGAACCCCGCGCAGCTCGATACCGGCGTGCCGTACCCGGACGGCGTGCGCCTGCGCGTCATACGCCATCGGGAGTCCCATCTCCCGAAGGATCTCCATAAACGCGCCCTCGGGATGGTCCGGAAGTTCCCCAGGCAACGCTTGCAGACCGCGAAAGAGCACGTCCGAGGGATGAAGGGCCGTCGCGGCGAGCCCGAACGCGGCCGAGCCGATGTCGGGCGGAAGCTCGAGCGTCGCCGGACGCGGCCGCTGTCCGGGTTCGATCTCGAAGCGCCGCCAATCCGGCGCGATCTTTATCCGCAGATCGAAGGCGCGCATCATCTCGGCGGTTAGCGCGATATACGGGCGCTCGTTCAGTTCGCCTTCGACCTCGATGACCGTCGGTTCTTTCGTAAAGGGAGCCAGCAGCAGAAGCCCGGAAATCCACTGCGATAAGGTGCCGGGGATGACGATTTTCCCGCCGCGGGGCTGACCCGGAAAAATGGTAATCGGCGGACAACCGCCTTTCGATTCGAACGCAACGCCCATCTGAGAGAGCGCTTGGAGCAGCGGTCCGACGGGACGGCGCTGAAAATACTTTTGGGCGGTTAGCGTGACCGGCGAATCGGCGAGCGATGCCAAGCCGATCATGAAATAGAGCGTCGATCCCGAGCTGCCTACCGAGACGACCTTGCGCTTGACGTGATAGGGGCCGCCGGCGACGAGCAACGTCTGGCCTTCCACCTCGATTTTCGTACCGAGCGCGCGCAACACGTCCATCGTGAACTGCACGTGACGAGCATCCGAAAGACCGAGGATTCGGCTCGTTCCCGGCGCCAGCGACGCGAGAATGAGCGCTCGGTGCGCGTGATATTTCGAGTTCGGAACCTCGACCTCGCCGGTCAACGGTCCGCTCGTTCCTTTAACGAGAAGATTCATCGGCGTCCTACCTCAAGGCGGCGGATGCAAACTTTCCGGTTTGAATCGGAGCGCCCTGCTCGCCGCTCATCGCGAGATAACTAGCGACGCGTTCTGTCCGCCGAAGCCGAAGGCGTTCACTTGAAACGCGGCGTAGCGATGCGACCGCGGGCCTTCCATCACCAAGTCGAAATGCGTCGCCGGATCGAGGCGCTGCGTTCCGATCGTGGGCGGAATGCACTCTTCGTGCATCCCAGCGATACCTGCGATCGCGCACATCGCGCCGGCGCTGGCCATACTGTGCCCCACGTGTCCTTTGATCGAGGTGACGATTGCCGGACGATCGGCGTAAACGGCGTCGATCGCCTTGGACTCCGCGGCGTCGCCGACGATCGTACTGGTCGCGTGCGCGTATACGACCGCGCACTGCTCGCCGGCGTCGCCCGCGCGTTCGATGGCGTCTTGCATCGCGCGCACTTCGTAGCGCGCCGACGGGTCGGGCGACGTAATATGATAGGCATCGGCGAGCGAGCCGTAACCGCGAATGCGCGCCAGCACGCGCGCTCCGCGCTCCCACGCGCGTTCGATGCGTTCCAAGACCAGAATCGCGGCCCCGTCGCCCATAACGAATCCGTCGCGGTCGATGTCGAAGGGCCGCGATGCCTTCGCGGCATCGGGATTGCGCGAGAGCGCGCCCGCACGAACGAGGCTTTCGTATACCAGCGGACTCAAGAGCGTTTCGCAGCCGCCTGCAATTGCGGCGTCGATCTCGCCTCGCTCGATCATGCCCGAGGCCAAGCCGATCGCGTCCAGCGATGAAGCGCAGGCCGTGCTGATCGCCAGCTGCGGCCCGTGGAGGTTCCAATGCATTGCGATCAATGCGCTCGGCATATTCGGAATGACCAAGGCCATGAGTTTCGGCGTCACGCTCCGGCCGCCGGATTCGAGTAGGCGCGTCTGCGCTTGCGCGACGAGGGGAAAGCCGCCCATCGTATTCCCTACGATTACCGCGGTTCGCTCGGCGGGAGGATCGAGCCGTGCCTGCCGGAGCGCTTCGGCGGTCGCGACCATTGCGAACTGCGTGAAGCGATCGGTGTTCCGCAGGGCGGCCGGGGGGATCGGGCTGCGATCCAAAAAGTCGTCCGGGACCGCCGCCCAAAGCTCATTTCCGGAAACCTTCGGCCCCGAAATCCTCATCGGAGCAATTCCGCATTTGCCCTCGAGCAAGTGTTGCCAGAACAATTCGGTTGCCGTACCGATCGGCGATACGATCCCCATTCCGGTGACGAC
The DNA here is from genome assembly GCA_963736775.1 of Vulcanimicrobiota bacterium. Taxonomy (GTDB): domain Bacteria; phylum Vulcanimicrobiota; class Vulcanimicrobiia; order Vulcanimicrobiales; family Vulcanimicrobiaceae; genus Cybelea. The sequence continues at coordinate 114,037 of CAVTPY010000001.1, read as the reverse complement.
GACGTGCTCCACGGCGGTTTGATTGCGGGAGCGATACGGGAGGCGCCTGCCGGGCGCGGCATGAGGGAGGGAGCATGCGTCGAAGCGAGGATCGTGGAGCGAGGGGTAAACGTACCGCAATCGTACCGCCTAGTGCGGCGCGATGCGCGCGGCGAGCGAACGATCGTGCGTCTGAGGAATGGCGCTACTTTTGGAGGCGATGAGATCGCCATTTGCGCCGGCCCGTGCGGAGTCGAATCGCGCGAACAGCTCGAAACGGCTGCGGCGGCGGTGGCCGCCGCAGGAGCCAACGTCCTGCGCGGCGGCGCGTACAAACCACGTACCTCGCCGTATTCTTTTCAAGGGCTCGGCGAAGAGGGGCTCAAGATGCTGCGCGATTCCGGCGATCGGCACGGCTTGGGCGTCGTTACCGAAGTGCTCGATCCGCGCGATGTCGAGAGGGTCGCGCGCTACGCGGATATGCTGCAGATCGGCGCGCGAAACATGCAGAACTTTCCGTTGCTGCGGGAAGTCGGCGCCCTCCGCATGCCGGTGCTTCTAAAGCGCGGTCTCTCCGCAACGGTGCAAGAGTGGCTGCTGGCCGCCGAATATGTGATGCTCGGCGGAAACGAGAGCGTCGTTTTGTGCGAACGTGGCGTCCGGTCTTTTGATCCTGCGACTCGCAACCTGCTCGACATTGCCGTCGTCCCCTTGCTCGAGGAAATGACGCATCTTCCGGTTATCGTCGATCCGTCGCATGCGATGGGGATCGCGCGGCTCGTTCCGCCGATCGCGGTGGCCAGCATTGCAGCCGGCGCGCACGGCCTCCTCATCGAAGTCCATCCCGATCCGGCCAACGCACTCTCGGACGGCGCTCAATCGCTGGATTGCGATCAGTTCGCGCAGCTCATGCGGCGCTTGGCCGCGGTTGCCGAATTTGCCGGCCGCCGGCTTCCCCAACGCGTAAAACCCTCCGATGCCGCCGTCAACGGTCAGCGTATAGCCGACGGCGCCGTGCGATCGAGCAAAAGCGGCGTAAGGCTGGCGTAGCCGGCATGCACCGCGCCGATGTCGGTGCCCAGCGTGTCGCGGTCGGTTTCGAAGGGCGATTCCCAGGCGCGATAATAGCGCGTCGCTCCGCCGCGATCTTCGCCCACCATTCGCCCGCAAATGCGTTTTCGTCCCAAACGCGTCGTTGAAATGCCGCGAACCGACGGCAGCGGCATGTTGGGGACGTTTAAGTTCCAATAGCACGTCGCGTCTGCGAATCGTTCGAAGTCGTCCTCGATGCAGCGACGCACGATCGCAGCGGCGGTCTCCCAGTACCTCCGGTCAAACGGCTCCTCATGATCGGATGCAAGCGAGACCGCTAGCGCCGGAATTCCAAGGAGACAGGCCTCAACGGCGCCCGCGACGGTTCCGGAGTAGTTGACGTCGTCGGCCAGATTGGGGCCATGGTTGATGCCGCTGATCACGAGGTCCGGACGGTGCGCGAGCTCCGTCGATCCGAGGAAGACGCAATCGGCTGGGGTTCCCGAACATGCGTACGAAAGAACCTTCGCGGCGTGACGGCGTTCTACCGTGATCGCTTCGTCGGCCGTGATTGCGTGTGAGACGCCGCTTCGATCGCCGGAGGGCGCAACGACGACGATATCGTGGTCGCTGGCCAGCACGTCTACGAGTGCTTCAATGCCGGGAGAATCGATGCCGTCGTCGTTGGTGATGAGGATGCGCAGGCGTTTTATGCCGGAACGAACCGAAGCGCGAGTCCGTCGATGCAATAGCGCAGGTGCGTCGGTGGAGGTCCGTCGTCGAAGATATGACCGAGATGGCTGCCGCACTGCCGGCAATGAACTTCGGTTCGCATTTCGGCGAGCGCATAATCGACTTGCGTTCGGGTAGCGTTGGGCAGCACGTCCCAGAACGACGGCCAGCCGTCGCCGCTATCGTATTTTTTCTTCGACGAAAAGATCACCAACTCGCACCCGGCGCACGCATACGTGCCTGGCCGTTTCTCCCCGATCAGCGGGCTGGAAAAGGCGGGCTCCGTTCCCCCGCGGCGGAGAATTTCGAAACGATCGTCTCCTAACATCGCGCGCCACTGCGCCTCGGTGTGCGTCACTTCATATTGCTCCGCGGCGCCGCCACGAATCGCTAAACCGAAAAGCGCAACGGTCGCTCCGGCCGTCAAGAACTCGCTGCGTCTCATCGTGCGGCTCCCGGTATGACGTGACACGCAGCGCCGCCGTTCTTCTCAAAGTACCGCTGATGGTACTCTTCAGCCGGCCAGAACCGCGGCGCCGGAACGATCTGCGTAACGATCGGGCGAGTGTATTTCTTTTGCTCCCGGTCGCGCGAGGCAATCGCCTCTCGCTCTTGTTCGGGTCCGTGCGTGAAGATGGCGGACCGATACTGATCGCCGACGTCGGGCCCCTGGCGATTCAGTTGCGTGGGATCGTGAATCCGCCAGAACAGGTCGAGCAGCTGGTCGTACGTCACGCGCTGCGGCTCGTAAGTCACTTCGACAGCTTCAGCGTGTCCCGTCCCGTGTCCACAGACTCGGGCGTACGTCGGGTTCTCGGCGTGGCCGCCGATGTAGCCGGAAACGGCCTCTTCGACTCCAGGGAGGTCACGAAATGCGGCTTCGACCCCCCAGAAGCAGCCGGCCGCAAAGGTAGCAGTTTTCGTTTCCATACACTCTTTAGAACGTCACAGGCCGGTCGGCGGATGCGTCGTGCCTAAGCCTGTCGGGTTGTGGCTCTACGTGATGCTGAGGAGCCGCTCGTCGCTCCGCATCCGTGCTCCGCTCCTACTGCCTGCCTCCTCGCTCCGCCATCCGGGCTCCGCTCGTCGTGCAGAGCCTCCTCAGCATCACGTAGAGCCACAACCCGACAGCCTAAACGGCGTCGTTGCGGAGGACGTCTTCGATGGTTTCGCGGCGCGCTAGCAACCGGTGGGTGCCGTTTGCGATCCCGACGACGGCTGGTTTGGGAAAGCGGTTGTAGTTTCCGGCCATGCTGTAGGTGTACGCGCCGGTCGAGTGCATCGCGAGGAGATCGCCCGGGCCGACGTCACGCGGCAGCCGCATCGTTCCGAGTTCGTCGTTCTCGCACGAGCGGCCGCAGAGCGTTATCTCCTCGTCTTCCCCGTGCCGTGGGGTGACCGCGTCGACGTGGTAACGTGCGCCGTAGAGTGCCGGGCGCGGGTTTTCGGCGATGCCGCCGTCGACGACTATGAAGGTGCGCTGCGATTGGCACTTCACGGCGAGGACGCGATAGAGCGTCGTTCCGGCGTCGGCGACGATCGCTCGTCCGGGTTCGATCCCTACCGCAACCGTGCCGAGGCCGCGTTCCTGCGCCGCGCTGCGAACGTAAGCCGCTGCGGCGGCGACGGTCGCCGCGACGTTGAGCTTTTTGTTGTCGCCGTCGGGATCGGAGGGCACACCGAATCCGCCGCCGATTACGATACGGTTGCTCTGCAGCCCGAAGGTTGCAAACCGCTCGGCGGCCGCGACGAGGGCCGACGCGTTCTCCAAATAGGCTGATTCGTCATATATTTGCGAGCCGATATGAGCGTGGACGCCGGTGAAGTGCAGTTGCGGATTGGCCAGAAGCAAATCGGCCGCTTCGTTTTCGTCGCGCGGGTGAATTCCAAACTTGCTGTCCTTGCCGCCGGTGCGCACGAAGGCGTGGGTGGTTGCCTCGACGCCGACGTTTAAACGGAGCATCACGGTCGCCGTATGTCGGTTTCGCGAAATCTCCGCAAGCCGTTGGAGCTCCGCGATGCCGTCGACGGCGATGCAGCCGATCTGTCCCGTGCACGCGGCCATCAGCTCCTCGTCGGACTTTCCCGCACCGTGCAGCGTAATGCGCTCCGATTCGAATCCGGCTCTCTGCGCGGTCACGAGCTCGCCCAGCGAACAGACGTCGACGCCGACCGGGTAGCGGGCTAAGTAGCGTAAGAACTCAACGGTTGCAAATGCCTTAGCGGCGTAGGAGACTTCGACCCCAAAATCCGTCGCGCACCGTACGAGTTCGCTTACGGTGGCATCGACGGCGTCGAGATCGATGACGAGCAGCGGCGTGCCGTAAAGCGTTGCGAGCGTCTCGCGGGACGGATTCAGAACTGCTCCAGGAACCGATCGATCGAATCTTGTGGGATGCCCGCCGCGACCAGCCGCACCGCCAGGTCTTCCCGGTCGTGCGGCGGCGTCACGAACATAAACGGTGAAGTATCGCTGCCGGCGGCACTGACCGTGCACCACTCCGCGGACGCTGGAATCAGCGCCGTTTGATAGCGCGATAGCGTGACGGTGGATTTGTCGCTTGCCACTTCGAGCGGCTCGTTGAGGGACATGAGGATCAGCGGGCGTCCGTTGGTCCGCAGCGACGCCGGTTCGCCGGTCGCGGCAATCCGCTCGACGACGAAATGCTCGTCGGCAATGAGCGCCGTCCGGTCGAGGCCCTCGAAATGATAAGGAATTTGCAGGAGCGTGCCGGTCGTCATGGCCTTATAGCTCAGCACGTCGGCGGCTTTTTGCACGTTAAGCTCGCGCGGCTTACCGTCGAGACCGACTCGGTTGTAGTCGAACATCCGATACGTGAGATCGGAGGCCTGCTGAGTTTCGAACACCGTCACGCCGGGCCCGATCGCGTGGACGACCCCGTGCGGGATGTAGACGGTGTCGCCGGCTTTGAGATCGATCTTGCGCAGAATCTCGCCGAGCGTTCCGTCGGCGACGCGCCGCAAGTATTCCTCTCGCGAGGTGTCGCGGGTCCATCCGTAGATGATTTGCGCTTGGGGTTCGGCGTCCAAAACGTACCAGCACTCGGTCTTTCCAAACGGCTGATGTTCGACGCGCTGCGCGTACGCGTCATCGGGATGAACCTGCACCGAGAGCCAATCGTGCGCCGTGATGATTTTCGTAAGCACCGGAAAGATGCGCTTGGGATTGATGTCGCCGAGGAGCTTGGGGCCCAGGCGCATGCGTAGATCGGCGACCATACAACCGGCCAACGCGCCGTTGAGAACTCGATCGGTATCCCAGCATTCCCACGATTCGCCCAGGCGAGCCTGCGGATCGCCATGTTTGCCGTAAACTCGCACGAGTTCGTCGCCGCCCCAGACCTGCGTCGTCAGCTTTGGATCGAGGACGTACGGATAAAGGGGGAGGCTTTGCATGGTCCGACTACGATACGATGGGTTCGGTGGGAATTCCGCCAGCGGCTAGAAGAGAGCTTACCGTGCATGACCTTTACGTCGGCATCGGCTCGAACCTCGGCGATCGACAGGCAAACATCCTAGCGGCACTGCAGCGCTTGCGGGCGCGCGCGCAAATCCTAACCGTTTCGGCGTTTTACGAATCCGAGGCGGCGGGGGGGGCGCAAGGGCCGGCCTACTTGAACGTTGCGGCAGCGCTGCGCACGGAGCTCGACGCGCAAGCCTTCGCGAGCTTTGCGCGCGACGTCGAGCTTGCGGTCGGCCGAGCGCGTGGAACGCGCCGCCTCGAGGCGCGTCCGATCGACCTCGACCTTTTGGTTTTCGACGGACAGATCGTGCAGCCGCAACTCGATGCTCGCCCGTATAACGCCGTGCCGCTCGCGCGAAATAGCTCCGCAGCTCGTCGACGTGGCGGCTAACGGGCTTGTGCGGCGGCGGGAGCGCGGACTGCGGTTCGATACCGATCGTCAATCGGAGGAGCCCGAAGTTCGGCTTTCGCTTAGTCGCGCCGGTGTCTCGCGGGTGCGGCGGGTCGTTCATTTGGAAATCGACGGCCGTCCCGCGGTCTACAACGCCGAGTTTTCGATGGTCGCCGATCTCGCCGCGGACCGATCCGGCGTTCATATGTCGCGCTTTGCTGAAATTCTTGAGGAAGCCACGCTGGACGTGCTGGCCGAGGCGAACAAACCGGCCCGCATCGAACGGCTCGCCGAAGCGATCGCGCGCCAGATCGTGCAGAGTCAGCGTGCCATTCGGGCCGACGTGCGCCTGCGTGCCCGGTTCGGTTTGGAGCGATGGACGCCGGTCAGCGGAAAGCGCGGGGAAGAGACGTATACGCTCGTCGGCATCGCGCACGCCGATGAAAGCGGGACGCAGCGTATCGTCGGAGTCGAGGCCGAAGGCATGACCGCCTGCCCGTGCGCGCAGGCCATGGTGCGCGAGCATTCCCTGCACCAGCTGGTCGAGGCCGGCTTTACCGAGACCGACGCGCGGCGCGCGCTTGACGTGCTGCCCGTCGCGACGCACAACCAACGCGGCCGCGGCAGCATTCTCATCGGCGTCCCCGAGATGGAAACCGACGTCATCCGCGCCGAAGATCTCGTCGAAATCGTCGAAAACTCCATGTCGAGCGAAACCTACGACCTGCTCAAGCGGCCCGACGAGTTCTTCGTCGTTAACAAGGCCCACCACAATCCGAAGTTCGTCGAAGACGTCGTTCGCGGAATTCTCTTTCGCGCGCTCGAGATGTATGCGGATTTCGGCGACGACACGTTCGTATTCGCAAGCCAAGTCAACGAAGAGTCCATCCATAAGCACGACGCATTCGCCGAGGGCTTTGGACTCTTCGGCGAACTTCGCGCAGAGCTGCGCGGCGGCGTGCACGAGATTTCGAAGACCGATCTGGCAACCTGGCTTCGCACGCGCCCGTCCGAAATTACTAGCGCCGAGGAGGCCGGAGTTTAACTTTGACTACGGCCATCAGTCGATCCCTTCCGGCGTTCTGCTCCTTCGCGCTCGCCCTGGCGTTGGCAGGTTGCGGGAGACTGCAGCCGCAGACTGCGCCGGGGATAATGCCGGCGACTACGGGCGCATTACCGGCACCGGGCGCCATGCAGCCGGGCCTCCGAGCGGTGCGCCTAGCAAGGTACATCCGTCACGTTGTGATCGTGGTTCAAGAAAATCGTACGTTCGACAATCTGTTTGCGACGTTCCCCGGCGCGGACGGAACGCGATACGGCGAGATGAAGATCGGCTCTAAGCAGGTCCGAATCGAGCTCAAGGCCGTTCCCCTCGACGGGCTCTGCGACTTCGGACATTCGTACGGCAACTACCTCAGCGACTACGACCACGGCTTAATGGATGGTTTCAATTTAGAAGGCGGCAGCAAAAAATGTCCGGGGAAAGCCGGGAAGGCTCCTTATCAATACGTCAGCCCGTCTCAAGTCCGCCCCTACTGGGATATCGCCCATCAATACGTGCTGGCCGATCACCTATTTACGACACAAGGCAGCGGGAGCTTCACGGCGCACCAAGATCTAATTGCCGGCGGCACGACGATCGACGAAAAAACCGAGGCTCTCGTCGACCTCCCGACTCATTTTCCCTGGGGATGCGACGCGCCGGCGGGGACCGTGACGTCCTTATTAATGGCCGGTGCCCCGCCAAAATATGAATCCGGCGCGGGTCCGTTCCCCTGCCTAAAGTATGAAACGCTCCGCGATCTCCTCGACGCCAAGTCCATTACTTGGAAATATTACTCGCCACCAGAGCCGCACGGGACCGGCGCGCTCTGGGACGCGTTCGATGCGATCGAGGCCGTGCGCGACGGTCCGGAATGGAAGACGAACGTTACCCACCAGCCAACGGTCATCTTTAGCGACATCTCCAACGGTACGCTGCCCGCGGTTTCCTGGGTCGTTCCCGATGACGTTAACTCAGATCATCCTGGCGATGCATCCGACACGGGGCCTTCGTGGGTCGCCAGCATCGTTAATGCAGTCGGCGAAAGCAAGTATTGGCATTCTACGGCGATCATCGTCGTGTGGGATGACTGGGGCGGATTCTACGATCACGTGCGGCCGCCGTTCTTCGATCGATGGGGAGGCCTGGGCTTTCGAGTCCCTATGCTGATCGTTTCGGCTTATTCGCGCGAAGGAACCTCAAAGCAGCGCGGCTACGTCTCGCACACCCAGTACGAGTTTGGCAGTATTTTGAAGTTTGTAGAGCACATCTGGGGCTTGGGACGCCTTGGAACGACCGATTCGCGCGCCACGAGCATCATCGATTGTTTCGACTTTGCGCAATCTCCGCGAACGTTCAAGCGCATCCCCTCGTCGTATTCCCAGCAATATTTTGAGCATCAACCGCCATCGTACGAGCCGGTCGATTCGCAATAGGCGCTGACCTTACGACCCTTCGAGGGTCGCGATACGCGCTCGCAGCGAGGGATGCGACGAGAAGAAGAGTTCGTACCACGCCGGCGGATCTTCGTCGGCGAGATTCTGGTCGCGTAAACGGCGGAAAGCAGAGGCTCCACCGGCGGCGTCGCCGGTAGCGCTAAGTGCAAATCGATCCGCGGCCCACTCGCGCGAGCGCGAAAACGCAAACAGCAGCGGGCGAAGGACCTGCGTCGCGACGACCATCGCCGCGTTGAGCCGCACGATGAGGAGCGGCCGGTCGCGCAGCTCTTCGCGCTCGCTTTTTGAAACGGCGGAGTTTGCGAGCAGAAAAAGCACGATGGCCAGCGCTTCGCCCAACCCGATCAGCCGCCACGTGTCCTTATTAACGTAGTGGCCCAGCTCGTGCGCCACGACGAACTCCGTTTCGTTCTCTGGGAAGGCCTCGATCAACGTGTCGCCGAGCACGATGCGGTGCGTCTTTCCGATGCCGGTGACAAAGGCGTTGGCCTTGCGCGTCTGCCGGCTCATGTCCATTCGAAGAATCGCGGCGTCGCCTACTCCGTACCGTGAGGCGAGCGCGCGCAAGCGTTCCTCCAGCGAGCCCGTCACCGGCTCGAACTTGTTAAAGAGCGGCATCACATAGATCGGCACGATGAGGTTTCCGATGATAAAGAGCGGGAAGACGCCGATGGATGCCAGGATCGGCCATCTTCGTGGCGCGCACTTTAGCGCAAAACCGACGAGCGTTGCGAGCAGCGCGGTCATGCCGGAAGAAATCGCCGCGCCCTTCGCATAGTCGCTCAGCCAATCGCTCCGCGATTGATCGCTCAGTCCAAAGCGCCGTTCGAGCGAGTACTCTTCGACGAACGAGACTGGCAGCTCCGCGAGTGCCGACGCAAGCGAGTATGCGGCGTAGTATGCTGCGGGACGGGCCCACACGGGAAGCCTCGCCGTTGCTCGGTCCGCGCGAGTCGCGAGCGGGCCGTAGGCAAACGCCAGAAACCCGGCGGTTCCTCTCACGGTTCCAAGCACTTCGAGTGCCCGGCTGATCCGGGCGTATGCCGCCGCATCTTTGGCGACCGGCGGCGCCGGATTGCGCCATTGAAGAAAAGTTTCGTAGCTTCTCACCGCGAGATAGCCGGCGCCCAATCCCATTCCCACACCCAGCAGCATTTTGCGACCGTTCATCAGCGCCGCGCTTCGCCGAAAGCCGGTCCCCTCCGCTGCCATGCCCTAGGAGCCTGTAGGGCTCCTAGACGATCGAAATCGTCTCCTTGGGCTTCGGACGTGCGGCGATCGCGGTGAGGAGGCTCTCGGCCAAGACGTCGCAGATCGGATCGTCCAGTTCTTCGATTCGCCCCTGATCGGCAAGGAGCAGTTTGACCGGATCGATCGGAATGCGCGCGAAGACCGGGGCTTGGGCCAGATCGGCGACCTGCTGGGCGTAGGACGGCCCGAAGATCTCGTACTGTTTTCCCGTATCGGGCGCGACGAAGTACGACATGTTTTCGATGACGCCGAGAACCGGTTTTTTCAGTTCATGGATCAAGTTGGCGGCCTTGCGCACGATCATCGTTGCCAGAGCTTGCGGCATCGTGACGAGCACGACTCCGTCGATGTTCAGCGACTGCAAAACGGTCAGCGGTGCGTCGGACGTGCCCGGCGGAAGGTCGACGAGCAAAAAGTCCAGCTCGCTCCAGAGTACCTGCTCGTAAAATTGGCGGATGACGCTCGCGACGATCGGCCCGCGCCAGATCATTGCTTTGTCTTCCTGTGCGATAAAGAGGTTGGCGCTGACGACTTCGATCGCGCTGCGCGTGACCGCCGGGTGCATGAGCGGCTGTGGTTGGCCCTGCGGCGTAGTCTTGACCGGGTCGGCCTCGATCAGCATCGGCTGGTGCAGACCGAAAAGTTTCGGGATCGAGGGCCCGGTGATATCGGCATCGATGATGCCGACGCGATAGTTCTTGCGCCGCAGCCCGACGGCGAGCAGGGCGGTGACCAGCGACTTGCCGACGCCGCCTTTGCCCGACATGATCGGAATCGTGTGCGCGAACTTGGTGCGCCCGCTAAAGGCGCCAGGTGCTCGTGCGGCGGGCCGGCGCGATTCCTCGGCAATCTTGGGTACGCTTCCAGAGCGGCGAGCCTCTCTCAGTGCATCGACGATCGGCTCGACGCGCAGGCCGTGCGCCCGCGCGCCCTGTTCGACGTTCTCGTACTTGCTCACGCCGCATCCGCTGCAGCCCAACCCAAATGCCGTCAAAACCTCGGCGGCAATCGGCAGCTGCGCGACGAGTTCCTTTATATTGGTTTGCGGGGCGATCTCGATTTCGGGCATGGCTTCTTCGTTGAACCTTCGAACCGCGCCAGAGTATGCAACGGACGATCGAGCGTGCGCTCGAGGTGCTCGCCGGGGGTTGCGACTCGCCGGTACGCTCTGGTTGGAGCGCCGGCTTGCCGATGTTCGTGCAAGCTTCGGCCGCCGGCGCATACGCGTACGATGAATCGGGACGCCGCTATATCGATTACCTTATGGCCTACGGCCCGTTGCTCTTCGGGCACACGAACCGCGAGCTGGTCACTGGACTCGACTCGCTGGCCGAGCATGGCCTCGTCTGGGGAACGACTCATATCGAGGAGGTTCGCCTCGCACAACGCATTCGAGCGTATCTGCCGTCAATGCAGCGCATGCGCTTCGTCACGACCGGAACCGAAGCGATGATGAGCGCGGTGCGCGTGGCGCGCGGCTTTACGGGACGCTCGCGCATTCTCAAGTTTGCCGGCAACTATCACGGCCATTTCGATCCCGCGCTCATCGATGCCGGCGCCTCGGCCGGCACCGCCGCCGGCGGAATTCCCCAAGGCGTGCGAGCCGACGTGCTCGTCGCGCGATACAACGATCTCGCCTCCGTTGACGACCTGCTCGAAGGAGATGAAACCAGCCTTGCCGCGATAATCGTCGAACCCATCGGGGCCAACATGGGTCTGGTCCAGCCGGCCGATGGATTCTTGGAAGGTTTACTGCAACGCGCTCGGCGCGTCGGCGCGCTCTTGATCTTCGACGAAGTCATCACGTGGCTTCGTTTCGGGTTGCGCGGCGCGCAAGGCCGGACACCCGTCGTCCCGGATCTGACGGCGCTAGGAAAGATCATGGGCGGCGGTCTCCCGATTGCCGCTTTCGGTGGACGGCGCGACGTGATGGCGGTACTGGCACCCGATGGCGAAACGTTCACCGGCGGTACCCATGGCGGCAATCCGTTCTGCGTCGGAATGGCGCATCGCGTTCTCGATGTGCTCGAAGCGCATCCGGAATACTATCCCTACATGGATGGGCTCGCGCGGCGTCTCGCCGGCGGCCTTCGAGAAATCTTTACCCGGCGCGGACTGAGCTACACGGTCGTGCAGCAAGAGTCGATCGTCGATTTCAAGTTTCGCGCGGGCCGGGCGGCGCAAAACTACGACGATGCTTGCAGCGCCGACCGCACGGCGTTCGCGCGCTATTGTGCGGCGATGCTCGGAGGAGGCGTGTTGCTCGCGCCCTCACAGAATGAGGTGATGTTCGTTTCCACCGCTCACACCGCTCAGGACGTGGACGAAACGCTCGCGGCTGCGGATGTCGCCGTGCGCGCCGCGGCCTCCGTTTGACCGGAGGCCGCGGCGCCCTTTCCAAGAGATCGTTGCGTTAGATCTTTACTTGTGCGTTGAAGTAGAGGTTGATCGGAGGCGCTATCGCCCCGATCGATCCGTTGTTTGCGCCGCCGGACGGGAGGTAGCTCTGCGTCCACGGCGTGCTCGCCTTGTTGGCCGCCCGGTCGCCGATGCCGGTGCCGTTGTAGAAGTTGCCGGGATAGAGCGTGCTGTTGAGCACGCCGCCCTGCGGCGCGTAGGCGCAGGCCACATTACTCGGTGGATTTGCCAGGGTCCAGGGCTCTTGCGTTCCACCGAAGCAGACGTGGAAGAGGCCGGCGCCGAGCAGCGTTAGGCGAACGCGAGGGGTCACGTCGTAGGCAACCTGAAGGTTTCCGACGACTGAGTTGGGCTGCTCGATGTTATCGAACGCGAACGAGCCGGTCTGGAAGTTCGGCGTGTACAAGTAGCCGAAGGAACCCAAACCGGGGGAGCCCGCGTAGAGGTAGTTGCACTGTTGCGGGTTGGTCTTCGGCGAGAGCTTCGTGATGCCGGTGGTCGCCGAGTTCAGGATGCAGGAGCGCGGATCCACGCCGTTATTGTCCAGCGGAGTGCCGTAGAAGCCGCCGCTCTGGAACGAGAAGCTGGGCGTGATCGCCAGCTTATCGTGGCGCCAATTGAGGATCAACGACGAGACGTACGGCGAGATGTAGCTGACGAACGAACCGTTGAGACTCGGCGCGATAGCGGTCGAGTAGGGATTGTACCAGCCGCCGAGGTTCAAGAGTCCCTGCGATGGCAGATTGTAGTACGGGTTGAGGATCGTATCGTAACCCTTCGCGATCTTGCCGTTGCGAGTGCTGCACGGAACGCCCGTTCCGTTCTGGTAGCAGGGGAATCCGCCACCCCCTTTGGTCAGCAAGTTGTACTGCGAGATGACCCCGTTGAGCACGGTGAGCGGATTGGGGATGATGCCGCCGGTCGAGAGCGGCACGTTCTGGAACATCACCTTCGAATTGGTGTACGTGAAGGCCAACTGTCCCGAGAGACCGTTGCGAGTGAAGTCGCCCTTGGTGAACTCAAACTCCACGCCTTGGTTGCGATTGACGCCGACCGGAACCTGCGTCGCGAAGTTGGCGCCGATGAACGTTTGTTGCTGCCAGTTCGAGACCCAGGTGTAGAACGGCGTGAGCTTAAAGCTCATGTCCGTTCCGCGGAAGTGCTGCTCGTACGAGAGATCGTACTGCCCCGACGAGATGCCCGGAATCGGGTGGAACGGCGAGTAAAAGCCGAGGTTCATCGTGTTGTTCCAAACCGAGCGTTCGTCGCCGGAGGCACTGAGGTACTGGACCGATGCGGAGATCGGCGGCTGCGTGTAGCGGCCGGCCGAGACGCGCCAGACGACGTCCGGCGATTGCGTGTAGGTCCCCGAGAAACGCGGCTCCCAGTAGTTGAGCGTGTACGAGCTGGGTGAGGACGCCGTGAAGTTCGGTGCCGCGACGCCGTTCTGCGTCGTGCCGTTGGGATGGACCCAGCCGGTGTGGGGACCCGCCGGGTGCAGGAGCGCGGCCGCGGTGTCGCAGCTTCCTTTAACGTACTGGGCATTTGCCGGCGGCGGTTGCCCTGGCTCCAGCAGTTGCGTCAACACTTGGTTCGTCGGCACGTAGACGCAGGTATAGTTGGCCGTCATGTTCGCGTAGAACTCGTCGGCCGGGGTCGCCGAGTCGGGCAGTTTATAGGTGAAGTTGTCGTAGCGGATCGCCGCATTGATCAGAATCTTATCGTTGGGGCGGAACTGATCGGCAAGTGAGAAGTTCTCGAACTCCGGCTTAACCGCGTTGTACGAGCCGCTCGCGTTGCCGCTCCAGAGACTATCCCATTGCGCACCAGCCTTAGCGGCCGGCGTGCCCTTGGCACCGTAGCCCGGTGGGCCGCCGGAGGCTACGCCGGTCCACGTGGGATTCACGATGCAGTCGGTGCTGTACGTCTTGGCGCAGTTGATACTGCCCGACGAGGTTTTGACGCTCAGCGTCGTGTCGTAGTAGCTGCTACTCAGACACGGTACGGAGTAGCCGAACGTGCCGCTAGGAAGATTGCTCTGATTTCCATAGCAGCTAAAGCCGGCGCCCGTCTTCGCCATGTAGCCGATCGGCGAGTCATTTCCGGCAGCCGAGCCGTTGTTCCAGCGGATGACGCCGGCGGTCGTATAGTTGCCGTCAAGCGTCAGGAGATTCTGGTCGTTGAGCTGGTCTTGGAAGTCCAGCGCCCCGCCGGACGTGTGCGTAACGAGCTGGTACTGCGGGGAAGCCGGCAACGACGGGACGCCATCGCCCGTTGCGCCGGCGATCGGGTTATTCTGCATCCAGTCCGAGTAGAAGGTGTAACCGTACGCTCGCAGATAGGCCGATTGGCTCAGCGCGTAGGTGTACTGCAGCTTGCTGATGCCGGCGTCGTTCCGAATGGTCGCTTGCGAGTTGTCGCTGAGCGGGATCGGGCCATTAAACGCGTGGGCCGGCGTGTCGGGAACCATATAGACGCTCGGCGACCGGACGGTCCCCGTGCCGGTCTTATAGTCGTACGCGCCGATCGGAGTGCCGAACGGAACGTTGTAAGCAACGCCGTCGGCGTACCCTAGATAGGTGGGTGCGCAGGGGGTCGTCCCAAGGATCCTCGAGGGACATGAATACGGCCCCGGCGGCAATCCAACGCGCTCGAGATAGAACTGGTTCGGCTGCAGAAAGGAAACGATCTGACCGACTCCCGAGCATCCGTTGACGGTGAGGCCGGGGCCGACCGTCTCGGGACCGCAAGTCGGAGCCGCAGCCCGCGTTCCGTACGCCCCCCAGATGAATTGGTTGTTGCCGGGTCCCTCATCGTCCGGACTGTTATAGCTGTAGTTGTTGAGCGCGGATCCGCTCCACAGTACCTGCACGTCGTCGCGCAATCCATTGGCTTTGGGAATACCCATGTGCAGGTTGATCACGTTCTCGCGATCGGTGACTACCGATGGGTCGCCTGCAATGCCGCTATAGTACTGCCAGCATCCCTGGTCCGGGAAGCTGAACTTCGGCCCATACAGTTGACAGATGGGCTTTACGCCTTGACCGGTGCCGAAGATCACGGTCGGCGATGTGTCGAGCACTTGGCCGCTCAGGAGGCCGTAGCCGAGCAACGTTCCATCGACGTCGCCCGAGAAGAAACCGCCCGGCGTCATATAGCCCGCGCCGTTGGTGCTGTCGAAGAAACGGGACTCTTGGTTGTAGCCTAAAAGGCCGACGTAGTAGCTAAACGTGCGATCGGGGGTCGAGCCGCCGATCTCGACGCTCGCCTGATGGTAGAACTGCGGGGTCGCGATCCCTAGGTTGGCCGTCGCGAAGCCCGGGAAGGTACCGGTCTTGATGACCTGGTTGATGAAACCGGCCGTACCGGCCGACGCAACCGAGGAGGGACCGCCGCCGGTGTAGACCTGCAACTCGGAAAGACCGAGGCTCGATTCGGTTCCCGAGTTGTAGTTGTCGAAGGAGCGGTTGATTGGGATGCCGTCATACTCGAACCCCGTGTAGTACGCGTTTTGGCCGCGAATATAGGCCGCGTTGAAATCCCAGCCCATGCCGCCCTGCGATGTCTGGATTCCGGGGACCGACGCCATTGCCGAGTAGGCGCTGTTGAGGTTTCCGCCGCCGCCAAGCGCAGCCGCAGCGGCGGCTTGCGCTGAGTTGACGCTGTAGAGATCGCCTCCGACGCCCGATTTTACCAGCGACGAGCCCGCTTGTGACGTTACCGACGCGATGGTTTTTAGCGTCTTCGTCAGCGTATAGCTGACCTGTTGAGTTTGATCGGCAAAAACGACGGTTCCGCCGATGGATATGCTCTGGTAACCGAATTTGCTCAGGTTGAGCGTATAGGTGTCCGGTGCGAGCGAGAGCAGGGTGAAATGGCCGCCGGAATCGGTCGTCGCCGTCGCGCTCTGCGACGGCGATTCGGCTTTCACGGCTACTCCGGCTAGGGGCGCTCCCGTGTTATCGCGGACGGTGCCGTTCACGTTTCCGGTGACTCCTGCCAGTGCCCATGTTTCCTGGAACAGAAAAGTGACCAGAAGCGCAACGGCGACGCTCGCAAAACGGAGCGTTCGTTGCTGTTTCATTGTTTGCGTTCTTCCCTCTTTGTCGTAGCTTCGAAAATGCACATCTGTGTTCGATGCGATGTATCGGCGTTACGAAATCTCGGGAATGCGACCTTTTGATGATCGTTGACGAATGCGAGCGTCACGATACTTTCGCATCAACGATTTTCAATAAGTTCAAGTAATCTCAAATCGAGAAGCCCGCGAACGCTCCGCACCTTTTGGGATTTGCTGAAGACGCAGCGTCAAAGGCTGCGTATGCTGTTAGCTATGGCAGTATCGCCGATGGAACGACAAGTATTTACGCTATTGCATCGCGTCAGGAAACCCGACGCTCTGGCGGCTGCGCCGTTGATGGCTTCAGTTTGCCGGCATACCGGAATGGCGAATCCGGTTTACGCGCTCGAGCGAATTGTCGAAGCGGCGCTCGCCGGCGACGACGAGCGGACGGAAAAGCTCCGCAGAGCGATATTCGACGCGGATTTTAATCGGGCCGCGACCAACGCGGAGCTGGCGCGCCGAAGCGGCGTCTCCCGCCGCCATTTTCAAAGACGGAGGGCCGAGGCGGTTGCTTCGATCGCTCGCTACGCCGGCGGCCTGTTGGAAGCGCGTCGCGGGAGCTACTCGCACGGCGGTGCTTCGTGGGGTTTCAAACGTGAGGTTACCGCATTTCTTGCGGCTCGCGACCGCGGCAATGCGCTCGAGATGCGCTGCATTTCTAAAAATCTCGTGCGTTTGGCGGAGGATGCCGAGACTACAAGGCTCGCCAGGTCGTTCCTCGGCGACGCGAATTTGCGCCTTGGAATAATGGATGAGGCACCCGGGCGTTTTGATGGCCCGCCGCCGCAAATGATTCCATCTCGTTGCTGGGACCGGATTGCAAAGGAAGTCGAGCGCGCGCGCCAACTGGTGCGCCAAGATCGGCTCGCCCAGGCCGTAACGGTGGCGTCGTCGGCCTGGCAACGTTCGCGGCTGCGCGGTTTCCAAGGCTTGGCTGCGCGCTCCGCCGCCGTCCTTTATGCGACCGCGCAGGCTCGCGGCGAGTTCGCCGAAGCGCGATCTTGGCGGGCGCGCGCGATCGAGCGTCTTCTCCCGACTCAAGATCGCCTGTTGGGCGCCGGCCTCTTCCTGCGCTCGGCGTACGACGAGCGGCTTTGCATGGATCGGGCGCTGGGCGACGTGCTCTACGCGCGGTTGTGCATGATCGTGCCGCAGATGCTTGGCGACGGCAAACGGCAACGCGCTGCCGTCACCGGGTTGCTCGCCGCACTTTTCGATTCGCGGGTCACGCCGAGTACGATTGCGGCGGTTGCGCGAAGCGATTCGGCGTTCGCGCATTATGCCGAAAAAAACCTCGAGCCCGTCGCCGAAATGCTCGCGTTCGCGCTGACGGCGTTGACGGGACGCTCCTGGGACGCGGCCTTCGATGGCCTGCGATTAGCGCTGGCCGATTGCGGGGCGAAACTGCGCCCGGCGGCACGGCGAACGATCGCAATTGCAGTCCCTAAGTCACAATCGGGCTCTATCGATCATTTGAAGTTTGATGATCAACGGTCAGGCGGGGTCGAAGATATCGCCGGTCTACACGTTTGGTTCCTTCCGTTTCGATCCCACACGGGGGCTGCTCACGCACGGCGCCGCCGTGACACCGCTGCCGGACCGCCTGGCGCAGTTGCTGGTCCTGCTCATTCACGCTAACGGCGACGTCATCGACAAGGAGACGATAGCGACGCAAATTTGGCCGGATACCGTCGTTAGCGATGGAAATCTGTCGCAACACATGTATATGTTGCGACAGTTACTCGACGAACGCGCGACCGACCGCACCTACCTCATGACCGTGCGCGGCAAAGGCTATCGTTTCGTCGCACCGGTAAGCATCGTGGCTCCCATACTGGCCGAGACGGCGCTGCACGCGGCTGAGGATTCCGCGGATCGCCTCTTCAACGGCGCTCCCGAAGCGTTCCACCACTACTGCCGCGGCTCGTACCTCCTGGAAAAGCGGACGGCGAGCGCGTTGACGGCAGCGGCCGAGCAGTTCGAAGCGGTCCTGCGCGTCCACCGGGATCACGTGCCCGCGCTCATTGGGCTCTCCCGTGCGCACGCGCTCATGGCCCAGTATTGGTACGCCAGCGGCTCGTATACGTTTCCGAAGGCCAAAGCCGCGATCGTTCGCGCGCTCGAACTCGATCCGTCGTCTGCGGAAGCCCGAGCTACGCTCGCGCTTATCCTGCTCTTTTGCGATTGGAACTGGATCGAGGCGGAACGCGAAATCGACACCGCGATTCGCCTGAATCCGACGTCCACGCTAGTCTACATGAACGCCGCATGGTTCAACATGTGCAAGGGATCCGGCGACAAACCCGTGCGCGAGATGCAGCGTGCCCTGCTCGTCGAGCCGTCGTCACCCGCCCTGCAGCTTTTTCTCGCCCGAATATTCCTTCACACCGGCCAGTACCGGCGCGCAATCGGCTCGTTCTCCAATTTGATCGAAAGCGGCGCGGACTTCGCAATCGCGCGACGTCACCGGGCTCAAGCCTTCATTCTCAACGGACAGCCGGCCGAAGCGATCGCCGATTTAGCTCTCTTGCCGCACGATCGCGCCGAAGACGTCGCACTGCGCCTGCCGCTGCTCGGCCGCGCCTACGCGGACTGCGGCGACACCGAGCGCGCCGAAAGCATCTACCAAACGCTCCAGGAGATGGCACGTACCGAATTTGTCGTCGGCTTCAATCTCGCGACGGTCGCCGTGGGGCTTGGACGGCTCGAAGAGGCGTTGGACCATCTCGAGCGCGCTCTCAAGGTGCGCGAGCCCGCGCTCCTCATGCTGCGCAGCCTGCCGTGGTTTGAACCGATCGCCCAGCGCTCGCGATACAAAGCGATGCTTCGCGCGATTTGGCCTACTCTCGAACCGGAGTCGGATAGACGGCCGGGCTGCGCAGTCCGTTAGAGTCGACGCTCCGGACCCCTAGAACGTAATCGTCTTTGGAGATCGGGACGGTTGCTTCGACGACATCGCCGGCGTTGCGAGCCCCTTGCCATTGCGCGGCGTCGGTCGGGCGCCAGACGATCTCGTAGGAAACCGCATCGGCTGCGCGCTTCCAACGCAGCGTCGAGTCGTATCCGAGCCGCGCGGTCACTAGGCGGACGCCGCTCGGCGGTGCGGGCCCCATTGCGAGCGTAGCCAGCGCCGCAATGTTCGCTTGTGTGGCGCGTTTCAAGTATTCTGGGTCGATGTATTGCGGCAGGTCGCCGTACTGCACTCCATCTTGCACGCGGACGTCTTGGTGCTGATGGGTGAAGTTCTCGTGCGGTTCGACAAAACGCACGGCGGCGGAGTATCCTACCGACTGGAACGACTGCTGATCGCCGCCGCGCAGGAAGCGATCGGAGCGAAAAATTTGGCGCACCGTAAAGTTTGGAAGGTAGACCGGGACGATCTCCGCGATGAAGCGAGAGAGCTCGCGCGACGGCGAGTCGTTCTCGCTGCCCACGAGGTTGACTCGCTCGATCTCGGTTCCGGCCGGCAGTGCTTCGCTGAAGACGCGAATCACGCCGGGCTCGGAGCTCCCATCACCGCCGACGGAGTTTCCGATGATGTCGTTATTGAGCACCGCCAGCACCGGTGCGCGCGCGCCCGCCAACTCGTGCGCGTAATGGTTGCTGCCCCATAGGCCCAATTCTTCCCCGTCGAAACACGCAAAGACGATCGTGCCGCGAAAGTGGGTACCGGCCATCACGCGCGCTGCTTCCAAGACGGCCGCGACGCTCGAGCCGTTGTCGTCGGCGCCCGGCGCGATGCCCTCGCCATCCGTGCAATGCCCGTCGCAGTCGTCGTAGTGGCTGGACATGATGTACGTGCGCCCTGGCGTCGTGCCCCGCAGCGTCGCGATTACGCTCGATTCAGTCACGGCGCGTGGGGTTCTCGGCGTTTTTGGTTGGAGGAACGTGTCGAGCTCGACGGTCATGCGTCCGGGCGCCGTCGCGGCGATGGCGGCGAACCGGGCGGCGATCCAATCGCGCGCGCCGAAGACGCCGCGCTCCGAGGTCGAGGCCGTTTCGGAGAAATCGTTGCGCGTTTTGAACTCGACGAGGCGTTCGACCGCATCCTTCAATCGATCTGCTCGTACCGCGCCGACCATCGTGGCGATCGGCGTGTAGACCGGCGGCTGCGGCATCGGTTCGTTGCCTGCCGCTGCGAGAAGAAGCAGCGCGCCAAGGATAGAGGCTCGCCGGCGGAAATTAGCTGTGGGTGACGGACTCATCGAGCAACCTTCCGGCCGTCTACGTCCTGGCCTGCAGCGATGGGTCGCTCTATACCGGAGCAACGGTCGACCTCGGGCGCCGTCTCGGCGCGCACCGCCGGGGTACGGCCGCGAAATACACTCGCGGACGTCTGCCAGTCGCGCTTGTCGGATGGTGGCATCCGCCAACGTTTGAGCTTGCGAAATCGCACGAGGCGCGCTTCAAGCGCTTGCGACGCGCGGCTAAGCTGGCCGCGCTGAGCAGCGGCCTCGTCTATGGCTGCGTCGTTCATCGCCAAACTTCAAGCCGATCGTGAGGCCGAGGCATAGACGGCACGCGTCACCGCGTGGATCGCCGCGTAGGAAGCGCCGTAGTCGTACGCGTCCTTCGTCATCACCGTGAGAATCAACGGCGAGTCGCCGAACGGAGCCACGACCGCGATGTCGTTGCGCGTTCCATCGATTTCGCCGGTCTTATTGGCAACGGCGACGTGCGGCGGCAGCGCCGCCGGGATGGCGTCGCGGTCGGTCTGACGCAGCATGATGTCGAGCATCGCCACGCAGTGTTCGGACGAAACGATCGTGGGAACCCCTTCGCGCGCACCGTGCTCGATGAGGTAGAGCAACCGGCCCATGTCGGCGGGCGTCGAGAGGTTATCGTTGTGGTGCGCGATCGCCGTGTAGTCGAGAAAACGGCGCGCGAGGTGGGTCCGCGTCATGCCGGCGCGCCCGCCGATTTCGTTGATCGTCGCGACGCCGAAGTGCCCGATTAAGAGATTGGCCGCCGTGTTGTCGCTCACCGTAATCATCGGAACGAGCAACTCCCGCACGGTGAAGCGCTGGCCATCTCGCGCGTTCGCCATGAAATCCGAGCCGCCGATGAGATCGTCGGTGTGGAAGACGATCGTCTCGTTGAGTATACCGGGGTGGGCTTCGTCGAGTGCGTAGGCCGTCGTCATGATCAGCACCTTGATGATCGATGCCGTGGGGAATCGCTCGGACGCGTTGTAGGCGGCCAGCGGCGGACCCTCGGCCAAGGTGCGGGCGTACACGCCGAGCACCCCCGGTAACGCGCGCGCGATCGAGCCGATGCGCCGGCTTAAGGATGCCGCAACGGTCGGCATAGCGATCAGCGCCGCGCCCGCGCAGCTCAGGAATGCGGCGCGCTTCAGGAGCCGGTTCCCTGATAATGACGCAGGCCGAAGATCCAAAACGCGTACGCGGCGCCGAGCCACGCCAGCCCGATGGCCGGGGTGAGCAAGCCGACGGCCGGATTGAGGTGCAGACCCGTTTCGGCTTTCTGCAAGAAGTACGTCGCGGGAAAGTAGTTCATGAAGGCAAACGGAAGCACGAACGCCAGTACGATCTGCACGCCGCGCCCATAGATGCTGATCGGATATCGCGTGAAGTCTTGCTCGAGCGACATCACGACCCACCGCAGCGTGTCGACGCGGACGAACCAAAAGGAGCAGGTGGCAATCGCCAGGGAGATTCCCAAATCGATCAGCGCTCCACCGAAGACGATCGCCGGCACGAAGAGCGCGAAGACCCAGTCCACGCGTACACCCGCGACATGCGTGGCGACCGCGAGCGTAGCGATTCCCAGAATCAACCCATCTGGAACGATTTGCTGGGGGACGGTCAGCACTTGGAAGAGCGTGTCGAGCGGCCGCACCAAGAAGCGGTCGAAACGTCCCTCGCGCACGTACTCAGGAACGCTCACGACCGTGAAAAACAGCGTATTGTGCAGCTCGTGGCCGCACATCCACAGCGCATAGAGGAAGAAGACATCCCGAAAGTTCCACCCGTTCATTGATGGAAAGCGTTCCATCGTCACGAAGAGTGCGCCCAGCGCGACGCCATGATAAACGATCGTAAAAACGAACCACATGATGAAGTTCGCGCGGTATTCGAGCATCGTAAGGAGGTTGATCCGCCAGTACTGCGCGTAGGCGCCAAGCATGGCTGGGCGCTTCGGTGCAACCCTCCGTTGCCCCGCCCCGGTCAGAGACGACACTATGACTACCGCGACCTCACGCTCGCCCGTTTTTGCCGTCGTGCCGGCCTCCGAGCGCGCACACGCCGATCACGGCTGGCTCGATACCTACTATTCATTTAGCTTTGCGGATTATTACGATCCGGCAAACGAGAACTGGGGCGCCTTACGCGTCTTTAATGACGACACGATCGCGGGCGGCGCGGGCTTCCCGGCGCATCCGCATCGCGACATGGAGATCGTGACCTACGTGCTCTCCGGCGAGCTGGCGCATCGCGACAGCATGGGCAACCACGGCGTCGTGGGGGCCGGCGGCGTGCAGTTCATGAGTGCCGGCACGGGCGTCACCCACAGCGAGTATAACAACAAAGCCGACGAGCCGCTGCACCTCGTCCAAATGTGGGTGCTGCCCGGCCGCCTGGGAACGCCGCCGTCTTACGGAGAGATGGCTTTCGGCGTCGACGACCGCCGCAATCGCTGGCTCGACATCGTCAGCGGGGACCCGACCGTCGACGCGCCGATTTGCATCACGCAGAATGCTACGTTTCGCGTCGCGCGCCTCGAGAATGCGACGATCGAAATGCAGTTCGCACCGCAGCGGTACGGGTTTCTTTTCGTTGCTGACGGCAGCGCCGAAGCTAACGGCGAACGCTTGAATGCCGGCGATGCGGTTCGTCTCTACGACGTGCGCACGTTACGCGTCAATGGTAACGCGGAGGTCGTGCTCTGGGATTTACCGGCGGTGAGACCATGAACCCCGAACCCTGCCAGCACATCGAGGAAGCGGGCCACCCGGCACCGCGAACGCCGCAAGGCTGCGAAGAGTGCTTGAAGATCGGTGCCACGTGGGTGCACTTGCGGCTCTGCTTGAGCTGCGGCCACGTCGGCTGCTGCGATTCGTCACCCAACACGCACGCCACCAAACACTTTCACGCCACGAAGCATCCCGTCGTTCGCTCGTTTCAGCCCGGCGAGCGCTGGCGATGGTGCTACGTTGACGAGATCCTAGCGCAATAAGGGGCAGATGCCCTAATGACGGTTGAACCAAAGATATTGAAGGGCGGCGGCAATCGTAGAAAACTTCTGTCCAAATCGCCCGCTCAACCAACGAGACCACGAAACCTTTGCCGACAAACCCGATCCCATCGGCTGCGAAAAAGTGAGTCCGTAGCGCGAGTTGGCCAGCGAATTAATCGATGTCGCTTCGTTGATGCTGGTCGCACCCCCCGCATAATAGTTCGCATCAACCGCGAGCCACTGGTTCTGACGAAAAGTATACCCGGCGTGAAATTGGAAAATGCCGAGCGGCACTTGCCGGAGCACCTGACCTCCAAAGTAACTCGTGTTATCGCCAAAGACCCACAGGCCGGCCGACAGGTCGGTGAACCACTTCCCCATCGGCTGCTCCACGCCGATTTCCGGTTTGAACGTCCAGCGATTCGAACCAATATTGATGAGTTGAGTACGGTCGTACGTACCCGTTGGCACGATTACCGTCACGCTGGCCCCGAGGCTCGTACTAGGCTTACGGCGCGCGAAGTCCGTCGCCGTAAGCGCTCGGCCCAGGAGATTTACGCCGAAACGGGCTCGGAAATCCGCGAACCCATAGCGCGAGAATGCTTGGGGCTGACCGTAGAAAACTGCGCTAACGTGACCGCCGAGATATGGAACGCTGACGGCCCAGTTTGCCGTGCGATCCCCGAGACGGAAGGTGTGCGTGAAACTCAGGATTACGGTATCGATCGCCGGGCGCACATCGCTAAGCGGCAACGACGGGTCGAGGGGCACGGTTCCCGTGGAATTCGACAAAGCTCCAACCGCGAAATTCGAATCGATCGGTGAAGCGGAATAGGAACGAGGCTCTAGTTCCTGGGTCATCGCCGGCTTCGCATTCGCAAGCAATGCGAACGTCAGAAGCGCACTTAGCCAGAGCCCTGCCGAAAGAAGCCTTCCGCCAAGCTTCATCCGTAGTGGACTTTGCTCGACGCTCAATTCCATCATACCTCCGCCTTTACAGACGGCTCCCAGCGCCGCTTCGCTAGCCCGTGCGTGCAGCGACAAGGCCAACGGATCCCGCAACGCGGCATGGCTCGCGATGCCAGAAGTCGCGAGCGGCGAGGGCGGGTCACAGAGTCTAGGCAAGCCGCACTGAACGATTTCGTAGATTCTCTCGCAGATCCAAAGCGAGTCGGCGCAGTGCAAAAATACTTGGAGCATCTGAACGCGATGATTGAGCGATCCGATTTGGACGCCTTCGACAAGGTACTTGCGCTGCAGGCCGACCCGCAAGGGCTGGGAGACTCACCAGGACGATCAATCGCGCTCCGACCGACGATTGCGTGTACTCGAGCATCTCGAACCGGGATCCTAGCGCAATAGGCGGACCTCGCAGACCGACATTTTCCCCGGCACGGTGGTTCGCCACTGGCCGTTCCAGGTGCCGCCGTTCGCCTTTGCGACCTCGTGGCATTTCTTCTCCGCATCCGACTGGCTCCAGATCGCCCCCGCTTCGATAACTTCGACGACATATCTGCCGTTCGACGGCGGCAGGCGGAGTTCGCAGACCGACATCCTGCCAGGCACCGTGGTCCGCCACTGGCCGTTCCAAGTGCCGCCGTTGGCTTTGGCGACTTCGGGGCATTTCCGTTGCGCATCCGCCTGGTTCCAGATCGCCCCCGCTTCGACGGAGATCGTCCTGGTCTGTGCCCAGGCAGCGGAAGGCGGAACGAGACAAAGCAGTGCGGCAGCGAGGTTGAGGGCAATCAAGCGATTCGTCTGCATTGGATATCTCCTGTTGACGTGTTAGCCACCTTGGATCACTACGCGGTTCGAAGCGGCGCGCCAAACCACCGAGGCGAGCGCTGCGAACAGCACCAGCCACAGCATCTGCACCGCGATGCTGATCGCCCACCGGGCAGGCGGAATCACACCGACGTAGATCAGCAACGGCGTCGAATAGATAGCGGCGAAAGGCAGAGCAAAGACGAGGCGGCCAAAGATCCCTGGGAAAAACAACAACGGGATGATCTGACCGGAGAGCAGGTCGGAGGCCCAGCGCACGATTAACTGCGCCGCGAACGTCTCGAGCGTCCAGAACGCGATGCAGTTCATCAGAAAATTGAGAAAGAAGTTGACGCCATAACCAACTACGAAGGCCAACAGAAACACCGCGAACGTCGTCGGCGATGGTACGTCGATGCGCACGAGCAACAACGCGCAGAGCAGCGAGGGAACGACCAGTAGCGCGTGGAGCGCCGTTTGGCCGAGGCCGTCGCTGAAAAAGTAGAACGGCACGCTAATCGGCTTCATTAGGTCGGTAGCGATCGTTCCTTCGCGGAGCTTTTCGCGAATGAGGCGCGTTGCATCCACTTCGAGGATCAACGACATCAGCATGGCCACCGTTGCATAGGTGATCATGCTGTGCAGCGGCAGACCGACCGGCGCAACGTTCTGCGCGTAGAGCGCGGTCCAGAGCGAGCGCAGAATATAAACTCGCAAGACCAGCGAGCCGATCTCGGTAAGAACCTCGATTCGGTAGGTGGCCTCTCGTGCGAATGCCTTTTGCGCAAACGCGACGTACGGGGCGAGCGTGGCCTCCACTAGCCGCCTTTTTGCCGTTTGATCGCGGCTTGGCGGCGGTGTTCCATCTCTTCCAGCTCGAGCATCATGACGTCGACGACCTTGTCGACCTCCGCGACCTGTGTGGGCGGCGGCTCTTCGCCCGAGCGCCGCGGAGGCGGCTTGACGCTCCGATGTTCGTCGAGAACGGCGTCTTGGGCGTGAGCTTTGCGCAGGAACTTGGAATAGGTCGCGGCGGCCCGGCCCCGCGCGTCCTTGCGCCCCCTCGACGTTGAAGACGTCTGCGAAGAACTGCATCTTCGCGTGAACTTCGGGCGCCTTTTCCGGCGGATAGATCGTAGCCGGGTCGCCGAAGGCGATGTGCTGCATCGGTACGCCCTCGCCTTTGCGCAGACGAGTATTCACGTGCACGATCCCACCCAGCGCGACCCCGCTTCCGTCCTCGAGCTTCGCCCCGTTGAAAATCTTCGTGCCGCTCGCCACAAAACAGCCGTCACCGATCGTCGCTCCCACGACGTAGGCCGACGGACCCACGATGCAGCGGCTGCCGATTTGCAGCGGAAACTGCAAGACGCTTCCGCCGCTGGCCTTCAGAACGGCGTTTTCCATCACCACCGAATCGGCTCCGATCGTGACCGGCGCACCCTCGGCAACGATGACGGCCCCGTGCAGCACCGCACAGCCGGCGCCGATCGTCACTTCTCCGGCGATTGTCGCCGTGGGGGCGACGTACGCGCTCGAATGGACCTTTGGTTTTTTCGTTCCGCTGGACAGAATCATGACGCGCCCTCCTCCGGCCGGCGTTCGTATCCCTCGATGTAGATGCGCCGAATGATCGATTCCAAGTCGGGTTCCTCCAAGCTCACGTCTTCGACGCTATAGCGCTCACTCGCTTGCCGCACGAGGCGATCCGCCCGTTGCAGGTTGCGATCGAATCGAAAGCGCGCGCTCGAATCCGCGAGTCCGCTCAGCTGCGCGCCTTCGAGCTCGGGTTGCGCGACCGGTTCGCTGAAGCGCACGACGAGAGTGCGGAAGCGTCCGTATTCGCTCTTGATGCGATCGATGTCGCCGTCGTAGATGAGCGTCCCTCGATCGATGAGGACGATCCGCCGGCAGAGACGCTCGACGTCGGCGAGGTCGTGCGTCGTCAAGACGATCGTCGCTCCGCGCTCGGCGTTGATTCTGGCGATGAACTCTCGGATCGCCTCCTTCGCAACCACGTCGAGTCCGATCGTCGGTTCGTCCAGATAGACGACCTCAGGACCGTGCAGGAGCGCGGCCGCGAAATCGCCCCGCATCCGCTGGCCCAAGGAGAGCTGGCGTACGGGCGTGTGTAGGAAGTCGCTCATTTCGAGAATGTCGACGAACTCGTTGAGGTTCCGCCGGTATCGGTCGGGCGGAATACCGTAGATCGCCCGAAGAAGCTCGAACGAGTCGATCAGCGGTAGATCCCAATAGAGCTGACTTCGCTGGCCGAAGACCACACCGATGTTGCGAGCGTTCTCTTTGCGGCTCTTCCACGGAACCAAGCCGGCGACGCGCACCTGACCCGACGTAGGAACGAGAATCCCGGTGAGCATCTTGATCGTCGTGGACTTGCCCGCGCCGTTGGGACCGATGTAACCGACCAGCTCGCCGGGCTCCAACGAGAAGGTGACGCCGCCGACGGCGACGCGCTCCTCGTATTCGGGCGAGAAGAGGGAGCGCAACGCGCCGAGGGCTCCCGGCGTGCGCTTTATGGTGCGAAAGACCTTGCGCAGGTCGCGCGCTTCAACGATTGGCAGGACACCGCGATTCGTCGTTACGTATTCCTTCCCCGGTGATCGTGACGATCTC
This sequence comes from Vulcanimicrobiota bacterium, assembly GCA_963736775.1. Lineage (GTDB taxonomy): Bacteria > Vulcanimicrobiota > Vulcanimicrobiia > Vulcanimicrobiales > Vulcanimicrobiaceae > Cybelea. The sequence goes on along the minus strand of CAVTPY010000001.1, from coordinate 86,533 downwards.
GAACGAGTACGGATCCGGCGCGCTCGCCGTCGCGGAGCGGGCCGCCCGTGCATTGGGCTACGATTACGTCGACCGGCAGCTTCCGGTCGTGGTTGCCAAACGGCTGCACATCACGCCTGAGGCCGTGGAAGCCAGCGAAGACTCGCAACGAACGCTGGGCGAGCTTCTATTGGACGGTCTGGAGCGGGCTACGCCGGAGTTGGCGCAGGCGGCGGCCGCCGAGCCGTTGGACGAAGAGCTTGTCGCGGCCGTTGCGGCCGCCGTGCAAGAGTACGCCGCGAAAGGCAACTGCGTCATCGTCGGCCGCGGCGCGTCCGCGATCTTGGGGCCTCGTCCCGACGTCCTACGGGTCTTCATGCACGCGCCGCGCGAGTGGCGGGTCGCACACGTCGTAGAAACCACGCACGTTCGGCGAGGCGTCGCGGAGGCGGAGATCGAGCGGGTGGACCGCGCTCGCATCGCCCACATCCGCCAATGGTACGGCCTGGCGTTCGGAGATCCGCAAAACTACGACCTCTGCATCGATACGTCTCGGCTCAGCGCGGCGCAAAGCGCGGCATCGATCGTCGCCGCGGTTCAAGCTCGCGCGTGAATATTTTTGTCGCGCTGCGCTATCGCGACTTTCGACTGCTGTGGATCGGACTGCTCGTTTCAAACCTCGGAACTTGGATGCAGTTCACGGCGATGGGATTCTTCGTCGCGCGAATGGCCGGCTCTGCGCATCAGGCGGCGCTCGATCTGGGCATCTTGGGAGCGGCGCGGGCCATTCCGGTGCTGTTGCTGTCGCCGCTGGCGGGAGTCATCGCGGATCGGCTCCCGCGCCGCCGCGTCTTGCTGGTGACGAATACGACGATGGCGCTCGCCGCCCTCATTCTCGCGCTGCTCGCAACGGCGCACGCGCTGAACCTGGTCGGCTTGGTGCTGATCTCGGCACTAAATTCGGGCGCGAACGGATTCGATGCGCCGACTCGTCAAAGCTGGGTGCCTTTCCTCGTGGATCGGCGGCACATCGGAAACGCCGTCGGACTCAACTCGATCGCATTTAACGCGCCGGCGGTCGTCGGCCCGGCATTTGCGGGCTTGCTCATCGTCTGGATCGGCGTTGCGGGCGCCTTCTACTTCAACGCGGGGGCGACGCTCGCGGTCGTCGTCGCCGTGATTCTCATGAAGCCCTCGCCGCCGTCGGCTCGACGGGCGGAGCCCACGTGGCACGCCATGCAACAAGGAGTGGCATTCATCGTCCGGCATCCCGCTCTGCGTTGGATCGTGTTGGCGCAGTTCGTAACGGCGCTCTCGGCGCGCCCGTACTCGCAGCTCATCCCCGCATTTGCGGTCAACGTGTTGCATGCGGGCCCGCGCGGCTTGGGCTGGGCGGTCTCGGCGATCGGCATCGGAGGGTTCGGCGGTGCGCTCGTCACGGCATATTTCGCGCAACGCGAACGGCGTTCTCGGCTCTGGCTGCAATCCGGGTTGCTGATGTCGGCGGGCGTCCTCGTTTTAGCTTTCGTCCCCTCGCTGCGGTTTGCGGTTTGCGTGCTCTTTGTGATCGGCGTTGGAACGATGGCGATGATGGGCGCGACGAGCACGCTGATCCAGATGCTCTCACCCGACGACGTGCGCGGCCGCGCGCTCTCGATTTACACGATGATCGCGATCGGCGTGATGCCGCTGGGATCGCTGGTGGACGGCGCAATCGGCTCGATCATCGGGCTTCGCGAAACGTTCGCGCTGGCCGGCGCCCTCTGCGTCGCACTCTTCCTTGGGATCTGGCTCTTCGCCCCAGTCGTCCGAACCGTATGACCTGTCGGCAACGAAGCCCGGGCGGAAACCAGCAAAAAAAAGCGAGCCGCACGTTTTGCGACTCGCTTAACTAACTCCGCAGGAGCGGAATTAAGAAAGACCGGAGCTAGGCTCCAGCCTTCTTGCGTCTTACCTTCTTACGAGCTACCTTGCGTGCTACTTTCTTGCGAACTGCCTTACGAGCAACCTTTCTGCGGACAGCTTTACGGGCTACTTTCCGGCGAGCTTTCTTTCGCACGACTTTGCGCGCAACCTTACGACGCACGGCCTTTCGGGCCACCTTCCTGCGAACTTTCTTGCGAACCGCCTTGCGGACGGCTCGACGAACCAACGCTCCGACGACCGCTTTTTTCACGGCCTTCTTTTTGCGAGCGGCTTTCTTTCGAACTGCCATCGTTGGTAAGAATCATCCTTTCTCTGGTCACCAAGCGACCAGGGGTATTGCCTTCCTTATACAGTATTACGGGTTTCAATGCAAGTTTTCGCCGAGGACGGCACGCGCATCCACGCGCGCGTAAACGAACGACGACACGTCGATGCCGTCGTCTTGATCCATGGTTTTCCGTTCTCCGCGAGCATCTGGGACGCGCAAGCGGATGTACTTGCGCGCGACGCATGCGTCGTCTGTCCCGACCTTCGCGGCGCGGGAAAATCGAGCGAATCGGAAGGCCCGTATCTGATGGAAACGCTCGCCGCCGATGTTGCGCTGCTTCTCGATGCACTCGGCATCGAGCGCGCGTCCATCGCCGGTCATTCGATGGGCGGCTACGTTGCGTTGGCCTTTGCGCGCATGTTTACGGAGCGAGTCGCCCGTCTTGCACTCGTTCCCAGCCGCTTGCGGGCCGATACGCCAAAAGAGGCGGAGGCGCGGCGGGAGCTGGCCGATCGCATCGAGCGAGAGGAGAGTATCGAGCCGGTCGTCGAGTCGATGCTGCCTCGCCTCTTTGCGCCGAGCACGGCCGCGGAACGCCCGATCGTGATCGAGCGCGCTTATGAGATCGTCCGGCGCAACGCTCCGGGAGGGGCGGCCGCTGCGCTGCGCGGGATGGCGCTGCGATCGTCCGCGGAAGACATCGCCGAGGATCTCGACGTGCCGATGGTAATGATTGCGGGCGCACGAGATGCGGTTCTGGCGCAAGAAGAAGCGCGGGAGATCGTTGGGCGCTTTCCGCGGGGCCGCCTCACCGTGTGCGAGGCGAGCGGACACCTGCCGATGATGGAAGAGCCCGAGCTTGTCACGCAAGCTCTACGCCAATGGCTCCTTAGCGAATGACCGGATACTTCGAGCGGCGGAATAGATTGTAGACGAAGAGGCCGCCGAGGACGAGGGCTGCGATAATCGCCGCCACGACAAGCGCCTTGAGCGCGATCACCAGAAGGTGGGCGACAATCACGAGCACCACGATGCCGACGGCAATGATTGCGGTGAGTCGCAGAAAGAGCACGAGAGTGGGATTCACGCCCTTACCTACTGCCCGTCCGAGGCACAGGTTTCACTCTTCATAGCAGCTTGAGATAGTCGAGTGCGCGGTAGCCGGCGGCGATCGAGGCGCCGGCGTCGATCGTTCCGTCGGCGAGCATCTCTCGCAAGCGCGGCAACGAGGCAAGCTCGACTTCGAGGTGCTCGGTGGCGTCGAGTTGCGGGTCGCGGGTCTTGCGCGCGTCGAAGCCGACGTAAACGTAAGCGCGCGCCGTCGAGCGTACCGGTTCGGGCAGGTAGACTGCAGCCGGCTCGCAACGCGCGACCTCGTAGCCGGTCTCCTCGGCCAGCTCGCGCAGCGCGCACGCTTGCGGCGACTCCCCGTCGGACAGCATGCCCGCCGGGAGCTCGAGATGAATCGAGTCGGCTCCGTAGCGATACTGCCGAACGAGTATCACCTGCCGGTCCGCGGTCAGGGCGAGAATGGTGACGAATCCGAGCGACTCGCGCACGTAGTAGTCCGGCACGATGGTCCCGTCGGGAAGCTCTAACTCGTCCGCGCGTAAGCGCATGTACGGCGAGTCTACGACGTAACTTGATCTCCGCACGCGCCACAGCGGCTTCTCCATACCGCACCACTATCGACGAAGCGTTTGCGCATCCTTTCGCGAAGTCGGTTTTATGGCGGACCGAATATTGATTGCGGGCGGCGGAACGATGGGTGCCGGCATCGCGTTCGTCGCCGCCAAGGCGGGCTACGACGTCGAGATCGTCGAGCCGCAGGAGGCGGCGCGCGAGCGAGCGTTGCTCGAAATTGTGCGCCAGGCGGAGCGGTCGGACGATCCTTCGATTGGACGACGCATCGTTTGCGCGCACGGTATCCCTCCTCGCAGTGACGCGATGCTTGCCATCGAAGCGGTCTCCGAACGTTTCGAAGTCAAGCGCGAGGTCTTAGCGGCTCTAGCGGAGGCGCTTGGGCGGGACGCACTGCTCGCGACCAACACTTCGTCGCTCTCCGTCGGCGAGCTCGCCGATGCCGTCCCCCATCCGGAACGAGTCCTGGGGCTGCACTTCTTCAATCCTCCGGTCCGAATGGCGCTCGTCGAGATCGTACGCGCGCCACAGACCGGCGACGATGCACTCGCTCGCGCGTTCGAGATCGTCGAGCGTCTGGGGAAGACGGCCGTGCTCGCGGCCGACACGCCCGGATTTATCGTTAATCGGGTGGCTCGGCCGTACTATCTGCAGGCGTTGCGTGCGCTCGAGCGCGGCGTAGCTTCCGTGGAAGAGCTCGATGCACTGGCACGCGCGGTCGGCTTTCGCATGGGGCCGTTCGAGCTCATGGATCTCATCGGACTCGACGTCAATCTTGCGACGAGCGAATCGATCTACGAACGCACGCAGGCTCCACGTCTCGAACCGGTGGAGCTTCAACGGGGCATGGTTGCCGAAGGTTTGTTGGGCCGAAAGAGCGGCGCCGGATTCTACTCGTATCGCGACGGCAAGGCCGAGAGGTTCGAACTCGACGTGCCCGCGCCGGCGCGTGAGCCGAACGACGAAGAGATCGTCGCCATCGTCGGCTTCGGCAGTCGCGCGGACGAGCTCGCGGAGATGGTCGCGCAAGGTTACCGCAACGTGCGACGCATCGACAACGATGAGTTGCTCGACGAGCTTGCGGCCGAGGCGACGATCTTGATCGACGCCGGCGACGGAAGTTCCGATCGCGGCGACGTCATTGCCCGGCTCGAAGCGTCGCTCGAACCGGAATGCGTTATTCTTACCGATGCGTACGCGACAAACGTTGCCGCGTGCGCGGCTCGATTGCGTCATCCGGAGCGGTTGGCCGGCTTCGGCGTGCTTGGGTCTTTGTCGGCCGTGGATGCCGTAGAAATCGTCAACTCGCAGAATGCGTCGGACGACACGCTCGAGCTGGCGCAGGAGCTCTTCGCAACGATCGGCAGGGCCTCCGTGCTCGTTGAAGACGTTCCCGGACTCTTTCTCGGACGGACCGTCGGCTCGATCGTCAACGAGGCGATGATTGCGGTTGCGGAGGAGGTCGCCACGCCCGAGGACATTGATGAAGCAATGCATCTGGGAGCCAACTATCCCGTCGGTCCGATCGCGTGGGGGCGCGAGATCGGCGGGACGCGCCTGCGCCGCATCTTGAAACGGCTGGCCGATGCCGAGGGGGATGGGTTCGCCGCGCATCGTTCAATCTGGCTCCTCGACATGGAAGAGTCGGCCGAGCCCGAGGAGAGTCTGCAGCAATGAGCCGCGAGGTTTGGGTTGTCGACGCCGCGCGCACGCCGATCGGCCGCCACGGCGGCGCCCTGGCAACCGTTCGTCCCGACGACCTCGCCGCGATCGCGGTGCGCGCCGTGGTCGAGCGTACCGGGATAACCCCCTCGATCGTTGAGGACGTTTACCTCGGCGCCGCAAATCAGAGCGGCGAAGATAACCGAAACGTCGCGCGCATGGCCGTGCTCTTGGCGAATCTGCCGCTTTGCGTACCCGGCGTCACCGTCAACCGCCTGTGCGGCTCGAGCCTTCAGGCGCTTAACTCGGCCGCGCAAGCGATTGCCTTTGGCGAAGGCGACGTCATGATCGCCGGGGGCGTCGAGTCCATGACGCGCGCACCCTATATTTTGCCGAAGAGCGATGCGCCGTTCGGCCGAGGCCAGCGGCTCTTCGATACGGTTCTCGGCTGGCGCATGGTCAATCCGAAGATGCCGCCCCAGCATACCGTTTCGCTCGGCGAGACGGCCGAGAACGTCGCGCGAGAGTATGGCATCACGCGTGAAGAGCAAGACCGGTTTGCGTTCGAATCTCAGATGAAGTGCAAGGCGGCAACGGAACGCAATGCATTTGCCGACGAGCTCGTTTCCGTGCCGATCGAGGGCTCGTCATCCGCAAGCTCCGTGACGAGTGACGAACATCCCCGGCCGGAGACGACGATGGAGCGCTTAGCGAAACTGCAGCCGGCTTTCAAGAGCGACGGCACCGTGACGGCCGGCAACTCGTCGGGCATCAACGACGGCGCGGCGGCGCTCCTGCTGTGCGAGGCACAGACGGCGTGCCGCTTGGGCCTGCGGCCGATGGCGCGGATCGTCGCTTGCGCGTCGGTGGGCGTCGCTCCCGACGTGATGGGTCTCGGACCGATTCCGGCGACGCGCAAGGCGCTCGCGCGCGCCCAATTGGCCGTCGAGCAGCTCGACTTGATCGAAATCAATGAAGCATTCGCGTCGCAAGCCGTCGCATGTATGCGTGAGCTGGGGCTCGACCCTGCGAGGACGAACGTCAACGGCGGCGCGATCGCGCTGGGACACCCGCTCGGAGCAAGCGGCGCGCGGATCGCGACGACGCTGCTGCACGAGATGGCTCGGCGAAAGGTGCGTTTCGGCCTGGCGACGATGTGTATCGGCGTCGGTCAAGGTATCGCAACGGTATTCGAGCGTGTGGAGTAGAAGGCGTTTGCTATGACGACTGCGCCAGCCATGACCAAGACGCAACTGCTAATCGGCGGAGCCTGGCGAGATGCCTCCGATGGCGGCACGTACGAAGTTCGCAATCCCGCCACCGGGGCGAAGCTCGCCGACGTCGCAGAAGCGACGCGCGAAGATCTCAACGATGCGGTGAGTGCGGCGCGCCGCGCGTTCGATGCCGGCAAGTGGGCATCGATGGCGGCCTCGCGTCGCGCAAAGATCATTTATAAAGTTGCGCAACTCATCGGCGAGCGCGCGGCCGACTTGGCGTTATGCGAGGTTCGCAACAACGGCAAGACCGTTGGGACCGCTAAAGGCGAGTTAAGCGCGATCGTGGATACCTTTGAGTTTTATGCCGGCGCGGCCACGAAGAACTACGGCGACACGCTGCCGCCGCCGCTGCCGGCATATCTCGCCAATACCGTGCGCGAGCCGGTCGGCGTTGTCGGTGCGATCGTACCCTGGAACTTTCCGCTGCTGCTGGCTTCGTGGAAGGTTGCACCGGCGCTCGCCGCGGGCTGCACGATCGTGCTCAAGCCGGCGCATGCGACGCCGCTGACGGCGATCGAGTTGGGCAAGATCGCGCTCGAAGCGGGCGTACCCGAAGGCGTTCTCAACGTGGTCACCGGTTCGAAAGGCGGCCTCGGAGGCTGGCTGGTCGATCATCCCTCCGTCGATAAGATCGCGTTTACGGGTTCTACCGAGACGGGACGCATCGTCGCTGCGACGGCAGCGCGCACGCTCAAGCGCGTAACTTTGGAACTCGGCGGGAAATCGCCGTCGCTTGTTTTTGACGACGCCGATGTCGACGCGGCCGTAGCCGGCGCGCTGTACGGCGTCTACTACAACGCCGGCCAGTGCTGCGAGGCGCGCTCGCGCATTCTGCTGCAATCCGGCGTCTACGACCGTTTCGTGGAACGCTTTGCGCAGAAGGCGCAGCTGCTGCGCGTCGGCGATCCGGAAGATCCGCAGACGCAGATCGGAGCGATCACGACGCCCGAGCAGTTCGAGAAGATTCGCTCGTATTGCGCGATCGGCGAGGCCGAAGGCGCCCAGACGCTCTTCGGCGGCGGCTCGCCCGAACTCGGCCACGGCTTCGCATCGGGAATGTTCTGGAATCCGACCGCCTATGAAGCCAAAAGCGATCACCGGATCGTTCGCGAGGAGATCTTCGGGCCGGTCGCCGTGTTGGTGCGGTTCGACGACGAAGCCGAGGCGATCGCGCTGGCAAACGACAGCGAGTACGGCCTCGCCGCCAGCGTCTGGAGCTCGAATATCGGACGCGCGAATCGCGTCGCCCGCGCAATCCGCAGCGGCTCGGTTGCGATCAATACGCCGTACTCGGTCTTTCCCGGGGTTCCATTTGGCGGATATAAGGCATCCGGGTACGGGCGCGAGCTCGGGATGGAAACGATGCGGCTGTACAGCGAAACCAAGAGCGTCCTCACCTATATTGGGGAGAAACCGATGGACCCGTTTCGGGTATAGCGTAGCCTATGGTGGAAACGCTCAAAATCGGCCGGCGCTATAGTACGAGCTACGGCACGCTCTGGAAGGACGGAACCTATTTCCCGCGCGGTACCGAGGTGACGGTCGTTGGCGTACATCTCGACCAAGGATTCTGCGTGCGCTTTCCTACGACAGAGGATGGCGAACCGCTCGAAACGTGGGAAGACTGGAGCGAAGTGGATTTCCTGGCCGAACCGGGCTCGGTCGAGCCTCCGCCCCGGCCGCTTTCACGAGCGGTGCTTGCCGAAGCGCGCGACGTGCTCTCAGAAGCGGAAGATGGATGTCATCTTCATCTAGACGAGGACGAGGGCTAATAGATGAAGACGAGGGCTAAGAAGAGCCTTAGGTGCCGAGCGTGATGAGGGTGCTTTGCCATATTTCCCAGCCGGCACATTCAAACGACTTGCCCGTGGGCAGGATGGCTACCCAGCAATAGGTCTTGGCCGGCTTGAGGTCGGTGAACTTCACCTTGCCGTTGTGGTTGGTCGCGAGCGTTTCAAAGGGTTTCCCGGGACGAGGGCTTGACGTCGACTTTGGCGTCGATTCCTGGACCGGAATCTTCGATTTGGGCGCGCCATTGATCGTGACTAAGACGTGCGCGGTCGTGATGGACGGGTTGGGCGCGGGCGAGCCGGGCGAAAATGAGGGGGTCGGAGTCGTCGAGCTACTGCTGTGACAAGCGGCGACGGCCAACGCGGCGACGCAGAGAACGATCATCAGGCGTTTGGGCATGGGCGGCTCGCTTCGACGCTTTTATGCTCGGCCCCGTTCGGAACACGCGAGCAAAGATGAAAGTAACGTTGTGATTTCTTTTTAAGCGCAGCGTAGTATTCGCGAAAGAGCGCGGCCGCCGCGGTACCGGGCCAATGAGCCGGCAGCAGTTCGCTGGGCAGACCCGGGTCGAGGTAAGCAAACTTCCGGTAATCGTGGACGAGCCAGAGGCGCTCGACGAACGCCCCCTCGTCACTGAGCCCGTCGCGGGCGATTTCTACGTCGAAACGTGGCCGGTAGCGGGAGATGAACTCCCGATAGGCGGCCGCGATTGAGTCGACGTTCCAGCAACGCTCGAGTAGCGCGCGGTCGCTGTGCGGGCCGCGGTACTCGGCCTCGAAGAGATCGGTCGCGCCGAGGGCTACGGTTGCTTGGGCCGCCTCGCGAGCAGCTTCGAGCGCATTCGACGGCGAGATCCAGGTCGAGGACGAGAGTTGCGCCCAGCCGAGCGCGGCGAGCTCCTTTCGAAGACGCTCGCGCCCTTGGCGCCGCGCCTCCCCGACGGCATAACTGAGCAACCGCCAGCGACCGTCCCACTCGATGACGGGTCCGTAGATGCGGGGACTGAGCTCCTCGATCCGGCGGCGCCCGCGGGCGGTTACCATATAGAAGGCGCGATTACGCTCGCGGCGAGCGATAAGCCATCCTTGACGAGTCATCCGCGAGACGGCTTGGCGGACGGCCTGCGACGACACCCCGAACGCGGCCATCAGGCGAATCAAGCCGCCGATCCAAAGCGCTCCGTCGCCTGCGAGGCGATGCACCATATCCCCGTAGAGCGTAAATATAAACGAGTTGGGCCGAGTAACCGGGCGCTGGTCCAACTTGACACCTCCTGGGTTTAGGACCTAGTATGACGGTATTCTCGTCGTTTGAGAAAATTCCGTTATATGAGTTGAGGGGCCGCCAATGAACCGAATCGCGACGTTTGATGACTGGATCACGATGCTGGACGAATGGAGGCGCGATGTCGGGCTCGATCGCGAGCTGGTCGACCGCTTCATGCCGGGCTATATCTTCGAGGCAAAGTACGGCGAACTGCCGACCCCGGAGATCTACTTCGGCGACTTCAAGGGCGACCGCCGTTGGGAGCGAGTTCGTGAGATCCCCGATCAGCGCATGAAGGACGCCGTCCTCAACATGGTCGTCTATCAAGGCGACACGGAGTTTGCCTCCAACGAACAGCAGCGGTTCTTGGTCAACAACGCTCCGAGTGAGTACGATCTGGCATCGCTGGTGCGGATTATGGTCGAAGAGACGCGTCATGGCTATCAGATGTGTCATCTGATGGTCGAGCACTTCGGCAGCGAAGGGAAGATCGAAGCGCAGAAGATGCTCGAGCGCCGCGCTTTCGGCAAGAAGAACCGTTTGCTCAACGCGTTCAATGAAGACGTGACGCATTGGCTCGACTTCTTTGCGTACACGAACTTTATGGATCGCGACGGCAAGTTTCAGCTGAGCATGCTCTCTCACTCCAGCTTCGCTCCGCTCGCAGCCTCGATGGGGCCGATGCTTCGCGAAGAGGCCTTTCACATGGGAACCGGCATCACGGGGCTGCGTCGCATCGCGAAGGCGGGCGTCATTCCCGTCGAGATTCAGCAAAAATACTACAACAAGTGGATCTCGGGCTCGCTCGATCTCTTCGGCACCGATCACTCGGGCTCGGCGCAATGGGCTTACACCTGGGGAATCAAAGGGCGCGTCGACGAGGATAGAGCCGGTGACGGCGCCGACAAGGAGCATCTCAACGAGCGCGCGCGTGGGCAGTTCCACGAGGAAGTCTCGGCCACGGTCGCCCGCGTGAACGAGGTCAACTCGAGCGAGACGAAGTTCTACGTTCCCGAGATGAGCTTCAATCGCAAGATCGGCGATTACGGCGGAGAACGCTACACCGTCGACGGCCGCAAACTTACCGAGGAAGAGTGGGTAACCTATGCCCCCACGGTGCTGCCGACCGCTGCCGACGAAACTATACTCAAGGAATATTTCAAAGACCCCAATTGGATTGCGCCGAAGGGAAAGCTCGTTTGACGCCCCTCATCGCGCAACCCAATCGGGTCCCCATAATTCTGAAAGGCGCTACGTCCTGCGGACTGCGCGCCCCCCGCGCGCGCAGCGCGCGGGGCCCCCTCTGGATTGCACCCAAAGGAAAACTTTCATGAGCACCACACTTGACGGCGCCGCGAAGCAGACCCCGTTCGGCCGCGAGCAGCGCGCGTTGGACGGCAAGCGGGTCATTAACTACTGGAAAGACGGTCACGTCGGATTCATCGAGATGGACGACCCGCCGGCCAACACCTACACGCACGAGATGATGCGGCAGCTCGACGAAGCGATTCTCGACGCGCGATTCGACTCCGACGTCGAGGTCATCGTGCTTACCGGCAAGGGCGAGAAGTTCTTTTCGGCCGGGGCCAATATCGGGATGCTCAACCAGGTGACCCCCGAGTTCAAGTACATGTTCTGCCTGCACGCAAACGAGACGTTAGCGCGGCTCGAGCAAACGCCGAAGCTCGTGATCGCCGCCCTCAACGGGCATTGCGTCGGCGGCGGACTGGAGATCGCAATGGCGGCGGACCTGCGCATCGCTCGGAAAGACGCCGGAAAGATCGGTCTACCCGAAGTCGCGCTCGGAGTTCTGCCGGGAACCGGCGGAACGCAGCGTTTAGCGCGCCTCGTCGGCAAATCTCGCTCGATTGAGATGATGGTGACCGGCAAGACGGTCAGTTTCGAGCAAGCGATGGAGTGGGGCATGCTCACCGATCTCTTCGAAGGGAATGCGAGCGAGTTCCGCGAGCAGATCACGGAGTACGCCAAACAGTTTTGCTCGCCGAACAAGGCGCCGATGGCCGTCGGCCACATCAAACGCAGCGTCCAAACGGGAGCCGAGCTTCCACTGCAAGACGCGCTCGCGCTCGAACGCGAGCTGCAGTCGCTGCTCTTCAAGAGCGAAGACGCCAAAGAAGGCCTCGCGGCCTACAACGAAAAGCGCGTCGCTCGCTTCAAGAACAAATAAGAAAATGAAAAGCTCGTGTCAGGAGTGTGGGCGGAACCTTCAAACCGCTGCCGAGGCGCGCGCGTGTTCGTACGATTGCACCTTTTGCGTGGCCTGCGCGGCCGCAGCGAACGATCGCTGCCCGAACTGCGGCGGCGCGCTCGAGATCGTAAACGAGGTCGCCTAAAGTGGTAGCCGCGTTTATTCTGATGAAGGTCGAGCGGCCGAGGTTGCGCTCCATCGCCGACGATTTGTTGGCGATCGACGGTGTCGCCGAAGTCTATTCCGTCGCGGGTCCGTACGATATGATCGCGATCGTGCGCGTGAAGCAGCATGAAGAGCTCAACGATCTCGTTACCGAACAGGTCGCGGCGCTCGACGGTATCCTCAGCACCGAGACGCTCATCGCCTTTCGTTCGTTCTCGAAGAAAGATTTAGGCCTGCTGTGGGACATCGGCGAGTAGCGTCCTTCGACAGGATCAGGATGACAAAGTTAAGGTAGTTCGACTCGATATAAGCGCAGGGCGTCGATGCTCAAACGCTGCGGTTGATTTCCGGCGTACGCGTCGAAGCGAACGAGCGAATCTCCCAGCGCAAAGGTCCCGTCTGAGAGCGGCATCAGTGGATCGGTGCCGTCCAACGTTAAGCGGTTCTTGACGATAACCACGCGCGTGATGGCGGGCTGCCCCAGATACGTGTTTTCATAACGGCCGACCAAGGCGTTCCAACTTGGGGGATAAGCGAACGTGCGCGGTCCGCGATAGCGTTCGCCGGCGTACCAGCGCGGTCCGTCGTCAATCTCCACGACATTGCCGTCGCGATCGCGCCTAAATACCAGCAGAAAGATTGCAAACTCGGGATCGTCGGCCCAGAAAAGATCCCCGCCGCGCGGATAGAGCTCGATGCGCTTTGTCGCATTCACGAGATAGAGGCGATCCCCGCCCACGACGACGCGCAACGACGAGCCGTCCGTTCCCTTATACGTGCCTGCGTACTCGCTAGCGCGACTGACCCTCGCAGGGTCGCGTGCCGGCGGCGGCGATGGAAGCGGTTCCCCTAAGCTCTGCGCTCGCAAGACCCGCATCGCGTAGAGCACGATCGCGCACGGATGCAGCGGCGCTTCGACGAGATTCGCGAATGCAATGGCGCCGAATCCGCGGGTCAGGTTGACCTGCATGCACGCGGTATAGCCGGAGATGCCGCCGGTATGGCCGACTAGATGGTCGCCACCGTCGTTAAAGATGGAAAGCCCGTAGCCGTACTGCCGGTAGAACGAGGGCGCCTCAGAGAGCACCGCACGCGACGATCCGGCCGGCTCTCCATTCTTGAAGCGGTCGGGACGCGTCATCGCCGCAAAGGCGGTGGCCGAGATCAGTTGCCGCCCGTCGCTCGTCCTTCCCTCATTCAAGTAAAAGCGCATGTACTTGGCCATGTCCTCGGGCGTCGAAAGCACGGAACCCGCGGGACTGACGAAGTCCAATGCAGGCGACGCAACCAGCGGCGGCTGTTGCGACGGCGGACGGTCATTGTCGCGAAACTGGTAGCCGATGGCCGCGCTAGCCATTCCCTCTGGCGTAAAGACGTCGGAGCTCGCGTTCATCCCCAGCGGTTGCAGAACGCGCGCCCGTACCGCATCGGCCCACGAGCGGCCGTCGAGCTGGGCGAGAATCGCACCGGCCGTGGCGTAGCCATCGTTGGAATACGACCACGACGTTCCGGCAGCAAACAGCGTTTTTGCGGCGCGTAATGCGAGGACATCGTACGTGTAGCCCACTTCCGTCGAAAAATCGTCGGGGGTTCCCGCGGTGTGCGAGAGCAGCTCGTGCACGAGTATCGGTCCGCCGAGCGCATGGATCGCAAACCACGGAAGATATTCGCGGACCGGTGCATTGAGGTTGAGGCGCCCTCCGTCGTAAAGCTCGAGCAGCGCGAGCGCCGTCATCGATTTGGTAATCGATCCAATTGGAAATCGAGTCTGCGGCGTGACGGGAGTCTGCGCGTCACGATTCGCGTCGCCCAGCGTGATGATTCGCAGCGTTGCGTTTCGATCGGTGATTGCAACCGAGAGTCCCGGCGTGCCTTGCTCTTGCATCGCGCGCGGCGCGTAGGCGGCGATCGCATCGAGCGCGTCCGAGAGCGTGGGCATGCCCTGCGAAGCGCCCCGCGCGCCCGGCACGGCGAAAACCGCTACGGCGATCAGCGCGCAGAGTCTTCGAAAAGCGATTGAGCCCTGGGACATCGTTCGTGAAGTGGGCGCCTGGAGCGCCCGCCTCCTTCTCCGCGCGATCGCAAGCCATCGAGGAGCTCAGCCTGTCCTGAGCTTGTCGAAGGACCTCGGGCGTGCAACGCTCGAACGACAAGCGGGGGTTAAGCACGGTATCATGGCACGCATTTACGACAACTTAGCCGACACGTTCGGCAATACGCCGTTGGTCAGGATCCCTCGACTCAACGCGGGGATACCGGCAACGGTTCTCGTGAAGATGGAATCGTTCAACCCCGGCGGCTCGGTGAAGGATCGGATCGGCCTCTCGATGATCGAGGCCGGAGAGCGCGACGGCCGCCTCTTGCCGGGAATGACCATCCTGGAACCGACCAGCGGAAACACCGGCATTGCGCTGGCCTTCGTCGCGGCGGCAAAAGGCTATCCGATCATCTTGGTGATGCCCGACACGATGACGGTCGAGCGGCGCAGCCTTCTCAAGGCGTACGGTGCGCAGGTCGTACTGACGCCAGGATCGGAAGGCATGCCAGGCGCTGTTCGACGGGCAACCGAGATTGTCGCAGCCGCCCCCGGCAAGTATTTCATGCCGCAGCAGTTCGAGAATCCGGCAAACCCGGAAATCCATCGCCGCACGACCGCCGAAGAGATTTGGCGTGATACCGAAGGAGCCGTCGACGTCGTAGTTTCCGCGATCGGTACCGGCGGCACCATTACCGGTGTCGGTGAGGTGCTGAGAGCGCGCAAACCGAGCGTACGGATGATCGCCGTCGAACCCGATGCGTCGCCGGTACTTTCGGGCGGAAAGCCGGGGCCGCACAAGATTCAAGGAACCGGCGCCGGATTCGTACCCAAGGTGCTCAACACAGACGTTTATCAAGAGGTCGTGCGCGTTACCGATGCCGACGCTATCGCAACGGCACGCCGGCTCGCGCGCGAAGAGGGCATGCTGGTCGGCATTTCGACCGGCGCGAACGTTTGGGCGGCCCTGAGCATTGCGGCGCGTCCGGAGTTGCGCGGCAAGACGATCGTAACGTTCGGATGCGATACCGGCGAGCGATACTTGAGTAATCCCGTCTTCGCCGAGCAGGAAGCCACGATCGTCGAACCCGCGCTCGTTTGATCGCAAGCGGCGAAGTCTACGTTGACGTATCCCGCGGGGGATACGTCGAGTCGGTTCACCGCGTCGCCGCCTGCGCGGTCGATGCCGACGGAGCGGTGCTCGAGCAGGCCGGCGATATCGAATCGCCGATCTTCCTGCGTTCGGCGGCAAAACCGTTCATCGCGGCGGCGGCGATTGCCGCCGGCGTGCGCGAACGATTCGATCTGGAGCCGCGCGAAATCGCAGTGATGACGGCCTCGCATTCC
The DNA here is from genome assembly GCA_963736775.1 of Vulcanimicrobiota bacterium. Lineage (GTDB taxonomy): Bacteria > Vulcanimicrobiota > Vulcanimicrobiia > Vulcanimicrobiales > Vulcanimicrobiaceae > Cybelea. The sequence goes on along the minus strand of CAVTPY010000001.1, from coordinate 70,967 downwards.
GGCGAGCCGTTCCACATCGCAGCCGTCGCCTCGATCTTGGATAAAATCGGCATGGGCGAATCGGCATTGCAGTGCGGCACGCATCTGCCGTACGACGAGACAGCGGCGCGGGGACTTGCCGAAGCGGGATTGGAACCGACCGCGCTCTATAATAACTGCTCCGGAAAGCACGCCGGCATTCTGGCGCTTTGCTTGGCAATCGGGGCCGATCCAACGACCTACTTGAGCGTCGAGAATCCGGCCCAACAGCGGATTCTCGCATTGTGCGCGCGTCTCTCCGACGACGACGCTTCGACGTGGCCCGTCGCCATCGACGGCTGTGGAATCCCGGTTTATGCGACGGGGCTGCGGAAGGCTGCGATCTCCTTTGCGCGGCTGGCGTCGCTGTCCGGGGTCGATTCCGCGGACGCACAAGCGCTCCGAATCGTGCGCGATGCGATGCTCGCTCATCCCGAGTACGTGGCCGGAACCGGCCAGTTCGACACCGAGCTGATGATCGCCGGCGCTGGGAATATCGTCTCGAAAGCCGGCGCGGAGGGAGTGCATGCAGCCGCGGCCGTTTCGCAAGGCTATGGCTACGCATCCAAGGTGATCGACGGCAGTTCCCGAGCGCGGGGGCCCGCCTCGATTTCTGCGTTGCGGCGGCTGGGCATCCTCGACGAGCGCCACGCCGGCGCACTTGTCCGATTCGCGCGTCCGGCAGTGTATAATCGGGCCGGAAACAAGGTGGGAGAGATAGCGAGCCGGGATCGTGTCTGAGTACTTGCGCCTGCTCGAAGAGCGGGTTGCGATCTTCGACGGCGCCATGGGCACGCAGCTCATGGCGCTCGAACTTTCCCCTGAGGACTTTGGCGGTACCGCCCTCCTCGGCTGCAACGAAGCGATCGTGCTGGCGCGCCCCGATATCGTTCGTTCGATTCACGAGGCCTATCTGCTGGCTGGTGCAGACGTCGTCGAGACCGACTCCTTCACGGCGTCGAGATTAAAACTCGACGAGTATGGCCTCGGCGAGCGAACGCGAGAAGTCAACTTCCAAGCCGCTGCAATCGCGCGAAAAGCCTGCGACGCCATCTCGACGCCGCAGCATCCTCGCTTCGTCGCGGGCTCCATGGGACCCACCGGAATGCTGATCTCCTCTTCCGATCCGGCGCTCTCGAATATCACGTACCAGCAGTTGCGCGACGTCTATGGCGAACAGGCGCGAGCGCTCGTCGAAGGCGGCGCCGATCTGCTCTTGCTCGAGACGATGCAAGATATGCTCGAGTTAAAAGCCGCAATCGCAGGAATAACCCGCGAGTTCGAACGCGGATTGCGCCGCGTGCCGATTCAGGCGCAGCCGACGCTCATCACCGACGGCCGCATGCTGCTGGGCACGGACATCCGTGCGATTCGTGCGACGCTCGACGCGCTGCCGATCGACGTGATCGGACTCAACTGTTCGACCGGCCCGTCGCAAATGCGCGACTCGATTCGCTACCTCTGCGAGACGTCACGCTGTTTCGTCAGCGTCATACCCAACGCGGGACTTCCTCTCATGGGTCCGCATGGCGAGACGATCTATCCGGAAGGTCCACAAGAGCTGGCCGCGGAGCTTGCGGCATTCGTTCGCGATTTCGGTGTCAACGCGATCGGCGGCTGCTGCGGTACGACGCCGGAGCACATTAGCGCGCTTCGCGAGGCCCTCGCGCCGGTCGAGCGCCGGACGCGACCGCGCGCCGAGCGCCCGCAAGAGATCGCGTCGGCGATGACGGCAATCTCGCTGGAACAGCAGCCGCGTCCGCTGATCGTAGGGGAGCGCATCAACGCCCAAGGTTCGAGGAAGGTAAAGCGTCTGCTCCTCGACGACCGGTACGACGACATCGTGCTCATCGCGCGCGAGCAAGTCGAGGGCGGCGCGCACGTGCTCGACGTATGCTGCGCGCTGACCGAAAGGCCCGACGAAGACGAACAGATGCGCGATCTCGTGCGGCGGCTCGCGCAATCCATCGAGGCACCCCTCTCAATCGATTCGACCGAGCCGAAAGTGCTCGAAACTGCCCTGCAAAACTACCCAGGCCGAGCGATTCTCAACTCGGTGAACCTCGAGGCGGGCCGAGCCAAACTCGACGCCGTCTTACCGCTTGCGCGCGAGCATGGCGCGGCGGTCGTCGCCTTGACGATCGATGAAAAGGGCATGGCGAAAACGGCGGAACGCAAACTCGAAGTCGCTCGCCGCATCTACGAGATCGCAGTCGGCGAGTACGGTCTTCCGCCGGGCGCATTGATCTTCGACGATCTCACCTTCACGCTGGCAACCGGCGAGCCCGAGTTCTTAAACTCCGCCGTCGAAACGATCGAGGGCATTCGCCTCATCAAGCGGGAGTTGCAGGGCCCACTCACCTCGCTTGGCGTTTCCAACGTTTCCTTCGGGCTGCGTCCCAACGCGCGCGCCGCGCTGAACTCGGTCTTCCTGTATCATTGCGTCGAAGCGGGCTTGGATTGCGCGCTCGTCCATCCGAAGGAAATCGTTCCGTATTTCGAGGTCGACTCGGCGGTACGGGAGCTGTGCGACGATCTCGTTTTTAATCGGCGGCCGGATGCGCTGCCGCGGCTCATCGATCACTTCGAGCGCGAGGCGTCTGACGGCCGATCGGAGACCGATCGCGCCGCTGCAGAAGAACAGACGGAAGAGACTACGATCGCAGAGCGGATTCATCAAGCGATTCTGCGGCGCCGTAAAGACGGCATCGAGACGAAGATCGATGAAGCTTTGCTGGAAAGAGCGCCGGTAGCGGTTCTCAACGAAATTCTCCTGCCCGCGATGAAAGATGTCGGGGATCGATTCGGTCGCGGCGAGCTGATCCTGCCGTTCGTCCTGCAATCGGCCGAGGTGATGAAGAAGGCGGTCGCACATCTCGAACAGTTCCTCGAGCGCTCCGAAGGCTCGACGAAGGGGACCGTCGTCATCGCAACGGTATTCGGCGACGTGCACGACATCGGGAAGAACCTGGTGCACACGATCCTCGCCAACAACGGCTACACGGTGCACGATCTCGGCAAGCAGGTTCCGATGAATACGATTCTCGAGAAAGCCGTCGAGGTAAAGGCCGATGCAATCGGGCTCTCAGCGCTTTTGGTTTCGACCAGCAAACAGATGCCGGTCTGCCTGGAGGAGCAGGATGCTCGCGGCTTACGCTTCCCCGTGATCATCGGCGGAGCCGCGATCAACCGGGATTTTGGCCGGCGTATCGCGCTCTTGGAGGGCGGTACGCGCTTCTTCGAGCCGGGTGTGTTTTATGCGCGCGATGCCTTCGAAGGGCTCGACCTCGTCGATGCGCTCACGAGCGATCCGCAACGGCGGCAAGATCTCATCGAGCGGGCGAAGGGCGAAGCTCTTGCGCAACGCGAGCGTCGCCCCGCGGCCGCACCGTCGCGGGCACCGTCGATCTCTGCAGTCAAGGCCGACCACGCTCCAGTTCCGCAACCGCCGTTCTGGGGCGTTCGCGCCCTGGACCGAATCGATCTTCGCGAGCTCTGGCCATGCTTCGATCTGCGCAGCCTCTACCGGCTTTCGTGGGGCGCCGCGAACACCAAAGGCGACGAGTTCGCACGGCTCGTCGGCGAGGAGTTCGAGCCTCGCCTACGCCGCTACGAGGCGCAGGCGACTGAAGACGCCCTGCTCGAGCCAAAGGTCGTGTACGGGTATTTCCCCGCCGCAGGTTTAGGTAACGACATCATTCTTTACGATCCGGCGCAACCGGCCAACGAAGTCGCTCGCCTTCGCTTTCCGCGCCAGAGCGGTGGAGAGCATCTGAGCCTCGCGGATTATTTGCGCGAGCCCAGCGACGGTGGCCCCAGCGACGTCGTCGCGTTGCAGATCGTAACGGTCGGACGTAACGCGACGCAACGAACCGAGGCGTTGCAAGCGGCCGGCGACTACAGCGAATCGTACTTCGTGCATGGATTTTCGGTACAGGCCGCCGAGGCGCTCGCCGAGTACGCACACCGCCACATTCGTCGCGAGCTCGCTTTAGAGAACGACCGTGGGAAGCGGTACTCCTGGGGGTACGGGGCTTGCCCCGATCTCGGCGCGCACGAAGTGGTGTTCCGGCTGCTCGATGCGACCTCGAAGATCGGAGTAACGCTCACACCGGCCTTTCAAATCGTTCCCGAGCAATCGACCGCGGCGCTCGTGATACACCACCCCAAGGCCGCCTACTTCAACGCCGCCGCAACCAGGGAGGTCGCCGCGGCGGCCGGCTAAGAAGTCCAACAGGCTCCCAGCAGGCGGCGGGGCGTCGTGGGCGTACGCTCTGGCGATGACGATCCACACGCTCCTTTTCGCCGGCTTGGTCGTGGTAGCGGTTGCCGTGATCGTTGCGCTGGTTCGTGCGATGCTGCGCCACCGTCCGGCGTTGCCCGAGCCGGTTGGCGCCGCGATTGGCATCGCGATCGGTTTCGTCACGAACTTCTTCGATACGCTGGGCATCGGTTCGTTCGCGACGACGACCTCGCTGTTTAAGCTGCTCCGCTTCGTTCCCGACGAACGAATTCCGGGGACGCTCAACGTCGGCCACGCCCTTCCAACCGTCGTGGAGGCCGCGATCTTCATCGGCATCATTGCCGTCGAGCCGAGCACGCTGCTCTTGCTGATTCTTGCGGCGGTGGTTGGCGCGTGGCTCGGCGCCGGCTTCGTCGCTCGTTTGCCGCGCCGGTACGTCCAGATCGGCATGGGAACCGCGCTGCTTGCGGCCGCCGTGCTCTTCATTCTGACCAACCTAAAAGGAAGTCAGTTTGGACTCAGCGGTCAGGCACTCGGCCTCGCCGGCACGCGACTCGCGATTGGGATCGCGGTGAGCTTTTTCTTAGGTGCGCTGATGACGATCGGCATAGGGCTTTACGCGCCGTGCATGATTATGGTGAGCCTACTCGGGATGAATCCGATCGCCGCATTTCCCATTATGATGGCGTCGTGCGCGTTTCTCATGCCGGTTGCCAGCCTGCGGTTCATCCGCTTCGATGCCTTCTCGATGCGGGCAGCGCTGGGCTTAACGCTCGGAGGAATACCCGGCGTGCTCATCGCCGCATTCCTCGTGAAAAGGCTGGACATCGTCGTCCTGCGGTGGCTTGTCGTAGTGGTCGTTCTTTACGCCGCGATCGTCATGCTGCGCTCGGCGATGCGTTCGCCGCGGCCGGCAGAGACCGACTACGCGGCGACCTCGATCTGATTGTAGACGAAGCGACCGCCGACCATCGTTGCGATGACGTGATACTCCTTATCCCAGAAGGAGAGGTCGGCGCGCGCGCCGCGCGCGATGCGGCCTAATTCGGCATCGTGCCGAATCAATCGTGCCGGGGCGTGGGTCGCTGCAACGATCGCCGCGGCGAACGGGATCTGCGCGTACGACATGTAGTTCCGCAGCGCTTCGTCCATGCGCAGCGCGCTTCCGGCAATCGTGCCGTCGGCCGATCGCACGACGCCGCCTTCGATGTGATAACCCGGATCGGTCACAGGCATCGCATCGGTTACCAGCACGAGCCGATCGCCCAGCGTTCGGTGCAAGATGTCGATCATGACCGGTGAGACGTGAAATCCATCGCAGATTACTTGCACGAGGGTGCGCCGGTCTTGGATGAACGCCGCTAAAATCGAAGGATCGCGGTGGTCGAGCGGCGGCATTCCGTTGAACGCGTGCGTCAAGGACCGGAAGCCCAGGCCGATCGCCAGCATTCCTTCGCGATAGCGCGCGCCGGTGTGACCGGCCGAACAGACGACACCGTTCTCCAAAAAGACGCGCAGCGCTTCGCTCGCGCCGTCGATTTCCGGGGCCATCGTTACCAACAGGCAGGCGCCTTTGCACGAATCGAGCATTTCTTGCGCGCGAGCGGCGCCGGCAGTCAGCAGCCACTCATTGCGATGAATGCGCCGAAATTTCGGGTTGAGGAATGGGCCTTCAAAATGCATGCCGAGACAGCGAGCGCCGTTGGGCAAATCCTCCTCCAACTGGTTGGCCGCTTCGACGATCTCCGATGCGGCGTGGAGCATGGACTCCCACGGAGCGGTCATGACGCTCGCCACGAAGCCGGTCGTGCCGGTCTGCGCGTACGCGGTGCCGGCGACTGCGACGGCGTTACCTTGATCTCGATTAAAGAGATATGCGCCGGCGCCGTTTGTGTGCACGTCGATGAGGCCCGGAGCTATCGTGCTCCCGGGGGGCAGCGGGTAATCGGAGGGGCCGTCGGCGGCAAGAACGCCGACGATGCGGCCATCTTCGACTGCCAGGCGTCCGAACGTCGACGTTCCATCGCCGACCGCAATAAAGGCGGGCCCGAGCAGGCGTTTGGACATTGACCTCAAGTTCGGCGGATTAGCGCCAGCGCCTCGTCCTCACCGAGCTCAGACGGATAAATTCGACGAATGTCGTAGGACTTAAAAATCGTGGTTCGCACCCGGCTGTACACAGCCCGCTGTTCTTCGGCTTTCTCCGTGAGGCTTTTGTGAGGAGCGTCTCGTTCGCGAGCGTCACGGGGACGATGTTATTGACGGCCTTTTTGCTGCTGTCGCTCGGTTTTGCCGTCGAAGGTTCGTTCGAAACGCGCGCGGAGATCGCGAACACGTTTGCGCGGCAGGCGCAGATTCAGCAAGCGCAGATCGATCTCGAGGAGTTGCTGCGCTTACAGATCGATGAAGAGAATTCGCTGCGCGGCTACCTCCTGACGCGCGACCCGTTTTATGGCGCCGAGTACCACTCGGCTTCTGCCGGATACGACCAAAAAGAAGCTGCGATTCGAAAGACGCTGGGCAACCAGCTACTCGGCGCCAATAAGCTGCTCGCCGACTACGCGCGCCTGCAGCTCGAGTGGAGGAATACCGTTGCTGCGCCGCTGCTCGCGCATCCGCGGCTACGTTTGGAAGAGCTCGACAAAAGAAACAAACTCTTCTCCGACTACGAGACGTTGACGGCTGCGGCGATCCGCCGCGAGCTCGCCGGCACCGACGGCGAGCTCGAGCGCAGTACGCAGATGCAGCTCGATCGCTCGTCTTATCTGCGCGCCGCGTGGGTGCTGGCGTTCGGTCTCCTTGCGATCGTCTTGAACGCCTACCGCACGCGGTTGAACCGCGAGCTCGAAGAGGAACGCGCCGTGACGCGGGTTCTTCAGAAAGCGTTTCGGAGCGAGTCGATTCCGCTTCCGCATTGCGACGTCGGCAGCGCGTACCTGTCGGCGAGCAGTGACCACGCGGTCGGCGGCGACGTATTCGACGTCTATCGCGTTTCGGAAAACCGGGCGCTGATCTTGATTGCCGACATCAGCGGAAAGGGCGTCGACGCAGCGGTGCTGACGGCGTTCGTCAAGTTTATGGTGCGCGCGATTGCGCTGCGCAACAGCGATCCCATGGCGATTCTTACGGAGTTTAACGTCGTTCTCTCCAAGGCTGTCGCAGATCCCTACATTTTCGTTTCGATGTTCGTAGGTCTGCTCGACACCGACACGTTCGCGTTGACGTATGCGAGCGGCGGACACGATACCGCTTTCGTGCGCCGTCGCAACGACGTCGTCCAGCTTGCGATAACCGGACCGGTCCTGGGCGTCATGGAAGAACCGTTTGGGTCCGAAACGATCTACTTGCAGCCCGGCGATACGCTCGTCTTGGCGACCGACGGTTTAACCGAGGTTCGCAACCGGGCCGGAGAGCAGCTCTCCGGACAGGGTGCGATGGAGCTGATCGAACGCGCAAGCCCAGGCGCGCAGCAGCTCGCCGACGAGCTTGCCGCGGCCGTACGAGAGCGCGGCGGGAGTCGCGTAAGGGACGACTTGGCGGTCCTTGCGATTCGCGTGCTCGACGGGGCGGCGGCTCGTGCGTAAGGCGTGTGCGTTCCTCATCGTCTGCTTGACGTTGGTCTCCGCCAAGGCGTTGGCCGATTGCCGCGTCCATCGCGGCGAGCACATCGTGCTCTACAGCACGACGGACGACCCCTCAGTGTTGATGTGGGACTCGCGCACGCGTCTGCGCGAGTATCACGGCGCATCCTTCGACGAAGCTCAAGCGATGTTGCCGCACGCCGTGCTGGTTTCGCCGGGCACGCACGGCGACGTCGTCTCGCTGCCTCCCCGGCTACGTCGTTTCACCGCTCTTCACATCACCGACGATGCGGTCGGCGTCACGATCACGAGCGGTCCTTTGAAGGGAGTCGTTCGCTGGGTGCTAGGCTCCGACGTGCGGCCGCGCCACAAGAACTGAGTCGGGCAAAAGTGCGCTGCGCCGCGCGAAGGTGATTCCGTAGGCTCTTTGGAGCAAAGGCTCGGTGAGCACCGCATCCGGAGGCGCCAGCGCGAGCAACGCTCCATCGCCCAAGAGCGCTATGCGGTCGGCGTAGCTTGCTGCTTCATTGATATCGTGCAGCGCGCAGACGACGGTCTTTCCCTCGCGGGTCAATTGCCGAAGTAGCGCGAGGATCTCATGCGCGACGCCGACGTCGAGATGGCTGGTGGGTTCGTCGAGCAGCAGGATCGGAGTCTCCTGAGCTAGCCCCAGTGCAATCCAAACGCGTTGGCGCTCGCCCGCGCTCAGCGTCGAAAAGAGGCGTTGCGCGAAGGCCTCGAGCCGCACGGCGGCCAGCGCAGAATCGACGGCAGCGTCGTCGTCGGGCGCGGCGTTCCACTGCCACCAGCGATGATGCGGGAAGCGTCCGATCGAAACGACATCGCGAACCAAGAGCGACTCGAGAAAGATTTCGTCGCCGGTTACAAACGCGATCCGCTTTGCACGGTCGAGCGCGCGCAGTTGCTCGCTGGGCGCGCCGTCGATCGATATTTCGCCCAAGCGCAGGCGATGCAATCCGGCGATTGCACGAAGGAGGGTCGTCTTGCCGGCGCCATTGCGCCCCAGGAGCGCCACGAACTCTCCGGTGGCGACGCGGGCCTCGATATCGTTGAGAAGCGCGCGCCCACCGACGTCGAGCGTCACGCCGCGCAACTCGATCATGGGCTCCTGGAGACGGCGTCCCGCCGCGTGGCGCTTGCCGGACGAAGGTACAGATAGAGAAATGCGGGGACGCCGATAAAGGCCAGTAAGACTCCGATAGGAAGCTCCGCGGGCGCCACGATCCGCCGGCAAACGGCGTCGGCAAACATGCAGAGCGCGGCCCCGATCGACGCGCAGGCCGGCAGCAGCACTCGAGCATCCGAACCGACGATCCGCCGTCCGATGTGAGGAACGATCAGTCCGATAAAGCCGACCAGCCCGGCAAGAACGACGCTGCTCGCCGCCAAGAGCGACGATGCGGCCAGCATTATCCATTGGGCTCGATTGACGTTGAGCCCGACGGCACGCGCCCGAAGCTCACCGACTCGTAGCGCGTTGAGCGGCGCCGCAACCGCAAACGCGAGCAGAGTCCCGAGCGCCGCGTAGGGTGCGGCCATTGCCAGTTCGGGCCAGCCGCGCCCGGCCATCGAACCGGCTAACCACGCCACGACCGAACTGGCGTACTGGTTGGATTGCGCGCGAACTAGCGCCAAGGTAACGATTGCTGCAAAGAGCGTTGAGAGCGAGACGCCGGCCAGGATCAGACGGTTGGAATCGATTCCGCCGCCGCGCCGCGCAAGTGCTGCGACGAGCAGTGCCGCACCGAGACCCGCGACGAATCCGATTCCAGGTGTTGCGGCGGCCGAGACTCCCGCCACGATTGCGATCGCGATTGCGGCCGCGGCGGCTGCGCTGACGCCCGTGAGATAAGGATCCACGAGCGGGTTACGGAGCATGCCTTGCAGGACGGCTCCGCAGAGCGCAAGCGATGCACCAACCGTCGCGGCAATGCAGACGCGCGGCAATCGAAGCTGCCAAACAATCGTGTGGAGCACGCCGGTGGCGTGCGGATGAAGCAGTGCCGAAGCGACCGCCGCCGGCGAGAGCGAAGTTGAGCCGACGAGCAGGCTCAATATGGCAACTAACAGAGGCAAGACCACGAGCGCCGCCGCCCTCATCGGCCTTGGAGCTCGATCTGTACCGAGCGTCCCGGCATCGGATATCCCGCGAAGAGCGCGTAGCGATCGTTGCCGAGGTTGTAGCCGCGCACCTCGATCAGCAGCGATGGGGCTAGCCGATAACCGGCGTAGGCATCAACCTGTGTGAAGTCTGCCGGCTCGTAGGTTGCGTAGATGGGAGAGAGGTATGGATCGGGCGCTTCTTGCGGCCCTTGCGCTCGAGCCTCGATCGCAAAGCCGTCGAAACGGCTCGTTGCCGGCGCGCGGTATCGTAACGCGGTCGTCACCGCGAAGACCGGTCCGCGCCCCGAGATCCGTTGCTCCGTCTCGAGATCTTGCGCACGATAGAGGTTGACGACGCCGACGGTCGCGGTCAACCCGTGCTCCGAGGGCGTTTGCAGCGAAAACGCGAGGCCCGCAATCGATGCGCGCCCGATATTCTCGGGTATGTAGAGCGGCGGCGGCGAGACGATCAGGTTTGAGCCGCTCGTCGTGAACCAGCCGAGGCTCACGCCTCCCCAAAGCGCTGGATCGTAAAACGTTGCATCTCCGACCCGCGTTCGCTCGGCAACGAGATCGGGATTGGAGAATCCTGGATAGTACAGCTCCTCGGCAGTCGGCGCCCGAAACGCAGTAGCCGCGTTGAGGCGAAGCTGCAGCGGTCCTGCGATCTGCGCGATGCCGCCCACGGAGGGAGAGAACGCGCCGCCCAGACCCCCGTCGCGCTCGGCGCGCAGTCCGGCGTAGATCTGATCGCCGTTGCTGCCGAACCACTGCGACTGCGCATAGGCTGCGGTTTGCGCGTACGCGTCGAAGATCGGCGAGTTATCGGCGGCAAAGGACGATCCACCGCCGGTGCCTTCGTCGACGCGCGCGATCCCGCGCATCAGGTCGACGCCGTAAACGAGCCGTTGGCGGGCGCCACCGACGACGTTACGCAGGCTCGCCATCCAATGCTGGTCGTAGAGCACCTGCGCGTAGGGTGGATTTGACGTCTGGCCGGGTGCCGGCGTTGGATAGAATGAGTTCGGACAGTTCGAATCGACGGGCGTGTCGCACGTATACGAAAGATCCTGCGACGAGTCGCCGAGCTCGAGCGTGGCCGTCGAACGGCTGCCGTGCGTTTGCGCGACGAGCCGCGCGTTGCGGCCGACGCTGCTTTGTTCGCTCGTCGGCGAGAAGTAGCCCAGCTCACCCGGCGCGCCGGCGAGCGCGTCGGCTAAATTTCCGGACAGCGTGACGTCGACGGCACCGATGGCATGTCCGTAGCGGGCGGAGATACCGGTCAGTCCGGCTTGCGCGTTTTCGCGATTCGGCGCATTTACGACGGAATAGTCGTTGGTCGCATACGTGCGTTGAAAGGACAGGTACGGTGTTTCGAAGAGATACGTTTGCTCTCCGAAGGATCCCGTCGAGATTGTCGCGGAGCTGCGAGCGCTCGCTGGTGCCGTGATGATATTGATGACGCCCCCGATCGACCCGGAGCCGTACAGCGTCGACCCGCCGCCCTCGACGACCTCGATTCGGTCGATGCCGCTCACCGGGATCTGCTCGAGGTCGACGTCGTCGATCTGATTACCCGCGACGGGCAGCCCGTCGACTAGGACGAGAACTTGCTCCGATGAGCTGCCCCGAATGCCGACGCTCGTTGAGGCGCCGAAGGCTCCGTAACGGATTACGTCGACGCCCGGCACGGATTCGACGGCGTCGGCGACGGTACGATCGCCGTCTTGTGCGATCTGCGCGGCCGTTACGACGTAGGTCGTGCGCGCGGTACGCTGTGCGGATTCGATGCCCCGATCGCTGGTGACGACATGGGCGATCTGGGGGACGACCGTTGGGGTGGGGGAAGGCAACGGCACGGCCGCGACGAGCGCGGCGAGCAGTGGAAACATAGCAATCCTCTCCTTGGCGCGAGGTGGACCTGCTCGAGCGTTTTGCGCGCATCCTGACTCGCGTGCCTCGACGAGCTCAGCACGCATACAGTGGCGCGACCGTGCCGGCCTCACACCGGCTTCCCGCGCAAAACGTAGAATCGTCACTTGTGCAAATCCGAGCGGCGACCCTTTTCATTGCCCTGTTGGGCGGGGGGTGCGCGTCCCATTCCGGTGCGGGTGCAAGCGGCGGCATCGTCACGTTGGTGCCGTCATTTGCCGACGACGTTTACGCGCTCGGCGCCGGGAGGCAACTCGTCGCCGTCTCCGCCTTTACCGACGATCGGCGAGCCGCGGCGCTGCCCCGTGTTGCCGATTCGAGCAGCGTCGACGTCGAAGAGATCGTCGCACTGCGTCCGAACCTCGTTATCGGTATTCCGTCGCAGGCGCGATTGGTAGAATCTTTGCGCCGCGCGCACCTCCGCGTCGTGCTGCTCCCCGACGATGGCTACGACCGAATCTTCACGAACTTACAAACGATCGGGGCGCTCGCCGGCCGCCCGCGCGAGGCCGCCGTGCTCGTGGCGCGCTTGGCGCGAGAGACCGCGGAGCTGCACGCCCGCACGTACCGGTTCGCGTGGCATCCTCGCGTCTTTATCGTACTGGATAGCGCGCCGGTATGGACCGCCGGCTCCGCTTCGTACATTTCCAAACTCGTTACGATTGCCGGCGGCCGCAACGCCGCGGCGGATCTTGGTGCGCCATACGCATCGTACAGCAGCGAGGCGCTAGTAGAGGATCGGCCCGACGTGCTCATCGCAGATCGGGCCGCACATCTCGACGCCGTACTCGATCGGGAGCCGTGGCGCAGTTTGCGAGCGGTTCGCCTGCATCGCGTCTATTCGGTGGACTCCGATCTCTTGGAGCGGCCCGGACCCCGCTATAACGACGCGATCCGCTGGCTCGTGGATCGCTTGAGTCCCGTCGCGACGCGTCCCAACGGGGCCCCGAGGCGCTTATAGTGCAACGAGCGATTGTCGTTGCGGTCGAGACCCGCGCTCTGCATGCGGCGATCGACGTAGAGCTCGACGAGTTTGAGGCGCTCGCGCGGGCCGCCGGAGCGAAGATCCTGGAGCGTATCGTGCAGCGACGTGACGCCGTGGATGCCGCGACGCTGGTCGGAAGCGGAAAGGCGAGCGAGATCGCGCAGCGTGCGGAGGACGAGGGTGCGGATCTGCTCTTGGTTCTCAACGATCTGCGCCCGCGGCAACGAAAGAATCTCGAGAAGATCATTCCGCTGCCGATCGTCGATCGGACGATGCTGATTCTGGACGTCTTTGCACGGTACGCGCGCAGCCGCGAGGGAAAGCTCCAGGTCGAGCTCGCGCAGCTCCGCTATCGCCAGTCCAATTTAATCGGCGCTGCCGCCGACCTCTCGCGCCTGGGCGGCGGCATCGGGACGCGCGGACCCGGTGAGAGCAAACTCGAAGTCGACCGGCGCCGGATCGCGCAGCGCATTGCCGCACTGAACGTCGCGTTGCGTAACATTCGGAGCCAGCGTGCGCTCCGGCGGAGCGGACCGCAGCGCGAACCGCTCGTCGCGCTGGTCGGATATACCAACGTCGGAAAATCGTCGCTGCTCAACGCCCTGACCCGCAGCGACGCATACGTCGCCGACCGACCCTTTGCGACGCTGGACCCGACGATTCGGCGCGCCTACCTCGCCCCGGGTTCGTACGTTCGAGTGGCCGACACGGTCGGGTTCATCACGGACCTTCCCAAGGAGCTCGTCACGGCATTTCGAGCCACGCTCGAAGAGTTGCAGGAGGCGGATCTGCTCCTCCACGTGCTCGACGCGAGCAACGCCCAGTGGTTTCGGCAGCGGCGCGCGGTCGAAGCGATTCTCGCGCAGTTGGAGCTGGATGGCGTGCCCGCGCTTACGGTCTTCAATAAATGCGATCGTGCCGTGGCGGAGGCGCTGGGCCAAAACGGCGCACTCTACGTCAGCGCCAAAACTCGCGAGGGTCTAGATTCGCTGCGCGCCGCAATCCATCAGCGGGTTGCAGCGATCAATGATGAGGCGAAGGTGTGATCGCCGAGCGGTCGCCGATCCACGCGATCGGCGGAATCGCAAAGAGCCGCGCCAGCTCGTTCAGGTGAGAGGCGTACGCGCCGCGCAGATCGCTAAAGCGCAACCAGGCTTCGTCGCGATCTTGGAGCTGGTAGCCGGCGGCAACGAGTCGATCGCAGGCGTGATCGAACTCCGATCGCTCGATACCGACCGTCCTGTCCTCCGCTCCGGCTCCGAAGTATACCGCCAGGTCGCGCGTCGCGTGGCGGCCGACGTTGTACATGATGCGAGCTTGACCGTCTTTCGCGCCGGCGACGGTGGTCATCAGGAGCGTGGCCGCGTCGAGCAGCGTCCCCAGCGTTCCGATCCACGACTGATCGTCGTGACTCGACCGGAAAAAGGCCAAGACTGGGTAAGCCAAATGACTCTCCATCACGAGTGCGGACCAGCGCTGCGCGTCGATCATCAGCCCGGGGAGATCGTCGCGCGTCATCGAGTAGCCCGCGATCGCGAGTAGATCGACGCCGCTTGGCGGCGTGCCCGCGCGAGCGGCGACCGTTACGACAAACATCTCGCGCCGCTGAAAAGATCCGAAGATTGCGAACAGATAGGCGGTAGTGATCGAAAGCAGCGAGAGCCCGGCGAGGCCCGCGAGGACGGCTACGAGCCGAGGTCCGGCGGTTCGACCGACGACGTCGCCAAATCCGATCGTCAGCAACGACGTTCCAGCGAAATAGAGCATCGTCCCGAACGACGCGTGGGCCGGTGTTATGCCCGAGCGCAGACCCCAGCTTAACAACGCGAAGCCGAGGATCAGTAGGGCGACCCAAACTCCGAGCAGCGCGATCAGCATGAACGGCGCGAAGATCGCCAGGAACTCTTCACGTCGATCCGGGTCGGCGGGGTAGAGGCGCCACCCCGCCGCGGGCCATACCAGCCACATCGTGCGCCACACGTAAAAACTGACGCGATAACGCCGTCCGGTAGAGCGCGGCACGACGACGACCTGAAAGATGTCGCTGAGCGTTATCACGACGAGAACGATGCCCGCGGCCATGCTGAGGATGTTGCCTACCATTTTTGTAGGTTCTCGCGTTTCGTCGCGGCGGGGCTGTAAGCCGCTCAAAGTCGAATGGCGTGCGGGATGGCGCTCATATTCATCACGGGGCCGGTGAGCTCTGGCAAGAGCGCGTTCGCCGTTCGCCTCGCGCTCGAAAGCGGCCGCGAGGTGACCTATATCGCGACGGCTGCCGGCGAACCCGAGGACGTCGAATGGCGGGCCCGCCTGATGCGGCACGTGCGCGACCGTCCGAAGGCGTGGCGCACCGTCGAAACCGCCTCGATGGCACATGAGGCGCAGCTCGCGCTCTTTCGAGAGGCGCCGGCGACGGCATGCCTCCTCGTCGACGCGCTCGGGACCTGGTTAGCCGCCCGGATTGCGAGCCGCATCGATCTGCTGGAGATTGACTACAACGTCTTCGCGTCGCAGCTGGATGGCGAGGCGGCCCAGTTCGTCGACGCGATGCTCGCTTCGCGTTCGTCGGTCATCGCCGTCAGCGAACAGTTCGGCTGGGACGTCGTCCCGGTCGCGGCCTCGGCCCGCCTCTTCCGCGACGCAATGGGGCGGATGGTTCAGCGATTGGCCAAGCAGGCCGACAACGTCTACCTTGTCGTCGCCGGATATGCGCTCGATTTACGTCGCATCGGTCAGCCGATCGACTGCGAGCCGGCCGATTAAGAAGGCGTGGGGGAGCCCGTTGCCGATGGGCTCGTCGCGGCCTCGGCGCCGCTGTGGCGGCCGGGCTTGGTGAGGCCGACGGCGTCGGAATCGTGGGAGGCTGCAACGTCGGCTGGCCCTGCGGGAAGATGAGCGGCACCAGGCGGATGTATCCGATCGACACGGTCGAGTTCTTAGTGATCGTCGTATCGGCGGTTACGGTCGCGTAACCGGCGGCCCGGGCGGTAACGGTCTGGTCGCCTGCTACGGCGCGGAGCGTGAAGCCCCCGTTCACGTCCGCTCGCGTCGTGTAGAGCGAACCGACGGAGAGCAGAGCATTTGCAATCGGGCGATTGGTCATCGCATCCAAAACGCGCCCCGTGACGTGCCCGAAGTCTTGTACGCCTACGACATTTGGCGGCGGCGAGCATCCGTCGCCGAGAGCGAAGAGCAGGAGCATCCCCAAAACCGCATACCGCATGAGCGAATGTACGTTTAAGACGTCGCTGCGTCCCCCCTTGGCGACCGGCGTTTAGCAGGCGGCCGACGGACGCGGAGGACAGGTATGGCCCGCGATTTGCAAAAACGTTCGTAAGTCATGAATCCCTACGGGCCAGTCGCGATCTTCCTCTGCGTAGCGCTTGCGGCGGCGTTGTTCTTTAGCGTGTTGCCGGGCCTTCTGGGACGCGCTAAGCCGAACGCGCACAAACGTGAAGCCTACGAATGCGGAGTCGAGCCAACCTCGGCGGTCGTGGGACGGTTTCCGGTGCGGTTTTATTTGATTGCGATGCTGTTCGTGGTCTTCGACGTCGAAGCGGCGTCGTTCTATCCGTGGGCCGTGCAAATGCATGCGCTGCGCGTCTTTGGGCTCCTGGAGATGGTCGTGTTCATCGTGGTGCTCGCAATCGGCTATGCCTACGTTTGGAAGAAGGGCGGCTTCGTATGGCGGTAACTGCCGTCAGTCCGGGGCACTTCATGCTGGCGCGGCTCGACGATGTCGCTCGCTGGGCGCAGAGTTCGTCGGTGTGGCCGTTGACGATGGGGCTCGCATGCTGCGCGATCGAGATGATGTCGGTCACGTCCTCGGAGTATGACATCGCTCGTTTGGGTTCCGAGGTTTTTCGAAGCTCGCCGCGTCAAGCCGATCTCATGATCGTTTCGGGACGAGTCGCGCAGAAGATGGGACCCGTCATCAAGCGACTCTACGATCAGATGGCGGATCCCAAGTGGGTCATCTCGATGGGGGCCTGCGCAAGCTCGGGGGGCATCTTTGATAACTACGCGATCATTCAAGGCGTCGATACGATCATTCCGGTCGATGTCTACGTTCCCGGCTGTCCGCCGACACCCGACGGCCTTCTCTACGCGGTCAACCTGATCCAACAACAGATCCGTGAAGGTGGCCGTGGCGGCATCCTGGCGCGAGCCTAAAGTCTAAGACTCCAACATCTATCATGCCAAGCACGCAAGTTCCGCCGATCGCCGGTGTCGCGATCGACCCGCCGAGCCTACGCCCGCCGATCGACGATGCCGCCATCGAACGGGTCGTTCCGTCCGAGCTTCGCTCGCGTCTCGAAGCGCTCAAAGCCGACGGCTATGCGATGTTGCTCGATCTCGGAGCGGTCGACTATTTGGGTCGCGCGCCGCGTTTTGACGTCGTGTACCATCTGCTTCGACTCGCCGCAAAAGTGGCCACGGTCGCAGAGGTCGGCACGCCCGCGCGGGTGCGGATTCTCTGCGGCGTCGATGACGGCCAGTCCCTTCCGACGGTCTCGGACCTGTGGAAGTCGGCCGACTGGGCCGAGCGCGAGGTCTACGACCTCTTTGGAATTCGCTTCGACGGACACCCGGATCTCCGCCGGATACAGATGCCCCACGACTGGGCCGGCTATCCGCTTCGCAAAGACTACCCGATGCGCGGGCCTGCGCTCGAGCGCGCGCCGCGTCCCGCATTTGCAAATAAGACCAACGTCGTAGCGGGCAGCCCTCCTTCGGGGCGTACGCTCGAAGCGTTGCAAGAACAAGTGAAGCGCGTCCGCGAGGGGGGACGGCCATGACCCTGTCCGCCACGCCGCCGCCCGAGATAATCGCTCAGACTGAGAATACGATGGTGCTCTCGATGGGACCCCAGCACCCATCGACGCACGGCGTGCTGCAGATCGTGCTCGAGATCGACAGCGAGAACGTCGTCAAAGCCGACCCCGAGATCGGATATCTCCACACCGGTATCGAGAAAAGCGCCGAGGGCCTCTTCTGGACGCAAGCGCAGACCGTGATCGAGCGCATGGATTATCTCGCGCCGTCTTCCAACGCGCTCTGTTACGCCTTGGCGGTCGAGAAGCTGCTCGGCATCACCGACGGCGTACCGGAACGCGCGCAGACGATTCGCGTGCTGATCGGCGAGCTGACGCGCATCGCATCGCATTGCGTGTGGCTGGGCACGCACGGCATCGACCTCGGCGCGATCTCCGTCTTCTTTTATTGTTTCGACTTACGCGAGAACATTCTCGACCTGCAAGAAGGTGTGGGCGGCGCGCGCATGCATCCGAACTACGTGCGCGTCGGCGGACTCAACGGCGATCTGCCCGAGGGCTATCTGGCGGGGCTCGACGCGCTGATCGAAAAGATTCCGGGTCGCATGCGCGAGCTGCGTGGCCTCCTGCAGGCCAATCCGATCTTCCAGGACCGAACGATCGACATCGGCATGCTCACGCCCGAAGAAGCGGTGCAGTGGAGCGTCACGGGCCCAAGCCTGCGCGCCAGCGGCATTGCCTACGACGTACGCAAAGCCTTTCCGTACTGCGGGTACCAAACGTACGACTTCGAGGTTCCCACGCGCACCGAAGGCGACGCATACGCGCGGTTCTTGGTGCGGCTCGACGAAATGGATCAGTCGATCCGCCTCATCGAGCAGGCTCGCCGGCGTCTCGACAAACCCGGTCCGGTTATGATCGACGATCCAAAGGTCGCGCTCCCACCCAAAGAGACGATCGCGCTCTCAATGGAGGCGTTGATCCATCACTTTAAGCTGATCAGCGAAGGCTTTCGCGTCCCGCCGGGCGACGTCTATCAATCCGTCGAGTCGCCGCGCGGCGAGCTCGGGTACTACATCGTCAGCAACGGAGAGAACAAGCCCTACCGCATCCGCACCCGCCCGCCGAGCATGTACAATTTGCAAGCGCTCAAGGGGATCGCGCCTGGCAACCTGATCGCCGATCTCGTCGTCATGATCGGGTCGCTCGATCCGGTGTTCGGTGAGGTTGATCGCTGATGCTGCGCGCTGTCTCGGCGTTGCAACGGGATGGTTCGGGGACGCTCGCGTTTTCACATCCTGTGAAAACGCTGCTCCCTGAGTCCTCGCTCTCGACATCCTGTCTCCGCTCGGACATTCAGAGGCCCCTCACCATCCCGTCGCAACGCCGAGCCAGAGCGCAGCATCACTCACGCTATGCGTGCGATGCCAATTTTCAAGCGAGAGTAACGACGGAAAGTTCGGCTGAGCTATCAGCAACGCAAGGACTCGGGGCTTGGCGTGGTGCTGAGGAGGCTCTGCACGACGAGCGGAGCCATGGATGGCGGAGCGAGGAGGCAGGCAGTAGGAGCGGAGCCAGGATGGCGGAGCGACGAGCGGCTCCTCAGCATCACGCCAAGCGCCGAGGCCTGACGCATGACGCGAGCGCGAGGAGAACTTTCCGGCGTTGCTTGAGCGGCTCACGCCGGAGTGCCAGCGGATTATCGCGCAGTACGAGCAGAAGCGCTCCGCACTTTTGCCGATTATGCATTTGTTTCAAGAGCACGAAGGGTATGTCAGCGCGGACGCGATGAATGCGGCGGCGGAGATGTTGGACCTTACGAATGCCGAGGTTGAAGCGACGGTTTCGTTTTATACGTTGCTCTATCGGCGGCCGGTCGGGAAGTACATGCTGCAGGTTTGTCGGGGGTTGGCGTGTTCGATTAATGGGGCCGAAGATATGATGGCGTATTTTCGGGAACGGCTCGGCATCGGACACCTCGAGACGACGGACGACGGAGTTTTCTCGTATGAAGAGGTCGAGTGTCTTGCGGCGTGCGATAAAGCGAGCTGCATGCAGGTGAATCTCGACTTCGTGTATAGTTTGACGCCGCACGCGATCGACGAGATGCTGGCTTCGATGCGTTCCGGGGCGTATTCGACGCAGCCGATGGCGCAGACCGAAGCTCCGGGGCGGACGTGGGCGATCTCGCAAGAGAGCGATATTGCGCGCGGTAAGAAGTCGTCGGGCGCGATAGGCGTCCCGCTCCCGAACAATGCCGGAGGCGTCGGCGATCGGAGCGGCATCATCATGCTCGACCACATCATCGATCACGACGTCGAGTTCTTCACCAAGACTTCGGAGCGGGCGGTCGTGGATTCTCGCGCGGTGGTCGAAGTCGCTCAAGAAGAACGCAGCCATGCCGGTCACTAAGGTCTTGACGGCCGGTATCGGCGAGGTCGACCTGCGCGATATCGACGCCTACCGTCAGCGTGGCGGCTACAAGCAATGGGAACGCGTCGTGCGCGAGATGCAGCCGGTCGACGTCCTAAACTTGGCCGAGCAATCCGGCTTGCGCGGGCGTGGGGGTGCCGGTTTCCCGACCGGTCGCAAATGGTCGTTTCTTCCGAAGGACAAGCACCTGCGTTATCTGGTCTGCAACTGCGATGAAGCGGAGCCCGGAACGTTCAAGGACCACATGCTCCTCGAGGAGACGCCGCATCTGGTGATCGAGGGCATGCTCATCGGCGCTTACGCAATCGCCTCACATCACGCGTTCATCTATATCCGCGGCGAGTTCCGGCGCGGCTACGAGATTTTTTGCGCGGCCCTAGAGGAAGCCAAACGCGCCGGATACGTCGGCAAGAACATCTTCGGCAGCGGTTTCGATTTGGAACTCACCGTCCATCGGGGCGCGGGCGCGTACATCTGCGGCGAAGAGACCGCGCTCCTCAACTCGCTGGAAGGCAAGCGCGGGGAGCCGCGCCTCAAACCGCCCTTCCCCGCGGTTGAAGGTTTGTACGGTATGCCGACGGTGGTCAACAACGTCGAAACGCTCGCCTATCTCGTTCCGATTCTCGAGCGCGGTGCGCAATGGTTTGCCGCGGTCGGCACGGAGCGGAGCAAGGGTTATAAGGTCGTCTCCGTCTCCGGCCACGTTCGCAATCCCGGCAACTACGAGATTGCGTTGGGGACGACGATCCGCGAGCTCATCGAGATCGCGGGCGGCCTTCGGCCGGGGCGAAAGCTCATGGCCGTTCAACCCGGCGGCGGTTCGTCCGCGTGCGTTTTTGAAGAGCAGTTGGACTTGCCGTACGACTACGAGAGTTTGGCCAAAGCCGGCTCGATGGTCGGCTCCGGTGCGGTGGTCGTCTTTGACGACACGACCGATTTTGTGAAGGCGGCCTACAATCTCGCACGTTTTTTCGCCCACGAATCGTGCGGCCAGTGCACTCCTTGCCGCGAGGGCGGCGACTGGATCGCTCGCGTGCTGAATCGACTCGTCAATTCCCGCGGCGTTCCCGGTGACATCCAGATGCTCTTCCGGGTTTCGAGCGGCATCACCGGCTTGAATCTTTGTCCGCTGGGCGACTCCATCGAACCGTTCTTGAAATCGGTGATGGTCCGCTTTCCCGATCAGTTCGAGTCGCGCATTCTGGCGCCGCAGGCGCAGCCGGCATGAGTACGTCGACCGCACCGCAGACCGAGCTCGTCAGCCTGACCATCGACGGCGTACCGGTCAACGTCCCAAAAGGAACGCTCTTGGTGGAAGCCGCTAAGACGGTGAAGCAAGAGATTCCGGTCTACTGCTATCACACGAAGTTGGGGCCCGCGGGACTCTGCCGCATCTGCCTCGTCGACATCGAAGGGACGCCGAAGCTGCAGATCGCCTGCAACACCGTCGTGGCCGACGGCATGGTGGTGCGGACGCGCGGCGAGCGCGTCGAAGCGGCTCGCGCGATGGTGCTGGAGCTCTTCTTGGTCAACCATCCATTGGACTGCCCGATCTGCGACAAAGGCGGCGAATGCGATCTGCAAGACTACGCGATGGCCTATGCGCGCGGTAACTCCGACGTCGCCGATCCGAAGCTCGCCAAGCCGAAAGCGGTCGATCTGGGCCCGACGATCGTTCTCGACGAGGAGCGCTGCGTGGTCTGTCAGCGGTGCGTCCGCTTCGACGACATCATCGCGGGCGAACGGCAACTCGTCGTCAAGGACCGCGGCGCCCGAGACATTATCGCGACCGCGAGCGGCCGTCCTTATCGCCACAACTTCACGGGAAACGTGACGGAGCTCTGTCCGGTCGGCGCCTTGACGTCGAAAACCTATCGTTTTAAGTCCCGTCCGTGGGATTTGGAACGCACGCAAACGAGCTGCACGCAATGTGCCGTGGGTTGCCGGCAGTACGCCGACGTGCGATACGGCCGGCTCTTGCGAACGATGCTCGTCGAGGAAGATCGAATCTCGGATGGTTGGCTCTGCGACCGCGGCCGGTACAACGTCGGGTTCTATGAGTCGCCGGACCGTCTAAAGCAGCCGCTCTATCGCAAGCACGGAAGTTGGACGCAGGTCGGCTGGGAAGATGCGTTCTTCCTCTGGTCCAAGGCGATTACCGATGCGATCGCGCAACGCGGCGCGGAGAGCGTCGGCGCAATTGGCGGCGGGCGGCTGACCAACGAAGAAGCATTTGCGCTCGCCCACGTTTTCCGCAGCGCCGGCGTGCGAAATCTCGATTGGCGCGCGGGGCGTCAGCGTCAGGCGACGCCCGGTGCGCGCGGCGGTTCGCTCGAGGATATCGATCGCGCGCAAGCGATCGTGATTGCGGGAGAGTCTCCCGAGCAACGCGCTCCGGTCCTATGGCTGCGCATCCAAAAAGCCGCGCGCAACGGCGCGACGATCGTTTCGGACGAATCCGCTGTGAAGGCTCGCGCGGCCGTCGGGGATGGGAAGAGTGTCGCGCTGATTTGGGACGGCGTCGATCCGAGGGCGGGAAGTGATTACGCGCAAGCCTTTTCTGACCTCTCCGAGTTGGCAACCTACATCACCAGCGAGCAAGGCAACGCGCGCGGCGCGGAGGCGATGGGCATGCTGCCGGGCAGCGGCGCCGGGTACGCGCCGGTCGAGCGAGGATACGACACGTCTGAGATGCTCGACGCGGCGCGCGACGGGCGACTCGCCGTACTCTCTATTTTCGGCGCGAACCCAGCTCGCAACGCAGCGGATTCGGCAGCCGTCTGCGAAGCGCTCGACGCAACGCCCTTCGTCGTCGTCAGCGAACTCTTTATGACGGAGACCGCGCAGCGAGCCACTCTCGTTCTACCCGCCGCCGGCGCCTTCGAGAAGAGCGGTACGATCGTAAATCTCGGCGGCGATCTGCTTCCGGTGAGCGCCTCTCTGGCGGCGCCCGATTTCGTGCGCTCCGATTTCGAGATTCTCGCCGACTTGGCCGGAGCGCTTGGCGTCCTACTCCCACCGACGCCGGAGCTCGAGCGCTCGGTGATCCTCGCGGCCACGAGCGAGCCGCGCGATTTTACGCTTGGCGACGAACGTTTCTCAAGTAGTGTCACCCTTCGAGTCCGACTCAAGGGTGACAACGAAGACACGCCCATCCTTTCGGGGGGCGGGACGTGGCTGCACGATCCGTCGCTTGCAGGGATGAGGGTCTCATAATGCCCTGGTGGCTCGAGGTCCTCATCAAATCGGTGATCCTGCTCTTCGTCGTCGTGACTTCGTTTGCGTATGCGATGCTGGCCGAACGCAAGATTCTGGGATGGATGCAGCTGCGCCCCGGGCCGAATCGCGTCGGTCCTTGGGGACTCTTGCAGCCCGCCGCCGACGCCGCCAAGCTCATGCTCAAGGAAGACTTGACGCCGGAAACGGCCGATCCACTACTCTATAAGCTGGCACCCTTCATTTCGCTGCTGACGGCATTCAGCGTCTATGCAATCATTCCGTTCGGCGCGTCGGCGTCGGGGCAAACCTGGGCGATCGGCAACGTCAACGCCGGAATTTTGCTGATTCTGGCAATCGGTTCGTTGGGCGTGTACGGAATTTGCTTAGGCGGCTGGGCATCGGGATCGAAGTATCCGCTGCTGGGAAGCGTGCGTTCGACGGCACAGATGATCAGTTACGAGCTCGCCATGTCGCTGTCGTTCGTGGGCGTCCTCGTTCTGGCCGGCACCACTTCGCTCGACGGCATCGTTAACGCGCAGGCGCGCTGGTGGTTCGTGCTCCCGCAGTTCGTCGGTTGTGTCATCTACGTGATCACGGCCGTCGCGGAGACGAATCGGGCACCGTTCGATCTGGTCGAAGCGGAGACCGAGCTCGTGGCAGGCTTCCACACCGAGTACTCGGGCTTGCGTTTTGGCTTGTTTTTCATCGCGGAGTACGTTAACATGCTCACGGTCTCGTGCATCGCAACTCTGCTGTTCTTCGGCGGATGGAACGCGCCGTTGCACCTGACGTTTATTCCCGGCGTCGCCTGGTTCGTCATCAAGGTCGCGTGCTTTATGTTTTTCTATATGTGGTTGCGTGCGACGCTGCCGCGCCTTCGATACGATCGCCTGATGGCCTTCGGCTGGAAGGTTCTGCTGCCGCTGGCGACGCTAAACCTCGTCGTCACGGCAGTCGTCGTGGCGTATACGGGTTAGGCCGCTCATGGCTTCACGCAAGCACCTCTACAACCCCGGCGCAATCCTGAAAGGTTTATCGATTACCTTCGGGTTCATGTTTCGGAAGCGCCCGACGATCCCGTATCCGTCACGCAAGAAGCAGCACTCGCCGCGGTTTCACGGCCTGCACGAGTTGCGCCGCTACGCCGACGGCAAGGAGCGGTGTATTGGCTGCGAGCTCTGCTCGAGCGTGTGCCCGGCCAACGCCATCACCGTAATCGGGGCGGAAAACTCGCCGGACGATCGGCGATCGCCGGGTGAGCGCTACGCCGCGCGCTATGAGATCGACGAGCTTCGCTGCATCTTTTGCGGAATGTGTGAAGAGGCGTGCCCGACCGATGCGATCGTGCTCACGCCGCGCTTCGAAATGGCCGACTATCGCCGGGGATCGTTTATCTACGATAAGGATCGGCTGCTCGTGCCGCCCGATGCCGGCGTCGGTACGGCTCCCGACGACCGTCCCGGGGGAATCCCCGGCGATCTCGGGCGCGTCGCCGAGATCAAGTCGACGACCGACGTCGATACCGGCTACGGCGCAACCTGGCGAGGAGAGATCCTTAAGACCCAGCACGAGGGGCTGGCTATCCTCAAGAAACCCGAGGCAGACAAATGATCGCATTTTGGGTGCTTGCGGCGATTCTAATTGCCAGCGCCGTCTGGACGATCGCGGCGAACAAGCCGGTCTATAGCGTCGTCGCCCTGTTGCTCAACTTTGCGACGCTCGCGGTGCTTTACGTCATGCTCTCGGCCGAGTTCTTGGCGGTCATCCAAATCATCGTCTACTCGGGCGCGATTCTCGTGCTCTTCGTCTTCGTTATCGCGCTCTTAGGCAGCGGGGTCGCCCCCTTTCCCACCGGCCCGAATCGCTTGCCGAAGATCTGGCTGCCCGCGGGAGTCTTCACGCTCGCGGCGTTCGGATTCCTCATCTACGCCCTCTCCAACGTCAAAATGGCCGCGCCGCCGGCAACCGGAGCGGTTGGAAACGCCGGCGTTTTCGGCAGCGTCGCCGACTTTGGTAAAGCGCTCTTTACGGTGCAACTGCTTCCCTTTGAAGCAACGGCGCTCGTCTTGATGGTGGCCGTAATCGGCGTCATAACGTTGGGCGGCGAACAGATGAGCGACGCCGAAGCGCAGCAGAGCCGCATGCGGGCGGATCGCGCGGTGCGCGAGGCGATCCTGCGCGAGGGCAAGGGCTGATGACCGTTCCGATCAACGACTACGTGAGCCTCGCTTGCGTCATTTTTTTTATCGGCGTCATCGGCGTGATCGTTCGGCGCAATCCGCTCATTATGCTGATGAGCGTCGAACTGATGTTCAATGCGGCAAACCTGCTCCTGATCGCCTACGCACGCCTCTGGCTGCATAACGTCGGCCACATCTTTGCGTTCATCGTGATTACCGTCGCCGCCGCGGAGGCAGCGATCGGCCTCGCGATCGTGGTGACGACCTTCCGTCCCGAAAAGTACGTCGACGTCGACGATATTCGGGCGCTGCATGGGTGACGCCGGCGTGACGCATCACCTGCTCGGCGTCGCCGGGTCGTATCCGATGTTGCTGGCGTTGTGGCTGCTGCCGCTGGCCGGTGCGGTGATTTGTTGGACGTTTGGGCCGCAGTTGCGCGCGATGGCCGGATGGCTTGTATCGGCGCTGGTGGGGGCTTCGTTCGTGCTGGCGGTGCTTTCGTGGCGCGATGGCACGCAGAGCGTCGCGGGAGCCGCCGGCGCGAACCAGCCGCTCTTTTCCTGGATGCCGGGATTTGATTTTGGACTCTTGCTCGATCCGCTCTCGCTGCTGTGGACCTTCATCATCACCGGCGTCGGGTTCTTGATCGTCTTCTACTCGATCGGCTACATGCACGGCGATCGCGCGTTCGCGCGATTCTTCGCCTACATGAGCTTCTTCGTTTTCGCGATGCTGACGCTCGTGCTCTCCGACAACTTCATCGGGCTGCTCGTCGGCTGGGGCCTCGTCGGCCTGGCGTCATACTTTCTGATCGGCTTCTGGTTCGAGCGGCCCTCTGCCGTTGCCGCGGCGCGCAAAGCGTTCGTCATCAACGTCGTCGGCGACGTCGGCGTGATGTTTGCGATCTTCGTTATCATCGCCCACGTGCACTCGAGCGGTTTCGGCGACACCTTTGCGGCTGCCGGAACGTTGGGTACGGCGGTCGTTCTTACGATTTGCATTGCACTCTTTATCGGCGCGGCTGCCAAGTCGGCACAGGTCCCGTTGCACACCTGGCTGCCCGACGCAATGGAGGGCCCGACGCCGGTGTCGGCCCTGATTCACGCCGCGACGATGGTGACGGCCGGCGTCTATCTGATCGCTCGCTGCGCGCCGTTGTGGAATGCGAGCCGCGAAGCGCAGCTGCTGGTCGGAACGGTCGGCGGCGTGACGGCGCTGCTCGGTGCGATTCTCGGCACGGCGCAGTGGGACATCAAGCGCATCCTCGCCTATTCGACGATGTCGCAAATCGGCTACATGATCATGGGCGTCGGCGTGGGTGCTTACGAGGCCGGCGTCGCGCAGTTCTTTACCCACGCGTTCTTTAAAGCCCAGCTTTTCTTGGGTGCGGGACTGGTGATCCACGCGCTCTCCGACGAGCAAGATATTCGCCGCATGGGCGGCCTGTGGAAGAAGATGCCGTTTGCCTTTTGGGTGATGCTGACGGGCGTGCTCTCGATCAGCGGAGTTCCCGGCTTTTCCGGCTTCTTTTCGAAAGATGAGGTGATCTACGGTGCCCTGCAGCACGGGCACCCATGGCTCGACGCAATCGGCATCGTAACGGCCGGCATCACGGCGTACTACATGTTCCGCTTGCTCTTCGTCGCGTTCTTGGGT
This sequence comes from Vulcanimicrobiota bacterium, assembly GCA_963736775.1. Classification (GTDB taxonomy): domain Bacteria; phylum Vulcanimicrobiota; class Vulcanimicrobiia; order Vulcanimicrobiales; family Vulcanimicrobiaceae; genus Cybelea. The sequence continues at coordinate 43,821 of CAVTPY010000001.1, read as the reverse complement.
GAGTACCGCGGTGAGGCGCCCGTGCACACGGGCGGCGCCGGGTCCTGGATCATGAATGTGCCGGTGGCGATCTTGGTCGTTCCGAGCGTCGCGATCGGCGGCGCATTGCTGTTTGGCGGCGACGCATCGCCGTGGGCACACTTTTTTGCGCCGCTCTTCGCGGCACAGGCGCATCTCGCAGCGGCCCAAACTCCCGCACCGGCGATCTCCGAGAACCTCACCTCGGTGATCGTGGTGATCGTGGTAGCGATCGGGTTTCTGATCGCCTGGCAGCGCTACGCCACTGCGACCGCGCAACGCAATGCGGTCGATCGGCTTCGCGTCGAGACCGAGAGGATGCCGGCGGTCTTGACGAACCTCTTTTATTTTGACGCCGCAATCGATGCGATCTTCGTACGCCCGTCGCAAGCCTTGGGACGATTTTTTGGCCAAGTGTTCGATCCCCGCGTACTCGACGGCGCCGTTAACGAGATCGTCGACACCGCCGGTTGGCTCGGAACGCTCGTGCGCTCGCTCCAGACTGGTCTGTTGCGCGCGTATGCTTTGATTCTGGTTTTTGGGGCGGCCTGTTTCATCGCGTACTACGCCATCGCCGGAGCCGCGCACTGATGCCGCTCGTTCTCGTCAGCATTCTGCTTCCGATCGTTGCCGGCGCATTGCTCGTGACGCTGCCGCGCGGCGATCGCGTGCTCTCGCGAGCGATAGGGACCGTGGTGGCGGCGATTACGTTTGGGACGGTTTTTGCGGCCGGTACCGGCGATTGGAGCGTGCGTTGGCTTTCGCGGCCCTTCGAGTCCGCGTTCCACTTCGGTGCGACGCCGATTTCGTACTGGATCGCATTGCTGTTAGCGCTCTGTACGGCCTGCGCGATCGCCGCCTGCCGCGCCGAGCGGACGCGAGACCTCGTTGCGCTTTTGCTCGCGCTCGAGGGGACGATGCTGGGCCTCTTTCTGGCGCGCGACTTGCTCGTCTTCGCTCTCTTTTGGGATCTGATGCTCGTCCCCGTGTTCTTTGCGCTCGTCGGTTGGGGCGAACATCCGGCAACGGCGTGGCGCTATTTCATCTATAATTTCGCGGGCGGCCTGACGTTGCTGCTCGCGACCGCCGCGTTCGGCGTTATCTACGGCTCCACCGACGTCATCGGCCGCGGGGGCGCTCCGCTGGCGGGCGGGTGGGCTCCTTGGATCTACGCTGGGTTTGCCTTCGCATTTCTCGTGAAGACGCCGGTGTTTCCGCTCCATACGTGGATGCCGCCGACCTACAGCGGGCTTCCTTCGCCGATGGTTTCGGTGGTCTCCGGCGTGCAGTCGAAGGCGGGACTCTACGGATTTCTCGTCATCGCCACGGCGCTGCTACCGGCGTACGTGCATCAATACGCCACGCCGCTCATGGTCCTGGGCGGAATCTCGCTCATCTACGGAGCCGTCGTCGCATTGACGCAGAACGACGCGAAGCGGATCGTCGCCTATTCCTCGCTCTCCCACCTTGGGCTCATCGTCATCGCCATCGCGTCGGCGAATCCGCTTGCGCTAGAAGGTGCACTGGTCTACATTGTCGCCCATGGGCTCTTCTCGGCCGCATTATTTCTGTTGCTGGGCTACGTCGAGGAGCGCGAAGGGACGCGAGGTCTGCCTCGGCTCGGCGGCCTGGCCTGGATGAATCCTCGCCTCGGCGGCGCGCTTTGCATTGCGGCGCTCGCGGCTTTGGGTCTGCCCGGCTTGGCGGGTTTTGCCGGCGAACTGCTGATCTTGATCGGCGTCTACCAAGCGGGATATGTCTGGCCCGTTATCGTCGCGCTCGTTGCGATCGTGCTGGCGTCTGCGTATATGCTGCGCCTTTATCAGGACATCATGAACGGTCCCCAGCGGGAGGACCTGCCGATTCGTCCCGATCTCACGTGGCTTGAAGGCCTTGCCGTCGCCCCGCTGCTGGCCGCGCTGCTGCTGGTCGGCGTCTTTCCCAAGCCGCTCTTGGTCAACGCCGCAATCACCACTGCGCAGAGCGGAACTCTTCCGTGACGCTTTCGTTCACGCACGCCGACTGGAGCGCGATTCTTCCCGTCGAGATCGTCGCCGCGGCGGGCCTTGCGATACTCCTCGCCGATCTCTTTTCCGGTCGCAAGCAGTGGCGTTATGTTTCAATCGTCATCGGGCTGCTGGGGGTGGCGGCCGCGGCCATCGTTGCAGGACGGCAGTTCGGCCATGAGTACGATGCGTTCTTCGGCGGTTTCATGACCGGTGGATTCGCAACAGTCTTTGAGGAGATCGTGCTGATTGGGACGGCCGGTTCGTTGCTGCTCTACGGCGCCATCGGGCCCGCCGGGCGCGTGCCCGGCACGACGGCGATCATGCTTTGGAGTGCGTGCGGTGCGATGCTGATGGCGGGCGCAGCGAACTTGATCGCGATTTTTCTGGGTCTCGAGCTGCTTTCGCTGGGCCTGTATGCGCTCTGCGCTGCCGTGGATCGAAAGACGGCGCGAGAGTCGGCGCTCAAGTATTTGATCCTGAGCTCGACCGCCACGGCCTTCTTACTCTTCGGCGCGGCGCTGCTCTTCGGTGCGACGGGAAGCGTCATCCTGGCCGACTTCGTCAATCCTTCGCTCGCGTCGAGCCCGCTCTTCTGGATGGGCGCCGGCATGTTTCTCATCGGCCTGGTTTTTAAACTGAGCCTCGTGCCGTTCCACATCTGGACGCCGGACGTCTTCGAGGGGGCGCCATTACCGGTGACCGCTTTCATGAGCGTCGTAACGAAGGCCGGAGCGCTCGCCGTCTTCGCCCGCTTCACGTACGACGCGTTGCCGCCGGGGGTCGCCGCAAGGCTTTTGCTGCCGGTTTGGATCGTGGCGGCCATCTCGATGATCGTGGGGAACGTCGGCATGCTCGCGCAGATCGATCTCAAGAGGCTGCTGGCATATTCAGGCATCGCGCAGATGGGATATATCGTCGTCGCGCTGGCGGGAGGAACGCCGCTGGGGCTGCGTTACGCAATCTACTACTTGACGGCATACGCGTTCATGAACTTGGGCGCGTTTGCGGTCGCCGCTTCGATATCGGGTTCCGACGAAGACGGGTCGCGGCTGAGCAGTTATCGCGGTCTGGGGCGGCGGCGGCCGTGGCTTGCGGCAGCGATGACGATCTTTCTGCTGGCGCTGTCGGGCTTGCCGCCGACCGCTGGTTTCCTGGGAAAGATATTGATCCTTGCCGTGACGGTGGCCAACGGCTACATCTGGCTGGCTGCCACGCTGATCGTCGGCACGGCGATCTCGCTCTACGCCTATGCGAAAGTGATCCGCGCGATGTATGCCCCGCAGGAGGCCCCTGCGCGGGATCTGCATCCCTTCGTCCCGCTGGCCTGGGCCAGCGCGGCACTCTGCGCGGCCGTCGTCATCGCGATGACGTTCTATCCGCTCACGCCCAGCAACGTGCTGCCCCTCGTGCGATAGGGTCGCGTCACGCCGCCCGGCGGCCGTGCGCTATACCTCTCGAAGGGGTGCCTATAATGATTCGACGCGCATTCGCTGCCTTGGTTTTCGCGGTTCTGCCGTTGACTGCGACGTTCGCGGGGCCTCTTAGGGCACAGGACGCGGACATCATTACGATTGACGCCCACGCCACGGTGGACCAACAGGCAGCGATCCTCTATTCGCGTCAGTTGATCGCCGCGGGGGAGTTCGATCGAGCGGTCGATGCGCTCGCGAGTTTTGTCGCGACGCATCCGAAAGGCGTCGAAGCGGCGCGTTTTCTCGGCGACCTCTATTACCGGCAGGGACGCTTCGATCGCGCCGAAGCGATCTATCAGGAGCTTCTCGCTCGCAACTCGCACGATAAAGAGACGCACAATCGCCTCGGTGTCGTCTACGCCACCGAGAATCGCGTCGACGACGCGATCTTCCAGTTCCAAAGCGCGCTGCCGGGCACCGATTCTATTCGAGACTTAGTGCTGCTTCATCTGCGCAAAGGCGATCTGGCGCAATATCAGGCCGAGATGGAACGCGCCGCCAAGTCCGAGCCATCCGACTCAGACCTCCAGGAAGAACTTGGCGAAGTCTTTGAGGCGATCCATCGCCCGACCGACGCAATCATCTATTTCCGGCGAGCGCTCGACACCGACCCGACGTCGATCGCCGCGCTCAACGGCGCCGGCATGGCGTACCTGGACATCCACGATCATACGACCGCACTTGGCTATTTGAATAACTGCCTCAACGCCGATCCAACGAACTATGCATGCCTCGACAATGTCGGAGTGGCAAAAATACAGGCCGGCCTCTATGGCGACGCAATCGGCGTTTTTATGCGCGCGCACCGGTTGGAGCCCGAACGCCCCGAAGCCCTCGTGAACTTTGGTTACCTCGCCGACCTTCGCGGCGACTGGAAACGCGCGGTTGCGTACTACGTAGAAGCGATCGCCGTCGACCCGTACGTTCCCGAGTCGTACGTGAACTTAGGCATCGATTATGAAAAGAACGGCCTCTATCCGCTGGCTCAAGCAGCGCTGCTCAGAGGCATAGCCGCTGCGCCGTACGACGGCCGGGTGCATTACCTGCTCGCGCGGGCCTACGCGGCTCAGGGGCAAAGGGAACTGGCCTTGCAGCAGCTCAAAGCGGCAGCGAGTTCGCTCGATCCCGACGTTGCCCAGATCGCCAAAGAAGAGACGGCTCGCCTTATGACATCTTCGGAGACCGCTCCGCAGTAACGGCCCGTTATTCCTCAAGTTCTGGCGATGCAGTCGATCTCGATGCGGGCGCCGCGCGGCAGGGCCGCGACGGCGACGGTCGAGCGTGCCGGCTTGGTTGCGCCGAAGTATTTTTCGTACACGGCGTTGACCGCAGCGAAATCGTTCATGTCGATCAAAAAGATTGTCGTCTTGACTACGTCGGCGTACAGATAGCCGGCGGCGCAGAGGATGGCGCCGATATTCTCGATAACGCGTTCGGCCTGTGTTGCGGCATCGCCGCCGACCAGTTCGCCCGTGCGTGGATCCGACGGAATCTGGCCGCTGCAATAGAGCTCGTTTCCGGCTTGGATCGCTTGGCTATACGGTCCGATCGGCGCCGGTGCGTGTTGCGTAAGAATCTGCTCGTGTTTCACGGCCTCGCGTGCTCGAGCGGAGTCATCGTTCCTTTGAAAGCCATGGGCGGTTCCTCAATACCGAAGTTTTTCTTATAGAGCTCTTCGATTTGGTCGAGCTCCGCTGCAGTTAAAGCCGGCGTCTCCGGCGCGGCGGCAAACTCGCGGAGCTGTTGGGAATCGTAGATGTTCGGCAGAACGGTCATGACGCGCGGTTCGGCCAGGAGCCACTGGATTGCCGCTTGACCGAGCGTCCGGTCTGGGCGCTCGAGGAAACGGAGCTGCGCAACCTTTTCGACACCGTGAAGCAGCCACTCACGGGGACGATGGCGGCGGTGGTCGTTTTTCGGGAATGTCGTCTCGGCCGTGTAATGGCCCTCGAGCATGCCGCTGGAGTGTGGGACGCGGATCATATATCCGGTCGGCGCGCCGGCATCGGCGGCCGCGCGGATTTGCTCGTCGCCCGGATACTGTTCGAGGATATTCCAGATGATCTGCATGGTCGCGACGTGGCGGCGGCGGACGGCTTCGACACCCTCACCGAGCCAACCGATCGCGGGGCCGAGCGCGACTCCGTACATGCGAATCTTGCCCTCTTGTTTGAACGATTCGAGCAGCTCCCATAAGGCGTCGTCGTCGATTTGAGCCATGCGTGCGTTATGCATCTGATAGATGTCGATATATTCGGTTTGCAAACGGCGCAGCGACGCCTCGAGCGCCTCGCGTACGAAGGCGGGAGAAAAATCTTGCGGCAACTCGGACTGCCCGCGCCGCGCTTGCCCGGCGTCGGAAAAATCGTAGCCGAATTTCGTCGCGTAGACGACGCGTTCGCGCCGGCCCCCGAACGCTTTGGCGAGCTGCTCTTCACTTCGGCCGTTGCCGTACGTGTCCGCGGCATCGAAGAACGTGACACCTAAATCGTAGGCTTCACGCAGCAAAGAGACGGCTTCGTCGTCGCTTTTGTCGCCCCACCATCCGGTCGAGGTCGTCCAAAGCCCGAAGCCGACTTCGCTGACGATCACGTCGCTCTCCGGATACGTCCGATACTTCATGCCAGGGCCTTCTCCGTCTGATGCGCCAACACTCCATCGGTATGGATGACGAGGCCCTGCGAGACGGACTCGACCGGGCCGGCGCCTGGATCCGGGAGTACTTCGAGCAGCCGGAAGCGCATCGCGTGATGCCGGCGGTCGCGCCGGGCCAAATCGCGGCTTTGCTGCCGGAGAGCGCGCCCGAGGAAGGCGTGCCGTTCGACGAGATTTTCGCCGACTTCGAGCGTATCGTCGTACCAGGTACGACGCATTGGAATCACCCCCGTTTCTTCGCCTATTTCGCGACGAGCTCGGCGCCCGCCGCGATCGTCGCCGAGGCCTTGGCGGCGACGCTCGACGTGAAGGCGATGCTCTGGCGCACGTCGCCTGCGGCCACCGAGCTGGAAGAGGTAATGATGCGGTGGCTGGGGCGCTTGCTCGATCTACCGCCGCAATGGACCGGCGTGATTTATGACACCGCATCGATCGCCGGCTTCACGGTGCTGGCGGCGGCGCGCGATGCGCTCGGGCTGCAAATCCGCGAGCGGGGAATGAGCGGTCGCGACCTGCCGGCCTTACGGATCTACATCACCGCCGAAACGCATTCGCACGTCGAGAAGGCAGCGGTCGCGCTAGGCATCGGGCAAGAGAACGTTGTGCGCGTAGCATGCGATGGCGCATATCGGATGCGCCCGGAAGCGCTTCGTGCCGCAATCGAAGCCGATGAAAAGGCCGAAATGCGGCCGCTCGCCGTCGTTGCTACGGTGGGAACGACGTCTACGACGTCGGTAGATCCGGTTGCCGCGATTGCCGAAGTGACGCGCGAACGCAACATCTGGCTGCACGTGGATGCGGCATACGCTGGGCCCGCGGCGATGATCCCGGAGTTTCGCTGGATGCTCGACGGCGTCGAGTTGGCGGATTCACTGGTGCTCAATCCGCACAAGTGGATGTTCGTTCCGATGGATCTCTCGGTGCTTTTTTTGAAAGACGAGTCGATCGTTCGCCGCGCGTTTAGCCTCGTGCCGGAATATCTTACGACACCCGAGGCCGGCGTCGTCAACTATATGGACTACGGTTTGCAGTTGGGGCGGCGTTTCAGGGCGCTTAAACTCTGGTTCGTCCTGCGGCATTTCGGCGCGCAAGGCATCCGCGAGCGGCTGCGCCATCACATCGCGCTCGCGCAAGAGTTTGCCTCGTGGGTCAGCGCAGAGCCGGGGTGGGAAGTCATGGCGCCGCATCCGCTCTCAGTCGTTTGCTTTCGCTACGCCCCCCCCGGCGTCGACGAGGCGCAACGCGACGCGCTCAACGCGGAGATCTTGTGCGACGTCAACGCAACGGGCGAGGTTTTTCTCTCACATACGAAAGTCGACGGGCGCTATGCCCTTCGGCTTGCGATCGGCAACCTGCGCACCCAGCGCAGCGACGTGGAACGCGCCTGGGGCCTGCTTAAATGCGAAGCGCTCGAGACGAAGCCGAGTTGATAACAAAACGTTGGGGGGCGTGAGGCGGTGAACGATATCGTCGGCATCAGAGTATTAAACTTGCAGCACCGGTGGATTGGATTCTTGACTTTCGGCCGCGTCTTTGACAGGACGGATGAGTCAGAATTGAGGGCGGCCGTCGAAGCCGCCCTCCCAGGATTTGGGGTCGACTCCGCGGGTGAAGTACGCGTTTGCAAATCGTTGCAGGAGCTGCGCTCGTGTCTTTATTTTTATGAAGGCCTGCTGGCGCTCGCCTGGGACCCCATTCCCTTTGGCGACAGATATGAGAAGTGGCTTAAGCAGAAGCGAGACGAGATGCTGCAGGGGAAGTCAATATATTGTGTGAGCGAAATGATGGAGCTCCCAGACGCCGATTCCTGAATGCGCTCCTGCCTTGTCTCGCCTTCGACCACGCTATGGGGTTACTCTCGGGTAACGAGAAGCGTCCAAGTTTTCCGCAACGGCAGGATGCCAAGTTGCGAAAAATTAGCGAGTAGAAGCGGAGCATGGATGGGGAGCGACGGACGTCTTCGAGTTACCCGTGATCAACCACAGAGCGTCCTTCGACACGCTCGCTGCGCTCGCTGCTCAGGATGACAGAGACGTTAGTACAGTCGTAGGTAGCGTTCGCGTTCCCACGGGTGGACGGCGCGGCGATAGCGTTCGTACTCTTCGAGCTTCGCATCGCGGAAGGCATGGTAGAGATGATCGCCCAGCGATCCGCGCACGACGGAATCCGCATCGAGCTCGGCGATTGCCTGGCGCAGCGACTTCGGCAACGTGCCGATACCGCACTCCCGGCGTTCGCGTTCGCTCAAATCGTACGTCGATCCGGCGAAGGCGGCCCCCGGCAACGTCCCGGAGGCGATCCCGTCCGCCGCGGCTCCGATCAAGACCGCGAGCGCGAGATACGGATTGCAAGCCGGATCGGGGCTGCGCATCTCGATGCGCGACGGCTTCTGTCCGGGCGGTACGCGCACGAGTGCGTTTGCGCTTCGCTCCGACCAGACCGAGTAGATCGGCGCGTCCCACGCGGCGACCAAACGTTTGTACGAGTTGACCGTTGGATTGCAGATCGCGGTAAGGGCCGGCGCATGCCCGAGCAATCCTCCGACGACATAGAGTGCGGTCTCTTCGTCGCTGTCGTCGGCTAAGCAAAAATCCACATGTAGTCCGCTGCCGGCGCGCTCCTCGAGCGGCTTTGGCATGAAGGTTGCATCCAGGTCGAAATCGGCGGCAACGTGTTTGACGATCGTGCGCAGCGTGAGCGCATGGTCCGCGGCGGCGAGCGGGTCGTCGTGCGCGACGTCGATCTCGTGCTGGCCGGCGCCATGTTCGTGATGCGCCGATGCGATCGGAACGCCCATCGAACCCAGAGCAGAGACCATTGCGTTGCGTGCTTCTTCGCCGCGGTCGTTGGCCGAGAAATCGAAATACGAGCCGACGTCGGTCGTCGTGGTTGAGGGTTCGCCGGCTGCAGAGCGTTCGAACAGATAAAACTCGATCTCCAGGCCGATGCGCGTGCCGGTCAGCGACGGAGCGCTCTCGATAGCGCGGCGTAGCGTCGTTCGCGGGCAGCCTTCAAACGGCGTACCGTCCGGCATCGCGATGTCGCAGATCAACCGTCCCTCTCGCCCTTGCGGCGCGGCGCGCCACGGGTAGATCGTAAAGGTCGCCGGGTCGGGACGAAGCACCATGTCGAGCTCTTCGCCGCGAACGAAACCGTCGATCGAGCCGCCGTCGAAGGTAACGCGGCCCTCGAGCGCGTCGTCGAGCTGTTCGACCGGGATCGAAACGTTCTTGCTAACGCCGAAAACGTCGGCGAAGACGAGACGGACGAAGCGCACGTCCTCTTCGCGCGCGAGTTTGACGACTTCGCGTTTGTTGGAGGGGCGGCGCCACTGTGGTTTAGACGTGGAGTTCATCGATTGCAATGGCCATGCGCAACGTGAGTTGATCGTGCGGGCTTTCCAGCGTTCGCGAGGTGATTTCGCCGATCTGCCGCAGGCGATAGAAAACGGTATGCCGGTGAACGTTCAACGATAGCGACGCCGTCTTGACGTTCTGCCCGACGTTGAAATACAGCTTGAGCGTTCGCTCCAGCTCCGTCTGATGCTTCTCGTCATAGGAGCGCAGGGGCGCGAGCACGCCGGCAGCAAAGGCTCGAAGGCGTTGCGCGTCGGCACCTTCGTATAACAACGAATATGCGCCGAGATCTTCGTACGCCGCTACGTGTGCCGATCCGAAGAGGCGCCGCCCGATCGTTAGCGCGGCTGCAGCCGTTGCCTCGCTGCGAGCGAGTGCCGTTGCGGCCTCGACGGTGCCGACGCCGCCGGAAATTCGCAGCTGCGACTTTCGCCGCGCGGCCGTACGCGGCAAAAAGCAGGCAGCCGTTTTGGCGTTGGCCGCATCGACGGCGCGAGCGGCCGGCACGAAAACGAAGAGCGACTGCTCCCGCTCCAAGAATCCAAGCTCTGCATCGATCGGACGAAAAGCGTCGGCTGCAAGCGCTCGCAACTCCGTCATTATCGCCGGGGCCGCGCCGGTCGCGTCGCATTCGAGGATGACGATGCAATACTGCTGGGCAAGGGCGATGCCGTGTGCCGCGGCCTCCTCGCGTGCCGCTGCGATGTCGGAGAAACTCTCCGAAAGCAGCGAGTTCCAAATCGTTCCCTTCTTCGCGCGCGCGCCGAAGGCTTCGCGCGCGAGCTCTACGCCGATTGCCGCAGCGGTGAGCCGCAGCATCAACTCGGCCTCCGGCTCTGAGTCGGTGCCGAAGAGCGAGAGCCAGCCGACGTGAAGATCGCCCGAGTTAACGCGCAGCACTTTTCCCGCGGCGCCCGATTCCACGACGCTTCGCGCGCTCGGCGGAACGCGGTGTGACCCGGCCGCGGCGAGGTGACGCCACTGCGCGTCTTCGAGCAGCACGCCGCCCCCGGCCGCTCGCGCCAAATGCGCCGTCAGCGCCTTGGGGCCACCTCCCGACGCGGTAATGCGCGCGAGAGCCTCGGCGAAAGCCACGATCTCCTCCGGCCTCACGGCGGGGTGGCGTGCAAGTGATGGCGAGCCCGCAGGTGCGGCAGCTTCTTCGCAATATCGTCGGGCATGATTGCGTCGATGGCATCGTCAACCGTGACGATGCCGAGCAGCTTGCCGGCGTCGTCGACGACGGGCACCGCTAAGAGATCGTACTTCGCGATCGTCGACGCGACGTCCACCGCCGGCGTATCCGGAGCCACCGTCACCAGGTCCGTATCCATGATGCGTTCGATAAACGCGGTCGGCAACGCGAGCAGCAGCGTCCTCAAGGAGAGCACGCCCAAGACGTGGTCGCTCTTGTCCAGCACGTAGAGGTAGTAGATGAACTCTGAAACCGGCGCGATTTCGCGAATTTTACGGATCGTGGCTTCGGTCGTGCGGTGCGGATAGATCCAAACGTAATCCGTCGTCATCATACCGCCGGCGGTGTCTTCGGGATACTTTACCAGTTCGCGCAGCTCGCCGGCCGTGTACGCGTTCATCTCGGCGAGCAGTTCCGACTGCTGCTCTTCCGGAAGCTCGGCTAAAAGGTCGGCCGCATCGTCGGCATCCATCTCTTCGATGATGTCGGCGGCGCGCTCGGTGCCGATATCCTCGATCAGGTTCTTGCGCGTATCCGCGTCGAGATGTTCGAACGCGTCGGCGGCGGTCTCGTCATCCAGCTGTCCTACGACCGCGGCGGCCTCGCGGGCGGAAAGTTCGCCGATGATCTCGGCCAGCTCGGAGGGATGCATTCGCGCCAGCCGGTTCTCTTTGACCGAGAGGCGCACTTGTGACGGATTGACTTCGCGGATCGGCGCGACCGAATCCCAGGCGATCATCGAACGCGGAACGTTGCCGATGCGCGAGAGCCAACGCTTGCCGAACGATCGCAATCCGAGGCGGCGCAGGAGCCCGGCGATTCCCACGTCGGCGGCGACCACGCGCAGCCGCCCGTTCGCGTTGGCAACCTCGATATCGTTGATGCGCACGACCTTCCGGCCGTCAACGTCCACGATCTGCTTATCGAGCAAATCGGCGACGAGATAGAGCTCCTCTTGTTCCGGCGGCACGGGTTCTTTGGGGGCCATCGTCAGTGCGACGGTTCCATTGCGGTCGACGTCGGCGACGGTCTCGATCGGAGCAAAGCGCAGGCCTTGCGTGGTCTTGATTATCAGCCCGTCGACCTGCGGAAAGACGGCGTCCGGCTTGCCGACGACAAAGTCGGTTACCTTTCCGATCGGAAGGTCGTTGATTGTCGCCCGGCGGCCGACCAACTCCGAGATGAATCCCTCGGTGAACGCCACAATGCGCGCTTTGGACCAAGCGTTATGGAAAACCCGCCGTTAGGAGCCTACGCCGCCAGCGGGGCGTGCCGCATCCATGCGCCGTCGCGCAGCTTCCACTGCGTAAGCAGCGCGCGTGTGCTCCAAGCCGCGATCCAGCCCATCGGAACGCTGTACAGCCCGAGGTGCAGCCGCTCGATGCCGATCCACGACAGGGGAATGACGAGCGCGCCGCAGACGAGGCCTACGGTCATTGAGAAGCGCGTGTCGCCGGAGGCGCGAATTGGCGCTAGGGAGATCATGGCCCACCCTTTGAGGGGAAGCGTGACCATGTGGAGCGCCAGCGGCAGCGCCGCGAGCGTAGCCGCCGCGGCATCGAGGGTGAAGACGTAGGCCAACGGCCATGCGACCAGCGCGATAACCGCGCCGGTCAGTGTGGTGGCAAGGAGCGAAAGACGCTGCGCGCGCTCGAGAAACCAACGCGCGCCCAGCGGATCGCCCGCACCCAAGCGTTGGCCGATCACAATCTGTGCCGCGCTTTGCAGTGGGCTTGGCACGATGAAGGTCAGGTCGGAAACGACGTTGAGCGCGCGAAAGGCTGCAACAAAGATCGCACCCAGCGGCGCGAGCATTGCGACGATGAAGATGTCGGGTGAGAGCGCGCCGAGCAGGAAGACCGCTTCGGGAAGGCCCAGTCGGGCGCAGCGCAGCGCCAACGGCCACGAAACCCCGAGCTCTTCGAAAACGCGGTATTGGGGGCACCGCGCGACGTACGCGATGGCGAATGCTGCGGCGATCGTTTCGGAGAGCAGCGACGAGACGCCGGCGCCGACGATGCCGAACGGATGATGCGTCCACCACCCGAGTCCAAGCATCAACAACAACGGAATGTGGATGAGGTTCACCACGACCAGCACCAGCACGCCGAGGCGCTGATTTCCGGCCGCGCCGATTCCGACGATCAGCGTTGCCGAGAGCGCAATCGGCATGATGGCGGCGCAGCGCAAGATCAGATAGATTGCGCTTGCATGCGCGCTCGGCAAACCGCCGATCAGTCCGTGAATCGCCGCGCCCGCGCCGAATAGGCTGAGCAGCAGGCAGAACGCCCCGAGGGCAACCGGCGCGATTGCGCCGGCGCGCAGCGTGCGGCCGAATCCCTCGACATCCTGTGCGCCGATGCGTTGTGCCGCAATGATCCCGCTGCCGCTAACCAAACCAAAGGCGGCGAAGGTGAGCGCGAGCGAGACCGTGTTCGCCGCGGTCGCGCCGGCGAGTGCAACGATTCCCAAGCTGCCGATTGCGATCGTGTCGACGACCCCAAGCAGTTGATCCCCGAGCATCTGCACGGCAACTGGAAGCGAAAGGCGCCGGATCGCGGCGCCAATCTTGGTGTGGTCGACGATCATCGACCCGATCAAGTCAGTCCGTCTAAGGCGACGAAGAATGCCTCGATTTCGTCGTCGCCGGTGTAGAAGTGCGGACTGAGGCGAATGCCGCAGGCCGGCCGATAGTCCACAAAAACGCGTTGCGCGACCAACTGACGGCAGGCGCTTTCGGCGCCGTCGAAATCGAGGCCGATCCAGCCGGTTCGCCGCTCCGGCTCCAGCGGAGTCCTGACGACGAGTCCTCGCTCGAGCGCCATCGCAATGATCCGCTCGGTTAGGCGAATGTTGTGCTCGCGAATCTGCGGTACGCCGATCGTGCGAATGATTTCGTGGCCGGTCGCCGCGGCGACGTATCCCGGGATCGTAGGCGTTCCGTGGCCGAAGCGGTACATCGATGCGGCGTAAACGATGGGCGACGGTTCAAACGCGAACGGACGCTCGTGCGCCATCCATCCGGTAACGGCCGGACACAGCTCGCGCGCTAACGAGGGTTTGACGTAAATCCATCCGCAGCCCGGCCCTCCGCAGAGCCACTTGTGCGATCCCCCGGTTACGACGTCTAGATCCCATTGCGTCACGTCGTAAGGAAGGATTCCCGTCGTCTGGTAGGCGTCCACGCAAAGCAGTGCGCCGACCTGCCGGCAGCGCTTCTGAATCGTCCGAACGTCGGCGAGTGCGCCGGAAACGTAATAGGCATGCGAGAGTACGGCAAGCGCCGTCTTTTCGGTGATCGTTTCGACGATTCTTTCGGTTGGAATCGTGCGGCCATCGTCGGAGTCGACGATGCGATTGACTGCCCCATAACGCTCCCATTCGCGCCAAACGTAGGTAAGCGAAGGGAACTGCAACGACTCGTAAACGACTTCGTTGCGGTCGCCGCTAAAGTCGATGCAGCTTCCGATTGCGGCTTGCAGCACCGAAACGTTCGGGCCGAGGAAGACCGAGCCCGGCGGAGCACCGATGATTGCGCCGATGCCATCGGCGATTTCGCCGATGCGGGGCAGCCAGCGCTCCCAAGCCTCCGGACCGTCGCTCGCCCACTCGTCCCAATACGCTTTCAGCGACTCTCTGGCCCCAAGCGGCGCCGCTCCCATCGAATGACTGACGAGATAGGTGGAGTCTGCGAGAATTGGAAACTGCTCGCGCCACTGCTTCATCCGTAACTTCCCTCGCCGAGAATCGTGCGCGCTTCCCAGAGTTCGGGGAAGAAGCGATGCTGTAACGTGCTCTGGAGATATTGGGCACCCAGCGAGCCCCCGGTTCCGGGCCGCTGGCCGATCATGCGCTCGACCATGAGCACGTGACGGCAGCGCCAGAGCAAGAACCGCTCGTCGAATTCGATCAGATCCTCGAGCAGGCGATACAGGTCGTAATGCGCCGCTTCGTTCGCATAGATTTGCCGCACGCTTTCGACCAGCTCCGGCGACGTCGCGACCGCAAAACCACGGCGCGCGAGCAGTGCTTTGACGCGATCGTACAGCGATGGCGAATCGACGCGGCGCTCGAGGCGGAGGCGTTGCGCGTCGTCGAGTTCGATCCACTTTAGGACCTCCGTGCGGCGGACACCGCAAGCGAACTCGAGCTCGCGGAACTGCACGGATTGAAAGCCGCTGGCCGGATGAAGATGGTCTCGAAACTGATTGAACTCCTGTGGCGCCATCGTCTCCAAGATGTCGATTTGCTGTTCGAGCAGTCGCTGGATCGTGTGAATGCGGCGAAACCGCTTGGCAGCCGAGGGCAAGTCGTCGCGGTCGAGCGCGAGCATAGCGGCGTCCAGTTCGTGCAATATCTGTTTGAACCACAGCTCGTAAACCTGATGGATGATGATAAAGAGCATTTCGTCGTGATGCGCAGGTCGCGAGAGCGGCTGCTGCAAGGCGAGGAGCTCGTCAACTTTAAGATAGGATCCGTATGATAGCGGCACGCTTGCAGGGCTTACGGGGGGCGGCGAGCTTCTCCTCGAATCGTCTGCCTCGATGAAGCGTTCGTGTTTCGCCGTGCTCGCGGCCGCGCTGACCGCGTGCTCGGGCGGGACTCATGGCTCGGCAGGGGGCCCTGCCGGCGACCCGATTGCGTTTCCGCTGTTCGACGGTGCTAACGTGCTTTCGGCGCACCAATGGCATCGAACGATCACGGCGGCGCCGGGAATCGCCGATCATGCCGTCTTCGCGCAAGGAGCCGGCACCTACGATGGTCACGACGTCGTTGCGGGAACTCAAGCGTTCATGCCGGCCCTCGAGGCATGGCTCGGAGATCTGAGCGCGCATCCGCCGGCAGGCTACGCGGTCGCGGTTACGGGAAACGGTATCGACTCGGTGCGCACGCACACGCGTGAGCTCGGCTTGGATTTTCAAGCCTTCACGAACATGGAAACCGGCAAACGTCACGGCGTGGTCGTCATGGTGGTCGATCCCCAAGTGCTCAACGATAAAGCCGGGTCGATGCTCCAGTTAATCGGCCGGCTCAAATACGCGCCGAAAATCTTTCGCGATCCGATCGATGCGCAAATCAAGAGACAAACCGGTCTTTCGCTCGACGACGTCACCAATCCGGATACGCCGGTCGGTGCGGCCATCGCCGCGCTCAACGAGCTGCAGGATTTTGGCGGTCGCGGAATCGTATTGATCGACGCCGTCAAACAATAAAGCGCTTAAGGAACACCTGATTAACCGCATCACGAGGACCAATCTGCGCGAAATCGGCGGCTGGGTCATGCTTAACGCTCTCTGGATCCCGCTGACCGTTCAAGACACCGCGTTGATGGCGATCGCGGTACCGGCCACGACGATCCAGCTGGCGCCCGAGAATCACGTCTTCGTGCTCGCGGTGCTCGCCAGCACCGTTGCGCTCGCGACGGCGGTCGTACCGCTCTTCGCCGGATGGTTCTCCGATGCGTTAAGGCGCCGAGGCGGTTCGCGTCGCGCCTTCGTCGGCGCAGGCGTCGCGATCGACGTTGGCGCGTTGGCCGCGCTCTCCTACGTGCATACGCTGGCATGGTTCGCAGTTCTGCTGATCGTCGCGACGCTCGGAGCGAACGTCGCGCTGAGTGCCTACCAGGTATTGCTTCCCGAATCCGTGCCGAGACGGAACTGGGGCGTCGTATCGGGCGTGCGCGGCGCCAGCACCCTGGTCGGCAGCGTACTCGGCTTCGCGATTGCCGGCTCGATGCCCAATCCCTCGCTAAGTTTCATGGCCACCGCCATCGTCATGGCCGCGGGAGGACTCACCCTGTTGGGTATCGGCGAAGGAACGTACGATGGAGAGGAACACGCTCGCGTTCGCGATTGGCACGATTTCGTCATCGTCTTTGTCGCCCGCGTGCTGGTGTTTTTTGGGCTGACGATGCTGCAAACGTTCGTGCTCTTTTTCTTCCGCGACGTCCAAAAGATCGGCAACCCTTCGGCCGGAACGGCTTTGTATGCGTTTTGCACCATCGTGGGCGCCGTCATCTCCAGCCTCTATCTTGGCTTGCTCTCCGATCGCGTTCCCCGCAAGATCGTCACCGCGTTGGCGATTGCTTTGATGTCCACGGCGACGATTGGATTTGCGCTCGCGCCGGTTCTGGCGTGGATGCTCCCGTTCGCACTGCTGTTCGGCATCGGGTTCGGCGGCGTGATGTCGAGCGGTTGGGCTCTTGCGATGGACGCAATCCCGAAGATGCGCGACGTCGGGCGCGATCTCGGCCTTTGGGGGATCGCGACGAGCCTGCCCAACATTGCCGCTCCGTTGGTCGGAGGTTGGCTGATCGGTCTCTTCGGCGGAACTCGCGCCGGCTACCAAGCGGTCTTCGGACTCTCTGGCTTTAGCTTTGCGCTCGCGGCGCTTTCGGTGTTGCGCGTTGGGCGCCGGCCGCTTTCGTCGTTGTGGGGCTGGCCGCTGCGATTCGCGGCCGTTACGTCGAACTATGTGTGGGATCACCTCGCGTATCGCGTGCGCAGCTGGGGGAGACTCCCACGGCGACGCGGTCCGACTCTGATCGTCGCCAACCATCAGCACGATTTCGAATCGCCGGCGATCGTCTCGTCGACGACGGTGGAGAGCGGTTCTTGGCGGCATCCAATATTTACCGCGAGCTCGCGCCGCATGTACGAGCCGGGCTTTTTTGCAGACCGGCTACCGTGGCTGCGGTTCGCCCTACGTGGAGTCAACGCCGGACCGCTCTTTATGACTCTCGGGCTGCTCCCGCTCGAAAACGAGCTGGGTGCGCGGGCCCTAGCCGCCTTTGCGTGGGCCGTCCATCGGCGGCATGGCCCACTCTCGATCGGCGAGATCTTCGACGATTCGGTTGCCTCCCGTTTTCCCCCCGAAACGAAGAGTGGCGATCTTTGGCGCAGCGAGTTCTTCGACCGTGCGCGCGCCGTCGTAAAAGTCTCAACGGTGCGCGAACCCTATCGGCGCGAAATTCTCGACGAAACCCGCGACAACCTCGAAAAGGATCTGGCGCTCCTGGAAGATGTCGTTCGTCGCGGCGGCACGTTCTATCTCACCCCCGAGGGACACTACTCGTACGACGGGCGCCTTCGGCCCATGCGGGGTGCCGTCCATCGTTTGGCGCCGCTCGCAACGATTTATCTGGTCGGTGTCAGCTACGACCCGTTCGTTTCGCGGCGTCTCTCGATGCTTTACCGCGTCGTCCCCCTCAACGGTGCGCCGATGCTTCCTACATTGGCAGCAATTCGGCCGGTCGTGACGAGTCAGCTCCTCGGTGCGTGGCTGCACGATCGCGACGAAGCTTTCACGGCGGACGAAGCTTGCGCTGCAGTCGAAGAACGCATCGCGAGTCTGCCGCCAGGGATTTTCGTCGATCCCGAGCTGCGACGCCACGCTCGGCGCAGGGTTAAGGCGGCACTGCCGTTGATGCTGGGCTGGAAGATCTTGCAGCGCGACGGCGAGCGTTATCGGACGACGGCGGAGCGTCGCCATCCGCAGTTTCCGTTCGTCCTGGATATCCTCGCCTATCAAGCAGCGTTCTTGGAAGAGACGCTCGAGAATGCGCGCTATGGGGATGTGTTGACTCGCTGAGCGCGCTCGAAAGCGGCGAGGCGGGCGCGTACCGATTTCGGGTCCGCTCCCTTGATTCGTCCGTCAGAGCCGATCACGCGGTGAGCCGGAATGAAAAGAGCCAGCGGTGCGGCGCCCATGGCTGCGGCGACGCCGCGATGCGCTCCGGGACGTCCGATCGCGCGCGCAACGTCGGCATACGAAACGAACTCTCCCCAGCAAAGTGATGCGACTGCGCGCCAGGCCGCCATCTGCAGCGGTGTCCCTTCGAGAAAGAAGGGCAAATCGAAACGTCGCAGGCGGCGCGCGAAATATGCTCGGATTTGCGCGGTCGCTTCAACGAGCAGCGCGTCGCTCGGTTTGCTCTCGGCGATGCGCCGGCGCGCGACGAAGCTGCTCTCAAGGATCGCCGCACCATTGCTTGCGATCGCCAAATCCTTGCCAAGGGGCGTGCGAACGAGGCATCGCAGCGCATCGTGCGAAAACAACGCAGCCGCGTTCTCGTCAGTCAGAGGGTTGGAGGTTCTCGTGAAGCCGGCAGTCGATCGAGTTATATCACTGATTTTCACAGCCTACGCCGCCGTCTTTTTAATCGGTGCCGTGCCGCTCGATAGCGCCGTCATCGTCGATTCCGGCTCGACCAACACGCTTGGATATCGAATCGACGTACGGTCGGACGGTTCTGCCTCCGTTTCAATCGGATCGTCAAGCCCGAAGCCCTTTACCGTTTCGCACGCCACCGTCGCGCACTTTTTCGCAGATCTCACGGCCGCGCGAAAGGGCAACGCGACGAGCGCGCCATGCGTGAAGAGCGCGTCGTTCGGCTCGACGCTGCGGATCTCGTGGCAGCAATGGGTTTCGCCAGACCTTACTTGCCCCCCGAAGGACGCGTTGGGAGCGGCACTCATCACCGACGTCCAAACCCTACGCAAGGCGGCCGGCATCGGGGCTGCGCCGCTTCGCCAGGGACCAGAGACTCAACCGCCGGACTGAAGTCCTACTCATGAGCCGCACTCCACGGTTTACCGGCTGTTTTCCGTGCTCGGCGGCCGGCGCGAGGCAGGCGCGCGCACTCGTCGCGGAGTTTGCCGCGAACTGGCTCACCGGCGACGATCTGATCGGCTTCGAGCTTGGAGCCGGCGAGGCACTGGCTAACTGCGTCGAACACGGCGGCGGCCCGACGCTGTCGGTGGAGTGCTGGTTGGACGGCGCGCGGCTCGTCGCCGAAATACGGCACGAAGGGCGGGGCTTTACGCCGCCGCAGTGCGTCAACGCTCCGCCGCAGGGAGCGCCTCGCGGATACGGCCTCTTCATCATGCACGAAGTCGTTGACGGAATCGAGTTTATGGACGGAGGCACTGGGCTCCGGCTCTTCAAAAACCTGCCGTCCGGCTCGTCCCGTTAAGGCGTACTCTTCTCGTGAAGCTCATCGGACGAATGGGTCCGGCCGCATTCGTGACAGATTTCAATTGCCTCAATCGTTTTCTCTTCAAGCTTTATTTGGGCGTGAAGCAACTGGTCGCGACGTTCGGCGACTGGCTCGTCTTCGAGCGCTTTTTCTGCGAGCGCCTTGTTTTCGGCTGCCGTACGCAGCTCGTAAATCGCGTCGATTTTCTTTCTTGACGTTCCCATCGCAAAAACTCCGTCCGTCACAAGGGCCCGCGCCCGTACGCTGCGAGAAGGGAACGTTCGTCTCCCCCGTCTAACGCCCTCGCTCGAGGAGGTTTACCGTGACGAGAATCTCTCGCCTTCGTGTCGCGCTCTTAGCCGGGGCCCTCGTCGTCGCCTTTGGCTCCCTCTCGACGCGGGCGCCTGCGGCGCTCGACATGAACGTGGGCGCTGCCAAGGTCGTCCAAAGTCAGCCGGTAAGCGCCTGTAACAACGCCGCAAAGAGCGCGCTGAATACGGTGCTTCAAAACGCCGTCGAGCTCGGCGGCGATACCGGCGAATGGCTAGCATTCGCCGCGCCCGATTCGGCGAATGGCTCGACGGCGGCGGCCGCCATTAATTGCTATCCGCTTGCGGGCGCCTACCTCGCGACCTTTACGTGTGCGGCTCAGGTGCCTCCCAGTGTGGATAGTGCCACGGCACTTTGCGCGAAACTGGCGACGGCGTTTGACGCAGGAGCGCGATAGTTTTGAACGTTAAGCGTGGACTCTGGCTATTCGCCGCAGCGCTCGTCCTCGGCTCGCTGTCGCATACACCGGCGATTGCCTCCGTCGATCTTTCGGCTGGAATTCGACACGTCAGCGACACCGGCTCGCTGAGTGATTGCAGCGCAAAGGCGCAGGCCGCGCTGGAGACTTACTTGCCCGGCGCAACCGAATCGTCGCCGGGCAGCGGCGAGTGGTTCGCCATGGGACAAAACATTGCGACCGGCGCTGCCTCATCGGGCGCGACCGTGCGCTGCTACCCGCTCGCCAAGGGCTACGTGGTGACGTTTGTTTGCGCCGTTCAACTGCCGGCGAACCCGTTCGGCGCAAATGCACTCTGCTTGGACATCGCACACAAATTTTACGGAGGTCCGATAACGCCGTTGGCCGCGATGCCGACCGCAACGCCGGTCCCGACGGGGTGCGCCACCACCAATCTCGTCGGCAACTGGGGTTCGGACAACGATCCGAAGCTGACGTTCAATATGCAGCTTAACGGCGATCTTACCGACAACGAAGGCGTCTCGGGGAACTGGATCATCGACGGTTCGACCGTAACGCTCACCTACTACGGCAATCACACGCTGAAACTCTCGCCCGACGGAAAACACCTTTCGGGCTCGGGCTACAACCTCACGCGCAGGTGCTAGGGGGCTTCCCTCCAAAGTGGCAGGCGGCCGGATGCAACCTTTTTGAGGCCACGGCTGTCTAATACGTGACATGCCGAGCATTCTTTCACCCGTCGCCGTCCTCTCGATCAGCGCCAATGGCACCGGCCGCAACCTTTCGGAGCTTTCAGAGCCGGTCTTCGGAGGCTATGCCAATGCGCGTGGGGAGGTCGTGCTGTTCGGCAAAGAGCTGGCCTATCGCGTCAATTTTAAGAAACAGACGGTACAACAGCGTCCGCAACTGAACCCCGGTGCGCAAGCTCGCTACGATGCAACCAATGCCGGCGAGCCCTTCGAGTACGCCACGAAGACGTTCCAGCGGCTGAGCAACGAGCAGATCATCGAGATCTGCACGTCGGGCCGCTTTAAGCTTTCGTCGAGATACTAAGGCAGCTGCCCGGATCTTTGCGGGATCCGGCGCTCTTCTCCGGCGCGGTAACGGTAGACGATCCGGCCCTTGGTTAAGTCGTAGGGCGAAACTTCGATCTCCACCCGGTCTCCGGGGAGAATCTTGATACGGTGACGGCGCAGGCGACCGGCTATGTGTGCCAGGATCACGTGGCCGTTATCGAGTTCGACCGAAAACGTCGTGCTCGGAAAGACTTGTTTGATGCTGCCGAACACCTCGAGCGGAGCTTCCTTGGTATTTTGGGGAACGCTCGGCTTGGATACGCGAGGGCCGGTCCTACGGGTTCTATTGCGAATAGCGATTGGACATACTCTTTTCAGGAGCGCCAGGTCTCTCGAATGACGGAGCATGGCGCTCGACGGAAGGGATTAAAAAAACCAGGATTGGTGCCGACTTGAAGACAGGCAGGATTGTCTCATAAATCCTCCCCGCGTGCAACCGCCGGCCCCGCGTCACTCGCTATCGACGGGTAAGTACGAAGGCTTCTGGTGCTCGAAGAAGGCGCGTGAATACGAGGAGCCGATCTCTTGGAATTGGCGCGGCTGTTGCGTGAAGTCGAAGCAGTCGATGATGCTCGTGGCGCGCGTGTCCGTCGTCCCAAGCTGCCCCAGCCCCCAGATGTTTTCTATGAATTTCAAGATGCTGCCGAACTCGTATTGCTGGTGCTCGACGAGGCCAGGACCGCTTGTGCCTTCTCGCGCGTATGGCGAAACGACGAGCATCGGAACGCGAAAGCCAAGACGATCCCATTGATCCTTAAACGGTGGCGACTCATTGTCGTAGAAGCCGCCCCAAGCATCCCACACGACGATAATCGCAGTTTAAGGTCCGGCGACCATACCTGCTAACTGCGGCCCGGACGCGCGATCGCCTCGAAGATCGCGCCCGCTGCCACGATGATAACCATCACCCCGAGCGTGACCCAGCCGTAGTTGAAGATCGCGCGACCGCTAGAAAGCGAACTCGGCCAGACGATGTTCATCAGCATGAGTAGCAAGTAAAGAGCGCCCGCAATTGTTATCGGCATACCCCAGCGACCCAGCCTGAAGACTCCACTCGGCCGCCATCCGCGGCGGCGTGCAACGAGCGCGCCGAACACGGTTAGGAAGAACGCGAGGTAGATGCCCGAGGTGGCGAATGAGACCAACGCGTAGAGCGCATTGACGTTGGCCGGGTAGTCGAACCAGAGGATATGAACCGGCTTACTGGGGTTTATCAGCACGAGGAGTAAGAAAAGGAATGGAACGATCGTTCCGACCAGGATCGCGTTGACCGGAGTGTGATGGCGTTGGGAAATCCTTCGTATCTTTTCGCTTAGAGGCAGCGCGCCGTCGCGGGCGAGCGCGAAGGCGACGCGGGCACCGGCGCCCTGAACGGCCGTCCCGCAACTAAAGAACGCAATGACGATCATGACCAGGAAGAAGTCCGCAAGCCAACTCGGCAGAACGGCGAGAATGCTGCTGACGCCACCCGAGACGGCGCCGCGGATGCCGCTCGCCGGCGTCGCGAGCAGCAGGCCGAGTACTAAGACGAACGACGCAATGCCGCCATAGAGGAGCGCGTTGCGCATGGCCTTGGGGACCTGGCGTCCCGCGTCGAGCGTCTCTTCCGAGATGTCACCGGCGGATTCGAAGCCGAAAAAGATATAGACGTTGGCAAGAACGGCGACCACCGCGGCGCCGGTCCACCAATGGCCGCCGAAGTTAAGGTTCAGTGGGTTGCCCTTTAGGTGTTCGACGTTCTGCGTTGAGAAAATAAAGCTCCAGTGCCGCGCAAAGCCGTAAATGGCGAGTGCGGCGAAGACGCCGAACGTGCCGATGGTCTCGACGTAAACACCAAAACGCGCAACGCGCCCCATGATTTTGGCCCCGACGGAGTTGGCGATCGCAGACAGCACGATGATTGCGCCGGTGATAACGAAGGTCGTCAGGTGACGGGCGGGATCGAGACGCGTCCGAAACCAGATATTCGATAGCGACGTGACGTAGCCGACGGCGCCGGAATCGACGGAAGCCACCGTCGCCAGAAGCGCGAAACCGTAGATCCAGCCCACGAACCATCCATAGCGCGGTCCCACGTTGTACTTGCCGTATTGGTAGAGCGCACCGGAGAGCGGGTACTCGCTGGCGAGTTCGCCAAAAACCAACGCGACCGGCATCATCAGAGCGACGACGATTGGAATCGTCCAGATGTAACGCGGGCCGCCCGTGCCCAAACCGAGCGTATAGAGCGAGTATACGCCGACCATCGGGCTTAAGTAACTGAATGCTACCGCGAAATTATCGAAGAGTGAAAGGACTCTCGAAAGTTCCTGACGGTAGCCAAGTGCGGCGAGGCGACTGCTCTCATTCATATGTACGCGGCCCGGGTCGCGGTTCGCGCGGCGCCAGGCGCTCGCCTCTACGGCCGTCGAATAACGGGAGCATGGCATTACGCGTGCTGTTTGTTGCGTTAATTCTTGGCGTCGTTCTGCCAAGTCCGATCGGGGGTTCCCCAGAGGAGGGAGCCTCGGCGGCGAGCCGTTCCGTGCAATCCGCAATCGTTGCAGCGGTCGAAAAGGATCGCCGGCGTTTCGGGGGACGCACGCGGGTACCAGCGGCTCTTATCGGCGTCTGGGACGGCAGAGGAGGCAGTTTCATACGTGCGTTCGGCTACGCCGATCTTGAAAAGAAAGTGCTGCTTACGCCGGCCGATCATTTCCGTATCGGCAGCAATACCAAGACGTTTGTCGTCAGCGTTCTGCTCCGGTTGGTAGCCGAAAAGAGACTGGGCCTCGACGATCCGCTAAGCCGCTTCTCGTTGGGCGTCAACATACCCAACGCGAAGAATATCACGGTGCGGGAGCTGTGCGAGATGCGAAGCGGTCTTTTTGAAGCCTACGCCACGCCGCAGTTCGGGCGGTTGGATATGAAGGTCCCGAAAAACTTCGACGCGCGCGTGCTGGTCGCATGGGCGGTGCGGGAGAAGCCTTACTTCGCGCCCGGCAAAGGCTACCGCTACAGTAACACCAACTACTTGCTTCTTGGACTCATCATCGAGGACCTAACCAAAGATAGCGTGGCAGACCAGATCCAAAAGCGGCTGCTCGAGCCGTTCGGATTGAGGCAGACAGTATTTCCGCAAACCGAGGAAATGCCAAACCCCTGGGCACGCGGCTACGAACTCGACAAACAACGTGACTGGGTGGACGTCAGCAACACGATCCCCGTTGCGTTCATGGGATCGGCCGGCGCGATGATCTCCAATATGAACGACATCCGGCGTTGGGTCAAGTTGTACGCCACCGGCAAGGCGAGCGGATCGCAGACCTACCGGGATCTCATCAAGTGCATACCGTTCTTGGGGAACACGTCCTTCGGTCTAGGCATTACCTGCAGTGCGGGCTGGTATGGCTACACCGGCGCGCTTCCCGGTTACAACACGGCGGACTACTACTCGCCGGCGACGGGCATCACGATCGTTGCGTGGATAAACTATCAAGCCCCCGAACCAGTCGAAGGCGTAGCGAGCGTCATGGTCCGCGATATCGCGCGAATCATGACGCCCGACCACGTTCCGTTCGTTTACGCCGTCCGCTAGGCTTTATTGGTGATTTTGAGCTTAGCCGTGCCGATTTTCTTGCCTTGGGAGTTCTTATCGGTGAAGATTGCCGTGCAGGATCCCGATTTTGTGCCCCAATCCGCGTTGTAGCTGTTACCCGAGCCGCTAATCGTTGCGATGTCGTTCTTCACGCATACCGTGTCGTTGTAGCTGAAGGTGCCCCCCTTCGGGCCCTTCGTCGTTACGTTTTCGTCGGGATTGGAGAGCGACAGGTTGATCGAGCAGGGACTCACCGATACGCCGTGATCGGATTTGCATTTCGCGGGTTGAATCGAAGCGCTCGCCGACGGCGCGCGCGATGCCATGGAGGACAGAGCGTTCGTCGATGCCGCAGGCATAGATGCGCCGCCGGCACATCCGGCGAGCATGCCGGCGACGGCGGCCGCTGCAAGGGATCGAAGTGACCATTGGGCAGACTTCATGTTACCTCCTTAACGGTGTTGAACGGATTGCCACTAATCTGAGGTGGCCGGTGGACGTTGCGACTCTAGCGTCAATGTGTTAAGAAAGTATGAAGCTGGGTTTACGCCGGTGGAGGCCGAAGCGCCCGCGTTCGCCAGTTGTAGCGCACCGCTAACATGCGGATCACGAACGTCAAGGCGATGGCGATCCAAGCGGAGTTCGTTGCACCGAGGCTCGTCAGATCCTCGAGCCCAACGAAAACGACGGTCCCGATCAGCGCTGCGATCGCCAGCAGCTGACCCGGCAACATCCAAATCGCGTTTGTCAAAACGTCGCGAAGGAGGCCGCCGCCACAGCCGTTGACGACGCCGATGAAGACGGCCGATGGAGCACCCAAGCCCATCTCAAGCGACATTTGGGCGCCTACGCACGCATATGCTCCCAGGCCCAATGCGTCGACGCTGTTCGAGAGCGTTCGCCAAAGAAGCGTTGGCTTTCGCCCGCCGGCCCAAACGCCGATCGCGCCCCCGGCCATCGCGCCCACCAATACCGTAATCAGATACGTCGGGCCGCGCACCGCGACCGGCGGCCCGTGCTGGAGGAAGATGCCATCGCGCAATAGGCCGCCGCCAAGTGCGGAGACGAACGCCATTACGAAAATTCCCGTGTAGTCGTATCCGCGACGCACTCCCATGGCCGCTCCGGTGACCGCCCAGATGAGGGTCGCACCGATGTCGAAGAAGATCGGCAGTTGAAACTGAGCCTGTGGCGTCACGCGATGCTCTTTCTAGGAACTCGGGATCCCGGCGCAATGTACCGTGTGCGAGGGTCGAACAAGCGGGGTGTGCATCAGCACACCCCGCTTCCCGATTGTGACCGTTCGAGAGCTCTAGAGAGCGTTGGCCAAGGCCCAGGCCTTTGGAGCTCCGATTCCGGCCGCTTGATTATACTGCGTGGCGCTGCACGAGTACGCACCGTTGCTGCCGGACGTGCACGGCGTGTAGTAATCGCTATAACCGGTCGAACCGAACAAGCTATAGATCGTCGGATCGATCCAGCCCAGCTTCGTGGAGTGGAGTTGATTGGCTTCGATGACCATTGCGACCGAAGCCGGCGAAGACCAGGACGTTCCTAGATACTCGCCCCAGCTGCCGCCCGTATAGACTGCTACCGGGAAGAACGGCAACGAGATGTCGGGCTGGTTGCGACCCGACGTTATCATCCCCGTAATACCGCTCTGATAGCTGGGAAGCGCGAAGACCGTCGAGACGCCGCCGCCGCCCGAGTCACCGTCGACGCTGCCCATCGTGACGGTCTCGAGAACGCCGCCGCTGGTATCGGTGAAGTCGATCCCGCCGATCGACGAGAAGTACGGTCCGCCGGCCGGTGCGCTAACGCCCTTCTTGCCGCTGCACTCGTTGCTTCCCGAGTCGCCGCTCGAGGCGGAGAACTCAACGCCCTCGGCTGCTCCCTGCTCCGCAATCGAGTTCGTGGAATCGGCAAACGGTACGTCGCTCGATTCGCAGCCGCCGAACGACGAGTTAACGGCTGTCGCCTTTCCGTCGGTCAGCACCTTATTGTACGTGTCCTCGATCTGCTGATCGCCGAGCGAACCCATATCGTAGACGATGATGTTCGCTCCCGGCGCTAATCCGGAGATCGTCTGTACGTCCAGATCCGTTTCAGCGTCGTCACCGCTACCGCCGCCGTCGACGGCTTCGTTCGTCACCGTACCCGTTTGCGTGACACCGGCAGCCGACAGATACGTTGCCAGGTAACTCGTGTTTACGGGATCGTCGATGGCGATGGCTGCCGTATAGCCTGCGCCGTTGCAACCGTGCTGAACCGGGAAATCGAAAGGTTTAGCGACGCCGGTTGCGAGGGTTCCCGAGGAGTTGGTCAGCGGCCCATTATCCGGCGACGAGTTGTTGCATCCGCTGCCTGGAGTCGGTGTCGCCGTTGGCGCTGCGGTCGGCGTAGCCGTCGGGCCGGCCGTTGGAGTGGGGGTCGGCTTTGCCGTCGGCGTGGGGGTCGGCGCTGCCGTCGGTGTGGCGGTCGGTGCTGCCGTCGGTGTCGGCGATGGCGAAGGCGACGCGCCTAACCAAGCGACGTCGTCGACGTATTGGTAAACGTACGTTTGCGAATAGCCGTCGCCGTAAGAACCGAAGTAGATATAGTCCTTCTGACCGGCGTATGCGCCGAGATTGACTTGATAGTTCACCCAACCGTTGGTGTTGTTGACGGTCTTATAGAAGGTGGTAAGAATCGATCCGCGCGCGTTGAGCAAATACCCGGCTTGCCACGCGTACTTGGTTCCATACCCCATCTGACCTTCGTTCGAGCCTTGATAGACCCAGAAACTAAGAACGCCGCCGGAGGGAACGGTTACTTCTTGAGCGATCGCAGCCCACCCATTGATCTCGGGTGGCGATAACGTGCCCATGAAGGCGGAATACGTACTCTCGTAGGACTGCGCCGTCGTGACTTGCACGTAGTTGCCTCGCGTGGTGCTTTCGTTTATCCAGCCGGGGCTGAGCGAACCGCTGGCAAAGTTTCCATTGACTAGGTTGCCGTTGGAGTCTTGCGGCGCAACAACTCCGCCAAGCGGAATCATCGCGCGTCCCTGGCCGTCGATTCGGAACTGCGGGACGCTCCGCTGTCCTTCCACTCCGCTCTGGTCGGCTACGGTCCGGACCACGACGAGATTATTGAGCGAAACGTCGCGTACGAGTTTGGCAATTGATGAAGGCACGGTCGCGGAGGTGACGTTCGTGTAGCGCTCGCCGTGCTTTCCTTGATGCACGGTGTGAATCTCAGTTGCGAAGAATCGCTCGACGGTTGAAGTCCGAGCCGTTGCATCCACGATCGTTCGATTTGGATAGCGTTCTTCAATTGTGAAGCCGGCGCGTTCCAACTCGCGAACGACCCGCTTTTCCTGAGCCTCCGTTGGCGCGAAGCGATCGTTGAACTCTTTCGCCGTTAAGAACTGACGATGCGCGCCCGAGTGCGGGTCGCTGATAGTTGCAACGAGTCGGTCGAGTTCGGCTTGATGATTGTAACGAAGCGTCAGAGAGACTCTGACCGTCGCGGTGGCAGCTCGCCTTCCCGCATCGGTATAGGCCAAATCTCCGTACAGCTTCGGAATGGAAATCAACGGCTTCCCTGGCGTCGCCGTCCGCACGGAGGATTCCATCGGTCCGCCATTGTTGCTCGAGAGCATCGACGGAAGCGAGGAGTTTTGTCCTCCGCATGCAGTGAGGGTTAGCGTCAGCCCCAACGTTGACGCAATCAAGCGTGATGATGGTCGCATGTGCCTCCTAATAGGTGAAGTAGCAGAAGTCCGCCCAAACAGGGGCTAGAAATCGGTTCGGCAGTCCCACCCGGCAACCCGCTCGAGGTGGGCTCCGTTTACGCGTCAACGAAACTGCGAAAGGCGGGCGCGATTGCGCCCGCCTTCCATGGGTTCGGCTTCGTACGGGTCTTTAGTACGCTTTAATGCCGTTCGGGGTGCCCCAGCCGCCCGGGCCAGAGTAGTTCCCGAACTGTTTGGTTCCGGCCTCGCAGAGATATTCGCCGCCGCACGAACCATCAAAGCCCTGCGAGATATAGTGGATGTCTTTCTTGAGCTTTTTCTTCTTGAGTTTCCAGAAGCTCTCGCCGGCGTTCAGTTTAGAGGCGTTACCTGCGAGGCCGATGATGCCCGCAGTGAACGGCGATGCTACGCTCGTGCCGCACACGCCGAACCAGCCGCCGTAGAGATCGCTGTATTCAGCAACCGCAGGCGAGCAGCCGGATTCGGACGACACGTCCCCGTCGGTGCGGCTGGAACAATCCGGATCGTGCTGCCATGAGGGCTTCGGAACGTTTTCCCCAACGACGCTCGAGTCGCCGCAGCCGGCACTCGCGTCATTCCAGATGGTTTCGGAGTACTTTGAGCCGCTTAGGGAAAGCTGAGTGCCGCCGACCCCGATGACGCTGGGGAGTACCGACGGGCCACCGATTGTGTTGTAACCGTCATCGCCGGTTGAAGCGAGATACGCGATGCCCTTCGTGTCGAAGTAATTCTGGAAGTTCGGATCGTCGCAATCCCAGTTCTCGGGGCAGCTCCAGCTGTTGCTGAGAATCGTCGCGCCTAGCGTGACGGCTTCCTTTTCGGCTTGTTCGAAGTCGCTGATCGAGGAGCCGTCTTTGGCCTCCATGAGATACACCGTGCACTTCGGGCACGCAGCGGAGACCATCTCGATGTCGAGGTCCGTCTCAACGCACCAGCCGTAATCCTCGCAACTGGGAGGATAGTTGGACTCTTGTCCGTCCTCGTTGTACTTCACGAGGGTGCCGGTTCCGAGCCCATACTGGCTGCGGTACGTCGCGAACGTTGTAGCGGCGTCCGGGTCATCGCCGGCCTCGATGACGGCGACTTTCTGTCCCGATCCTTTTCCTAGCGACTTGGTAAGGTTGTAGGCCTTTTCGAGTTGGGTCGCGGTCCATCCGCAAGTTGACGACGGATTGCAGCCGGAGAGGGGGGATATCCCGTTCTTATTAGAGATGAGCACCAAGCAGGTCGGCCTGCCGACGGCTTGCGGGCAGGCGGCATGCGCGAGATGCTTCGCCTGCCACTCGGGGACGTGGGCGAATGCCGACCGACCCATGAGGGAGGTGCCGGCACCGGTGGGTACGTTCGAAGATCCGCCTGAACTACAAGCGGCGATCGCCAGTGCCGCTGCGAGCGGCACGAGCAGTTTAAAGGTTCGGTTCACTGATACTCCTTCTGTTGGTTTCGGGAATAGTTGGTTGGGGGCGGTACTATTTCACTATTCGACCTATGCGTCGCCTGCTAGTCAGTCCGCCGGAAGGAAGGTTTTCGGGCGCGGGGCACTTGAGGTTCATGAGAAGGCGGCTTTTCGATGCCGCGGTTTTTGGGGCCGCCGTCGCGGCGTTTTCGGCATGTTCGTCGCCCAAGGCGTGGCCGGTCCCTTTCGTCGCGGGCTATCCGTTTCTCCGATCGCTCGACGGGAGTGGCGCCGGAAAAATTCGTCACGTCGTCTATGTCGTTCAGGAGAACCGCAGCTTTAACGACATGTTTGAGGGATATCCCGGGGCCGACACCACGGCGAGCGGGAGAGATTCTTCCGGTGGCAAGGTCCGATTGAAGCCCATTTCCTTGAAAACGACTTACGAGATGGATCACTCCGCGTTCGCGATGTTCCTCGCATGCAACGGAACGGGGGAGCTTCCAGGCACGAAGTGCCGGATGAACGGTTTCAACAACGAAAAAATCTACGGAGACCCCAACGGCAGCCCCTATGCCTACGTGCCCCACGCGGAGAGCAAACCTTATTGGGACATGGCGCACGAATTCGTCTTGGCCGACCGGATGTTTGCGTCGCAGCTCGACGAGAGTTTCGTCGCGCATCAATACATCATCGCCGCTCAGGCACAATCGAGCGTCGACGTGCCCCTCTTTTCTTGGGGGTGCCCTGGCGGCAAGACCGACGAGGTTGCGACGATCACGCAGAGTCGCAGATTGGGACCTTTTCAGCGGCCCTGCTTCAACTACGAAACACTCGGGGACGAACTCGATTCGGTCGGCTTGGAGTGGCGCTTCTATACGAGCCAATACCGGGTGCCGACGAGCGGGCTCTGGTCGGGATATCAAGCGGTTAGACACATTTTTCGCGGGCCGGACTGGAAAAAGGACGTGATTACGCCGCAGCGCCGATTTCTGCGCGATGTCAGCGCCGGAAAACTGGCCAGCTTTACGTGGATCACGCCGCTTTGCGAGAACTCCGATCACCCGCTCTGCGGCGGCGGCGGCGGCCCGTCGTGGGTCGCATCGATCGTGAACGCCGTGGGGCGGAGTAAGTTTTGGGATTCGACCGTCATCTTCGTCCAGTGGGACGATTGGGGCGGCTTTTACGATCCCGTTCCTCCGCCGCACAAGGGTTACGACGGCTTAGGGTTCCGCGTTCCCCTGATCGTCGTCTCGCCGTACGCGAAGAAGAACTATGTCTCGCACGTTCAGTACGAGACGGCGAGCGTGCTGCGGTTTGCGGAAGATCTCTTCGGGCTCGAGCAGCTATCGGTGGCCGACACGCGCGCTATCTCACCGGCCGGCGATTGTCTCGACTTCAACCAGAAGCCCCGAAAGTTCGTGCCGATCGAGGCGCCGCAAGACTGCGACGTTTTTCTTGCAGCAGCCGCTCGACCTCCGAATTCCCGACGAGCAATGAATTTACAAAAGGCGGGCGCGTGTGCGCCCGCCTTTTGTGGGATTCGGCTTCGTACGGGTCTTTAGTACGCTTTAATGCCGTTGGCTGTGCCCCAGCCGCCCGGGCCAGAGTAGGTCTTGAACTCTTTGGTTCCGGCCTCGCAGAGATATTCGCCGCCGCAGGATCCGTCGAAGCCCACCGAGATGTAGTGCAGATCCTTCTTGAGCTTCTTCTTCTTGAGTTTCCAGAAGCCCTCGCCGGCGTTCAGCTTAGTGGCGTTGCCCTCAAGGCCGATGATGCCTGCGGTGAACGGTGAGGCTACGCTGGTGCCGCCAACGCCGAACCAGCCGCCGTAGAGTTCGCTGTATTCAGCAACGCCCGGCGAGACACCGGCCTGCGACGAGATGTCGGCGTCGGTGCGACTGGAACAATCGGGATCCTTTTGCCATGACGGCTTCGGAATGGCGGTTCCCACTTCTGCGGAGTCGGCGCAACCGGCGCCTGCGTCATTCCAGATCGTTTCCGTGAACTTTGAGCCGCTTACGGCAAGCTGGGTGCCGCCGACCGCGATGACGCTGGCGAGCACCGACGGGCCGCCGATGTTGTCATACGCTGAATCGCCGGATGCGGCAAGATACGCGATGCCCTTCGTATCAAAGTAGCTTGAGAAGTTCGAGTCGCCGCAGTCGCCGCTGCCGTAGCAGATCCAACTGTTGCTGAGAATCGTCGCGCCTAGCGTGACGGATTCTTTTTCGGCTTGTTCGAAGTCGCTGATACTGCCCCCGGCTTCCATGAGATACACGGTGCATTTCGGACATGCGGCAGAGACCATCTCGATGTCGAGGTCGGTCTCCACGCACCAGCCGTAATCCTCGCAACTGGGAGGATAGTTGGACTCTTGTCCGTTCTGGTTGTACTTCACGAGTGTGCCGGTTCCGAGCCCATACTGGCTGCGGTACGTTGCGAACGTTCCAGCGGCATCCGGGTCATCGCCGGCCTCGATGACGGCGACTTTCTGTCCCGATCCTTTTCCTAGCGAACCGGTAAGGTTGTAGGCCTTTTCGAGTTGGGTCGCGGTGAAGCCGCAAGTTGACGACGGATTGCAGCCGGAGAGGGGGGATATCCCGTTCTTGTTAGAGATGAGCGCCAGGCAGGTCGGCTTGCCGACGACTTGCGGGCAGGCGGCATGTGCGAGATGTTTCGCCTGCCACTCGGGGACGTGGGCGAATGCCGACTGACCCATGAGGGAGGTGCCGGCACCGGTGGGTACGTTCGAAGATCCGCCTGAACTACAAGCGGCGAACGCCAGCACCGCGACGAGCGGTGCGGCAAATTTCAGGAATTTCACATGTGCTCCTTAATAGAGTTGATCTGAGAGCGGCAGTACGAGGAAGCCAACGCAAGCGTTGCCTCCGAGCGGGTCAGCTACGACGTTGGGAATTGCCGGCTCGGCGATCGACGCAGCCATTTTACCGATCGATTCACAATCGCTCCCTTAGTGTGAGTCGGTCGACGGGTTCTTCTCGGGCCGGCCTCCATTTGGCCTGCTGGTTTTACAACAGCTGCCGGGCGAACAGCCCTTTCGCCCGAGCGGAAGGAAGCTTCGCAGGGGCATGGCATTGGCTAGGAATGGGAAAGCGACTCTTCGAGCCGGCGGTATCCCTCGTCGTCGCTCTCACGATTGCGTCGTGCTCGGCGTCCTCGAATCCATCGCCGCCCGTTATTGGGGACAGTGCGCTCTTGCGGTCCCTCGACGCAAGCAGTATGGGAAAAATTCGCCACATCGTGTACGTCATTCAGGAGAACCGAAGCTTCAACAATATGTTTGAGGGCTATCCCGGGGCCCGCACCACGCGGACGGCGGAAGACTCGTCCGGGAAAAAGATCAAGCTGCAGCCGATGTCGCTGAAGGTTGCGTACGATATGGATCACTCGGCGCATGCAATGTTTGAGGACTGCAACGGCACCGGGGAGATTCCCGGTACGCACTGCCTGATGAACGGCTTCGACAGCGAACAAGTCTATGGCTCACCCGGCGGCCAATACTCGTACGTGCCGCACTCGGAAAGTAAGCCCTATTGGGATATGGCGCACGAGTTCGTGTTGGCAGATCACATGTTTGCATCGCAGATCGACGAGAGCTTTGTCGCGCACCAGTATATTATCGCGGCTCAGGCGCAATCGAGCGTGGACGTACCGTTTTCCTACTGGGGATGCGGGGGCGGCAAGACCGACGAGGTAGAGATAATCAAGCACGGCCGTGGGTACGGAGGCGTGCAGCGGCCGTGTTTCAACTACGAAACGCTGGGCGACGAACTCGACAAGGCCGGTTTACCGTGGCGGTTCTACACGAACCAATACCGCGTGCCGCTTGGCGGCCTTTGGTCGGGATATCAAGCCATACGCCATATCTTCCGTCGGACCGGATTGGAAAACGGACGTACTTACGCCGCAGAAGAGATTTCTAACGGACGTTAAGGCCGGAAAACTCGCCAGCTTTACGTGGATCACGCCGCTTTGCGCAAACTCCGATCATCCAGACTGCGGCGGAGGCGGTGGGCCGTCGTGGGTCTCGTCGGTAGTGAATGCAGTGGGCGAGAGCAAGTTTTGGGACTCGACGGCCATCTTCGTCCAGTGGGATGATTGGGGCGGGTTTTACGATCCCGTGCCTCCGCCGCACAGAGGGTACGACGGCTTGGGCTTCCGCGTTGGGTTGATCGTAATTTCGCCGTACGCGAAGAAAGATTACGTTTCGCACGTTCAGTACGAGACGGCCAGCGTGCTGCGTTTTGCAGAAGACACCTTTGGGCTCGCGCAACTGTCGGCTGCAGACACGCGCGCCACCTCGCCGGCCGGCGATTGTCTCGACTTCAACCAGGCGCCGCGCACGTTCGTGCCGATTAAAGCGCCCCTAGATGCGGCGTTTTTCTTGCGGCAGCCGCTCGACCCCCGAATTCCCGACAAAGAGTAATCGCGCGGCAGCCGTCCGCCTAGATCAGCGGATGCTTGGCGCAACCGAAAACCCCTCGCCTCCTCGCGGTGGGACCGCCGTCGATCGCACGTCTTCAATGCGAGCTCCTCGAGGGGGATGTGCCAGAATCTCTTCGATGAACGAATTCACGACCGTAGGCTCGCCTTCCGCTTCGATTTCTAGCGCGTCAAAGGCAACGTTACGCACGAAGCCCGTCACGTCGTAGCGTTTGGCAGTGCGGCGGACCGTTTCGCGAAAGAATACGCCTTGAACGATACCGCGGATCTTGAGATTTCGTCGCTCGCGCACGGTAAGTTATCTTCGATTCACCTTGCCATTCTGGCTGCTTTGGTTATTCGTTAGATGTTTGCGGAGCGTGCTCGGCCAAGAGGGCGCAAATGAGCAAGGTCGAGATCGAGACCAGAGACGGGACGTGTCCGAGCTACGTATATCGTCCAACCGGTAGCGGTCCTTGGCCGGCCGTTCTCATCTTCATGGATGGGCTCGGCATCCGACCCGCAATGCTCGAAATCGGCGAGCGGCTCGCAACTTACGGTTACTTCGTGCTGCTACCCGATCTGTTTTACCGATCCGGTCGGTACGAGCCGATGGACCCGCGCGTCGTGTTCGCCGACCCCGACCAGCGCAAGATCCTGATGGAGAGATTCTTTGCCCTCGCCACTCCGGCGAATATCATGTCGGATACACGCGCATTCTTGGAGTACCTCGCGGAGCAACCTGACGTGAAGCCGGGGCGTATCGGTACGACGGGCTACTGCTTGGGGGGCTTGATGTCGCTAACTGCGGCGGGCACGTATCCGGACCGAATCGTAGCAACGGCCTCGTATCACGGTGGCCGGCTCGCGACCGATGCGCCGGATAGCCCACACCTGCTCGCGCCGAAGATCAAGTCGCGCGTCTACGTTGCAGGTGCGATCGAAGATCAGTCGTTTCCGGACGAGATGAAGGAGCGGCTTGAGGTAGCGCTTACTAGCGCCGGCGTCGACCACGAGATCGAAACCTACCAGGCCAAACATGGTTGGGTTTTGCGTGATACGCCTGCCTACGACGCCGCCGCCGCCGAGCGCCATTGGCAGACGCTGATCGAGGTGTTAGAAGCGACGTTGAAACGTCAGCTCCCAGCTTAGTTCCAGGACTTCCGAGCCAACGGAGTGATATGCTACGGCCCTCAACGAGAGGAAGCCATGCGCGAAAAAGTCCGACCTATCCGCCCACAGGTGTACGCGTTGATTGCGGCGCTTGCAATCGCGACGATTTCGGCGGCAAGTGCGAAAGGCGTGACGCTCGTTCAACAAGCGGATGGCTCGGTGCACACGTATATCGACGTCAACATCCGACTCTCCGGGCAAACCCTCTGGCTTCGCAGTGCCGATAGAAAAGGCGTGCTCAAGATCGGTAACGGCGCATGTTCGTTCGTAGGAGCGATTCAGCGCTGCCTTCCCTATTCGGTTGCGCTGATTCAGGACGGCAAGACCCGTCAGATCGCGATTTTACACGGGACGGTCTTCCTGAATCTATCGAGAAAGGCACAGCGCCTGCCGCTCTCATCCGAGGAGTTGGCCCCGCGAACCATACTCGCCTTATGGCGCACGGTTCGCGGGACGTACGTCACGATAAAGGGCAGCCTCGACGAGGTGGCCCCATGAGCGGCTCTTTACGAAGCGTCATTGCACTCGTGCTAGTGGCAAGTGGGCCTGCCGCAGCGCTGGCGCAGAGTCACGCAAGCGGTCATGTGTCGAGCGGCACCGGTGGCCATCCCTCGGGCGGCAGCGGGCGGGTCTCGACGCCGTCAGCGCCGGCCGCGCCGCCGGCGCCGAGCCAACACGGTTTTAGCTTCCCGAATGAATCCAACGTGCGACCGGTTCCGCCGCCACGCCCGGTCGCGCAACCGGCTTCAAACGGAACCGGCGCAAATCACGCGCCTACCAACTACGTGCATTCACCCGTTAACGGGAACGTTACCGGTGGCCCATATCGCGGACAGTTTCATGGCCACGTGATTTACAATCCGCGGCGTTGGGGAGGCTGGGGGTGGAATCGCGGCATCCATTGGTATCCGGCTCCGATCTATTGGGGCGGCGGATTCTGGGGCCCGTTCGCTTTTGGTGGGCTAGGCGCGGGACTACTTTTTGGATCGATCATCGATTATCAAGACCAGGCCATTTATCCGTCGTATCAGATCGAGCCGAGCAGTCCCGGAGCAGAACTGCTCGAGAACTACGGGCTCCAGCAGACGGAATGCGGACCGCCAAATCTCGTCGTCATTTGGGGGCCCGACAACAGTGTGATTTGTGCCTACCCGAACGATCTTGTGGGAGCGGGCAACTACGAGCTCGATCCCACGACCTTAACGATCGTATCGCAGTCCTAACCAGTGGCTTTAAAAAGGGACTTCAGTAACTGCCGGAGGAGATCGATGTTTTCACGTTCACATCCACACTTGCCCTACTTGCGCGCCGCGATGGAACGCGCGGCGTTTCTGGCAATCGTTGCCTCGACCGTCGCTTGTGGTCACACGACCCAGGTCGCACCGTCTGCGCTCGCCGCCAACCCGGCCGACTATGACGGACAGAGCGTCACCGTCTCGGGGACCGTAAAGAACCCCACGGCTATGCAGATGCGCCGCGGGACGGCGACGACCTACCAGCTGTGTGACAACGCGTGCATCACGGTGATTGCGTTTGGTGACACGAACGTTAGCGATGGGAGCCAGGTGACGGCGAGCGGTCGTTTCCGCGCCTCTTTTGGCCGTAAGCAAATGATGACAAACGTCCTGATCGTTGGCGGCCACATGCGTGGCTCCGGCGGCGCGGCGGCGCTTTCACCCTCGCCGTAACGGCCGGGATGCCCTTAGCTATGCCGACGGCGGCGCTTTCGCCGGATGAGATCTTCCGGCAAGCGCAGCGTGTCTGGCAGGCGCGAGTGGTTCCACCCTATGAATCGTTTCGCGTTTTGTGCGATCGTACTTTTCTTGTCGCGCGTTGCGACTCTGGCGCCATCGTCGAGTTCACCGTGCGAATGTCCGACGGGCGCACCTTCGCCCGGGCACTCTCTACGAAAGGAAATGCCCCGCGGGTATTGATGCAAGGCGGGTATATCTCCGGGCCCGTCGAGACGCCGCTTGGATTCTATCGAGCGCTTCCAAACGACGAATCGTCGCCGATGCCGTCGCCGCCGAACCTCGCGCAGGACCCATTGCAAACCATTGCAACGGTAACGGCGAGCGGCCACGTCTACGACGTCGAACTCTCCGGCGAAGAGCGTATTGACGAGCGGCTCTGCTATCACCTTACACTGCGCCCGGAGATCGACCCCGATCGCTACCCGTTGCGTGAGCTCTGGATCGCCGAAGCCAACTTCGAAGTCGTGCAACTTGCCTACGAGCGCCCATACGTCGAGAAACACACGCGCGCCCTCGTTCTGTATCGCTTCGCTCCGGTCGGGCCCGAGCACGTCTGGAGCATCGTTCACATCGAAGCGCAGGCTTCGGCGCGCGGACTCTTTTCGACGAGGACCGAACGTGTCTCCGACGATTTGAGCGACCTGAGCTTCCCAACATCGGCGCCCGACTGGTATTTCCGACAGCCTCCGTCGCCGGTCGAACCGTGATCGCAACAAAGACCGCAGCGGTGCTTCATACCACGGGTCCGATCGCGGGCGACCGGCTTCACATCGAGCAGCGCGATATTCCGCCGTTGCAAGCAGGTCAGGTACTCGTCACGATTCGAGCGTGCGGTGTTTGCCGCACCGATCTCAACATCGTCGAAGGCAACCTCAGGCCACACCGCCCGGCG
Organism: Vulcanimicrobiota bacterium; assembly: GCA_963736775.1. Lineage (GTDB taxonomy): Bacteria > Vulcanimicrobiota > Vulcanimicrobiia > Vulcanimicrobiales > Vulcanimicrobiaceae > Cybelea. The sequence continues at coordinate 5,320 of CAVTPY010000001.1, read as the reverse complement.
ATCGTGCCAGGGCATCAAATCGTCGGCGCCGTCTCCGCCGTCGCGCCCGGCGTTACGCTCGCCGTCGGTACGCGCGTCGGTATTTCGTGGCTCGGCGGCACCGACGGCACGTGCCGATTCTGCCTCGAGGGTCGCGAGAACCTCTGCGACGATCCGATCTATACCGGTTACGATGTCGATGGAGGATATGCCACGGCCGTCGTCGCCCGCGCTGACTTTGCCTATCCGCTGAGCGATCGACTCGACGACTTGCATGCCGCCCCGCTTCTGTGTGCCGGGATCATTGGTTTTCGGGCCCTGCGCGTTGCGGGCGTTGTGCCCGGCGAATCCGTCGGATTGTACGGTTTCGGCTCATCGGCGCATCTCGCACTCCCGATTCTCAAAGAGTGGGGATGTTCCGTGTTCGTAGCGACGCGGGGCGCCAATCATCGCGAGTTTGCCGAGAAGCTCGGCGCGGACTGGGTCGGGAGCGAAACCGATCGACCGCCAAAGCCTCTCGACCGTGCGATAACGTTCGCGCCTGCAGGCGCGGTCGTCGTGGCGGCGCTGGGAGCGCTGCGCAAAGGCGGAGTCGTGGCGATCAACGCGATCCACCTCGATTGCATTCCGCAATTCGACTACGATTCGCTGCTCTGGGGCGAGCGAGAAATTCGCAGCGTAACGAACATGACGCGGAAGGACGCTCGCGATTTCCTCGAGCTCGCCGCGCAGATCGGAATCAAACCAACAACGACCGCTTTTCCGCTTGAGCGCGTGAACGACGCCCTCCGGGCCGTCGAAAATGACTCGATCGACGGATCGGCGGTCGTCACTCTCACGTAACGCCCAGTGAAACGAGGAACGCCACGCTAGGGAAATTGCGCCCTAGCGCGGCGGTCGCGATAGCCGTTTGGCGGTTCCAAAGTAGAAACTTGAGCAATTGCACTGCAGTAGACACGTGCATGCGGACGGTACCTGGCCGAGGCATTCGCGCGTGATCACTTTCGGTGTCCTGATAATAGGCCTGTGGTTGACTTTTCTTACCTACTGGCTCGTCGCGGCGATGCGCGTCAAGCCGAGCGTCAGCGGTACATGGTGGAGAGGGGCCCTTTTCCGCGTGGCCATCGCGCTGAGCATCATTCTGCTGCTGCGAGGATCGCTTCGAGAACACGTCTGGCGACACGGGACGCACACCGTAACGAGTGCCAACCCCGTTGCCGCAAGTCTCGGCGTCGCGATTTGCGCGCTCGGAATCGGAATTGCAATCTGGGCACGGAAGAATCTTGGGCGCAATTGGGGTATGCCGATGTCTTTGCGCGACGGCCACGAACTCGTGACAACCGGACCGTACGCATTCGTGCGCCATCCAATCTATTCCGGAATCCTCCTCGCGGTCGTCGGAACGATGCTTGTCGAGTGGTTTCCGTGGATCGCGCTGCTCGCAGCGATCTTCGCGTATTTCGTTTATGCGGCTAAGGTGGAAGAGAGAAGCATGACGAGGCAGTTTCCAGACGCCTACCCTGAATACGTGAGCCGTACGAAGATGCTGATTCCGTTTCTGTTTTGAGAGTCGTATAAATATAGCGCGTCGCGTACGGATGGTAACGATCGCTTAGAGCGACTCCCGCGCCACACCGCGCGCCCTTCTGCGAGGATGCCCAGGATTTTAATGTAGAGGGACAGATGGCTGGCAAGCGGCGGCGACAGAAAAGCTAGCCAACCTAAACCGGCAAGCATCATCAGCACACCCAGAGTTCGAGGCAAGAATGTCGACCTTAAGATAAGGTAGCCGATCGTGAGGCAATAGGGTCCAAAAAATAAAAGGGGGCTGTTTTACTGTCGCAAGCTCATGTTTGTTCCAGCCAAACCGTGTGCTGCCCGCAGCAGACGGGAGTTGCCGGCGGTCCGGGCAAACCATCCGGTATGACGCCGCTCGATCTTCGAACGCACCGGCCGCGCGGTCCGCGCGCAACGATACTCGGCTTCTATTTCTTGCCACGCACCGTCGACAAGCTGCGCGCCGAACTACCGGGCGGACATCTTGGACCGTACCTTAACCACGATACAGGCTTCAGCGCATATCTCGTTCGGCGCCTGGGGTTGAACATGGACGAACTCCGGCAAGCTGTGGCGAGCGCGCCCGACGAGACGGCGCTTGTCGAATGGCTGGCCGCCAGGGTCGACGTAGCTTCGGCGCCGGAACACAACGCGAAGCTCGAGACGATCGTCGCCGAACGGATGAAACCTGAAGATCAGGAACTGTTGCGCCAGCGTCATCCCGTGATGGAAACGCAGCCCGGCCTGTCAAAAATTCTCGATATCCTCGACGCCGACGACCGGTTCTCGTTCGGCGCTAACTAAACGCCCGATGTTTTTCTTTCGGAAGGCCCGCAACCTGAGGGCCGCCCACGCGATTACGATTGTCCGAGATGTCGTCGAGATCGTCGCAATCGTTGCCGCCGGTATCTGGGCGTTCTACGTGTTTGCCTACGAGAACCGCATCAAGCCGTCGATGGCGGATCCCGACGTCAACGTGGCCGCTTCCATACAACGACTCGGCGAGCGCAACGGGCTAATTGCCGTCGGGCTTCATCTCCGGCTTCAAAATATCGGGACCGTTACAGCACGCTTTTTGGGAGTCGCCGTTAACGTATACGGGCAACGAATCGTCGCGAGCCTGCCTCACGTGACGCCTCAGCGTCACCTCATCAAATACGAGTTCGACGGATTCTACCGAATGGGGCCGCTCGTCCCGGTGTACACGTGGGCCTATGTCACGCACCTCGGGGATCCGTCGAGCCTGCAAGAAACGGGACTCGATCCAGGGACCACCATCGACAATTACCGCACGTTCTACGTGCCGCAGAACCGCTTCGATCTTTTGACCGTCGGTATCGACGCTCCGTACACGAAGTTTGACAAGCCGGTCCTCACGCACTTGATCGTCAACCCGGGTGGCGACGTGCGAGCCCGGCCGGTGGATCTTTCAAGGATAGATCAGTACAACATCCTTCCAGTCACGTCGCTAGACATCCGGTAGAAACAGTCGAGGCGCGTCCGGCTTACGCCTAACGCGTAATCTTCTTGGACGGGCTCAGCTTGTAGACGATTCCGGCATTGCTTGCGCGGCCGAAGACCGTCGTTCCGTAAAGATTGCCGCGCTTGTCGGCAATCACTGCGCCGTATGGCGAGTTGCCGTCGCCGGGTGCGCCACACGCGTGCAGCACCTTCCCGGTCCACGGATGCTTCGTTCCTGGCACGAGCTCAAACGCAACCCCGCAGTCGTTCGGCCGCTCTCGATCGCCGTGCCGTAAAGTGTCCCTTTCGCCGGCATGATCATTCCCGCATACGGGTCTTCGCCGCCGCCGTTATCCACGTATGCCGAGGTGGGCGAAGTTCGATCCGCGGCGCCTGGAAACGGAGTACAGCGTGATCTCTACGAGAACTCAGGCCGGCGCTACGATGGAACGCGCCATCATCAGAAAACGGGAGCAAGCACAATATAGGTTCGAGCGAAAGGACACGCAGGACGCCTGAGATCCCCCGAGCGCTTGCCGCATACATCGTCGCGTTAGCGATTCTCGTCGCCACCGGTTTGTGGGCAGCGCGCATTGGGGCTCAAGGTCTGCCAATGACGCGCGATCTCGCCGTCCGCCCCGATTTTGCCGAACCGGTGACGCTCATCTGAAATCCACGTGTCACGTGCCTGGTTTCGCCTACAGGTCACAGTGAAACGCATCAACACTTGCCCACCGCCTTAGCGGCCGCACCCGCCATATCCCTAGCGCCACGAGGAGCACCGGCATACTATCAATATACCGGTGCACCTCATTAGTGACTCCGCTACGTAGATTAGAAACGATAATTATTTCTCTGCTGCCGTCACGCCGAGCGGCTCGGGCAAACCGCCCCCTAGCACCGCAATCGCTGAACCGCCGGCCGGGTACTTAAAAACCTCACCGTCTCCGTTGCCCGCATCTCCGCAATAGAGAAGGCCCTTAACGATCCAGGTCTGCGCGCAGTCGCTAGCCCCCGTGAACTTCACGGTGTTCTTCAACGTCGCAGTCGTTCCACTGACCGTGTACTGGTACGTCTCACTCGTCTCCTGATCGAACACGGTGAGGTAGGTGCCATCCCACTGCACGGAGCCAGGGAACTGCACCGAATTGCTTGTTGTGATCGTTTCGAACGTTTTGCTGCCCTTCGGGAGCTCGACGAGCGCGAAATAACCGCTGCTGGTCAAGCCATCGGCGAAGAGATTCCCATGGTTGTCGTAGCCATCGAAGTACTCTGCGTCCAACGGCGTGGTGTAAACGGTGCCCGAGCCGCTCGCGTTCTTGAAGATCACGACGTCGCCGCCACCCGGGCCCGACTCGAAAAAGATGCCGACTGCAAGATCGCCGCTGCTATTCATGGCGCAGCTGGTTGGAAAAGAGTAAGGGGCAGACAGCGTCTTGATCGGCGTCTGGGGAACCTTGTACTCCGTAATCTGGGTCTGACCCCCGACGTTCCAGAAGATCTTCTTCCCATAACCGTAGAGGACGTTCGTGCACCCTTGCCCTCCGTCGCCGGCGATCTCACCGATCTGTTGGTTGCTCTTCGGATAGTCGAAAATGGCGGCGTAGCTGCCGTAGTCGTTGAAGACGTACTCAAAGTGCTTCGACTTCGAATGCTTGTCAGGCATAATCTGTGTGTAACGCGGCGTCGCGCTCAGGCGCGCAGCCGTCACCGGCCTTCCGTTCACGAAAAGCATCCTACCGACGTATGTGCCATTGAGCGCAGTGCTTGACGGCGTGACCGCCATGTCACCCTGAGCCTGTCGAAGGGCGCCGCCGCAGGCCGGGCATATCGCAAGCGCAACCAGAGCACCCGCGTATTTTACTAAACCAGTCGGATTCACGAAGTTACCCCTTTCTGAGTAGACGCGATTGCCTGACTTTCTCAGGCGGCTAAGAAGGCGGGTGAGAAGCAGGTTCAGCAACCGCAGTTGACTGTCTTTTCTATAAGCGCCTGCCAATGTTTCTAGAATACAAGCTACAAGATTCCCGCTGCGCACCGCCGAGTGCCGAGGGAGGGGTGCCGGCGATATTACAGGCCGCTTTACCGTTGTGACGCTCGCCGTCTACGCTCGTTCGATCGAAGCCCTCGGGCGACAGGCGATTAACGAGCTCGCTCGTTCGCTCCTGGTTCCGGAGAGGGCCTACGTTTACGTTAGCAAAAGTTAGCAAATGGCTCTGCTAGACGTTCTCCGTTAGCAAGCCCATTGCGGAAACCGCAATAAGAGTCGGCGTTAGCGGGCACTTGGAGAGGTGGCAGAGTGGTTGAATGCGGCGGTCTTGAA